>JBAVAQ010000090.1:0-52979 GCA_049585795.1 Terriglobales bacterium | reverse complement strand
CGGCCCGGGCTTTGGCAATCTGAGCCGCGCGCTGGACCCGTTCTATACCACGAAACCCGTGGGCAAAGGCACAGGACTGGGCTTGAGCGTCTGTTACGGGATCGTCAGAGAACATGGTGGAGACCTCAGAGTGGAAAACGTCAAGCCGCAGGGCGCGCGTGTCACCATCGAGTTGCCAGTCACGGACTCGCCGGCCCAACCCCACGTGGCCGCCCTGGCCCGCCCTCTAATGCCAATTACTTGAACTCGAACTTAGGGGCAGGATCGACGGCCGTGCTGCTGTGCAGTTGTTGTGTTCAAGCTGAAGGCAAACAAAGCCGATCGAAAGGTGGTAGGCCGTTCTATGCTCGGGGCAGGGTAAGGATATGGTAAACCGGAAAGCACAGCAGGAGAGCGGCGATCACTAGCAGTCCGAACCGGACGCCACGAGTCTTGAAACGCTGGCTGATCGCTATCAGCAGCAGCACGGTTGCTAGCGTCACCGTTGCTCGGACATATTGGTCGGAGAGTTGCCGGCTTCGAGTGCCTTGCTCGAATGCTGCTGTGGCTTGGTCATTCAATTTGGCCGCCTCTTCCGTCTTGGAGCTTCGGTATACTGTCATCAACTGAGGACCCGGCGGAGCATTGGGGTTGTTGACCGGGTCAGTGTTCTTCCAAGCTTCAAAGGCGGGACGAAACTCGGGAAGGAAACGCCGTTCAAAAAGGTCGGCGAGCTTCTTGTCGCCGTGAGCCTCTGCCTTCAGCCACTCAACCACAGTCGAGGCGTTATACAAACGCTCCTGATTCGCGTATGTAGCAGCCCCTTCGGCTTGAACCCGCAGTTTGCTTGCTTGGCCGTACAGCTCTGACTGATGCCCAGTCCAAAGCGCTGCCTGATAGCCGCTCCAAGCAGTGCTGATTGCGACTACGGCGAGCACCAAGGCCTCGGCGATCTCCAATATTTCGTGTCCTACAGACTGCGACGATCCTTTGTGCTCGCTCAGCTGTTGAGCGACTTCGATGTTGGAACCTCCAGCTTCGGACATTGAGAAGACCTCCGTTGCGATCACAGGAGACTTGCAAAAAGGGAAATTTCCGACTGCGCTTACATCCCTTGCACATTAACGGAGGTCCCTTGGAGTATCCAAGACGGAGAGCCCGAGACGCGCAGCCTACACTCTCCCCGCGTCTTGCGGGACGCGAGATGCGCTCTCAAGTCCGCCGATTCCCTCCCACAATTCCCAACTGTCGCAAGCAGACGATTTTACGTTTTGCAAAATCGCGTTTTCACTCAACGGCGCCAGTCAAAACTAGGGCGGGATCTCAAACGCCGATACGCAGGTCGTGTTGCCATCGCCGAGAGCCGTCCTATAGAGATCCCCCACTGTGTCGAACATCAAGCCAGCGCATCGACGTACTTCCTAGCTACTGGCCTGCGATCCGTTGGTAGTTGGAATTTGTCGTGGTGACCTGAAGCTGCTTGGCGGTCGCGTCCAAGACGGTCTGCTGTACATAGTTCGTGCCGTCAGGCAGGCTGGCCATTTGAACCGCCAATGTCACTACGTCCTTCGGATCGTCCAAATAGGTGTTCACCTTCAGCGAGCCGACTTTTTTGGTCGCCGTGTCGAAAGAGAGTGTCATCTGATCGCCAGATTGGGCATAGTTCTTGAACACGATCGCAACGGCTTGCGCCCCCGGATTCGGATTCAACGAGGCGTTACCGGCCTGGAAAGCTTGTTGCATTTTCTGCGGGTCGGGCGGAACGTACTTGGCAAGTAGACTCTTCACTTGTCCCATGTAATCCTGCATTTCTTCCTTCTTTTTCTCAATGATCCTCTGCTTCATTCTCCCACCGCTAGGCGCAGGTGGCGGGGCTCCCACAGGAGTCTTCTGTACCGTACCGTCGGGCCCATATTGGCATAACGAGGTTTTGGGCGGTTTTGCCTCACCTTTGAGCGTGAGCTGGGTAGTTTCCATCCATTGATATTGGTGTAGTTTCTGCTGATTTTCCGCAACCGATTGCTTGACGGCTGCTAGCTTTTGCTGTAGTTCTCCTCCTGCCCCTCCACCCATTTGGGCGATCGCCGGGACAACAGCAGCCAGGATCACCGCAGCGCGGAGCAGGATTCGTGTATTGACAGTGCAAAGCTGGAGAGAACATTTCATAGAGCCTCCTCTAAGTGGAAACTTTTATCTATTGTTTCGCCGCTGCTTTCTTCCGCTTGGGATGGTCCGGTACCGCCTTCACTTGGGATTCATCCACGGGTTGCGTGCCTTCTTCCGAGAACGTAGCCCCGGCGGGCACGATCCAGTATTCCGCAGACATCGTGCCAGCGCTTCCAGTGCGGCACTCGATGCGGTTTGGATCGATTCCCAACTGAGCTTCACCGCTGGTCAGATACGCCTTCGAATTGACAGCACGTTCGGCCGCCAGATTTGGACGCTTCTCGCTTGGGTCAGCGTTGCCGACGATGACCAGTTTGTTGTCTGCATTCTGCTGCAGGTTCTTAGCCACGTCGTCCAGTTTGCCCTTGCACTCGTTGTCCACGCGCCACGGCTTCTTGATTTTAGCCATGTTCGCGAAGTCGCAGTCCGTAAGCTTGCTGGCTTGCGGCGGCGGTGGTGGCGGATTCTCAACCGTCACCTGCGCGGAGGCGGGCGTACTCAGTCCGCGCGAATCCGTACAAGTCGCGCTGACTGTGATCGCACCAGGGGACGCGCCCGTAGTGTTCAGGGTTCCGGTGCTTCCGTCGCCCGTGGCAGTACCACTAGTGGCGGTCCAGTTACCTACCGTAACCGGAACGTTGTCCGGGCTGGTGCAGGTACAGGTGATTGTCGAACTACCGCCTGCCTGCAACGACGCAGGGCTGGCTGAGCAAGACATGGTTGGCGGATTCTTGGGTGGTTCCTTCACGGTAAAGGTCGCCGAGCAGCTCGCTGTGTTGTTCTTCTTCATCTTGGGGTCAGTGATGGTCGCAGTTGCGGTATAGCTGCCGCCTGCGACACCGTTGGTATCGATACTCCCCGTGCTGTCAGTCCCGGAAATCTTGCCACCAGTGCTGTTCCAGGAATAAGTCAGCGTGTGCTTGGGGTCGAAGCCGCTGGGGCTGGCCGTCACCGTCACTGCCTCACCAACCATGACTTCACTGGGCTGTGCCGAACAACTCGCTGCCGGAGTCAATGGAGGAGCCCCACCGAAATTAAATACCACTCCAGCCTGATACCGGAAATTGCTTTGCGCGCTCTGGCCAGTCGTGTTGATCGACGAAGAGTTAAAGCGGGTATAGAGGTAATCAACCTCAGCAGGCCGAAGCGCGATCGAACCTGACTTGTTCAGCGCAATGTCCAAGCCGCCGCCCACCGTCATCGCGAACGCGTTCAAAGACGGCGCGGTACTTCCGGTGGTGAAGCCCGGAATCTTCGATATATTTCCGTAGACATTGGAGTGTGCCCCGCCAAACAGCAGCTCTCCAAATGGGCGGACCCGCCCGAACCGCCGACCCACTTGCGGACCAGCCTGGTAGGTGAACAGGTTGCCCTGGATGTTCGCCGTGCATCCCAGTGGGCAAAACTTGGTACCCGCAGGAGCGCTAAAGTTTTGGGTGTTGCTGCCATATCCTTCGAACTCTACCTTCAGCCCAAGGTACTTGTTGAAATTGAAGTCAAACGAACCGCCGCCTCCATTAAGACTGTAACTGTTCTTGATGTAAGTATGGCTCGGGCTGAATCGAGCGTAGCTGTAATCCAGACCTATTTCGAATTTGGGGAATTCGTCTTGAGCAAATGCAGCCAAGCCGAGCAACATAAACGCACATGACAGCAGCACGTTTCTGAGTCTCATCGTTCTTCTCCTTCATCTGTCGCCGTTGCAGCGACATTTTGACTTCTGTCCGCAAGAAAAAGCAGTTTGACCATTGCGGCAGCCTTTCCATTTGCTCATTTCCGACACTCTCGCCATCGGTATTTTCAGCCCTTGTACTTTCGTAATTCTCTAGCGTCCAGCGCGAGCTGTAGACGCTTGTCTCTGTCCAAGTTTAAAGATGTTATCGGCGGAGAGGAGGTGCCCGGAACTGGCAAAAGTGACAGTCGGAACGACAACCATTCCGCTCGAAGCTGAACTTATCGGCTGTATCGCGAGCCGTGCTCGATAAGTTGCGCTCAACGGATGCGGATTTTATCCTTGCGCAGACTCAGGCTTCATCGGCTGCGGCTGCAGCTCAAGCGATTCCACGTCGTAACCACTTTCGCAGTGAACATCCATGAGCATCGCGGATCCAAAGATTTTTCTTGCTGCACCTGTTACAACTGACAGTTGTATCGCGCCTGGAACTCCTCATAATCGGCACTGCAAGTAGCTGGATGCGTCGAGTCGTTTCGCTTTCGACCCTCTCGCCAGAACTAGTTATCCACTAAAGCGGCGTTCGCTCGCTGTTCGAAGGTGCGGTTCAGGAAACGCGGGTGGACGTTAAGGCCTGTCTGAGCTGGCAATTTGCAGAGAGGATTTCTTCCATGAAAACCAGAGTCGCGTTGTTTGCGTTAGCCATTTGCTTGCTTTCAATGACCGCCGTCGGTCAACAAGTATCAGTCAACTACAACCACAGCCAAAGTTTTTCACAGTTTCACACCTATGCCTGGGCTTCCAACAATGCCAACCAAGTGCAGAATTCGATATTGGCGCAAGTCGCGCAACAGGATATCGACTCGGCACTGCAGGGCAAAGGCTGGCATAAGGTGCAGGAGAGCCAGAATCCCGATGTGATCGTCACCGCCAACGGCGGAATGAAACAGCAGACCTCCTATAGTGCGTGGGGTATGCGCGGCATCGGCGGCGGCATGGGTGGCATCACTCCTGAGCAGAATGTTATCGGAACATTGGTCGTCGATCTGTACGACGCAAAGAATCAGAGTTTGGTCTGGCGCGGAATTGCCCAAAACGCGCTGAACAACAACGGCAATAAGAATCAGCAGATGGTCCAGAAAGCTGTCACGAAAATGTTCAAGCAATGGCCCGCGATGTGAGCGTATCGGAGCCGGAAAATCGCGGTATTGGAGATGCAAATGAAAATTCTATGGCTGATGGCGTGTGTGTTGGTCGCTTCGAGTATTTTTGCGCAAGAGGATTGCGTCAAAAACCTGCGCGGTGAGACCGTTTGCAAGAATGGTCAGACAGCCGCCGCTATCAACCCGAACACGGGCAAAGCGGCTGTTGCCCAGAAGAATCCGAATGGTGTAACGACCACCCAAACCACCAACGGTGGAACCGCCAAAACCCGGAATGGATCGGGTGTCGCCCGAGGCTCCAATGGTACGACCACGGCCTACAACGGGAGGACGGGCAACGCAGCTGTTGCGCAAAAGAATTCGAACGGCGTGACGACCACTCAAACCAGCAACGGCGGCAAAGCCAAAACCAAGAACGGAATGGGCGTATCCCAAGGCCCCGGTGGGACGGACTGCGCTAAGGGTGCGAATCACGAGGGTTGTAAGAAGCAATAGAGGCGGAGGAGAAAATCATGACTAAGCGTTCTTGCCTGTTCGCACTGATAATCGCGCTGCTTTACGTGACCGTCGCGGTTGCTCAACAACACCCGGTGCTTGACGCCGTGGCCAACAAGGTCGTCCAGAAGTACCAGACGTCCACTTGCCAGCAGTTGATGATGCAGAAAGCCCAGAAACAGCCGCCATCACCGGGAGAGCAGAAAGCGATGGAGATGCTGAAGACGGATCCGGCAATGCGTCACGAGTTCGTCGGCATTGTCGCCGATCAGGTCGTCGACAAACTGATCCAGTGCGGCATGATCCCATAATGCTCACGGGAGGGCGACCTCGACTTGCTTCGGCGTAATGAAGAAGGGGCGCGGTGCTAAAGGGGCACCGTGCTAGAGGTCTGCTTCATATGAGCAAAGGAGCACAAAGCATGAGATGGGGACTGAGGAAGGCCGTCGCGCCGAAGCTCGTAAGATTCTTGCTGGCCGCCATGTTAACTAACCTATCCGTCGCGGCGCAGCAGGTCACGGGCACGTTGGGTGCGCCAAGCGCCACGACCACGATCGACGGGAAACAAATTCCGCCACCGCCACCGAAATTCGGCGGAGTGATCAAGGAAAGCGCTAAGGAATCCACACCCTGGTGGCCACCGCGCATCGTGCCCCCTAAGGGCGCGCCCAACGTGCTCCTCATCATGACTGATGACCAGGGCTATGGCGTGTCGGGCACCTTTGGCGGCGTCATTCCGACGCCGGCGCTGGACCGGATCGCCAAGGCCGGCTTGCGCTATACGCAGTTTCATTCCACAGCTCTTTGCTCGCCGACACGCGCTGCGCTGATCACCGGACGCAACCACCATTCGGTCGGCTTTGGCGTCATTGGCGAATTGTCCACCGGCTACCCAGGCTACGATTCCATCATCGGTCCGGAGAGTGCCACGATCGGCGAGATCCTCAAGGAGAACGGCTACGCTACGTCATGGTTCGGCAAGAACCACAACACACCGAGCTTCCAATACAGCAGCGCCGCCGGCCCCTTCAGTCAATGGCCCTCGGGGATGGGCTTCCAGTATTTCTACGGGTTCATGGGTGGCGAGACCGACCAGTGGACGCCTTATCTGTTCCGTGATCATACCCAGATTTACCCATGGGTCGGAAAGCCTGGTTACAACCTCATTACCGATATGGCGGATGAAGCCATCAAGTACATGCGCGACTTGAACGCAGCCGCTCCCGACAAGCCGTTCTTCGTTTATTACGTGCCTGGCGGCAGCCACTCTCCCCACCAGCCCAAGCAGGAGTGGATCGACAAGTTTCACGGCAAGTTCGATATGGGCTGGGAAAAGATGCGGGATGAAATTTTCGCCAACCAGAAACGCCTCGGCGTGATTCCGCCGAATACCACGCTGACACCGTGGCCGGACGGACAGGCGGCGTATGGGGGAGCCAAGCTGCCTAAGTGGGACTCACTTTCCAACCTGGAAAAGAAGATGTATGCCCGCGAAGCGGAGGTATTTGCCGGCTACACCGCCTATACCGACAACGAGATTGGCCGTGTCATACAGAGCGTCGAGGACATGGGCAAGCTCGACAACACGCTGATCATCTACATCGTCGGCGACAACGGCACCAGCGCCGAAGGCAGCTTGTACGGCACATTCAACCAGATGACCGCCTACAACGGCATTCTTACCGACCCGGCGGTCAAGGCGGTCAAGGCCTTGGATATGCTGCACTATGAAGATTGGGGCTCGGACAAGACCTATCCGCATATGTCAGTTGCCTGGTCATGGGCATTTGATACGCCGTTCAAGTGGACGAAGCAGGTGGCGTCGCATTTCGGCGGGACCCGGCAGGGCTTGGCTATTTCGTGGCCCGGCCATATTAAAGATGTAGGCGGGATTCGCACCCAGTTCCATCACGTGATTGATATCGTCCCGACCATCCTTGAAGCCGCTGGCATCCCGGCGCCCGACACAGTCAACGGGATCAAGCAGAAACCGATCGAAGGCGTGAGCATGGCTTACACCTTTGATCAGGCGAACGCAAATGCCCCGTCGAAGCGTGACACGCAGTATTTCGAGATGGTCGGCAACCGTGCGATCTATCACGACGGTTGGATTGCCGCCACAACACCACCATCTCCATCCTGGGAGTTGGGAACGGGCACGATGCCGGCGCTTAACGACTACCACTGGGAACTCTATAACATCGCCGAAGACTACTCGGAATATAACGACCTGGCAGCCAGCAATCCCGCCAAGTTGAAGGAGTTGCAGGCATTGTTTCTGACCGAGGCGGCGAAGTACCAGGTTTTACCGTTGGATAACTCGGGCTTTGTGCGCCTGCTCGCGCCGAAACCGAGCGCGGTCGCGGGGCGGACAGAGTTCACCTACACCGGTGTGAATGCGGGCATTCCGGTCGGCAATGCCCCCAGCATTCTGGACCGCGACTACACCATCACCGCCAACGTTACCATCCCTGACGGCGGTGCCGAGGGAGTGATCGCGACTATGGGGGGACGCTACGGCGGCTATGCAATTCTCCTCAGTCACAGCTTCAATTGGTGGCTCAAATCTGATCTGTTTAAGAAGATAGGACTGGGCTTGCTGATTCTGGGAGTGCTTCTCATCTGGCTCGGTAAGAACGGAAAGTGGCGGAAACGTCTTGGATACGTCTTTTTGCTAGTGGCCCTGCTCGGACTCGTTGCCGTGTTTGCGACCGATCTGTTTGGAATCGGCAAGGGCAGGCCAGTATTCGTTTACAACTTCCTGGACATTGAGCGTTTTCGGTGGCGAGGGCTTTCCGGGCTCAGCGCGGGCAAGCACACCATCGTGTTCGATTTTAAATACGACGGACCCGGCCCTGCAAAAGGCGGCACAGGCGTGCTGTCGGTGGATGGCAACGAAGTCGACCGAAAGACGATCTCGCATACGATTCCGCTACTTATGTCCATTGACGAGACCTTCGACATCGGGCTCGATACCCGCACGCCGGTCGACTTTACTTACGACGTCCCATTCCGCTTCACCGGGACCATCGACAAGCTGCATTATCGGCTCGGACCAGAGCAGTTGTCGGCCGAGGACAAACGAAAGGCCGCGGTCATGCTCGCCGCCGCCAAGGATTAATATGCCATCGAGCTTGACAGCGGACGAAGGCGCCATGGAGCCAGCCGGCGGTGCTGCGGTTGGAATAAAACTGATGAGCAAGAAGGAGATTTTGCTGGAAACGCTGATTGGATCAGTTCAGAAACTCACCGTGATCGCGCTCTCGGGAATGCTGGTTGTGGTCATGTTGCTGTCGACAATTCACTTGGGTGTTTTGATCGCTCAAGAAGTCTGGGCGCGGCCGCGTTGGCTGATTCGGGTACAGGGCTTGCTCGAGATTTTTGGATATTTCCTGCTGGTCCTGATCGGGGTCGAGTTGCTTGAAACCCTGAAAGCGTACCTCAGAAAGGACGTCATTCATGTTCGCGTTGTGCTCGAAGTCGCTCTGATTGCGATGGCACGCAAAGTCATTATTGAGGAACCGAACGCGGTGTCTAGCTCGACCCTATTGGGGATCGCTGCGCTTATTCTCGCGTTGGCCGTTGCATTTTACTTCGAGCGACAGACGAAAAGAGAGCCTGCCCACGCTTGATCAGACCGTAGTGACACAACGTGCTTGGCGGCAGATTGTCTTAGGAATGCAAGAAGCGGGCCGAAAAGTACCTGTAAGGCAACTCAAGTGAACTCGACTAGCTTGAGAACATTTACCATGATCGGCAGCGGACAAGATCAGTAAAGGAGACTACGCCATGAGCCAGAATCACTTCACCATCAGGTTTCCCTTGAAAACTCCAGCGGATACGAAGGCACTGGCAGAACAACTCCCACCACTGATGCCGGAATTGTTCCAAGTGCAAGACAGCATCGGCACCATTCACTACTCGCGCTTCACGGTTCTAAGCGATAAGACTCTGTTATTTCTTGGCGACTTCGACGGAGAGTTCAGTCAACTTATGGGCGACTTCGCCAAGCACGCTGGGCCGGTATTCGATGCGATCTTCCAGCACGTCAGCGATCCTCCTCCCACTCCGGTCGCCAACCATGCAGACGCGTTCGTCGAGTGGACCGCCGAGCACATTCTTGCTGCGATCAATCTCTACACCGCCTACCCAGATGTCACCGCGAAGGAGATTAAGTCTCTGGCATCCGCCGCGGACATCACTGGCGGCGGTGAACTAAATCTCTTCCTGGTGATCCTGCCCATGAAATCGAAGATTGCCTTCATTGAGGTCGAACTAATCCTGCGCGCGAGGGGACACGGGACAACCAAAGACCTGGACAAAGTGGGCACTCCGCATTTCGCGCAGTTCGTTCCGCTGGAGGACAACCAGATTGGTTTTTTCACTGTCTACGATGGCGACTTCGACAAGTACATCGCCGATTTCACCAAAAATATCGGGCAGGTCTTCGATCTTTTGTTCAAATTCACGAAGGGCGCACCGCCCTCGCCTTGCAGAAAGTACCTTCAGGAGTTCGTTGACTTTGCGGCGGGAGCGAATCGCACTCCGATCGGGTTCTACCAGGCCTATCCGGGGCTATCGGTTCAGGACATTCATGCTCTGATCGACGACAGCAAAGCAGCAACCAGTTCCGTCGCATAGTCAGAGATTGCAGCAGGAGAGACAGCGTGAGCCAGGACACTAAGGTACTCGCACCCCCCGCAAAAGAAGGCTTCTTGCGCCGTCTGTTCGAAAGAAATGAGCATGAGACGGCGTCTGATGCCGATTCGAGCGCCAAGACAGCACTCGACCTGCACGATATTCAGGGATTCATCCTCCGCGGGTACAGAATGCCAATGGTGCGGCATTTCCTCCTAACAGTGGGCCACCCTGCCGAGGCACGCAAACTGCTTGGGAGATTCGTCTCTGGCGACGAGTCGGATTCGCCACAGATCACCACCGCCGAAGACTGGCACGTAGGATTCGCGGCGGGTCCGGGAGACAATCCTGACGATGTCCCGCGTCACAAGCCGGACTACTGCCTCAATGTGGGAATCACCTGGCCCGGATTGGTCGCGCTTGAAGTAAGAGACCGCGTTCCGGCGCTCTCATTCAAGTCTTTCGGCGCATTCATTGCCGGGGCTGCCGAACGTGCGGGATTAGTGGGCGACACCGGCGCAAGTGCACCGCAGAACTGGATTGGCGGGTTTGGCAAGGGAAGCGACCACGTAATGGTGACTCTGCATGCCATCAGCCCGGTGGCGATGACGACTTATAGCGACCGGCTATCGGCGCTATTCAACGAAGAGAATGCCTTCCGAGAGATCTGGCGGACCGACGGGATGGCGTTGATGGACATGATCGATGGCAAGCCCGTCCCCACTTTCCGCGTTCACTTCGGGTACACCGACGGCATCAGCATGACCACCATTCGTGGAGGCCCCGAACGGTATACGCCAGATCACCAGCAGCCATGCGAACCCTGGCTATTCGTCCTGCGGGACGAGGCTGAGAACTACTTCGTGCCGGACCCTCGAGAACTCGGCCTAAACGGCAGCTTCGCGGTCTTCAAGATGATCGAGACTGACGTAGTTGGATTTGAGAATTACCTGCAATCGAACAAGGACAAGATTGATCCCGAGTTGCTTGCCGCCAAAATCTGTGGACGCTGGCGCAATGGCGTGCCGCTTGCGTTGTCGCCCGACACGAATAGCCCTCCGGGCGGAATTTCGCCTGAGAAACTAAACGATTTCGAATATGTGAACGCGGACGGATCAGGCGATCCGAAGGGACTGCGCTGCCCGGTTGGCGCCCACACGCGCCGCGTCAATCCGCGAGGTCAGCCTGTTACGGGCCAGGGTGAGCCCGGAGGCAGCAATAACACTCACCGGCTGATCCGTCGGGGCATGCCGTATGGGCCGACTTACGATCCGACGCAACCCTACGACGGCGTCGAGCGCGGACTGCTCGGCTACTTCATCAACTCCAGCATCGAGAACCAATATGAGTTCGTTTTGGCGCATTGGGTAAACGACGCTGAATTCGCCGGTGCGGTGAGGCTGAACCCTAAATCGAAAGACCCTATGGTTGGCACGCAGGATCCGGCGGAGAGCATTTTCGTCATCCCTCAGCCAAATGGCGCAGCCCCGATCAAGATCACAGGGTTCTCATCTTTTGTAACCACGAAAGCTGCCGCCTACTGCTTTCTGCCGAGTATTAACGCCATCAAATTCATCGCCAAACTCTGATGAGGTTCCTATGCTGTTCGTGACCAGATGGTTCGGAGTGACCGGTAGCGACGCTGACCGGGACCTCGCCCGGGAAAAGGCTGAGATCGAGGAGATCACAAAGTTAAGTCTGCAAATGCAGGCGAATGCGGCCGCAAAACAGCATCGGTCGCTCGCTCGTGGAACTCACGCGAAGGGTATCTGCGTCCGAGCCCAGTTTGAGGTATTTGATGTTAATCGCGGACGCGCCGGGGCTCTGGCGGACCGTCTCGCACAGGGGATTTTCGCAACACCCGGCCTATATCCCGCGATTGTTCGGTTTGGGAACGCGGATCCGAATAAAAACTCTGATTTCAAGGCTGATGTGCGGTCGCTGTCTTTTTCTGTCGACCTTGATCGCGGAAAAGCGGGCATTTCTGGCGCGAGCGTTAGCCGGCAGGATTTTTCCATGCAAAACACGAAAACACTACCCATAAATGACTCGTCGGCGTTTCTCGCGATCATGAAGTTGCTGACGGCATCGAACCCGGCCGTGGGCTTGTGGTGTCTACCATTCAAGGATAAGTTGAGAGTTCTTAGAACCCTCACCCTTCTGCAGTTTCAATTGCGCCAGGCCATCAAACCGTATCAACAGCTGCGCTATGGAAGCGACGTTCCGTTTCGCCACGGTCCGGTCGAGGTTGTAAAGTACTCGGCCACGCCCTTGCCGGACAATCCCGCGGCTCGGCTGCAACGAAGCAACCCGAACGGTCTTCAGGACGAACTGATCCGACACGTTCAGGAAGATAGCCAGATGAGCAGCTTCGACTTTGGAGTCCAGTTCCTCGACACCAGCAGGATGACATATTGGGGCAAACATCGTGATGCAAACTTCTGGATCGAAAACGCAAGTATTGATTGGAGCGAAGCAGGCGCGCCTTGCTACACGATTGCACGCCTTACCCTGTTGCCGAAGTCGCACCTTCAGCCGGATGCCACCGAAGCAGTGTATTTCGATGTCACCGGGAACTCGACGCCGGACAGCACGCCCCTGGGAAGCATTAATCGCGCCCGCCAGCCCGCTGAGGTTGCCAGTAGAAAGGCACGGATGCGAGCGCAGCAGTTAATGAGTACAGTGCCCGTCCGTGAAATCGAACGGGAATCGGCATAAATAAAAAGATGCATGTTGCAACGAAATGGGACTAGATCGACTGAGATGCCGAGGTACACCAACGGCGCCAGCCATGTCCAGCAGATTGTTCTGAACGCAACTGCCAAACAGCTCGTCGTGCCCAAGTTTAGCTCCAATTATCGGAAGCTATACGACAAGCTAGGCGACTAGTACGTCGGAGATCCGCAACACGGGCTCGGACGCGGTCACAGCCGACGATGCCAAGTATGAGGCGATCGAAGCGAACCAAGTCGCACCCCGCACATCCCTATTCGGCCCTGGCGCGCTCAGTGTGGATAGCGACCTTTCTCAGCATAGTTTGCGCGGCGCTGACGGTCGTCGTGTTCCGCCATTGGTCTCTCCTCCCCGACAGTCGAGCAGAGGCGGGCCAAACCAGGGCTGAGGCCGCGATCTTCCACCCCACCAATCCCAACATGGCTCCTGCTCCCGCGCCGTCGCCGCACGGCATGGTATGGATTCCTGGCGGTGAATTTTCCATGGGCGCGATGGATCCGCCGGCCGCTGACGAAGTTGGCATGAACCAGGCTGCTGACGCACGCCCCATCCACCGTGTGTACGTGGACGGTTTCTGGATGGATGAAACTGATGTAACCAACGAAGAGTTTGCCCGTTTCGTGAAGGCAACAGGCTACGTGACCATAGCCGAGCGCACACCGACCGGTAAAGATTTTGCAGATGCGCCGCCCGAAAATCTCTATGCCGGTGGCGTCGTTTTTTCCCCGCCCTCTCATGCCGTAGCGCTGAATGATTCTTACCAGTGGTGGTCATATGTAAAGGGAGCGAACTGGCGTCATCCGGAAGGCCCGAGCTCTAATCTCAAGGGTCGTGAAAAATATCCAGTCGTCCAAGTCGCTTATCCCGATGCCCTGGCCTATGCCGCGTGGGCCGCCAAACGTTTGCCAACCGAAGCGGAGTGGGAGTTCGCGGCGCGCAGTGGTCTTGCCGGAAAGCGCTACCCATGGGGTGACGATTTCCGCCCTGGTGGCAAGTGGATGGCGAACACCCACCAGGGACACTTCCCTGACACCGATACCGGAGACGACGGCTACGCTGGGATTGCCCCAGTCGCGCAGTTTCCGCGGAATAGCTACGGCCTTTATGACATGGCAGGCAATGTGTGGCAATGGACCAGTGACTGGTACCGGCCCGACTACTACCAGCAATTAGCGGCAGCAGGAGGCGTCACGCGAAATCCGCAGGGTCCGGATACACCGTACGATCCCGCGGAGCCCGCCGAGAAAAAAAGGGTTCACCGCGGCGGATCGTTTCTCTGCACCGACCAGTACTGCTCGCGTTACGTATTGGGCACACGCGGCAAAGGCGAAGTCAGTACCGGGACCAATCATTTGGGTTTTCGCTGTGTGAAGCTGATGACCGCAAACAAGGGATAGATCACCGCAACGAACTTGACCCGTGTACCAGAACGCCGTGCAGCGCAGCCCCTATCGCCAAGTAACACGCACCTACCAGAAGGTGGTCAGGGTCGTTAGGGGGGCGACCTGGAGACAAACGTAAAGTAGTGAGTGGTCACCACGGGCTCAGACCACAACATCGCAAAGTCAACGAAGGCGAAGGCAAGAGACCTGAAGAGGGTGTAAATAAAACTGTGTAAACGGCCACGTGAAGAAGAAAATAGGAGGCCCCATTGTCCTGCCTCAGTTGCAATGGAAGAAGCGTTCGTCCGTTTTTGTGTCCCTCAGTATCAGCCGCGGCTCTCGGCCGCCGTACCAGCGTGGCATCAACCAACTCTTGCTTGCCTGGACGAAGTCCATCGCAGCTGAGAAAGACGACGGTCTACTGTTTGTCCCGAAAGAATTCTTCCATGCTCTTGGCCTGTTCCGGTTTAATCAGGGTCATGGGCATCGCCTTCCCCACCCATTCGGCATACTTCCCGCGAGTGGCTTCCGGCGAAACTAAAGCGAGTTGCAGGGCGAGGACGTTTGCATGCGCCCCGACTCGCGGCTCTGGACCTCCAGGTATTCCAATCATCCTTGGGAGAACTTTCATTACCGCTGCCGCAGGCAACGTGCCGCTGACTGTCAGGCCTTCGAGATCGCCTACGAGCGCCAAGCGCTCCGGCCCTTCAAGAAGGTTGTACCCCTTTTCCATTAACGTCTCGAGCCCGCCTCCTGCCAAGAATGACCAGTAATAACCGCTGCCAAAGGCATTGGGCCAGATCCACTCTGATGCTTGGGACATTGGCAGTTCGACGTGAGCATCACTGATTTGCTCGCAGTGCCTTTCCCCGCTTTCCAAGTGAATACAAACCGGCACTATCCATGGACGCCCGTCTTGTTCGACTTTGAGCTTTGGTTCTTGCCCCGCGTTGGCAAGTGTGAAGCGCAGTGTTGGTGCCCCGGATCGATCGAGGAAGCCGAAGAGGACCGGTCGGACATCCACGGCAGTTTCCTGTTCAATGGCTCGCGCCAAGTCTTCCGATGTGCCAGTGGCAAACCGATGATCAGTGAGATAGCGATGCAGCGCCCGTTGAAACCGTTCTGGTCCCAACCAGTCCTCCAGCATTTCGAGGATGCTCGCTCCCTTCAAGTACACGATGACGTCGTACACAACTTCTGTCTCCTTGCGAGAATGCATTTCCAGTCGCAGCGGCCTCGTCTCGAGCGTATCGGAAAGTAAGATTCTGTCACGCACCTCGGTGATGGCGAGACCGCGCTCAAATGCGGGCAACTCCAAGTCGGAGATCTTTGTGCCCAGCCAGGTCGCGAAACCTTCGCTCAGCCAAACATCGTCCCACCATGCCTGGGTTACGAGGTTGCCGAACCATTGGTGCGCCAGTTCGTGAGCCATCACTTCCCGCATCCTTCGCTGCCGCCGTTGTGTGTCCTGATTCCGCGGTGCCAGAAGGATCTGGTCTCCGTACATGATCAGCCCTGGGTTCTCGATGCCCCCGAAGGGCAACTCCAGACCAGCCATGTGGTCGAGTTTTTCCCAGGGATAGGGGATTCCGGTGTACTGTTCCAGTCGATTCAGGATCTCTGGAGTGGCGGTGCGCGCTGCCGCTGCCTCCGTAGCCCTTCCACGCGGAGTAATAATCCGCACCGGAATTCGTCGCTGCCCAGCCACACCGGCGTCTACCACATCAAACGGTCCGACAGCGAACGCGACAACTTCCGAAGCCAGCGGTTGTGTCGGTGCGAACACCACCCGCTTCATACCGTCAGGTTCGTCTGTCGTGGACACTGCCGGTGCATTGGAAACCGCCACTTCATCACGCTTCACGTGGAGCACGATTTCCCAGGGCGCCTTGTAGCCTGGTTCGTCAAAGCACGGAAAGGCGCGTCGAGCGTCAATCGGTGTGAATGCTGTGTAGACGTACCAATCGTCACCCGATTTCCTCCGGTATGCTCCCACATTGGACTTTTCGTTGAGTTTTCCAATGTACCGGATCCCAACCTCCATCGGTCCCGGCTGCGTCCGTTCGGGAAGTTCGACTGCCAGGAACTCGTCGGTCAGGCGCCATTGGACCGGCTTGCGGATGTTACCTACCGTCACGTTGACCTCCTGAATCGTGAGGTCCTTCACGTTGAGCCACACAATGTCGCTTGGCTCTTGTAGGTCAATGCCGATCACCTCGTAACCTTGAAAAGTAGGCATGCTTGGCACGACGGTCAGGTCCAACTGGTATCGAGTTGGGCGCGCGATTTTAGGAAGACGGAACTTCGGCGCAGGTTCTTGGGCCGCAGCCAAGGAAGAAACCAGGATGCCTATCACCAGCTGCATTCCTAACCTGGAAATGCGTCGAGTCAGCATAGTGAACAATAGTACATAGGTATCGGAACGACTGCCAAAAGACGATGAACGCCAATGCGGAGCCGAGCCCAATGCGCACGTAGCGCGAGAGCAAGAGTCCACAGCTACCTGGTGCATGTTCATCGTGAATTGTTATGCAAAGGGTCGCGCCACAGATGTACTATCGACATCTTCCGCCGCGACTCACAAGCTTGCAAACTCTGTGAATGTCGTTCCTCCCCCGAACTGCATATTGGATACTTGTGTCTCTAGTCTGCGTCTCAGTCTTTGCTCCGGCGGGGCTCGGTCTCGCGGAGAACTTGCCAGTAGGTACAACGAGTTCCCATACTGCGCGGACACAGTTGACTTGTGTTGCCACAAAGCTGCAGCTTGGTGAAGTCGCTGTTGGGCAAACACGCGATGGACTCGAAACGATTACCAATAGCGGTAGAACGCCACTCATGGTTCTCTCGGCCGCTTCGACAGGCACAGAGTTTGGTCTGAACGGATTGGACTTGCCCTTAATCTTGGCTGCAGGTGAAAGCTATACCTTTCGTGTCACCTTTGCTCCGCAGAAGAGCGGTCGTGTTGACGGAAGCGTCTCGATTGTTTCCCAAGCACCCACCCAGGCTCTAACCATCCAGCTATCCGGAACAGGCAGGGCGACCGGGCAGTTGCAAGTTACTCCGGCGGCGATTGATTTTAGAGATGCGAACGCGGAATCGACCGGAACTCAGAGCGGTCAACTTACCGCCATCGGCGCCGATGTAACTGTCTCCTCCGCAACAACAAGCAGCAAAAACTTTCAATTCAACGGGCCAGCACTTCCCTTCACGATTCCAGCAGGCCACAGCGTTCCGTTCACCGTCACGTTTGTTCCGCAGGAGAGCAGTAGTTCATCTGCCATACTTTCGTTTGCCAGCGATGCCGAGAACTCTGCCGACGAGCACGCTTCAACCGTCCCCATGCTTCCCCCGGTCAAGTACAAGGTTCAGCTGTCGTGGAAGGCCAGCACCTCCAAGAATGTCGTCGGATACAACATATATCGGGGCACCAAATCGGGCGGGCCGTACAAGAAGATTAATAGCGCTTTGGATCCAAATACAAAGTTCACGGATTCTACAGTGGCCGCAGGCGATAAATACTATTACGTAGCGAAAGCAGTCAATTCGAGTAAAAAGGAGAGTGCCTACTCGAAGCAGAAACAGGTTGTGATTCCGTGACTCTCCAGCATGCCAGAAACGCCCCGCGGTCACCGTTCTGTAGCGAGCGAATAAATTTGGCCGCGGGCGGCCCGACATCTTTCTTGGCCATGACCGTTTGACACCCCGTCTTGGTCGTCCAAGTACTCGAACCCCTTACGCATGTTGGCGCGCCGAGTTCTCGTCCACAGATGAAGCTCTAGCTGCGCCTTTTTTGCTATTGACGCACCGCCGTCCTCAAATTAACCTGTCGCTGCTTAGTTAGGTCCTTCTTTTCGCAGCAGCCTCGCTGCAGGAACCTTACAGTTTTCCTCCCCCTAAATGACATGCGATAGATATCCGTCGGCGAGCGGATACGCTGATGTCCCAAAATCCAAGGAGTAAGTCCGATGTTCTCGGGACGCACCGGATCGTTCCTATTTCTGCTACCCGTTTTAGTGTTTGCCCAATTGAACCTTCCTGGCCCTCATGCCACTCCGGGAGTGTCTCAGCCACCGGTTGAATTGCAGGAAAGCCTCCCTCCGCCGCATCCCGGGCCACTCGGCCCGGGTGGCCTGTTGCGTTCGCCGTTGTCGCCTCGGGACAAAGTGAGGATGAGACAGAATTTTGGCCACCCCCGCATTGGCTGGGCCCACTCCTCGAGTCCGATTTTTCTAACCGCGCCAACCTACGGCTCCGGCGGATACTATGCCGAATCCGTAGCCGTAGAAGATTTGAACGGGGACGGCAAGCCCGATCTCGTGGTGGCAAACCAATGCTCCGACGGCGCCTGTGTGAACCACGGTTTTGTTGGCGTTTTGCTGGGCAAGGGCGACGGGAAGTTCCAGCCGGTGGCGACATACGACTCGGGTGGGTACGATGCCTTCTCCGTGGCCGTGGCGGATGTGAACGGGGATGGCAAGCCCGATCTCGTGTTGGCAAACGTCTGTGCCAGCAGCAACTGTAGCACCGGCGGCGCCGTCAGTGTGCTGTTGGGTAACGGCGACGGCACCTTCCAGGCGGCGAAGAGCTACGGCTCTGGCGGACAGGATGCCTATTCTGTCGCGGTGGAAGACGTCAACGGGGACGGCAAGCCTGACCTACTCGTGGCGAACTATTGTGCTGACAGCGAATGCGTGACCGATGGCAATGTGGGCGTGTTGTTCGGTAACGGCGACGGTACTTTCCAGGCGGCGGTACCATACAGTTCGGGCGCATATCATACCGTTTCGGTGGCGGTTGGCGATGTAAACGGGGATGGCAAGCCCGATCTCGTCGTGGCCAGTTATTGTGCCAGTAGCAGCAACTGTGCAGATGGTTCAGTGGGAGTGCTGCTTGGCAATGGGAATGGAACATTTCAGGCAGCGGTCAATTACAGCTCGGGCGGATACGAAGCCCAGTTTGTGGCTGTGGCAGATGTGAACGGGGACGGAAAGCCAGACTTGGTCGCAGCGAATGCCATTTGCGCCCCCAGCGGATGTGTGACCGGCAATGTGGGCGTGTTGTTGGGTAACGGCGACGGCACCTTCCAGCCTGCGGTGGCATTCGAGTCGGGCGGATTTAGCGCCGAGTCCGTGGCGGTGGCAGATGTGAACGGCGACGGCAAACCGGACTTGTTAGTGGCCAACACCTGCATCGCTGACGGAGCCTTTGACTGCATCAATGGCTCGGTGGGAGTGCTGTTTGGCAACGGGGATGGAACATTCCAGACGGCTGTAAGCTACGGCTCGGGCGGAACTGGTGCCTCTTCCATAACGGTGAAGGATGTCAATGGAGATGGCAAGCCGGATCTGTTGGTGGCGAACGCCTGTGGCAATGACGGCGAATACGGCTGCATGATTGGCTCCGTGGGCGTGCTGCTTGGCAATGGGAATGGAACATTCCGGGCAGCGGTCAACTACGCCCCTGGTGGATATGAAGCCGATTCGGTCGGAGTAGGGGATGTGAATGGGGATGGGAATCCGGACTTGGTAGTGGCGGACCAATGCAGCAGTGGTGGCGAGTGCAGTGGCGTTGCCGGAGTCCTGTTGGGCAACGGCGATGGGAGCTTCCAGCCCGCGGTGCCATACGAATCGGGCGGATATGAGGCCCAGTCTGTAGCGGTGGCAGATGTGAATGGGGACGGCAAACCCGATCTTGAGGTGGCCAACCTTTGTGCCAGCAGCAACTGTACGAACGGCGTCGTAGGAGTACTGTTGGGCAACGGCGATGGGACCTTCCAGACCGCTATGAGCTACGGCTCTGGTGGACAGGATGCCGAGTCCGTGGCTGTGGCGGATCTGAACGGGGACGGCAAGCCTGATCTCGTCGTGGCCAACGGTGACGGCACTGTCGGCGTTCTATTGGCCAACGGCGACGGGAGCTTCCAGACGGCGGTCACTTACGGTTCCGGCGGAGCCGTCGCGAGCTCCGTGGCGGTGGCGGATGTGAATGGGGATCGCAAGCCCGATCTCGTGGTGGCCAATCACTGTGCCAGTAGCAGCTGCACGAATGGCTCGGTGGGGGTGCTGCTTGGCAACGGGGATGGGACATTCCAGCCGGCGGTGAGTTACAGCTCAGGTGGGGTGTACACCGATGCCATCGTATTGGGGGATTTGAACAGGGATGGCAAGCTGGACTTGGTGGTGGCGAGCGAATATGCGAGTAACTCCGTAACGACTGGCTCGGTCGGAGTGCTGCTTGGTAATGGGGATGGGACATTCCAGCCGGTGGTCAGTACTTCTACACCCACTCCGCTCGGGGGTATCAGGTCCCTCGCCCTGTCGGACTTCAATGCGGACGGCAAGCTGGATTTGGCGGTAGGTGCTGGCAACATTCTGCTGCTCGGTAACGGTGATGGGACATTCCAAAAGCCAACCGTGCTTGGGGCTGGCGGTCCGGGCATCGCCGTCGGCGATTTCAACCGTGACGGAAGGCCGGATCTTGCAGTCGGCGGTGTTACCGTGCTGCTGAATATCTCCCTTTTCCGAACCACGACCACAGTAACTTCCTCGTCGAACCCCTCCGCCTTTGGACAGTCGGTGACGTTCTCCGCAATGGTCACCCCCGAAGGCTCCGGAATGGCAACCGGCACGGTAAAGTTCCGCGACGGCTCGAGGGTTCTGGGTACGTCCCCGCTCAACGGGGGCACGGCGAAATTCTCGACGGCGGCGCTGGCGGTCGGCCGCCATTGCATCACCGCCGCTTACTCCGGCGACACAAACTTCGCGGCCAGCGCTTCACCGGCGCTGAACCAAGTGGTGAACCAAGCATCCACCACGACCATGGTGGTTTCGTCAGTGAATCCTTCAACGGTCGGGCTGTCTGTAACCTTCACGGCTACAGTAGTGCCTGAGTACGGTGGTACCCCCACTGGTACGGTCACGTTTAAGAACGGAACCACAATCATGGGAAAGGTACGGCTCAGAGGCGGACGGGCGATCTTCAAGAAGGTTTTCACGCCAGCGGGAACGAAATCCATCACCGCCTCTTACAGCGGCAATGCGAACTTCACGCCGAGTTCAGCCGAACTGATCCAGACGTTTAATTGACGTGGCTCCTGGCGCTTCCCATAAGCACGAATCTGCTTCTTGACTTCAAAAGCGTCACCGATTGTACTCCGATCTCGTTCTTTCGCTATCGCCTGGTTTCGTCATGTATCGATTGGCCCCACCTTAGTCCTGAACGAATAATGCTGGACCAGGAGAAACCAAAGTATAAGTGGACAAGGCGATGACCTGCTCGCTGGAAGGCCGCATGACACTGCACCTCCGGTCCACGAGACTACGGTGCTGTGCGACCGGCAAGCGATTTAAGAACCGTGCGGGTCTTCACACTTTGGATGCCGCTCGCCGATAGCCCCTTCGTATTCGCAAGCCGTCGCAACTCCGCGTACGTCGCCTGGCCTTTGTCAGGACCGACCTTGGTGGAAAGCTCCAGAATGGTGCCCCCGGTCCATTCCCAAAATTCCAACGTGAGTTTGTCGAAGGGAGGCTGAGCCCTGGTGTCCCATTCGGTTGACCGGATGCTGGCGATTCTCCTCACCCGGCTCCAATCAATCGACACCTTAGTTTCCCTTATCAGTTTCTTTTGTCCGTCGCTGAGCAGGCTGGAAATATCTTGCCCTGCGTCAGGTACCCGCGATGCGGCGTATTTCTTCCGAATCGAGTAGGACCGAGTCACTTCGCCGCCGGTCAAATCGTTCTCACACTTGAAGTCCTCGCGCCCTTGGGTGGGGTCGCCAAACCTTTTGGCCTCTGGCGGTCGCACCTTGACCGTGAGATCGTTATTGCCACCCTGCCGAACGCGAACAATTACCCCCTTAGACAGGAGATCGAGGGCGTCCGTATCGAAGAAATAAACCTGACTGGTCGTTTCCTTCTCAAGTTTCAGCGATGCGATGGCGGCTGGTGCCTCCGCCGGCAAAAGCAGCAGCTTGACTTCAACCGCGCATCTTTCCTGTGCATGCAGCAAGCAACTCACAAGCAGCACGGCGGATATCCAGACAGTGCGAGACCTACCGTCGTGTTGTAGCACGCTTGCCATTCAACCTGCGGGAAACCAAGCTTTTGACCTAGTGTAGATACTAATTTTAGACACGATCGAGTAACGGTGCTAGGGGCCACGAAGAACACGAGACAGCCCCTCGCATAACGACATCATACCGGCCCCCTCGTGAATATTGCTCTCCACCAACTGAGAAAAGCCGGTTGGAGATTCGGCGCTGCGCCCGAGTCTTGCCGACTGGCTCCCTGTAACTTTTAACAGTTTGAATCCATCGAAGGCCAGGCTAAAGTCTGTTCTCGCGCGACAGACGCATTTTGGGAAGCGCCGCAGCAATCGAGAAAGGACAACCGTGTGGTGGATCAGCTACCGAGGTGAGGGCAAGACCGGCGTCGAAAACATCGGCGTCTTCGAGGATGACGGTACTCCGCGCAAAAAGCATCCCCTGCTGCTCGATCCGTCGTCCGATGCGTACCCGTTGCACATTGCCCGCGGCTTCGCGCTGGTCGGCGACGATCTCTACATTGCCAACGCCTGGCACAAGGACAGCCATGTCGCCCGGTACCACCGCCACGGCGACTGCTTCCACTTCGCCGACGTCGTGGTGACAACCAAGCAGGTTTCAGCGATGGTCCACCCCTTCGACGTAGAGCTCGGCGACGACGGCCGCCTGTACGTCTCGTGCCAGGACACCAACACCGTCCTTGCCATCCTGCCGAAGACGCGCAAACCCGCGCCGGTGGCGCTCGACCTCCGCAAGAGTTTTCCCAACGGAAACTTCCTTCCCGGCACGCTGGTCGCCTCCAGCCAGGGCCGGCTTCCAGAAGTGGGCGACCGCGCTCCGCTGGACGTGCCGTCACCGCAGGGCCTCGAGGTGGTGCTCGACGAACACGGCAGACCCCGCCACTCGGTGCGCGGGATCATTGTGCACCGCCAGCTACTCTACGTGGCCGACGAGGCGGGGGACGTCGTCAAGATCTTCGAGATAAAGTCAGGGCGACTCGTGGCGCACATCAAGGGGAAGAAGCTCACGAGGCCCGTGCACCTCATTCTGCACGGCGAGACGCTCTACATCGGCTCCGCGGGGACCGGCAGTATCCTCGCCTACGACATCCCCAACGTGGCCCCACGCGGCAAGCTCAAAGCGCGCGTGGTAATCGACGGGAAGCTCAAGGCCCCGTCCGGCTTTGCGATTGGACCGGACGACGATCTCTACGTGGCCGAACGGTTCGATCAGAGGGTCCGGCACTTCTCCGCCAAGGGAAAGAAAAAGGGGACGTTCATAGACGGGCTCCCGGACATGCCGGAGTTCCTGCTGTATGTGCCTGATCGGGCGTAGAACATTTTGTCAGCGCTCACAGCGTCGAAAACATGCCGGTGGTTAGCGAAGCCCCGAGGGCGACGTCCATGTCCTCCTTCCACTGCTCACGGACTACCCTGTTTTCTTTGAAATCGTTGCTTATGCCGTCCAGCCAACGTATGGGGGAATTCAGTTCTTGGGGTCCGGCTACGTACCACCTCGCCGGGGTGTTTGGGTTAGGTCTCGAAAGGACATCGTCGATTTGCCTCGATGAGGGCGCCGCTTTGACGAGGTCCTCTTCATCACTCTCCGTTCCTCTTCTGCCCATTCCGCGTCGGTTTTCTCAACTACCCTCGCACCGTTGTCACTGGCCACCTTCTGCTCCTTCGTCAGTTTTTCCCGGTCCAAGGGATTCGAGATGTCAGCGCTGCCACGTTTCACTTACGGACAACTCACGTGATTGTTGATTTTTCGCCGGCCCATACAATTCGGATCCCCGCATACTCTGGCTGACCCGCCGCGGCGTGCGCAATACCGTTCGTAGGCGTCCAAAGCAACAATTCCGGTCCGGTCTGGACGTCTCGCAAGACGAGATCCACAATTGCCTTGCCTAAGATCTCTGTTGTAGTTGGGATAACGGTGTTTTCGGTTCGAGAATCTGCGGCTGTGCGTGTCATGTCGGTATTCCCTCCTGGCGGCAGGACGCGACGACCGTGTACACGGAGCTCGGGCGATGTCGGAGTCGATGAACTGGCCCGGCCGCTCGAACTGGCGCACCTACCGCTTAATTTTTGGGATTTCTATACCGACCAAACTTCCCGAATGGTTATACTTCCCGCAGTTCGCAAAAAGAATTTGGATCGCGAGATCAAAATCAAATCCGCTGCCATGCCTCGCCGGTCTCAAGTTATACGTCTCCACTGGGCGATTGCAAGACTTCGGTGAATCGAGCGCGTCTTGAGTTTCAGAACTCCAGCCGCGCCTGAAAGGCGATCATGCGTGGAGTGCTGTCGCCACCTAAACCAACTCCGAGCAACCCGGTCGGCGGAGAAGTTGTGGACGTGAGTGCTCCGAATCCAGTTTGTGTGGAAGGATTCCCTGGGATACCGGCCTGCACGACGCTTGGAAGGCTGAAATTTGGATGGTTGAAGACATTAAAGAACTGGCCCTCAAACCGCAGCTTCACATGCTCGGTCAAGGCAAACCATTTTGTCAGGTAAAAATCACTCCAGAAGAAATCGGGACCGCGCAGCGAGTTGCGACCCAGGTTCCCGAATTGGCAGGTCGGGGGGCTGTCCCCGCCGTAGCATTGCCCGGTGCCGGGATCAACGGTCGAGACGAAAGCGTCGGGATTGAGCCACTGAAGGGTACCGGGCTGGGTGACGCCCGGTATCGGATGATGCTCATACAGCGGAACATCGGGAACGAGACTGGCGAACTGCGGCCCGCTGCCCTGCACAATGCCATTGCCACCGGCGGAGTAGGGCGTGCTCAGGACGGAGAATGGGACTCCGCTATGCCAGAACGCCGTTCCAGAAATCTGCCAGCCATTCAGGGCGTAGCCCAAAGAACGATTCCGCACCTTCACGGGTAACTGATACACGTACTGGCCATTGAGATTGTGCCGGATGTCGTAATCGCAGGGACCGTAATCGCGGGCAAGTTCTCCGGGTAGAGGCGAAAGAATTCCTCCAGCGGAGAATTGCAGGAACCCGCCATTCGAGACGGTATCCATGCAACGGCTGAAGGTGTAGTTGATCTGTCCTTGCAGACCATGTCCGAGCCGTTTCACGGCCGTGAGTTGAAGGCCGTTGTAGTGACTGTTCGCACCGGTCGAGAACTGCGTGACTGCGCCGAATCGTGGATCAGCAGGCTGCATGTACGGGAATGGCGCAAAACAACCTTGGCAGACGGTCTGGTAGCCGTTGACTTGTGTCGCGTAGGGCTGGTTCACGGCCCGCGTGCCTACGTATTGTGCCTGCACGCTAGCGGTGGTTCCGAATTGATGCTCCAGTCCCAGACTCCACTCCGTAAAATACGGGGCGTGAAGTTTGTCATCCGGGACAGCTGTGATCGCGACTGGAGGAAGACATTTTGTGGGATTGGCCTGTGGTGATGCGCACGAGAGTTGGCCCTGGGGAAACCCTGAGGTGAAAATCTGATTCGCGGCAACGGTTGCGTCGACCGCGCTGTTTGTCACTCCCGGCGCGATTGCTGTACATCCGATCGGGTTGCAGCCCGCAGATCCAGCTGTGCCCACGGTGCCAAGCAGTCCTCCCTGGAACGTTTTGTCGTAGGGAGGATTGGCGCCAATCAGATCGGCAACGCTACCCGGCAAGATGTCGCTGAAAATCCCGAAACCGGCGCGGACTACGGATCTTGGCTCAAGCTGCCATGCAATAGCTGTTCTAGGCTGCAGAATGGCCAGCGGTGTGGACGAGAACAGGTTGCCGAGATGAGCCTGGATGGCATCGTTCAGCGGTTGATTGACATCATGCGAGATGGAACTGAATGAGCCGCGAAGACGGGCGACTTCGTCATGCGGGTTCAGCGGATTGGAGTTGAAGGTGTCGCGCAGACCGAACGTCCAGGTCAATTTGCGTGTCACTTTCCAGCTGTCTTGCGCGTAGAGATCGAGATTCAAAAAGTTAAAAGGCTCATTTGCGTTCGAAGGAAACGTCTTCGAAGCCGTGTTCGCCACGCCATAGATGAATTGCTGCAGGTTTGCGTAGGTCACGGTAGGAACTGTGCCTTCCCCGAAGTCATAGTCATTCAGGCGAAAGATACGAGTATTGGTTCCGAACCGCAGTTCATGAGCGCCGTGGCTCCAGGCGAGATTGTCATTGATGAAAAATCGAGAGGCGCGTCTGCCTTGTACCCAGGTGCTGTCGAGCCCTCCAATGGGCGTGAAGGGGTTCGCACCGCTGCCCTGCAATACGATGGGGAACGCCGAGAGCGTTTTCTGAAAGTCGCTCGGCCCGAACAGGCTTTTGTACCAGGAGAACGCCGGATTGAAGTAGTTCACCAGGTTCTGCGAAAAGACGTGGGTGTGTCCTGCCGCAAACGAATAGAGAGGCTGCGGCGAAATAGCGTTGAATACCGGGTTGATGGGATCGGTGTATGCGGCTTGCAGACCGGTGTCGGCCTGAAAACGAAACCAAGTCGTATCTTTCTCGCTGATGTTGTAGTCGACGCGGGCAGTTTGCACCTGTTCGTGGTCGTCGCTGGAGTGCGAGACGCTTTGCCGGTTTGCGCAACCTGCAGCGATCGGACAACCAAGTATCGCGGTGGGTGTGCCCGCGATATTTTGATAGAGAGAGAACATCGCGCGATAGAACGGCACTTCCTGCGGCGCGGCGAGGTAAATAATGTTGCCCTTTGCGTCCGTAAGGCCTAACGGAAGTTGCTGCAAGACGTATTGTTGGAAGGCCTCGCTGGGAACGATTGTCGGCGTGACGATGGGCAGTGCAATACGCACCCACTCGCTGTCGAAGAAGAAAAACAGCTTGTCGTGCTTAATCGGTCCCCCCACGCTTCCCCCAAAATGATTCACCGTGGATCGTGGTTTGTGATTTCCCGGTGTCGCATTCGTGAAGTAGTCCGCTGCATTCAGCAGCGAACCATTCCACAGTTCGTACAGATTGCCATGAAACTGATTCGTGCCAGACTTGGTGACGTAGTCGACTTGCGATGCCCCGTAGCGCCCCTGATCCACGGAATAAGAAAGAGTGTTGACGGTCACTTCTGAAATCGAATTCAACCCCAGGACAAGGTTGGTCGAGAGACCGCTGTTTAGATTGGTGAGCGGGTCGTTAGTTTCCAACCCGTCGACGATGTAGCCGTTTGAGAGAGCAGGCAGTCCGTTAAACTCCACGTTGCCATACCCGTTTGTGCCGCCGACGAAGTCGTTGCTGCTGCCCGCGGTGTTGATGAGCGCTCCAGGGGCAAATTGCAGGGGGTAGGTTAAATCTCCGCCGGGATTCGGCAGATTCTCCAGCGCCGGCGCGCTCAGAGTGGTGGATGTGTTTGCGTTTTCTGGGTTGATGAGTGCAGATTCACTGCTGACTTCGACGACTTCATTTGATCGCGCCACTTTAAGCGTGAAATCCACCGTTTTCGTCTGGCCCAGGCCCGAAACGACATTGTCATTTTGCTGCGGTTCGAAGCCCTGCGCTTCCACTCTGACCGAGTAGGCACCCGGCTTCAACTGTGGGAAATTGAATCGGCCCGCTTCATCCGTCCGGACGCTACGCTTTAGACCGGTCCCGTGGTTTGTGACCGTCACGACGACCCCCGGCACAACTGCGCTGGTTGTGTCCCTTACTTCGCCAACAATGGCGCTGGTGGTTTCGCCTTGCCCCAGGGCTTCTGACGGAAGGAGACATGCCACGCACAACAGAAGGAGGGCAAAGCAACCTACCCGCGCCGTGGATTCCCCACTCACGTGGTCTAAAATGCCGGCGTTTTCCAGTGTTTTATTCATTAACCAAGGATGATCCCCAATAGTTAACCATAGTTAATCTCCACAGGCAAGAGCAAAAAGGGAGGAACGGACGTGAAGATTACGGGAACCACGTTCACCCATGCGAGCGAGGTGACTTTTGGTGGCGTTCCAGCTACCAGCTTCGAGGTCACCAATGACTCGCAAGTTGACGCAACAGTCCCGACAGGCGCAAAAACCGGACACATCGAAGTTACGACTCCGGGAGGGACAGGAACGAGCAAAGGAATCTTTACGGTGACGCAGTAGCGTTCTGTGGGAGAAAGCTGCGGTTTGCTGTCGAACAGGTAGTCAAAACACCCGCCGGGGGCCCCGGCCCCGCGGCCGTTACTTATTCGTTAGCCCCATTCCTTAAAGGTTATTGGGTGGGACGCTTTTTCCCGCATATGTAGCTTACCCCACCACTTTATTGACTTGCTGCAGCTTGGCTCCTAATATGGTCGCGCACGGCGCGCCATTTTTCATTTGATCGGTAAGACCATTTCGCATTATCGGATCGTCGAGCGGCTGGGCGGCGGGGGGATGGGTGTCGTTTATCGGGCCGAGGACACCAAGCTGGGGCGTTTTGTTGCGCTTAAGTTTCTGCCCGAGGAACTTGCTCGCGATCGCCAGGCTCTCGATCGATTTGAGCGGGAGGCGCGGGCGGCGTCAGCGCTGAACCATCCTCATATCTGCACCATTCACGAGATTGACGAGGAAAACGGCCAGGGTTTCATCGTCATGGAGTTTCTCGAAGGGCAGACACTCAAACACCGCATTGCGGGACGTCCCATGGATACGGAGACGCTGTTGAATCTGGCAATCGAGATTGCCGATGCGCTCGATGCGGCGCATTCCAAGGGCATCATCCATCGCGATATCAAGCCGGCCAATATTTTCGTGACCAAGCGTGGGGATGCAAAGTTGCTGGACTTCGGTCTGGCGAAGCTGGCTCCGGAGAACCGCGGGAGCAGTTCGGATTCTGCGATGCAGACCGCGACCGATGGCGCGATGATGACCAAGCCAGGCTCGACGGTTGGAACCGTGGCCTATATGTCGCCGGAGCAGGTGCGGGCGGAGGAGCTTGATCCGCGCACCGATTTGTTTGCGTTTGGCTCGGTGCTGTACGAAATGGCTACCGGAGGGTTGGCATTTTCTGGGAGCAGCAGCGGCGTCATCTCGGAGGCCATACTGAATCGAACTCCGGTGAGTCCGTCAAGCGTGAATCCGACGTTGCCCCCTAAGCTCGAGGAGATGATTTTCAAGGCGATTGAGAAAGACCGCGAATTTCGCTATCAGACCGCGGCGGAGTTGCGCGGAGATTTGAAGCGAATCAAGCGGAGTTTGGATACATCGCGCATACGATCCGGGAGCAGCCCGGCTGTCGCACCGGCGGCAGCGCCAGTCGGTGCTGAGGCCGCTCGATCGCGAAAGCCGTTACTGGTTGGAGCGTTGGCGGCGGTCGTGGTCGCGCTGATTGCTGGCCTTGTCGTGGGAAGGTTCTTGTTGGAACGGCCGGCGGAGTCGTCAGCGCTGCCGATTTATCATCCGCTTACGTTCCGGCGGGGGATGGTCCACGCCGCACGTTTTGCGCCCGATGGAAAGACGATCATTTACAGCGCAGCCTGGGAAGGGAAATCGCTGCAGCTTTTCACCACGCGGCCGGAAAGCCCAGAGTCGCATGAATTGGAACCGGCGGGAGCCGATGTTCTGGCGGTTTCGTCGTTAGGCGAGATGGCGCTTTCTCTGGCGAGTCATCCGGTGGCGCAGTTTCTTTATTCTGGAACACTGGCGCGTGTACCTCTGGTCGGCGGCGCTCCGCGGGAAATCCTGAATGATGTCGAGTGGGCCGATTGGTCCCCTGATGGAAACAATCTGGCGATTGTGCGGCAGGAGCAAGGTCGGCATCGACTGGAGTTTCCGCTGGGCAAGGTGCTTTACCAGGCCGATGGATGGATTGGGCACATTCGCGTTTCCCCGAAGGCCGACACCGTTGCGCTGATTGATCATCCTCAATTGGGCGACGATGGTGGAGCGGTTGCCGTGGTTGACCTGGCTGGGAAAAAGACAACTCTTTCTACTGGATGGGACAGCATTCAAGGTATTGCGTGGTCGCCCAGCGGCGACGAGATCTGGTTTACAGCTACCAGAACCGGCGGCGACCGGTCGCTTTATGCGGTCAACCTTGCGGGAACCATCCGGCTGCTGGCGCGGGTTCCCGGAGAATTGACCCTGCTCGATGTTGGCAAGGACGGGAATGTGTTGTTGACTCGCGGCAACGATCGCGCGGGAATCATTGGACTGGCTCCAGGCGACACCAAGGAACGCGACTTATCCTGGCTCGACTGGTCCGTACCCGGCGATTTGTCAGCCGACGGACGAACCGTCCTCTTCGGCGAAACCGGCGAGGGCGGAGGTCCCAAATATGCAGTCTATCTGCGCAAAACCGATGGTTCCCCCGCGATTCGCTTGAGTGAAGGAATCGGCGCGGCATTGTCGCCTGACGGAAAATGGGCGCTGGCACGGCCTAATATCACGCCGTCGCCGTTGGTTCTGCTTCCAACCGGGGTGGGCGAAGCGAAACCTCTCACCCACGACTCCATCAACCACCTGTGGGCACGATGGCTTCCGGACGGAAAAAGAATTGTGTTTTCGGGGAATGAGCCTGGCCACGGATTTCGGCTGTATGTGGAGTCTCCGGGCGAAGGCAAGCCGCGCCCGATTAGCCCGGAAGGGGTGAACCCATCGGTTGTGATTTCTCCGAAGGGAGATTTTGCTGCCAGCGTGGGTCCGGATCACAAAGGCTATCTTTATCCCGTCGCGAGTGGTCAGCCCGTACTCGTCCCCGGTGCTGAAGCCGACGAGGCGCCGACGGGATTTTCCGCGGATGGCCAATTCCTCTACGTTTTCCGCTTTGGAGTGATTCCAGCCCAAGTGTATGAGATCGAGTTGTCCACCGGAAAAAGAAAGCTGTGGAAGGAACTGGTGCCTGCCGATGCGGCAGGTATCGATACCATCCGGGGTATCACGATTACTCCAGATGCCAAGGCTTACGTGTACGGATACATACGCACCCTCTCCGATCTTTACCTCGTCGAAGGCTTGAAGTGACTGCAGGAAAGTAGCAAACCCGTGATGATTCGGAAGCTGCGTAGGCAAATGATCTTCATCCAGCCATGATTCGTTGCGAAGGCCATCTCTCAAACCACTTTCTCAGGAAACCTGTAGACGAACCCGCGCAAGTCGAATCAGGAAACTTACGGAAACTCAGGTTCGCGATAGCACTCACTGAGGAGTTCTGAGTCCACTAGACGCCTGCTCTCGACTGTTTGTTTAGGATGGGAGGACCGTCGGCCCACCGCCCTGACGAGCCTGGAGAACCGCCAGCCACCCTGCGCACAGCAGCAGTAGCGGAGCCGTCCCTACTCCGGGGAAGTAACGCCCCCCGACGAGGCAAGGGCCGAGTGGGAGATTCCGTTAGCTAGCTCCAGAATCGTCCAGAACCAAACTATCCCGCGAGCTGCGCGCCAACCTGAGCGGACGGGAACCGCCCAGCACCACACACCGAACGTGACGAGAGCCGCGTTGACGACCAGGAAGCCCACGGCGAGATCGTTGCTGACAAGGCTGCTCACAAAACGAGCCGGGGCGAAGACCGCGTACAACTTGGTGACGTACTCCTCGATGGAGTGTGCCCCCTGGGCAAGAATAAGGAACAAGAACACGAATTGGCTTCTGTGTTCGACAAAGACTCCTTGGGCCATGGTAGATCAAACCGCACCGCCTGCGGCATCGATGATATCGTCTTCGGAAACTGGTCTGGCCCCGCTCGATCCGGGATCACTGTTGTCACATTGCGATTACTCATCCACCACGTCGAAAGCGCGAAGCACCTCCGTTTTCAGGTTCGGCCTCGCAGCCCGGGGGGTCGAATTTTTCCGTAGAGTACTACCCCAGGCTTTTATTGACTTGTCGCAGCTTTGAGCCCTAGGATGGTGCGGCGCAAGCTTCGTCATTTGATCGGCCAGACCATCTCGCACTATCGCATCGTCGAGAAACTCGGCGGGGGCGGGATGGGTGTGGTCTATAAGGCCGAGGACGTAAAGCTGCATCGTTTCGTCGCCCTGAAATTCCTGCCCGATGAAGTAGCCAAGGATGCGCAAGCTCTAGCCCGATTCCAACGCGAAGCGCAGGCTGCGTCGGCCCTGAATCATCCGAACATCTGCACCATTTACGAGATTGATGACGAGAGCGGACAGGCCTTTATTGCCATGGAGTTTCTGGACGGAATGACGTTGAAGCATCGCATCGCTGGGCGTCCGCTGGAAACGGAATCGATTCTCTCGCTCGCCATTGAGATTGCCGATGCCCTCGATGCTGCTCATGCAGAAGGCATCGTCCATCGCGACATCAAGCCCGCGAACATTTTCGTCACCAAGCGCGGTCACGCCAAGATTCTCGATTTTGGATTGGCGAAGGTCAGTCTGACAGACGGTTCTTCGAGCAAGATTGCGTCCCTGAACACGCAGACGGTGGATGCAGAGCATCTGACCAGTCCCGGCTCTACGCTTGGCACAGTCGCTTATATGTCGCCGGAGCAGGCACGGGCGAAAGAACTGGATGCACGGAGCGATCTGTTCTCCTTCGGCGCTATGCTGTATGAGATGACCACTGGGATGTTGCCGTTCCGTGGTGAGAGTTCTGCGGTCATCTTCAAGGCTATTCTGGACGCGGCCCCCACTCCAGTGGTGCGGCTCAACCCCGACGTACCGCCCAAGCTGGAAGACATAATCAACCGGGCGCTGGAGAAAGACCGTGCACTTCGTTATCAGCACGCCTCCGACATGCGCTCCGAGTTGCAGCGACTGAAGCGAGATACGGAGACGGGACGAGCCATAGCCGCGAGTTCCGGTACCGTGGCGGTCGCGCAGGAGAGCGGCTCTCAGCTTGCCGCCCAACCGCCGTCACCTGCATCAGGTTCCTCTGCGGTTGTGCCAACTCCGTCATCGAGCGCCGTGAGGGTTGCCAACGCTCCTGTCGCGGGCAGGAAGCTCTGGAAGATTCTGGTTCCCGCCGCCGTGATACTGGTCACGGTGGCAATGGCGGGAGCGTTCTACTTGCGCTCGCGCCAGACCGCGCACCGCCTGACCGAGAAGGACACCATCGTGCTCGCCGATTTTGACAACAGCACGGGCGATCCGGTGTTCGACGACACGCTCAAGACGGCGCTCAGCGTTGCTCTCAACCAGTCGCCGTTTCTGAACGTGCTTTCCGATAACAAGGTCGCGGCAACGTTGAAGCTGATGACGCGCCCTCGCGATACCAAGCTCACGCCCGATGTTGCGCGGGACCTTTGCCAGCGTGCGGACAGCAAGGCTTTCATTGCCGGGTCAATTGCCAGTCTGGGCAGCGAATATGTGCTGGAGTTGAAGGCGGTGAACTGTCAGAGCGGTGACCCGCTGGCCGAGCAGCAAGTCACGGCAGCGTCCAAGGAAAAAGTGCTGGATGCGCTGGGTGAGGCGGCATCCAAGCTGCGGGGCGAGTTGGGTGAGTCGTTGGCCACGGTGCAGAAGTTTGACGTTCCGCTGGCAGAGGCCACCACGTCTTCGCTCGAAGCTCTGAAAGCGTTTACTCTTGCACGAAAGGTCCGTAACGAAAAAGGCCCCGCCGCAGCCCTGCCTTACTCTCAGCGTGCAATCGAGCTTGATCCGAATTTTGCCATGGGCTATGGGGTAGTGGGCAGCGACTACTCCAGTCTCGGCGAGTTAGGGCGGGGCAGCGATTATTACACCAAAGCATTTCAGTTACGCGAACATGCCAGCGAACGGGAAAAGCTGTCGATCGCCGCCAACTACTATCAGAATGTCACCGGAGAACTGGATAAAGCCGCGCAGACATATCAGGACGAGATTGAGAGCTACCCACGATACTTCGCGGCGTACGGCAATTTGGGCACCGTGTACGGCGCACAGGGGCAGTATGAGAAAGCCGTGGAGGCCAGCAAGCAAGATTTGCGCCTCGCGCCGGATCGGCTAACTCCTTATGAGGATCTCGCCAACGACACCCTTGCCTTGCAACGTTTCGACGAGACCCGGCAGGCCATCCACGACGGGCAAGGGCAAAAACTGGATAATTTCATACTCCACAATGCTCTTTACGCTCTTGCCTTTCTCGGCGCGGATTCAGCGGCGATGGCCGAGGAGCAGCAGTGGTTTGCCGGCAAGCCCGAAGAGAACCTTGGACTGTCGCTGGCATCGGACACCGAGGCGTATGCCGGTCATCTCGGCAAGGCACGGGAACTGACCAAGCGGGCGGTGGATTCCGCCATCCGGTCAGACAGCAAGGAAAGTGGGGCAATATGGCAGGCGATCGGCGCTCAGCGAGAGGCGGCTTACGGCAATCCTGCGGAAGCCCGTCAGTCAGGGGCAGAGGCTTTGAAGCTCGCTCCTACGAGTCAGGGCGTCGAGGTGGAAGCCGCGCTCGCATTTGCCATCGCGGACGATACGGCAGGAGCCGAATCGCTGGCGCAGGATCTGAACAAACGCTTCCCACTGGACACGCAGATACAGTCGCTGTGGCTCCCAGCGATTCAGGCGCAGTTGGCGCTGGACAGAAGGAATCCGGCTGCCGCTCTGACCAACCTGCAAGCCTCTAGCTCCCCTCTCGAGCTGGGGCAAATTGCGTTCGTCGCTAATATTTCGTGTCTCTATCCGACGTACGTTCGTGGAGAGGCCTATCTGGCCGCCGGACAGGGCAAGGAATCTGCCGCCGAGTTCCAGAAGATTCTCGACCACAGCGGCATCGTCTGGAATTGCTGGACGGGAGCGTTGGCGCATCTGGGCGTGGCGCGGGCGAATGCTTTGCAGGCTCGGACTTCGCAGGGGGCGGATGCTGATCTGGCGCGCAGTCGTGCGCTTGCTGCCTACAAGGATTTCCTTGCGCTTTGGAAAGATGCCGACCCCGACATCCCCATCCTGAAAGAAGCCAATGCAGAGTACGCCAAGCTGCAATAGTCGACTGACGAAAACACGCGTGTCTGTTGAAAAAGACCCTGACTTGATGCTTGTGGCGGTGCAACGTTCGGGTTATAAGCAGGCCAGAGTTTCGCGATGCTGCTGTTCACCACTACGTTCGGAGGCCTGCTGCTCATGATGGGACACCAAGCGCGCTCGGAGTCGCTGTTTTACTACTTCCGCCTGGAAGATCAGGTTCCTGAAAATCATCTGCTGCGTCTGATCGATCGCCACGTCAACCTTGAATTTGTTCGAACCAAGTCGAAGGACGCGTATAGCGACACGGGAAGGCCATCGATCGACCCGGAACTGCTGCTGCGGATGCTGCCGCTCGGCTATCTGTACGGCGTCACAAGCGAGAGGAAACTGGTGGAAGAGCTGCGCATGTATCTGGCGTGGTGATGGTTCACCGGACTCGGCTTCGATCAGGAGATTCCGCGCCACTCTACGTTTTCCAAGAACCGGCATGGACGATTCCAGGAATCGAATCTGTTTCGAGAGCCGTTCGAGGAGATCGTCGCCCGTTGCCTGGAAGCCGGATTGGTGAAGGGCGAGGACATGTCGGTGGACGGCAGTTTTATCCAGGCCAATGCCGATCATCACAGCTGCGTTCCTCGCGAGCAACTGGCGGAAGTGGCTAAGGTGAACCACACGGTGCGCGAGTATTTAGCCGAGTTGGAGCAGGAGAACCCGGTCGAACCTCCGGTTCCGCAGCAAGAGAAGGTCTCGACCACGGACCCGGATTCGACCTATGGGACCAAAGGCGGTCCCGTGCGGCTCGGCTATTACGACAACTACCTGGTCTTCTTTACGGTTGTTGCGCTGGCCCGATCTGTGGTGCGCGTACCGGCTTGGCCATGCCGTAAAAGATCACGACGCCTTGGCCACCGCACCGAGTCGACAGCGCCTCTTTGGGCGTGCCGATACAACTGTCGATGTCCTGCCAGTTGTTCATCGCCCAGACATTGCCTGCCGGATCGACAGCGATATCGGTCATCATCTGCAATCCACCGCCAACGTATCCGCCTGGAGGCGAAATCTGGTCGCCAGTATGTGCGCCCGGCGGGCAGTGCTCGGTGCGCACGCCACACAGCTCGACGATCGGACTGCTCGGCATGGCGAAGTTGGAAATCCAGACGTTGTCGTTTCCGTCCACCACCACCGCCCACGGGCCGGGGAGGCCGGCGCTTTTGAACGGCGAGCCTGGAAATTGTGTGCCGTCCGGCCGCAACAGCGTGACGCTGCCACCGTTCATGGTGCCGCCTTGCTGCTTTGACATCGTCATCGTCAGGTAGTCAGAGGCTGACGCAACGCCCTCGGTCTTCAGCCGCAGTCCCATGTCGGCCAGATGGGCCATGCCCAGCAAGCCAGTACCGAACCGGTTGGTGACCCACACGTTGCCCTGACTATCGATGCCAAGGCCGCTATTGTTGATTCCGGTCTTGAAGTTCTCGGCCTTGCTGGGATCGGAGGCTGGAAAGCGCGTGACGTGAGGCGTGCCGCTATTAGACACCCAGATCCGGTCCTGCTGGTCGATACCAAGGTGGAACGGAGCTACGAATGATTTGCACGGCTCCGCGCTTTCGCCCTCGCAAACGATCCGGCCGTTATTTATATCGCCCTTGGGAAAGTAAACGAGTTGCCTCTTCTCGATGCCCAAGACCCAAACGTCACCGTTCGGGGTTGCGATGATTCCCTGCACCAGACCCAGCCGGCCGCCGAAATTGATGCCCTCCGGCGGGGTCAGGGGCTTGCCGTTCTTGTCGAATACCGAGATGGACTTGCTGCCATAGTTGGTAAACCAGGCGTTGTCCTTGGCGTCAACTGCCGCGCCGAAGGTTCCCCCTTCCATACCGCCGCCCGTGAAACCCGTGGTGATCGGCGACAGAGGTTTGCCGTTTGGAGCGAACTTGGTGGCGTGGCCCTGCCACAACGAGTCCTGCCCCTGCCAGCCGACGGTGAAGTTGTCGCCGACCCAAAGGTTGCCCTCGCTATCGAACATGCACTTCCCACCGGCGACATACCCGCCGCCCGTGAACTTGAGCGGAAGTGTCCAGGCGCTAGGCGCCCAGTTGAGGTAAGGCATATAAGGGACCGCAAGCATGTGATTGCTCGCCGATACTTGATAGAACTGGCGCAGCAGGGCGAAGAGTCTCTCGGGCTGGTACCAGGGATTAAGTGCGATCGACTCGGCTGCGTTCAGCGTATTGTTTGGAGCTTCGCCGCCCGGAGGCGTAGCGGCCGCGAACAGGCTGCTGCAGGCGTCCGCCTTCACGCGATTGACGCAACCCGAGAGCAGGTCGGCAAGCGTGGCGAAGTTGGCCATCGTTGGCGTCTGGCCGCTGTTAAGCGGGTCCTGAATTGCTCCACCCCATCCGCCTGTCTCCACATCGACGAAGTTGGGCAGATTGCCAGCAGCGATGCGAAGACCGAGGGCATGACCCTTGATCATGGTGCCCTCTAAGAATTGCGCGTGCGTCCAGACGGACGCTACGGTCGTCATCTCGTTGACGACTACACTTGCCGGGGGTCTGCTGCCGACAACCGTCATCAGGGCGATGGCTGGGTTGTCGCCGCCCCTGTTGGCCGTGGGTTCGCCACCTGTTGCCACCAGATAGAGGATGACGTCTTGCGACGCGCTTACACGAACCTCAAACCTGCCATCGTTCCCGGTCTGGGCTTGAGCGAGTTGCTTGGGCGCGTCTGCACTCTCTGCCCACAAAGTTACGGTTGAGTTGACGATAGGCGCGCCTCCGCCCAAAACCGGACCCTTAATGCTGTCAGCTGCGGAAGCCAGCCCAACCATCGAGACGCTGGCGACGAGAAGCGCTCCCAGTATCAACTTTCGAACGGTTGTCGTCTCCATAGTCATTCTCACGCTCATGCGAGCCTCCTGCGGCGCACTTCTGTCGAGTGGTGCGAACTCGGTTACTTCACGACTATGGCGGGCGTGTGGGAACTGTCTGTTTTGACAGTGGTAGCGGTTGCGGGGTGACTGTCGAGCGGATCGATTAGCGATTTCGCTTCTGCATCAATAGCGGACTCTGTGTTCCTGCTGTTCGCCGCGCGGAACGGCATGAAACGTAATAGGTGTTGCGATCAGGGAATATGCCTGGAAGCCAACATTTCCGCCTTGGTGTTTTGGTCGGCTTGGAGCTTGGCCTCTTGGTGGTGCACCTCGGTTGGATCTTGTGCCGCACAACTGACATTGCCAGCCATCGCGACGGAGCACTTCCTTGCGGAGCTGTTCATAAAACTCGAGACCGAGTCATGGACGAGGCTCTTTCGGTCGCTACCCACGTCATGCCGAAAGCCTCCCATGGTACTTCTCGCCGCTCCAGCTATATATCGTGATACGATATATTATTGAGCGCACGATTTCAGAGAACGTTCAGGGTGGAAATCCTGGGCTGACGTTCGACCGAGAGGTCGTATGTTTTGCTGCGGGGGCCTTGCCAAGTACAAAGAGGGGTCCTCACCGCGATCGCCAATTGGGAATTAGCCCATTTGAACACTAGCAGCAAAATACTTATTAAGATCAAGAAAACGTCGCCTGCCGCCAACAGTACAGACCGTTAGTGATGCCTGCCTAGGGTCCAGACTTGTCCCAGATACTGAAAGTTTTGACAGCTTACACATTCAGAATGACGCGGTATCCTTATTGAATGTAGCTGCCAGATCTCAACGACGGGGGTCGGTATATATGTTCGCCGGAACAATGAACCATCTGGACGCGGGAGGTCTCCCTCTCTGGAATGCAGTTTTCTGCCTGGATTGCGAGCTCATCAGCAGCGGTCGAGGTGACGAATGTGCCGCGTGCAAGAGCCGCTCCCTTGTGAGCCTAGCTCGGATGCTCGAGGGTAGTTTGCTCGCGTATAGGGCACAGCAACTTCAACAGCGGGAAAGTGGATTGTTCGACATCACAATTACGATTGAATTGCAGCAGATGCACGCCAAGAACTTGAGCGCCACCGTTGAGAGGTTAACCAGCGTGATTGGCCCGAAGCTCGCACAAGACCGAGCATCATTCCACATCAATGTGAAGTCGGCAGTAGACAAACTCGACCTGCAGCCCTCGCTTTGCTTTCCAGAACGGGATGCGGCATAGCAGAAAGACTGCGCCAGCTACTCGATCGTGGGGGACACGAACGACCCCCTCTCGCGACGCGACGAATGGAACCCTATCTACTGCTGCCGCGGATTCAAGTGGAACCTACGAACCATCTGGCCCGGAACTGAAGCGCTGGAGATGAGCCGTGACAGCCGCTTTTACTCAGCTCACTGCTCGAATAGCTTCGACTCCTGAAACCGCCCATGACGGTTCTTGGAGAAAGTCGAGTGATGCGGGATCTCTTGATCGAAGCCCAGACCGGTGAACCAGCCCAGGCCAAGTGCATGCGCAGTTCTTCCACCAGTTTGCGCTCCTTACTAATGCGATAGAGATAGCCGATCAAGAGAATGCGCAGCAGCAGCTCGGGATCGGTCGACGGTCGTCCAGTCTGGCTGTAGCTGCCTTTCAGTTGTTCGCGTACGAAAGCAAAGCTGATGTGCTTTTCGATCAGTCGCAGCAGGTGGCTTTCAGAAACCTGATCTTCCAGCCGAAAATAGTAGAACAACGCTTCGGAGCGGTCGTGTTGCCCCATCATGATCAGCACGCCTCCGCACTCCTGCCCGCGCAGCGAACCTTTGCGACAGCCATTGGCTGCTTGCCTACGAGGCGGTAGAACAGGATGGCTCCGCTCACGATACGGCAACGACTACGTCGTGTCCGACGATTTTTTCTCGATCCTTCGGAAACAGGGAGTTCGATTCTACGGTGCGGGAACTGTTTTAGCGGCCAGCTACTTCTGGTACGGCGATGAGGAGATCGACGCCTCTACACTTTTTTACTGGCTCCGCGAGTGTCGAAGTAATATCATCGAGCCGCGCCGGAAACTTAGGGTAGCGTCCGGCGCGGATGCTCACAACAACGAAGGAGGAACCAAGCTATGCTTCGCTTCAAGACACCCCAATTGTTATTGTTCCTGGTGCTGGGACTGATCGCCCCCGGCTACAGTTACGCGGCAAATTACTGCATCGCGGTGAGCGGCGGCTTCGGCGGTGGCGGCACGAGTTTCATGGGGATAAACTTCGTTCTGCCGGACGACGGCAAGTGCGAAGCGTGGTCGGGCTTCACGAAGACCGCTTCCACTGTCATCTTAACGACGTCCGGTACCGGGTGCCTTTCCAGCGATGGCAAAGTGCTGACGGTCAGCGTTTTCAGCGCCGACCCACCGTTTCTCGGCGCGGGCCAGTTCGGCGCGGATTACATCCAGTTGTGTCCGGCAGGAGTCAAGAGCTGCCCGATTGGCGCGGGCTCAGACCAGGGCGCCTTCAGTGGACCAGCGGCACCGGAGACCTGCACGGCCAAACTGTTGCACCTCCCGTCGAAGCACGACTGATAACCGCTCATGGACTCGTGCGGCCACAGAACAGGCCAGCGCTTGTGCCATGAGCGGTTTTCCGCTAGGCCCCACGAAAGCACTTTGATGAGGTGTTGAAAAGGCTCGCTTTAGCGCATCGGAAACCGAAGCGAATGGCACATTTATGGCACACAGCCGAATGGAAAGTAATAGATGAGTCTATTCCCTGCTGCTCGCCACGTGCTGCATTGGCTAACACGCTCCTTGATAGTCTTGAGACTAGGAATGAGTCTGTCCAAGAGGCTTGGGACGAGGAAGTAGCGCGACGCATAGAAGACCTGAAAGCTGGCAAAGGCGTGACCGTCCCTTGGGAAGAACTGCATCGAGAGCTCTTGGCAATGGTGAATGAACGCTAACAGTGTCGAGTATCACCAGGGCGCAATCGCAGATGTTAAAAGCGCAGTTGCTTGGTATCAGAAGCGCAGCCAAAAGCAGCCTTAGATGTGCACATCAGTTGAACGATGTGTTCATGCTCAGTGTTAGAAAACTATACTTTTCTAATGCTCGGGATTCGATGAGTGCGAAGCAACGTTTATGCGTATCCAAGGAACGCGATCTTGAGATGGTTTTCTAACAATGCCGACGGACCCAATTCTTTCTGAGACTCGAAATGCCCAGAATTGAAAATGCGTGCTTGCGATCCTCGGGCACGTGCATGCGTCACCGGCGGCGCGGGAGGCATCTGACTTTTTGCGGGGGATGCCGTAGCGTCCGCCGGTTTCGCCGGAGTTGCCCATGTAGGATGGTCGAGCCTTATCGGCTCACGCATGCAGATTGTTCGCCAAATGATTACGCCAGCCGCTTCAGATCGGACTTCAAATTGAGGTTTTTGATCAGACGATGCAGGTACTTGGGATGGATTCCCAACAGCCGAGCGGCTTCGATGTAGTTGCCTTTCGCGTTATCCATCGCCGTGATAACCAGTTGCTTCTTGGTCTGATTGAGTGTGTTGTGATACAGCGCTGCAGTCTCCGACAATTGTTCTTCGAGCAACGGCTCGGGAAGGTCTTCCGGCAGGATCTCGTCCGTCAGTCCCAGCACGATTGCATGTTCCATGGCGTTTTCGAGTTCGCGAATGTTGCCAGGCCAGCCGTATTGCATCAGCAGGGATCGCGCTTCCGGCGAAATGCCTTTGAAGCCGTGCTTGCTCTTCGCCGCAAACTTACTGGCGAAATGCAGCGCCAGCGCAGGAATGTCTTCGCGATGCTCGCGCAGTGGTGGGAGCGCCACCGAAAGCACGTTCAGGCGGTAATAGAGATCCTGCCGGAATTCGCCCGCCTTGATGGCCTGCTCCAGGTTCTTGTTGGTTGCGGCGATCACGCGCGCGTTAAAGGGCATTAGGCGGGTGCTCCCTAGCCGCTCGAACTCACGTTGCTGGAGAACCCGCAGGAGTTTGGCTTGCAGCAGTGCAGGCATGTCGCCAATTTCGTCGAGCAGCAATGTTCCATCTTCGGCAGCTTCAAGCTTGCCCTTCTTGGTTGCAGCCGCTCCAGTGAAGGCTCCCTTCTCATGCCCAAAGAGTTCGCTTTCCAACAGAGTTTCCGGAATCGCAGCGCAGTTGATGGCGACGAATGGCTTGGTGGCGTGCAGACTGTTGGCATGAATGGCGCGGGCTACCAACTCTTTGCCGGTTCCGCTTTCTCCGCGGATGAGCACCGTCGAATCGCCCTTGGCCACGCGTCGGATGAACTCGGAGACCCGCGACATCGCCCGGCTCTCGCCGATCAGGGCGTCTTCGCCCGCATCCGCTCTGAGCCGCCGGTTCTCAGCCCGCAGAGAATCGAGCTTCAGCAGGTTCTCCAGCGATACTGCGGCAATGCGGGAAACCGAGCTCAGGAAGTAGGCGTGGTCCTCGCCGAACGCTAGTGATGTCGCCGGCGAAGTCAGATAGATGACTCCGAGGATATTCTCCACCCCAACGAGGGGAACGCACAATACGTGTTCAGCCGGCGCGGGCGCCGTAGAAGCGGTTGTATAGACGGCACAACGTTCCCACATGGCCCGTTGCGCCCACTCCTCCCGGATAACGATTTCTTTGCCGTCTTCGTCGCGGCTCCACACGCAGGCCGGGTTGGATACATCATTTGCGTTCGGCTGCAGCACAATTACGCCTTGCGCGGCGGGGATCACTTCGAAAATTAGCCCCAGCAACTCGCGCTGTAAACCTTCAATGTCGTGGAACGAGTTGACGAGATTGGCAATTTTGAAAAACCCCGACAGGTCGCGCGCCATCCGGCCAATACCGGAGGCGTCGGACGGCAAGCCCGAATTCTGATCGAGGGGTACCGCTGTTAGCGTGCTACCGGTCGTCTGTTTGTCGACGCTCGATGATTGCAGATTGGCACTACCCTCGCCAGTAAGGAACACAAACTCGCTTGTTCCGACGCGAATCCGGTCTCCGTGTTGAATGGGAGCACGGCTTACCTGAATCCCGTTGACGAGCGTCCCATTGTGACTGTCGTGGTCCCAGATTTCATAAACACCCTGGGATGCTTGGCTGATGGTGCAGTGCTTTCGCGAGACCCCGTAGTCTCCGATCATGACCTGGTTGGCAGCGTCTCGTCCCACAGAGAGCGGATCGTCAGTTATAGCCCAGACCGTCCCCTCCAGCGGCCCGGACGTGGCGATCAACCTCGGATTCAGCACGTCTCCCTCCTGCGGAACAGTCTAGCCGAGTTTACTCGCCCCGCGTCACCGAATTGACTGGCACAATGCGCCCCTGGATAACCCACTCAAAACCCTATTTTGCTTTACAGAATCGTGGCTACAGAACCTGCAGGTTACTCGCCGGTAGCCGATCGGCTACCGCATACCAGCAAGCGGAGCAATTCCACACCGTCGACCAAAATTCATCTTGTTGCAAACACAGCAGAATGGTCCGGTAAGAAAGCTCGACACGACTTGGCACCACGCTTGCCTTAACACACTGCGTCGCACCAAGTATTCAGCGGAGGCGTTGAAGACTTCGAGAGACAAAATTCAGTTTAGGTTCCACTGCGAGGAACCCCAAGGAGGATGTCATGAAACGCAACCTTATCACGATCCTGTCGCTGGTGGTCATGTCCCTGATGCTCAACGCCACCGGTGCTTATGCTCAGTCCTACGCGAGGGCCAATGTGCCGTTCGCCTTCAACGTCGGAGCGAAACAGCTCCCGGCCGGAACCTACGAAATCAAGGTCTTGAGCCAAAGCCCGAATTTGATCAACATCCAGAACACCGAGACCGCGGAGGCCGCCATGTCGATCGTCAGTAGCGAGGATCCCCGTGGCACGGAAAGCAAGTTGGTTTTCGACCGCGTCGGAACCCAATACTTCCTGACCGAGGTTTGCAAGGGCTGGGGCGCAGGTAGCATGGTTGTCCCGACCTCCAAGCATGAACAGGAACTGAAGAGGGAATTGCAGCTCGCCAAAGGATCCGCGGGCGGCAACGAACAAGCTATCATCGCTCTTAAGTGAGAGCTGCCCACCCAAACCACGAAGCCGGAGCCGGAGCCGACCGCTCCGGCTTCTCCGTGTTTGGCGCGGCAAGCGCAAATCGATACGCTAACGATTCGGAACTCACGAGGCTGCATACTGCTCTCGACTCGAGTAGTTTCGTCCGCTCACTTTTCAGGCGCTGGTCGCACCGTCATCAGGGCCGGCGGACATTCGATGAGAAGATGAGGATTTGATTGGGGAGAGGATTTGAACTCCGACCTGCTGGTCCTTAAGCGACAACCCGTAACCTATATCGTTGATTCGCTTAGCTTGGTTCTTGCTCTTCATACAAAGGCCTATCGGTTAAACAACGCCCAAGATCTGAACGGACCGGACGTAGTAGTCCGGAGACATGTTGACCTGCAATAGATCCGCAGGGTACCGATCTCGGCGTCGACTTCATAGATCTCGAAAGCACATTGTCGTTAGCACATGGGTGAGCCCGCCTATTTTACGTCGTATTCCACGAGTTACCGCACGAAGATCACGCGTTTACAAGTTTTCCCGCTACACGCTGTCCTCTCCATTCAGCAACTACTCGACAGATTTTCCTGCTGCGCGCCATACGAAGTAGTATTTCTGTGCCGATTCGCCTTTCTCTTGTCATATATATTGAACGCTGTCCTGGTGGGAACAAATCTATCGCGCGCTCATCGAGGCAGCGCGTCTCGCCGAAAATTTCAGCTGCGTTGCACTGTGGCGTGGCATGCAGAACAAAGCGTAATCAGGTTCTGCTCGGAATCGTCGCCGCCGTGGCTGCGAAACTCTTGGTGGTGGACCTCCAAGTTGGACATCGCGCCGCACGCCTGACACCGCCAGCCATCGCGACGTAGCACTTGATTGCGCAACTGTTCGTGCCGCTCGGAATCCAGCCGCAGGCGTGGCTGTTTCGGTCGCACCCATGTCATGCCGCTTTCTCGGTGACGGAATCCAAGAATGCTATTCTCCCTTCGCCCGGAAGGAATTTAAAGAACCGAAGAGCAGCCTGCAAGAGAACCTCAGGATTTTCATTCTCCAGATTCGCTCCCGCCAAGAAATCTGCGCTGATCATCTCCAAACAATAGCCCCGAGATTTGTCGCTGCCCAGCATCAAAGCCGCGGTTTCGATCGCCCGCTCAATGATCGGGATCTGGCTTCTGTAAAGCTTGAAAAAGACCATCTCCCAGGGCTCGGTTTCCTGCCCGGTCAGTTCCCTCTCGACCTCCTGCTTAAACTGCTCCGTGCTGATTTCCGATGAATTCGTACCCCTCATCTTTGTAAACGCCATACAACAGGACACTTATTGGGTTCGTTTTGTCAAAAACACCGTGCAAGCCTGCCATGGTACTTCTGGCCGCCTCCAGATATATATCGTTATACGATATATTATGCCATGTAAACACACCGAGGATCTCGCCGCATCTGTCATTACTGAGAGTGGCACAAGAAGCGACCCCCCTTTGGGCTGGGCTTGAATCGTATCTCGCTCGCCAGGCACCTTGTGAATGAGTGTATTCGGGATTTTTCGACAGTTGGCAGACTGGGAAACCGATTGCTGGCTTGTTAGAGACGACCTTTCTTACCGAGCAGCTTGCGCCGCTTGCGTTGCAAGAATGCCTGTCTGGAACCGATCTCCTCCAACTCGTCACACAAAAACCGCAGCCAACCATCCAATGCAGCCCAACCATCCAAGAAGGGACATTTTCGCGTTACAATCGGTTGCTAGAAGGGTTGATGGCGATTCGTTGGCCAATGTTGGCCAACAAGGATAGACCTCTGTACCGAACCGGAGAAATTCCAAACCAAGGAGCTCTCTTGTGGTTCCTTTACGAATACCGCTGCGCTTTCTGCTGTCAGGAGTTCTAATTTGTGGAGTGCCCTGTGGTGCGCAAACCAGTTCGTCCCCGCCGACGAGCGCTCCGGGCCAAGCGATTCCGGGAACGAGCGCAGCAAGCACATTTGCGAGCAGCGTACCGACGAAGGTTGTTCCTGGAGTGCTGCAACTATCCCTGAAGGACGCGATCGACCGGGGCCTAAGACAGAATCTCGGATTGCTGCTCTCGCGTGCCGACACTCGTTCCGCCCGCGGACAACGCTGGGAGCAGTTAAGCGCCCTGTTGCCGCACATAACAGCGGCGCCTTATTGGGCAGAATCAAAGATCAATATCGATCAAGTCGGCTTTGCAGGTGTGGCGAACACGTTCCATATTTCACCCGCGGTCGGTCCGTATTCGTACTTCGATGCTCGGGCGGCGATCACGCAAAGCCTGTTCGACTGGCAATCCATTAACGCCACCCGCGCGGCGAACCAGAATGTGAAATCGGCTGACTACACATTCCAGGACGCTCACGATCTGGTGGTGCTGGCCGTTGGCTACAGCTATTTGCAGGCCATCGCCGACGAGGCCCGCATCGAAACAGCAGCGGCTCAGGTCAAAAGCGCGCAGAGCCTCTACGATCAAGCCAGAGACCAGGTGACTGCGGGCACGGCGGCAGATATCGACGCGCTCCGCACTAAGGTCGAACTTCAGACCCGGCAGCAACAGCTGATCCAGTCAAGAAACGACTTTGCCATCCAGAAACTGACCGTCGCGCGGGTGATCGGACTCGCACCGGCGCAGGAATTCGAGCTGACGGACAAGTCGCCGTACCAGCCATTCGAAGGAATAAGTGTCGAAGAGGCCTTAAAACGCGCTTACGACTCGCGCTCCGATTACCGGTCGGCGGTGGTCGATGTACGCGCAGCGGAACTGTCGCGGAAGGCGGCCGCAGCCGGATATCTGCCCTCGCTTTCGGTTGGCGCAGATTACGGTGCGGGAGGCATCAATCCGTCCGATGCGACCCCGGTATACGACTTGCGCGGGACACTGTCGATCCCAATCTTTACGGGCGGCAGTGTTCACGGCGATGTTCAGCTGGCCGACGCGAAGCTTGAGCAGAGCCGTGAGCGGCTGGAAAGTCTGCGTGCTCAAGTCGAGTCGGACGTGCGTACGGCGCTGCTAAACCTGCAGTCGTCGGCCGAAAGCGTTACCGTGGCACGCAGCAATATTGACTTGGCGGACCAAACGCTGGTTCAATCCGGCGATCGTTTCAGCGCCGGCGTGACCGACAGCGTGGAAGTGGTGCAGTCCCAAGAAGCGGTGGCAAGCGCGCACGAACAATACATTTCGAGTCTTTACAACTATAACCTGGCGAAAATTTCCCTGGTTCGCGCCATGGGCATTGCCGAGCAGGGCGTCAGGGAATACTTCCGGGGGAAATGAACATGGCGGACGAGACTCCACTCCGATCTGCAGTTGGGACAGACCAGGAATTACCGCCCGATGCAGCGGCAGTACCACAGAAGAAAGGTACGCCGACCGCACGGCAGAAGCGTCGCAGAAGACTCATAATTCTCGGTGCTGCCCTCTTGATTCTTGTCGCGGGCCTGCTGGTCTGGCGCTATTTAAGCAGTTATGAGTCGACCGACGACGCCCAGGGGGATGTACATCTTTACCCTGTCAGCGCGCGGATCTCAGGGTATGTGGTGAAGGTCAATGTTGACGACAATCAATGGGTCGAGAAGGGAGATGTGCTGGTCGAGATCGATCCGACCGACTATGAAGTTGCGCTAAAGCAGGCGCAAGCGAATCTCGCCAACGCGGAAGCGACCGCCCAGTCACTCAACATCACAGTGCCGATCACGTCCGTCAACAGTTCGAGCCAGTTGAGCTTCACAGCCTCCGGCATTGAGGATGCCCGCGCCGGAGTTACCGCCGCCGAGAAACAACTGGTGGCTGCTCATGAGCAGTTGGCGGCGGCGGAGGCGAACGATGTAAAGGCACAAGACGACCTCCACCGCTATAAGTTGCTCGTCGACAAGCGGGAAGTATCGCAGCAGATTTACGATCAAGCGCTGGCCACCGCTACCTCCAGTACTGCCACTGTAGCGGGAGCCCGCGCCAGCGAGTCCGCGGCCGAGCAATTCGTCCGTCAAGCGCAGAGCCGACTCTCACAAGCCGGTGCCAACCATCAATACGCGGAGACCGGTCCACAGCAAGTGTCTTCGACTCGCGCGCGGGTGCAGGCTGCGATTGCGGATGTCGAGCAGAAGCGTGCGCTGCTCCACCAGGCGGAGTTGAACCTGCAATACACCAAGATCGTTGCACCGGTACGCGGCGAAGTGAATAAAACCGTAGTCGTTGGCCTGAATGTGGAGCCGGGGCAGCAAATGCTCACCGTGGTGCCGCTCGATGAAGTGTGGGTGACGGCAAACTTCAAAGAGACCCAGCTCAGTGGGATGCGCGTCGGACAGAGAGCGGACATCCATGTGGACTCAACCGGCCAGACTTTGAAAGGCCACGTGGACAGCATCGCCGGGGCAACAGGTCCACTGTTCAGTTTGCTTCCACCGGAAGATGCCACCGGAAACTACGTAAAGATTGTTCAGAGAATCCCGGTGAAGATCGTACTCGAACCCGGAGAAAATCGTGATCGACGGCTTCGGCCCGGGATGAATGTTGTGCCACACGTGTATCTGCGATGAGCAGTGCTGCTCTAACTCTCGACCAGGAAGTTTGGCGGCCAAGGTACAACCCCTGGCTGATCGCTGTCGTTGTCGCGCTGGCGGCCTTCATGGAGGTGCTGGATACCAGCATTGCCAATGTCGCCCTTCCTTATATGGCGGGGGGTCTGGGTGCGAGCAATGACCAAAGCACATGGGTTCTCACTTCGTATCTGGTGTCGAATGCCATCGTGCTCCCGATCAGCGGCTGGCTCGCCGGCGCTTTCGGACGGAAGCGCTTTTTCATGTCCTGCCTCGGTATATTCACTGTCAGTTCGCTGCTCTGTGGGTTCGCACCTAACCTAGGTTTTCTTCTTCTTTTCAGGGTTTTGCAGGGCGCGGGTGGGGGCGGATTGCAGCCCATGGCGCAAGCCATTTTGGCCGACACTTTCCCTCCGGAAAAACGCGGGCTTGCCTTTGCCCTGTATGGAATAACCGCGGTCATGGCGCCGACGATTGGTCCAACCCTCGGCGGCTGGATCACATTTAATTACTCCTGGCGGTGGATCTTCTTCATCAATCTTCCCGTCGGCATCGCCACGTTATTTCTGGTGCGGCGCTTTGTCGAAGACCCTCCTTATCTAAGCCGGCTCAAGGCGGCGGGCGTCAAGTTGGATTATGTGGGCATAGGTCTGTTAACGGTCGGCATTGGCTCTCTGCAGGTTCTGCTCGACAAAGGCCAGGAGGATGATTGGTTCGGGTCGCACTTCATCACGACTCTGATCGTGCTTGCAGCCGTGTGCCTGGTCTCGCTGGTGATCTGGGAGTGGTTTGTGAAGTCCCCAATTATCGACGTGCACATGTTTAAGAATTTCAACTTTGCCGGCGCAAGTCTAATGATGTTCATGCTGGGAATTCTGTTATTCAGCAGCCTGGTTTTGATGCCCCTGTTCCTCCAGACGCTTCTTGGATACACCTCAGAAATCGCCGGACTTGCTCTTTCGGCTGGGGGTGTTGTCTTGCTCATCGAAATGCCGATCGCGGGCCAACTGACGACAAAACTTCAAGCACGCTACTTGATAGCCTTCGGCTGGCTGGCGTTGGCCGTAGCGATGTACTACTCCACGCAGCGAATTGACCTGCAACTGAGCTTCAGTGCGGCGACCTGGCTGCGCATAGTTCAGGTGATCGGCCTGGGATTCCTCTTTGTGCCGATTACGCTGGTGGCTTACATCGGAATTGCCCCCGAAAAAAACAACGCAGTCGCCGGCATCATCAACTTCATGCGCAATATGGGAAGCAGCGTGGGAACGTCGGTCGTGACCACGTTGATTACCCGGCGTTCGCAATTGCATCAACTAAGACTTGTAGAAAAGGCGAGAATCGACAATCCGAACTTCGCGAATTTGAGCAACGGTCTGACTCGCGCCCTGACTACTTCGGGCATGGACAAGCGCGACGCGGTCGCCCACGCGTATGCACGCATTTACCAGTCTTTGCAGGCGCAAGCCACTACCCTGGCGTATATCGATACCTTTATGGTTCTTGGGGTAACCTCGGCAATCATGTTCTGTCTGGCCTTCGCCTTGGCGAAGAACGATCCTGGCGGCGGAGGCGTGAGAGTTGCAGAGTGAGTGTCGGGAAACAAAAACATGACGCGACAATAACGACTGCGCAAAGAGGAAACATGCTGATTCAGCGCATCCTGTGCCCGATTGATTTCTCAGAGTTTTCGACGCGCGCGTTCCGTCACGCCCTGTCGCTCGCAGAGCACTACCAAGCCAGTCTGGTGGCGCTTCATGTTGTGGAGATGTGGAAATACCCATACGCGGACTACGCCGCCGTCGATGGGGGAGACTACGCGAACCTTCGGGAATCGCTCTGCAAAGGCGGCAAGCAGCACCTGCAGGACTTTGTGAATCAACACCGCCACGAAGGAATTCATCCGGAACTTGCGATTTGCGAGGGCAGAGCGTCTGATTCGATTCTCTCATTTGCCCAAACGGAGAAATTCGACTTGATCGTCATGGGAACGCACGGCCGCCGTGGATTTGACCGACTCATGCTAGGGTCGGCCACTGACCGGGTGATGCGCGAGGCCTCGTGCCCAGTACTGGCAGTGTGCCAGCCACCGCACGACGCGGTTGCTGCAGGAGAAAGCGAACGCTACGTCCACTACTTGAAGCGAATTCTCACCTGCACGGATTTCTCGGAGAATTCAGATCGAGCTTTAGATTACGCGATTTCTGTGGCTGAGGAATACGGTGCCGAGCTGACGGTGATGCACGTGATAGAGGAGATCCCAGGTCAGGCAGAAAAAGAGGCAGTCCTGGCGGCAGCGCAGCAGCGACTCGAGAGACTGATTCCAACGGAGAAACGCACAGCCCTCAGGACCAAGACATTGGTCCGCCTCGGGAAACCGTATCAGCGTATCGTGGAACATGCGCGGGGAGCGGAAATCGATCTGGTGACCATGGGGGTGCGCGGCGCTGGGGCTCTGGATCGAGCGATCTTTGGTTCAACAACGTATCGCGTGATCCAGCTCGGACCCTGTCCAGTTCTTGCGGTTCACGTTTGAGCAGTACGGATGACACACATGATTAAAATCATTACCGTTGAACGCGAATACGGATGCGGCGGCGGCGAGATCGCACAGTTGCTGGCGAAGCATCTCGGATGGAAGCTCTGGGACCAGTTGCTGACAGAAGAGATCGCCCGGCTTGCTCGCTGTCCCAAGGCCGTGGTCGAGGCTCGCGAGGAGCGACCCGACCCGCTCTACTACCGTTTATTCAAATCGTTCCTGCGAGGCAGTTATGAGGGCAGCATCAATGCGCCCAAACTTAACCTGGTCGACAGCGAGACCATTCTGAAAATCACACAGCGCGTCGTGCAACATGCGGCGGAGAAGGGAAACTCCGTCATTGTGGGTCGAGGATCGCAGCAGTTTCTTAAGAATCGGCCGGACACTTTGCGCGTATTCTTGTATGCCCCGAGAGAGACTAAGTTGCACCGGCTTCAGGGTCGTGGCAAAACCGAAAAGGAAGCCGAAGAACTGGTAGATACCGTCGACCGCGAGCGCGCCGATTTCATTCAGAGATATTTCCACGTGGAGTGGCCGGATCGCGCCATTTACCATGCCATGATGAATACTGCGATCGGAGACGAAGCGGTCGTTCAAATGATTTTGAGTGCGCTGAAGACTTACGACACTCGGATCACAGCCTGAGCGGATGGCCCCGGCCACCCTGTACAGCTGCAATCCTGAAGGAAACCTGTCATCATACGCACAACTGGCCCTCTCGTCGCTTGTGCACACTCGGGCACTTGTGAGTCGGCGTAACTGATTTCGTAAACTATCGACTGCCCGCTCACGAATGTACGCGCGATCCGAAGAAGTACCTCCGCCCCGATTCGCTCTTCCCTTCTCATATGTAGAATGCCGCCTGGCTGGGGCAAACTGTCGCCCGCTCATCGAGGCAGCGCGCGCGCTCCGCTACGCTCAACTGCAGTGCAGCGTGGCGTGACATGCAGAACAAAGCGTGATCAGGTTCTGCTCCGAATCCTCGCCGCCGTGACTGCGAAACTCTTGGTGGTGGACTTCGAGGTTGGACCTTGCGCCGCACAATTGACATCGCCAGCCATCGCGACGGAGCACTTGATTGCGCAGCTGTTCGTACCGCACGGGATCGAGCCGTAGGCGAGGCTGTTTCGGTCGCACCCATGTCATGCCGCTTTCTCGGTTACGGAATCCAAGAATGCTTTTTTCTTCGTCTGGAAGGAACTGTAAGAAACGAAGGGCCGACTGTAAGAGCACACCGGGGTTATCGCTTTCCAAGTTGGCCCCAGCGAGGAAGTCTGCGCAAATCATTTCCAAGCAGTAGGCCCAAGATTTGTCCGAGCCAAGCGTCAGGGGCGCAGTCTCCATCGCGGAAATGGAGGTGTGAGTTTTGTAGCCCAGCGGTCCATGATCTAAGTGCCATGGTTCAGAATCTGAACCAATCCGACGCCGACGAAGCTAGCCACCTCTCTTAATTTGCCATCTAGGGTCGCGAGCGGAACCCCTGCGCGCAGAGCCAACTCCAGATACGCGGCGTCATACTCTGTCAGATTCTGTTGTCGTGCAACCGACAGGATTTGCTCGAAGGCATGCCGGGCTTCGATAGGCTCAACCGAAATCGGGAGCCCGGCGATACGCCTAAGCAAGGCTGTCCCTTGTGCCACGCTGATGCGCTTCCGTCGTTCTGCCACCAGCAACGCATTGGCAACCTCAAAAGGCCATATCGCAGGCGTGAGCGCGTCCGTTCCTGCCGAAAGCAGATCCAGAACTCCTTCCGTGAAAGGCGTCTTCTCATCCTCGAAGCACCAGGCCACGGCCACCGATGCGTCTAGAACTATTCGTTTAATAATGGCGGCCGGCATTGATCAACTCGCGGATCGTGATCTTTCCCAGGGTCGCGCCCTTTCGAAGCTCGCGAATCTCTCGCACAACCTGGTCGGCCTTCTCTTTTTCGCCAGTGTCGG
>JBAVAQ010000089.1:0-16239 GCA_049585795.1 Terriglobales bacterium | reverse complement strand
CCTGCACCCCATCCCCAAAACCAACCCGACCCAACCGGCGAGGGCACAACTTTGAAACCGGACATTTCACTTGCTACTAAAACCGGACATTTTAACTTGCTACGGACAGGGCGTCCGAATTGTAATGTCACCGCTGCCTCATGGAGGAGATTAAGGAAGCACGTTTTCCGCAGGGCCAATCCCTGCCCGGCGAATAGTCCGAGAAGCACCTAATGGACCAGACCCTGCAAACCCAGATCGAAACCTATCTTGTCCACCTCAATGGCCTTATCCGCCGCGGGATTCAGCTGCGCGACGCCTTGACGGCCGATCCTTCCGACCAAGCGACGATCGCGGCGACACGCCTCTGGCAGGAAGACTCTGGCGTAACCATTAATCAATTGTCCGGAGGCAGCAAAGCTCATTGGCTTGCCCGATCGTTTAGCCAGGCCTTCCTGATGCGCTCGGCGGCTGGTCGTGCAGTCGAAGGCGCGGCGCCAGCCGAAATCGTCAAACGTCTGCTCGACGTGCTTGAGCAAGCGGTTGCATCCCTCTCTGCCAACGACGATGGCGCGATCATTTCGGCCTCATCGGCGACTCCGCCTCCGCACCGCTTCGACTTCGTTCACAACCCGGAGCTCAGGCCGGTTCTCGAACAAGCGTACATTGATAGCCGCCGCGCCCTCGATCAAGGAGAATACGATTCCGCGCTGCTCACTTCCTGCGGAATTCTGGAGGCCGTCGTGACCGACGCTCTTGAAAACAATGGCTTGAGTGCACTGGCTGCCTCGGGCGCGCCCGCAGGAAAGATTTCGGATTGGTCTTTTCGGACGCGAATTGCCGTTGCGGAGCAAGCCGGACTCATTCGTGGCGGCTGCGCACGGTTGCCGGAATTTGCATGGAATTATCGCGATCCTGCCAACGATAATGGCAAAAGGGCAGTATCCGAGCGCGATGCTCGCCGGACCGGCCAGGTGCTTCACGTTCTCATGAGAGATCTGGACCCCGGCCGGTAGAGACTCAGCCGTCTTGTCATGAGTCAATCTTCCAGATCCTGCCGGAACACCGGTTGGGAGGGATCGACGCTGCCGTCGATGACGCCCATCAGGAGATTTTCATACGCATTCTCCGCTTCCTCCAGCGAAGCGTAACCGCGCTCGCGCTGTAACGCTCCCCCATCTGCGTAGATGAGAGTGAAATACCGGCCCGAGGAATACTGAAGTTCGAGCAACTTGTTCGGCATCTCGGGATCGCCTTTCTGCCCGAGCACATCCATCAGCGCCACCGTCCACTTCCGTCCTTTGGGGTCGGTGACGACCTCGCGCTCCACGTATTGCCACTCGTCCATGCTCCACAAAGGCATATTTATCTTTGCTCGTCACGCCAGCAATTGATCGAGCGCTCTGGCGACCTGCGACCCGGTGAACGGTTTCGGGATCAGCAAGACTTTTTGGGCTTTCCGGGAGCGCAGGCTCGCGTCAGCTTCCTCCGGCGTGTCGCTGATGATGACGATGGGAAGCTCGGCGTGATCGGAGTGGCCCCGAACGGCGTCGAAGAGCGATTCGCTCATATTGAAAGCTGAACAGTCGAGCACGAGCGCATCGGCGCGTTGCTCGACAATCAGTTCGTTGACGCTCTCGGTGAATCCCGACGCAAAGACCTCGAAGCCACGGTCCCGCAGGGCAAACGTCAGCAGCTCGGCAATCTCCGGCGTGTCGTCAATGAGGAGGATGCGGCGCAACCGTATCTAATTCTTGCCGGCTCCCGCGCCAGGCAACCGCGGTTTCTTTCCTTCCGCGGGCTCCAGATCCATGACCCACACGCGGCCGCCAGCCGTGTAATAGGCGCGGCCGTCGTTCTCGATCATCGCGCCCCAGGCTTCGAGTGTGCGCATCGCGAACGTGCGTCCCTCGAAATTGTTGCGCGCGTGATCCAGCACTTCCTTGGTATGCCAGTTGTCGGTGAGAATTGCGTCACCGGCGTGGACGCGCAGAACCGTGTAGTAGCGGTTGAACGCTGCTTCCGGCCGGACGTCGCGCGTCGCCCCGCGCTTCTTACCTTCAGTGACGATATAACTTTCCTGTCCCTCCGGCTCCGCTTCCGGTGCGGACTCGACAGGGTGAAAGGGAGCATTAATTTTCGTGTTCATAAGGTTTGCGCCACCATCTCGGCTTCTGCCGCCGAGGCCATGTTGGTCAAGTTTTTTGCATCTGCCGCATGTATCAGCGCCTCGGGCAGTTGCACACCCATCATGCGCCATTGCTCGTTCGCGAACAGCTGCAATTTGGCAATGTGCTCGGCGTGAAGATGGCCGAAGCGTCCCTGCAACTTCAGGTACTCGGAGACCGGCCGCATGTTCTGCGGGCGGAAGCTGTAGTCGAAGGCACGCTTCTCGGGGTTCCACTCCCAGATGGGATAGAGCCCGCATTCGACGACCAACCGGCCCAGATCGATGGAGCGCGGCGTCTCGTACACAAAGCCCTTCTGGCAGGGCGTGTAGACCATGAGATACGCCGCGCCTTTGTGGTTGAGTCCCTTGCGCACTTTGTTCATCAAGTCGATAGGGTAGCCCACGCTTGCGGTCGCCACATAGCAGTGGGGATGGCCCGCGGCCATCATGCGGGCCAGGTCTTTGGGAAACAGCTTTTTCCCTTCTGGAACTTCGGGGCCGGGAGGTGAGAACGTGGTCATGCCGCCGTAGGGCGTACGCGATGAGGCTTGAATGCCGGTGTTGGCGTACTGTTCGTTGTCGTAGCAGATGATCAGGCAGTCGTGATTGCGGTAGAGCGCACCGGAAATCGAGGCCAGGCCGATGTCCGACGCGCTGCCGTCGCCGGCTTCGCAAATAATATTCGGAAACTGGCCCTTCCATTTGCCCTTGCGGATCATGGCTTCATAGGCCGCGGCTACGCCAGCGGTAAAACTGCCCGCGCTGCCAATCTGGGTGTGCGCCCAGGGCACGTTGTAGGGCGTGCACAAATACGAACTATTCGCGACATACATACAACCGGTCGGCCCGACCAGAATAGTATTGTCGCCGGAAGCCTTGCTCGTCATCCGGTACTGGATGGAAGGCCCGCATCCGGCGCAGGTGCGATGGCCGGGGACGAACGGCTCGGACGATGGTAAGTCAGGGTTATAGAAGCGCGCTCCCTGATTCGGGCTGCCGAGAATCGGCAGTATCTGACGTTCCACTTCAATTGCTGGCATATCCGTTCCTCCCAATGGCGGACTCTTGGATCCGCGCCGACAAATCTTTTTTTACTCTTCGAATCCCACCCAATGCGTGCGTTTTTCGATTTTGCCGCGCTTCTGCGCGTTCATCATTTTCTCGGTCATCCAATAGAACTCTTTCAGTACGATGGCCTCGCCCCCCATCCCGGCCATGAACGACATCACCAGCGGGCGCTTTTGGCTCTCGTACAGAGCCGCCACGGCCTCGCCGTAAAGAACGCCCCCGCTGCTCACGCTACCCAGAGCCATATTAGTTTCAATCACCCCGACTACTTTGAATTTGCTGAGAACCTCTTTCACGCGGTCCGTGGGGTAAGGCCGGATAGTTCGCAGCCGCGCCAGACCGACCTTCAGGCCTTTCTCGCGCATATGTTGAATTGCGAACCGCGCCGTTACCGCGTGGGCACCCTGCATAAAAAAGACTACCTCGGCGTCGTCGGTCATAAACTCTTCGACCCAGGGATCGTATCGTCGACCAAAGATTTTCGCGAACTCGTCGTGAACCTGTTCGATGACCTCCATCGAGCCTTCCATAGCGCGAGCCCGCTCTAATTGAAGCGGCGGACCCTGCTCCGGCATGATCTGGGGACCGTGCGACACCGGATGCCGTGGATCAAGCGGATATGGGTGCTTGTAAGGGGGGAGGAATTCTTTGATCTGGCCGGGATCGGGCAAGTCTACGTCACCGGTGATGTGAGACACGAAGAAACCATCCTGGCAGACCATTTGGGGCAACAGCACGCGCGGGTCTTCACCGATTCGATAAGCGATCAAGTGGTTATCGAAAGCTTCCTGGGCGTCGCACGACCATCCCATGAGCCATCCCATGTCGCGCGTCGACAGGGCGTCGGTGTGCTCGGAACCGAAGTCGCCGGGGGGATCGAGAGTACGGTCGGCGATCATCATCTGCACTGGCATGCGACTGCCCGAGATCGGTGAATAAAGCTCGTATGCAAACTGCACGCCGACACCCGAGCTACCGGTAAAAACGCGTGCGCCGCTCGACGCAGCGCCGTGCGCGATGCTCAATTGTGAGTGCTCGCTGTCGGCCACGATGTACTCGGCGTCGAGTTCTCCGTTGGCGACCATTTGTGCGAGCGCCATCATCGTCGCGGTGTAAGGACGGATCGGGTAGGCCGCAATCACATCGACATCGGCATACTTGGCGGCCTGCGCCGACGCAACGCAGCCATTGATCCGAACCGTCTTCTTTTTTCTTTCAGTCATCGTTGCCATGTCTTACTCCGATTCTAAATGTTCTTCGCCGGACGTTCCGCGAGATTCCTCAGTTCAGACGCTTGCCGTCCGTGCAGACCGGGCGAGATGGCGAACGCCGTATCCATTCGCACCACGCCGGTATCAAAGTCGAGTTCCGGCACGCCCTCGAGGCAGCCCGTCGGACATTCCTCGATGCAGACGCGGCAACCTTTGCAGTAGTCGACCAGAATCTTGTAAAGGCCGTTCGACCTTTCCGGACGCGCAATGCACGGCTCCGGACAGACGAGATAACAATTGTCGCAAGCGTTGCAGGTGCCGCAACTGAAACAGCGGCTGGCTTCCTCAACCGCCTGTTCTTCCGAAAGCGCCTGAATCACTTCGTCCTGCGTTTTGCGCCGGCTGGTCGGCGCCAGCAGCGTCTGCTGCACGCGCGGGAAGTGCGGGAAGTACGTCATGTTCATGCGATTCAGATCGACAATGACGTCGATAGGAATCGTCCGCGGTTGCAAGGCCTCGCCGCGCAGCACCTTGTCCAGATTGAAAGCCACGCGCTTTCCGTCGCCAACGGCGTTCACCACCATCAGCGGCTGACCTGAACCCAACTGCACGATGTCGCCTGCGGCAAAGAAGTTCGTGTCGCCAAGGCGTCCGAAGCGGTCGATCTTGATGGTGCCGCGCTCCGTCTTGAATTCGTCGGGCAACCACTTGAGCGAGGCACGCTGCCCCACGGCAATGATCACGTTGTCGACGGCGAAGCGTTCGGGGGAGGCTTCTCGATCGACCGTAATCGGCGAGGCGTTGATGGCGCCTGAAAAGCGTGCGGGATGCAACTGCAGAGCCTCGAGCTTGCCATTGCCGAGCACCGCGGTCACGGCGCGCCCATGGAACAACTCCACGCCCTCTTCGAGCATGTCGTGCAGATCTTCCGGGGAGGCCGGCATCTCATTGGGATTGGCTTCTACCGTAATCATGGTCACTTCGATCGCACCTTGCCGCAGGGCTTCGCGGGCGCAATCGATGGCAGTGTTTCCGCCGCCGATGACGGCGACGCGGGCTCCCACCTTGACTTTAGACGTGCCCATGCCGATGTCGCGCAGGAAAGGAAGACCGTAGATCACGCCGTCTTTGTTCTCGCCTTCGGCGCGCACGCTGTTGGGCTCGGTGAGGCCCACGGCCAGCACGCAGGCATCGTATTTCTTTTTCAGGTCGTCCCAACTTACATCTTTGCCGACTTCGACGTTGGTCTTGATCGTGATGCCGAGTTCGACCAGACGCTCGATCTCGCGATCAAGCACATCGGCGGGGAGAACCCAATCGGGGATACCGCCGCGATTCAACCCGCCAGCTTTCGGCGATTTCTCGAAGATCGTTACTTGGTAGCCGAGGCGCGCAAGCTGGTAAGCCGCGCTGTGCCCGGCCGGGCCCGAACCGACGACGGCGACTTTCTTCCCGTTGGGCTTTCCCGCTTTCACCACGTCTTGTTTCAGCGCCTGTCCCAGATCTCCGAGAAAGCGTTCGACCGCGCGAATGGAGATGGCTTCATCGTACTTTCCGCGGTTGCAGGCTTGTTCGCACGGGTGATAGCAAACCCGGCCGGTGACCGACGGAAACGGCATGTCTTCCTTGATCAGCGCATAAGCATCGAGATATTTGCCGCGCTTCACCAGATCGAGATACCCCTGGATTTTTTCGTTGGTTCCGCATGCGTTGTTGCAAGGTGGCAACTTGTCTCGATACACCGGGCGGATGGAGCGCCAGTTGCCAGTCGGAAACAGGTCCTGTCCCTTTTCCTGCGAGGGCGCTGGAGTAATCCCAGCAAATGGAACGGTAAGCCAATCGGGTATATGCGTGTCTTTGGTCGACATGTAAATCCTTCCCTATACCGCCACTGGATTCAGTGACATGATGTGCAATTCCTTGAGAGCCGCATGAAATGCCTGTTTGTTCGCAATCATCGGCTCGATCGTTTCCATTTTGACGATGCCCGTACCCTTGACCACGGCGGCAATCAGTGGAGCCGCGATGTCGGGTGCGACGGATTTGTTTCGTTCGGCAGCACCTTCGGTCGAGAGACGATCGAGTCCGAGTTCACCCAGTCGGTAGTAAAGCCACTTGTGATCGGCGAGATGCGCGGCATCCACACAAATAAGCTGAGACAACCGCTCCGCACCGGGCACAAAACGAATCATGTAATCCGGCGTGTAGTGCGTGTTGATGACGAGCGTGCCGCCAGGAGGCATGCCGCGCATGTAATCCCAACCCTTGACCATCGTGCCTTCGACCAGAACGACAATGTTGGGATGTTCGTTCTCGTAGGTAAGTTCGTTTTCGAGCACGCTATCGCTTACGCGGCAGTATTTCCGGGTTGGAGCGTTGGTGCGATCGGGATTGTCGACGTAGTTCTCCATCGCCTGCGCATACTTGCCCTCGATGCGGGCCGAATTGGAGATGGAATTGACAATATCGCGGCCCTCTTTGTCCATGATGATGCCGCGCGTCCAAACCGTAAGTTCGGTGTAGCTCATGATCAAACCTCATCCATCACTTAGTAGTTGCGTCGGGGCACGAGTCCCCGGCGCGGTTGCTTAGCGCATTCGCTGTTTTCGATTGCTCGGGACTACCACGATCCGACTGAAGAACTGCCAGAAAGTCGTTTGTCAAGACAACGAAAGGCGCGACGCGAGTGCCATCCTGTAATTTCGCAATTGCTAATAGCGTGGCTTTTTTGCAGAGGCTCTCAATATCGGCGCCCGTGAATCCTTCCATTCGACCAGAGAATTCCTCGAAATCGACATCGGGCGCCACCGGTACCCGCCGGCAGCAAAGTCGCATGATGGCCGCGCGCTCGACAGCATCGGGCTTGGCGAACGGGAGTATATAGTCGAAGCGCCCGCTTCGCAAGAGCGCGGGCTCGATCCGCTCGGGACGATTCGTGGCCGCGAGCAAAATCACTCCTTTAACGTCCCGTAAATTGTCGATCTCACGCAGAAGCTGGCTGAGAATTCTTTGATAAACGTCGCTGCCGAATTGATCGGCGCCGAACTTGGGCGCGACCGCGTCAATGGTGTCGAAGAACAGAATGCAGGGCGCGGCCCGCCGCGCCTTCTTGAAAACTTCGCGCAGTGCTCGCTCCGATTCGCCCAACCACTTCGAGTAAAGTTGCGGCCCTTCAATGGCGATGAGCGGGAGCTGCATTTCACCCGAGAGCGCTCGCGCCATTGCAGTCTTCCCCGTTCCCGAGGGTCCGGTGAGAAGAATGCCTCGGGGCGGGGCCAATCCTACTTGTTCGTAGATCTCGTCGCGCATGTGCGAATGTTCAATTACCGCATGGAGCAATCGCTTCACTTCATCGAGACCTCCAAGTGATGCAAAGGTCGACACGCTCTTTTCAATAAAGAACTCGCGGGTTGCGCTCGGCTCGACTTCTTTCAAACCAGCCAGAAAGTCATCGCGCGTAACTTGCAGGGAACCCAAATCAGGAGATTCGGCGCCGTCGGCCTCGAGCGGAGTGGCCGAGAGAAAGCTGCGAAGCGCAACCATTCCGACTTCCTGTCCCAGGGCTTCGAGATCGGCGCCAACGAAACCGTGAGAATGTTCGGCAATCTCCTGCAGATCGACATCCGCCGCGAGCGGCATGGCACGGGTGTGGATTCTCAGAATTTGCAGCCGCGCCTGCGTGTTAGGAACGCCGATTTCGATTTCGCGATCAAAACGCCCGGGACGCCGAAGCGCGGGGTCAAGAACCTCGGGGATATTGGTCGCACCGATGACGATGACCTGGCCGCGCGCTACAAAACCATCCATCAAGCTGAGCAACTGCGCCACCACCCGCTTTTCAACCTCGCCGACCACTTCGGTGCGTTTTGGAGCGACGGCGTCGATTTCATCGATGAACAAGATCGCCGGCGCGTGGCGTGCCGCTTCTTCGAAAACTTCGCGGAGTTTGGCCTCGCTTTCGCCATAGAACTTCCGCATGATCTCGGGGCCGTTGAGGTGAATAAAGTGCACGCGGCTTTCCGCCGCTACGGCGCGTGCAAGCAGGGTTTTGCCGGTGCCCGGCGGACCGTACAGGAGCACGCCCTTAGGCGCGAGAATTCCCAGCCGCTCGAAAATGCGCGAGTACTTCAGCGGCAGTTCGACCATTTCGCGCACGCGCGCGACTTCGCGCTCTAGCCCGCCGATATCTTCGTAGGAAACTGCCGGAGCGCGGGCCGCCGTCTGCTCGCCCTCTACGACCCGGATGTCGGTGCGTTTCGCAATCACGACGGGTCCCGAGGGAATCGTCCGCACCACCTGGAAGTTCACCGCCTTGGCAAAGGTTGGCACCCGCACCACGCATCCCGCAATCACCGGAACGCCGACCAAATCCTCAAGCATTCGATCGGGGGCGATGGTCGCTGGCGCAGCCCCCACCCACAGCGGCGAGAGGCGAACGGCAACCGCCTGCTCACTCTCAATTCGTGTTGCCGTCACCTGCTCTTGCAATCCCGCACTACAATTACTGCGACAGGTGCCGTCGATCTGGATCATGCCTTCGTATCCGTCGTCCGAAAGCTCAACGCGCGCAACTCCGACGGCACCGCCAGTGATCTTAAGCACGTCGCCGGCGCGGACCTCTAAGCGCAGCAGGTCGGCTGGAGCCAGTCGCGCAATCGCGTGACCGACATCTTCGACGCGCGCTTCGGTTACACGAAGTGTGAGAGTCGCCAGGGGACGTGATGAAGGGATTTCCGGCATGGGGCGATTTGCAACTGGTTCCTGGCTGGGGAATCCGTCGAAGAGCTTTACCTTGGCCTGCTCCGTGGAATCGGGCTCGCGAGGCGCGATGGCCGCGCGGGTCATTTTATTTGCCAGGTCAGTCAAACTGATCATCCCCAGATTGGTGAGCATCGTGGCCCACGGAACAGCCCTCTTCAGCGCGGCGAGATGCGCTTCCCCACATTTTAGCGAATCCCGAATGGGCGACCCACGGCGAGCTTTCTCGGTGGGTCAGAACTTGTCAAGTACGATCTCTTCTACATCTTCAATGTGCCGCCGCATGGCCGCCTTCGCGGCTTCGCCATCGTGGCGTTTGATTGCGCTCAGGATGCGCCGGTGTCCAGCCAGCGATTTTTGCGGCCGGCCTTCCACCTGCAGCGAGCGCTCCCGCGTATCGCGCAGCAGGTCCATGATAATGTCCAGCACCTTTAGGACGACCCCATTACCTGAAGCCAGCGCAAGGCTGTAATGAAATTCAGCGTCCTCAGCGACGGCGGCTTCCCCTTGAGCCTGTTTTTGCTCCTGGCGTTGCAGAATTTCTTCCATCTCAGAAATCTCATCCGTAGAAGCATGCGTGGCCGCGCGTGCTGCTAATGGCGGCTCGAGCATTTTGCGAAAATCCAAAAGCTCGCTGACCATTTCCTGCCGCCGCTTCAGCGCGTTGGCAAAAGGATTGATCAACGGCTCGGTTGAAGGCTCGCGAACGATTGTTCCCGCACCCTGTCTTGGTTCAACCAAGCCCCTCAGCTCCAAACCCCGAATCGCGTCCCGGATGGAACTGCGGCTGACTTTCAACATTTCCGCCAGTTCGCGTTCGGAGGGCAGTTTGTCACCGGGGCGCAGCTTTTTCAGAATAAGACGTTCGATCTGCTGAGCGACTTCCTCGTAGACCTTGTTCCTTCGAATCGCTTCGAAGTCCGGTTTGGTCTTGGCGAGCGCCATATTTCAAAGTGGTCCGATAAGTGGACCAGCCACCGAGGGGAGTATACGCCCGCTCTCCCGTCTGTTGTCAACTCTTTAGCAAATATTTTTATTGAGGAGATTCGGGAAGTCGATCAGCGATCTGTCGCGGCCTCGTGAAAAATCAGGGATGGGCTCATTTTCCCTGCTAACCCAGCCGTACCCGCAGCCAACATCTTGGTGCAACAGTACACGGTTCGTGTGATGGGCATGGGAAGACCCATACGTTCGCCGAGCTCAACGACCGCGCCGACCAGGGCTTCGAGTTCCATTGAGCGGCCGGCTTCGAGATCCTGCAGCATGGAGGTTTTGTGTTCGCCAACCTTTTCCGCGCCCGCCATTCGTTGATCAACGGAAACAGGCAACTCCATGCCTAACTTGCAAGAGACGGCTTCCACTTCCCGCATGATGTTTCGGATCACGAGACAAACTCCCGGATCCCGCAGCATATGAGCCACCGTAGCCCGGGTCAGCGCGCTGACCGGATTCAAGGAAGCGTTACCCAGCACCTTGACCCAAATCTCGTGCCGGATACGAGTCGTAACCGGGCAGCGTAAGCCAGAAGCGATGAGCGCCTCCGCAATTTGGCGGGAGCGATCCGAACGCGCACCGTCCGGTTCACCGAGAGTAATCCGGTTGCCCTCGATGTGCTGAACGATTCCTGGCGCAGGAATTTCTGTCGCAAAGTAAACAATAGACCCAACCACACGACGCCCTTCGATCGCCGACGAAATGATTCCACCGGGATCGACACGCTCGAGACGCGTACCTTCCCATTGGTCGCCGAAACCCTGAAAGTACCACCACGGAATTCCATTTTGTGTGCTGACGACGGCAGTGTCCGGCCCCAATACCGGACTCAACTGCGGTGCAAGCTGGGGTAGTCCGTGCGCTTTGACACCGAGGAAGACAACGTCGACTGGGCCAACATCTTTGAGTGAACCGGAGATCTTGGGGCGTGCAACGAAATCTCCATCCACGCTCTTCACTTGCACGCCGTGTTCCTGCATGGCGCGCAGATGGGGGCCGCGCGCGAAGAGGGTGACGTCGAAGCCTGCCTGTGCCATGCGGGCGCCGATATAAGCTCCGATTGCACCGGCTCCCGCGATCAGGAATTTCATGGTCGATAATCCGCGAGCGCGGAGGCCACGGCGCGTCGGCGAATTTTCCCGGTCGCGGTGGTGGGAATGCTTTCCACGAGATAAATCTTGGTCGGGCATTTATATTCCGCCAGCGACTCGCGGCAATGCTTGATCAGCGTCGATTCGGTCGCTCCATTGGGTTCGTGCAGAACCACGGCGGCGGCCACTTCTTCACCCAGCGTCGGATGCGCGCAGCCAAATGTGACCACCGCTGCAACTGCGGGGTGCCTCAGCAAAACCTCGTCGACTTCGTGAGGCGCGATGTTCTCGCCTCCACGAATGATGATGTCTTTGATCCGGCCGGTCAAATGCAAATAGCAGTCGGCGTCGAGAAGTCCTTCGTCACCGGTGCGAAACCATCCGTTGACAAAGGCGCGGGCGTTGGCCTCGGGATTGTTTTCGTATCCACGAAATACATTGGCTCCCTGAATGGCGACCTCTCCCCGCTGGTTGGTACCGAGGTGATTGCCTTCTTTATCCATGATGCTGATGCGCAGCCCCGTGCCCACGCCGACCGAACCGGCCTTCCGGTGCCGCGGGGGCAAGGGATTCGAGGTCATTTGATGGGCAGCTTCCGTCATGCCATAAGCCTCCACGAAGGGTACACCAAAAAGATTCTCGATCTTGCTGATCAGTTGCGGCGAGAGCGGCGCGCTGCAAGAACGGATGAAACGCAGAGATGCCGCTTCCACTGGCTTGTCGTGCGTACGCGCCAGTAAGAGCTGATGCATCGTGGGCACGCCGGAATACCAGGTCACATTATGTTCGCGAACCGTCCGCCAGAAGGAAAGCGCGTTGAACTTGGTGGGAATCACCACGGTGCCACCAGACAGCAGAGTCGCCATGGTCGAGCCGATCAACCCGTGAATGTGGAACAGCGGCATGATGCACAGCGAAACATCTTCTTCCGAGAGCGTGTAAGTGTTCGCGATGTTCGCCGACGAAACTGCCAGGTTGAAATGCCGCAAGGGCACACGTTTGGGCCGCCCCGTGCTCCCGCTGGTGTGCAGGATCAGCGCAATATCGTCAGCCGTAGGCTCGCTTGCCGATCCTCCAGTGGGAGCATTCGCTATGTGAACGTCTCCCTGCTCATTCATTTCGACGGAGAACACCGGGATCTTGCGGTCGGCTGCGGCAGCGCGCACGAACTCCGCGCCTACTGGCGGGCAAAGCAATATGCGGGCATCGGTATCGCCGAGAAAAAAATGAAACTCTTCATAGGGGTATGCCGGATTCAACGGAGCTGCGGTTCCAGCAATGGACGCGGCCAGAAAACTCACTAGCGCAGGCAGTCCGTTCGGCAATGCGATGGCCACGGTATCGCCACGACGGATGCCAAGCGAAGCCAAAGCGTTGGCCATGGCCCAGACCTGACGCCGAAGAGAATCGTAGGTGACACGGATTCCAAGCTCCGGAACAATGACCGCGGTGTGGCTGTCTGCAAAATGTAAAACGTCAAGCAGCGTCTGAACCGACTTCAGAGTCATTCGTTATTGCCTTTGGCGCGAGTCCTTGGATGACGAGCCGATTTTGCCTGTTGCTCGTGAAACCAGAGGAATACGGCTAGAAGCGACGCCGCAGTCCTCTGTCCAGCCAGCGAAATCAGACGGAGTAACCCTCGGCCTGCAGCGCTTTGCCAAACTCTTTCAGGAAGAACTGCACATTCTCTTCTGTGGCCAGCGGGCCCATGACTCCGATGCGGAAGACCTTCCCCGCCAGCGGACCAAAACCGCCCGCGATCTCAATGCCTGCTTCGTCGATCAAACGTTTTCGAATTTTTGCCTCGTCAACATCTTTTGGAACGCATACTGTGTTCAGCGTCGGAATGCGGAAGCCTTCGGGAACGTGCATGCGCAAGCCCATCGCCTCGACGCCCTTGACGAAAGATTCATGGCAACGGCGGTGCCGCTCCCACCGCTTCTCAATTCCCTCTTGCGCGATCACCAGCAACGCCTCGCGCAACGCGTAAAACATCGAAATGGGCGCGGTGTGGTGGTAGCGGTGCGACACCGTCGAGTAATCATGAATCAGCTTGAGGTCGAGATACCAACTGCGCACCGGCGTAGTGCGCCCCCGCAGGAATTCCATCGCCCTCGGCGACATGGCCATCGGAGACAATCCCGGCGGGCAGCTCAGCCCTTTTTGCGTGCAACTGTAAGCTACGTCGATACCCGTCCCGTCGAAATCTATTCGCAAACCGCCGAGCGAGGTCACGCAGTCCGCGATCACCAGCGCGCCGATATCGTGGGCAGCGGCGCAGATCGCGTGGCCCTTTTGCAACGCTCCAGTCGAGGTTTCGGCGTGAACATAAGCCACGACCTTGGGCTTCTCGCGACGGATAAAATCGGCCGCTTCATCATCAGTGAAAGTTGCTCCCCATGGTTTCTCGAAGCGAACCACATTCGCACCCTGGCGCTTGGCCATCTCGGTGAGGCGATCGGAGAAATACCCATTGGCAAAAATTGCCAGCTTGGTTCCCGGTTCCACGAAGTTGGCAACCGCCGCTTCCATGCCAGCGCTGCCCGTTCCGGAAATCACCAGCGTGGCGCCATCGTGGGCGCCGTAAGCCATTTTGACCAACTGCTGCACATCTCCCATCACCTGGATGAAATACGGGTCCAGGTGGCCAACAATCGGCTTCGCCAGCGCCTCATACACCCGGGGATGAACCATACTTGGCCCCGGCCCGAACAAATACCGGTGAGGCGGTTGCAACGGAGGAAGCAAATTCAGTGCGGGAGCCTGCTGTTCGATGACGCCCATAACCCTCATTTCTATGCGGAAATCGTTAGATATTTACGCGGGGGAAACAACCTTCAGAATCCCATCCCGAACTCTGAGGTTCGAGATGCCATGCAAACTCATAGTGGGCACTGATCAGGTATTCTTCGTCAAGCTGATTCTCTTGATCTATTCGATCAGAATTTTTTATCAGCACATTTCAGGCTCCCGCTTGATCCGTTAAATCGGAGAATGGTGCCCCTCCACAATCATCACCTCCGCGATGCGGCGTGCTTCCGGGAGTGTCTTAGCCGCCGCCTTGGAATCAATCTCCGCCGGCAAATCACGCTGAATCTTCGCCAGTTCCTCGTCAAAAATGCGAGTGACCAGTTCAGAGCTGTGCACGACCGGCTTGCCATCGTCGCCATGAACTTTGACTTTGTGCCGGACGCGCTGCGCAATCATCAACCGGTAGATCCGATCTGTCGCCAAGTCCTCCATGTAGCCGTCGAGTAAACTGGCGCCCCTCCCATTGAGCACGCCGTTGCGATAACGAATCACGGTACGCGCGGCAGCTCGCGTTCCTGCAAGTGTTGTTTTGCCAACCCCTTTCGGGATTGGCCGCAGGTCGGGATGCGGGTTCGCCTGCTTGGGTCGCCGCGCAATCTGATTAGGGAAAGGAAACTGCGCCACTGCGATCTCGTTCTGATCGGGGTGCCCGGTCCAAGCCCCATCCATTAGACATTTGGCTTCATTCTTTTTGTCTTCCTCCAGGACTTTCAGAGCGCGCTCGTTCAATTCGGCATCCGACCGGCTGGGATAGAGAGCAGTCATTCCACCAATCGCGTGGGCGCCGTGCTTGTGGCAGATCTCCGGCATCAACATGCGGAAATTCTGGAAGAACGCCACATCGTGCGGAATCGTGTTCCGGTCGGGCAAAATCCAATCGGGATCCTCTGACATGAAATCGATCAGCGAAGCCATATAGTCCCAGCGCCCCAGGTTCAACCCCAGGCAGTGCTCGCGGAGATTGAACAGGAATTCTTCCATCTGATAAGCGAGCGGGTGCGCCTCTACCAGCGCCATGCATTTTATGTAGTCCGGTGGCAATCCCTTCTGTTTGGCGAAAGCCTGGAAAAGGTCGCGCCACCAGAAAGCCTCCTCGGCAGATTCACTCTTAGGGATGTAAACGCAGAAATTGTGCGGTAACCATGCGGGATCAATCTGGTACCAAATGAGTGCCAGATCAAACAGAGAAGCCGAAATGACCTCGTTCTTGATGATTCCGCCCTGGCTGACGTGAAGCCCGCGGGGGCGCACCCAGGTCACGGTCTTCGAGCGTTGAACCGTGACTTTTTTACCCCGCTTCTTGTCGTGGTAGCTGAGTTCGTTCTTATAAGCCGCGATCGTATTCGCAATCGCCAGCATGATGTGCTCCCAGAGGTTTGCCGTGGAATCTTCGAGATCAATCATGACGGCAGGTGATCCCGAGTTCAGTAGTTTCACGGTCAATTCACCATCATCCGCGGGACCAGTCATCTGGTTGCGTTGATCCACGCACCAATCGGGCATCTCGATCCGCCAGTCCGACGTGGTGGCCTGGGAAGACGGCGAGTAGTCCGGCGGATGGCCCGCGTGCGACAAGCGCAAGACCTCCGCGCGTTTTGCGATCAACTTCTGTTGCCAAGGAGTGAATTGTTTGTGCAGAGGCAAGAGAAAATCGAAGAATCCATTGGGAAGATCTTTTTGCGGATTCAAATTCGCGGGAGAGTAATTCATCGGCTGGGTCCCGGTGTGTTCCATACGCGATGCCATGGGATAAGATCCTTCAGCGTGCTCGATGGCAGCCTAGCCAAGCCATCGGTGTCTCCATGCAGGTTTCTTAAGGCCTAAAAATTCTCAAATCCAGACAGCGGCGCGGCTCTATCAAGAGGAAAATCAGACCGACGTTGGTCTCTCGTCGTCTTGAGTTTACAACTTGCAAGCCGCGTTCGGAACCTGACTCGCCAATATCTATACCCAGTGTTCCGTAGCTCGCGACGAATCTCTATTCTAAGATTCTCCCAGCAACAGCACATCATTGCAGGGCATTTTTACGGAGTCAAATGCTTTCAGCCTCCAGTGGCGTGGAGAACTGTGATGTGTGATCACGATCACAGCAAAGCGATGAATCTTCCACCTAAGATGCCCCGTCTGTTCATTGCATCTCGAATTAGAGATTTGGAAC
>JBAVAQ010000088.1:0-103559 GCA_049585795.1 Terriglobales bacterium | reverse complement strand
CCTGCACCCCATCCCCAAAACCAACCCGACCCAACCGGCGAGGGCACAACTTTGAAACCGGACATTTCACTTGCTACTAAAACCGGACATTTTAACTTGCTACGGACATGTAAACGCAAGGGCTTGTCCGCTAGTGCGCCGGGGCGGGGAAAAATGAAAGGCACGACCGAAGCCGTGCCTTATTGTAGTTTTCTCTGTGTCTCTGTGGTGAAAAGTCCTTTTAGTCTCTCACCCCATCCATGAACGCGCGCAGCTTTCGCGAGCGCGATGGATGACGCAACTTGCGCAGGGCCTTGGCTTCGATTTGCCGGATGCGTTCGCGAGTTACCGCGAACGACTGACCTACCTCTTCCAGCGTGTGCTCGCTGCCGTCTTCCAGGCCGAAGCGCATCTTAATGACTTTTTCCTCGCGCGGCGTCAGCGTGCGTAACACCTGCGAAGTCTGGTCTTTCAAGTTGACGTTGATCACGGCTTCGGCTGGCGAGACGACCGCGCGATCTTCGATGAAGTCGCCGAGATGCGAATCTTCCTCTTCGCCAATTGGCGTTTCGAGAGAGATCGGTTCCTGCGCGATCTTCAGCACCTTACGCACCTTCGCCACGGGAATGTCCATGCGCTTGGCGATTTCTTCCGAGGTAGGCTCGCGTCCCAGTTCCTGCACCAGTTGCCGCGACGTGCGGATCAACTTGTTGATGGTTTCGATCATGTGCACGGGGATGCGAATCGTACGCGCCTGATCAGCAATTGCGCGAGTAATCGCCTGCCGGATCCACCACGTGGCATACGTCGAGAACTTATAACCGCGCCGATATTCGAATTTATCCACGGCCTTCATCAGGCCGATGTTGCCTTCTTGAATCAGGTCGAGAAACTGCAAGCCGCGATTGGTGTACTTTTTCGCAATCGAAACCACGAGACGGAGGTTGGCTTCGATCAGCTCGCGCTTGGCCTGCTCCGCATCCATGTCGCCCTGGATGATCTCGCGCTGCGTACGCTTGAGCTCCTGGAACGACACTCCGGCTTCGATTTCGAGCTTTTCCAGTTCGCTGCGGATGGCTCGTGACTGTCGCCGATACTCTTTGCGCTGTTCTTCACTCCGGGTCGCGTCGGCTTTTTTTTCCAGATTCGTGGACTGGCGGTCAAGCGACCGCATCATATCGACGGTTTTATTGGCCCGGTCGATGAGGCGCTTGCGCTCGGTGTTGGTGAAGCCCAGCTTGCGGACGCACAGAGAAACGTCCACGATGGAGCGTGCCAAAGCGATGCGGTAGCGTCGATAGTCCCTGGGTCGTTTCTTCTGCGAGACGGCCGCGAACTTTTCGAGAAGATGATTGGCCTTCTTGTAAGCCTTGGCCAGATCGTCGATCTTCCCGGTGAATTCTTTCAAGCGGTTCTGCAGAATTTCATCGGTGATCTCTTCCTCATCGAAGGTGACCACTTCTTTGATGGAGCGAACGCCCTTTTTGAGGTCTTCGCCCATGGCCAGCAATTCATTGATGACGATCGGGGAGCGCGACAACGCCTTCAAAACGCGCAGCTGTCCGCGCTCGATACGTTTGGCGATTTCAACTTCGCCTTCGCGGGTAAGCAACGGAACAGTGCCCATCTCGCGCAAATACATGCGGACGGGGTCGTTAGTTTTTTCTAAAGCGCCGGGAGTTAAATCGAGTTCGACGTCCTCGCCAGCTTCGTCTTCGTCGAACTTCTTATCGAGCGCGGAGGAGGGAAGTTTCGGTCCCTCCAGCACATCGATTCCTTGCGTACCAATGGTCGTGAGCAGATCGTCCAGGTCCTCAGGAGAGTGCACATCGTGCGGGATGAGATCGTTCACTTGGTCATAAGTGAGATATCCCTTTTCCTTGCCTGTATCAATCAGCTTCTTAATGTCGTCGTACTTGTCGTCAAGAGCCAAGACGGATTATCCTCAAGTCGTCCCATGGAAGGACGTCGAAACGTCGTTTATTGCGGTGGGAACGTGAAGTGGCGGGGTTAGCGCCGACACAAACCTTAAAAGTATAGCACGGAAGAAGTGTCGCATAAGACGCAAAGTTTCTGCCAGAAACCGCCCGCCGCCTATGTTGCCCGCCGTTAATAAGTTAGATGGCGCGACAGCCCATTTAGTTTCAAGGCTCTCCATTTAGTTTCAACGCCCTAGGTTGATTCAAGCGAGCCTTTGGACAGCCGCTTGATCGGATAAGCCGGGGTCCATGAGAGCCCGCTTCAGCCGGTCTTTTTCTCGCAGCAAGAAGCGCAGCTTCTCGGGTTCGTGCTTTTTCGCGGCCTGAAGGTCACGCTGAACCGAATCCATCTGGCGCCGGTATTGAATGCGCCGCAAGGCTCGCACCCCGCCTTCCAACCGCTCTGCCGTGAGTTCTTCGTCTTCTTTCATCAGGATTGCCGCCAGAAGATTGCGGTCGGCTTCGGGCAATGGCAATTCCATGACATCCAGTCGGCCTTCAGAGTTCAGCAAACATTCGATGAGCGATTCGGTGGATAGTCCGACGTGCAGGCTCTCGTTCTTGAGCACAAAATGTGCCTGGCGAGCGGGATCAAACTCTTCCTCGGTGCCGTCGCGCGCTGAGATGCGTTCTTCCGATGTCTGCATCTGACTGCCCGAGGTTAACGCCCGAATCAGGAGCTTCTCGGCATCGGTAACTTGAGCCTCGACTGCAGTTTTGAGGCTGGCGGTCGAGCGGTGGGCGGCTGCATGCTTGAGTTCCTGTCGCAGAACCGCAGAATCGATGCCCAGCTTTTGCGCGATCTCGCGAGCCAGTTCGTCGCGGACGATCCGGCTGGGCACCCGCTGCATATGCGGCAGAAGGTAATTCAGCGCCTTCACTTTTCCTTCCGCACTGCGAATAGGGAATTGGCTGCGCGCGCGTTCGATCAGGTAGTCGAAGTAGCGCTGCGAGTGCTTCAGAGCTTCGCCATAGGCGTCTTTGCCCTTTCGATGAATGAAAAGATCAGGGTCAAAGCCGGCATCGAGAGCCAGCACTTTGACCCGGAATTCTTCTTCGACCAGCAGGCCGAGAGTGCGTTCCGTCGCTTTGGCGCCCGCTGTATCGGGATCGAAATTGACTACGACGTTCTTGGTGAAGCGGCCCAACAAGCGGGCCTGGAGTTCGGTAAAGGCCGTGCCGGAGCTGGCGATTACGTTGTGAAACCCGGCGGCGTAGACAGAAATGCAATCCATTTGGCCCTCGACCAGGATGGCGTAATCCAGCTTGCGAACGGCATCTTTGGCCTGATCAAGATTGAACAGGACGCGCGACTTGGAATAGATGGCGGTTTCAGGCGAGTTGAAGTATTTCGGCCCGGCTTTATCGTCGGTCGAAAGTGCGCGCCCGGTAAAGGCGATAACCCGCCCGGCCTCGTTGGTGATGGGAAACATTACCCGGTTGCGAAACTTGGAGTAGATCGTCGCCGGCCGTTGGTCGTTGGTCGTTGACTGGTCATCCCGGGCGAAGTCGGACGCGGCCGTTGCCGGCTGTTCGGTAAGGTCCGGGGAATTGTTTTGCTGATGACTGACGCCTGACGGCTGAGAGCTTTCCTTCCATGAGAACAGTCCGCTCTTGCGGAGCACTTCCTCGTCAAACTCTCCCTTCAGCCGGTCTTTGAGAAAGAATCCTGAATCTGGAGCGTAGCCGATGCGGAAAGCCTTGATGACGTCCTGGGTCAAGCCACGCCCAACGAGATATTCGCGGGCGCGGGCGCCCTCGGCCCGGCGGAGGCACTCTTGGAAGAAGGACACGGCGCGCTCGTGGATTTCAAGCAGCACCGTGCGCAGTTTGGCGTCTTCCGCTTCCGCAGGGCTGCTGTAACTAAGTTTCGGAAGCGCAATCCCGAACTTTTGCGCCACGGCCCGCACCGCTTCCACGAACGTGATGTTCTCGATCTTCTGCACGAAAGTGAAAACATCCCCCGAGACGCCGCAGCCAAAGCAGTGATAGAACTGCCGCGTCGCATGGACCGAAAATGAGGGAGTCTTTTCGTCGTGGAAGGGACACAGTCCCGAATAGTTCTGTGCGCCGGCCTTCTTCAGTTTGACGTAGTCGCCAACGACGCGGACAATGTCCGCCTGCTGCTTTACGATCTCTTTGAAGTCGCCGGCTTCGGTCATGAACGGGGACAGTTGTCCGGGGGAATTCTGTGGGAAACAGGAACTAAAGGCAATATAGCAGCATTAGGCGATGGCGGAAAACCTGTGAATTTCGAACGTTACTGGTTGACGTCAGAGGAAAACCTCGATTTATTCAGTTTTTCTATTTTTGTTGTCCCAACGCGTTCAGATCCTGCCTTAAGCGATCCGCAATTAACGGCATGTCAACTACCGTGGCCACGTCCACATTATTCTCTTTGAAGGCATCCAGCGCAAACTCGATGTTGGGACTGGTCCGATCAAGGTTGTCGGAAACAACTGCGGTAAGCAGAGCGCGTCTACGGTTCTCGGCATAGATGCGGTCCGCAACCTTGGGGAAGCGGTGGGCAAGAATGACAGCCTGATTTGTGTTTGTTTTTAGAGGTACGGCTTGAAAGAATCGGACCTCGGTGCCGACCAAATATCCAAAATCAAAAACGAGTGGATCATTTTTTTTCTTCGTGTATTCCACTGCTTTGATTTTCTCCATGCGCAAAGCCCATATTCCGGCTCGGGTTAGGGCATCTTTTATTCCGGCAAGAATCATTGTGTTCTCACTTTTTGGGCGGGCCGTGGCGGGCAATGCTTCCAGTTGCGGCTGCTCCAAATAGATTGAGCACAGCGTTTCGAACTCTAGGGCCGGATCTGCTGCCAGACACACTTGCCGGGCAGTGATCTGGAGTAAGTTCGCGAATGAGTCTTCCAACTTATGCAGCAGCGAACCCACATCCTGCGGGTGCTGCAATTGCATCCGTATGTCGGCTTCAATGCTTTGCAAGACCTCGATATCAACTTGCGGGTCGAAGCAGTGCACGCGCCGCCAATCGCTGGTCATGCGCATATCTGCAAATCCGAAACCGTCAGGGCGAGGTTCTAGCAACAACACTCCAATACTCACACAGTCCGGCCTCAGCATATGAGGGACGTAGCGCAACATGTAGAACTCGAGCTGCTTCAGATCTGCCATCGGCATTCGACTTTCGAATTCAGCATGAACAGTTCAAGCGTCGTCCTTCCAGTTTGGAAAGGGCTGTCTTGATGACATCCGGAACGCTACGATCAGCTCACGTACCTTCGTCCTTCGATCAAGCAGGCAGCGGATCAGTTCTTCCAGTGCACCCCAGTCGCTGGCATACCACTCTGGCGGAATTCCTGCCGCGCAGTTCCAGATGACGTTTTCGTTCATTCCTTCTATCATCGCGAGCCACGGCTGAAAGGATTCCCAACCACGCACGCTCAAATACACTTCGTTCTGGGCATACACGCCACGCAGCGGGTAATCGGGAAAAGACCATTCGCCGGCGTTGAAGCAATATCCCTGATCGATAAACGACACCGTGTACTTTTTCTCTCGCATCTTCCTCCAGAACGCCGCCTGCCTGCCATTTGAATTCGCGGTCCACTTGTCGAGCGCCAGCATGCCGGCGAAGGTTCGAAGGTTTCGCACTCGTTCCAGCATGGTCGCAGGAAAATAATCGAATATTTGTCCTTGCAGCGGATCGACTACGTAACGGGACCCGAATTGCAATCCGGGCTGGCACCGGATCACGCTGCCCGAAAGCTGAATGTTGAGGTCGGATGAGTTCTCCACCAGCCAGTCGCCTACCTCTACGACTTCGGTTGGTGGAACCGGCAATCCGGCTGCCTCGGCGAGCCGCGTAGCGAGCAATTCGTTCGCCAGCACTCGTAGGTGCTGTGGATTGTTGCGGAACTTCACCACATAGAAGTTTCCATCGGAGCAGCGCATCATATGCCCCTGTGCGCCGCCTCGCATTCGTCGCACGTGTTGCACCGCAAGCACTGCCAAAAGGCAAGTCCTCGAAACTACCCAAAAGGTCGAATGTTATACCTACTTTCGAGGGCTTGGATGTGATGTCTAAACATCGAAGCCTTGTGGATTACTCAACAGACTGTCATTCCGAGCGAAGCGAGGAATCTGCGTTTTCGCGGCTCGGAGCAACAACGGATTCCTCGCTGCGCTCGGAATGACAACCTTGGTCCACAACGACGATCTAGAGTCGTAACTCGATGACGGTTGCGCCTCCTCCGCCTTCATTTTGCGGAGGCTCGGTGACCGACTCGACGTGCGGGTGCTTCTGCAAATACTGACGCAATGCTTTACGCAGAATTCCCATGCCGCTGCCGTGAACCACCCGGACGCGAGGCAACCCGGCGAGGAAGGCGCGATCTACGAATTTCTCAACCTCCCGGGTGGCATCGTCCACCGTGCGTCCAATGACGTTGATCTCTGACGGCGCACTCTGATTCTCGCTTTCCAGCGAAACCGAGATTCCACGAGCGCGGGCGGCTTTGACGGGAGAATCTGAAGCGTGCACCAGTACGTCGGCGATGTCGTCGCGAGCAATTTTCATCTTCATGGCGCCGATCTCGACTTCGAAGTGGTTGTTATCAATTCGACGTGCAATCACGGCAGGCCTGCCAACCGACTTCAGCTTCACCGTGTCGCCTTCGGAAACGTGCTTGACCAGCTGGGGCTGGGCGTGGGGATCGCCCTGATCGGCGCCGCTGGTGTGGTCCACCACGGACGAATCAAACTGCTCACGAAATTCGCGGCGCAACTTGGAAATGCGCCGTTCGGCGTCTTTTGATAGTTTTTGCGCCGCCGCCCGATCCTGAATGGCGTTGACCATCTCGCGCGCGTGGTATTCGAAATCGCGCAGCAGGCTGTCCAGTTTCTTTTCCATCTCTTTTACTTTTGTCTGCTGTTCCTTTTTGCCTTCCGCAGTAAGAAGGGCTTTCTCTCGTTGAATTTCTTCTTCGCGAACGCGGAGGCGTAATCGTTCGGCTTCCACTTGACGCAGATCTTCGTGCAGGCGATCGAGGAATTGGCCGACATCCCGTGCTTGTGAACCCAGCCGTGCGCGGGCCTCCTCAACAATCATCGGATCGAGCCCCAGGCGCTGCGCGATGTTAATGCCGGCGGACGCTCCCGGCACGCCAATTCTTAATTCGTAAGTGGGCTGTAGCGTAGCTTCGTCGAATCCGACAGAAGCGTTGATCACTCCTTCAGTGTTCGCGCCGAAGACTTTCAGTGACGTTTGGTGGGTGGAGATAATCGCGATGCATCCAATGTGGCGGAAGCGCTCAGCGATGGCGACCGCCAGGGCTGCGCCCTCTTCGGGATCAGTGGCGGAACCAAGTTCATCGAGCAGCACCAACGATTGCGGGGTCGCGGTTCGCGAGATGAAATCAATGTTGGTGACGTGGGCTGAGAAGGTGGAAAGATTCTGCTGGATGGACTGATAGTCGCCAATGTCGGCCAGAACCGCGTCGAATACCGGCAACTCGGCCCGGTCGGCGGGAACCGGAATTCCGGACTGCGCCATCAGCGCGAGCAGGCCGAGCGTTTTCAGGACGACCGTCTTGCCTCCTGTGTTGGGGCCGGTGATGACGAGTTCGCGCGCTTCGCCTTCCAACTCAATGCTTGTGGGAACGACGTTGTCGCCCTTTGCCTTGAGGTTGTGTTCGAGCAAAGGATGGCGGGCTTTAATGAGAACCAGTCGAGCTGCGCTCGACTGCTCTTGATCGTGTGGGGACGGGCGCCCTCGCCCGTCCATGGCGAGCGATGCTCGCCTGTTCTCATTGAATGTCACCGGAACACAGTTGTATTCCTCCGCGAATCGCGCTTTGGCAAACTGCAATTCGAGTTCGCTGAGCGCACCGACGGCCGCGAGAATGGGAGCGGCATTTTCCCCGACGCGTCGTGTCATCTCCACCAGGATGCGGTGAATCTCTGCCTGCTCTTCGTCGAGCAACCGCACCAGTTCGTTGTTCTGTTCGATGGTTTCCAGGGGCTCGACGAAGACTGTCTGGCCGCTGGAACTGGCGCCATGCACCACGCCCTGAACTCGGCGTTTCTGCTCGACCTTAATAGGGATGACGAAGCGCTCGCCGCGAATGGTGACGAGTTCGTCCTGCACCGCGCCGCCTTCTGATAAGCGGCGCAAATAGCCTCGGAGAGAGTCGTGAATCGAACGTCGTTGCTTTTCAATTTCGCGGCGGATGCGAGACAGCTCAGGCGAGGCTTTATCGTCGAGCGTGCCGTCGGACAGGATTTTGTTGCGAAAAGCTCGCAGCGTCTCGGTGAAATCTGCGATTCTCAACGAAAGCTGCGACACCGCCTTCCACTCGAACCTCATCGCGGCAGGTGGCCTCAGCGCAATCTCGCGCCATTCGGCGGCGCGATCCACCACGAGTACGACATCGCGAATGTCGGTGGTCTCGAGCGCTGAACCTGCAATCCGAGATTTTTCGATCAGTTTCGTGATGTCGAGCAGGCCGGAAAAATCGAAGCGGCCGCCGACGCGACGGAACTCGCGAATCTCGGTGGTGAGCTGCTGCTGGTTCTCAATCCACGCGCGATCGGTGGTGGGTGCGAGGTCAGAGATCAGCCCCTGTCCCAAAGGTGACGAGGCGTAGCCGCGCAACAAGTCGCGCAGAGAGTCGAATTCGAGCACACGCGCGCTGGTGTGGGAAACCGGACGGGGAGGCATCAGGAGTAATGTTACAAGAAGCGACCGGCCTTGGCTCTGCTAGAATCGTGTGTTGTGGGATGGGTTCAGCGCCCGTCCGGGACCTGCTGCCATGGCTTTTCCGATCACTCGCCTTCGCCGTCTTCGCCAAAGTGAGCAACTGCGATCTATGGTCCGCGAAACGCGGCTTTCGCCAACGTCGTTTGTCTATCCCATGTTTGTTTGTCCCGGGGAAGGTGTGCGCAAAGAAGTGGGCTCCATGCCGGGTGTTTTCAATCTCTCGGTGGACGAGGCGGTGAAGGACGCCCAACAAACGCACTCGCTGGGAGTGCCTTCGGTCATTTTGTTTGGGCTCCCGGAAAAGAAAGATGAACTGGCCACAGGCGCCTGGGCGGAAGACGGGATCGTGCAGCAGGCCGCCCGCGCCATCAAGCGCGAGATCCCAAAGCTTTTGATCATGGGCGATGTCTGCCTGTGCGAATACATGTCACACGGCCACTGCGGAATCGTGCGCGCTGCGCATCCGCAGTCGCTGGGCGCTGCCGTGGCCGCGCCCCCGGCCGTCATCACGGACTACGAAATTGTCAACGATGCCACCCTCGAACTGCTGGCCCGCACCAGCGTTTCTCTGGCTCGCGCTGGCGTGGACATTATCGCGCCTTCCGACATGATGGACGGCCGCGTAGGCGCGATCCGCAACGCGCTCGATCATGCCGGCTTTGCCAATACACCGATCCTTTCCTATGCCGCGAAATTTGCTTCCGCCTTTTACGGGCCGTTCCGTGAAGCGGCCGATTCGACGCCGCAGTTCGGGGATCGCCGATCGTATCAAATGGACGGAGCAAACCTGCGCGAGGCCATGCGCGAGATCGAGCTTGATATTCAGGAAGGCGCCGACATGATTATGGTCAAGCCGGCGATGCCCTATCTGGATGTGATCGCCGCGGCCCGCGAACGTTTCGACCTGCCCCTGGCTGCGTATCAGGTTTCAGGCGAGTACGCCATGATCGAAGCCGCCGCTCGCAACAACTGGATCGATCGCGACCGAGTGATGATGGAGTCGCTACTTTCGATCCGACGCGCCGGCGCCAGCATCATTCTGACTTACTTCGCCAAGGACGCGGCGCGGTTGCTGGCTTAAGGTCGGTCTCGCCTGAGTCAATTCGAAGGTATCCCGACACTGACAACTAAAGCCGACATGCTTCCTGAAGTTACTTTCCCAGCGCTTCTCGAGACAAGGCGGCTGGTATTGCGCCGGTATGGCCCCGGTGACGCTCCCGGCATCCTGGAGTTAGTTCGCAAGAACAGAACTGGCCTTGTTCAAAATTTCTCGGAAATGGCCACCCGCTTGTCGCGAGAGGAGGAAGCAACGGGCTTTATCCAAGACAAAGCCGAACAATGGAATGCCGGAAAAGCTTTTTGCTACGGAATTTGGCGCAAAACCTCAGAGGAACAGATAGGGCAGCTTCAAGTCAAAAACATAGTGTGGAATGTGCCTTCAGCCGAACTTTCTTACTTTATAGGCAATTCTTTCCAAAGACAGGGTTTCGCAACGGAGGCAGTCTCTGCGGTGCTGCGTACTGCCTTCGAAGAATTCGATTTCGAGAGGATATTTGTTCGCATCATTCCATCGAACCAGGAAAGCATTTCGCTTGCAAGCAAACTCGGCTTTAAACATGAAGGCCTTCATCGAAACGAGTTCCGATGCGGGTTTGGTGAACTCCATGATGTTCACTATTTCTCTTTAACCAAAGACGACTTCAGGAGTGGGGCAACAAATGTCTGAGCAGGATTTACGCGGTTCGATGGCGAAGATTAACGCTCGCCTTGCGGGGGTTGAACTGTATTTCGATGATTTGCCTGCGGCGAAAAGCTTTTATCGAGAGGCATTGGGATTGGCCCTTTCCGATGAGCAACTCGGTCATCACGCTCAATTCGACACTGGAGCAGCGTTCCTTTGCCTCGAGAAAAAGGGTGTAGAAGATTATCCTTCTCGGGACAAAGCGGTGATCTTTATCGAGGTTTCCAGCGTTCAACGCGCGGTCGAGGCGATTGGCAGAGAGCGCTTCGTCCACATTGAATCTGGCGCCGAAGGCATGCGATCACCGTGGGCTGTTCTGCACGATCCCGAAGGGCACAATGTACTCTTGCTGGAGAAGCCGCAATCCGCGAGGTGAACAAAAATGTCTTCAGCGAACTGCGTACGGGGCATCGACCTTCAGAGCCCAGACCAGCGCGATCACCCAGCCAATCGCCGTCCAGCCAAGGAACAAATTCGGACGAAGATCGAAACTGTGTCACGATTGTTTCTCGCCAGCGCGAGAATCGAGGGCAAAAAATACATGACGAAACCGAAACCAAAGATGGGGAAGAAGAAGAGTGCGAAGAGATGCATGGCCTGAGCCTCCTTCTTGCTGGGAGTCTAGCATCCAGCCACGCTAGTTAATACGAATCTGCCGCAGGTTCGGTTCCTGAATCCTCAGGTATTGTCGTAGAATCACCTATTTGGACAATCATCGTTATTCCTGCTAGGGAGCACTACTTTGCCTGAAACTATTTATGACATCGCAATTATCGGCAGCGGGCCGGCGGGATACACCGCCGCAATCCGCGCGGGCCAGTACGGTCTGAAAACGGCATTAATCGAGAAGGACGGATTTCTCGGCGGGACTTGTCTGCACGTCGGCTGTATACCGACCAAAGCCCTCCTGTTCAACGCCGAGATTTGGGATCATTTGAAAGACGCAAAAGAGTTCGGCATTGAGGGCGTGGATTCACGCAAACTCAATTGGGCCGCCATTCAAGACCGCAAATCGAAGATTGTGAGCAAGCACGCTAAGGGCCTTGAATTCCTCATGCGCAAAAATAAAGTGGAGACGATCAAGGGCTATGGCAAGCTCACTGGACCCGCGCAGAATGGCGCGCTAATGGTCGAAGTTGCCGACGGCAGCAAGAGCAACCTCATCAAAACGAAAAATATCATTCTTGCGACTGGTTCCGAAGCCCGCATGATTCCTGGCTTAGAGCCGGATACACGCGTGCTTACGAACATTGAGATTTTGAGTCTGAAAGAGATTCCTAAATCGTTGGTGATCGTGGGGGCGGGGGCCGTGGGCGTGGAATTCGCATCGATCTTTCGCTCCTTCGACTCGGAAGTCACGATTCTCGAAATGCTGCCGCGGTTGGTTCCGGTCGAGGATGAAGACGTCTCTAAGGAACTTGCGCGCGTGTACCGAAAGCGCAGCATCAATTTTCACACCGGCGCCAAGGTCGAGAAAGTCGAAAAAACAAAGTCTGGCATAGCGGTGACTTTTTCTGTGGGCGGCAAACCGGAGAAGATTGAAGCCGAGAAGATTTTGATCGCAGTTGGCCGCAAGCCCCGCACCGAAAACGTCGGATTGGAAAAGACACACATCAAGCCGGACCGGGGATTCCTCAAGACCGACAGCTGGATGCAGACCAACGAACCCGGCATCTACGCGATTGGAGACATCGTGCTGGGAACGCCGCAACTGGCGCATGTTGGCGCGATGGAAGGCATCGTCGCGGTGACGAAGATCGCGGGCAAACCGGGCAAACCGATCAACCCGGAGCACATTCCGAATGCGACCTACTGTCATCCCGAGATCGGGAGCGTCGGTCTCACTGAGGAGAAGGCGCGCGAGGCAGGCTACAACTTGAAGGTTGGGAAATTCCCATTCACCGCGAATTCGCGCGCATCGATTGTTGGGCAACACGAGGGCTTCATCAAGATCATCTCCGACGCGGACTACGGCGAAATTCTAGGGGTGCATATCATCGGGCCGCAGGCGACGGAATTGATTGCCGAAGCCGTAGCCGCAATCGAACTCGAAGCCACGGTGGAAGATTTGATGTGGACCATCCACGCTCATCCGACGCTGGCGGAAGCCATGCTGGATGCCGCGAACAGTGTCTACGGAATGCCGATCAACGCGTGAAGATTGCGCAATCTGGTAGTCGGGTAATCCGGTGAATTAAAAAGCCTGACGTTTCAGCTGGAAAACTTTTTTACACACTATCCTCAAAGGACTCATCATGCCAAGCAAGAGACCACTGATCCTACTTATTGCCGTGTTCATTTCGGTTTTCGGATTTCTAACCGTAGCCGCTCCCGTGTTTGCAGCCAGCAGTGAGAAGGTGCTGTACGCCTTCTGTACTCTCTCAAACTGCGCCGATGGGCAAACTCCCCAAGCCAGCTTGGTCTTCGATAAGGCTGGCAATTTGTACGGCACGACTTTCGACGGCGGCGCTTATAGTCTGGGTTCCGTCTTTGAACTGGTGCGAGGATCAGGCGGGACGTGGATCGAGAAAGTACTGTACAGCTTCTGCTCGGCCACGAATTGCGAAGACGGGACCAACCCCGAAGGCCTCGTCTCTGGTGCGGATGGCAAGTTGTATGGCATAGCCCAAACCGGCGGCGGTGATGGCTTTGGCGCTGTCTTCCAGTTGACGCCCGGCAAAGGCGGCACCTGGAGTTACAAGGTGCTGCACAACTTCGATTTTAGCGACGGGGACGGGTACTATCCCTACAGCCTGATTGTCGATGCGACGGGGAACTTGTACGGCGTAACAGATTGGGGCGGAGCTTATAACAGTGGCACTGTCTTCGAACTGACTGCCGGAGCTAAGGACAAGTGGACCGAAAAGAAGCTACACAGCTTTAATGATAATGGGAAGGACGGGTACGCCCCCTTCGGCGTTCTGATGTTCGATGCGGACGGAAACTTATACGGCACGACGACAAGGGGTGGCGCCTCCGGCACCGGCTGCGGTGGCTCGGGCTGCGGAACCGTCTTCCGGTTGAAGCCCGGCGCGAACGGCAAGTGGACGGAGAAGGTGTTGCACAGCTTCAACGGCAACGGCAAGGATGGGTACGACCCGTGGGGCGGCGTGGTCTCCGACGCAGCTGGGAACTTGTACGGCACCACGAACGCGGGCGGCGCTTCCGGTTGCGGAGCGGTTTTAAAAGTGGCGCCCGCCGCAAGCGGCAAATGGACGGAACAAGTGCTGCACAGTTTCGAAAATAGCTCCAATGACGGCTGCAATCCCGTCGCTGGGTTAACTGTCGACGCGGCTGGGAACTTGTACGGCACGACGTTTTACGGCGGCCTTTACAACGACGGCACAATCTTCAAGCTGACACTAGGGACCAACGGCAAATGGAGGGAGAAGCTAGTGCACAATTTTGACTGGAGCGTCTACGTCAAGGACGGGACGTTGCCCGGAGCTGGCGTGATCTTCGACACCAAAGGGAACTTGTACGGAACGACGGAGAACGGCGGCGATTACAATTTCGGCACCGTCTTTGAGTTCACGCCGTAAATCAGGGATGGAATTCCAGGTCCAGCTGAAACCCCAAAGCGTGAGTTCATGGATGAAGCCGCATTGCTCTACACTGGATCTGGTAGATTACGGAGCTACGAAATCACTCAACCCCACGATTCCATGATCTCGATTCTCCAACTTGGAACCGTTGACTATGCGACCGGCCTAAGACTGCAGCAGCGGCTAGTTGAACTGCGCAAGGACGGCCGGATCGGCGATGTGCTTTTGTTGCTGGAGCACACACCGGTCATCACTCTCGGGCGGAACGCGAAAGCCGGCAATGTGATTGCTTCGCGCGAGCAACTTGCCGAACGTAGCGTCGAGGTCTTCGAGTGTGATCGCGGCGGCGACGTGACCTTTCACGGGCCGGGACAACTCGTAGGCTATCCGATTTTCGATCTGCGCAGTTTTGCCTCGACAGATGGCAAGCGGAAGACGCTCGGCGCCGTGGAGTTTGTGCGACGGTTGGAAGAGGTTCTAATCCGCACCTGCGCCGACTTTCGCATTCCGGCCGAGCGCGTCGCGGGATTGACTGGCGCATGGACAAGCAACGGAGACGGCAAGATTGCTGCCATCGGCGTTCACATTTCCCGCAGCGTGACCTCGCATGGCTTCGCTCTGAATGTGAATGTCGATCTGGATTATTTCAACTTGATTGTTCCCTGTGGGATAACTTCGAAGCCCGTCACCTCGATGGCAAAGCAGTTGGGTCAGCCGCTCTCGTTGCAGGAGGTTGCGCATTCGGTTTCGCGCAATTTCGGAGTGGTGTTTCAGAGCCAGATGCTTTGGCTGGAAACTCTGGATTCACTTCTTGGGCAATCAGTCGGTGTTCCGAAGAAACCACCGGCTGAGTTGCGGAAGTTGCGCGGTGAAGAAGATACTTTCTGGGTTTAACCATGGCTGCGGCTAGCGCTTGCCCAGATTGGCCAATTTCCTCCACCCGGGTTAGGATTCTCCTCAGGGCCTAAGCGCAGGCATCGTCAAACGAATGGCCAAAAAGAAAAAGTTGGCTCCGAAAACTACCGTCCGGATCAGTTCAAATGGGCGGGAACACCGTGCTCCGAAATCCACCTCGCCAAGCTCTTCTCAGCGGACCTTTACCATTCTCGACTATCGACTGGAAAAGCCCAGCTTCAGCATTCGTCAAATCCGTGAAGGCGACGAGGTTCGCTACGAGGTCGAAGGCGATCTGAGCGCGCCGGTCCCGCGCATCCGCGAATCGAAGTACCTCGACAAGAAGCAATGCCTCGAGATTTATCGCTGGATGCTTCTGAATCGCAAAATGGAAGCCGTGCTGGAAAATCTGTACAAGCAAGGCAAAGTCGTGGGAGGGGTTTACTTCGGCTTAGGCCAGGAGGCTTGCTCCTGCGCTTCCGCTTATGCTCTTGATAAGGACGACTGGCTTGGTCCCATGATCCGCAACCAGGGATCGTTGCTGGTGCGCGGCTTTTCCGCCCGCGACATCATGATGCAATATATGGCCAAAGCGGGTTCGCCGACCAAGGGGCGTGATGCGTCTTCGCACTTCGGCGACATCCAGAAGCGCAACGTGGTCTCGCCCATCTCGACTCTTGGCGATCTGATCCCTGTGCTCGCCGGCGTGGCTCTGGGAGCGCGTTTGCAGGGATGCAACATCGCAGCCATGACTTACATTGGAGACGGCGGCCAATCCACCGGAGTCACCTATGAAGGGCTGAACTTCGCGGCCGTACAGAATCTTGGCCTGGTGCTGTTCGTCGAAAACAATCTTTGGGCGTACTCGACGCCCGCCGACATGCAATTCCGTGTCAAGGATCTGGCCGAACGCGCGATTGCCTACGGAATCCCGGGAGTGATTGTCGATGGCACCGACGCTTGCCAGGTCTATGACGCGGCTCATGAGGCTTGTGAACGGGCTCGACGCGGCGAAGGCCCGACGCTCATCGAAGCGAAAATGATGCGCATGAAAGGCCACGCCATCCACGACGCGGCCGAGTATGTTCCCAAGCCGCTGTTTGAGTATTGGCGCAAACGCGACCCCATTGCACGCTTTGAAAAGTATTTGCTGAGCAAGAAGTGGCTGACCTCGCAGGAGAACGAGAAGCTGATTGCCGAGGTGGAGCGCGAACTCGAAGCCGATCGCGAATTCGCCGTGGCATCACCGATGCCGGAGCCGGAATCCGCAGCCGGAGGGGTCTACTGCGATTCCGGCTGCCACGAGATCAAGCCCAAGTACGCTCTGCCGAAAGTTAAAGCATCGAAGACTACCACGGCTAAAAAAACCGAAGCGGCACTGCACTTCAAGTGAGGAACCCGTCCGTACGAAATTAATCGGAATTATCACCTAGCGCCCCGCAAACTATACAAATCTATCCGCTGGCCCGATGGTCCGATCTGTCCTCACTGCGGAGAAATCAACAACGCTGGCCAATTGAAAGCACGCCCCAAGAAGCCCGTCCGTAAGGGCGTATGGAACACTCCGCCAACCAAAGAGGCTTCGGCGTAGATTCAGGACAATATAGACTACAGACTATTCTCTTTGATCGGACCAGATAATGGATGCGTTAGCGACAGAGGGCGTGCCTTTCAGGTCGGCTCTCTTGATCTATCCGAAGACCAGCGAGCAAAGTGATGACGAGAAAACGCATTGCGCGTTGTATAGACCACATGCGGTATCGCCACAAAAGTTTCCGTCTAAGCCCCGAGTAGTTCTGAATCGTGAGACCGTAGACAACTTCTTTTTCGCGATTGACGCGAAACTGGATTTGCCCCGGAAAACCAAGGGGACTACCCACATCGAAAACCTCGACCTGATCTCCCATCTGCACAGCGCAAAGATCAACGAACATAACGTCCGTAAGAGCATTGTGCTCAAAGGTCATTTCTTGGGCCATACCTTCCGGCCCTTTGCTAGTTCGTCTTGTAATTGGTCCTGGGTTATCGAGTACCATGTGCTGATGAGTCGAATCCTCGACACTCCGATCCATCTGTATTTGATGGCCACTACTAGCCATGGGTGGCCTCCGACTGGAAGGGCATAAATTGCATTGTCCGATCCCGCTCCTCGGCATTCGACGACGTACGTGGGGGAAGAGAGTTGGTGCTTAACGCGGTCAACGGCGAGCGCGTCGTCCGGGTGTAGGCGACACACGTGGCTGTTGTACGTCCATCGATCCAAGACGACATCTCGTCCGTTCCAATCCTTCGCCCGGAAGATGACATCTTTGTTGGTTAACTTCCTCAGGGCGCGGATTCTACATCCAAACAATGCCCCCCGACGCTACAAGAATTATAGATGTGCCGGGTACGGAATTGATAGCAACGAAAGTATGCTGAACAGTGGAATCATTACCTACACCACATCTTGTGTTACATGATTAGTAGCCCACAAGTCACTTTCGCGGTTACGGCGGCGGTTTGTGAAGGTGATAATTCCGTTTATATTCGGCTTGTTCTCATCGAGTTAAGCCCGATCGTGTAATTTTGCCCTATTGACAAGAATATTTCCGAGCTTTGTATAACCGGCAGCTAATCGTACAGGGCGTCTTCGGCCGGTCGAGCTTTGCTCGACTGGACAGCCGGGAGTGGCCCTCCCACGCGATTATTGAATGAGCGTGCCTCCGTTCGTTGGCTCTTCTTCAGGCGGGATGACCACCGCTGCGGCTACTCTGTCTCCGGCTTCGATGTTGAGGAGGCGGACGCCTTGGGCCGATCTTCCCGACTCACGGATGAATTTCGATTCTATCCGGATGATTTTGCCGTACTGGCTGATCAGCATGACCTCCGCGTTTTCGGTTACCTGGGCTATGCCTACGACTTTGCCGTTGCGTTCGGTGGTCTTCACGTTGATCACGCCTTTGCCGCCGCGGTTGGTCAGGCGGTATTCGTCGGCGGCGGTGCGCTTGCCGTATCCGTTTTCGGTTACGGAGAGGATGAGCGAGCCTTTTTTGCCGACGTCTTCGACTACGTCGGTCGCCTCGGCAGCATCTTTCGCAGGAGCGGGCGGTTGGACTGCGTCTGGTTTAACCGTCGTCGCCATGCCGACGATGTAATCTTTTTCGCCGAGGTTCATGCCGCGGACACCGGTGGCGTTGCGGCCCATGGAGCGGACGTCGGTCTCTTCGAAGCGGATGGCCTGGCCGTCGTGCGAGGCGAGGAAGACGATCTGCACACCGTCGGTCAAGCGGGCGGCTACCAGTTCGTCGCCCTTCTCGATGTTGATCGCGATAATTCCGCCCGAGCGGACGTGGCAGAAATCTTTCAGCTCGGTTTTTTTGACCGTGCCGTTGCGCGTGGCGAAGAAAACGTACTTGCCTTCTTCTTCAAGATTGCGGACGGCGAGCATGGTGCGAACTGTTTCGCCGGGTTGCAGCGAAACCAGGCTGCCCACGTGTTTGCCTTTGCCGGCTGCGCCCACGTCGGGGATTTCGTACACCTTCAGCCAGTAAACGCGTCCAGTGTTGGTGAAGATGAGAATGTAGGCGTGGGTCGAGGCGATGAAGAGATGCTCGACGAAGTCTTCGTCGCGCGTCTTCATGCCCATGCGGCCCTGGCCTCCGCGGCGCTGGTTGCGGTAGGTGGAAATCGCAGTGCGCTTCATGTAGCCGCTGTGGCTTACGGTGACGGCCATCTGCTCGTCGGCGATTAGATCTTCGAGATGGATTTCGGCGGCTTCGTCTTCGATGACGGTGCGGCGCTCGTCGCCGTAGAGCTTTTTCACTTCTTCCAGCTCTTTTACGATCACGCCGCGCAGTTTTTTCTCTGAGCCCAGGATCGAGTCGTAGTCGGCGATGTTGTCGCGAACCTGGCCAAGTTCTTTGGTGATTTCATCAACAGAGAGCTGGGTCAGACGGTAGAGTTGTAAATCGAGAATGGCGTCGATCTGACGGTAGGAGAGCCCCCCCATGTCTTGAATGGGCCGATCTGCTGGTTCCCAGAATGTTAGGCCCTTGATGACGTAGGAGTCGTCGACCTGACGATACTCAAAGCCAGGAACACGTTGTTTGAATGGCTGCAGGACTGCTTCCGTCACAGCATTTCGACCGGTTCCCTTTACGAAAGTCAGCTCCTTCTTTCGGCTCCAGTTCCACAGATTTTCGCGCGCCTGAATCCGCGAACCGCTGCCTCGAATAATCAGAACGAGGTGTTCCACATTATCTATCCCGAACTTGAATCCGATAAGAATTTCTTCGCGTTCTTTTGCTTTCATCAGCAGGAACGCGGTGCGGCGGCGGACTACGTCGACGCGATGATCGATAAAATGCTTGATGGCCTGAATCAGGCCCATTTCTTTTGGCTGTCCGTTCACGACAGCCAAAAAAATCATGGAAAAACCTTCCTGCATCGAGGTGTGCTTGAAAAGCTGGTTAAGCACGATCTGTGGTTCGCCGCCGCGCTTCAGTTCGACCACGATGCGCATGCCGTCGCGGTCGCTTTCGTCGCGGATATCGCTTATGTCGTCGATAATCTTGTCGTTGACTAATTGGGCCATGCGCTCGATCAGGCGCTTTTTGCTGACCTGATAGGGGATTTCGGTGACGACGATGGCCTGGCGATCTTTGTTAAAAGTTTCGATGCCGGCTTTGGCGCGCATCATGAAGCGGCCGCGGCCGGTCTTGTAGGCTTCGTAGATTCCGGCCTTGCCGTGAATGGTTCCGTAAGTCGGGAAGTCGGGGCCTTTGACGATATTTAGAATCTCGGGGAGCTGCGTGGCTGGGCTGTTCACCAGCAGGATGGCGGCTTCGACGATTTCCGTGAGGTTGTGCGGCGGGATATTGGTCGCCATGCCAACCGCGATTCCGTTCGATCCATTGACCAGAAGATTGGGGATACGCGTAGGCAGGACCGTGGGCTGGGTGTTGGAGTCGTCGTAGGTCGGCTCGAAGTCGACCGTGTCCTTGTCAATATCGGCGTTGAGATCTTCCGCCATGCGGGCGAGGCGGCACTCGGTATAGCGCATGGCCGCGGGCGGGTCATCGTCGACCGAGCCGAAATTTCCCTGACCATCGATCAGGGGATAGCGCAACGAAAATGGTTGCGCCATGCGAACCAGCGCGTCATACAGCGCGGTGTCGCCGTGGGGATGGTATTTTCCCATCGTTTCGCCGACTACCCGGGCGCACTTCACGTACCTGCGATTGTGCAGCAGGCCGGAGTCGAACATGTGGTAAAGAATGCGGCGGTGCACGGGCTTCAATCCATCGCGAACATCGGGCAGCGCGCGTCCGATAATGACGGACATCGAATAGTCGAGATACGACCGGCGCATCTCTTCTTCGATATTCACGGGTTGGATATTCAGCGCGCCGGGATTGCCGCCCTCGCCGGGCGGGGGAGGAGTTAAGGGTAGTTCGGGATTTTGATCGTCGGGCATAACGAAGCTCTTGGCTCCTGGCTTTTAGCTTTTAGCTCTCAGCTCTCAGCTCTCAGCTCTCAGTCAAACATTCTCTGGATCAATCGCAGACGTACTCTCCACGATCGTTTTTGCGGTAAATCGTTGCATTTACAGCAGCTTACTGGTCGATCGGGTACTCGTAATTATAGCATACGAAGAGCGTTTTTCCGGCCTCAGGAGGGTTGCCGTCGCAGGCCCCGGCGAGTGAGTTTGCCCGGAATCAACCACCAGGATTGCGCCGCGCCCACGAAGGAAAGGGCGGCGCAGATTAACATCACGAGTCGAAAACTGTAGACGAATGCTTCATTCACCGAGGCTTTGATTTCAAACGACGTGTCAGCGTCAAGCCCGGGAGGGATTTCGAGAGCAGCAAGTTTGATCTCGTTCGACTGAATCTCCGCCCTCTGCTCAGCCGACAGGCGCAGGCCTCCGAGTCTGCGATCAAGGTTTGCGCTGAATGACTGCACCATCACGATCCCAAGCACGGCGACAGCGATTAATCCGGCGATCCGCGCGACAGCGTTGTTAATCCCTGAGGCAGTCCCCGCGCGATCCTGGTCTACCGCACCCATGACCACTGTGGTGAGAGGAGCGACGCTGATGGTCATGCCCAAACCGAGCACGGTAAAGGCTGGGAAGAATGTGCTCCAGTAATTGCCACCGATGGAAGGCACGGCGAACATAATGAAACCTGCGGCCGTGATGAGCGGGCCGACGATGAGCGGGAGTCTCGCTCCGTGACGCGCCACCAAGCCCCCGGCCCAGCGAGACAACAAAGACATGAGCAAGATGAAGGGAAGCGCGGCGGCGCCGGTGGCGGTTGCGGAATAACCCTGTACCTGAATGAGGTTCAAGGGAAACAGGAAGAAAAAGATTCCTGTGGCGGAGTAGAGGAACAGCGTCAGAAGATTCGCGCCACTAAAAGCCCGCGATCGGAATAGCTGCAACGGAACCATAGGTTCAGCAACCCGAGGTTCGACGAAAAAGAAAGCAGTCAAACACGCAAGGCCGATCACCAACGGTCCAAAGACAAGTGGGTTGCCCCAACCGAGGCGTGCCGATTCGATGAGGGCGTAAACCAAGCCTCCAAGGCCGACAGTAACAATCGCAGCTCCAAGCCAGTCGACGCCCTTCGCGGCCGTGCTTCTGCTCTCGGGAACGTGCTTCAGCGAAATGGCGATCACAGCGGCGGCTAATGGAAGGTTGATGAAGAATGCCCATCGCCACGAAGCATGCTGAATGAGCCAACCGCCCAGAACCGGTCCAAGAGCCGTGGTGATTGCAGTGAATCCGGACCAGGTGCCGATGGCTCGACCACGCTCCTGCTCATCAAAGGATGCGCTTATGAGGGCCAAGCTGCCTGGCACCAGGAACGCCGCACCCAGTCCTTGAACGGCGCGGGCGACGATCAGTTGATGAATATTTTGTGATAAGCCACACCAGGCGGAGGCAGCCGCAAAGACTGTAATGCCCATCAGGAAAGTGCGGCGGCGTCCGAACAGATCGCCGATGGAACCGCCGACCAGAATGAGCGCTCCAAGGAGCAGACCATAAGATTCGATCACCCACTGCACGTCGATGACGGTCGCGCCGAGGGTGGATTGGAGTGCAGGCAGGGCGACATTCACGACGGTGCTGTCGATGAATGCCATGCTCGAGCCGAGAATGGCGGCGGCGAGAATCCATGTTCCGGCCTTAGGTGGACGGGGGGCAGGCGCGGGCGCGGATCGGATCGCGAGTTCGTCGCAGGGCGATTTCATCGTCGCTAAAGATGATCGGGCAATCGAGGAACATGCGCAAGCCTTGCGAGAGTCGTGGGGAACGAGACATTGCAAGCAATGTCTCTACGGCCTGGTGACGACCTCGTAGGGAGCGGAGGGCAAGGTGAAGCGGATGCCGGCTTGGTGATTAGCTTGGATTGTGGCCGGGATGTTGAGCGCGGAGACCTGAATGTTTTTGGTCCAATGACCGCTCTGCCAATAATCTCCACTGGCGTAAATCGTGCCGCCTACGATGGCATATTCGGAGACTTGTTCGCGATGACCGTCCTTAAAAATGAGCAACGCCGGAGGAAGTTCAGGTTGAGTTGCTGTAATCGGCGAAGCGTTGCTGGTTTCGGCGTAGTCGGGCGGCGCACTGGTGCCGCGTTCCCCCGCTTGTTGTCTTCCGCCGAAGCGCACATATCGATTCCCTTGCAGTTCGATCAGGAGTGGTTCGGATTTTACTTCCGGCTGGGTTTCGACAGCAAGCGCTGGCTGCACGACGACAAATTGCGGTGCAATCGCCACTGGCGCGACGGGATAGTCCGCGTAAAAGGGATCACCGAGGAAAATTGCGCCAGCGCCAAAAGAACGGGCATAGGGGCGTCCGCCAAACGAGACGTTGACGCCCCGGGCAAAGCCGGAATGCATACTCACGCCGGAACCACGCATTTGCGCGGTCGAACTGGGAGCGAGAATCGCCAGCCCGAGCAGCGCCCCCATCGAGAACGTGATCGAGGCGACGATTCGCGGCTTCGGCATACTCTAGTTCGCTTCGTTCGGAGCGGGAAGCTGGAAGTCGATGCCACGGTCGTCGTTCTCCTTTGCCGTGGCGGTCAGGTCCAAATCGGCAAGAGAAATTTTCTGGCGACGTCCGCCGGTCAGGTCGTACAGAGTACTTCCGACAATCGCGTAGTTCGAAACTTCGAGTTGATGACCGTCTTTGAACACTAAAATCGTCTGAGGCTGATCTGAGGCCGGCGCTTCAGGCGGTGCGGCCGAGTCATCTTCTGACGCGTCCTGTGCGCTGTAGTTGCTGGCGCGGTTCGAAATCGAGGGCGGCGCCGGTGCTGCTGCTGTCCCGGAACCGCGGCGGTCAAAAATCGTAGGACCACCATTGTATTCGCCTGGCGGGTCGTCAGCGACGTCATTGCCCGAATCGTAGTATCCGTAGTATGGCGCACCGTACACCGCGCCTCCCCACGGAAGGTACGCGTCCTTGCGATGATGAGGGTGCTGCGAGTTCCGGGGTTGATTTGGGATTGCAGTGGTTACGCCCCTGAAACAACAAGTCGGAGAACCCGGCGTGTAGCCGCGTGGCCCAAGGGAGGTGACGCTGGGAGCAACGCCGTTGACCTGGCGACCACCAAATCCGGGGGACGTGACCGAGGCAGGCATGCCGTTTACCTGGGCGCCTGCTGAGGGGATTAACGTCAATCCAAGAAAACCGATTGCCAATAACGTCAGGGCAAAACCCGTTCCAGTAGCTCGATGCAGCCTTTGCACCGGGACATGATACTCCAGTTTTCGACACATGGCGCACTCCCCCTTTAAATATTAGAACATGAGAGGGCGTGGATAGTTGCGTACCTAAAGAGAATTACTTTCGTGCCGGAGCGGAATGGTTCGGAGTTGAGCTAAGCGGCTGAAAACGCTTGTCTTGACTGGAATTTACAAATCTGCCGGAAGCTGGTCCTTGCGCCGGAACAACTTGCGGTTTGAGCTGGGCTGGGAGCGATCCCGGGGAGGCTCGTCCGGCCCCAGCGGCTACTTAACGTCTTTGACAAGATACAAATCGGAAAGCGTGCGGCCGTACTCGTAGACGTAGTTATTGCCATCGGGAGTGATCAGAATGGCGCTGATATCCGTGACCCCGGAAACATCGGGGGGCACGAGTTGCTTCCAGGGCTGTCTGCGTCCTGTATTCAAGTCCACTTTGTCGACTTTGGCAGGCACTTCGCCGAGTCGATAAACGAATATCGAATGCCCATCGGCGGCCCAACTGATGGGAGCATCTTCGACGTTGAGACCAGGAACGGCTCGAAGTTCGCCGCTGTCGAAGGAGAGCAAGGAGGGTTTTTGATCAGGGCCGACAAACACCACCTGCCTGCCATCAAGAGAGATGGCAAACTGACTGGAGTTGACGCCCTCGGCGGTGATGGCTCGCGGCGGCCCGCCGTTGATATCCTGCACATAGAGACGAATGCCTTTGCCGGGCTCGTCGCCGGCAAACAGCAGCCGCTTTCCATCAGGAAACCAGCGGGTCCACATGTGATTGATATTGTCGTGGGTGAGTGGCCGGGCTTCTCCCGCGCCGGTGGGAAGCAGGAAAAACTGCACCGGGGGCTTGGGCAGGCCGCCGATCACCCACTTTGTGTCCGGGGACAGAGCGAAGCCGTTGCCGTCGCCCAGCCGGACGGCAGGAGAGCCATCGGTCTGGCGAAGATAGATTCCGTAATTCTCGCCGCCAGCTTCACCGGATTCAGTAAATAAGAGAGTTTTGCCATCGGCGGACAGATCCTTGGGCGCAGACCAATCCATCCAAGACAGGTCGCGCTCCTTGTTGCTGCCCGCAGTCATCCCCACCATTCCCACGCGGGGCACGTCGCGAGTGAGCAGCACACGGCCGTCCCGGGCGACATCCTGGAGAGTCAACGTGCCCGGCTCACGCGCCAGCAGCCGTTCTTTCCCAGAAAGGCTGACTCCTGAAAGGTACCGGCCGTAGCCGATGCGGGTACTGGAAAACCAAATTTCGTTTCCCTTCGGCGCCCAGCCCAGACCCCAAACGGTTTCCCATCCGGTGGAAAGAGTTTTCTTCTTTCCTGATAGGTCGACGACCGCAATGGAGCCGGCATCGTCCCTGCGGACGGGGTGCTCGATAAAGGCCACCATCTGGCCATTGGGTGAGACTCGCGGGTGACTGATCCAGCCTCCGGTCTCGTACAGCACCTTCCCAATGGGATATTCGAGCCGGCTTTGCCCGGCGAATTCGCGCACCACGGCAAAGTTCGTTCCATCCGGAGACCAATCCGCCCATTGCACGTTCTCGAGGACTTCGCGTGGAGCGCCGCCGCCCAGCGGCACTCTGCCCAAAGTACCGGCATTGATATAAGGATCCACATTGTGACTCTGAAGCAATACGGCCATCTCGCCTTCGCCCGAGATGGATAGGACTTCCGCGTGCGAGAGACCGATCGGACGAGATTCGGGACTTTCCGGGCGGGTGGTATAGATCTCGGTTGGATTGCCTTCCCATGCGGCGCTGTACACAATGGTTTTCCCATCAGGCGCGAATCGCGCCATGCGAATGGTTCCACCGCGGAAGGTAAGCTGATGATAGGTGGGCGGCGTGATACTGGAAGCCAAGCCATCACGTTTGCCTTGCCAATATGCTCCAGCGATAAGAGCGAGCACGATCACGGCGCCGACTGCGGCAAAAGCCCAAACCTTCGCGGTGCTGTTTGTGGGGGTTGGCGTAGAACCGGACACACCTACGGGTCCGGATGTGCCGGACGAGGCGTCCGGCTGAACTTCGGCGCTTCTTGTTGACGGATGGGAATCGGCTTCCCGCTTGAGTCGTTGCAGATCAACCCGAAAATCAGAGGCCGCCTGATAACGCAGCTTGGGATCTTTTTCGAGTGCCTTGTCGAGAATCTCCTGCAGGCGTGCAGGGAGCTGAGAATTCAGTTTCAGAGCTGCGGGCGGCTGGCGGTGCAGAATTGCGTCAAAAACAGCGGCAGTAGTTTGCCCCGAGAAAGCCTGCCTCCCAGTCGCCATTTCATAAAGCACGATGCCCAGAGAAAATAGATCAGTGCGGCCGTCCAACTCGTCACCCATGGCTTGTTCGGGCGACATGTAAGCCACCGTTCCGACGGCTGTGCCGGGACTGGTCAGCATTTGAGGGTTAGCAGCGGTCGGCATGGAACCCGTCGCAGCGGCGTCCCTGGCCCGTTGTTGCTCGGCTGTATATTTCGCCAGGCCGAAATCAAGCACCTTGGTTTGTCCACTGCGACTGATAAAAATATTTGCCGGTTTGATATCGCGGTGCACGATGCCGCGGGCGTGAGCGGCTGCCAGGGCATCAGCAATTGCAATGGCTGCATCGAGCAGTTCGGCCAGCCGCATCGGCTTGCCTTCAATCCGCTGCTTCAATGTCTGCCCATCGATAAACTCCATGGCAATGTAGGCAGAGCTGGCTTCTTCGCCGATGTCGTAGATGGTGCAAATGTTGGGGTGGTTCAGCCCGGAGGCCGTCTGGGCTTCCCGCCGAAATCGTTCCAGCGCGGCGGGATCTTTGGCTGTATCTTCGGAGAGAAACTTCAGGGCGACCGTGCGCTGAAGGCGGGTGTCCTCAGCTTTGTAAACTACGCCCATGCCGCCACCACCAAGCTTCTCGAGGATGCGGTAGTGTGAGATGGTCAGGCCGATCATTTAGAACTTGAGATTTTCGAGCCAGTTCATCTTAGAGACGGGGCATCTGCTAGTCAACGAAGGAGTGGACCGGGGCTGTGAAACAGCCATACTCGGGCATGTCAGTTGCCGCAGCCGTGAGGTGACTCCCGGTTTTTCGGCGAGCCTACAGCGGCCTTGCGACCCTTGCCAGTTCTGCCAAGTTCCAAAGCGCATTCGCCAGCAACAATCCCCACACGCATGCGGCTACCAGATCTTGTTTTTGGGTCTCCAGCAGATCAGCGGCGATGGCCGCGACGAAGGCAAACCAGAATGGAGTTACGATCAGCTGAAATCCGAATCCAGGATAGTGCGGCGTGCCCAGGCTGAGGAAAAGAAACAAAGCCGCGATCATCAGAGGCGCCGTGTTGCCGAAATACCTTGATCTGCGCCAGGCGAAATATACGATCAGAGCAACTGGGATCGCCAGCAAAAGCGCGGGGCCACTCTGGCCGATTTGCGCGAGAATCCGCAGATACGTTTGCGGTATAAGAAAGGCGGACCAGGTGATTCCGAAAAAGCTGGCGTGGCGAAGGCTTTGCCAAAAGACCGCCGGACGGAATCGATAACAAGCCAACAAGAGCAGAAACGCGACCCCGCAGGCAGCCGCCCAAATCGCAACTGCCGCTCGGCGCCGCGTCGGCGCGAGATACAGCATGAATCCGAGCGAAATGGGGATCAGGATGACCAGCGAAAACTGACAGCCGATGGCGAGAGCAAGCGAGAGTCCGAGCAAGAGAATGCGCCGCCAATTCCACACAATGACCTCGCGCGGAGCATATAGAGTGTGGGCCGCCGCGATGGCAGTGAAGACGGCTCCGAATGCGCCCCAGGCCGCGCCCATTTCCGGCTGGGCCGAGTACAGCGTGCTGCTGCGCAGGACGATGGGCGAACAGCAGTACAACGCCAGTGCGATATAGCCGCCCGCGTTTCCATAGAGCCTGCGCGCTACGTACCAGAGGGAGGCGCCCAGGACCAGGCCAAACAGCAGATAGGGCGTGCGTGCCAGCCATCCCCAATAATGAAAGGATCCAGACTCGGCCGTGCCCGTCCAGCCGAGCAGCGGGACGGAGGCCAACAGATACCACAACGGGGAGTGGTTGGGATCGTAGCCATCATTTTGCTCGACTTCGGGAGGCGTCGGAGTTCCAGCCTCCATACGATTGAGCGACGGGGTTCCAGCGACGGAATCACCGGTCCATTGTTGCAATCCTTCGACCACGCGGAAAAGTTGAGAAGATTCGACTTCTGTTGGCTGCGTGCCGCGAACCACCAACCAGCCACACTGCGCCAGAAATCCCAAGAGAAGAAATCCCGCCAGCATTTGAGGCCGGCCGAAACGTTCGCGCGTCAGAAATTTACTCATGAAGGGACGGCGCTTGTTTTACCATGTCCGAGCATCATTGGGGAAACTTCCGCCATGGAAGAAACAAAAGAGGGCTTGCCGACCGCGAATGCGGGCTCGGCGGGAAAAGAGCCCAATCAGCCCGATCTTGGACTAGCGACCCTGCCGCCTCCGCCGTTCCGCGCGCCCGTGCACAACATCTTCGTCGGTGATCATGGCCTGCGAGCCGGCTGGCGGTTTCTGCTTTACGTCGCACTGTGGAGAGTGTTTCTGGTGTTGATCACTACCGTCGTGCGATATGCGCAACCGCACGAGGCGCATGGGATTTGGCGGGATTTGATTGCGGAATTGGAATTTCTGGCTTCGGCTCTTCTGCCCGCTCTCGTAATGGCCGCGATCGAGAAGCGTTCTTTTAGCGACTACGGCCTGCCTCGTCGGCGTGCCTTTGGAAAATCGTTCTGGATGGGCGTTGTTTGGGGCATCGTGGCTATTTCGTTTTTGGTGCTCGCCATCGGCGGGGTTGGCGATTTCTCTTTGGGGAGTTTGGCATTGCATGGCGCGCGGATTCTAAAATTTGCTGCTTTTTGGGGAGGATTCTTTCTGATCGTCAGTTTGTTCGAGGAGTTTCTGTTGCGCGGCTATCCGCAATTCACGCTGACCCAGGGCATGGGATTCTGGCCGGCTGCTATTTTGCTTTCGGGCTTGTTCGCAGTTTTGCACTTAGATAATCCGGGGGAAACGTGGACCGGTTTGCTCGCGGTCGCGGCCATTGGACTTTTTTTGTGTCTGACGCTTCGCCGAACCGGCACGCTGTGGTTCGCCGTCGGCTTTCACGCCTCGTGGGATTGGGGCGAGAGTTTTCTGTACTCCGTACCCGATAGCGGCGGGATGGTTACCGGGCACTTGATGCGTTCCTCGTTCCACGGCTCGCGTTGGATTACCGGAGGCTCAGTTGGTCCCGAAGGCAGCGTGCTGGTGTTTGTGGTGATCGCGTTGACGTGGGTGACGTTTGACCGGGCGTATCCGGGGGTGAAGTATGGGGCGTGATAAACGCCTGTTCAGAATCATTTGCGGCGTTTTATTCGTGCACGGATCCATTGCGCCAGACCTTTTTCGTTGAGGGCTCCGGCGGCCAAATCCAAGATAGTTTTGACGGCATCGCTGTTCTCGACTTCGAGATCAAAGCCGTTCAATGTGAGAAAGAGTCCAATAGCGAGAAACCCAGCTCGTTTGTTTCCGTCGCTAAAGGGATGCCCGCGAACGATCCCGAATCCGTACGCCGCAGCCAACCGCGCCTCATCGGCGCTACGTTCATAGGCATGGACGTTCCTGGGGCGCGCCAGCGCTGACTGCAGCCCCGCCTCGTCGCGCATGCCCCACAGTCCACCGTGTTCCGCAAGGCTCTCTGCGTGGAGCAGCATGAGAGCGCGCTGGTCCAACCAGACTGGCTTCCTCACTTGGCCAGCGCATGGAACACGCTCCGATACTTACTCATGAATCCCCGACCGAGGTCGAGTTGCTTTTCAACCTCGGGATCATAGGGAGTGAGCAAATATCCGGCCGGCGTCTCGATGGCAAAGAGCGTGTCGTCCTTCTTGGCGCGTAGCCGCACCAGCATTTCTTTGGGGAGCACCAGACCGGTGGATGTCCCCACGGACCTCAGCTTGAGTTTCATTGCATTCCCTCAGATATCCATATACATTATAATACGAATGAAAGGCGGGGTGAAGCATCGAGCAAAAACAGCCGAGCTCTGCTTGGCCTGAGCGGACGAAGGCGTCCGCCTCCGCGCGGGCTGATTAGATATCCAGGTTTTTGACGTCGAGGGCGTTGTCTTCGATAAACTTGCGGCGGGCTTCTACGTCTTCGCCCATGAGCGTGGTGAAGATGGTTTCGCACTCGGCGATGTCTTCGAGCTTGACTGACAGCAGGGTGCGCCGCTCTGGGTCCATGGTGGTTTCCCATAATTGCGGCGCGGTCATTTCGCCCAGGCCTTTGTAGCGCTGGATGATGTAATCCTTGCGGCCTTCCGCCAGCACGTAATCGAAGAGATCGCGCGCCGTGGATTTTTCTACGAGCTGCGACTCAGGCTTTTTCTTTGCGGCGGTTTTTGCGGGCGCTTCTGGCGCAGCTTTCTTCCCAGCGCCATCCTCGGAGTCGGCGTCGCTCGCTTCTTCGCTCTTGCCGGTCGAGGTGTTCTTGGCGACGGTCTCGACCACAAAGGGCGGTTCCATGTAGGGCTCGATCTGCTTGAACTTCGATAGCAGTTGGCGATACTCGGCGCTCGAGGCCAATTCCCAACTGATCAGGCGTTCGGCGCCCTGCGCATTCACGTAGCGGACTTCCCACAGATTGTGCTCTTCGTCGAAACGGCTCTCGACTTCTTTGAAGCCGTGTTCTTTCTGCAGCTTCTTCAGTTCTTTCTCCAGCTTCTCAATTTTCTTGGGCGCAGTTTTCTTGTCGCCTTCGAAATCGACTCGCTTGGAGAGATCGAGCTTGGGAAGAATTTCGGTCACCCGTTGGTCGCGCAAACGCTTGTCGACTTTGTCAAACAGCTTGAGATACTCGTCGAGGATGTTCATGAAGCGAGACAGATTCGCGCCTTCGAGCTTGGCCGCGCCTTCGCCGTAACGTACCACCAGACCTTCCGAGGCGCGCTTGACCAGGACTTTCACGTATTCGCGGTCGTCTTTGATGTACTGCTGCGACTTGCCTTTCTTGATCGAGTAGAGCGGGGGCTGCGCGATGTAGACGTTGTTGCGCTTGATCAACTCCTGCATGTGGCGGAAGAAGAACGTCAGCAGCAAAGTGCGGATGTGGCTACCGTCCACGTCCGCGTCGGTCATCAGAATGATTTTGCCGTAGCGCAATTTGCTCGGATCGAAATCTTCTTTCGAGATGCCGGTGCCGAGCGCGGTAATCATCGCGCGAATTTCTTCGTGCGCCAGCATCTTGTCGTAACGTGCTTTTTCCACGTTGAGGATTTTGCCCTTCAACGGCAGGATGGCCTGGAAACGCCGGTCGCGGCCTTGTTTCGCGGTGCCGCCTGCGGACTCGCCTTCGACCAGGAACAGTTCACAGCGGTCCGGTTGTTTCTCCGAGCAATCCGCCAACTTGCCGGGTAGTCCACCCCCGTCGAGCGCACCCTTGCGCCGGGTGAGGTCGCGCGCTTTTCTGGCAGCTTCGCGGGCGCGGGCGGCGTCGATGGCTTTGTTGATAATCTTCCGTCCGACCGTGGGGTTCTGTTCCAGATATGCGCCCAGACGCTCGTTGACGAATGCCTGCACGACGCCGGCAATGTCGGAGTTCAACTTGCCCTTGGTCTGGCCTTCAAACTGAGGTTGTGGCAACTTGACGCTGATTACCGCAACCAAACCCTCGCGCACGTCATCGCCAGTTAAATTCTCTTTTACGTCTTTGAACAAGCCCATCTGTTGACCGGCGTAATTGATGGTTCGAGTCAAAGAGGTGCGAAAGCCGGAGAGATGCGTGCCGCCATCGACGGTGTTGATGTTGTTAGCGAAACTGAAAACTGTCTCCGAGTACGCGTCGTTGTATTGCAAGCCGATCTCCATGGTAACGCCATCGCGTTCGGCTTCCATGTAGATCGGTTTGTCGTGCAGCACCTGTTTGCCGCGATTGAGGTGCTTGATGAATTCCGCGATGCCGCCGTTGTACTTGAATTGCGCGGTCTTGGGCTCTCCGGTTTTCGGGTCGGTCGTGCGCTCGTCGGTAAGCGTGATCAACAAGCCTTTGTTCAGAAACGCCAACTCGCGCAAGCGCTGCGCCAGCGTGTCGAAGTTGTATTCGGTGACGGTGAAAATGCTTTTGTCGGGCAGAAAATGGACTTTCGTTCCCCGCTTGGTCTTTACCTCGCCCGCTTTTTTCAGCTTGCTGGTTGGTTCACCCTTGGAATAGGTTTGCTCCCAAGTAAACCCATCACGCCAAATTTCGAGGTCAAGTTCTTCGCTCAGCGCGTTCACGCAGGAAACGCCAACGCCGTGCAGTCCGCCAGAAACTTTGTAGGAGGACGCATCGAACTTGCCGCCGGCGTGGAGGGTGGTCATGACAACCTGCGCGGCGGGAATCTTTTCGCCGTCGATGTCCATTGCATCGACCGGGATGCCGCGGCCGTTATCGACTACGGTGATGGAATTGTCGAGGTGAATCGCGACTTCAATTTTGTCAGCGTATCCGGCGAGCGCTTCGTCGACAGAATTGTCGACGACTTCGTAGACGAGGTGATGAAGTCCCAACTCACCCGTCGAGCCGATGTACATGGCGGGACGCTTGCGGACGGCTTCCATGCCGCCCAGCACTTTGATGGAATCGGCGGTGTAATCGCCGTTGCCGTTGACGGGGTTGGGTCCGCCGGTTCGATTCTTGCTGTCGACGATGGCCGCACTGCTGATCTCTTTTGTTGCCATTCAGCTCCGTGGAAGATGGGCCGGATTCGAAGCCTGGCCGGCGCGCATTTCCTGTGCTCTAAAATGAGGTCAAATGACTGAAATTATTAACACTTACAGCGCTAGGATTTATAAGTAATTATAGCATAGTGCAGCGCGCGCTTGGACGCGGAATCGAGCCGGTAAACCATAGATTTTGGTACCATTTAGGAACGGGTTTCAGGAGCTCGAAAATAGGTCCCGCTTGTGGCTGCTCGCAGAGTCACTTGCGTGCAGCGGGTGTCTCCTTCCGGCCGAAACTTAAGCCTTCGATCAGTCCGTCGACTTCGTCTTCGCTCCCACCAATAAAAGTGAATGAGACGACGTAGCCTTTCTCGATCATGACCAGCGTGCTCTGGTGCATGGTCAGATTGGCGATCGGTTTGGTGAAATCGCTGCGGACCATTTGCGTTTCGCCTACAGGGAATTCGTGAGGTTCGTTGACTACTGTTAATCCCTTGGACTCAGCCAGTTCGGTGAGTGGGGCGAAATACTGCTCGGCACTTCGCAGGCCTGGATAGGAAGCAGTTGGTTCCGCTGCCACTACGACGGCGGAATTCACGGTGTCGCCCGACGCCTCAGGAGGACGCTCGAATGCGGCTAAAAGCACGATGGATTTCTTCGACGCGTCGGAATCTGCGCTCGAATCTTGGTTCGAGTCTTCTGCCATTTCCTTGGTGCGATCCACCCATCCAAAAGTTGTCTTGTAGGCGAATCCAAATGTGGGGTTGCGGTAGACGCCGTTGGTCGTCTCCCCGGGATTCAGGTTAGGCGTGTTCTGCGACGGCGCGCGTTTCGGCGCTTGTTGTGCCTGTAAGGTGCAGGCCACCAGCGCAACTACAGAAATCTTAGAGAGCGAGTGCGCGAGGAAATCCATCTTTCCAATGTTACAGGAGATGGGCCCAACCGAGACGTTGCAAGCAATGTCTCTCCAGTCATCGCTTTATGCCGCTATACCCAGGGGAACCGGTTGGGCGCAGTGCGCACAGCGTTTGGCGTCGATGGGAATCTCGCTCAGGCATTCGGGACACTTTTTGGTTGTGGGATCAGCGGGCGTCGGAGCTTTGCGCATTCGTGCCACCAATAGATTGACCGGAGTCACAACGAAGAAATATACAGCCGCCGCCACCAGCAGGAAGGATATGCCGGCATTGATGAAGTCGCCGATGCCGAACATGCTGCCGTTGACGGTGAATTTGATGGCGGAAAAATCCGGCTTGCCAACTATCGCGGCAATCAGCGGAGTGAGTAGGTCTTTTGTGAAAGCTGAGACCACCGAGGCGAATGCCGCTCCGATCACGACGCCGACCGCCATGTCGATTACGCTGCCGCGAAGAATAAATTGCTTGAATCCGCCGAGCATGTGGTCCTCCCAGTTAAGAGTGGCGACCACTTTACGGCGGATAAACCGCCCCCGTCAAGCTGATCCTGCTTCGCGGGACGGGCGCGGACGCCCGTCCTCCATCGTCTGTCAGATTCGCATGGGCATGACGATGTAGCGGTATTTGTATTCTTCGCCTTCGGCAGGACGCATCTGGCCGGCGGACTGCGAATCTTTGAATTCGAGTTTCACGTCTCCGCTGCCGGTTGCTTTGAGAAAATCCAGAAGATATTGCGCGTTGAAGCCGATCTGAATCATATCCCCGTTGTAGTCGATTTCGAGCGAGTCTTCCGATTCGCCGGTTTCAGTCGAGGACGCGGAGAGTTTGAGCTCGCCTTTTTCCAGGCGCATCTTTACGGCTCGCGAGCGCTCATCGGCAAACTGGGCGACACGCGAGATCGCGGCACTAAGCTCCTCGCCGTGGACCGTGATGCTCTTGTTATTGTCCTTCGGTAGTACGGCTTCGAAGTTGGGGAACTGGCCGGTGAGCTGGCGAGAGGTCAAAAGTCTTTGGCCGATGCGGAAAAACAGCGTCGACTCGTCCTTCGCGAACTCGATTTCTTCGGCGTCGGTCGAATCGAGCAACGACTTCAGTTCGTCCATTGCTTTCTTGGGGACGAGAGTTTTCATCTCTCCGGAGACGCCTTCAAACTTTCCGCCAGTGCGCTCGATGTGCGCCAAGCGATGCCCGTCGGTAGCGACCATGGTGATCGATTCCGGCTTCAGCACCATCAATGCACCGTTCAGGGTGTAGCGCGATTCTTCGCTGGCGATGGCGAAACCGGTCTTGGCAATCATGGAGCGCAGAACCTGCGACGGAATTTTCACCACGCCGGCAGTTGGAAACGTAGGCAAGCTGGGGAAATTCGACCGCGCCATGCCCACCATCTTGGTGTTCGACCGGCCACAGCGGATGCTGACCCAATGATTTTCCAGCAGCTTGATGGTGATGTCCGCATCGGGCAGCAGCTTCACGTAGTCGTGGAGTTTGCGCGCGGGAATGGTACAAGCGCCTTCTTTTTTCACCTTGGCCACACACGACGTACGCAAACTGAGATCCAGATCTGTAGCGGTGAGCGAAAGCTTGTCGCCGGCAGCTTCAAACAAATAATTCGACAGGATGGGGATGGTGGTCTTGCGCTCGACCACACCCTGGGTCGCCGTGAGTTCACGCAAGAGTTCGAACTTGCTGACCGTAATCTCCATGGTGGTAGTTCCCGCCGCTGACGCTATGGCTTCTACCGGCATAACCTGAGTCCCCCGCCAAGTGGCGCTACTTTCAACACTTCCCTTATATCAAAACGAAAACCTATAAGACCAGCAGGAACAGCGGGAAACGGAGAAAAGTAGAATTCAAGCCTAACCCCGATTCATCCGCCCAACTGCTCGGTCAGTTTATTCAGCAACCGATTCAAATCTTTGTCGGTCTTGCGCACCGTGTCGATTTTCTCGACGGAGTGCAGCACGGTCGTATGGTGCTTGCCGCCAAACTGGCGTCCAATCTCGGGCAGCGAGGCTTCGGTCAGATGCTTGGCCAGATACATCGCGATCTGCCGGGGATAGACGATGGCGCGCGAATTATTCTTCGCCTTGATCTCTACCAAGCGCAATCCAAACTGCTCGGCCACGGACTTTTGAATCGATTCAATGGTGACCTTACGCGCCTGAGAATCGATGAAATTCTTCAGCACCTGCTGGGTGTAAGGAAGGGTGATTTCGGCCCCAATCAGCGAAGAGTGCGCCACCAAGCGAATGAGCGCGCCTTCCAGTTCGCGCACGTTCGAGCGAATGTTGGATGCGATGTAAAGTGCGACGTCGGTGGGGAGCGTAACCTTTTCCTGCTCCGATTTTTTCTGCAGGATGGCGACTTTGGTCTCTAAATCCGGTGGTTGGATATCGGCGATCAAGCCCCACTCGAAACGGCTTCGCAGGCGATCTTCAATCTCGGCCAACTCTTTCGGCGAGCGGTCGCTGGCGATCACGATCTGCTTCATCGACTCGTGCAGTGCGTTGAAGGTGTGGAAGAACTCCTCCTGGGTACGCTCTTTCTGCGCCAGGAATTGAATGTCGTCCACCAGCAGCACGTCAACGTTGCGGAATTTATCGCGGAAGCTGGTCATCTTGTCGTAGCGCAGCGAGTTGATCATTTCATTGGTGAACTTCTCGCTGGATACGTAGCAGATGGCCAACTGCGGTTGCCGCTTGCTCACCTCGTGGCCGATCGCCTGCATCAGGTGAGTCTTCCCCATGCCGACGCCGCCGTAGAGGAAGAGCGGGTTGTAAGCTTTTGAGGGACGTTCCGCAACCGCCTGGCAGGCCGCATGAGCGAACTGATTTCCGCTACCAATGACGAAGGCGTCGAAGGTGTATCGCGGATTGAGTTGCGCCGCTCCGTCCCAATCGAAGCGGGACTGCGATGGATGCGTGACCGGAGCCGCGTAGGCGGAAAGACCGCCGTCGTGGCGGACGGGCGTGGCGGCGGGATCATCGCCCGGCGGGACGAACTTTACCTCCTGATACTCGAGGCCGAGATTGTCCAGCGCCTCCTGAATCAGGTCGGCATATTTGTCGCCCACCTGGCAGAACTCAGGCTTGGGCACCCACACGAAAAGCGTGCCGCCGCTGGAGTGACTGTAGCGGGTGGGCTTCAGCCAGGTGTCGTAAGAGTGCCGGTTGATCTTTTTTTCCAGCGCGTCAAGGATGCGTAACCACGGATTGGGAGCAAGAGTTGGACTTGAAACCGACATAAGAAATTCTTGGTGGCGCTATGTAAATCAGCAGCCCGAAATTAAATGATTGCAGTGTGAAAGCGCTCATTTTCCAGCGCAGCAAGCTCCGCACTGCGGGGCGGTTTCGCTGGAGCGAGAAAAATTTTCAATGAGCAGGAACGGTCCGCATACTAGCACAAAAAAATTGTCTTGGTTGAAATCTCGATAAAGAATTCCTGCGACCTCCACGATTCAAAACGCGAAGAAAAACTTCTGTCAAGTATTGAGTTTGTAACTGCCGCGAAGGTAGTGCAGAAAGCGGCAAAATTAAATCGTGCGACCATCGCGCGATAACCAACCTTCGCCGGTGCAGTGGAAGCTCGGCGGTGATGGTCACTCCGGCGCGGTTTGCCCGTCTGCCCTGGGTCATTTATACTTCTCATTCGTCCTTCAGCTATTATTGCACCGACTAACTGAATCAGGAGCAGCTAAGTTTCATGCCCAAGCGCACTTTCCAACCTAACCGACGTCACCGCTCGAAGACGCACGGATTTCGTACCCGGATGAAGACCAAGAGCGGCGCAGCGGTGATCTCGCGGCGGCGCGCCAAGGGACGCAAGCGGGTGTCAGTGAAGCCCGGCTTCCGTGAGTAGCGTATTTCCTTTTCCGGAATTGGCGTCAATTCCGCAACTTGAGTCTGGATCGTGAATTCTGTGAGCGGTCTCGCTCCGAACGGTGGTCTCAATCTACCCAGCCCCGGTAAGCGTGCCAGATTTACGAGCCGTATGCGTCTGCTCCGGCACGCCGACTTCGAGCGGGTATACAAGCAAGGGCGCCGCCACTTCGCCGCTCACCTGACGGTGTTTTATCTGCTGCGCGAGCGAGGCGAAGGTTTCCGCGTCGGATTCACGGTTGGGCGCGTGCTGGGCGGAGCCGTTCAGCGCAATCGCATGAAGCGCCGGTTGCGAGAGTCGGTTCGTTTGCATTGGCCAGGAATTCAGGTTCCGGTGGATGTCGTGATTAATCCCAAGAAGACGGTGCTCAAACTAGAGTTCGCCGAGTTGGGAAACGAAGTAAGCCATGCTTTTGACGTGATTCAAAAGTGGCTGGAGAGACGGACGAAGTAGTTTCATTATTGTCATCCCGAGCGAAGGGATCTGAATTCTTCACGGCTGGCAAGAACCAGATTCCTCGTCGCTGAACAGGTTGGCTCCTTTGGACGAGCAGCAAAGCGCGGAATCAGGACTCTATTGACCTAACGAATACAAAAATGAACCAGATTGCCAAAAACGTCGCACTGTTCTTGCTTCGAGGATACAAATGGGCAGTCTCTCCCCTGTTCCTGCCGGCTTGTCGCTACGTGCCGTCTTGCTCGGAGTACGCCATGGAAGCGGTCGACCGCTTCGGAGTGGCACGCGGCGGCGTGATGGCAATCTGGCGAGTGTTGCGATGCCATCCTTTCGCCAAGGGTGGGCTCGATCTGGTGGTAAAGCGAACAGCGGTCGAGCCCGAAAAATGCCGTCCCGCCGGTTCGAGCGAAACCGGACTCTGCGCTCATTGAGAAACTAAATTTGGCCGAATTCCAAAATCCTCAACAAGAACCAGGCATGGAGCGCCGCCTGCTACTCGTGTTTGCGCTGACCTTTTTGGTCATCATGTTGTTCCAGCCGATTCTCAAGAAATATTTCCCCCAAACACCGGCGCCGGCCGCCCCAAAACCGCAAACTCAGAGCCAGGCTCCGGCAGTTCCCCAGCCGGCCCCGGTCAAGCAGGCCCGGGCGGCGCAGCCAACGGTTCCGGCGCTCAATGCGGGCGCCACCAAACAAGCGGCTTCCGAATCAGAAACCGTAGTCGAGAACGATCTTTATCGCATCACCTTCACCAATCGCGGGGCGCAGGTGAAGTCATGGATCCTGAAAAAATACGACGACGAGAAAGGACAGCCGCTCGACCTGGTCAACTCCGTCGCTGCGGAAAAGTACGGTTATCCGCTCTCATTGTGGACTTACGATGAGAGCCAACGGAACAAGCTGAATTCCGCGCTTTACGTGGCCTCCAGTTCGGGGGCCGTGAAGGCCCCAGCCACGATCACATTTGAATACGCCGACGGCGACGTGGCCGTTCGCAAGAGTTTCAACTTCGACCATACCTTCGTCGTACACGTCGAAACCTCAGTCGTGTCCCAGGGAAATGAAGTCGCGGCTTTTCCGGCGTGGCCGGCTGGCTTCGGAGACGAGGCCTCGGTCTCCTCCTACCACGCCAGCCAGATTGAGTACCAGTACAACAACACGACCGAGCGGCTGGCCATCAAGAAGATCAGTGGCGGCAATACGCTGCACATGCCCTTCAACTGGGCGGCGGTGACCGATCAGTACTTCGCCGCAGTTTTCCTTCCGGATGATTCGCAGAACTCGGCACTGGTCACTCTGCGCAACTCGCTCAACGTTCCCAAGAATGCGAAGAATCCAAACCCCCAGGATACGGCGCCCGTAGAAGTACTCGGAGCGGCTGTCGGCAATCCCAGGGGGCCGACGGTCACGCGAATGTATGTTGGACCGAAGGCGCTGAAGACGCTGGAATCCGTGCCGGTGCCAAGCATTGTCGGCGCCGACCCAAACCTGCGGGAGCTCATCTACTTTGGTTTCTTTGGGGTGATTGCGCGCCCGCTGTTCATCTGGCTCAGGTGGACCTACGAGTTCATCCACAACTGGGGCTGGGCAATTTGCCTGCAGACTTTGATCATCAATCTGGCGCTGATGCCGTTGCGCATCTCCAGCATGAAATCCGCATTGAAAATGCAGAAGATTCAGCCGCTGATGAATTCGATCAAAGAGAAATACAAAAAGTATGGCATGCGCGATCCGCGGCGACAGGAGATGAACACCGAAATCGGCGAACTCATGAAGAAAGAAGGCGTCAGCCCGGTCGGCGGATGCTTGCCTCTCGTCATCCAGATGCCGTTCCTTTTCGCCTACTACAGTATGCTGGGCTCGGCGCTTGATCTTCGCCACGCATCCTGGTTGTGGATTCCCGATCTATCGTCGGCGGACCCGTGGCATATCCTGCCAATCGGTATTTTCATCACTATGCTGTTTATGCAGCGCATGACGCCGCAAGCCGGAATGGATCCGTCACAGCAGAAAATGATGAATGTGATCATGCCGGTTATGATGGGGTTTCTCAGTTGGAACTTCGCCTCTGGCTTGTGCCTTTACTGGGCGGAAGGTAACTTCATCGCCATCGCGCAGCAGTTGGTCATGAACCGCACCAGCCTGGGTCGTGAAATGCGCGAGATGGCCGCGAAGAGAGCAAGGAAGAAAGAAAAGTAGCTTCTAGCGCATTGGAAAGCTAGAAGCGAGCAGCTAGGAGCTAGAAGTTGATGCCAATTCCTGACAAAATTGCAGCGGCAAAGAAAATCGACGCACTCCTGCGCGGTGTCGTCACTCACGGCGGTCTTCATCTCAAATACCGCATCACCGTCGATCCTCCGCTTCCCGAAGAGCGCGATTGGGAACGGCCGGAGATTCTGGTCGAGCTTTCTGGCCCCGATTCTACTTTGATTTTGGAACGAGGCGGCGAGTTGCTGCGTGCCATCGAAACGCTGGCCATCGAGATGCTCCGCCTGCCCGGGAACGAGCACGAGAAGATCTGCTTCGACTGCATGAATCAGCGTGCGCTGCGGCTGGAGGAGCTCCGGTTGGCCGCGAATGTGGCAGCGGAAAGAGTTCGCAAGACGAGCATGCCCTATGAGTTTGCGCCGATGTCGTCACGCGAACGGCGCATCGTCCACTTGGCGCTACGCGAACACGCCGATCTGCACACTGAGAGCCAGGGCGAGGGAGGCCGTCGCTGCCTTGTAGTCTATCCGAAGAACTACAAGGCCGCGAGCAAGCCTGCGCCCCGCAGTTTGCCCTAAGCGTTTTGTCCAGTAAAAGCTCCGCAGAATAAAACCGCTACAATCTTCCCGTGAACCTGGACGACACCATGGTCGCGATCGCCACTCCTCCGGGTCGCGGAGGGATTGGCGTAGTCCGGCTCTCCGGCCCGGACGCAACAAAAATTGCGCTGCCCATGCTGCGGCTAAAGCACGATCTCAATCCCGGGCACGCCGTGTTTGGAGAGCTGATTGAGCCTACCGGTGACCACGTGGGGACAGCCGCCCGAGCCTGCCCTGAGCAAAGTCGAAGGGGCTGTCCAGCCGAGCAAAGCGCGGCAAGTCGCATCGACGAAGTCGTCGTCACCTACTTTGCCAAACCTCACTCTTACACCACCGACGACGTCGTCGAAATCTCCGCCCACGGATCGCCTGTGGTTCTGCATCACATTGTCGAGCTCGCCATGGCTCGCGGGGCGCGCCTCGCGGAGCCGGGTGAGTTCACCATGCGCGCCTTCCTGAACGGACGCATTGATTTGACCCAGGCGGAGGCGGTTCGCGATCTCATCGAATCGCAGACTCTTTACCAGGCCAAGATTGCGGCTCAACAGCTCGAAGGTGCGCTCTCGCGCCGGCTGCAACCGATCAAACAGAAACTGGTTGAGCTGATTGCGACCCTCGAAGCTGGGATCGATTTCGCCGAAGATGACATCTCAGTTCTTCCCGGCGATCAGATACTCCAGCGCATCGCGGTTGTGCGTGCTCCGCTCGAGGCGCTGGCGGCTTCTTTCACCTACGGAAAAATCGTTCATGAAGGTCTGACGCTCGCCATCGTGGGCCGCCCCAACGTAGGCAAATCGAGCTTGTTCAACCGCTTGGTCGAGCGTGAGCGCGCCATAGTAACCGCCACGCCCGGCACGACTCGTGATTTAGTCAGCGAAACCGTGGCCATCGCTGGCATCCCAGTCAAACTGGTCGATACGGCTGGGATTCGCCGTGCCCTCGATGAAGCGGAAAGCATTGGCATTCGCAAATCCATGGAAGCTCTGGCTGACGCCGATCTCGTCCTGGTCGTGTTCGATTCTTCTCAGCCGTTTGCGGACGAAGACAAAGAATTGTTAGACCAAGTGGCAGGACGCCCGGCTATTGTTGTGCAAAATAAATGCGACCTGGATCACGTCGGGACAGCCGCCCAGGTCTGCCCTAAGCGAAGTCGAAGGGGCTGTCCAGCCGAGTTAGGCTCGGCAGATCGCCAAGACTCCAGCCACAGCGATGGGCTAATCAGTGGCCCCGCTCGAATTCGAACCTCCGCCATCACCGGTGAAGGCATCCCCGAGCTGCGAAATGAGATTCTGCTTCACATCCGAGGAGATGCCGGAGCCCAGCTCGAAAGTGGATTTCTCAGCAACCTGCGCCACCAGGAGCGCGTCCGAGAATCAATCCTAGCGCTGGATGCGGCGACAGCGGCCGTCGAAAATAAAGTCCCGCATGAAATGCTGCTACTGGATCTCTACAACGCCCTTCGTCCGCTCGATGAGATCACAGGAGCCACCACTACGGACGACATCCTGAACCTGATTTTCAGCACATTCTGCATTGGAAAGTAGGGATGGTCTCCGCTCTTCCCTAACAAAGTCTCGGGTGCGCCTCTCCATTTCCGCAACCAAATGCAAATTTATGTATCTAACCTGTTTGTCAGATAATGTGGAAGTCTGGTACCGCCTCTTCGCTAAACTGAGACTTAACCATGGCGAAACCAATTCTGCTGAGTGTTGACGACGACTCGGATGTTCTCCGGGCGATTGAGCGCGACTTGCGCTCGCAGTACGGCGCTGAATACCGGGTGATTGGAAGCGATTCTCCTGCGGGCGCGCTCGATCTGTTACGTCAGCTAAAGGTGCGGAACGACAGCGTTGCCTTGCTTCTTGCCGACCAACGTATGCCTAACATGGACGGAGTCGAATTTCTCCAGGAAGGCATGCGGATTTTCCCGGACGCGAAGCGGGCCTTACTGACGGCCTATGCGGACACTACTGCCGCAATCAGCGCCATCAATCAAGCCAACATCAACTATTTTTTCCTGAAGCCGTGGGATCCTCCCGCTGAGCACCTCTACCCGCAACTGGATGACCTGCTCGGCGATTGGCAAGCTTCCTATCGTCCAACCTTCGAGGGAATTCGAGTTCTTGGCACCCGCTGGTCGCCGCGATCGTACGAGCTACGGGATTTTCTGGCACGCAATCGTGTTCCTTATCAATGGATCGACGTCGAGGCGTCGGCCAACGACCCAGAGACTAAACAACTTCTCGAAGCTTTAGGGTCGGAAGCTGCCAATCTCCCGATTGTGCTTTTCCCTGACGGCACAAAACTGCTGGAGAGCGTTCCTGCCGAGGTTGCGCAAAAAGTCGGGCTGCGGACCCGGGCGCAAACCGATTTTTACGATCTGGCGATTGTCGGGGGTGGACCCGCGGGCCTGGCGGCTGCGGTGTACGGTGCATCGGAGGGTCTGCATACGGTGATGGTCGAACGCGAAGCCCCCGGCGGTCAGGCGGGAATGAGTTCGCGCATTGAAAACTATCTGGGATTTCCTGCCGGGCTCAGTGGAAACGATCTGGCCCGGCGCGCGGTAGTGCAGGCGCAGCGTTTTGGAGTGGAAATTCTGTCGCCGCAGGAAGTCGTCGGAGTTCGAACCGAAGGTCCTTATCGCATCGTCAAGTTGGGCGATGGAAGCGAGATTTCCTGCCACGCACTAATGATCGCGAGCGGGGTGCAGTGGCGGCGGCTTGACGCCCCGGGAATCGATCGCTTGCAGGGCGCAGGTGTCTACTATGGTGGCGGCGCCACCGAAGCGCTCTCCTGCAAAGGCGAAACCGTTTATGTCGTGGGAGGGGCGAATTCGGCGGGTCAGGCCGCGATGAACTTCGCTCGATTCGCCGAACGCGTCGTCATTCTGGTGCGCGGCGAGTCTCTCTCCAGCACCATGTCACAGTATTTGATTGATCAAATCAAAGAGACGCCCAACATTCAGGTATGGGCGCACGCAACTTTGTCCGAGGCGCACGGCGACAGCCATCTGGAGGAAATTTCGGTGCTTTGTTCGGATACGGACAAGATTGAACGGGTGCCGGCGAGCGCCATGTTCATCTTCATCGGTGCCCTGCCGCGAACCGATTGGCTGGGAGGCTTGGTCGAGAGAGACGATCGCGGTTTTCTGTTGACTGGACCTGATCTCATTCGAGACGGCCAACGCCCCAAAGGATGGACTCTCGACCGCGATCCCTTCCTGCTTGAAACCAACGTTCCAGGTTTGTTCGCCGTCGGCGATGTGCGGCACGGTTCAGTGAAGCGAGTAGCCTCCGGAGTTGGCGAAGGGTCGGTTGCGGTGCAGTTCATCCATCAATACTTGAGCAAGGTCTAAATGGTCGAAAAATCGGAACTACTTCGCGTGCCCGTATTCGCGGACTTGCCTGACGATCAGCTCGACTGGTTCCTCAGTCAGTCGCAAGAATTGCATCTTAAAGCCGGCGAAGGTTACTCACGTCAGGGCGATCCCGCGGACGCGATGTTTGTGGTCCTTGAGGGGCAGCTTCAGGGGCGTGGCGAAATTGGCGGCGAAACCGTTGTGTTCAGCATAGCCCGAGGCAGCGTTACCGGAGTGCTGCCGTTCTCCCGGATGAAGCAGTTTACGGTGAGCGGGCGGGCCGAGACGGACAGCCGCATTTTGCGATTTCCTTCCTCGCTGTTTCCGCAGCTCATCCAGAAAATGCCCGAACTGACCCAGCGTCTCGTGGGCCTCATGGCCGACCGCATCCGTGAAACCACCCGGATGGAACAGCAACGCGACCGCCTGGCTTCTTTGGGAAAGCTGTCTGCGGGCCTGGCGCATGAACTCAACAATCCTGCTTCCGCCGCCAAACGCGCAGCCAGCCAACTACGAACGATTCTGAAGAAAATTAAAGAAGCGAGTCACGAACTAGGAAGGCGCGATCTTACTGCGACCCAGAAGGCCGAAATTGAAAAGTTAGAGGCTTCGTTCATCCAGCAAAACCAGCATCCCCCCGATGCCCTGACTGCCAGTGACCTGGAGGAACAGATCGATTCATTGTTGCGCAGCCACGGGCAGAACGACCTATGGCAACTGGCAGCCGATCTGGCGAGAAAGAACGTCAAGCCGGAAGTGCTGGAATCGCTGTTCGCGGCTCTCGATGCAGACACGGCTCGGGCCGCTCTAGTCAGGATTGCCGCTTCCATCGAAATCGCGAATCTGCTGAACGAAATCGAGAGCAGCACCTCGCGAATCTCTGACCTGGTCCTTGCCATAAAGGAATACACATACATGGATCAGGCACCGGTGCAGAATGTGGATATCGTGAAGAGCCTGGAAACGACTCTTACCATCCTGAACTACAAACTTAAACGCGGGGTGGTCGTAGAGCGCGACTACGAGCAAGCACCTCTTCTCGTGAATTCCTTCGGCAGCGAACTCAATCAAGTTTGGACCAACATCATTGACAATGCCATCGACGCGATGGGCGGGAAGGGTCAACTTCGGGTTCGAACTTATCGCCAGGATGGTTGTGCGGTGGTGGAAATCGCCGACAACGGTCCGGGAATCTCTCCTCAGGTTCAGCCGCATATTTTCGAACCATTCTTTACGACCAAGGGAGTCGGCGAGGGTACTGGCCTGGGGCTCGACACGGTGCAGCGGATTGTGAAGAAGCACCGAGGCACCATCCAGGTCGATTCCAAACCCGGTGACACGCGCTTTCAAGTGTGGCTACCCATGGCGGAAGGGTTGCCCGCGTAACGCTTCGGCATCGCCGTAAACCTTGAGGTCTCGCAGAGTTTTAATTCGCCTGTCCACCGGTTCCTCGATTTTCTCCTTCGACACAACACCTGCGCCCGCTCTTAATCGACCATCCAATCGTAAGTTCACACGTTCTGCATTGGTAACTAGCGGAAGTGTCTCAAATAGGTACACTTGCGGAAGAACGGGAGCCGCGACATCGCGCTGCTGATCGGGAGCCTCACGCCAAAAATGAGAGCCCTGCCAAAGTTTCTAACCGCTGTGCTCTTTTTCGGTGCTCTTTGCAATGCTCAAACGGAGCCCTATGCGGATGCGGGAATCGGCTTCAACGGGTTGAGCTTTCAATCGCCTTACTACACCGGGGACATTGGCGTGGATTGGGGAGATCTTGGTCCGACATTCTTAGAGGCTGAAGCCGGTGCGGATACTGCCAATCCCAAAGGCCTCGACAATGGCGTCACCGTCCGTTTTCACGGACTTGTCCTGTTGCGGGCGACGCGACACTGGCGCCTCGGCGGCGGAGTTCATTTCAGCGAGCTGCTCACATCCGATTATGACAAGCACTCGACCTGGCCCACCGTGGGAGCGATGTTCGAGCAGGATTGGTTTCGTCTCAATGCTCAATATCTCATACCCACGACGACCGACTACAGTCTGAACGGACCTTTATTCGATGTGCGGATGCACCTGAAACAGCGGTTCTATTTGCGCGAACGGGTTGGAATTTATGTGTACCGCAATCCCGATCAGGCCAGCCCGTCTCACCATGTGAGTGCAGTCGCGGACTTCTGCATTTTGTACGTGTTTCGTTGACGGGGCGCGCGACGCCCGCACACGAACCACGCTAGTTTGATAGCGTTCTTTCAATAGCGGCGCGGAGGTCGTCGTATTGCATCAGGCCGGGATGGTACAGTGCCACGCGGCCCTTGCGATCGACCAGCACCAGGGTCGGCGTAGTGCTCGCTCCGTAGTTGGTGAAGTTGGTTTTACTGATGGGCACGGGGACACTCTGCAATCCCGGGTAGTAGTGCTCCCAAACCTGCCCGATGTAGGTGATCTCATCCTTCGGCTTCGCATCCTCTCCCCTGGCTGCATATCCGTAGAGCTGGGTGGGAGCGAGAACCGCCAATCCCTTCGGCCCGAACTCAGCACTCAGTCTGGAGATGATCGGGCCCTCATACTTGCAGTCTACGCACCAATGCGCCCAAAAGAATAAGAGAACCGGCGAACCTTTAAGCTGGCTCAGGGGAGCAGGACGCGAGCCAAGATATTCCGATGTACTAAGCGGCGGAGCGGGCTGGTTCGTGAGGGTGAGCAAGTTCAGATTCTTGTGCAGACGCGGGCCGATCGAAGTATTTCCGTAGGACGCGAGAGCGCGCCGCAACAGGGCGGCGGCTTGCGCGTTTTGGCCATGAGCCGCCAGTACCTGGGCCTGGACTTCAAACGCGGCCCCGAGTGCGACTGGCAAATGCGGTTCAGCGTCCAGAGATCGCTTGTGGAGGAGTTCATGGGACAGCGTCTCGATTTGCTTGGCCGTGGCGTCAGCCTGCTGGAACTGGTTGGCGTCCAACGCGGCACGCGCGTCCCAGGAAAGAGCCTCGAGATAAGCGGGATCGACGCCATGCTGATTGCGGTAAGCCTGTAGTTGGGAATCGGCTGCGACAAAATTCCGCTGCGCGAGAGCGGTGCGAACGTCTTCAACAATATCGGCAAAGGCCAGGGATGAGAGCAGCAGTAGAATCGCAAAATGACGGAGACGCATCTCTTCATGATGCAGCCAAGTTGACAAAGTTTCCAGTCCTGAAGCGTATTGAGAGAATAATCCATAATGTATTGATAAATAATGGTGTTAGCCCGCAGGTGATGGAATAGCTTGGCAATTCCCGAAACATCTGAGGTACAATCCTGCTGCGTTTGATCTTTGCAGTTTTTCAGCAACTCCCGCGACAACAGCGTGACCTGCCTGAAGAAGTTCTGCGATGGACACAGCGCATATCTAAGAAAAAGGAATCGAGCAACACCATGGAAACTGGAACGGTAAAGTGGTTTAACGATGCCAAGGGTTATGGGTTCATCAGCCGCCAGAGCGGCGAGGACGTGTTTGTGCACTTCTCGGCGATTCAGGCGGGTGGGTTCCGCAGCCTGCAAGAAGGACAGCAAGTACAATTCGACGTGGTAAAGGGCCCCAAGGGGTGGCAAGCGGAGAATGTGAAGCCGGCGTAAACCACTTACAAATCTTCAAAGTCAGGGCGGCTCACCCGGGCCGCCCTTCGTTGTGACAGGACTTTCTTCTCCCAGCAACACGACACCATTGACAGCGCCGTCCGACTGTAATACGTTCTGAATCGACTTGGCGTGTGTTTGGTGCGTTGCCTCCCCCGTTCAACGACTCATCTGCTTTAGCTCCCATGCACGCCGCGGAGCTTAAATCGCCAGTGTGCAGGTGCGAGTGTTTCAGGAACAGAACAGGCGCGGGACATCCGAGCCTGGGTGGACCGGAAGCGGACAGTCCGCAACGCAACCCGGTTGGGGGGAGAAATGAAGAGCTTGCCAAGATGTTTGTGGGTGCTTTCTCTGGTCGGTATTTTTGCGTTATGCGCTGGCAACGCCCTCGGCCAGCAGTATATTTTCACGAACGACAACGTAGCCAACAGCAATAACAGCACGACCGCCCTCACCGTAGGTAAGGATGGGGTGCTGAAGGTGCTCAAGACGTACCCCACAGGCGGGAAGAGCGCGGGTAGTGGCTACTTCGCGCTTTCGCCGGTAACCTCTGCTAAAACCAGGCTGGGAGACTGTCTGTTTGTCTCGAATGGCGGAGACAGTACGATCGCCGCATTTCAGATGGATCTCTTCAATGGAACTTTGAAAGCAGTTCACGGTTCTCCTTTCTCGGACGGAGTCTCCGGGGCACAGCAGTTCGGCGTAGGGCTAGCTAGCGGGAACCGCATTTTATTCGCGGGCAACACCAACGACAACAGCGTCTCAGTATTGAAAATCGATAACAATTGCGCGCTGAAGCTGTTGAAGGTTGCGACCGTTCCGGCGTCACCAGCCGGCATGAAAGTTACTCCCGACGGCAACTTCTTGATCGCGGCCTACATCGGGCAAGTCGATTCATTCAAGATTAATTCCACGACCGGGGAGCTCACCGAGCTCGGGCCCTTCGACACCAAGGGATCCGCCGCGGGGGTTGATGTCAGCTGCGACGGAACGATGGCGTACTTTGGCGATGCCGCAGCGAGCACGCAGGTGGAGGCGTTCAGCATCGGTTCAACCGGAGAGCTAAAGGAGCTAAATAACTTTACCAACAAGAACGGCGAGAGTTCTAACAACATAATGCTCAGCGTGGATGGGACGCACCTGTACGTGAGCAACACGATGTCGAACCAGATCACTACGCTTTCCGTGGGTTCGAACGGCGCCCTGACCTACGATAATACGGTTAAGCTCAATAAGCCGGGTTTGTACGCGCTGGGACTGGCTACGGGAACGGGGTTTGATCTTTTCGTGTCTGAGCAGAACAATCCAGAGGCGATCGGAGTACTGACGACGAATGGTGGCACTCTGAAAGAGGTTCCTGGCTCGCCGTTCAATGTGCTGAAGAACGGCTCCGATCCGGCCGGGCTAACTGCCGTCCCGAGGGCTTGCAACTAGGAAACCTGCCTATCACCATATCTGTAGTTTGGGGTAACGATTCAGTACAAAATCTGGGTTACGCGCCTTTACCCGCAGAGGTCGGGAAGCGCACCCTGGTGTCCAACCCCGCAAGATGATGCGCTTCTCAACCTATCGCAAGGGCACGAGACATGAGGCTAAGTCTCGCTTTCGGCCTCCGGCAACGTGTTGCAGAATCGAAAGAAATGCTCCACGCGAGTGACTTCAAGGGCGTGGTGCACGCGATCGCTGACGCCCACGAGGACGAGCCTGCGCCCGTCCTTCTGGTGGGTCACATAGGCGCCCACCAGCGCGCCGATGCCGGCAGAATCTACGTATGGCACTTTGCTGAAGTCGATGATCAGGGCGCGCGAATTGTCCGCGCGTACTTTGGCTTGAAAGTCGAATAACGTCGCCATCACCAGTGGTCCGTTCAGGAGAAGGATGCGTTGTCCGTCCTTAGAGCCAGGGAGATCCTCAATAAACAGGGGCTCGGAGGGCATTGCCAAATAGTAATCGAGAATCGAGCCTTACGGGAATACTAATTCTGCATCCAGAAAAGATACGCGTGACGAAGCGCTTACTCCATCGTTTTCCCGCCCGTCGCGGTCTTCCACCGGACTGATTCGTGGATTCGCCATGCGGCTCGTTTGGCGCTTCGTCTCCCGCTGCGGCATAATGCTAGACTCGCCATCGAAGGAGGAGCAGACACCATGGCATTGAAGGTTGGGGATCTGGCGCCGGACTTTGAACTCCTGGGGGTCGAAGGCGAACAGAGGTTAAAGATCAAGCTCAGCGATTTTCGTGGCAAGAAGAATGTCGTTGTGACCTTTCATCCGCTCAATTGGACCCCGACTTGAGGAGAGCAATTGCCGGCGTTCGACTCGAACCTCGAGAAGTTCGCCGCGCTCGATGCCCAGGTTCTGGACATAAGCACTGACTCAATTTACAGCCATCTGGCCTGGCAAAAGCATGACATCGGGATCATGCATTTTCCCATGTGCTCAGATTTTTATCCCCATGCCCAGGTCACGCAAGCCTTCGGTATTCTGCGCGAAGGCCCGCCACTCCCAGGCATCTGCGAGCGGGCAGTATTCATCGTCGGCAAAGACGGCAGGATCGTTTTTGCCAAGGTGTATCCGCTGGATCAAACGCCGTCAATTGTCGAATTGCTCGACGTGCTGAAAGGCTTACCGTAGAAGCTTTCAATGGCCATTTGAACAACCCTGGTTTGGCGCAAGGACTCCGGTTGGACCGGGTTTCAAACACTCGATGTGGGCATATATCTGGTGCAATCAGCACGCGCGGTCAGCGGCGGCGTGGCCTTCACGTTCTGGCTGGCTATTTTCTGAATGATCTGCGGTTGTGCTTGGCGCTCGTTGATGGGGTTCGGAGTGCTATGGCCCGGTCGTAAATTGACTTGCTTACCATCACGAAAAGCCCTTGCTGAGCGGGGTTAGAATGGCTGCCACTGCAGTGCATGGGGCTGCTATCTTCCATCCCACAATTCGGTTGATCAAGAGGGGTTCATGTGGCCAATAGATTCTACATACTGACATTCTTGGGCATGCTTGGGTTGGCGGCTCTTGCACCGGCGCAAACTTTCACCACGCTTTACAGCTTTTGCTCAAAGGCTGGCTGCGCTGACGGCTCCACGCCATACGCAGGGCTGTTGGAGGCCACGGATGGGAGTTTCTTTGGGACGACCTACACAGGCGGAAGTAATGACGGAGGCACAGTATTCAGAATCAACAGGAAAGGCAGGTTCAAAACGGTTTACAACTTCTGCTCGCAAACTGGCTGCGCTGATGGAAGTAATCCATATGCGGGGTTGTTACAGGCTCCCAGCGGCAATTTCTATGGAACCACGGAGTCCGGCGGGGCGGCGAACGCTGGCTCAGTTTTCAAACTGACGCCGTCGGGAACGCTAAGCGTACTGCGCAGCTTCGACGGCGGCGATGGATTCACTCCTTACGCCGGGCTGGTTCGAGCTCCTGACGGGAATTTCTACGGCACAACCGGAGGAAGCGGGAGCGGCGCCACCATTAGCGGAACTGTCTTCAAGGTCACCCCTGCAGGCAAACTCACCACCCTTCACCATTTCTGCTCCAAGACAAACTGCACCGACGGAGCCAACCCTTGGGGCGTGCTGGTACAAGCCAAGGACGGGAACTTCTACGGAACCACGGCTGCCGGCGGTACACACGTCTGCAAGACACGAGGCCAAGAGAAGATCGGATGTGGCACCGTCTTTAAAATTACGCCCAACGGAAAGCTGACGACGCTTCACAACTTTTGCTCCCAGGGAGGCAACAACTGCACCGACGGCGTCACGCCTTTTGCTGGGCTGGTCGAGGCCAGGGACGGCAGCTTCTATGGGACAACGTCCGGAGGCGGGGCCAACGCAGACGGCACGGTATTCAGGATCACCGCCAAAGGCCAACTGACCACGCTGCACAGCTTCCGGGGCGCTGACGGCGCGACCCCTTATGGCGGGTTGCTTCACGCCAGTGATGGGTACTTCTATGGGACCACGACATTTGGAGGGGCAAACAATGCCGGCGTAATCTTCAAACTCGCCACCACCGGAAAGCTCACCACCCTTTACAATTTTTGCTCGCAAACGAACTGCGCGGACGGCTCCTTCCCTCATGCGGCATTGGCGCAAGCCGCCGACGGTCGTTTCTACGGAACGACCAGTGCAGGAGGTGACGCCGCCGGCGGCACCGTCTTCAGCCTATCCGTGGGCCTTGGGCCGCTTGTGAAAACACGGCCTGCCTCGGAACGCATGGCTGCGGCTCCTAGTCCTGGGAAATAATCTCGTGGGCAAAACCATCGGTCGCCTATAAAGCGTTGAAGTGAAGTTCGAGAGTGCCCTCGGTACCAAAATCAAGAGCAGCGTGCCCCGCGGCGGCCATGTCAAAAAGAAGCTCAGTCGGAACGCGGTTTCCGTGATGACGAAGTAGACCCTTTGAGTGGTTTTGGACCAGAATGTTTTGGGTTGACTAGTGAAATATCGCCGTAGCACTCGTCCTATGAGAGAGGATGTCAAGCAAAAACACTTCTCCATCCCTCTCCGTGAGACCTCGAGCGGGGCTTGCACCCAAGCCCCCTTCTTCTTCGTGGAGAGGATTTTGGTTCTAACGCCTGAAGCGCCACGGAGTACCACAGGAATAGGGATCAGTTGCGCGTCTCTCTGGAGTGGTTTCATGCAGCGGTGCCGACACCATTCGTTGCGAAGCTGCGCAAGCCAACGTTGGCTTAAGTGCCAACCATCATCCTATCTGAGGCTCAAGGCCTACAGCTTTTTTTGGGTTATCCGAGGGGGCATAGGATTGACCCGGAGACTGGGTGCTGATTCGAGCACCCGGAACGCCCAATGAGCGCATGGATACTCTCCCTCGAACCCGAGCATCGCCAGAACCGATGGGCCACCACCCAGACTCCATAGCGGAGCGAAGCCTTGCACAGCGGAGCGGAGGCGGCGCCATCCATTCGACCCTCTCCATCGGGCTGCTCTCTCATAATGCATTGACCGCCCTTTGACTGAAAAGGCGGGGTCGCAGTGGCTGGTGCTGTCTGAGGGAGACCACCATGAATATCAAGAGGGGCTCGGATGACAAAGACCAGTTTTCAGTTTGTCGGTTCCCGGTTCTCAGTTCGGCTGCGAGAGATTCGGGTTGGGCGGTTGGGCGGTTGCCCGCTTCGCTCCGCACTAGAGGGGTTTTAACCGCGACCTTGCGCTCTTTTGGCCGCCTTGCGTTGGGCCTTGGCATATTTGTTGGCGGCTTTCTGTTGCTTCCGGGCGGCTTTGTTTCGCGCTTTTTGCTCTTTCTTGGCCGCCTTCTGGGCCTGGCGCGCACTGTTCGGGCCGGTGAAGATTTGAGCTCTGACCGGGATGTAGCTGGCCATCGTCAAAGCGACTAGCAGGATGAAGGTTGGGATTGGTTTCATCATGTCTCGGAACGGAAATCTATCAAACATTTTATACCGAAGTGCGGATTGGGTTGTCTACGAATCCATTGCTAGAGTTACATCGGTAACGGGACGAGGTTGTGGGTCAGTGTGCGGCTTTAACAGTGATCAAGCCGACCTGCTGAAGGACTCTGGCGTGATCCCAGTAGATGCGCTCGCCGCAGATTTTGTTGTCGCGGAAATAGACGACAGCTACGAGGTCGACTGCGACTTTTTTATTCGTGGGCGGCACCCCGGGAAGAACCCAGTCCATCTGCGTGGTGTGGGTGAAGCTAAGGAGTAATTCGTCGACTAGCGCGTCGTCGCCGACCACGCGGTGCGTAGGCTGGTTGACGATGTCGCTGGGCAAGGAGTGGACGAAGCTGTCGCGGTAAAAAGTGCGCACTTCGTTCTTGCCGCGTCCGCCCATCCCGGTGGGGATGTTCAGGACGAAAGCGTCGTCGGTCATTGTGGCCAGGGTGGCTTCGACGTCATGGCGGAGGAATTCCTCGTCAGTGTGGACCTTCCAAAGTTGTTCCATAGCATGCTTGTCCATTACGGTGTACTCCGGGGGATTCGATTACGCGGTGCGATTCGCACCGACGCGAAGAATTATAGTCCGCATGGATTCTGGGTTAGTCCGACGGTTTTGCGGAAGGCCCTTATTGCGGTGCGCCGGGCGGATTGAAGATTGCGGTGTTCGACGGCAGCGTGGGCTTCGCCATGAAGAAATTGTGATCGTAGAGATTGCGATACATAACTCCAGCAATTTCGGCGGCCTTGGGACCGAACGTCGGGCGTCCGCCTTCGAGGAAGACGACCACGACAATGTGGCCCACGTTGGTTTTTGCGTAAGAGGCAAACCAGCCGAAGCGGGTTCCGGCGTGGGAGCAGGTTCCGGTTTTGCCCAGAACTTCTTCTTCGTTGAAGTTGGTGCGGAGACGGCGCGCGGTGCCGAACTCGACCGCGCCTTCCATGCCGTCAGAAATTTCGGGGATCAGCGGAGCGATATCCAGGCGGCGCTTGACCACGGGCTGGAAGTCTGCGATCTCTTCGGGAGTCGTAGGATGCTGCAGGTAATAGAGCGTGCCGCCGTTGGAGATGGCGGAGACCAGCGCGCCAAGCTGCAACGGAGTTACGGAAACACCTTCGCCGAAAGAGCACATCTTGCCAACGCCACCAAGCTTCGAGGAGATTTCTTCGTTGGGATAAATTCCCAACTGTTCGCCCGGAATGCTGTAACCCGCCAGTTCGCCGAGACCGTATTGATGCGCGTAGTAACTGACTTTCTCAAAACCTAATTGGCGGCCGACGGCTTCAAAATAGGCATTGTTCGAGTGCGCCAGCGCCATAGTGAGGTTCATGTGGTAGCGGCCACCCAAACGAACTTCAGTTTCCTTGGTAATAATGCCTTCACTCAGTGCGGCAAGAGCAACTGAAAGTTTGATGGTCGAGCAGGGCTGTGCGCCGCTGGACAGGGCTAGTTTCTGATTGACCATAGCCAGAATGCGTCCGCTGGTGGGCTCGATGGCCACGACCGTGCCATTCATGTCGCCGAGAGCGTCGATGGCGGCTTCGCGCACGACCGGATCTTCGCCGGTGGTGATGTCGCCTTCGGTAATATCCTGAGCGAAGGAGCTGGTGTAGAAACGTTCGTAATAACGATGCCGGCGATGATAGCTGGCGGTCGTCGGGGTGGCAGCGCGGGCGTGAGCCAAGTGGCGCATGCGCCTGCGCGCGTGCTGACTCTCACTGATCTTCTGCGACTTGGACTTGTGAGGCGAGAGAGTATGCGTGCTGACGGTTGCGGCGATGCCAGCTGGACAGAGCACTAGAAGAATGATTGCAAGAGAGAGGCCGATGCCATTGGAACGCTTCCCTGAGTTCAATTTCCTGTACCTGTCCCCGGAGTTCACAGCTTGTATGTAGCAAGAAACCGGCCAATGATCGACGCCACCGGCTAAGTCCCCACTACGCTAGATGTTATGAAACTTCATCTGGATTAGCAATCTAAAACGTAATTTTCGGCCAATTGCAACTAGCTCATCTAACACATTGTTAATAAAATAGTTGCTGGCGCTTTCAGGTATCGGCCCAGCCCTTTGGTAATCCCGGATGGTTACTGGAACGATACTGCCCCATAAGGGAAAGAGTTTTCCCTTTGCCACGTCTGGGCGGCAAGCCTCGCTGACGGATCGCCTTACATGGTTTCGCTCCGCTTGCGCAGGAATGCCGGCACGTCGAGGTCGGACTGCTCGAAATTGGCAATCATGGCGTTGCGCATGCTGTCGACCGAAATGGATTCGCTCGCGGCCACAGCCGCCGCGTGCGGCGCAGATTGTTCCATTACCATAGGTGGAGGCGGGGGCTCGGGATCGAACTCCCGTTCCGGTTGCGGCTCGTCGAAAAAATCATCGTGGGGCGAAGCGCTCTCCCGCGACACGACGAAACTCGGCCGCTCTTCGTGTCGACGGTGATGACGATCCGAGTCTTTAAATCCGGTGGCGATAACTGTGATCTTTACCGAGTCCTTCATCTTTTCGTCCATCACGGCACCAAAAATGATGTTGGCATCTTCGTGCGCGGCACTTTGGATGATGGTGCAGGCTTCCTGCACTTCGGCCAGTTTGAGCGAAGAGGATCCGGTGATGTTGATGAGGATGCCGCGAGCACCGTCGATGGCTCCAGCTTCAAGCAGCGGTGAGGCGATCGCCTTTTGCGCGGCTTCGGTGGCACGGCGAGCTCCGTTGGCCGTCGCCGCCCCCATTACGGCGTAGCCCATGCCGGCCATGATCGCTTTCACGTCGGCAAAGTCACGATTGATGATGCCGGGGATGGTGATGATGTCGGAGATGCCCTGCACGCCTTGCCGGAGAATGTCGTCGGCGATGCGGAAGGATTCGAAGAAGCCAGCATCCTGCGCAACCGCCAACAGCTTTTCGTTGGGGATGACGATGGTGGTGTCGACCGATTCCATTAATTCCGCGATGCCACGTTCCGCCTGCTGCATGCGGCGTTTGCCTTCGAAGGCAAACGGCTTGGTCACGACCGCGACGGTGAGAGCGCCCATCTCGCTTGCGAGTGACGCGATGATTGGGGCCGCGCCGGTTCCGGTGCCGCCGCCGAGGCCGGTCGTAACGAAAACCATGTCCGAGCCTTCGAGGGCTTCGATGATTTTGTCGGAGTCTTCGAGCGCGGCTTTGCGTCCGACTTCGGGATTGGCGCCTGCGCCCAGGCCATTGGTGAGCTTGACGCCGAGTTGAATTTTCATGGGCGCCCGCGACATGCGCAGCGCCTGCAGGTCGGTGTTTGCGACGACGAATTCGATGCCCTCCATGCCGGCATCGATCATGCGGTTCACGGCGTTGCCGCCGCCTCCACCCACACCGATGACTTTGATTTTGGCGTCGTTGCGGGCTTCTTCGTTGAAGCTGATGCGAATGTCATTTTCATTTTTCATGGTTACCGCACCTCGATGGATTTTTCGTTCTGCAAGCTAAAAGCATTAACCACTAGGGACACGAAGGTGCACAAAGGAAACCTGAGTAGCAAAAACCTTTGTGTACCTTCGTGCCGTTTGTGGTTTACGTTCTTGATTTGTCATGCTCCCTTTTTCGCGAACAGGCCGATCAAGCGCGAACTCCAGCGGGTGTCTTGCAGGCCGCGGGCGATGCGCGAGCGATGGCCGTAAAAAATCATCCCCAGAACTGTGGCGTACTCGGGCTCTGCCAATGTGGACGGCATTTTCGCCAACGCCGTCGGCCACGATAGACGCAGAGGACGCCGCAAAACCGATTCTGCGATATCGAGAATCCCCGCCAGACGCGATGTTCCACCGCTTAGCACGATACCGCCCACGCAAACATCGAGCATGCCGCTATGCCGCAAGTTGTCGCGCAGCATTTCAAAGAGTTCGCGGGCACGCGGCTCGAGAATTTCTCCGACCATGCGTTGCGAAATTAAACGCGATGGTCGATCGCCGACGGAGGGAACTTCGACTTCATTGCCTTCGGGAATTAAAGTCACAATCACATTGCCGTACAGCTTCTTGATCTTCTCCGCTTCGGCTAGCGGAGTGCAGAGGCCAACTGACAAGTCGCTGGTGAAGTGATCGCCGCCAATCGGAATCACGGCGGTGTGAATTACCGCGCCTTCTTGAAAGACGATCAGGCTGGTCGAGCCTGCGCCGAGATCCATCAGACACACTCCAAGTTCGCGTTCATCAGCACGCAACACAGCGTCGGCGCAAGCCAGCGGCTCGAAGACGGTATCGTCGACGTGGACCCCAGCGCGGTTTACCGCCGTGACTACGTTCTGAGTTGCGCTCGATCCGGCGGTAACCATGTGCACTCTTACTTCGAGGCGCATAGCCATCATGCCCAGCGGATCGTGCACGCCGCTTTGCTCGTCGAGAATGAATTCCTGGGGCAGTAGGTGCAGGATTTCACGGTCGGCGGGCAAAGGAATGGCGCGGGCTTTGTCGACCGCAAGACGGATTTCGTCGCGCGCAATCTCTCTCGCGCGTGTGCCCAGGCTCAGTCCGCCGTGGCTGTTCATGCCGCGAACGTGGGAACCGGCAACGCCCAGCAGCGCATGCTCGATGGGCGCGCCGCAAACGTCTTCGGCCTGCTCGACGGCTTTTTGGATTGAAGCTACCGCTTTTTCCAGATCGACAATCACGCCTTTGCGCGAGCCGCGCGATTCGGAAATTCCATGGCCGCGATACCGTAAGCCGGAGTCGGTGACTTCCGCCACCAGCACACAGGTCTTGGCGCTGCCTACGTCAATTGCGGTCAGAAAATTGTGCTGCGGATTCGCCATGTCTATGGGTGGTCCTCTCCTTTGGCAATTGCTGGACTCGGTTTACTTCCCGGTTTCACCGCGATCGTTCCGGTTGCGGACGGCGCGGCAGGAGTTATTTTTCCTGATGTGACGGGTGACGATGTGACGAGTGACGGCATACTGGATGACGATGGCATTGGAACCGAGGGAGCTTGCGTCATCGGAGGATTGGCCTTGGCCACGCTTTGATTGTGAGCCGGTGCGCTTGGCTTCGGTTTCGCTCTTGCTGTCACTTTGTGGTGCGGCTTCTTTGCTCTTTTCTTCGCAGCAGCTTTTGTCGGCGAGGCCGGGCTCAGAGCGGACGCCAATTTTTGTGTTGGAACCTGGCGCGTGATCAAGGCTGCAGGTTTCATTCCTGCTGCCATGGCGATCTTGGCCGATGACTTTGAAAGCGCCGGTTGTTTGATTGTCCCTTGTAAATCGGGGTTCACAATAATCTGCCCGTCATAACGCAAGTCGACGGATTCCAGCTTGTCGAACTGCTGGCGCCACTCGCGCACGTGGCTCACATACACCTTGTAGCGCTCGAGATAGTTGGACGACCCCAGATGCACCAGCACCTCGCCTTGCGGGTCGCTCGGTAGAACCTTCACATCCTCGGCATCCGAGAGATCGACCTCGCTGAGATCCTGCGAATAGTGTGCCCCACCCGCGTCCAGCTGGCTGACCAGGTCGTTGTAGATCTTCATGCGTGCGGCGCGTGTGGAGGCGGGCTCGCTCAAATTCATTCCCAGGATCACGGGGAAAGAATATTTTTTCTTGCCGGCTGCGGGCAGATCCATCAAGGTTCCGGCCGGGTCGACCAGCATGATTTTGGACCCAACCCGAGCGAAGGCCACGGGAGTGCGTTCGTGGATTTCAATGCGCAGGCGGTTGGGAACAAAACGCATGACGCTGGCGGATTCCACCCAAGGGATTTTTTCCAGAGTCTGTTTTCGGTCGCTAAGGGGGACAAAGAAGATGTTGCGTCCGATGTCTCCGCCCATGACTTCCAGGATCTGGTAGCGGGTGACGTTGTGCAGGCCCGCGATCTCGATGTCATCGCTGGAATCGACGCGGAAGCGCCAGGAGTGCTCGCCGTAGTGATACAAGGCTGCAACCGCCGCGCTGCAAAGTACGACAAGACCCAGGGCGAGAACGCCCCAAGTCAGGCCAGTAGCGGCTTTTTTGGGCAGAGATCCTCGGCGAACCGAGACACGCTTTTGTCCGCGCAGGAAGGGCGATTCCTGTTCCACGTCCAGGTCGAGCATGCGCGCGTCGTCGAGTGCGCCGTCAGGCGCTGGACGCGCCGGCTCGTGGGCCGGTGGATACAACTCCTCCTGCGAGATGGTGGAACCGCTTTTTCGCGCCATCAAAACAGGTCAGTTGTCGTCAGTGAATCGCTGAGCGGAAATAACTATAACTGCTTTTGTGGAATTGAGGTAGATGAAAGTTGGTGCATTTTATGAAAAAAGTTCTCGCTCCTTGGAATGACAGAAGTTCTGGGCGGACAGCGCACGAGCGGGGACGCTCGCGCCTACATTGGACACTCGCGGCTAGACTATGAAGATCAGGCCGCGCGCTTGCTCCGGCTGCCCTTCGCGATCTTCTCCACTTGCCCCAGATGGTTCAGGTCGTGGCCGGCGAACATGCGGACGATGTGAGTGATCGTCTCCTTGCCGCGCTCCTGATGCATGCCGTAGTTTTCCCACAAATTCCTGGGCAACGCCTTCAGCATGGCCAGATTGTTCTCGCGCAGCACGCGAAAGGTTTCGAGAGAAGCCGCCGGATCGCGTTTCGCATAGGTAAAGATCTCTGCCCAGATATCCTGATCAAAAGGCTGCACAGATACGCCATTGCAGCCCAGGATCAGACGCATGCGCCATCCGCCGACCAGTTCCGCGTCCGCGAGATGAGCGAGAATCTCCGCGATCGACCACTTTCCCGGCTCCGGCCTTTGCGTTAGTTGTTTTTTGCTCAGCGGCTTGATCAGCTTTTGCAGGTTCTTCGGGGTGTCGCGCTGCACTTGCAACGGGTCTTTGCCATCGGTGAACCCGAGAATGCGCTGGATGTACTGCTGCGGGGTTTCCTGCATGAAGTCCTCCAGAAAGGATTGGACGTTTGATTTTGACTGGCAGACGCAGAAAAAGAAAGCGGAAAAGTTTGCGTGCGTGGTGTGGGTCCGGGTCTTTGACTCGGACCGGGTCGACGACCCGGCCCCCACACAGTCTTTGCTATAGATCAATCTGCTTAAATTGTTCCGTCACGATGCAACCGAGGTATCACTATCCTTAGATTTTGCCGCGAGCAGACGATCGTCCCTCGCAATTGTTGCAACTCCATCAGTTGTTCGCGCTGGGCTTGAACCTTTGCCAGGGCAGCCTCGTGGCTCGCGAGCATCGTCTGCACCGAGGCCAGGCGAGTCTGGGCGCGAACCAAGCGGGCCTCGCTACCGCCGAGCATCATTTCTGCCGTGGCGATATAGCGGGTCACTTGTCCAGAGATCTGTTCGACGGCTGTCAGCGAGCGATTGAACAGGCAGCGCCCTTCGTCCCGGTAGCTGCCTGCGAGATGATTGCTGACGATCAGAGCCAATATACCCACCGCCATCCAGTAGCTTGCTTTTGCCAAAATCATATGCCTGCTCCCGTTCGGTAATATGAATCAGTTAGCGGTTAGACGAGGCACTGTAAAGTTCGTTATCCGCGCTTGAACAAATGTTATGTACCAGCCGGGCGCTGTGTCGCTGATTGGCTGCCGAGCTTCACTCGACCGGACCGGGTCGAAAGACCAAGTCCCACACAATTTTGGGGAATGTAGGGATCTACGCCTGAAGCTAACCCGCATGTCGCGCATCTATAAGCCATTGCGGCTCTTCGGCAGCGAAAGAATTCACGGGAGGTAGCATGGAGAAAGTGAACATTGCCCAGAAGTTCGCCCAGATTAAGGAATCATGGAAACCGCACATTGCGGCCGAGCTGAACGGTCAAATGGTGAAGCTCGGCAAGTTCACCGGCGAGTTTGTCTGGCACCATCACGAGCACGAAGATGAGATGTTTCTGGTGGCGAAGGGCCGTTTCCGGATGGAGTTCCGCGACCGTCACGTCTGGCTGGAAGAGGGGGAGTTCATTGTGGTTCCGAGGGGAGTCGAGCATCGACCGGTAGCCGAGGAAGAATGCTGGGTGGTGCTGTTTGAGCCCGCTTCGACGCTGAACACGGGAAACGTGGTGAACGAGCGCACGCTGCGCGAGCTGCAGCGGTTGTGAGCGACTTTTTGGCGGTCGTGGGAGTTTGAGCATTGCACGCGAGATCCTTCACCGGCTGCCGCCGGTTCAGGATGACGTCTTTTTCACTTGACGTCATCCTGAGTGGCCGACAGGCCGCGAAGGATCTCGCGCGGGTTGGCAGTATCTCGCCTAAGCTGTCGACGAACTCGTGGTCGCGCCGTTGCCTGAGGCCGATTGGAAATCCTGTTGCAGGGTGGTGTACGCCTGCTGCGCCGCGGACAGGTTGCCGGACTGCAACGCCTGACCTAATTCGGTGAACAGCTGCGCGATGGGATTTTGCTGGGCCGAGTTGGAATCCTGCGCGTGGCTGTGATGATGATGGCCGCTGCCCTGGCTCTGAAGATCTTGCTGAAGAGTGGAGAAGTCCTGTTGTGCTCCCGAGAGGTTCCCTGATTGCAGATCCTGCGCGAGCTGCTGAAAGGCTTGGGCAATGGGATTGTTGCTGGTTGACGAGGTTGCGGTGCTAGCTTGCGGATCATTCTTCTGCAAGGTGGCAAAATCGGCCTGCGCGGCCGAAAGGTTTCCCGCCGACAGGTCCTTGCCTAACTGTTGGATCTCTTGCTGCACCTGCTGCTTCGGGTTCTGCGCGCTGGCAGACTCAAGCAGATCGAAAAGACTGCTGCTGGAAATACCTGAAACTGACATAAAGAATCTCCTTGTATTACTCGGCGGCCATGGATATGCGCCCTGAAATTCGACCCATTGAGTAGATCGGCAACGACGTTAAGAAACTTTAGTTTCACGTGCGACTTTGTTCTGGAGGAGTCTTAGAGCAGGATCACGGCCAAACTGGGGCGCGATATGGCCCTCGGTGCAGGCCGCTTGGTTTACCAATGGAGACGCGGGCATCCGCGCGCTGGGAGCCCAATTGAATGCAGCGCCAAATCGCGAAAATGGGCCTCTCCGACCGGCGTCCGGGCAAATATCGGCCCAATCGACTGGGCAGGAATCTGCTTATTCTGGCGAACCGCGTCCGGGGCTACGTGAGCTGGTTGTGCGAGAATAGCTGTCTTTGCCAATGCTGAGGAACTTTTCATGAGCCTATATCGGGTCTTCTTACTCGCGGTCATCGCCTCGCTTTCGATTGCTGCTCTCACCGCGCAATCGAAACCGCAATACGAAATCTACGCCATCCGTTATGCCACGCTGCCCGGCTTTCCGGTTTCGGAACTGGTACCTGGCGTGGACCCCGCGCGCAAAATGGACATCGCCATGATGATCTGGCTCATACGCGGCAACGGCCGCAATATTCTTCTCGACTCCGGCTTCTATCACGATCGCTTCTTCAAGGATTGGCACGTCAACGATTTCATCAAACCATCGGAGACGCTAAAACCGCTCGGCCTTAAGCCTGAGGACATCACCGACGTCATCATCTCCCACATGCATTGGGATCATGCCGACGGCATGGACCTGTTCCCTAACGCCCGCATCTGGATTCAGAAGGATGAGCTGCAGTATTACGCTGGCGAGGCCTGGCAAACCAAAGAAGCTCACGATGGCATCGATGCCGGCGACGTGCTTACGCTGGTGAAGTTGAATACCGAGGGCCGCGTAGGCCTGGTCAATGGCGACGCGCAGGAAATCCTTCCCGGCATCACCTGCTATACCGGAGGCCGCCACACGTACGCATCGCAATATGTTGGCGTCAGCACGAAAGCGGGAACGGTCGTGCTGGCCAGCGACAACATGTATCTCTACGAGAATCTCGAAAAGCATGTCCCCATCGCAGAAACGCTCGATGCCGCCTCTAACCTGCGCGCTCAGGATCGGATGAAAAAGATCGCCAGCAGTCCCGGCCTCATCATTCCCGGACACGATCCCGCAGTCATCGCCAAGTTCCCAAGCGTGGCGCCGGGCATAGTCAAAATCGAGTGACCCCTGCCGAGGTTGCTCATCGGAGCCGCAGGAAAGACAACCTGAGACTTTCCAACCGTTGCCCGCATCTAGATGCCACAATGCAACTGATCCTCTATTCCGCCTTCTGGTGCCCGGAGTGCCGTGAAGCCAAGCGCTTTCTGAAAGAGCACAACATTCCATTCCAGGACATCGATATCGAAACCACGCCTGGCGCCGCCGACGTTGTGGTCAAACACACCGGCAAACGCGCCATTCCGCAATTCGTCATCGACGGCGAATGGGTCCAGCCGTACCGGCCAGGCGAAGGCTTCCTCTACGAAGAAATGGCCAAGCGCCTGGGAGTCAAGGAACCTTAGCTCTATAAGATTCGCCTTCTGGGAGTGTTTCGAATCCGCCTTCAATCGCCCAACCGACAGTTACTTCCGTTTCGCGAAAATCGTTACTTTCTCGCCATTGGTGGCCGGTGCGGACGGAGATACCATCGAAAGCACTGATGACCTACCAGACGCCGCCAGCGGAGTTGCTCGTCGACCGTCGGCGCATTCCCCGATTTTCCTGCAGCGGCCGCGTCCAAATCGCAAGTCTTCCCATGAACGGACCGCTGATCCCGGGCACGATCCGCGACCTGGGGATGGGCGGGTGTTGCATCGAAAACCTGCAGACCGTTTACCCGTTCGACCTCGGCACCCAAACGGAGATTCTGGTGAAAGTCAACTCCTGGTTCTTCCGCGCTATGGCACATGTGAAGGCAGTTCGTGGCCCTTCCGGAATCTCAGTGGAATTCATGCGTATGAGCCCCGGCGGATACGACATGCTGGCAGACCTTATCGCCCACTTAGATCGGCCCCGAATCGGAGTGATCCGCCAGAAGCGGGATACGCATTCGCCTCAACGTTTGTCCTGGAACGCCAAAGCGGCGCCCGACCCGAATGAGAGCGTCGCAATCGTCGGAACCATCGTCACCGCTGAATCGGCCCAGGCTGCCCTCGCTACAAGTCGTCGGGGCTGGGATCGGTACGTGGATCCAGAAGCGACCGCGGTGGATCTTTTCGTCTAATTCGTCTCTTCCTTAATCGCAAACACTTATCCATTCGTGATTACCACAGGGCAATCTATGCCCAGACAACCTACCCGGCCCTGCTCCAGTTGTACATCGCCCTCCGTACCGTAGGAACTGTACAACGCCAGGCGCAGAATAGAGCCTCACACATCCGGCAAACGGGCGCGATACTCTCCCCTCCGACTCGCCGCGTGCAGCCGTAAAAGGGGCTCATGGCCGAAAGTGATTCAGAAATTCGCGAAGAGCGCGTCTGTAGCCTTTGGCAACGGATGCTCGAAGCTGTGCTGGGAGTCTGCCTGTTGGCTGGCCTGATTTTCATGGTGAGCTACTCGCCGGCGGCGCGTCCGCACGACCTGCAGAAAAGCAATGTTCAGAAGACCGATGCGGAGAATGGCGCGCTGGAACGCCAGGTTCAGCAGCTTGGGCACGAAGTGCAACAGTTGAAGCAGGAGCAGGCCATGCCCGCGCTGGTCCTGCACCGTTATCGCAATTCCATTTGCTTCATCTTTGGGGTCTATCGTGTGGGATACCCTGGACACCAGCCGGAGTTTCGCGCCAGGATTTCGGGCACCGGCTTCGTGGTCTCGGACGGGCTGCTGGCCACCAATCGTCACGTGGCCGAGCCCTGGTACGAGGACTCCGAGTCCGCGTTGCTGATTCGCCGAGGGGCGACGCCGCGCCTCGAGAAATTGTTGGCTTTTTTCCCCGGCCTGCCCACACCGGTCAACGTCACTCCAGCGGTCCTGTCATCGCAGGGGGATCTGGCAATACTCCGTATTGCCCCTCTTCATATTGAAGACACGCAGGCAGTGCATCAGCTTCGGCCTCTGCCGCTGGCCGCCGATATCCCGAATCCCGGCGAGTTGGTTGCGGTAGTGGGATATCCCATGGGCGTGGTGGGCATGGTGGCAAAATCGCCGCCAGCCGTGTATGAGCGCCTGGCCTACCGTCGCGATGATCAGGGCGCGGCGGACGAGCTGGCGGCACTCTCGTTGATCCGGCCGTCCTCTACCTGCGGGCATTTGGGAGATGTGGTCGGCGACAAACTTATTTACGATGCGCCCACCGCGCACGGCGGCAGCGGTGGCCCAGTGTTCAACTCGCAAGGCGAAGTGATCGGAGTGAATGCCGCCTACATCGATGGCTTCTCCGGCGGCACTCTGGGAGTTTCGGTGCGCGCCCTAAAACCGCTCATCACCGTAGCTCAAACCGCCCCAGCCTCTCACGAAAACAAATCACCGCTGGACGACGCACCCGTGTCAGCGGACCACTGAGATTTCCCGGCGGCAACCGTACGGCCTTACTTTCCGGCCTCCGTAACTTCGTCTGCGCTCCCAAATCGCATCAACGAGGTTCCTGAAAAACGCCCCGGCTCGGTCATCTCTTGCATGAGTTCCCAATTCTTGGTTTTGAGAATGTCAAGGGCGGTGAGCATGCCCGCCAGTTCTCCGGTCTGGTTGTCCAGGACAAGAGCCTGGCCGTACCCGCGCTCCAAAAAGCGTTGCGCCACATTGTGGACCACTTCATCGGTGTAGGCGACGGGAAGGTCGGTATGGGCAATGGATAGAGCGGTCGCGTCCGGTTTCGCTCGCAGCAAATCCTGCCGGTAGAGGATCCCGATCACATGCTCTTTCTCGTCCACTACCGGCACACATTCCTGGCTGGCAATCGACGGAAGGAAATCGGCCACCTTGCGATCGGCGCGTACGGTGTCCGCATCCGGATTCATAATGTCCCGCACCCGCAGTATCTTCATGGGATCAAGTTCATACGCCTCCGGCACCAGGTGCCCGCGCCGCACCAGCCGCTCGGTGTTGATGGTGGTGCGCATAAAGAAGTGAACCGCAAGATCGGCCACAACCGCCACCAGAAACACCGGCAGAATTGCGTTGTACGCTCCCGTAACTTCCAGCATGAACAGAATGGCGCTCGGAGTGGCGCGGTAAAGGCTGCCGAACAAAGCCGCCGTGGCCACCATCCCGTAGATTCCAATGGTGGAGGCGTTCGGCAGGAGCAGATGCACCAAAGAACCATAAGCCGCGCCCAGGCTGCCCCCGATCATCAAAGCCGGGGCGAAGGTGCCTCCCGAAGCTCCCGACCCCAGCGCGACCGCAAACGCAGCCAGTTTGGCGGCGCAGATTCCCAGTAACACATGCAGAGGATGAGGCTCGGAGAGCAAATCCGCGATCACCGCGTATCCCGTTCCCAGAACTTGCGGATACACGATGGCGATGAGTCCCACGATCAGACCGCCGATCGCGGGTATGAGAGGGAACCAGATTTTCAGGTGCTCAAAAAAATCCTCGCACGTGTAGAGCGCCCGCGTCATCAACCATGCCAAAGCGGCGCAGATGATTCCCAGCAACACGAAGAAGGGCAGCTCCAAAGGATGAAAGCGATAGGTCGTAATGACGGGGAACACGGGCTGGGCGCCGCGAAACCCCATGGCAACCATTGTCCCGGTTGCTGAGGCCAGGGCAATCGGCACGAACGAGCGCGAGCGAAACTCAAATACCAATAGTTCGACGGCCAGCATCACCCCGGCAAACGGAGTCTTGAAAACTCCGGCCAGCCCCGCCGCCGCGCCACAAGCTAACAGCGTGCGGCGCTCGGCCGGAGACGCCGGGATCAACTGGCTCAGCAGTGATCCCAAAGCCGCGCCCGTCTGGATGATTGGCCCTTCCGCCCCGAACGGTCCGCCGCTTCCCACCGTAATGGCCGCGCTCAAGGGTTTGAAAAAGCTGACCCGCGGCTTGACGATACTGCGATTGTTGAGGGCCACAGCCATGGCCTCCGGAATACCGTCGCCTTTGATTTCCGGAGAAAAATAGTGGATGAGCAGTCCTACCAGCAACCCTCCTGCGGCCGGCAAGAGAGGCATCCACAGATGATGTGGCGCCAGGTTCGGAGGCAGGTTGGCGAAGCTTGCCTTGCCGTAAAAGCAGATGTTGGAAATAAAGTTGATGGCCCGCAGCAGCCCCTCGGCTACCAATCCTCCGGCAATCCCCACCACGATGCCCATCAGGGATAGAACCAGCATGCGGGAGGTCTGTCGTATTCCTCTCGAGCTTACAGCTTTCTGATATGCCGGCAATTCGGATTCACGGGAGGGATCGATTCTGGTCGTCCGGGGTGAATTCTGCCCTTCAACTTCCGTCATTCTCAGTTTTCTCTTTTCTCGACTTGGAGCGAACACGAGCAGGCTTCTCGGAGGGCCCTTTACTCCGAATCGCCCGCTGCAGCGCCCGCAATAACGCCGGTCCCTGCAGCCGCAGCTCATTCTTGTGGTGCAGCGAGAGGCTGCGCAGCACCCGTTCCCCTCTCGCGGTCAGAGCGATCAGCACTTCGCGCCGGTCTTGCCCCCGTCGCTGACGCCTTACGTAACCGCGAGCCGCCAGCCGGTTCACCAGCTCAACCGCGCTGTGATGCTGAATTTGCAAGCGCTTCGCCAATTCGCCGATTCGCGGCCGCACGTCTTCCGGCAGTCCCTTGACGGCCAGCATCAGCTGATGCTGCCTGGGTTCGAGCCCCATGCTCCGCGCCGCCTGTTCGCTGAAATGCAGAAAGCGCCGAATCTGGTGGCGCAATTCCGCCAAAGCCTCGTAATCCACCACATTGCTTGCTTTTGCCATGGCGCGGATTATATCGTATCAAGACCACGTCTTAATTATATCGTACCACGATATATAAAGAATCTAAAAGCTGCGTTTGCCCGCGGGTGCCGAAGCGCACTTTATCCGCGAGGAATCTGCTGTCCTGCGACCGAAAAGCAGATTTCCCCCGTCTATAACTGGCTCGGAATGACAAACTCGAAGCATGCATTCACGAAACTGCATCGCTTCCCTGAACGCCCGCTGGTCATCCCCCACGCCCTCCATTTAGAATCCCTAGTCCCTTACTAATCCCGTCGGAGAGGTGACCCAGCCGTGATTCCGCGCTACACCCGCCCTGACATGGGCCGCATCTGGAGCGACGAAAACCGCTTCCGCACCTGGCTGGCCGTGGAGGTCGCCGCCACTGAAACGTTGGCCAAGGCCGGCATGGTTCCGAAGGATGCCGCCAAGGCTATCCGCAAGCGCGCCGACTTCGACTTGCAGCGCATTCACGAAATCGAAGCCGAGGTGCGCCACGACGTAATCGCCTTCACTACCGCAGTCGCCGAGATCGTTGGTCCCGAGGCGCGCTGGTTTCACTACGGCCTCACTTCGAACGACGTGGTCGACACGGCGCAGGCCATGCTGATCGGCCAGGCGTCTTCCATCATCGCCGCCGATCTCGACCGGCTTGCTGAAGTCCTCAAGCGCCGAGCCTGGGAATTCAAAGACACTCCCATGGTCGGCCGCACCCATGGCATCCACGCCGAGCCGATTACCTTCGGCTTCAAGCTAGCCAATTGGTATTCGGAGACGCAACGAAATATCGAGCGCTTCCAGCGCGCCGCGGAAGACATGCGCGTGGGCAAGTTTTCCGGCGCCGTGGGAACCCTGGCCCACCTCAGCCCCGAGCTTGAAGAAAAAATTTGTGCCCGTCTGGGTTTGAAGGCCGCCACCGTTTCCTCCCAGGTCATCCAGCGCGATCGTCACGCCTATTACCTCGCCACGCTGGCAGTCATCGCCAGCACGCTGGACAAGATCGCCACGGAAATCCGGCATCTGCAACGCACTGAGGTTCGCGAGGCGGAAGAATTCTTCAGCGAGAAACAAAAAGGCTCCTCCGCCATGCCGCACAAGCGCAATCCCGTGACCAGCGAGCAGATCAGCGGTCTGGCGCGCGTCGTGCGTTCGAACGCGCAGGCGGGCTTTGAGAATGTCGCTCTCTGGCACGAGCGCGACATTTCCCACTCTTCGGTCGAGCGCGTCATCATTCCCGATTCCACTACGCTGGTTGATTACATGCTGCAAAAGACTTCCAACCTGATTGACACGATGTTCGTCTACCCCGAGCGCATGCAGCGCAATCTCGAAAGCACTGGCGGCCTCGTGTTCAGCGGACAGCTCTTGCTCGATTTGGTCGAGCACGGAGTCTCACGCGAAGACGCCTATCGAATGGTCCAGCATCACGCCATGCGTGCCTGGAAAGAAGACTTGAATTTCCGCGACCTGGTCCTGAAGGACAAAGAGATCACCCGCCGCGTACCGCGCCAGCAAATCGAGCATGCCTTCGAGTTGAGGCGGCAACTGCGCAACATCGACAAGATTTTCGCACGTGTGTTCGAGAATGATCGCACCCATTCGAAACCGCGTCGAAAACAGAAACACTAGCCGTTCGATTCCGCTCTCTTGCTCGAGGGAGACTCAGACGACGATGTCCAAAATCGCTCGCGTTCCTCTTCGCGGTCTGCTTTTCTTTTACCGCCGCAGCTCAGGCTTCACCGCCGAAAAGGATGGCCCTCTTTGGTTTTCAGGAGGGTATTGGTTTTGTCCCAGTCGCCAGCATGGGATACAGCGCCATTCGCACCATCGTGAAAGACGACAGCTCGCCGGTTCGCGCCGCCGCTGCCCCGGGTCTTGGCCGACGATCCCGACTCTGACACCGAAAAACGCGCTGGTTTCGGCAGCCACCGGCGACAAACACGAACTGGTTCGAACCGCCTGCCTCGATGCGCTGGCGCGACGAGGTGATCCCGCGGTAATCGACCGCATCGCCTCCGCCCTGTCGGATGACAAGGATTCCGTGAAATACACCGCAGCCGCGGCGATTGTCCACTTGAGCGATGTCGCCGAACGCAGGCGGCGAAGACGAAGATAGCGGGCAGCGCATTGATATTTCGGCGCTCTTGTTTTGCAGAGCGATTTGAGAAACTCACCCCATCTGCCCAGCCCCTGTGCCTTCGCTAGCGTAAGACGGCCCCTCCCGCAGCTACAAATCTTTACATTCTGGGCGTTTCTAGCCGCATCTCATCATTTAACTAACCAGTTAGTAAGTGGGGCAGGGAGGACAGACGCATGACAACTTTTCGCCGCAAGCTGGGTTTCTTCCTTGCAGAGGATCGGGGGGTCCAGTTTATGAAAGCGCTGCTTCGGAGTTTCGGTTGGTTTGTTGGATTGGCAGCGCTAAGCGTGAGCCTGGTCGCGCAAACCACGACCGCGAATCGCTACGGCGCCACCATTCAAGGGAAAGTCGCCCAGCAGCTCGCAAGCAAGAAAGAATTCCGCGACGTCAAGGCCACGGTTGAAGACGGCATCGTCACCTTGAGCGGTAGCGTGGATCTGTATCAACAAAAACTGGATGCAGCCAAGAAGATTCGCAAAACCGAAAATGTGCAGGGTGTCCGAAACCTGATTGCGGTGAATGGCAAGAGCGTTTCCGACGCCGAACTCACGGTGCAACTCGACCGCAAGCTCTATTATGACCGCCTGGGATATGACATCGCGTTTAATTTCGTGACTGCCTCGGTCGAGAATGGAGTGGTCACGCTTAACGGCGAAGCGTGCACCGAAGTCGACCGCGACTCCGCCCAGGCGCTGACGAGCAACACGGCTGGCGTGAAAGAAGTAGTGAACAACATGAGAGTCGCGCCGGTTTCTGGCTTCGACGATGAAATCAGAGTTCGTGCGCTGCGAGCGATCTATCACGATCCCGCGCTCGGCCAGTACGCCATTGATCCCGCCCGACCGATCCGCATCGTAGTCGATCGGGGCACCTTAAGCCTGTACGGTGTGGTCAACAGTCCGATGGACAAAACGATCGCAGGTATCCGCGCGAACCAGGTCTTCGGTGCTTTCGTTGTAAACAACAACCTGCAGGTGGCGAAGAAGTCATAACACGACATCCTGGATCGGAGGAGGGCGCGGCTTCGGCCGTGCCCTTTTTTTGTCCTCGGACATCCAGACCATTACCTTCGAGACGCGGGCAGGTTTTTCACCGGAATCGTGAGTCAAGTTTTGAATCTCCAATAGATGTATATACATCTATTGCACCGTGAAAGAAACTAACCACACGCTTCCCGACCTGCTTTGCATGTGCGGGAATTTTCGCCGGGCGTCGCGGGCGCTAACCCAGTTGTATGACGACGCGCTCCGCCCAACAGGTCTGCGAGCCACTCAATTCACGATTCTGCAGGTGCTGTCGCGGGCCGGAGAGCTCTCCCAAGGTGAGATAGGGCAAATCCTGGCCATGGACAGCACAACCCTGACGCGCACGCTACGGATCATGAGCCGCGAGAGATGGATTGCAGAACGCCGCGGCGAGGACCGGCGCGAACGACGGCTCCGTCTGGCTAAGGCTGGCCGCGATCAGTTCAACCACGCTTTTCCTCGCTGGGAAAAGGTGCAAGCGCAGGTAGAACGCCAGTTGGGCGAGAAACGCTGGCACGACCTTCACCAACTGAGCAACGAAGTTACGACCGTACTCACAAGAAGAGGAGATCCGTCATGAACAACGCAAGCTATGGAAAATTAACTGCCGGTCTGATCGCTGCATGGTTCGTCTTTGCATTTTCGGCCGGAGCTCTCCAAGTATTCAAAACTGATCCCAAGCTCCCACCACTGGCGCTTGGTCTGGCCGGCTTGATCCCGATCGTCGTGTTTCTATTCTGGTTTGCGACATCGATGGGATTTCGAGAATTCACTTTGTCTCTGAATCCACGCAGCTTGACCGTCGTGCAGTCCTGGAGAATTGCCGGCTTGACATTCCTGACCCTCTACACGGTCGGGCTCCTGCCGGGGATTTTCGCCTTGTCCGCAGGCTGGGGTGACATCGCCATCGGAGCAACCGCGCCCTGGGTAGCGACGAACCTCGTGAACTTCAGCCGTCGGCGGAGCTTTATCTTCTGGCAGATCTTCGGAATTTTCGATCTGGTCTCGGCGGTTACCCTTGGGACCACCGCCCGGCTGATCAGCCCTCATGGAGCGACGACTGCCCTAATGACGGTGCTGCCCCTGAGCTTGATTCCCACCTTCGGCGTCCCGCTATTCGTTATGCTTCACGTGATCTCCATCGCCCAGGCCAGGCGTTGGAAAAAGCTTCAGTACGCATATGTCGAGGAGCGGTTACCGGCTACGGCATAGGCAGGGGCCGGCAGACTTACCCCGTCGCCGGCCCTGAGGTTTTAGCCCGGCGACCGTGCGATGCAGGCCCCAGATTCTGAGATCACAATCGGTTGATCAAGGCCGCGACATACCCTGCGCCAAATCCATTATCAATATTCACTACGCTCACATTGGACGCGCACGAATTCATCATTCCCAACAATGCTGCCAAGCCTTTAAAGGCCGCGCCATAACCTACGCTGGTCGGGACCGCAATCACCGGCACGCCGATCAAACCGCCGACCACGCTAGGCAGCGCTCCTTCCATCCCCGCGCAAACAATGACCACGCGCGCCCGCATCAGCGTCCCGCGATTGGCCAGCAAGCGATGAATGCCGGCCACGCCGACATCGTAAAGATGCTCGACGTCGTTGCCCATGGTTTCGGCCGTGACCACGGCTTCCTCGGCCACCGGGATGTCGCTGGTCCCGGCCGAAACCACGGCGATGATTCCTTTGCCATATTGTTTTTGGTCGCGTTGCAAAACGATGGCTCCTGCCAGCTCTCGGTACTCCGCGCGGCGCACTTTCTTTTTCACCGCGGCAAACTGTTCCCTGCTGGCCCGCGTCGCCAGAATGTTGCCTTCATGTTCCGCCAGCCGCGAAAAAATCTGCGCCAATTGCGTCGGCGTCTTGCCCTGCCCAAAGATAACCTCAGGCATGCCAACGCGCACCGCGCGATGATGGTCGACCTTGGCGAATCCCAGATCTTCGAACGGCAGATGGCGCAGGCGTTCTACGGCTTCGTCGGGAGAAACCTTTCCCGCACGCACCTGCTCGAAAAGCTTGCGGACGGATTCAGGGGTCAAGGAAGCACTCAGCACTCAGCAGTCAGCACTTGGCACTTAGCATCTAGTCACCTAGATTAGCATCTTGTACGCGGGTACCACGGTGTTCCCAACTTTCAGTTCTAAGAAAGAGCGGAAGGCCGGTTTGCAAATGCTAATTGCTAGTTGCTGATGGGTGGACTCACCGAGCCGCCGCACACGGTTTCTTGCGGCTGCCGCGAACCTTCCGGACAACTTCAAAGCAGGTCGCTCGCGCCTTCCCGGGTTCGTCGATTCGTGCAAGGAACAAATGCCGCAGCACGCTGCGGCTGACGCTTCCCCGCAGATAGGCATCGTAAAGTTGGCTGCCCAGGGTGTAGCCCAACTTTTGGGCGGTGGAGTCGAACCGGTTTCGATCGCCGCGGAGTGCCTCGTGCATGAGCTTTTCGCAAGCCGCACGCGAGATTTCACAAGCTTCATGATCGGCGATGGCCAGCCGGGCGGGGTACAACACGCGTGAGCCAAAATAGGCCAATGCATGCTCAAACGTCCGCGCGTAGAACCTGTCGCTGAGCTGGAGAGTGGGCTCGTCAGGCACAAACGCGTGGCCATTGCGGCGCAAGGGCAGACCGCGGCAGGCGTGATGCAAAAAGCGGGAAGCCTCTTCCGCAGCACACGTCATCTGAAATTCGCTAACATAAAACGCGTTGATCGCGGGCAGATAAACACAGCCTCCCGATTCGACTTTTCGCAGCATGGTTTCGATTCGCCCGGCTTCACTGGTCACGCGGGCAAGCAGGCGACGCAACCGCGCATCCGAAGAGCCGCAATGAACCTCGGGCAACAAATCGACCAGAAACTTCGGCTGGGTTCCGTTATGCGGCGAGTAGCGGTTCACGTCCAGGAAACGCAACAAGCTATCGATCAGGTTGTAGATCGTGGGTGCGATGTCGGGCGGTTGCTCCCCTTCCTGGTTCCATCGCGACAGACAGAGCCGATAGCTCTCGTATTTTTCCAGCGGCGTAGAGTTGAAGACACAGACCACGTCATCGTTCACTCGCACCGCTTCGACCCGCTCTTGCTGTGCGCCCGTTGCTTGCCAGTACAGCGCATCTACGTTTTGCAGTACCGTGATCACGCGCTGTTGCGGTAATCGAGCGCGTAACGCCCGAGGAAGGTGTTGGGGCGCGAGATGAGATTCTCCGAACAGCACCAAAATTACTGCGTTCGGATGCCGCTGGCGAATCTCGGCAATTTTGTCCGCAGCATGACGATCTCTTGCCCCAATTTTGCGCAGGTCTTCCCTGGGCTCGCAATCGAGGCCGTACACGGCTTCTGCATGTTCACGGGCGGTTACCAGCAACTCGTAAAAGGGGGGCCAGTCATAGCTCCAGTCGAGGTCGAAGCGAATGCGCTGGCGCAACTCGTCTTCATCGATTTCGCGGCGCCACCATTCGTCGAGCACGTGTTGATGGCGCGAGAAAATCGTTTCGATCCCCAGCACGACAGGGCGGTCTCCCGGTTGCGCTCGTTGTTCGAGCAGAGTCGCGGCAAAATGCTGCGCCGAGGGCAGCGCATGATAATCGCCAATCAGAATCAGGTCGGCTGCTCTCACCGCCGCATTCAACTGCTGTGCATCGATGACCGACTCGTAAGAACGAAAGGCATTGCTGAAGTCCCGCAGATACTTGCGGCGCCCGCTGGAATCGTTTGCGCGAACTTCACGTTCCACGCAGGCCACTGCGTGCATCTGGGCTGCGTTACGGCGCGATCCTAGATTGGTTTGGGTCGCCATGAAATCGTCGTTCGTCGTTGGTGGTTCGCCAACCCGGTTCATCGGCCGCGGGGGCCAACGATCGATGACGAACCACCCACGACTGCTTGACTCGCTCGTCGCCTGCTCCCTATGCTCAGGACGCAGGCTGCATCTACAAAAGAACAAGAAAAGAACCGAGGAGCCATTGCCCAACCTTCCGCCCCAGAACCTGACCCTCGCGACCACTGGAGCCAGCGGGTCGTTGTTCTTAAAACATCTGCTGGCCGCAGTCGAGCGCGATCCGCGCATCCGCACCGTGAACTTCATCGCCTCCGACAGCGCCCTGCGCGTCATGGCTGAGGAACTCGAACTCCGCGGGCGCAGCAACCTTGTAACCCAAATTCTCGGCAAGGCCTCCCGCAAAATTCATCAGCAATCCAATGCCAATATCGGAGCCAACATTGCCAGCGGCTCCTATCCCGCCGACGCCATGATCGTCATCCCATGCAGTGTGGGCACGCTCGCCCGCATTGCGAACGGCATCGCCTCGCATCTCATCGAGCGCGCCGCCGACGTTTGCCTCAAAGAACAGCGGCCGTTAGTGCTCTGCGTGCGCGAGACCCCGCTCAACAAAATCCACATCCGCAACATGTACCGTGCCGCCGACGCCGGAGCTACGGTATTCCCCTTGATTCCCACTTTCTACAACCGCCCGGCCAGCTTGGATGCCATGGCGCGCGAGTTCGTCAACCGCGTCCTCGCCCACATCGGCCTGCCCCAGTCCAACGCCTACCACTGGAAGGGCTAAAAGATCTTCAAGTACAGTGAAGATCGGATTGCAATCAGGGAGACTTCAAGTCTAGGAGCACAAAGGTGCCGGGGACGAGATTCCCGTCGGACATGTCCCGCCGAGCGGCAGCGAGGCTTCATGCAAAAAGCAAACCTCCTTTTCCCGGCTGGATGATGCAAAATAGAGCCGCGGCAAAATAAATCTGCGAAAGCTCACGGCTGATTCATGCATCGCTTGACCCTTGGCGACTTCGAACTGACGGCCGTCTCCGACGGCAACTACCGCCTCGACGGAGGAGCGTTCTTCGGCGTGGTGCCCAGGGTCATGTGGGAGAAGAAAGTAAAGCCCGACGCGGACAACTACGTTCCCGTCGGATTGAATTCAGTCGTGGTCCGAACCGGACGCGAGACAATTCTGATCGAAACCGGGATTGGCAGCAAACTGCCGGAGAGACTGATCAAGATTTTTGGCCAGCCAGCGAAACTGATCGAGAACCTAACCGCCGCAGGCATTTCGCCCGAGGACATCGACATCGTCATCAACACCCATCTGCATTTCGATCACTGCGGCTGGAACACAGTGCAACAGGGCGGCAAGATTGTGCCAACCTTTCCCCGGGCAAAATATTACGCGCCCGAAGGCGAATGGCAGCACGCACGCCTTCAACTCGAGCGCGACGCAATCAGTTACATGTCGGAAAATTATGATCCGCTGATCAAAAGCGGCCAGATGGAGTTATTGCCGGGAGACCGGGAAATTGTTCCGGGGATATCGGTCAAAGTCTTCCCTGGACACACCGAGCACATGCAAGCCGTGATCATCAGGAGCGGCGGCCTAACCGGCTGCTATATCTCCGACTTGATTCCGACCAGCGCCCACATTGATCTGACCTGGGTGATGGCCTTCGATTTGCTGCCGCTCCAAACCATCGAAAGCCGCAAGCGGTATTATGCGCAGTCAATTCCTGAAAAGTGGCTGACCCTGTTCACCCACGATCCGAACATTCCGTGGGCATATGTAGAAAAAGATGAGAGAGGAAAGATGGTGGCTCGGGGGGCATAGCGACCACAGCCGCTGAGAAACCAAACCAATTCTGGAACGCAACCTTATCCGTTTTCTGGTCAACCGCGGACTAAACTTGCGTTCCAGAACTCATCTACAAAACTGCTACTTGTAAGTTGCGGTAAAACCGTGAAGGTCGCCCTCACTAGTGGTCCTGTATCCTCCCACGATTGTGGACTTATCGTTGACTGCGCCAGCAAAGGTAAAGGCGCTCTTGGGATAATTCAACTTGTAATATTTTCCCAGGTGAAGCAGCGCACCGTGATCATTGTTCCCAGAATCGATGACCTGATAGGTAACGTCGCCCGCAGTGTTGATGTCGGTTGCAATTGAACTCGATTCGCCAGGGACGTTAATCGTCTTGTAGGTTTTGCCATTGTAAAGAGAGGATTGATAAGCGCCGCTTGAACCCACCCAGTAAAGGACGACCTTATCCGTCTTGTTGACACCCGTGGCGACGGTGCCAAGGGAGCCGGTCGGGTCCAGCGTCTTGTACTTTCCCGCCTTCAAAAGAAATCCATGGGTGACGGAATTGGAATCCACGTAATCGCCAACGATGTCGCCAGAGTCGTTGATCCCGTCGGCAGCCGATGCAATCGACCCTTTGGGACCGCGGACATCGGTAAACTTGCCGCCTTTATAGAGAAACCCGACTGAAGCCCCGGCGGAATTCGTATAGGCGCCGACGACCATAATCGGGCCATCGAGGGCAAGGTTGCTGGCGCCGGTGGTGCCCGCGGTGCCTTTCGGATCATCCAGCTTGGTTAGCTTCTTGCCCTGGAGAATAAACCCGTGCAAAACCAGGTTCTTGTCTGTGTACTGCCCGACTCGCACGCCGGTGTTGCTGATTCCCCCAGGATTGGTCTGCACCGCTCCCGGAACGTTGAATGCCTTGAAGGTGAAGGTTAGCGTTGGCGCCGCAGCCGCGGTGGCAGCGACGAGCGTGAAGACCAGGACGAGCCCCAGTACGCACAGTATCGAGTTGTAGTTTTTCATTGGCTTCTCCTCACTTAGTGAAGCGATTAAATTGACTTCGATTGCACTATTGCTGTCTCAAAAACTTTGCGAGACGGCTATCGAAAGAGGCGGAAAGAGAACCCGGAATATTAAGCCGAGCTCAAGGTTGCGGCCGCGGACGACTGACGCGCCCAAAATTATGTGCGCCCCATGGAGGCGGTGTCAATAGGCAGCTTCTGGTGCGCAAGTTGTTGCACTTGTGTGCGGAAAATTTGGCTTCATCGCTCGCGGGCGAGCGCGCCGGCGCCACACAGTCTTTCTTCGAAGAACTCTTCCACTTTCGTGAGAATCTCGGGCGCGCTCCTGGAATCGTAGATTGCCTTGCGCAGCCCTGCTCCGCCTGGGACGCCGTGCGTGAACCACGATGCAAATTGCTTCATCTTGCCAACCGCATCCGGCAGTTCTTCCTCGATGAGCATCTGGAAGTAAGTGCGGATCATTTCGTAACGGTCGGCCTCGGACGGCTCCTCATAGGGAACTGCGGAGTTCTGCTCCGCTGGACAGCCGACAGCGGCTGTCCCCGTGCGATCTTCGCTGAGCCATTGATTGTATTGCGCGATCTGGCGGAAGATCCATGGATTTGCCGGCGCTGTCCGTCCGATCATCACAGCATCACAGCCCGTTTGGGCGACGATGGAGCAGGCATCTTCGGGTGTGCGGATATCGCCATTCCCGATCACCGGAATCTTGACCGCCTGCTTGACTGCGGCAATCCACTCCCAGCGCGCCTGCCCGCTGTAGCCCTGTTCGCGGGTGCGGGCGTGCAGCGCCACGGCACACAGACCGCAGTCCTCAGCCATTTTCGCCAGCTCGACGCAGATAATGTTTTCGTCATTCCATCCCGCACGGAACTTGACCGTGAATGGAATCTTGACAGCCGCGCGAACCGCCTCGAAGATCTTGCCGATTGCGGGCAAATCGCGCAGCAGGCCCGAACCGCCATTACACTTGACCACCTTCTTCGCCGGACAGCCCAAGTTGAGGTCGACCAAATCGAAGCCCAAACCCTCGACCATGCGAGCAGCCTCTGCCATGACCTTGGGATCGCTGCCAAAAAGCTGGGCCGAGATGGGATGCTCGTCTTCGTAGAAATGGAGATAGCGCTTGGCTTTCTGATCTTTTGCACGGAGCACGCCGTCGGCGGAAGTGAATTCGGTCATGATCAACCCGCATCCGCCAAGGTTGCGTATGAAGCGGCGAAACACGGTGTCGGTAACGCCCGCCATGGGAGCCAGAACGGTCGCGGGCGTAATCTCGATATTGCCCATCATCACCTGATCGGGCACACGAGCGGATGTCACGACGCCTCCACTTACGTTCGCCGGATTTTCCCAGTACTTGCGCATAGTATCTGCTATGGCCTGATCTCAATGTAGGCTGGATGAGAGGCTGTGAACTTGTCGACCCGCTTAAAATCAGCGTCAAAGCGAAAACGCTCAGGGCGAACGCGGAATTCGGCAGATAGATCGCCGGCCGAGCTTTCCTTCACCTGGATTACGCCAACTCGGCCCATCCCGTCCCGAGCGTAAAGCCAGCGCTCATCTGGCAAGTAACTCTTGTTATCAAAGATAGCCAAATACTTAAAATGAGCGGGGATGCGCAAGAGCGCAGTGACAGCCTTCTCAATCGTCGCGAGCGGCTGCGTCCCCACCTTGACCTCAACAACATGAACCTCGCCACTCCCAGACCGGTCGACAGCCATGACATCCACCACGTCCCGCGCCGCCGGCCAGCGCGCATCGACGAATACCTTTGGCACGATGAGTTCGCGAAAAAGGAGCTCAGCAACTGCGGTCTTTGCTCGAGACTCCCGCTGTTGGGGGCTGAGCACCGGTTTATGCACGCAAAACCTCTCGGAACTGATTGTAAGCCCAGACATTGAACCTCTGAGCTTTGTCAACCGTCATCTTGACAGATGCATCGTCGAGCCGATCATGCTGGTAGGCCACCTCGTTCTTTTGTGCCAGTAGCCATTTGAAGTGGTCGACGCCCTTTTTGTCTGAGATCCTATTTGAAGAACAGAATCTTTCAAGTTCACTTGCCGCTTGGGCGTGATCTTGGTACTTGCCTCGCTCGCCGGTGAGCCCAATCGTGATGGCATCGCTCAGGGATATTGCACTATGGATGGCCAGTAAGCCGATCCCTGTTCGATAATTCGACACATCGTCGTTAAGCAGGGTCATCCCGTGAAAAAAGTGATCTGCCTTTTCGATGTATTGCCTAGTCTTGATTGGGCTTATGTTCTTCAGATCGGTATTTCTTCTATTTAACGATTAGTCGTCATTTTCTACCGGCTTGTCCCAAAAGTTTCGCACGTGGCTATTTTACTGCCTTCCCCAAGTTATGCGGCTGTGGCACAATTTGCATCATCTTACTGAGGTGACGCATGGATGACACACCGGGACATTTTGTCCAGGAACTACGCTCCTCGCTCTTGCGAAAGAGAGCGGGCCAGATCGCACTTGCGGTCATCCTCGCCGAAGCGTGCCTTCGCTTTCTGAACGCACTGACCTGGTTTCTCGTTGTGCCGTTTATAGCGGCGGTTCTAAAAGGGCACACTGAATCCGTTCTATTTGAAACGCAGACGCGGGCTCCGTTCCCTTGGCAACCTTTACTTGGGTCGGTGCTCGATTTCGCCATCGCTCTGATTTTTGTCTTTTACCTCAATCGCTGGATTCACGGCGCACCGGAAGAGGACAGGGTTGGTCTAGCAAGCTCCGAGTCACCGCATCCCCCGGAGCTCGAAATAAAGGCCCTCGAACCGAGGCCAGAAAGACCCCATGAGGTTCTTTACAACTTGGTGGGCGAGCGGGTCAGCCCGGAGGACGACGAGACCCCTCGCCAATAGGCTCCAGCTCGATCCCTATCGCCTTCCCTGCGGGTGGCAGCTATGGCACAATTTGCATCACACCATTTATGGATGAAATCTCTAGAACGCCATCGTCAGAATCGGCCACGCTGGATGTTGGTGCATGGATCGGCCGCGTGGTCATCGCGGTGATCTTGGCGGAGGCGATCTGGGGATTTATTGTTTCCGTCACCAACGGCCTGATTCTGCCGTTGCTGGCGAGGACCATGGGTGCGGATGCGCAATCGCCGCTCTACCTGGGCAAGGGCGACTTCAATGTTCCTTCGTTGTTTACTGCGGTTCTGGAGCTATGCTTCGCCGGGATTGCGGCAGTGATCCTGAATTCCTTTCTGCAACGCAAACCCAGGCTGACGCGTAGCAAGACGGTGCGGGTCAGCTCGATTGTGAGCCCGATTCCAACCCAGCCGGTCGCACCGCCAAAGTCTATAGTTCAGCCGGCCTCACCTGCGCCGGTGGTTGCGTCCGTTCAAGCGGCGGTTTCAGTGCCGGTGGCTCCGGTGGTTACCGTGCCGGTTTCGACGCCAGTAGTGTCATCCCCAGGACCAGCGCAGACAGCGGCAGCACCCACATCGCCGGGCCAATTCTGGTCGCCGCCTGAACCCTCACCGCAGGCTAAGGCGGCAGCGCCGCCTCCACCATCGCCGCCACCAAAGGCAAAGCCAGCAAAGCCGAAACCGCCCAAGGAGATTTACTACAACATCGTGGGAGAACCCATCAATCCCACGGAGGACGACTGAATTCAGCTTGGGCCTGGACGGGCAGGGACCCTCGTCCTCCATCGCTTCATGCAAATGGAAAGAGCCTCCATCGCGGAGGCTCTAGCCTTTGTATGGGCCGAACTTTAGGCCTTCGGTGCTTCTTTTTTCGCGTACTTGCGGCGGAAACGTTCTACGCGGCCGGCGGTGTCCATGAGCTTCTGCTTGCCCGTAAAGAACGGGTGGCAATTGGAGCAGATTTCTACGTGGATGTCGCCCTTGTGGGTCGAGCGGGTGGTAAAGCTATTGCCGCACGCGCACATGACGCGGATTTCGTTGTAAGCGGGATGAATGGCTGCTTTCATGATGTTTTAACCTTTGTACCGAACTTCCCAAGGAACTATTCGATTCTAAAGGATGGCTGCAGGATTCAGCAAATGGAGTGGCCGCAGTCTGATTCTTCTGGGACCGCGCGAAAAGCAATAACCACAAAGAACACTAAGGATCACAAAGGTTTTGTTTTCTGGTTGGTTTCGTGGGACTTGACCGCAATTTTGGTATTAGGACATAATTGACACTGTCATGAATGATCTAATAATTTTGGCGACCTTGGTGGATGGCCCGAAACACGGATATCAGTTGAAGCGCGAAGCTGGGTTCGTTCTTGGACAGGGGGTGATGCACAACAATCTGGTCTATCCCTTGTTGCGGCGTTTTACTGCCGACGGCTGGGTCACTAGGAAGAGTATGCCCGGAGAGCGAGGCCAGACGCGTCAACAGTATGCGATCACAGCGCTCGGACGGCGGGAACTCGTCGCACGTCTCAGCGAGTTCGGTGAAGCGAATGCATCGTCGTTCGCTGGTTTCATCACGCGAGTCGGAATGTTCGAACTGCTCGACGAGCCGGTCCGCGCGCGCATCCTGCAACACCGAGAAGGCTACCTGCAACACCGCGAGGAACGATTGACCGACATGCGACAGAACATGGATCTGGGGATTTACGGCGGAGAGGTCGTCCGCTATTTGATCGACCAGATTGAATCCGAGCGAGCGTGGATCCGAAGGCTGCATCGGTTCGGGGCAATTTCAAACAACAGCCGTCCCAAAGTGACGGGGAGGAAGATATGAAGTTCATGACGCTGTCGAATTTAGAGCTTGCGCCGTGGTATGCGCTGCTTATTTATTGGGCGCTCAGCGCTCTCCGCCTCAAGCGAATCAAGGTCTCGGAAGACCCCGCCGGTCGACTCTGGCACATCGGCATTATGGTTCTGGCATTTATGCTTTTGTATTCCGAGAGACTCGCCCTTGGCCCGTTAGGCTGGCGCTTCGTTCCGGAGAGTGCATTGGTTTGGGCTCCGGGGATCTTCCTGACATATCTTGGAGCCGGGTTGGCCATTTGGGCGCGCTACAGTCTGGGCCAGTATTGGAGCGGGCGAGTTACTCTTAAGGAAGACCATCAGCTCATCCGTGTCGGTCCATACGCTTATATTCGTCACCCGATCTATTCTGGGCTGCTCTTGGCGATGGCTGGTACTGCATTGGTGGTTGGAGAGTGGCGAGCCGTGATTGCCATCTTGCTGGCTCTGGTTGAGCTCTGCCGCAAAGCCGCGAAAGAAGAAGCCTTGCTCTCTACGGAATTCGGTGATGAGTACCGGGAGTATCGCAGGCAAGCTGGGTTTCTGACGCCGCGCTTTCACTAGGTGCTGCTGAGTTTTCGCGGCTCCGACGGGCTAGGCCTGTCTCCATCGTCTGTTTGTCCAAATGAAAAACGGCAGGGCCGACCCCCTGCCGTATTCGATGTGAAACTTGGCCCCTTACTTACTGCGGTTGACCGCTTTCTTGAGTTCGGCGCCGGCCGAAAATTTTGCCACCTTCCGGGCAGCGATCTTAATGGTGGCGCCCGTCTGCGGGTTGCGCCCATTGCGAGCCTTTCTCTGCGATACAGAGAAGGTGCCGAAACCAATCAACGCTACTCGATCGCCTTTTTTCAGGGCGGACGTAATGCTGTCCACGGTTGTGTCGATTGCGGTAGCCGCTTGAGCTTTACTGATGCCGCTACCAGATGCGATTCGGTCAATGAGATCGGCTTTGTTCATCGTCTCTCCTGGCAGGTCTCCTTGTCCTCAAAGGGCGCGGGGAGGGGGCACTCCCTGAGTGAGAAACCCGGCGGCCTTATTTATATCCCCCGAACGGCGAATGTCAACTGTGAAAATCGGCGCTGGATGCCTTGTTTGGGTCAGCTGAGTGGGAAATTGTCCAAGGGTTGGAATTCACCTTGGGAAACCAAAGCCACTCTCCTTGCCTGCCGGCGACTCGGAGAGTGGCTATTTTGCTTTTCAACTTGTTATTAGCTGCTGGGTTAGTCCCCCGAAGGCATTAGGCTTTCCTCCGGGCCGGGTTCTGTACCCTGCAGTTGAACCATTGAGCCCGACGGGCAGTCGCCGAGAATGGGTTGACAAGCCGCGTCTGGGCCGCTCTTCGGGTGCACTTGAGGCTTCATCTGGGCGAATTGCTCGGCTTCGGTAGAACCGGCCAGCGCCGTCACGGATGAAGCTCCCCCAGCAATCACCTGTGTGACGGTGTCGAAATAGCCGGTGCCAACAAAGCGCTGATGCTTTACCGCCTCGTAGCCATGCTGAAATTCACGGCTGAATTCCTTCTCCTGCAGCCTGGAGTAGGCGGTCATGCCCGAGAGCTTATATCCCCGCGCCAATTCGAACATGCTCAAGTTCAGGGCATGGAAGCCGGCCAGGGTGATGAACTGGAACTTGTATCCCATGGCGGCAAGCTCGGTCTGGAAGCGGGCGATGGTGGCGTCGTCCAGTTTCTTCTTCCAGTTGAACGAGGGCGAGCAGTTATAGGCCAGCATTTTGCCGGGAAACTTCGCATGGACCGCTTCGGCGAACTGGCGGGCTTCGTCGAGGTCGGGATGCGAAGTCTCGCACCAGATGATCTCGACGTAAGGCGCGTAGGCGAGGGCGCGGGCAATGGCTGAGTCGATGCCGCCGCGGATGCCATAAAAGCCCTCCGGAGTTCTCTCGCCGGTAAGGAATTCGTGGTCTCGCGGATCCACGTCGCTGGTCAACAGGTGGGCGCTGTCGGCATCGGTTCGCGCCATGATCAGCGTGGGTACGCCTAACACGTCGGCCGCCAGGCGGGCGGCAACCAATTTCTGGATTGCCTCCACGGTCGGTACCAGCACCTTGCCGCCTAAATGTCCGCATTTCTTGGCAGAAGAAAGTTGGTCCTCGAAGTGGACGCAGGCAGCACCGGCCTCGACCATGGCCTTCATCAGCTCGAATGCGTTCAGATTGCCGCCGAAGCCGGCTTCGGCATCGGCAACCAGAGGCGCAAACCAATGCACCCCATTCTTACCTTCGGCATGATGGATCTGGTCGGCACGGGTCAGGGCTTGATTGATGCGGCGGCAAAGATTGGGCACGCTGTCGGCGGGATAGAGGCTCTGGTCAGGATACATTTGCCCGGCATCGTTGGCGTCAGCCGCCACCTGCCAGCCGCTCACGTAGATGGCTTGCAGTCCAGCTTTCACCTGCTGGACGGCCTGGTTCCCGGTCATGGCGCCGAGGGCGGGAACGTACGAGTCGCTGTGCAGAAGGTCCCAAAGCCGCTGCGCGCCTTGCCGAGCCAGCGTGTACTCAATGGGGAGGGATCCTCGCAAGCGTTCGACATCCTGCGCGGTGTAAGGCCTGGTGATCCCAGCCCAGCGCGTACTCAGCTTCCATTCCATTGCCATGTTTGAGCTGTTTCCGTTTCCGTTGCTTCCCATACTTCGTTTTCCTTTGTGGCGCTGACGGCCTAAAAGCGCCTGATCTTTGGCGATTGTGGAGCAGAGACCCAGCCCGGTCAAACTGAACGTTTCTATCATCTCGATAAAGGATTGTTATCAGAGCGACAGTCTGTGATAATCGGATGTTGTTAGACGCGGAAATCGGCGGGTAGGGAAGCATGGAAATTGACCAGGTTGAGACCTTTCTCGCGGTAGCTACATTTGGCGGCTTCCACCGCGCCGCGGAAGCCTTGCGCATCAGCCAGCCCGCGGTGAGCGCCCGAATCAAGGCGCTCGAGGATTCGCTAGGGGTAAGGCTTTTTTCGCGCTCGCGCGGAGGCTTGATCGTTTCGGATGCGGGTCGCACTTTTCGTCCTCACGCCGAGCTGCTTTTGCGGACGGCTGCGCTCGCCCGGCAAGCTGTCCATGAATCGCAACCAGCCAGTGGAACGCCGTTGCAAATTGCGGCTGCGCTCTCGATTTCGGTTTATTTTCTGCCCGATATTCTGAAGCGCTTTCAAAGGGCTCACCCCCATGTGATCATCAGCATTCGGCCAGGTCACTCGAAAGAAGTGCTGGATATGGTATTGAGCGAGGAGGCAGAAATCGGTCTGGCTCGCTCCCTGCAACATCCCGAGGTCGAAACTATAAGCCTTCGAGATGATCCCTTGCTGCTGGTCGCACATCCCAAGCGCGGTCCGAAACACTCGCGCCGTGCGCGGCTGGAGCAAGTAGCGACCTGGCCGCTGATCTTCTACGACCGGGGCTCGAGCGACTGGACACTCACCCATAGCCTGTTTCGTACGGCAGGGTTGGTTCCTAATGTAGCGCTCGAAGTCGACTCCATCGAAACCGCAAAGCGGATGGTCGACCGCGGGCTGGGACTTTCTTTCCTTCCCCAACTCGCGGTTGGCCACGAAATTCGCACTCATAAGCTGGCCACTGTAAAACTCCTGGATGCGGAACCTCTACGGCGAAGCCTGGATGTGATCCATCCCCGGCATCGTCCATTGCGAACGGAGGCTCGTGCGTTCCTGCAGATGGTCAGAGAAGCGGCGAATGAAGATTCGTCAGGAGGCAGTTCAGCCAAGAGCAAGCGCAATCATTCGGCGTAGCAAGAATCACGTAGGGACAGCCGCCCTCGGCTGTCCGACCGAGCAAAGCTCGGCAAGATTTTGCTAAGCTCCCTTTTCCGCCTTCATCCACAACCTGGACCACATCTCCACAGTATGTGCACAGAGGAAGAGTTTTTTCCTGTTGCGCGACTTCCTACTATCCGGCACTCTTCGAAACGCACCCTTACACCATGGCCTCGGTATCCGTGAGTTCTCGACGAAATCAACTCTTGGAGTGGTTTCCCTTCTACGTTCACCGTTTGGTGGGAGACGTACGCTACCGGGCCATGAAGGATTACCAGCAAGCTTGGTATTTGAATCTACTCTTTGCGTCATGGGTTTCAGAGCGACCCGGATATTTGCCAGACGACGGGCAGTTGTGGCGCCTCGCGAATGCGCGCACTCGGCAATTCTTTGAAAAAGAATGTGAGCCGATTCTGTGCATGTTCGAGCGTGAGGGTTCGACGACTGACGATGCTGTTTGGATCTACAACCGCGTGCTCCTTGAAATCTACGACGAACAGGTACTCAAATTCCACAAGAAGAGACGTAAATCCTCTAAATCCACAGATGACAACACCACCTCTTATCTAGATTTTGAAGGTACACTTAAGAAAGAAAATGGAAGAGAAGAATGTAAGCTTCATCCGGAGTCTGGTCTCACACAATGGGGAACGTGCTGGGAGTGTTATGCAGATAAATGCAGTAGCCAAGTTGGCTGAGGAGCCGCAAAGTTGCCCGATATGCGGAGGCACTGGGTGGAAAGGTGCAGTCTCAGCCGGTGAAAGGCGGGTTACGCGCTGTGATTGTTTTCTGCAAACGCAAGCTAAACATCTTCTGGACGCGTCAGAAATCCCGGCGCGGTATGTGGATTGCGAATTTTTGAATTATGAAACTGGCGCAAATGAGGGTATATCTTCCGCGAAGATTAAGATCGCAGCTTGGTCTAGTCAGTATCCCATAGATCGGTCCGGGCTTTTGCTAATTGGGCCTAGTGGAGTGGGAAAGACGCACTTGTCTGTCGCGGCATTGAAACAACTTGCGCAAAAGGGCGTACATTGTCTCTTTTGTGACTATCGCGAACTCCTGAAGAAGATTCAGAATTCCTATAATCCGTCAGTCCAGACAACCGAATTGGATCTTTTGCGGCCGATCTTCGAAACTGAAGTAGTCTTACTGGATGATTTGGGCGCGGTGAAGCCTTCAGAGTGGGTCTGGGATACCGTAAGTCTGATCCTAAACGCACGGTACAACGACAAGCTGACAACCATTATCACCAGTAATTTCCTGGATGGCCCCAGCGCGGCGGCAGAGAGAATGGATGGGCCGCGTCGCGCAGCGCGCGAAGAGACACTGGGCGACCGCATTGGCGAGCGCATGCGTTCCCGCTTGTTCGAGATGTGCCGGCTTGTGCTGGTGAACGGGAAGGATTATCGGCACAAATTCCGGCAGCGCTAGCCCCCCGGCAGGAACATGGTAGGGATAGTCGAAGACCCATTCAAGCCGAGTGAAGCTCTGCAGGTATTGGCTTGGATACCCAAGTAAGAACCATGGCACGTCCCTCTGAGTAGAAGATCGCACTAGAATTACCTTTGTGCTCTCCTGTTGCCTTGAGTTCGTCCCTGGTAGTGACTCCGAGGTCTTCGCTGCCATTCCAGCCGCGCCTGCCGTGTTTCTCCTTCGCGGGAACGATCCCCAATCTGACCCTTACGTCAGCAAAACTGCTAACCTGCGGCGACGGCTCCAGCGGCTGCTCGGCGCGCCCTCCGAACACAGCAAGAAACTTAACTTGCGCGATCGCGTGCGCTGGATTGAATACAGTCCGACTGGCTCAGACTTTGAATCTGGCTTTTTGCTTTATCGGTTGTTGCGCTCAACGTTCCCGAAGACTTACGGCAACCGCTTGCGGCTGCGTTTTGCGCCCCTGGTCAAACTTCATCTGGAAAACGAATTTCCACGCGCATCTGTCACCACGCGGCTTGGCCGGCTGAGCGGTCGCAATATTTACTACGGACCGTTCCCGGCGCGCACAGCGGCAGAGAAATTTGCCAGCGATTCTCTCGATTTTTTCAAGATGCGGCGCTGCGTGGACGATCTGCATCCGGATCCCAAATTCCCAGGCTGCATTTACTCGGAGATGAAGATGTGCCTCGCCCCCTGTTTCAAAGGCTGCAGCGCCGACGAATACGACGCCGAAGTGAACCGCGTGCAGGCGTATTTCAACAGCGGCGGCGAATCTCTGGTGCGCGAAATCTCCGCGCAACGCGACGGAGCCTCGGGTAATCTGGAGTTTGAAAATGCCGCTGCCCTGCACGCGCGGCTGGAGAAGCTCAAACCCGTGCTGAGCCAATTGCCGGAAGTCGTTCATCGCATCGACCGACTGTCGGGCGTGATGGTGCAGCGGAGCGCCATCCCAGAATGCGTCAATTGTTTCCGAATCGATGCAGCTCGCATTTTCGGTCCCGTGCCGTTTCCCATTCAGTCCGCGGAACACACTAAGTCGCAGTCGATGGAATCGCGAATCCAGGAAACCCTCGCCTCGTTCCCAACGGAAAGCGTAGGCACGACGCTTGAGACCATGGAGCACCTGGCGCTGCTGAAACGCTGGTACTACCGGAGCAGCCGCGTGGGCGAAATCTTTTTTCTGGACGAAAAAGGCACGCTGCCCATGCGTCGGCTGGTGCGGGGCATTGCGCGTGTCTATCGCGGCGAGAAATCGGAAGCCGATGCAGTCCTCAATCCCCCACCCGGCTTTGCCGGATAAGTATCCATCGAGAGGAGTCATGCACTATGAAAACTAATAAGCAGGACCGAAAAGACAAGGCTCTGCGCGAGCATGTTGTTTATTTGCTCGAAGGAGGCGGTGCTCATGCCAAGTTTGACGATGTCGTTGCTGGCATTAAGCCGGAAGTATTCGGACAAAAGCCTGCCGGCCTGCCGCATTCGCTCTGGATGCTGTTGGAACATTTGCGGATTGCGCAACGGGACATTCTCGAATTCAGCCGCAACCCGAAACACGTCTCTCCCGGATGGCCCGAAGGATATTGGCCGGAAACGGATACGCCGCCGAGTGCTGCGGCCTGGAATACTAGCGTGAAGAAATTCCGACAGGATTTGAAGGCGATGCAAAAGCTGGTGGGCGACCCCAAGACTAACCTGTTCGCCCGAATCCCATGGGGCGATGGCCAGACCGTCCTCCGCGAAGCCCTGCTGGTGGCCGATCACAACGCGTATCACCTGGGGCAGATGCTGGACGTGCGCCGCATGCTGGGAGCCTGGCCAGAGAAGTAGGCCAGAGGGATCCGCGCGGATGAGCACGGACTTAGTGCGCGGCGAGCTACCCAGCTCTGATCATTTGCTGATTTCGCACGGGTCGTTTCCGGAACACGACCCTCACTCCCTCGCGCCATCGCTCATCAATACCCAGCAACGCCCAATCAATCTCGGGCGAGATGTAATGCAGCAGCGTGTCGGTCGCGGGATGCACATGCAGGGCCGGAGCCACCAGGAAAAGCAGCGGCTTGTCGGTCCGCAATTCCCGTCCCGGAAAGTATCCGAAGCGCTGAAACTCGCCACGGGCGTGGTGCCACGCGACTCGTGCCCAATAGTCGAGTCCTTGCAAAGGCAGATGAATGTCCTCGTCAGCTTTGAGTTCGACTACCGCGAGACGACCGTCGCGCGTAGCCGTGAGCACGTCGATCATAGCGCGATCGGACGCTGAGAATGCCGGCACCTGCGAATACAAACGTGCTGAGTCGAGGCGTTCGTCAAGAGCTGCGACCTCTCGCACGACTAGCGATTCCAGCCAGCGCTCCGGATGCAGCCGCCATAGAGGATGGTCGCGCGGGCCCTCGGCATGGCGAACTTCGCCGATGCTTCGTATCAGCTGAGTGAAGGCCGCGAAGTTTGCCTCAGTGAGAATCCGTTCCTGTGTGCCTATGCCGAAGACGATTTGGGAAGTGCTCTGAAACGATCCCGGCTCATGAGCCAGGCGTGCTCGCGCGAACTCCAGGCCATGACAACGGAATGCAATTTCGGCAGGCGACAAAGTTGCGACTTCTGCTTCCGACATCAGACCGCGAACCTGCTCAATCGCAGGGGCGAACCTCGCCTGTACTGCGGTTTCGTCGGTCGAGTGCACGAGGCGAGTCGCTACGTTGCCGCAGTCGGAGATATCCAACGTCTTCATGTTATCGTCGCGATCTTCCAGTTCGTACAACTGCCACTTAGCCGCGTCGTTGTTCAAATGCGCCATGCGTTCCCGAGTCAGGGCGGATGTTCCCGCAGGCAGGAATAGCTTCAGCCCTTCGACGACAAACTTCCCGGCTTTCGCGACCCGGCAAGCGTCGAGCCACAGAATGCCGAAGGTCAACGCCGCATCGGCGGACCCCTGCGTCTCCTGCCCGTTCACACCCAGCACCGCGAAAGCGGATTGCCCACGATGCAGTAAACCCCGCGCATAGACCGGACCAAACGACCGCTCGAGATCCATGGAGGTACTGAGGCGGTCTAGGATAAGACCGGAAAAGTGTCGCTGCAGCACGCGTTGCAGAACTCGCTGGTAGGCTACGCGCGCGGTCCGCTTCGCGGTGGGGGTGCGACGGTCGCGTTCGCGGCAAATCTCCAGCTTGGTAGGCTTCGACTGTCCCAGACGCTGCACTGCCAGCCGCATGGTCTCATTCTTAACCTCGGCTTCCAAAACTCGCCGCACGAAGTTCCGTTCCTCCGACCACAAGTGCAGCAGGCACTTGTTGCGTTCTCCGGAGATGGAATATTTGGATTGAGCGAGATCAAAAACCACTGCCCCGTCTTCGATGATTACGGCATCATGGGCACACAGCAGAAAGTCCTCCACCGTGCGCACCAGGGATTCAGGGGTCACTGCGAGATTGTTTCAGTCGGATTACCAACTCGTCTGTGATGAGTGAACATGGCCTTTTGAATCGGTCAGCTTTGTACACAAGAAACGCCGGCGCGCCCGCGCCAACGCGAGCACGTATGGGATAATGACTCACGCAGCTTTTCCGAGTCCGAGGGCATCTAATCAGCGTGGACAAAAATAGATTCTTTTTTCAACACTATGGCCTGACGGAACGCGATCTTGAGCATTATTTGGCGGCGGCTCTTTCGGCCGGAGGCGATTACTGCGACCTTTATTTTGAATATCTTTCTTCGACGTCACTCATGGTCGACGAATCCATGGTGAAGTCTGCTTCTCAGGGAATTTCCGCCGGATGCGGCATTCGGGTGATCGCTGGTGAGCGTACGGGATACGCCTATACCGACGATCTTTCACCCGAGCGGATTCTGCATGCCGCCCGTACTGCGGCTTTGATTGCCAGTGGGCCAGCCAAGACACCGTCGGTCGGCTTCCAGGAGAAACCTGCGCGCAGTTTGTATCCGGTGACGCTGCCTTCTGTAGACGCGGAAATCACGGCGAAAGTCGAGCTGGTGATGCGAGCGGATCAGGCGGCGCGAGCCTTCGATCCCCGCATTAAGGAAGTACGCGCCAGCTATGCGGACGAGCTGCGAAACATTTTGGTGGTCGGGTCCGACGGTACCTTTGCCGAGGATTCTCAACCGCTCGCGCGCATGAACGTTTCCTGCATCGCGAAGACCGATGGCAATTCGGCACGAGGCAGCGCTGGCGGTGGTGGACGCGTGGCGCTGGACTTTTTCTTCGGAGAAAAAACTCCAGAATATTTTGCCAAAGAAGCGTCGCGGCAGGCGATCTTGCAGTTGGACGCACGCGAAGCACCGGCTGGCGAGATGGAAGTGGTCCTCGGTCCCGGCTGGCCCGGCGTGCTTCTGCACGAAGCGGTTGGTCATGGGCTGGAGGCGGATTTCAATCGCAAGCAGACTTCCGCCTTCGCAGGCTTGATCGGAAAACGTGTGGCCAGTGAAAAGTGCACGGTCGTGGATAACGGCACTATGCCGTGGCGACGCGGCTCACTGAACGTTGACGATGAAGGCGAGCCCACACAGAATACCGTTCTGATCGAAAAGGGCGTCTTGAAGGGATACCTGAGCGACAAGCTGTCGGCGCGCTTGATGGGGATGGCCGATACCGGCAACGGGCGCCGCGAAAGCTATGAGCACATTCCCATGCCACGCATGACCAACACCTATATGCTCGCGGGCGAGGACGATCCGCAGGATATTATTCGTTCGGTTCGTCATGGGCTCTACGCGGTGAACTTTGGCGGTGGGCAGGTGGACATTACGAACGGGAAGTTTGTCTTTTCAGCATCGGAGGCCTATTTGATCGAAGATGGTCAGATCACGGCACCAATCAAAGGGGCAACGTTGATCGGAAACGGGCCGGATGTGCTCACTCGCGTTTCAATGGTCGGGAATGACCTGAAACTCGACGAAGGCGTTGGCACGTGCGGCAAGGACGGGCAGGCCGTTCCCGTTGGCGTCGGTATTCCGACCATTAAAATCGATCGCTTGACCGTAGGCGGGACCGCCAGAAAAGATGCCGGCGGCTTCATGCAGTAAATCTGCGACCAGTCTGGTCGTGTTCCTTTGTGTACCTTCGTGGTTGACGTCTTTAAATGCATTAACCACGAAGGACACGAAGGTACACGGAGAAATGCTGTGAATTTAGCGAATTCTATGTCCCAAACTCAGCTAGAAACTCGAAACCAGAAAATTGAAACCGACCTGCGCGAACTGGCTCAGGACATCGTTCGTCGGGCTGTGTCCGGCGGGGCGACTGCTGCGGAATGTGTGATTCGCGAAGGCGATGAGTTCTCTACCGTTGTCCGTTTAGGGCAGGTCGAGACTCTGAAGGAGTCCGGATCGAAAGCGATCGGCCTGCGTGTTTTCAACGGCCAACGCGCGGCCAGCACCTATTCCAGCGACTTTTCTCGGGGTGGTCTCGACCGCATGGTGAAATCGGCGCTCGAGCTTTCCAAAATCACGTCGGAAGATCCGTTTGGCGGAATACCGGACGCTTCGCAGCTAGGCTCGCTCCCCGGCGACCTCGATCTATACTCCGCTGACGTTTATTCCCTTCCCGGAGAAGAGCGGATCAGTTACGCGCGCCGCGCAGAGAAGGCTGCACTCGACTACGATCCTCGGATCAAGAATTCCGAAGGCGGCTCGTTCGAAGCCGCGACCGGACATAAGATTCTCGCCAACTCTCATGGATTCGTCGGCGAATACCAGCGTTCTTATTGTTCTCTTGCCGCTGTGCCGATTGCGCAGTCCGAGGACGGCACCAAACAACGCGATTATTGGTTCTCGGTGGCGCGCAGTCTGAGCCGACTTGAGTCCCCGGAGCATGTAGGAAAGACAGCCGCCCAGCGCACATTGCGCCGCCTCGGAGCCCGAAAATCAAAGACCGCGAAAGTCCCCGTGGTTCTTGATCCCATGGTATCGAACTCGATCCTCGAGCACATTTTCGAGGGAGTGAATGGAGACTCGGTGTATCGCGGGGCGTCGTTCCTCGCGGGCAAGTTGGGACAAAAAGTCGCTGGAGACAGTGTCACCGTGATCGACGACGGCACCATCCCCGGCGGTTTTGGAACCAGCCCGTTTGACGGTGAGGGCATTCCATCAAGGCGGACGATTGTCATAGAAAACGGCGCGCTCAAGTCTTATCTGCTGAACACCTACACCGCGAAAAAACTCGGCTTTCAGACCACTGGCAACGCGTCTCGCGGCTTGGCAGGAACGCCGGGAATTGGCCCCGGAAATTATTTCCTGCAGCCGGGCGCAAAAACGCCCAGGCAGATCATCTCCGAGATCAAAGACGGCCTCTACGTCACCGAATTTCTCGGACACGGAGCCAACCTGGTGACCGGCGACTATTCGCGCGGTGCATCGGGACTTTGGATTTCTGGCGGAGAGCTTGCTTATCCCGTTGAAGAGATTACGGTGGCCGGAAATTTGAAGGAAATGTTCTTCCAGATCTCCGAGATCGGGAACGACCTCGAGTTCCGCGGCGCGGTGGCATGCCCGACGATCAGAATTGATGGGCTGATGGTGGGCGGAGAATAGTTTGTTCTTTCGCGAATCTTTTTCAACTGCCAGCTAAGCTGTGAAAGCGTTTTCGATCGCCAATAGTACAATCTGAGTCCATGGGCGGTCTTATCGAACCATCTCCACTGACTGAAAAGGAACGCGACTCGAATTTGCGTCCCATTCTGTTTGGTGTGGCCCTGGTGGTGGTGGTAGTGGGTGTCATTGCTCTGCTTACTCGCAGTAGTCCCAAGGGCGCGACGGCTCCGCACCCCTACGCCGCCAACCTCAAATTCTCCGATCTAAAAATGAGCGCGGCAGAAAATTTTGTCGGGTCAAGCGTAACCTACATTGACGGCACCGTCACCAACACCGGCGATAAGACGGTTACGCACGCCATCGTGCATGTCGCGTTCAAGAATTCCCTTGGAGAGGTTGTGCAAGCCGACGACGTGCCCCTGCACGTTCTGCAGACCAGCGGACCTTACCCAGATGCGGTCGACCTCCAGCTATCGCCGTTGGCTCCCGGTCAAGACAAGACTTTTCGTCTCACCTTCGAGCATATCAGCGCCGATTGGAATCAAGCCTATCCCGATCTGCAAGTGACTGAAGTCTCGCTGAAATAGAAATCAAGAACGTCACGGATTTTCACTGATTATCACGGATCACTCTGTTTCTTGTTTCTTGATCGGTGTATCCCGTGCGAATCCGTGGCGAGTTAGAATGCCTTCATGGCCGATGCAAAGCCAATTCGTTTGACGGAGTCGGTGAAAGCTGCGGGTTGAGCTTCCAAGCTGAGTCCGGCGGCGCTGGACGCGGTGCTTGGGAAATTAGCCCGGCAGCATGACCCGAATGTTCTGGTCGGCTTTGATCACGCCGACGACGCCGGAGTGTATCTGATCGGACCGGGCAGCGCTTTAGTGCAGACGGTGGATTTCTTCACGCCGATGGTGGACGATCCCTATACTTTCGGCCAGATCGCGGCCACCAACTCGCTGAGCGACGTTTATGCGATGGGCGGGCAGCCACGCACGTCACTCGCGCTGGTGTGTTTTCCGGAAAAGGCGGATCTGACCATCCTGGAACGCATTCTCGCTGGCGGACTTTCCAAAATGATCGAAGCCGGTTGCTCGGTGATTGGCGGCCACAGCGTTCGCGACGAAGAGATGAAGTTTGGATACTCCGTTACCGGTTTGATTGATCCGGATCGAGTGCTCACGAATGCCGGTGCGGTGCCGGGTGATCGTCTGCTCTTTACCAAAGCGCTGGGGACTGGCGTCATCTCGACGGCAATCAAGAAGAAAGCGGCCAAACAGTCTTGGGTCGACGCCGCGATCGGTTCCATGACCACGTTGAACAAAAAAGCTGCTGAGGTCATTGCGGGCGGTGGGAGCGTGGGGAGGACCGACTCGCCCATCGAAGCAGAGCGAAGCTCTGCGGCTAACGACCAACGACCAACGACCAACGGCTATTTCGCCGTCCACGCGATGACCGACGTCACCGGATTCGGCCTGATCGGCCATGCGCGCGAAATTGCGCTCGCCTCCAGCGTTTCGCTTCGCCTGTACGCTAATAAAATTCCGCTGCTTGAGGGCGCGCTCGAATGCGTGCGTGCAGGCCATATTCCTGGAGGCCTGAAGGCTAATCGTGAATTCGCCGAGTGCGTCGTCGGCTACGAAGATGGAATCAGCGACGAAGTGAAGACGATTCTGTTCGATCCGCAGACCGCCGGCGGATTGCTGATCTCGGTCGCAGTCGAGGACGCGCCCGACCTCACGCGAGCTCTAAGGGCAGTTGGAGTTCCAGCGGTACAGATTGGGGAAGTATTATCCGCGACCAAGCCCCTGATTGCGGTCGCACCCTAGTGAAATGATTCGCCTCGGGCCAGCATGGCAAGGATCATTTCCATGCGCCGCTGCTTGGTTTCTGGCTTCTTGGCCGTTTGCAGCCGGTAGGAAATTGCATAACGATTGGCTTTGTTGAGCGATTCGAAGAAAGCTTCCGCTTTCTTGTTCTTCCGCAATGCCGCCAGGAAGTCCTCGGGCACGGTTGCATTGCGGGGCGAGTCGTAGGCGGCTGTCCAACGGCCATCCTTTTTCGCGGCATCGATTTGGGCCTGACCTTCCGTCCTCATCCGGCTGGCCTTAATCAATCTCTCTGCATGTTGCGTGTTGATCTTGGACCAGCCACTTTTCGGCCGTCTGGGGGTGAACCTTTGCCGCCACGAAATTGCGTCGTGGGGCTGCTTCTGGCCGTCAATCCAGCCAAAGCAGAGTGCCTCATCCAGCGCTTCGGCATAGGTGACGGATCGTTCTCCCGAGCCTTTCTTGAAAATGCGCAGCCAAATCCCATCGGATTGGCGATGATTCGCGGCCAGCCACTTGCGAAACTCCGAGGATGATCGAAAGGAAAGAATTGTTGTGTCGGGACTTTTCACTTCAAAAGCTCCCATATCCGCGCCAGATGATGATCGTCGTGCTCGGCGACGAAATACAAATGGTCGACCAAACGAAACGGTTTCTTGAGCCGAGGATGCAGGATCGATCGACCGAACAGTGCAGGCTCAAGCCCTCCGATCCTATCAACAAGTCGCAGGCGGGCATTTCGGAACTCAGTCAGGATCTCGTCCAGGCGACGTCGATTATGTCCGGCTTCGTCAGTCTTGCGATTGCTCAAGTCGGCGGTGGTGAGTTCGGCGTTCGCCGCGAGATAGTCGTCAACGCGCGCTAGCCACAGAGGCTCAAGATCGAGCAAATGTCCGGCATGCTCCTGCGCTGACCATTTTTCATCCGGCTTCCGCACCAACTCCTCACGGGGACGGGTGTGAACGATCTCCTCGAGCCTCGCGGGCGTCCCTCGCAGGCGCACGCAGAGGTTGGGAAACAACCCTACCGGGAATGAAAACTCGAACTTCCGCTCAAACCATGCGATTGGACTCATGGATGCTCCGAATGGAGAAAACCGAATAACCGACGTCAAAATGGCTGATGCCGACCCGCCACTGCAAGCATCTAGTAAATCAGATCTGGATCACTCTCTGTACGTTTCTAATTTTCTTCCTGGAGGCATTTATGCAAACTCGCAAACTTGGCCGCACCGGTCCCGCGGTTTCCGCCATGGGTCTGGGTTGCATGGGTATGTCGGAATTCTATAGCGGACGCGATGACAGTGAATCTCTGGCGACTATTCACCGCGCATTGGAACTGGGAATCACTTTTCTTGACACTGCCGACGTCTACGGGCCCTACATCAACGAAGAACTCGTGGGCAAAGCGATTCGCGGACGGCGCGATCAGGTTGTGCTGGCCACGAAGTTTGGCATTGTTCGCGATCCCAAGAATCCCAACGTCCGAGGCGTCAGCGGCAAACCGGACTATGTCCGCCGGTCCTGCGAGGGCAGCTTGCGGCGGCTGGGTGTCGAAACGATCGATCTTTACTATCAGCACCGCGTGGATCCTGAGACGCCGATTGAAGAGACGGTGGCTGCGATGGCGCAACTGGTGAAGGAAGGTAAAGTCCGCTACCTGGGCCTGTCGGAAGCGAGTCCGCACACGCTTCGCCGAGCCATGAAGGTTCATCCCATCACCGCGTTGCAGACCGAATACTCGTTGTGGACGCGCGACCCCGAAGACGAAGTTCTGCTCACCTGCCATGAACTGGGAATCGGATTCGTCGCCTACAGCCCGCTGGGACGCGGTTTTCTGACGGGTCAGTTCAAGAGTTTCGACGATCTTGCCGCAGACGATTACCGCCGTAATTCCCCTCGTTTCCAGGGCGAAAACTTCCAGAAGAATCTTGATCTGGTGCGCCGGGTCGAGGAAATCGCGAAAGAAAAGGGCTGCAAGCCTTCGCAGTTGGCGCTGGCCTGGGTACTGGCGCAGAGCAATGACATTGTGCCAATCCCCGGCACCAAACGCCGCAAATATCTGGAAGAGAATATCGGAGCGCTTGACTTGGAGCTTACGCCCAAGGATCTGCGGCGAATCGACGAGGTCTTTCCGCGTGACGCGACCGCGGGGGCGCGCTATCCCGAACACATGATGCAATTGCTGAACGCGTAGCGCGAACAACCTGCGAAGTGAAGCATCTGCAAAAAGGGCGGCCTATGCAGGCTGCCCTATCCAATTAAAATACCGTGCAGAGGTTTACGCGCGAGCGGGGCTTTCCCCACCTTTTGCAATCCCTGGCCGACCCGGTTCCGGCTTCAGCACCTGCTGTACGCCATCATCGGACTTCGGCGGAGGCGTTAACTTCGGCAGTTCCTTGCCCTCGATGATCATTTTGATCTCGTTCGCGTCAAGCACTTCACGCTCCAGCAGTGCCAGCGCGATTCTGACCAGCGCGCCATTGTCCGCCGCTAGAACGCCTTTCGCGGTGTTGTAGCCCTGGCCGACGATCCGCCGAACTTCATCGTCGATCTTCATCGCCGTAGCCTCGCTGTAATCGCGATGCTGGGAAATCTCACGGCCCAAAAAGATCTGCTCTTCCTTTTTGCCGAAAGTTAGCGGACCCAGATCGCTCATGCCAAATTCGCAAACCATCTTGCGCGCCATTTCTGTAGCCCGCTCGATGTCGTTGCCTGCGCCGGTGCTCATCTGGTTGAGGAACATTTCTTCGGCGATTCGGCCACCCATCATGATGGCGATCTCGGTCTCAAGATATTCTTTGGTGTAATTGTGTTTGTCGTCGATCGGCAGCTGCATGGTCACGCCGAGAGCCATGCCGCGGGGAATGATCGTGACTTTGTGCAGCGGATCAGAATTGGGCAGCTTGCTCGCAACCAGCGCGTGTCCGGCTTCGTGATACGCCGTTACTTTCTTTTCTTCTTCGGTGAGAATGAGCGATTTGCGCTCTACGCCCATCAACACTTTGTCTTTGGCCAGTTCAAAGTCGTACATGAGGACGGCTTTGCGGTTTTGCCGCGCCGCGCTCAGTGCTGCTTCGTTAACCATGTTGGCCAGGTCGGCTCCGGAAAAGCCTGGTGTGCCACGCGCCAGCACGGAAAGATCAACATCGTCGGCCAAGGGAATCTTGCGGGTGTGGACCCGCAGAATCTCTTCTCGTCCACGAACGTCAGGGCGATGCACGACCACCCGGCGGTCGAAGCGGCCAGGCCGCAGTAGGGCAGGATCGAGCACGTCAGGGCGATTGGTCGCGGCCATTAGTATGACGCCTTCGTTCGATTCGAAGCCATCCATCTCGACCAGCAACTGATTCAGGGTTTGCTCGCGCTCATCGTGACCGCCGCCCAGGCCGGCGCCGCGGTGACGTCCAACCGCATCAATCTCATCGATAAAGATGATGCAAGGCGCATTTTTCTTGCCCTGCTCGAACAAATCGCGTACCCGGCTCGCGCCGACGCCGACGAACATTTCCACGAAGTCCGAACCGGAAATCGAAAAGAAAGGAACGTTGGCTTCGCCCGCAACTGCCCTGGCTAGTAAGGTCTTACCCGTTCCGGGAGGTCCAACCAGCAACACACCTTTCGGAATGCGTCCGCCCAACTTCTGAAATTTCTGCGCTTCGCGCAGGAATTCAATAATCTCTTTGAGCTCTTCTTTGGCTTCTTCCACACCGGCCACGTCCTTGAACGTGACTTTCTTCTGCTGCATGGAGAGCAGTCGCGCCCGGCTCTTTCCGAACGAAAGTGCTTTATTGCCACCTGTCTGCATTTGCCGGATCATGAAGAACCACAGGGCAGCAAGCAGAATGAGCGGCGCCAGATTCAGCAGCCAACTCGGCCAACTCCCGCTGCTGGCGTCGTGGACGGTGATATTCACACCCTTATCGCGCAGCAACTTGATCATGTCGGGATAGTTCGTGGGGACGGTGGTGTGAAAGGTCGAGCCGTCATTGGCAAACTTGCCATGGACTTCCTGCAAGTTAATGTTGACTTCCTTGACGTTCCCCTGGTCCACGTCCGTCATGAATTGCGAGAAGTTGATTTCTTTCTCTTTTTGGCCGGCTCCTCCCGCTTTTACCACTTGCCAAAGCAGGAACGCCGACAGCACGATCACCAGCCAGAAAACCACGGTCTTAACTGTTGAATTCACCTAAAACTCCTGAGAATGTTGCGTCCCTAGTTCCAACCACACATCTGGGGCTCCGCTAATTATTAGATGCCCGGCGCAAGGATTGGATAGAGGAAATTGCCTACTCCGCCATTCTAACGCTTCTTATGCCAAAAAGAATGGAGTTCGTGCCATAACTTAAGTCACAGATAAGCTTCAGCTTGCAGAGGCGATGTAGGGCAGGTTGCGAAGCGTCTGCTCCGGCGACCCCAACCCGTAGCCCACCAGGAAGGCTTCGTCCACTAAGAATCCGAAGTAATCCGGCTGTAATTGTACTCTCCGAGCCGACTGCCGGTCGAGCAGAGTAGCCAGTTTGACCGAAGCCGCTCCCCGGCCGCGCAAATCGTTCATCAGAAACTCGCTGGTCACTCCCGAATGCACGAGTCCCTCGATCAGCAATACATGCTGGCCCACGATAGCGAGTTCGTGGCTGAAAAAGATTTCGAGAAAGCCGGCGGCTATATTCTCCGGCTCCCTGCGGTATTTCGGCTTGATGAACTGGCAAATAACCGGTACTTCCAGAACGCGGACCAGGTCGGCCATGAAAATGAAGCCGTTTTCCAGCAGCGCCAGGGCATGAACCGTTTTGCCTTGATAGTCGGAGGAGATCTGCCGCGCCATCTCGCGCACGCGCTTCTGGATCTGCTCGGTCGGGATCACGGTGCGCAACTGCTCGGGTTTAGGGCTTGCGTTCATGGTTTATTTGGCAACGTTCATGTGGCGACGGGCGCCTCGCCCGTCCGCCATTAACTAAATGCGCTTCGAGTTACCTCCCGAATCAGTACGGCTTCGTCACTTCGCGCCAGGAACCGTGTGGGCGTTTGAAACCCGCGAACCCAGACCACGTCCGTCCCGCTGACCACCACCGGCCACAGCTTTCGTTCCGCCCCAGACGCATGTCGCTCTTGCAGTAGTTCTTTGATCTTCCTCGGGACCTTAGTATGTGCCGGCCAAAAGCGATCCCCAGGACGCCAGTTCCTGACTTTCAGTTCTCCGGCCAATAAGGACCTTTCCAATAAATCCTCGGGATTATAACCTTTGGCAGCCTTTCTATGAATTAATACTGCTTCGAAGCAGGATTTCGTCTCCGGAACGTCGACCGATCCCGGTATCGCAAGGCAATATTCGTAGTCCAGTTTGCCCGGAGTTCCGTTTTGCAGCTCGAAGTGCAACTCGGCCTGGTTTCGAAGAACGATCCATTCATCTGGCAATTCGGTGGTTTTGGCTGGTCCGGCCTGGCTGGTGCTTAGAGCAAGAATCTCTTCCACATGATGGAAATCCAGCCGCAAGCCTAATGATTCGGCAGTCGCCCGGATTACGCGACGCTGCAATGGCAAAGGCAATTTCACCAACGCTGATACCGTAAGCACGCCTCCCGTCGAAACCAGCGGCAGCGCTCGCGCAACCTCACTCGCCCAATAGTCTTCTTCAGCTCGCGCAATCTCCGCTGTCTCCGCCAGCGCCTCGCGCACGGCTGGGTTCAGATAGCGCTCCAGGCGCGGCAAAATACCATGCCGCACGCGATTGCGCATATGCCGCAAGTCGCGATTGCTCTGGTCCTCCCGCCAGCTCTGTCCCAGCCCAAGCAGATATGCCTCAATGTCTCTCCGCCGGATGCCAAGCAAAGGGCGAACGATCGAAGCTGAGAACTGAGAACCGAGAACCGACAACCGGGGATAGATTCCCGCCAACCCGCGCCCACCAGCCCCGCGAACAATCTTTAACAACACGGTCTCAGCTTGATCGTCCAGAGTGTGCCCGGTGGCAACCCGATCGAATCTGCGTTCCGCCAGTAATTGCCGAAAGTACTGGTAACGCATCTCGCGCGCGGCAGTTTCCAGACTCAGATGCTTCTCTTCAGCGTACGCGGCGACCTGGCCGCTTTCGCAGTGCAGTTCTAGTTTGTGTTCCTGAGCTAGCTGGGCCACGAAGCGTTCATCTTCCTCGGACGCAGCTCCACGCAGCTTGTGGTTAAAATGAACCACCGAAAGAACCACGCCAATTTCCTTGCGCAGTTCCAGAAGCAGACGCAGCAAAGCGACCGAGTCCGCGCCGCCCGAAACCGCGATTCCAACGCGATCCCCAGCCCTGAGGAGTTCGTGTTTCCGAATGTATTCGAGTATGGTCTGGCGCAACGGCCGCACGGGAACATAGTACAACCAGAGGTAGGTTGGACTGGATCTCGCCAGTGGCGACCAACGACTAACGACTGCCCTTCTTCATCTTCTCTAAGAATCTTCCTACGCTCACCACGGCGCGCCCCACAGTTCCCCGCCCGATTTCCTGCACATCGTCCCACGCGGTCACGCGCACTGAATAAAACTTGCCATCGAACGACTCCAGCACTGCCTCTACCCGAATCCGGGCTCCAATTCCGCTCGCGGCCCGATGTTCCACGTGGATGGCTGTGCCCACCGTGATCTCGTCGCCTTCGCAGAAGGGCTGCAGCGCATGAAAGGCCGCTGTCTCCATCAATCGGATCATGTCAGGAGTGGAATACACCCGCGGCAGTTCAGGATGGTGCGACGTCAACGTATGCTTGAACTCGACCGTTTCTTCAACCGTCGCGCGAGCGCCAATGGGCATTGCTTTCGCCATAAGAGAATCCCCAAAAAATTAAAGAGCCAATGATTTTAACGAATCACTGGCTCCGTTTTCCTGTTCGTCGTTTTGAAGATCGCGTCTACGCCGCTGCCTTCTGCGTCCGCCGACTTTCGATTCCATCCAGCGCATGCCACAACGCCTTGGCGGCATTCTCCGCTGCGACCAGCGCCGGCTCAGCCGACTGCGGATTTGACTCCAGCCGTTTTTCCAGCTGCTGACGCCACACTTGCGAATGGTAAACGTCCGCCGTGGTGTGCAGGGTGAAGTAGGCGGTGACGCGTTCGTCGGCCCCGTACATCTCCCGCAGACCGCGCGCCTTCTCTTTCGCAACTCGCGGCACTTGCGATTCATACGCGTAGAAGGCGGCCAGCGCTTCCTCTGCCGTGCCCTCGCTGGCTACGCGATGAAAGAACGAAGTCAGCTCTTTGACCTCGGGCACCGGACTGTGTCCACGCATGTCGTGTCTCGCGCCCATGCCTTCGGCAAAATCTAGCCACAGCTCGGCATGCGGCCCCGAAGCATCCCCCAGCGTGTTGTCCATCCCCTTCTCGTCCGCCATGTTGGCCAACACCGCGCGCCGGAGTTCGCTTTCGTCAAGGCGGATGCCCAGTTCCGCCAGATAGATCGGAAAAGCCTCGACATGATGGTAGTAATCTCGCGCGTACTCCCGTAAATCCTCGCGCGTCAGTTCCCCTGCAGCCCACGCCTGATAAAAAGGATGACAAAGCAGGTCATACTTCGCGATCCGCGTTTCCAACTGTTCAAAGAATTGCTTAGTAGTCATAAATGCGCCTCCCGGACACTCAACTATACGGGGCACTGGGGGAGCGTGCAACTGGCCCCGATCTGGGAACTCACGGCAACAATAATGCAGCTCCGAGCAATCGAAAATCGGGCGTCGCCTGATAATAGAGGGACAAACATCTCGCCCGTTCGTTGCAGGCGTAACCATGAAAAAGCGAATTGCGATTGCGATGATTGGATCTCTGCTCTCAACTTTATGTGGAGTTGCGATCGCACAATCAGCCCGCCCGGAGATTTTCCGAATCTCCCCCACCAGCGGGCCGGAAGGCTCTCGGGTGGAAATCACCGGCAGGAATTTACAAGCAGCCTCAGCCGTTTTTGTGGGCGCGACCAGTTCCGTTTTCCGTCTCATTTCCCCTGAAGAACTCATTACACTCATCCTATGAAAGAGGATGTCAAGAAAAAAGACTTGTCCCCGCCCCTCGGAGAGATGCGGGTGTGGTGACTTGCATCCAGCCCTCTAATTC
>JBAVAQ010000087.1:0-9326 GCA_049585795.1 Terriglobales bacterium | reverse complement strand
TCTCCTCAAACACGCGCAGGTTCCGGTCAGTTCTGACGGCCATTCCGACTGTCAGTGAGACCACCACGCCAGCGCAGACGTAGCCCATTCGGTCCCTTCGAAATGGATTCTTGTTTTTCCTATACGTTAAGATGATCAATCCCATCCTCCGGGGTTGGGTGAACTATTTTCGGATCGGTCATTCGGGTCGGTGCTTTTCGAAGGTCAGAGACTGGGTAGAAATGAAGATACGGCGTCATCTGATGCGGGCCAGATTGCGCAAAGGCAAGGGCTGGAAACGGTGGAGTAGTGAGTGGATTTATCGCATCCTCGGCCTATTCGATGACTATAGGCTGAGCCGATCAGCACTCGCGAAAGCTGTTCCTGTCCCCGAGGGCGTATAGGCCTTGACGTGAAGCCCACAGGAGAGCGTAGCGCGGGAAATCCGCTCTCTACGTTCGAGGTGGCGGGGACTGGAAACCGGTCTAAGGTTCCGCTAGTGAATCCACTCCCAGAGGAAACTGAGGGCGCGGTATGTCCTCGCTGTAACAGCACCAAACACTCATTCCTGCGTAGCCGGAAGATATGGAAGTGTCTTGAGTGCCGAAAGCAGTTCTCGGCCAAGGTAGGCACCATTTTCGAGGATTCGGCTATTCCGCTCGATAAATGGATGGTTGCTGTTTGGCTGCTGGTAAACAACAAAAACGGGATTAGCTCTTGGGAACTTCATCGGGCCTTGAAGGTCACCCAGAAAGCTGCATGGTTCATGCTTCAGCGCATTCGATATGCTCTGCAAGATGGCACTTCGGGAAAACTTGGAGTCAGCGGCGGACCTGTTGAAGTAGACGAAACCTTCATCGGCGGCAAGATGAAAAACATGCACAAGGATCGCCAGCTAAAGCTTCGTCGGATTCGCAACGAGGTAGCGCGTCCAGACCACTACGTCGGCAAGACCGTGGTCATGGGCATGTTGGATCGGAAAGAACGTCAGGTCCGCGCTACCGTGGTCCCAAACGTCAAGCGTGCAACTTTACAGGCGCACATCCTAAATGAGATCACTCGCGGAGCGGAAGTACACACCGATGAGCACACTGGCTACATGGGTCTTGAAAAGAAGTACGTCCACGAGGTCGTGAACCATTTGGAAGCTTACGTGGATAGAAAAGTACACACCAACGGAATCGAAAACTTTTGGAGTTTGTTGAAACGTGGATTGAACGGCACCTACGTTTCGGTTGAGCCATTCCATCTTGAAAAGTACGTGGACGAGCAAGTGTTCCGCTACAACAATCGTGCGACTAAAGATAACCCGCTGAACGATGCCGACCGCTTCATACTTGCCATGCACCAAGTCGCGGGGAAGCGTCTCACCTATGCAGAGGTCACGGGCAAGGTGGGAGAAACGGCTTTCTAATCCTTATCGTGGGAAGCGTGGCCGGAAGCCCGCTTCGCGATTCGTCTCTTCTTAGCTGCTTCCATCCTGCGCTGCACTTCCGCTTTCGGCACTTGGACGATGTGGCGCAGGGCTTGCGTGAATCGCTCAAACTCCGGCGTCTTGGGTGGCGGCTTCATAGGCGTTCTATTGGGAGTGTGAAGCCTATTGTAAATGGGCCATCGTCTCGCCGTTGCCAGTTGGAGATGGACTGACAGAGATCACGTACGTTCATAAACAGTCCGCTTCTTCCCTCGCCCCACCAATGTGTATTACAGCCTGGACAGGATAGGGATGCGGCATTATATTCGGCGCGAATTGGAATTGTGATACCAGCCCCACAGTTGGTGCATTTGAGTTCAATGGACGTGAGTTCTCTAAAGTCCACACCAATTGTGGTCTTAGGCGTCATGGGCATATCATAGCGCACGGCTAAAATCTATGACAGTACGAATGTCCATCAAGTCGCTAGCGGTCTTTGGGTTTACTATTGCCTGTCTGGGATGCGATCAGCAAGGCCAAACAGCAAAGATCAATGAGCAACCAAAAGAAACGCCCTCGCAGTTACAGAGATTCCTTCCCATTCAGAACTTCCCTGCGCTAGCACTCGATACTAAGACAGGACAATTATGCAAAACCCAGGAAGTGAACAATTCCAATTGGGACAAACTTCCTTTGTGTTTGAGCCTATACCAAGAATAATCGGCAACACTGAATTCCCTTAGTACCGTACATGACCGCCGACGACAGACTCGCTCTGATCCGCGTAAAAATTAAACGGGCCTACCAGCATCTCGACGAGTTGGAATATGCCATCTTGTCGTCTGATGAAGTCCACTTCAATAGTGTTGGGATGAAGTTTGATTCGGAGACTGGAAGCCCATCTCTCGAAATCACTCCGCTGATTCTCTATGACCCCGACACTCCCGCCATCGCCGGAGACGTGATTCACAATCTCAGAAGTGCTCTCGATCATTTGACATTCCAGCTTGTTGAGGTTGGTGGCGCTCGACAAGGCAAAATGCACGATATTCGCTTCCCGATATTTCCTACCTCTGAGAGTTATGAAGCCGGAAAGATGAGAAAAATAGAGGGTATGCGGAGGGAAGCAATTGAGGCTATCGACAGATTGAAGCCGTACAAGGGTGGGAACGATGCGCTCTGGTTGCTCAGTAAACTGGACAATACCGACAAGCATAGTTTCTTCTTGTCGATTGGACGATACCAACTGTTGCTTGGCGTTGGGATAATGCTCCACACAAGCGACCCATTCTTTTCCAGTATCGGCAGTTCTCATCCAAATCAAAATGTGGATCTCTCGGGCGATAAACCGCTCAGCCAACCTGCGGTTGGAGGGAGTAATGCGCTGCTCCCAACGCTCCATCAACTTGCTGAGTTGGTCGGCAACATTGTGACCGAATTCCGCTCTCTCTTGGAGTGACTCTGCGCCTATCATAAATTCTGGCGCATTATCTCATGGGTCTTCTAAAACAGAGATTTCGGGAAGGTCTTTGGCACACCCCGTGCTATGGGTGAGTTAGGGATATCATTGCCGATTTTTTGGCAACAGCCCTCTTAAGGCGTCGCCAACTGCAAGCGTTCATTGACTGGCCCGCTCCCGTCCTTTTCCAGCCTGTTCGCGTACCTTGACCAACTCTTCGATGAATTGCACAAAGTTGAGTGCCGAGTGCCTTCGCCGCAATTGAAGGTATGCAGGCGTAAGGTAGTCCCACATTAAATGGGGGTTAATCTTGTATTTCAGGTTGTACCCCAAGGCCAGTTTCCCGATTTCAGTTTTCACTGTCTCGTCCATTCTGTTCACTCCTTTGCTGGAACCACGATTTCAGTAGCCGAGTTACTCTTCGTCACAGTTGCCTCTTCTCTGCTGCGCACCCTAAATGAAGAAATTTTCGCATGAATGCTGCAATCACTACTGCAGATATCGCACTTCCTTAACAATCGTGGCGTAGTCAGCGGAACGCTTCCCCCCTGTGGATCGTATACTTGTCGCTCTCAGGGCATTTTCCATCCAAAGCCTGCCCTCGCATCTTGCCAGTTGCCGTCTTGAAACTCACGAATGAACCGCAGGTTTGGCAGGTGTTGTGATAACCCGACTCCCTCGGGTCGCCAAAGCGGGTTCATAGCTCTGATACAAGGCCGTCCATTTCGGCCAACGCAAAAAGTATGGCATTGTCGCCTTCTCTTTCGTGGACCGGTGCTTGTTCATAGGTGTCCCAACGCATCGACGTCGTCCAAGCCCACCGATCCACCAATCTGACTCGAACCATTACCGCGTAGCCAGATGGTTCGTACTGCGTGGCTTCCGCTGCTAGCTTGTCGGTTATGCCACATACGACGCAAATCGTGACTCCGGATCATCCGCCAGATGCCTCTCGTCTCCGGACCGTGTTCTCGGGGCATGGTCCACCCAAAGCATTGCCCCATATTTCGTTACCCGACACGGTGAAATTCACAGATAAGCCGCAATCTCGGCAATTGTTGTGATAACCCCGCTCACCCTGTTGCCAATAGTTCGGGTTGACCGTGTGCCCTAGCCTCCACAAACGCTTGTTCAATGCGTCCAGTGCCTTTAAAGCCTGTCGGAGCACCGCGTGAGTACGTTCGGCCTCCGCCTGGGGATCGAGTCCGCTTCCACGGATCTCGGAGAGTACCTCCTCGTCCGACATCTCAAGCACAGAATCCGCCAACTGGTTCATGATGATTTCCAGTTGCGTCTCGTGACTCTTGTTATTTGCCATGTTCGTCGGTTCCCCCTCAATGGTTTCTTGAACCCAACAGCTTCACCCGGATTCGCTTCACTGCAGCATCGTACTGTTTTGCTGTAAGTTCGTATTTCTGCACGATCTCGTTTTTCTTTTTACCCTCCGATAGTCCCTGCAGGGCCAAAGTCGCTTCTTTGTCGTTCTTGAACACTTTGAACATTCTTTCGATTTCTTCCTTTGCGATTAATCGTCGTTCTGCTGCCGGCTGAAATCCCTCTGCTACTGCGACGCGAAGTCGTTCGTCGGGGGTATCGCCTGGGCCAAGGTTATCGAGGGGAGAAAGCTCCTGTCCTTCAGCATCACATTTAACGGCCTCGCATTCCAGAACTTGCCGATCGTCTGATCTGTCCTTGCAGTGACTCGAAATACCCCGCATGGCTCCCGTGAGGTGCATTACGAAGTCGACACGCTTGTTCCAGCGCCTGCCACTGCCATTGCCTTGAGCACCTATAAATGTCGAAAGCAGGGCATCCTGAAGCAAATCTTTCCCCTTCGTGTCACCCGCGAACCGGCCGAGACCCCTTACTCGCCACTCCGCAAAACTATGGAGTTTCAGCCACTGTGCGGGCGATAACACCGAGATTGCTTTATCGATTTCTTCTCTTGTTGCCCAGTATTGAAATTTCGCAAGCAGGTTGCGAAGGTGCAGCGTACTGACCAAGACTGGAACTTGCATCAATTCCGCCGGACGCGGGACTTCGTCCTCGCGTTGATAATCGAACGCCGCAATGATCATCCCTTGTGTCGGATTAATCTTGCGAACGGCCATTGCAAGGTCAATCCCATCCTTTTGTGGCGCGGACCAGTCGATTTCGACACCGGCCGTTTGTGGTACGTAGTAGTCGATCAGGACCACGTCAAACGGTGCAAAAAGATTGAACAGACGCAGCCCCTCGGCGCCATCGCGAGCGCTGCGTACCTTGAAGCCCTCGCGCTTCATAAGCTCACTAATGACCGTCAATAGGGACTTGTCGTTTTCAACAACAAGCGCTGACCTGCTGCCGGCATTTATGGGTGTGGCTGACAGTCTCGCCGGCCAGTCCGGCCCCGGCACCGCTTGCAACGAGGCAGGTACCTCTGCGCTCGCCGAGGAACAAATGCCGGGGCTTTCCTTGTTGACAATGTGATCGACGATGCTGCAATCGATATTGGCGGTGTTTGACGCCGAATTATCAACAACAGCGCGTATACGGTGGCGTGATGCGAGATGGGGAATGTAGTGTGCTAGAGCTTGGACTTTGTCGTGGGTCGACGGATCGTCTTTGGTTGCTAGGAGCAGTTCATTGTAGGCATCGTAGAGTCCATCGAGCGGAAGCTGAGAGTGAGTGTGATCCATATTCTCTTTCTCCACCTAATAAATGCCGTAGCGCGGACGTGCTGGGCCCAAAAACGCAATTGATACGGTTACCAAGGTAACTTTGGAAGCTGTCTCTTCAAGAAAGGGGACGTTGCCCGGAAGTCCGTTGAAAGTTAGCGACTCTCGACCGTCATAGGCTACGCAACCTTCACTTCCTCGGCAACAGCCTTCTTCGAAACTGTGTTCGCCAGCGCAGTCAACAGCGATGGAATCTCCCGGTAGCCTTGTACCTTGCGAAACTGGCGCTCGGCCACCAGCAGGCCGGAGCCGACCCAGCGCTCGATGTGATCGCCGGCACGCCATCGTTTTACGTTGCGGCAAACCGTCTCCACAATGGAGAAGGCCGACTCGATCACGTTGGTGCTCGCCAGGGTACGACGCAACTGTGCGGGCACGCGCAAACGATGCACGGTGAGCGTCTCTTCCATGCCTTCCTCCAGGCTGCGGGCGGCGCTCGGATTCAGTTCCATCAGTTCGCGATGCAGTCGCTCCAGCGCACGCTTGGCGTCGGCGTATTCGGTCATGGCATAGGCGTGCTGCAGCTTCTTTCTGACCGCCGGTTTATGTTCTTCGGGCAAATGGTCCACCACGTTGTGCCGCTTGTGCACCTGACACCGCTGGATCAAAGCCGCCTCACCGGCGTGACGGCGCACTGCCGCTGCCAATGCCTTGCCGCCGTCCAGCACGTACAGTCGCGGCACACTGAAGTCCAGCCCGCGCGAGGCCAGATCGCCGAGTAATTCCCCGACCACGGCGGCATTCTCGCTCGCTCCTTCGCGCAGGCCCAACACCGTCTTGCGCCCGTCGATGTTGATGCCCAGGGCCACGATCATCTGCCGGTCGCGGAACGGCGTACCGTCGATCAGTACCGTGCACAGCCGTAACTCGCCCAGTGGACGCTCCATCAACTCCTGCAACTTCTCCCGGCTGGAGGCGATGAAGTTGTCGCTCACCGCCGACTTTTCCACCCCGTAGGCGTGGTGAAAGTCTTTCACCACCGCTCCATAGTTGCGCGTCGACAGCCCGCGCATCATCTTGTCCCATACCGCGTGTTCCATCGGTCCACTGCGTTGGAACAGTTCGTAACTGCCCAGCCGTTGCTCGCGATTTTCCCGGCTGCGCAGACGCGTTCTCTGGATCGGCACCTTTTGCCCGTCCACTACGCAGTAACCGTTCTCTTTTCCCCACCGGTGGGCGCGCCGCGCGGGATGCTGCTCATGCCGCTCCCCGGCCAGGTGTCGCACTTCTTCCTCCATCACCAGGCTCATCAAGGCCAGCCCGGCTTCGCGCATGAGGTGGCCCACCCCTTCTTGCAGCAGACCGACGACCTCGGTCATCGGAAAAATCATCTGAAGGTTGGGATTCTCTTCGCGGGCCAACTGCCGGAATTCTTGCACCGCTCGCTGCTGGTCGATCTGGTATCGTCTCTTCATAGCGACTCTCTCCTTTTTCTTGGCAGAAAAACTACCCTCGGTCATTATGACCGGGGTTGAGAGTCGCTACTTTCTACGAACTAACGGGCATCCTCAGAAAGGGCGCGGGTGGTTCGAACGATGAGGGGGAAAAGTGGGCCATAGTCGTTTTCTGATCTCTCTAGGTAACTATTGCCCCGTGTCGCCTGTTGATGCTGCCGGTTTCGGGAAAACTAGGTTACGTCGGTAATAGCGGGAAGGCTCTATCAAGCTGGTAGGAGCAGTCTCACGACGGGTTATCGCAACAATGAACGGAACTCAATTTCAATGGACCGAAGGATTCCTGCTCACGCCTGCCATGCGTGTGTGGTGCCGCCCAGTTTCCCTCGTTCTAGCTCTCCGCGCGATTTGCGCTCAGCTTTGTGCTTCCGGAGGAGGGCTTCTGCTTGGCCGATGCCTTTTCCGATGCCATAACTGAAGTCCGCGCCCGTGAACGCTAGGGAAGTGCCATCTGCACGTTCAACAACCATCAGATGATTCCGAAGGATCCTTCTTGCGCGTTCGAGACCAGCCTGTAGCTCTTCGATGCCGTGACCGCGATATAAGAACTCATCCCCTTTGTCGTGATAGGCTTCGAGTCCTGCCTCCTGCAGAGCCGCTGCCTTTGCCTTGAGAAGGGCGTCCCCTGCGGCATACCCGAAGTTGTCATTTAAGGCCTTGAGCCCGTCAACGTCGGACATGGCGAAGGCAGATGCGTCCCCTGCTTCGCGAAAGGCACGACGATTAGGCAGACCAGTTACCTCGGAGATCAGAAGCTCCCGGCGCATCTCTTCCCGCGACATTTCGGATGTTCTTCTGCGTTTTTCCAAATCAACCCGACGATCGCGTTTTACAGGCTTCGCCACGTCTTCGGGAACTCTGTGGAAGCGAGTCCGGACACTCTCCAAAGACACCGGTACACGATTGGTGTGGATTCTTTCCAGCTCCTTCATTTCCCATTCAGACAACCAACTCAAAACTCGGTGAACAAAATCAACAAACGTGTCCGTTCCCTTTGCACCAAGCATAGTCACGCTCCCGCAGGTCGGCCTAGCATTGTTGGCCGCCAGCGCGCTGGTTTTCTCTACCTGCCACTAACCTATATGCCCAGTTTTAAGCGGAATTAGACGAGGGTTACCAAAGATTTTCCCGGGATCGCGAATTCTTGGCATAGGGAAACCGTGATCCCTACTTAGCAATTCTCAGACCCCGTCCGGACGGATACGCGACGATAGAAATTTTTTTGGCCGGACCTTGTCACCTCATGCAACAATCCGAGCATTACGAAGTACGGAGGCGCGGAAAAGAGCGGTTGGCATCAAATGGAGATCAAATTTCCTGTGCACGATGCGCCAGCATCCAAAGATCGCAACCTACTGCTAAGATCCCTCCTGGCGAGTGTCGCCCTCAAGGATGAGGATTCCGAGCGCTTGAAACAGATTGCGACCAATCGCATCTTCCGCAATCGGGCGATGAGCAGCGAATGGTCGCACAGATGAGGATCTTCTTCACGAGGCGATCGTACGAACGCTAAACGGTTCGCGCCAATGGCACTCGGAAAACCTGGAGTTTGTTCCCTATCTCGTGGGCGTCATTTGGAGCATCGCGAGTGAATGGGCTGGCCATCACAAAAGGAAGGCCAAACTCGCCAGAATATGCAGTTCTTGAGTCTCAGATAACAAAGAAAGACGAAGACGGTCATCCGCTCTCACCGTTTGTCGGTCTGAAAGCACGGGAACCGAACATCGAGGAACAGACTGTTAATTTTGAGATTGAAGCCGAGCGAAAGGCCATCGCTGATGAAATCGAGGCTCACTTTTCTGAGGATGAAGATGCTACGCACGTGCTGATGGGCTGGCAGGATGGAATGGACGGGCCTGCCATTCAAAGGGAGGTTGGGTTCAGCCAAAGGACCTACAGCACCATCGTTCGCCGTGTTAAGCGAAACTCGCAGAAGATCATGGAAAAACGCTATGGCCAACAAAACAAAGAGCGGATCAGAGCGATTGGGTAAAATTTTCGACCGGCTGGCAGAATACATCCAGAATGCCTCTGGAGACGAACTGCTGGAAGATGCTCGTCTGGAAGGACGTGACCCGGCTGGAACGACTAGGAGGATCAAAGACTTGCTGTTACAGGAGACTCTGGAGAACCAGGAACAACAGCAGTTGAAGAGGAAATGGGGAAGACGTGCTTGACGTATAGGAAAAACAAGAATCCATTTCGAAGGGACCGAATGGGCTACGTCTGCGCTGGCGTGGTGGTCTCACTGACAGTCGGAATGGCCGTCAGAACTGACCGGAACCTGCGCGTGTTTGAGGAGA
>JBAVAQ010000086.1:0-37238 GCA_049585795.1 Terriglobales bacterium | reverse complement strand
TTGTAATTAATAAAATCGCGGTACTGCACCAGTTCGCGGATCAGAGGATCGACTTGCTGCAAGCTGAGTGGAGCTTGCGGGCAGCGTTCCAGATAGCGGCGGACGAAGCGGTATTCCTGCACTCCCATGTCGAGCGCGGCGGCGCAGGCTTCATCGACCGCCGCGGTGCCGTACTTCTTAGCCAGGGAGAGAACGCCCAGGATGCGGCGCACTCCGACCTCGCCTTGCTGGCGATGAATGGCATCGCAGAGCGCGCCGATGTGCGATCCGGCGCGACTGGCGCGCCCCAACAGTTGGGAGGTGCGCAACGGCGTTCGCTTGGAGTGATCTTCTTCTTTAATGCGATACCAGCCGCGCCTCTGGCGCACGTGTTCGCGCAGTAGTTGCCCGGTCTTCGGATCGAGCAGACGAACATACAGCTCATCCCATTGCACGCGCAGCACTCGCCCGATCCAGCCAGGCGGTGCGCCGTAGTAAGCGGCTTCGACTTCGACGCAGCCATCCAGATGCACGATGCGCTCGCCGTACTGGTAATAGCGAAACGGTTCCAGTGGCAGCGGCAGCAACGTGGGCTTCTCTTCAGCAAACATGGCGGCGACCTGCCGCTTGGTGGTGCCATGGATGCGCGTGTCGGCCCAGCGCTGCTCCCAGCGATCGAGGTAGGCTTGAGCTTCTTCCAGAGTCTCGAAGCGCAAGCCTTTCAGCGGCGTTTTTTGCGCGTGACCAACGCCCGATTCGACTTTGCCTTTGCGGTCGGGATCTTGAATGCGGCACGGCATGGCCACCGCGCCGTAGTGCGCCAGCACATCCCGATAGAGAGGATTAAGAGCGGGATCGTAAATGTCGGGGACGAGCACGCCTTCGCGCAGATTGTCGAGCACGACGATGCGGGTGGCTCCGCCCAGCCGGCGAAAGGCGCGTTCGTGCAACTCCGCCCAGATGCGCGAACTGGAGCGGAAGGTCAGCAGACGAACCGACTTGCGGCTGCAGCCCAGCATCATCACGAACAGTCGGGTGCGCCGGTACTTGCGGCTCTCGGGATCGCGCACCATTGGGCCGGTGCCGTAATCGACTTGCGCTTCCTGGCCAGCCGCAGTGACGATGACGACGCGAGCTTCGGGCGTTTGCGTTCCGCGTCGCTTGCGCACGAAACGCTGCACGCTTTGGTAGCTGCTGGCGAAGCCGTACTCGGAGACCAGGTCCTGCCAGATCGCCCGCGCATTGCGGCCGCGGCTGAGCCCCAAGTCGATGACTTCCCGGTAAGGCTCGCAGGCGCTGGGGCCGGGGACCACGGCAGAGTCGGTGATCACCTCGTTCTCGTTGGCCGGTTTTGAAGTTGTTTTTGATCTTCCCTTAGTAGAAGGGTTTTCGGGGTTGGTGTTGCAGTTGGGGTTGGGGTCGAGGGGATCGGGAATCACCGGGATGGTTGGTTTTGCCGCACCAAAGTCGGTGATCACTTCGTTGGCCGGTTTTGGTTCGCACCGTCCCCAGCCGCTAGGCGGACGCACCGCAATCCCCGCCGCTTTCAGATACGCACTGGCGGTTTCGCGACGGACGTGGGTCCCTTGCTGGATGCGCCGCAGCGACCAGCCCAACCGTCCCAGAGCTAAGACTTGTTGTTTCTTCTCTTCGTTCAAGACATTGGCCATGCCCACGGAGCCTACAAGCCTCCGCGGGAATCAATGTCCCGGACGCTACTCTCGTTGGCCGGTTTTCAGGTGATAATCAGTGGCCGGTTTTGGGTGATCGCTGAGGACCCGGCACCGAGCGGCTCTAGTGCTTAATGATTTCCAGGCGTCGAGCGCCAGGAAGAAGTCGAAGAGGCAAGCAAGTGTCCCCTGCAGCTCGGTTATAAGAACGTGAAATACATCAATCGCTTGACTCTGACAGATAACCTCAAACCGTTCGGCAAGGGTCTAGGCGGTGCTAGCCCTGATGGCGGCTACGCATGGTATGCGGGCATCTGAGAGGGGAAGCATCCGTTTGGGGCGCATGTAAAGCTGGCGCACGGTGTCCACATTCCCATTTCGGATGCAGACGCTAGGCTGCAGCAGAGGATCTGAGCCAGAACCCCCATGTTAACATCGCAGCGTCACCAGTAATACTCAAGTAGTGAAATCGTTGTTTGCGCCAGCAGCCAATAGATGTCATTTTGAATATTTCTTTGAACGCTGCCGAAATATCTCGAGTGCGGCAGGAGCTGTGTGAAGCGCGGCATGTATAACAAGCGGACGACTGTTTGGTTCCTGGGAATCCTGACGCTCATTGTGTTGGGATTTGCGTTGGTTATCGTCCGGCCATTTCTTGATCCGTTTGTGGCGGCAATTATCCTTGCCGTAGTCTTTTCCCCGGCTTATCAAAGAATCTTGCGATGGACAAAAGGAAAGCCCGGGAAGGCTTCATTGCTATCTACGCTCGCGCTGCTCTTTCTCCTTGGGGTGCCAGTCTTCATCATTATCCTGCTGGTTGCAAAGGAGGCTGTCACCGCCGCCCACTACCTGACGCGTCAAAGTGCCGAGCAAGGTGGATTCGCGTTGTTCTTGACAACCGTGGCGGAGCGCGGCCTGACATTCCTTGGGCGCTGGGTCGACGTTTCAAAGTACAACATCCGGGGGGCGGTTACGTCTCACGTGCAGCAGGCCGGCGTCTGGGTCTTGGGCTCTGGAGCTCGGATCGTCAGCAATCTTGCGACCCTGATTGCAGAATCCCTAATGGCACTCGTGGTGGTCTTCTTCCTTTTCAGGGATGGTCAGGGCTGGATTCAACATGCGGAGGAGATCCTTCCGCTGCCGCCGGGGCAGGCCAGAAAGCTATTTAGCAATATATCCGACACCGTTGTCGCCAACGTGTACGGCATTGTTTCCGTGGGAGCGGCGCAAGGTGTCTTGACGGGCATCGCGCTCGCAATCGTGGGATCGCAGTCTGCTCTTTTGCTCGGGCTCTGTGCTGGGTTTGCTTCCATTGTGCCCGTTGTGGGCGCTGCCTTGGTGTGGGCGCCTGCCGGGCTCTACTTGATTTTTGCTGGAGCGAGTTGGAAGGGTATATTCCTTCTTGTATGGGGAGTTGCGGTGGTCAGCACGGCCGACAATATTATCCGGCCGTGGGTAGTCAGCGGGAAGGTCCAACTCCATCCGTTGGTACTGGTGTTTTCTATCCTAGGAGGCGTCCAGGCCTTTGGCTTCCTGGGGTTGTTCATTGGGCCGGTTGTCGCTTCGGTATTGGGGGTCCTGCTCGGAATGATGCGCGAGGAATTCCGCCGGGGCGACGGAAAGCCAGAATCGACAGTTGTCGGCGGCTCAGCCGGAATTTGATTGCTTGCCTCCTGTGAGAGCGGTGCCGACCCGATTGGTCAGCAGGTCGGGAGTAGTGATTGCGCAGGACTGGCCCGGCTCAAAGTTATGAACAGCAATTCGACCGGGCTGGCGTTAGTACTTTTGGCTAGCGACCAACCCGAAGTAATCGCACATGCCTCGATTCCGCGGCCCAATATAAGAAGTGGTGTGGACCTGGGCAGCGACGACGAGATACACAACGCTACTTGGATGTCTAGCCGACGGGGCGGGGGTTCGTATACGGTCGCGTCGGAAAATCTGAGCGAGGCGCTTTGGAGTCAAGAACCTTGAAGGGTGCGGCAGCCGATGCTACTCGCGTGCGGGCTCTCGCCGCCTACACAGATTTTCTCACACTCTGGAAAGACGCCGACCCCGACATCCTGATCCCGAAACAAGCGAGAGCTGAGTATGCCAAGCTGCAGTGATCCGGCGCTCAATTCGCCGCGCATATACCGAATCCTTCGCCCTGCCCGACCAAATGCGCAACTTCTACAGCTGCAGGGAATTTGCTGTAAGAGCAAATAGGCAGCCACTGTAAAAAAGGACAGTGGTCAAACCTCAGCCCCAAGAGAACAATTCCAGACTGGGATTCGCTGCTGTCGCGGCAGAGACAGGATGACAGCCAGCCGGTGAAGATGAGAACCGCCAAACAATGCATTTTAACCGCGACACTCGTGCTAGCCATGCCCGTCTGGGCTCGAAAGGCTATGGGGCAAACGGCGACCTCTCAGACTCGTGAGCAATTCACTCAAATGTCAGGGACATCCGCGCCTTTAGCTTTCTTTGAGCCAGAAAATCATCCTTTGGAAAACTTGGACCCCTCGCTTCTCATTGCAACGCCCGAGATTACATACGCGTCTCCGACGTTGCTTAACTTCGTGGATGCCGACCTCAAGTTCAAACTGGGGGCCTTGATGGACCTGCTGCGTGACAGTCGGCATGAAAGCTGGGTGTTAGCGGCTTATCCTGATCCCAAGACATCTCGGCCGCTGATTGGGGCGGGATTCAGTCTAGATGTGGGGGCGACGGAACACTTACAGAGCGACCCTCTCAACCCGCATACGTTCATCGAGCCATCTAGTGCTCAACTGTGGAGGGCGGCAGGACTTAGTTCCGCAAGGCTGCAGATCATACTGGACCAGTTTGAATCCGATCTGAAGGCTTGGAAGAAGAAAAACTTTCGCCGCAAGATCAGGACTCGGCAACTGGCGCCGGAGGTGACCGACGAAGAGGCTACTAGGTTATTGCAGATCTCGGTTATACTCGCCGTCCACAACGCGAGGGCGTACTGCCGGGAGTTCGATCAGCTAACCTCGTCCCAGCAGATGGCATTAAGCCAACTTGTGTTTCAGATGGGCGTGAATCTTGAGGAATTCATCCAGTTTCTCAGTGCTATCAACGACCTGGGCTATCGCGATTCAGCGCAATTTGGGAGCAATCCGGAAAGCGAAGCAGAGCATTGGAAAGCGGTGCAACGCACGCTTGTCCACAGTGACTGGGCGAGACGTTACACCAGTCGCGCGGTCGAAGTAATCGCGATGTTCGATCCCGATTACGATCTGAATCCTAGGGAAGCGGAGCGCGAGGTGAGGGCCGAGATTCGCCCCCTCGTTGTGCATCGTCGCAAAAAGCCACACCCAAAGTCTGACCGGGCAGGCAACGACAGTCAGGCACCGGTTCCAAACGACCACTACCGTGCCAAGTTCTTTTGCGTCGATTTCCGCAGCATTGTTGGATGGGAGCATCCACACGGTCGACTCTTAAACCCCAACCACAGCAAGCACGATCGTTAGCACGGTGGCAGTCTCCCGCACTGAAGGCACGGCATTAAGTTTGCGGTGAACGTCGCCTCATCTTAGGACTGTGTTGATTTACGTCGAGCGACGTAGGCGCTGGCGTCCAGGCCTTCGCTGTGGGGTTGTAGATTTCCCATCGCCCCGTTAGTCGCCGACGATGGCTCCGTTATCGTTTATCCCCGAAGCAACCGAGGCTGCGGCACCCGTAGGGCCGGGAATGTCCGTATATTTGCCATTCTTGTACAAGAATCCCACAGAGTTGCCGCTGGAATTGTTGTAGACGCCGGCTACCATTCAACTCGCAGCATCGCAGAAGTCATCGTCGGTACTTTCTACGGAGCGGTGGATGGTCTCATCGCTGGCGCTGTCTTCGCTTGGCTCTACAATCAGTTTGTTAGGCCAAGCGTCTAGCAACGGAGAGCTTGCTGAAAGCGGACTGGGCTAAGGTTCGCGTGTGAGCGTGCGTGAGCCAACGGATCGCTACTTATCGCCCGAACAGGCGAAGCGTTTCTATAACCGCCTCGGCTCAGCGCAGGACTGGCAACGCTTTTACGAAAATCCAGCCATCGACGAACTGATCGCGCACGCTGCCTTCGACTCAGCGCAATACGTGTTCGAGTTCGGATGCGGGACTGGGGCATTGGCCGCTCGCCTGTTGCAGCATCATCTGCCAGCAGACGCTCGCTACGTCGGATTCGACATCAGCACCACGATGGTGTCGCTTGCGCAAGTCAATGGGTGCGACCTGACCAGATTGGGAGCGGCTTTTCCATTCAGGATTATGGTCGATGGAGATCCACCAGCACCACCTCGGAATGCTCCTGCGCTCGTTCGAGGACAACTTCAGAGCCGTTTGCGGAAATGTCGAAGTCGCGGATATCAAAGTCCGCGGGGAGGTAAGTCAATTGCCGTTCCGCGCCCGTGCCCATATTCATTGACCACAGATTCTTATGTCGAATATCTCCTCGCAGGAACACGAGTTCCTGTCCTCCGCGAAGGAAGGCCAGCCGTCGCGCCCCACGCGTCAGGGTCAAGGCAGGCAAGGGATACACCGCGCCGACGGCGGTGACGGCTTTAACCGGATATGTGGTACCAATGTCAGCTCCCGAGTAAACAACGAACCGGCCGTCAGGCGCCCAAGCGGGATCGACCGAGTACTCCTGCACAAGTGCAGTCGGCGGTCGGCCATCGATCGGCACGCGGAAAAGGTGTGCGATGCCGTGATCGTTTGCCGCCGAGGTGATCGACTGACCGTCGGGTGCCCACGCTGGAGCACCTTGCAGGTCAAGCGCATCGGTCGCAACTCGCGCGTCCGCGCCATCGGCTTGTATCACGTATAAGAATGTTTGCCCGCGGTGGCGGGCCGAGAATGCGATGTGATTTCCATCGGGAGCGATTGCGGGGCCTCCGAAGACTTGTGCTCCCTGGCCACTCCATAACTCCGTGGCCGCCCCGTCGGCGAGCTTCCAGATGTTCTCGCTGGTACTCGTCGCAGAAACATAAAGAAAGAAATTTGGACCGAGTCGTGGTGAGAAACCTGTGCCAGTCGTCAGCGAGATTCGAGCAGGGGCCAACGCTTGAGCGGGTGAATCAGCGATCCGCGACCGCCAAAGTGTACTCATCGGACTTGCGAGCGTGACCACCAGACGGCGGCCGTCAGCGCTGGCCGACAGGGACTTGTACCGCTCAAGGCCAGAACTTAACCGGTGAGGAATGCGGCGTTCGACATCCATGCTATAAATCCACGCTCCCCTGCCTTCCGGATCGCTCACCAGGTACATCAAAGTGCGTCGGTCAAGGAAAACAGGGTGACTCACGTGCCCAGAGTGGGACGTGATCCGTTCAGGGATTCCGCCGGATGGAGGGATGCGCCAGATATCCAATTTGTCGGGGAGAAAACCCTGGACGAAGTAAATATACGCATCGTCGGGCGACCACAACGGAAAGTGCGCATGCATCCCTGCCGCCGCAGCGAAAATGCGCCGCGGCTTGGCCTGCCGGTTGCCGTCTAACACGTACAGCGGATCCCCGGGTCCGGGCGTATGGTATGCGAGTCGTGAGCCGTCGTGCGACCAGTCGAACTCTGCCGCGCCTTCAAGGTACGGCATCGGCTGTCCTCCCAGCGTCGGAACCGCCCAAATGCTGATGTCACCTTCGCCCGAAGCGTCTTTCTTGCGAACCCAAAATGTAACCTGAGAACCATCCGGCGAGAACCCCAGAGTGCGGACCGATGGATTGACCAGTTCCACCTGGCTCCCGTGGGTCAAGTTGTGGAACCGCCCCGAACCCACCTGCGTGACCCAAACGTCCATCTGTCCGTCCCGATCCGATAGAAACGCTACAAACTGTCCGTCCCGTGATACCGCGGCGGCCTGCTCCACGCCCTCGAACTCCGTGACCGTCTGGAATCGTGCTGCCGCGATCGGATCTCGCCAAAAATACTCCGTCCTCTTAAGCCACAGACCTGCGCCTACCGCTAGTATCGCTGCTGCCACGAGCAGCACCCAGACGCGGATAGAAAGAAACCTCTTTTGAGTAGATAAAACCGCCTGCTCCGAAAGTACCTGAGCTGGCGGCGGCTGTACTTGCCGATTTGAATCCCCATTGTCGCAGGTCACCGTGGCGGCAAACCGGTATCCCTTCCCGACCACAGTTTCCACGAATCGAGGCTTCTCAGGGTCATCGCGCAGCACCGTGCGGATCTTGCGAATAGCAGTGTTGATGCTGTGATCGACATCCAAGAAGACGTCCTTGCCCCAAAGACAACCGGCAATGTCCTCGCGTGACACTAACTCCCCGCGACGTTGGACCAACAAGATCAGCAATTCCATGGGGAGCTTTTCCAGGCGCAGCGGGCGTGTGCCCCGTTGCAGGCGATAACTCGACTGATCGAGGGTGAAATCGCCGAAATGAAATTCCTGTGGCGTAAATCCTCTGGATGATTCTGTCGTCCGTCGCTGGAAATCATGCGCCATAATCCGACAAGAAGCAACTGCACCAGCAACTTAGGGGGTTATCTAACCTTTATCTCTTCTTCATAGCACATGCATTGCTTCGCGGACAGTCTTTGAGCGATAAGCGCGCGAGGAATTACTCAGACTTGGAGGTCTGTTATGAAGAGGAAGCATTTGCGGTGTGCGGCACAGATTGGGCTTCTCGTGCTGATGGCAAGCATCGGCACGCTGGCCCAAAATCGGGCATCTCAAACACTTAAGTTTAGTGGGCTAATCAATGCCTATTCGCCCCAAACCACCACAGGTCCCTATGAGGTTCGAGGTCCATGGAACTTGCAGTTAAAGGGAAACTCAGGCAAAGCGGATTTTTTCGCCGCCCTCAACATGGTACTGTCTGACGGTTGGGTGTTAACGTTGGGAGATGGGAACTTCGATCCGAACGGCAGAGGCGCCCATACTCACCACATAACCATGCTCAATGCCGATGTCACGGCGATTACAGGCGGATTTAAGATAAACGGCACGGCCATTGTTACCCTCAATGGAAGCCCCGCGCCCATTTCGCCTACACCCTTGGAAGTGGATATTACGGGCGGCACCACCGTCAAATTTTCCAATGTCGCATTGATTTTCGGGTCGCCGGGCTCAATGCATTTTGGAACTGAGCCTCTCCCCGGCGTAATTCGGAGACCCTGAGAACAAAGGTCGTGGTACGGGGTTGGCGGCTATGGCCGATTCGGGTCCGTGGAGTTACCCCACTGGACGCGCTTGCTCATGCGCGTCCACCATTTTCACACAGCAGTCAGCACCCTGGAGCTCTTCCAGCATTCATTTTCCGCGAACGTGAACCGTTGTACTGCGACTGGTGATCTCCAACACTGTCAGGAGTTGAGTTCTGACGCCGCCGATGATAACTGTCGCGAACAGCCTTTGCGCGAGCTTGCGCCGTCTATTCGCCAGCGACGGGTGTGCCCAGAACGATTTGAGCGTTAAAAAGCCCGCATGAGACAGGTTAAACCACATCGCGAGAACCAGGTGCTACTGGCTGAGGTCGTACGAAAGCTCGGCCTAATCTGAAAATTTGCCAACAGCGGTGACAACGATCACAGACAGGAGCAGGGATCGGACGGATAATAATTATGCGAATGAGGCTGATGCCCTCAGCAGGATTCCGAAATCTGCGCTCGCGGATTCAGAATCCGATGCTCCTTCATTGACGAACCTCAGGAGCTATGGGGGCATCCTCTAATAAGAAAACCTCCCACCTGCGAACCCCGTGTACCAAAATCAGCACGGAGTTGTCGTTGCAAAACCACGGTCAACGCCGCGATCTCTCAATTGACTAGTGGGGATCTCACTGTTTCTTTGAGCAGGTCAACGGATTTGCCACAGCTTTACGTCGTCCACGTAGCTTACGTCCTGCGCATATTGATTCAAAATGCCATTAATGGATTGTCCTTGTCCATCGAGCAGCAGGTTCTCGACCGAAATGTTGTGGCAAATGGGAATGCTTATGTTCGGACAACTTCCCGATCCGAACTGCAGCATGGCTCCGGAGAAACTGCTGGCGGCTTGAATCGTGGTTCCCAGACTGCTGTCGCCCATGCCGACCAATTTGGTGTTACTCGGAATCACCCATGTCGATGGAGTAACAATGGTTCCAGCGGGAAGCAGGATAGTCGAAGGCGGCGGGTTGGTGATTCCCGCCCACGGGCTGGCCTGGCGCTGCCCCTTAGTCCTCCATGCCTTTCTGTGCGCGCTGGAAGGGCAAGTGGCTGACATGGACTGAACCCTGAAATGGGCGATTAATGTCGGCCACGGCTACCAGCGCCAATATGATGAGCAGGGAAAAAACAAATACCTGAAGCGCGTGAAGAGGCGCGTTAGCCGAGCCAAACATGGAGGCCGAGGCGATGGTCACAGTTCCACCGATGACGAGTAGGCACCAAAGCACCGTGGGGAGGCGAGATGCACTCTGGAGGAGCCGAATGCGGCGATGTTCGGTGAGCGCGCTCAATTCGGAAAGCGCGTGGTCCTCGGCGATGATTTCGGTCGGCGACCCAGTCTTGATCGACATCAACGTTCTCCACATGTCCTGATTCACTTTATGGCTCGATTCCGGCGGGCTATCGGCTGCCATTTGTGGCCAATCCTGGTCGATGACAGTCTCAACATAGGAGCGGGCCAAAACCTCGATTTGTCCCCGTTGCGGATCGGGCAGACCTTCGGCGAGGCGATAGAGATTTCCCAAGGCATTGGCTTCATTTTCCGCATTCAATTCGGCGGCGCCGAAATTGGTCCATACCGTGTAGAGCATGAAACCGAGAATGACCGCATACGTCGTGCCCAGAATGCTAAGTTGCCAGCCGATCAGATCGTTGTGCGCGCGACGCTTCTCCCATGGCCAGATCCTGTTGAGACCCCACATAAACAGCAGAGAGGCGGTGACGGTAAGCACGATAATGACGACATTTTGGAAGGTGTTTAGCATTGCTGGTCGTGTCCCCCACTCCGGTCCCACGACTTATACCCTGAGTGGGGCCGTTTGAACAAATGATTTTCCGAGCCCAGGAAGGCGGATCGCGGGAAGAGATTGTCGTCGCAGTACCAAGCGGGTTTGCTTACAACTGGTCGATGAGCGCTATCGGATTTTTCGCCAATTGACTTTTTTGAATGCAGCGGACTCGTTAGCTCTCATTGACTTGCCTTTGCGCCCCGCACGACATGGCGTCGCGCCACGATCGGCCAGGCGATCTCCCATTACCGCATCGCCGAGAAACTCGGCAGGGTTTTACGGCACCTGCATCACAGCCGGTGGTTTCCAGTCACCTTGGCCCGCAGGCAGGATCGACGGCGGCGTTTCTTTGGGCCAGTACAAGCGCATCACGAGATAGATTGGGCCGTCGGGTGCGGGCAGCCAGTTGGATTCCTTCGCCTTGCCGGGTGAGTCCTTCTGGATGTAAAGCGTTAGGGAGCCATCGGGGTTCGTCTTCATTCCTGGCAGCATCGGTGAATTGATTAGGTAGCGGTTGATTGGGTTGTCGATTAGGAACTGGGTCTTGCCGTCGTACATGGTCACCGACCAGAAAGCGTTCACTGGCGGTAGACTGCCCTTGGCGAAGGTCAGCATGTACTCGTGCTTGCTGCCGTCGAGCGTCTCTCCATCGGCGGTTACTCGTGTCAACGGATACATCGCCTCAATCGCGCTATTGCCGAAAATTCCTCCCTTGGCCGCAGCAGCCCGCTTGAGCCAGTCGCCATTGTAGAATGCACGGTCACCGAAGAACGAGCCCACGTTCCAGCCATTGATTACTGCCCCTCCGCTCGCAATGTACTTGTCAACAGCGTCGTCGCCAGCCTTCATCCCGAGCACAATGGCGGCCTTATGCTCGGCTGAAAGGTCCTTCATATCGAACGTTTTGCCGGGGCCGATTCCGATACTCGCAAGCTTCGCACGAATCCCCGCCTCTTCTGGGCTCGGCGGAATATACTGCAACGCAAAATCGAGCACCTGAAAGAACTGCGACTTGGCTATGTCTGCATCGGATTTCATGTAGTTGATGGTGGGCGGCGCGGCAGGGGCGGGCTGCTTAAGATATGCGGAGAGCGGCTGCACCTTGTAACCAGACTGAATCTTGACCACACTCGGCATGTCCGCCGCATTAAAGAGTTGGGTGCGAAAGATTAGGGCCGAGAACGGCGTCGTCGAGTGAAAAACCTGCTTGATGTGTGCGGGCGTCTCACCTTTCCAATCGGGGCCAACAATCATGTAGTCGCCCGGACCCGTGCCAGTGGTCCGGCTGCCAATGTAGCCGTAATTGAAGGTATTCGCATCGGTCATCTGCACGGAGTAGTAGCGTGGCTTCGGAACCGCGGGAACCGACACCACAGTTGGTTCGGCCCGCAGGTCTACTTCCATTAAGGAATACGGTGTATCGCTGTTGGGCGTGATGACCGCCGTGTCTTTGGGAGTAAACACCCGCGCTTCATTGAAGAGCGTGCCGATTGGAGCCTTGTATTGCGACGAAGTCGTATCCACAAACAATTCATATACGGAGGTGTAGTACATCACGATCGGCAGCCCGAAGATGAAGCCCTCCTGGGCGATAGCTTTGGTTTCTTCGATGCTGGGGCGTCCGTTTTCTGTTTTCTCAGCGTTTGAAATAGCATCGTTCTTCGATGAGCATCCAGCGACGAACAGCACCACGACGACAGCAGCCAACCCACGACCGAAAGAGATTCGTTTTGTTATTTTCATTTTCGGGACCAGTGCAAGCGAACGAAGTCTATAGCCGTCGCGCAGCCCCATGTAACTGGCAAAACTGCCAGTGACGGAATTGGAAAATGCTGCTAACAGGGAGAATTTTCTAGGGAGGCCATTACACGTTTTGAGAATTGGCGGGGCGGGTCACTGAGTCAGAGAGGCGATATAACAATAGTTATCCCGTCGCCTTGTGTTGTGGGCCCTTGCCATCACAGAAGGTCACGACGTGACCTCGGTCAATGACATGACGCACGCGTTCGTTTCCCATTAATATGTCTGGATATCTGGCCTCTTAGAAGAGCAGTTGCCACCGGTTGAGACGCAGCATCCCTGAGGCGAATGACCAGAATTTCCGAAAAACGCGTTTCCGTCGTACAAGTTTATTTCTTGGGAGGTTGGTGATTGAAACGAATCGGCATCGTGGTTTTGATACTGTGTGTGTGCTTGGTGTCCGCGGCATGGGCTCAGCAGCCAGCGGGCAAATGCTGCAACAACTGGACCGAGTTCCACCGCATCAACATGATGCGCCGGAACCCGTGTGAAAGGGTGCTTAACCTCCACAATGTCAGGGGCCTCGGCTTGAAGTGGAGCTACATCACCGGAAATCAGGTGCATTCCTCGCCCGCCGTAGCGAATGGGGTGGTTTATGTCGGCTCGGACGACGGCAGCGTCTACGCCTTCAGCTTGAAACAAGAGTCAGGAGTAGCCATCCGCAGAAACAGGGAGCAGCTTCCAACCGCCGCGGCCCAATAGATGATTCCTCGCGAACCTCAACCTCAAGGTGTCCTCGCCATTCGCAACTTTGTCGAGCGCGGAACTCTGAGGCTTGCAGGCATGACTATCCCAATCACGCCATTTCGCCGACAAGGAGCAACGCCCAGGACAACGAAGGGTCCAGCGAACGTGATTCAGCCTTTCCGCCCAAGGATTTCTTCCGGAGCGTTGGCTCCTATTAGTGCCTTTTCGCTTAGAAGGCTTCGCCAACGCCCATGCCAAAGGTGTGACCATCGACTCCCTGGGCAATGTCGGCTCGCAGATTGACGTGATACTTTTTGCTCAATTGAAACCTCAGCCCGCCACCACCTCCGGGCAAGAACTTGGTGTTCTCAAGTAATTGAGTGCCTCCGGGAATCACGCCGCCAAGACCGCCAAATACGACCAGGCCAAGTCGCATCGGCAGTTCCAGACGGTATTCCAATTGGGTCGCAAGCATGTAGCGAGTGAAATATTTTCCCGCAGTGTAGCCCCGCAATTCGTTGTTGGTACCGTAGATGCAATTTCCATAGAAGGGAGGCTCTCCGCCGGTCGCGCAGAAGAAGGCGTTATACGCGAGAATCTGTTTCTCGCTCAAGCTTCGATAGTAGCTAAATGTCGTTTTGTAAGACTGGAAGGAGTACTTGCTGCCCAGTCCTCGAGAAAAGAAGTCTGCGGCGAAGTCGAAAAAAGTTCCGCCAGTCGGATAGAAGCGGTTGGAGCTGGTATCTCGTGTCACGACTGCGCCAACGGATGCCAGGGTCGTCTGCAGCCCGACGTCCGGAGGGATCGGAACGCCGGTTACCGTGTTTGGCTTCAGCGTAATAAGCGATTCTCCTACAAAAAATCGAGGACCGATGAAGAATTGGCGCCACACCCGACGCAGGATCCCGCCGAAGTACGCATGGCCGCTTTGTATGAGGGGTAACTTCAGATCTGACGCCACCCCCGTGCCATAGATGTTGTAGTCAATATTTCCATGGACATAACCGCCGGTTATCCGATAGCGATCTTCTTTCAGGTAGAGTTGTGCTCCAACGGCAAAGCCGCGGCTGCCGTTATTTGTAATCAGCTGCCCCAACGACGGAAGGTGGGGAAATCTTGTCTTTCGTGCTAAAAGGAAAAATATATCCGAGCACCGGGATGATTCCAGAGCCGATGGCTGGGCTTGAAATCGGTAGAGGCGCGGCTACAATCGACCCGCGCTTTTCCTTTTCTTCTTTTGGTTTTGTCTCAGACTTGGCGGGCGCGGTTGACTGCTCGGACTGGTCAGCCGGCTTCGCTGGAGAAGGTGTGGCCTCCTGCCCCGAACCCGTTCCGGGATGGGCTTCCGACTGTTGTCCCTCGGCGAATGGTGTCGCACTCTGAAAAAAGCAGCCGCCGCACAAAACGAAAATGCGGACCACAACCCAAATCCGCGTCTGCGACTTATAGCCAGTCTTGCATGGCACCTGAGATACGATTCCTGTTCGCATTTGCCTGCAACGAAACTACCTTCAGAGTCGTTGCCGAGATACTGGCAATATTGGCAGGGTCGCGCCCGTGCTGCCGGGGTCCCCGATTAGTCGCCGCGACGATCTTGGCCCAAATCTCCCATTTTCCACATGCCAACGAGCTATGTTGGCACTTATGCAGTGGGCCTCTACTGTTTCAACCGTCGAAACCAGGGGCAATTACACTTTTTGAGGGAATCTCGAGTGTGCCGCGGTTCGGCCTTGAGCGTACCGGTACAATGGAATTGCCAGCTGTGGTATAACGTCTGCGTTAAGAGGATCTGGCCAGCAACATGTCATCCGCCCGCGTTCTCGTGGTCGAGGATTATGAGCCATTTCGCTGCTACATCTCTGCGACGCTAAGGAAAAGGCTAGACTACTGGATCGTCGGAGAGGTCTCCGATGGGTTACAAGCCGTTCGCGAAGCCGAAGAACTGCAGCCGGACTTGATTCTGCTAGACATTGGCCTTCCAGGGCTGGATGGAATCGCAGCCGCACGACGAATCCGCAGGCTCTCGCCCAATTCTAAGATATTGTTTGTCAGCCAAGAATCCTCTCCCGATGTAATCGAAGAGGCTCTCAATTCGGGCGCTCTGGGTTATGTCGTCAAGGCCCACGCTGCACGCGAACTTCTGGCAGCCGTGGAGAAAGTATGCGGGGGCGAGCAGTATGTCAGTAATGGTGACTACCGGGCTACGCAGCCGTAGACCCCGCGTGCTCCTGCCGCAGTAAACGCAATTCGGCTTCAGGAACAGCGAACTCCGCAAGGCCGCACGGTGGGCACACGGCAACCTTCGGGAATAGCATTACGCCAGGGTTGTCTATGTTCTTTATGCCTGAATAATGAATCGTGATCTCTGAACTAAATTGTGCTGAGGTCTCCGAACCACGTTGCGCTCGCGCAACGACCTGAACTACGGGGGATGAGATACTCATAAGAATTCAGCGACTAAACTCGAAGATTCAGATTTTCGACCTTAAAGGCGGAGGTTGCTTTGGGAATGTTAACAGTCCGGGTTCTTGTAGTCGATGACTACGAGCCGTTTCGGCGATTCATCCGTTCGACGCTAGGGAGAAAAGCAGAATTACAGATCGTCGGGGAGACCTCAGACGGACTGGAGGCGGTGCACAAAGCTGAAGAATTGCAGCCGGACTTGATTGTGCTCGACATCGGACTTCCAACTCTGAATGGAATTGAGGCGGCTCGACGAATCCGCGTGCTCTCCCCGAAATCGAAAATACTCTTTGTGAGTCAAGAATCTTCTGGCGATGTTGTGCAGGAAGCTTTGGGATTGGGGCTGGGCTACGTGGTTAAGGCACATGCTGGAAGAGAACTATTATCGGCGTTGGAAACGGTTCTTGAGGACGGGCAGTTTATCAGTAGTGGACTATCGGGTCAGTATTTCACAGCCGGATTAGGTTCAAAGGCGTTCGACCGGCTTCGTCGCTACGAGCCTCTCCTGTCGCTCGTGCCGGGAAATGCGGAAATCACTCGCGGCCACGAGGTTGAATTCTATCCTGACGATGCTGCGTTCGCGGTTGGTTTTGCCTCTTTTATCGAAGCCACGCTGGAGGCCGAGAAAGCGGTGATCGTGGTCGCGACCGAATCACATTGCCAGAGCGTTCTTCAGAAATTGCAGGAACATGGTGTAGATATCAATGCCGCGATTGAACTGGGACGTTATCTAACTTTGGATGTCGGCGACACGCTCTCCAGCTTCATGGCGAATGAACTGCCCGACCCAGTGCGATTTCTTCGAGTGGTGGGTGATCTGATCAGTGAGGCAGCTCAGGGGACAGCCGGGGACGCGTCGCGGGTTGCGATTTGTGGCGAATCCGCTTCCATCTTGTGGGCGCAAGGTAGGGCGGATGCCGCGATTCATGTGGAGCAACTCTGCAGCAAGGTAGCTAAACGATACAAAATTAATATTCTTTGTGGATTCTCGTTGAGCAGTTTTTACCGCGAAGAAGACAAGCAACTTTTCCAGAAGATTTGCAGCGAATAGTGAGTCATCACCGCGCGGAAAAGACTCTTAGGCGGTTGCGCGCACGGAATCGCTTCCCGAACTGAAAGGAACGCGAGCGTGGATCGTGGTACCACGCTGCGGTTGCGATTCTATTGAAAATGTTCCGTTCAGCAGTTTCAGTCGCTCATCCATGCTGATGAGGCCAAGCCCCAAGTTCCTCTTTGCTGCCTCGATGTCAAAGCCCACGCCAGAATCACCCACCGTGAGATGAATCTCACCAGACGTTGCCCACAGTCGCACTTCAAAGCGCCGAACCCCACTGTGTTTAGCCGAATTGTGGAGTGCTTCTTGCAGAACTCGGAAGAAGCAAAGAGAAACGTCCGGTGGCAGAGCGCCAGGCAGGTCGGCGGCTCGGAAGTCGATTTCCATTTTCTTCTGGTTGCCAAATTCTTGGCAGAAACCTCTCATGGCCGCAGCCATACCCAGATATTGCAGTTTTGCGGAGTGCAACTCGTGCGACAAGGTTTGAATGCTGGCTGCTATCTCTAACGCCTCTTTCCCCAGTTCGCCCATGCGGCTAGGGATTTCAGACAAATTGAGAGGGCTTACTTGGAGTTGTTCCAGTTCGATAGCTAACATTGCGAGACGTTGACCGATATCGTCATGAAGCTCTCTACCGATCCGGGTACGTTCCTGTTCCTGCGCTTCAATCAACCTGCGGCTCGCATTCACCAGCGCCTCATCCGCCAGTTTGCGTTCCGTGATGTCCTCGACAAAGGCAAAGACCAGCGGGGATCCCGCACCGTCATCATTCAAAAGAGAAACGTTCAGACGTCCCCAAAGTTGAGCACCATCTTTTCGTACATAGCGTTTTTCCAGTGAGTAATGGTCGATGGCGCCTGCACGAAGCTGTTGGAAGAGAGCCCAATCGTCTTGGGAATCTTCGGGATTAGCAAATTCGGAACAGCTCATGCAACACAGTTCCTTCTCCGTGTATCCCAGCATCGCGCAAAGCGCCGGGTTGGCAAGCAAAAGCTTCCCCTCGATATCCTCCACTGCAATTCCCAACGACGCTTCCTCAAAAAGGTGCTGGAAAAGATGTTTAGCTTGTGCTGCCAACGCTTGCGAAGACATGGCGACCTCCAGAAGATAAAAACTTTCTCGATGGACACCCTAGCACTTTCCGCCACAAAAGTGAATTTCAGTTGAACCAGCGCTGAGTTATGAAGATGGCGTCTAAGGAACGATGACCCTGTTTATAGGACGCTCACTTATCGCCGGCCTGTTTCGGCGGCCTTCTACGCCTCGCGGTCAGTATGGGTTTTCAACTGGAGACTTATGGTCTCGAAGACTGTTTCTGGATGACTCCGGTTAGCGACCACCCGCCCATGAAATGTGGTATTTCTCCGATCAACACCGACGCGTTTGCCCCCAGCATAGCCGTTATCGGCAAGCAGATCCTGGCGCCTGGCGAAACCCTGGACGTGTTCAATCCGTTTTCTGAATTCGAATCGTCTGTACCGCTCACGGAACTTGAGTACTCTTTTTGCCTTCTGCGCGAATCGAACGAGCGGCAGCGAGAGCACAACCGGCAATATGCTGCGCGGCTATAATTAGGCCCAGCGATGGCCTTGATCCTTGGCACCAAACTCGGTCCCTATGAAATCCAGTCGTCTCTTGGCGCTGGTGGCATGGGCGAAGTGTATCGCGCCACCGATACGAAGCTGGGGCGCGACATCGCGCTTAAAGTGCTCCCCGCCGAGATGGCGGGAGATCCGGAGCGGCTAGGGCGCTTTCGCCGCGAGGCTAAGGCTCTGGCCCAGCTCGACCACCCAAACATCGTCATCATCCACTCGGTGGAGGAATGCGACGGAGTCCACTTCCTAACGATGCAGCTCGTCGAGGGTCAGCCGCTTGACCGGCTCATCTGCGCGGGGGGGCTTCCCCTCGAACAGATCGTCGAGATTGCGAGGGCGCTGGGCGACGCGCTGGCGGCGGCGCATGAGAAAGGCATCGTACATCGCGACTTGAAGCCAGCCAATGTCATGGTCTCGAAGCGACAACCCAGAACTATTGTTGGCGCTTCCAGACGTAACGGTGCCGGCTGCCAGAAACAGCGGAGGAAGGTGTGGCATCGGAAACGGTGCAGGAAAACCAAACAACTACTGCGTGCCCTGTGCCTCGTACACAAAGGCGGCAATGATTCTCAGCTTGCAAAATCAAAGCACTCATTTGGCAAGATCGGGAAGGGCACGAGTTAGCTCGTGCCACAGAGCAAAGAGCAGACAACCCGCGCCTCAGCGCCTGGGGTCCCGCAAAACGGCTTCGGACTGCGGGCAAACCCCGCATGCGTTCGCTGTCACGACGCAGACGAAGCTTTTGCGGTAAAAATCCCGGAAAAGTACTGACGATAGTGGAAGAACAACACAAACCAGAACACCGCCACGATCAGCGCGCCCCCGATGCCTTCGTGATTGAGCAGCAGATGGTAGAGCAAAATATTTACGATGACCGGCCCAAGAATCGTCAGCGCCAGCGGAACATAGCGATTGATCAGCAGCAGCGCGCCGCCAACCGCCTGCACTGCACCGATCGCCAACCCATAGTGCGACTGGAATAGAGCCTGAAGAAACTGTCCGGCGAGGCCGCCGGGTATAGGGCCCTTGAGGAATTGCAGAAAGGCATTCAGGCCGAAGACGAAAAACACCAGCCCGAGCAGCAATCTCAAAATCAGCGCGACGATTGTCATGCCAACGTCTCCGGTAAAGTTTAGGTCACCCTGGGCTCAGCAGAAGCGCGCCAGCCCGCGGGCGAAAACGCCAGTCTGCTAAGTGCCGGCAGAGCCTTGCAGAGTTCTCTCTCACTGTTTCAAGTAACGAAGCGCAACACATCCTGATTTAAAAGGCTTCGACTCAACCAGCTTCAATTGCAATTTCTCGGGCAGGCTGACGCCCTCCATCAATCGTCTGCCTTTTCCAGCAATGATTGGCATAACGACGAAACGACATTCGTCAACCAGACCAAGCTCTATAAGCTGTGAAGGAATATCTACACCACCGACCAGAATATTTTTGCCTGGTTCCTGCTTCAATTTAAGTATTTCATGGTGAAGGTTCGTACGAACAATTCTCGTATTTGTATCTTCAGCGCGGTCTAACGATCGTGAAAAAACAATCTTCTTCTTGGAGACAAAGGTTTGAGCAAATTCGATATCCGCTTTTGTCTCGGACTGGCTTTTTGCGATATCAGGCCAATAAGGAACCATCAATTGATAGGTTTTACGCCCAAAGACGAGCAGGTCAACCTCTCGCAGGAGGTCCGCAAAATATTCATGGCTTTCGTCATCAGGATTGAATTTGGTATGGTCGCAGCAGCCATCCAGCGTAAGGTTGATTGCGTAGATTACATTTCTCATTGAATTGTCCTGACCCCTCTCTCGCGCCCGCGCTCATGAAAGTTTGACTTACGATGCTCAAAAAGTATGGCGACCAGCGGTTCATAGTAGCCTCACTTGGATCAGCCACGGGGGCGCACCGCAGAACGACCGCTCCTTTGCCTCGCTGAGCATCGCGACTCAAAGCGCCGAATACACCACCTGCGCAAAAACATCGCCGTTGAAGAAGCCCTTGCCCCAAGTGGCGTCCAGGTCCGCAAACGGTTTGCTCGCCGCTATTTCGCCGGCCGATTTGCCGGCGGTCTTCAGTTTTTGCACACGATCGCGCGCCACAACCAGCATGTCCCGAAAATTGGTCAGATCGGCTTTGTTGCCCAGCGGGCCATGCCCCGGAACGATCTTGGTGTTGTTGTCGGCCAAGGGCAGAACTCTGTCGGCGGCGACAATCATCCCGTCGATTTTTCCGCCGGTGCTGGCGTCGATGACCGGATAAAAGCCGTTAAAAAAAGTATCGCCCATGTGAATCGCATTGGCCTTCTGGAAGTGAATGTAGATGTCCGTGTCCGTATGCGCCGGCTGGAAATATTGCAGCATCACGATTTCACCGTTGGCCTGCAGTTTTTGGCTGCTGCTGAATGTCTGCTGCGGCAAAGCATCCGCGGGCGATGCCGGAATGTGCAATCCCAAAAGCGCACTGTCGTGTGGCTCTGCCATGCGCGTCTTGGTGTTTTCGTGAGCCAGCACTGTGGCGCCCGCGGCGTGCAGGTTGCCGTTATTGTCCGTGTGGTCGAAATGCCAGTGCGTGTCGATCACCGTCTTCACCGGCGCATTGCCCAGCCCATCGAGAGTTTCTTTCAACTTCGGCCAGGCCGGCATAAGAAACGTGTCGACCACGATTTTGCCCTCGGGCCCGTTCAACACCACAACGTTTCCTCCGGGCCCGGAAAGCAACGTGAGATTTTCCGCCAGCGGTTGCGCCTGGATCGGGGTAGCGCCCATCTGCGCCCGCATGGCCGTGAGACGGTCGGCTGGAGCAGGTGCCGCCTGCTGCTGCGGGTCAGGCACGCAGATGCCCCGCAGACTTGCCGGGAAAAGTTGTGCCAGTAGCGCGCTTCCCGCAAACCCGGCTGAATGTCGCAACATTGCGCGACGTGTGCTTTGTTTCTCCAAAAACTTTGGGATCATCTCCGTCTGCCTTTGAAATGTGGATTATTCATTCTTTCTTGGCACTGCGTGATTATTTCCCAGTGTTGTCTTTCGTTGTTCTGCCGCATACTCTAGCTGGACTTCGGTTGTTCCGCTAACGGGAAAGTGGCGATATATGTCGGAAAAGGGTCAACCTCGTAAATCCATGTTCTTAGCCCCGAATATGGAAGAGCTGCGCCGTCTCTACGACAGCGATACGCCGGTACTGGCATATACCTTCAAGAGGCGGTCGGTCGAGGGCTGGACGCCAGAGCACAGTCACCACCGCGGTCAACTGGTCGCACTGACCCAGGGGTTGCTCATGATGGAAACAGGAAACGAACGATGGATGTTTCCCTCCCAGCGTTGCGCATGGACTCCACCAAATTGTAAGCACGCGGCGCGTTCGGTCGGAGGCGCTGCGGGCTCGATGGTTGACCTGTCTCCGGAGCTGTGCCGCGGACTCCCCAAGACGCCTTGTATGTTCAACTCATCGGAGCTGTTGTTCGCCATAGTTCATCGCATGGTCCGCTGGGACCTCCGCCAACCGCTCAACGCGGCGCAGAAGCACTTAATAACAACGCTTCGTGATGAGATTCGACAGCCTGAACATCAGCCCTTGCGTTTGACCATACCAAGAGAGGAAAGACTCGCCAGAGTTGCAGATGCTCTCCTGCATGATGTTGGGGATGACCGCACGCTGGACGCTTGGGCGCAGGTTGCCGGAATGTCCCGTCGTACTTTCATGCGTTCGTTTTCGGCTCAGGCAGGCATGTCATTTGGCCGTTGGCGACAGCAGGCCCGGTTGTTTGCTGCCCTTGAGATGCTGGCACGAAGGAAATCTGTCACGGAGGTCGCGATCGCAGTCGGTTACGACAGTGTAAGTGCCTTCATTGAAATGTTTCGGACGATGCTGGGAACCACACCACAGACATACTTTCGAGGCAGGACGTTCGTGGCCACGCGGTAGACCCACAGGCGCAGCGGCGCACCTTCCTTCAAGCTGTCGCGATACCACCAGGCACGAAGCAAAGTTTCCTGCACCGCCTCCTCGGCGTCCGGCAAAGAGCCGAGCATGCGGACGGATCATTACCGATCTATCCCACGACGCCTGTAGCCCTCGACCATTGTTGAATCTTTCTCCGTTTTTTGCCGCTTCGGCGGATTCAAGATGCCGTCAACGACAAATCGGAATAGAACACCGGGATGACCGAGTGTTCATTGTCCGTTTTGCCGAGTACAGGGAAGTTGTCCGGTTGTGGTGAATTCGAGTCGCTGCCATGGCGCAAACGTCACGATGCGAACGTTAACAAAACCGGCCCTACAAAGACACCAGATCGGCTATCGGCGGTTTACTCACGAGTGCCAACGACGACCCTAGGGCGAAGCCGCCGGAACAGCTTCAGGATTCCGGCAAGGGTGATTGCTCGGGTTGCGGTTGCGGCTTTCGCCTCAGGACCAACGCGGAGATCAGTGTGATGACGAGCCCAATCGGGAAGGGATCAATGAACGTGAACACTGCGTTGAAGAATGGGTTTTTGTACAGCTCTTTGTATTTTCTGACCTGCTGAAGTTTTGCCTGGACGGCTGCCGGGCTCGCGCCCGAGGCGGTGAGCTTCTGAACCAAATGAGCGCCATATGCGTCCCAGAAACCAGGGATGAAGTTGTAGTAGATCACTTCCCAGGTTACGACATAGAAGATGCAGGATATTAGAGTAATGGAGAGGCCGACGGCAAAGGCTTTTAAAAAGGTAATCTGACCATTGCCGATGTTGTCGCGGTAGGTTCGGATGCCGAAAAACACCATCAAGAACGAGAGCACGATGGAGGTGTTGCCGATGATCGCGCCGCGGTCGAAGCCAATCCTGTCGCCGAAGGTCACCAGCGCTATCATCATCAGCGAGGAGATAGCGCCGGAAATCAGCCCGAAGGTGACGATGATCTTTCTCATATTCTCGTAATGTCTTTTATCCGATCTTGACCTTTCCACGTATGATGCCGGAGCCATGCTCGTACGGGTTCAGCGACCAGCCACGTCAGCTGGCGACTTGGATGCCGCTGGGATAACTACGATAAGGTTATCGCCTGCTCCGGGGTGAGTCATCCCAAGATAATCGAGCTTCGGTTGGGCGTCGAACCCGATGTCTTTCGTCGTCATGTTCGGCGCATAAAACATCAAGTGCGGAGGGAAAATGCCAGTCCCGTGCTCGGGGATGGCGCTCAAGCGGTTCCGGCTGGACATCATGTAGAGGAACCCCGGTTTGCTCGGATACTGGTAACGGCCTTCCTTATATCCGTTGGCGACGTCTGCCTTGATTTCGGCCTCGGACTTGCCGTTTGTGCGCAGCTCTTCACCGTGCATGTAGACAAGCAAGAGAGTGCGGCTGCCTTCGGCGTCGAAGCACTGCGGCTCAATGGTTGTTTCCGCGGGCTTTACGAAATGCCGGCCAACAAAACAGCTGAAGCCGTTGGTGCCTTCGCGCGCTTTCTCGTAGCCTTTGGGGCCGAGAACATAAACTGTGGCTTTACTGGATACCTCGGCCGGGGCGGCGCTTTCAGCGAGTGTGATCTGCTGGTCACGTGGCATGGAGGCGTCGTAGACCCGGGGAAGTTCCTGGGCGGTTGCGGGAATGAGCGCAGTGCTTGAAAACAAGCCGATTGACAGAGTACCCACGACAAAGACCTTCATCGAATTCAGAGACTTCATGTTCGCTCCTTTTTCATAAACTTCATGTTCGCTCCTATTGAGCGGCTCAACATACCGCATGAGGCGGGGTCGGTGTCGTCATCCTTTTGGCTGATTTTGGCGGCGGAGAGAAAAATCATTCATTTGGGGGAGCGGTCATTGGCGCGAGCCGTGCTCGTGCACGAGTAAATCAGGGGAGAAGGCCGGATTCCTTGCCGAGTTGCACCGCTTGCGTTCTTCGTCTCGCTCCGAGTTTGTCGAAAACACGGCTGGAATGGGTCTTCACCGTGCTCTCGCTCACAAAAAGCTTCTCGGCGATTTCGCGGTTGCTCAGGCCCTGGGCGATCAGTTCAAGGATCTCAAGCTCACGGCGAGTGATATGGAGGTCCTCACGTTTTCTTTCGTCAGGGATAAACGGTCCCTCGGCAGGGACGGCGACCTCCCTCACAACAATTGTCTGGCGTTTTGCTGTCAGCTTGAGGCCAAGCCAGATGCCAAGAAAGGCAAAGGTCGCGGCGATCAGTCCGCCGTAGATTTCGATGGAATGTTCGACGACCAGGAACTGATACTCGGTCCACCGGAGCAGAGCAATCAAGATTCCACCGATCAACCCGTAAATCAGCACGTGGCGCTTCATAAGTTGCAGGAGGATTCGTTACCGAAATTATCGCACCCATGGTGGGGTAGTTCCTACTGCTTGCAGGGCAAGATCAACGCTTGACAGGCCTTGCCCGAGTCACGGGCTAACCGGAAACAATCGCGGGCCAGAAGTCGGCTTGTAGGAGTGATGCCCCTGGTTGAGATCGATTCCGTCCAGATGTGCCAATCAGGAAGTTATGGATGGGCGGCGACATATAGCATCGCCTGATCGTAGTCTCCATTCGGTTCGTCAAGTTAGTTTTGCTGTCGACGTCGTTCGCGGGCGGGTCGACGGTGAGCATTATGCGTGGCTTCGTGGATCGAGCGCAGGCACGAATGCGGTATAGTAGATCCCTGCTCGGTGGATGTCGTTGCTTGTTTCGGATGACAACGCAGGAATGCGGACTTGCTGAGATATCTCCCTAGCGATCAATTCATCCAGGAGACGCATCAAACGACGATGATTTTGGCAGGCGATGTCGGCGGGACAAAGTGCAGTCTCGGGTTGTTCGCAAAAAATGGACCATACCTTCGTTCGGTCTTCCAGAGCCGGCTTGCTACCCGAGACTACTCCGGATTCGAGGACCTGATCGGCGACTTCCTCGAACGAGCGGCCGGTCCAAACAAAAGCAGGCAGGGACAAGAAATTGAAGCCGCAAGCTTCGGTTCAGCCGGAGTGGTTGTCGACGGATACCTTCATGCCAGAAATCTTCCTTGGGTGCTCGATGGATCGGCGCTGGCGCAGAAGCTGCATCTCGACAAAATAGTTTTGCTGAATGATCTCACAGCGACTGCTCTCAGTCTGGATCGGCTGGGTTCGAGTGACTTCACGATCTTGAATCGAGGAACCCCAGAGCAAAATGCGGCAAAGGCAGTAATTGCCGCGGGAACTGGTTTAGGAGAGGCCATTCTCTTCTGGGATGGCCAGCAATATCGAGTCGCCCCATCGGAAGGTGGACAGGCAGATTTTGCGCCACATAACGAACTTGAGATTCAACTACTCACCCACTTGAATAAGCAGTTGCCTCACGTCTCGTGCGAGGAGGTTATTTCCGGCCGAGGCTTCCTCAGGATTCACGAGTTTCTCAATCCTTCATTACGCCACCCGTCCTTCGATTCGCCGGAAGGGGATGCAGCTCGAGAAATCACGGAGCGAGGCTTGTCGCAATCTTGCCCGACCTGCGTCGAAACCGTCCGGGTGTGGGTTGAGGCCTATGGCGCTGAGGCCGGAAATATGGCGCTCCGCACCCTTGCCCTTGGCGGAGTCTACGTAGCCGGCGGCATCGCTCCGAAAATCCTTCCCAAACTTCGTGACGGCGCTTTTCTGAGGGCTTTTTGCGGAAAGAGCAAATTCGCGTCGGTGTTGTCGCGAATTCCGCTTTCGGTTGTCGTGAACGAGGACGCTCCGGTCTGGGGAGCGGCTTACCATGCACTCAGCGGAGCGACACCTGGCGACCACGTCTAACGAAACCTTCGGACCAACAAATTGTACCGATCCGATCGATACAGACCGAGCACATAGAGCGTCGCTTTTCCCTGAGTTGAATAAATAACCTGGCGAATCCGAAGCAGTGGATGTCCGCGCGGAACCTGGAGAAGGCTCGCTGTCGTGGACTCGGCGGCGGCTGCGTCAGCTTCTTCATCGGCATACGCCAACTGAATACCGTAGTCGCGCTCCAGAATAGCAAACAGAGACCCGCGCGTAAACGAAGCACGCGTGAGGCGGCTGAACTCCTGGGCGGGCCAGTAGCAGGTTTCCAAAGCGAATGGTTGGTCAGCTCCCAGCCGCAGCCGCGACAACTTGCTCAGTGCAGTGTTATCCGCCAAACCGAGGCGTGCCGCAACCGCCTGTTCGGTATCGACCACGCTGAAGGACAGAACTCTTGAGCAAGCGCTCAAATTTCGACCTGCCATCAACTCATTGAAGCCCATCAGTTTGTTAAAGTGAATCTTGGGAGGCGCCACAAAGGTCCCGGAACCCCGCCGTCGTTGTACAACGCCCTCGCGCTCAAGCGCGGTCAAGGCATGGCGCGCGGTCATTAGACTCACGTGATGGATCTTCGCAAGCTCCCGCTCCGAGTCGACGGCGTCGCCCGATTTTAAATGTCCGCTCTCAATCCGCTTCAATATGGTCGCCTGAATTTTCCTGTAGGCAGGCGTTCCGTCGCGATGGTTGTTTGTCATGAATGCTCCCCGGAGTCATTCGGCTGAGAAGGTCATGGGACTTTATAACATGCTTATGCTCCCAACGAAGGGAAACTCGTCCCGTTTATTTCAGCATCTGCTATAGAGCTAGGCAAATCGAGAGCAACGATTCTGCCGTCACTCGACTACTGCTATGCTCTTCCTGCGCTATAGAGCTCATCTGCTTATGCTATAGAGCAGATGTCCTTTTCCTTAAGGACTCCCCACTGGGCCTCGCCTTGGGATCACTTCAAAGTTTCCGCAACACATCATAGCGCAAAGGCTTGTCTCTCAGTAGAAGGATATTCCGTTTTGTGTATACCCGAGTTCTCAGTTTTCCACAGGAATCCCTAATTACCATCCTGGGGATGCTAATCAATGTGCTATAGATCAATCAGATTATTGACAACGACAAAAAATTTAACATTCATTTCATTTTTCGCTTGACGATGACGTTCCATCTACTATATAGCATTTGCCAGTCCCATTTTGTCGGCGTGTGTAACGTTTAGGTCCTCAGGCGTGGCATTTGAATTCAGGATGTTCTTGTGGAGGTGTGGCGATGCGTAAGTCGATGAGAGTTGGACTTGCCCTTTTGCTCTTGATCGGACTCCTTGGGTTGATCGAGACCGCGTGGGGCCAGGAAGTTACCGCCGCGATTGTGGGGACGGTCGTAGACCCCAGCGGCGCGCCGATAAAAGGTGCCGCCGTTGTCGCTCGAGACACGGAGCGCGGGGTTCTTTACACGGCTCAGACCAACGATGCGGGCGCCTTCAACCTGCAGCACCTCCCGATTGGGACCTACGATGTCAAGGCGACCGCGCCCGGATTTGACACTGCCGTTCATGCGCCCTTTACGTTGGTGCTTAACCAGACGGCACGTCTCACCTTCGAGATGAAGATCGGGAAGGTCTCAGAGACTCTGGAAGTGACCGGTTCTGCGCCGGTCCTGCAGACGGAGAACGCCCAGGTCAACTCGGTCATCGATTCCAGAACCGCTGACAATCTGCCGCTGGAAACCCGCAACTATGTGCAGTTGACCTTGCTTTCTCCTGGCGCTGTCTCGGTGGATCCCCATGGCATGAATCTCGGATCCAACACCGCCGAGGAGTCAGGCCGTCCTTACATCAACGGAAACCGCGAGCAGGCTAACAACTTCCTGCTGGACGGCATCGACAACAACCAGGCCTCGGATAATCTTCTTGGTTTCACACCCTCCCCCGATGCGATCGGAGAGTTCAATATCATTACCCAGAACGCTTCCGCGGAGTTTGGCAACTACAACGGCGGAATCGTCAATGCCACAATCAAGTCCGGTACCAACCGCTACCACGGGGATGTGTTTGAATTCTTCCGCAACAACATCTTCAACGCCAACCAGTGGGAGAACGGCTTGACCGCAGGCACTCCGGTCGGTGTCCTGCCCACGCCGAAGTTGCGCTGGAACATGTTCGGTGGCACGTTCGGCGGCCCCATCATTAAGAACAAGCTGTTCTTCTTTGCGGATTACCAGGGTGGACGTTTGGATCATCCGGCGTCCGCGAGCACCATCACCGTCCTCACGCCCGCCGAAATCGGGGGCAACTTTAGCGCTTTGAGCACACCGCTCTACAACCCATGTGCCGCTGGTACAGGCGGAACGTCCGGCACTCCCTGTTCAATCTTGGCTCCTGCCGCCCGGACGCCGTTTGCGGGCAACATTATTCCCAAGGGTATGCTGAACCCCGCATTCACGTCGCTGGTCACTAACTCGCTGTATCCAGCCTCTGTGGCTACGCTCCCCAACGGCTTTGGGCAGGCGGTCAACGTCATCGACCAACAATACAATTCGGATCAGGGTGACATCAAAGTTGACTACGACGCGACCGAGAAGGACCACCTCTCTTTCCGGTATTCCAAGGGCGATCAGTATGATCCTCTGACCAACTCCGTGGCCTTGTTAGGCAATATGGTGAACGAGGCCTATCTGCAGAGTGGAGCGGTCAGCTGGAACCATACGTTCTCGCCTAACTTGCTCAACGAAGCGCGCTTCGGGATGAACTACGTCAAGCTGCCCCATGGGCTGACGACGTTCGACCCCGCGGTCGGAGCCTTGGGGAACTCGATCGGCCTCACAAATGGCAATCCCGCTGGCATAAATGGTCTTCCGCTGTTTGGCTTTGCCGGCGGCTCGATTACCAATGTTGGCACGGGGACGCTGACCAATCTAGGATCCGCAGGCGTTACGGAAAAGTTTTCCTCCACGGTGACCCAATTTGATGATGTGCTTATTTACACTCATGGCCGGCATATCATCAAGACGGGCTATCAGATGAATCGTTACAACATCAACGTCTTCTACAGCGGCAATGCCGGCGAACTGGGTTCCATACTCTATGGGAACGGTCCCGGTGGCAACTATTCAGGGAACGGCACTACCAACACCGGCGACGCGTCTGCTGATTGGGCTCTTGGTATTCCGGGAGTTGCAGGGCGGGGCACAAGCTCGGGAGAATGGCATCAGCGCGACTGGCTCTTCGCTGGCTTTGCTCAGGACGACTGGCGGGTAACCAGCAACCTCACGGTAAACATAGGTCTCCGTTATGAAGCCCGGACTCCCTGGATTGAAACCAACAATCGCCAGGTCGGAGTCAATATCAACACCGGTGCTCTGGAGTTCATCGGCAATACCCCTGTTCCAGCCGGAGTTGTGGGGACCAATGGATTCAGCCGTGGGCTCTACAACAGCACCTACGGATTGCCAGACTTCCAGCCTCGCATCGGGTTCGCGTGGAGCCCCGGGGCGTCCAACAAAACCGTGGTTCGTGGCGCCTACTCCGTCTCGTCTTATCTCGAAGGCACAGGGACCAACCTGCGCCTTCCGCAGAATCCGCCTTACACCGCCCCGCAGGTTGAGGCCGACAACGTGGCGAGCGGGACGGGTTATAGCACCAATTCGGCATTTGCTGTAGCAGCGCCGGCGGCCGATCCTTTCATCGGGGCCACGATGCTGGCCTGGAGCGGCAAGGTCCAGCCGGCAGTTGCGAACCAGTGGAACCTCTCCGTTCAACGCGAACTCGCTAACGATACGACTCTTCAAGTGGGTTATGTTGGCCAGAGCACGAGTCACTTGATGGTTCCCGAGTGGTTGGGGCAAGGCTATTTGCAACCGAATGGCGCGGTCACGTATCCCTTGATCGGCGGCCAAAATCCGGCAGGAACCGTTATCGACGGAATAACCACCCTTACGCCGACCTTCGGTCCCAATGGATTCGGCAATGTGAAGAACACTGCCTCCGTTGGCAACATGAACTATAACGCATTGCAGGTGGTGCTGCAGAAGCGCTATAGCCACGGGCTCGAGGGCCAGGTTTCCTACACCTACGAGAAGTGCATGACCAACGACGACGGTTATTACGGTACCTGGGGCACTACCACTCAGGCCGCACCCTCCGGTAACTACTGGCAAAACCTCTATAACCCCGCTGGCGATTACGCACGATGCTATTGGGATTCGACCCATATCATCAGTGCATACGCTGTGTATGAGCTGCCCTTTGGCAAGGGCAAACAATTTGGGCACGACATGCCAGAGGCCGCGAACGCCGTTGTCGGCAACTGGTCGGTCAACCCGATTGTTTCCTGGCACACCGGTTTCCCGCTTACTGCCTCTGGAAGCAACACCTCCGGAACCGGCACCCCCGAAACTCGTCCCAACTGCAATGGTCCCGTCAGCTACCCCAAGACGGTTAGCGTCCAGGGTCTGCAGTGGTTCAGCCCCAGTGCATTCTCCACGCCTGCCGCGGGCACATTTGGAAATTGTCCGGCTCAAGGCCCGGCCATTGGGCCCGGATACGTCGACGTTGACTTCAGCCTGCAAAAGAACTTCCCGATTACAGAAACCATGAAAATCCAGTTTCGTACTGACTTCTTGAACGCGTTTAACCATCCGAACTTCGCGACGCCGAACTTTAGCTTCGGAACCCCGACTTTCGGGGTCATCAACGCAAGCCAGGATGCGCGAGAGATACAGTTCGCTCTGAAGTTCTACTTCTGAGCCCAGCGTTGTACCATTGGGCAGGCGTTTCCCCCGCGTCTGCCCTCTTTATGTGTAGATTTCGCTATCGTATTCTCGGTGTTATCGTGCTCTTGGGATCCGCTCCGGCCTGGTTAGCGGCCCAGTCTTCCAAAAAACCAGCTGCTGCGGATGTCGCCTCGTCAGCTCAGCGAGCTCTGAAGCTCGCCCAATCTGGTAACTGCAAAGAAGCGCTGCCGCTCTTGAAGCAGGCAATGCCGCACGTCACGGACAAGGATCTCAAGCGCAATGTCGGCTTTGCGGGCGTGCGTTGCGCGATGTTTGCCGATCAGCCGGATGTTGCAGAGGATTTTCTGCGCTTCTTGAATCGCGAGTTCCCGCGCGATCCTGATGTTCTCTATCTCTCTGTCCACACCTACTCGGATCTATCGAGCCGAGCCGCAGCCGAACTGGCTACCACCGCGCCCAAGTCTCCGCAGGGACTTGAGCTCCAAGCCGAGGCTCTCGAATCACAAGGGAAATGGGACGAGGCTGCCAAGGAATATCGCCTGATCCTGCAGCAAAATCCGCGAATGCCTGGCATCCATTTCCGCATCGGGCGGATCCTGCTCTCTAAGCCCAATCCCAGCCCGACTGTCGCCGAAGAAGCGAAGAAAGAAATGCAGCAGGAACTTGAGATCGATCCTTCAAATGCGGGCGCCGAGTACGTCCTGGGCGCGCTGGCGCAACAAAACCAGCAATGGGACGAGGCAATAGGTCACTTCTCGCGCGCTGCCAAACTGGATCCAACCTTTGGTGACGCTTTTGTTGGACTCGGATCTTGTCTGGGCTCGACCAAGCGGTACGCGGAATCGATTGCACCTTTGGAGAATGCCATCAAACTTGAGCCGGAGAATCCTGCCCCGCACTATTTGCTCGCAATCGCGTACAGCCGCACCGGCCGCAAGGAAGATGGCGACAAGCAATTTGCCATTCAAAGGCAATTGACCCAGAAGGGTGCCGCGGGAGAAGACACTCCGCAGTCGCAGGCAAAGCCGAACTAGTGTAGCGTCCCAAATGTCTCATCGTCCTGAGCGAAGCGAGGGATCTCTGCATTCTGCCTGCACCGCCCGGCCTTACGGGTTGCGCGGAGCAGCCCGCGCGGGACAAATTCACTCGCGCCACACTAGAATAGCTGCATCCAAAGATTAAACCGTGACTTTGTTGCCGAATCCAAGCACATTCCTTTTCTCTCGACGCCGCTTTCTGCGCGGCGTTGCAACCAGTTTCGTTCTTCCATCTTTCTGTCAACTCGCCCGCGCCCTGTCCGAAACCGTTTACCCCTTCGAGGAAGTCCCTCCGACGGCGAGTGGCATCACCTGGAAACATACTGCTGGAAAGTCCCCACAGAAATACTTGCCAGAGACCACAGGCGCAGGTTGCGCCTTCCTCGACTACGACAACGACGGTTGGATGGACATCTACCTGGTGAACAGCGGTCGCTGTGATTTCTTCAATCCCGATCCGCCCCTGCGTAATGCGCTGTACCGAAATAATCGCGACGGAACTTTTACCGATGTCACGCCAAAGGCCGGCGTGGCTGCTGGCGGTTACGGCCAAGGCGTAGCTGTGGGCGATTACGACGGAGACGGCTTCCCTGATATCTACGTAACTCAATACGGTCGAAGCATTCTCTACCACAACAACGGCAACGGCACTTTCACCGATGTAACCGAAAAAGCCGGCGTGGCTGCTCCGGGATGGTCTTCGAGCGCGGTTTGGTTCGACTACGACAACGACGGCCGGCTCGACCTGTTCGTCTGCCAGTTTGTGGATTTTGACAAATCCAAGAACTTGCCATGCGCAGCCGGCGACAGCCCCGGCTATTGCGTTCCGCGCCTGTACAAGCCTATGGCCAGTTGGCTGTTTCACAACAACGGCGACGGCACATTCACCGACGTCAGCAAGGCTTCAGGAATTGGCAACCACCTGGGCAAGGCGTGGGGAGTAGTTGCAACTGACATCAACAATGATGGTCTCATGGACCTGTTTGTTGCCAACGATACCGTGCAGAATTTTCTGTATGTCAACCGCGGCGGCGGAAAGTTCGACGAAATAGGTGCCCAGGCTGGAGTCGCATACAGTGAGGCCGGTCGACCCCGTTCCGGCATGGGCCTCGATTCTGCTGATTTCAACGAGGACGGCTGGATGGATCTCTTCGTCGCCAACATCGACCACGAAATGTACTCGCTGTACAAGAATAACGGCGACGAAACCTTTGACGATCTGGCTGTGCCGACCGGGATCGCTTCGCCCACGCGCCTGATGAGTGGCTGGGGGCTGAAGTTTTTCGACTATGACAATGATGGCAATCTTGACCTGTTTCTGGCTAACGGCAATCCGGATGACTTGATACAGGTCGTTCGCAAAGACGTCGGCTACCAGGAACCAATGCTGCTATTTCACGGCAACGGCAAGACGTTTCAGAATGTAAGCGATCAAAGCGGCCCGCTTTTCGCCAAACCTCTCTCCGCGCGCGGCATGGCGATCGGTGACTTTGATAATGATGGCGCTGTCGACGTGCTAGTGTCAGTTAACGATGGCGCGCCGCTTCTCCTACGAAACAACGCCGCCAAACAACATCATTGGCTCGGCATTAATTTGGTTGGCACCAAATCGAACCGAGACGCGATTGGCACCCGCATCACTTACCAGGCTGGCGATCTGAAGCGCCACCGAATGAAGGTTGGCGGTGGCAGCTTCCTTTCTTCGCACGATCCCCGCATCGTCCTCGGCTTAGGTGATCGCACAAAGATCGACTGGCTCGAAATCAAGTGGCCCATGCCGAGCGGCGCGACCGAACGCTTCACCAAACTTCCCATCGATCGCTACATCACAATCGTCGAAGGCCAGTCAAAATGGAAGTGACAGCAATTATGTCGTCTTGAATGCACCCTTGGCCTGCCGAAATGAATCTCAATTTAAAATCGGTCGTGATTGCAACGCTCCTTCTGGTCGCGGAAGTTGCGAGTCAGAACTATAGTCCCCAGACGAACCCATCGCCGACTTTGCCCCCGACGCCGAATCTCCGGGAAAATTATGTTGGTGATGATGCCTGCCGCAGCTGTCATCAAGACAAAGTCGAAACCTTCCACCGAACCGCCCATTATCTGACGTCGAGGCTTCCCGATAAAGATTCGATTCTGGGCAACTTCAATGCGGACGCGAATGTTCTCAAGACATCGAATCCCGATCTGTATTTTCGAATGGAAGCAAAGGACGGCAGTTTTTTCCAGACGGCGGTGCAGGGACAGCCACCATACACAACATCTCGCAGCGAGCGCTTCGGTCTGGTCGTTGGATCGGGAGGCAAGGGACAAACGTTTTTGTTCTGGAAAGCCGATCTGCTTTTTCAATTACCCGTTTCCTACTGGAAGGAAATTGGCTGGGTAAACAGTCCTGGCTATCGCGACGGAGTGGCCTATTTCGATCGACCCGTGATTCCACGTTGTCTTGAATGCCACGGAACTTATTTCCAGTCGCTGGCGCCGCCCCAAAATCGTTACAGCCAGACTGGGTTCGTCGTTGGTATCACTTGTGAAAAATGTCATGGACCCGGGCGGGCACACGTTGAGCATTTTAGTTCGAAATCCCCGAAGAGTTCATTGGCCATCCTCAATCCAGCCCGGTTCTCACGAGACCGGCAGATGGATCTTTGCGCTTGGTGCCACGCAGGCCACGGCGAATCGCTGCTGGCGACATTTTCCTACGTTCCCGGTGAGCCTCTGGAAAAATATATAGAGTTGCCACAGCCCGATCCAGAAGCTCCGGTAGATGTTCACGGAAGCCAAGTAGAACTGCTCAAAAGAAGCCGCTGTTTTCAATCATCGACCATGACCTGTCTGACCTGTCACGATGTTCATACAACTCAAATGGATCTGGCGGCATTCTCCGGGCGTTGTCTGCAGTGCCATAAAGCCGAGAGCCATCCGAAGATCAAACAGACAATTGTGAGCAACTGCGTTGACTGCCATATGCCAAAACAGAAAACCAACCTCATCGTTTTTAACTGGAACGGCCGGAAAGCGAGCCCCGAAGTACGTAATCATTGGATCAAGGTCTACGCAAATACCAGCGTTTCGGCGCCTGGAGAACGGAACGAAAAGCCATAAGTCCCGACCATATCGGAAGCTTGTGTGATCGTGAAGCCGTTCGCGGCGAAAGGGCCGCTTTCGACCTCGCAACCGGGGCAGCGAGCCGACCAAATCGGCCTCGGACGAAGCAACCAAGACGCTGCTTCGCACACATCGAATCCTGAGCCTTCTAGGCGAAAATCTCATTAACCTTATGACTCCCAGCCTGATTGCGGGAAGGCCTTGTCGAGATTCGCATGCTGCGCGCTCACCTTCAGACAGTCTAGGAAATCCAATTTCTTTGCTTTTCACGCCTTCAATGTCCCACCAGCTTCGCGGGGAGCCGCAGCGCAAATGCTACGCGAAGCACGTGAAGGCAGTGCGTTAATGCGGTAATGGACACAAGCGCGTTTTACAAACAAGTTAGCCGGCATATCGGCATTGACGAGTGTCGAAATCGCGATTGCTTCCCGGATCACGGGCAAACCTTACCTTACCGATTAGGGAAGGGTAGCCCGTCAGATCGGCATAGGGGCGGCGGTCACCCGCCGACCCCTGCCACACCACCGTGCATACGGGTCCGTACACGGCGGTTCGAGTTGGTTCCGCTAGCATCCATCGGTCAGTGTTGGAAGGCCGAGCGATTTGAAGTAAGCGTTGGAAAGCGCCACAGAGAGGGCTTTGGCCCGGGCCAGATACCAGGGGCCTAGTCCGCTGCCGGCCGTGTTGTTGGCCAGTCGCGGGCGAACCCCAAGTGCTAGCAGAGCCGCTCGGCGACGGCGTGGTGTTTTCCATTGCCGCCACATAGCGGCTCGCAGTCGGAGCCGGACCCAGCGGGTCAAGTACTCCAGCACCACAGGCGTTTCGCAGAAGCCGAAATAGCTGCGCCAACCTCGCAGATACGAAGCTAGCTCGGCTATCGTCGTCTCCAAGCTGACGCCTTTCGCCCGAAGTGTAACTTCCCGGATGCGACACTTAAACCGTTCCAGAGCTTTGGGCGCAATCGTGCGCTTAATCTCCGGACCGTCGGTAAAGCTGAATCCGAGAAACTTCCGTTCCTGCGGTCGCGCCACCGCACTCTTCGTTTCGTTGACTTTGAGCTTGAGTTGGTGCGTGATGAAGCGCGTGATGCCCTCCATCACTCGTCGACCGGCCCGTTGGCTGCGCACGTAGATGTTGCAATCATCCGCGTAGCGAACGTAGCGGTGTCCGCGTCGCTCGAGCTCTCGGTCGAGTTCATCGAGTACGAGGTTGGACAGCAGTGGCGAAAGTGGACCTCCTTGCGGAGTGCCTTCCACACTGGGGCTGACCAGTCCGTTCTCCATCACCCCGGCGTTCAAAAATGCCCGGATGAGTTTCAGCAGCCGCTTGTCTTCGACTCGTTTGGCGATCTGCCCCATCAGTTTGTCGTGATTGACTCGGTCGAAAAACTTTTCGAGGTCGAGGTCAATCACCCAGCCGTAGCCTGCGGCGATGTACTGTTGCGCTTGGGCTACCGCTTGATGTGCAGATCGTCCCGGTCGAAAACCATAGCTGTGGTCGGAGAACGTCGAGTCCCACTGCCGCTGCAGCACCTGCATCACCGCTTGCTGGATCAATCGATCCAGCACCGTCGGGATACCAAGCTTTCGCACCCCGCCGTCCGGCTTGGGGATCTCCACCCGCCTCACCGGCTTCGGTTCGTAGGTTCCACTCAGCAGTTGTTCTCGGATCACTGGCCAGTGCTGTTTCAGATAGTCCGTGAGTTGGTTAACGGTGATCCCGTCCACTCCCGCGCTACCTTTATTACTTTTCACCTGCTGCAAAGCTTGCTTCAGGTTTTCTCGCTCACATACTTCCTCCATCAATCGATTCGCGCTGGCTGGGCTTTCGGGGGCATGCATCGCCGGGGTCGATTCGGTCTCTTCCCTTCTCGCTTCGCGGGCTTCACCCGCTGGCGGAGACGAGAAGTCCAGTTCTCCCTGGACGTTCTGCCGCTGGTCGCTCCTGAGATTCATGTCCTACTTGCCTCTCCTTCTCGTTCCGGCCTTCGGCCATCGTTCCCGGTTCAGCCTATCTGTTTCTCCACCTTTCGGATCGGAGTGCCTCACTAGCTTCGCCGACGTCATGACCTACTATGCCTTATGCTGACTTCTGCCCTGCGGTCAGGCGGCCTTTCGACCACCTCAGTCGCCGGAGGCGACGCCGAGCAGATCTCCTGGGGTAAGCTCAACCGCCTTCCGTGCACAGTCGCCGAATCTACGCTTCGCGTCCTTGATGGATATGGACTTCGCGGTAAGTTGCCCGCTCGTCCGGCGCTGGCGCCTTGTATCCGGTTTTTGTTCATCGACTCACACGTTTGTTCCATGCTTCCTTCAGACCCCGCCTCGCGGCGGTGGCCCTTGCATCATCACTAGGCCTTACCTCCATCAGGTCGGCCAGAGGACTTTCACCTCCAAGCTGTTGAGCATGCCCAGCACACAAC
>JBAVAQ010000085.1:0-82191 GCA_049585795.1 Terriglobales bacterium | reverse complement strand
TCGATTGATAGAGACAAGTCGCGGTTCAGCGGGCACGCCGTGGTCGCTCACATCCGCAGTTTACCCACCACGGTTCATTTCGCAATCACGTTGTTGGCTCGATACACAATTTCTTCACGGCTTCCAGCCGCCCTCGACTGTCCGCCGAGCGTAGCTCGGCTTCTTTTTGATTGCTTGAACTTAAGCCCGAGCCCGCTTTCGAGCAGCTGGCTTCGCCGCCGGAGCAACTTGAGGCGCAGGTCCTGCCAGAAACGCTGCCCACCTCAACTCCCGCCCCGGATTTTCCTCGCTAAGCGCCTTCTTTACAGCCATTTCCGCAACAGCATTCACCACCCACTCGAAGTTCTCCTGTCCCACGGATGTAGCTTCCGCATCGGGCGCCGGATTCATAAAGTCAATCGCATAAGGAATCCCGTCTTCGACCGCAAACTCAACCGTATTCAAATCGTAGCCGAGTGCTCGGCACAAAGTCAGCGCGTCCTTCTCCACGCGCTCCAGCAATTTTGCATCCGCCGGAACTGGATTCCGCACATAGCGCTCATGGAATGGCGCTCGCGGATCATAATACATAATCCGCACTTTTTCCTGCCCGACCACGTAGCAGCGGAAATATTCCCTGAACTCCACCCCATGCTGCAAAGTCATGCAAAGGTCGCCAGTCTGATTGTAGTGATAGAAAAATTCCTCCGGCGAATGCACTTTGTAAACGTGCTTCCAGCCTCCGCCCGAATATGGCTTCAGAAAAGCTGGGAAGCCGACATACTCAAAAATCTCGTCCCAATTCAAGGGATAAATCAGATTACGCATCGACTGATCCGTCGTGCCCTCGGGATGCTTGTTGTGCGGCAAGAGCACCGTCGCTGGAATTGCCACGCCCAGCTTGGTCGCCAGCGCATAATTGAAAAATTTATCGTCGGCCGTCCACCAGAATGGATTGTTGACCACGATCGTCCCGCTCAGCACCGCGTTCTTTAAATAAGCGCGATAGAACGGAATGTCTTGCGAAATCCGGTCAACGATCACTCGGTACCCGCTGGGATCAGCCATTTTCACACCGCCCAGCTTCACAAACTCCGCCATCACGCCGTCAACTTTCATGCTGTTGACCTTCTCCACAAAAGCCGGCGGAAAAGTATTCTCCATGCCAAACAGAATTCCGATTTTCTTCATAACCATCTCCCCACAAAAAATGTCATCCTGAGCGTAGTGTCTGATGAGCAAAGCGAATCGGCCACGCAGTCGAAGGACCCCTAGTCAGTCAATTCAATGAGCCCCGATTCAAGGTATTCCCGCAAAGCCTTAAACCAGAAGCCGCACGAAAGCAGCCTGCGAACAACATTCTGTGCAGCTCCGCAGATCGACTCGCAAACGACCACCGACCACCGACCTCCGGCTTAAAAATACTTTCCCGCCATCCTCTCCCACAACGGCCAATCATGCTGCGAATGATCGCCGTACACATCCAGCCAATGCGGCACCGCTTTTTCATTCAGCATCGCCGAAAGCTTCACATTCTCATCCAGACACATGTCCCAGTCCGCCGAGCCCAGCACGATCTTCATCTGCCGGTAGCGGCTCAGAAACCAGTCGTCATTCATCTTCGGCAGGTAATCGACCGGGCAATTGAAATAACAATCGTCGTCGTAATAGCCATCCAAGAATTGATGGATGTCGTACGCCCCGCTCATGCTCACACAATGCGTCACTACATCGGGATGCTTCAAGGCAAAGTTCACGGCATGGTAGCCACCGAAGCTGCATCCCGTCACCGCCAATCGTGGGGTCGGATTTTTCCAGCGCAGAAAGGGAAGGAATTCGTGCAGAATGTAGCGCTCGTACTGCAGGTGCCGCAGCACGCGCTGCCGCGGATGAACGCTCTTGTTGTACCAACTCTCAGTGTCCACCGCATCAGGACAAAATACCTGCAGCTCTCCACTGTCAATCTTGGACCCCAGAATGCCGATCATCCCGCGATCTTCGTATTCGAAGAACCTGCCCATCGAAGTCGGAAACACCAGCAGCGGAGAGCCGCCGTGCCCGAAGACCAGCGCTTCCATATCGCGATGAAGTTCCTGACTATATCCCCGGTGATATTCGCGGTTCATTTGTCGGGCAGAGCGAACGACGAAGTATCTTACCCGATTCCACCCCGACGAACCACATGCGGAGAACACCGCCGGTTGCGGTGACGCCTTCCTGAGCCGGCTGTGCTGACCTCCCCGTTTCGTCAGTCCAGGGTATGGGAACTGGACCAGACCAGCAAAATTCTGTCTGTCTGCAGCCGCCCTGCTTGTCCTGATGGCGCTGCTCGCGGGTGCCGCGGTCTCCGCCAACTATATCGAGGTGTCGGCAAACTGTGTTTGGCTCCTGCAGTATCCGCATGAAGTTCTAGCCGGCGGCAGTATGTACGCTATCCAACTTCCCGAGATCATTCCTGCCGCGGGCGAGCCTGGTGGCCCGCCGCTGCCTGCGGATTACCACTATTTCGCGGGTATGCAAGCTGGAGATTTCGACGTGCGTTCAATCTTCTTCAACTGCATTCGCGACCCGCAACAACTGCAGCCCACCATGGATCGGATGCAGGCCATGATGGAGGAATACCGTAAAAAGAAGTGAGCTACGCCGTAACAAAAAGCCCGCTCCGTAAGAAGCGGGCTGGTTGAAATCAAAGCTACATCGAGTTATTTGCCAAGCAATCCTTTGTCGACCCCGACGCCCGTGCAGAAATCCCATCCCGTGGTTGCGCTATGAGTGCCGCAACTGCCGGACGTGACGTCGGTAAAGTCGGCGGTGTTGGTGTAGTTGTCATAAATCTCTGTATTCTGGGCGTTGCTGCTGCTGTTGAAGGTTCCGGCATTGTTGACGATGCCGGCCAGCGAGGGAGAAGCCACGCTGGTCCCGTACACTTCCAGCCATCCGCCGTAGCAGTTGGAGTTGTAAACGGCTACCGGCGAACCGCCGCTGGAATCAAAAGAGAAGTCAGGCGTGCCCCGCTTCGTGCCCACGATGCCGGAGATACTGCTTTGGAATGACGGCCTCGCCTCATACCGGCTGGCACCGCCTCCACCATCACTCCATGCCGTCTGGTTGGTATAGTTCCCGCCGCTGCGATTCACCTGAGTGCCTCCGGCCGAAACCACGTTCACTGAAGAGCTGGGATAAATCACGCCCGGAGAATCGCCCGCCGACGCGAAGTAGACTACGCCAGATTGCGTGAAGTAATGATCCGAACCGGTCTCGCCGCTGGTCTCACTCCCGCCCCAACTCATGGAGACTTCACCCTTGCCGCCATGGGCTGCGATGTACGAGTTGGCTGCAGTTACCGCCTGGTACAAGGCACTGTTGGAACTGGAAGACGCTTCCATCAGTATGATCTGTGCATTCGGCGCCATAGCGTGCGCCCATTCGATGTCCAGCGATTCCTCGCCATTCCAGCCGTTGCGGCAACCGTTCGCCGGTTTTTTCCCGCTGCCGTACTGCACAGAGAAATTCGGCGCCGGCAGGTCGAAGTCGCTCGAGAAGGTTGCCAGATCGGCAGCCGCGCTGGGATAGTCGTAAGCGTCCACAATCACAATCACGCCGCTGCCGCCGGTCGGAACTTCCGACGCGGTCGCAATCGGGCATCCCGCGATCGGGTTTGATACAACGTCATACACACAGCCCAGCGACGCTGGTGTTTCGCCGCCGGGATTGAATTGAGGGCGGATGACCCCATCCGGCGCGTAAATGATGTAGTTCGTGTGCATCCTTCGGCCCACATCCTGCGGCCTCTCGATGCTCGAACGCGGAACAATGCCGTCGCCCCGGCGCACTTGCGCGGAAGCGACACTTGCCGCGACCAGCACGGCGATAAAGATCATTTTGCGCATATTTTCCTCCTGAAAGAATTTCACGAACAAACCCCAGGGAAAATGTCACCGACTCCATATTCCTAATCGAGGCTTTGGGCTTCTGCTCCGATCCAGGTCGGAATCAAAATGACCGGCCACGATTCTTAATCCGCTTGTTATCGATGTCAATGTTATTTCGTCGCAGAACCGCGATATGGTTTCAATTCAGGACACTTACAGATTTTCAGCGCATTTCTGTTGTCCAAATTTTAGACAGAATTGAGCGCCGAAAGCGAAGGGGCGCGAGTGTCTACGCTCGTGGGACGATTCTAAATTGGTTGGGTGCTCAGAGTTTTCTTCAGTCCTTGCCGGCATCGAACGGTCGCAAAAAAACCGCTGGCTGGAACTTGAAATACGCTGGGGGGACGTGAACGTTCTTACCGTCGACTGACAAGACATTGAACTTTGATCCTAAAGCTTTGGCCGCTTTGTTCAGCGTACCGGACCCAAGCGCAGGCCATTTGCCCGTGTCCAACCGGCTGATCAGCGCTCCAAAGGCGACTACGGTCTCCGCCGGAGTAAACTCGCAATGCCCGGCGCGATGCACAAATAACTGCCGCAGCAAACCGCCGTCATGCTCTTCTTGGACAACATCCTTGTATGCGCTTTCGTCTTCGACCACCACCAGACCGTCGCCCTTAGTGTGCAAGGTCAGCACGGGGAACGGAATCTCGCCGTTGAAAATAATATTTTGTTCCAGGTAAGTCAGCGCGGATTGCTTCGCCTTGATTCGCGCCGCGTCTTTTAGAGCCTCGAGGTCCTGATCCAGATTCAGACCAGCCTTCTGATAGAGCGCTTGAACTTCCGCATAGTCCACGGAGTTCTTAATTTGTTTCTCGTAGTCGACCCCATTGTTCCACGACCCGTTGCCGCCCGCGCGCCCTTCGAGCTCAGCCCGAAGATCGAAAGCGAACGGGAAGTCGATGTTCGCAAGCCACAAGTACTGGTTCGCTTCCTGTGCGGCATAATCAGTAGAAGATGGTTCCGGCGATAGAGGATCGTACCAGCCAGGCGTGTCGTCAAGAGCTGCAGTCAGGGCGATCCGCGCTTGTCCCTGTGCATCTTCCTGTGCAGCCGAGAGTATTCCTTCGGCAATGGTGAGATTCTTCAGACCGTTTTTGATATTCACCAGTCGCAATCCCGAACCCGATCCCAATAGGACGTCGAAGGCAAAGGCCGAGTCCAAAGCCGCATTCCACGTTCCAACGCTGCCCGCCACAACTCCGCACATGGGCAACGCCGCGTCAAAGCGCTGAGGGTAAAGTTGCACCAGCCCCGCTGTGACCATGCCGCCCAACGAGTGTCCCCACGCGATGGTGCGGCTGGGCGCGCCGACCAAAGTCTTGAAAGTGTCCAGAACTTCTATCTGATCCGGAACCGCTTGTTGAAAGGCCCAGCCGGTTGTCGCGTAAGAAGATCCGCCCAAGGCATAGCCGTTCGATAGAAGGTAAGCACCAGTGATCGGATCGCCCACATCCTCCGCCGGATTGGACGACCCCGGCACTACATATCCGTGGCTGTACAGAACTAATGTACCGTTCCAGTTCGACGGAACCTGGATCAGGTAAATGGCGCCGTCGGAAAACTTGCCCTTGTAGGTTTTGACTCCTGATGCATCTGCGCGTTCCAGAGAGAGTCCGACCAGCATCACCGAGACTGCAGTGAAGAAAATTACCTGCCTGTTCATTTTCCGCATGGCCGGACTCCTGATCCTGAAAATTGCCAGAGAGGAAAGAATCGGAGGCAAACTTTATCTTCGATCAGAACCTTTGTCAACGGATTCTGCAAGCGTTCTCCTTCGTGAACCTGTGTGTCCTTTGTGGTTCGAGCCTTCGCTTCTTCAATCTAATGTCCACGAGAATATTTCTAAACGGTTTGAAACTTCTTTCCATCCCGTGACTCTCATGCCTGCGCGCAGCCGCGCCAGATGCAAATATTTGCAGTCCCAGTCTGGTTCGGCGCGTGACATAAAGCACACAGGAGTTGGAATATGCGTAAGGCAGTTCACATCCTCTGGATGGTCGCGCTCGCGATCAGCGTCGTCTCCCCAACCCGTAGCAATGCAGAGGACGAGCATTCCCAAGGTGCAGTCTTCGTTATGACCAATGACGTCGACCGGAATGAAGTCATCTCCTACAAACGAGCCGCAGATGGCTCATTGCAAGAAAACCGGCGATTTGCCACCGGCGGCCGCGGCAGCGGCGGCAACAACGACCCCTTAGAATCGCAAGGCTCCCTAACCCCGAGCGAAGATCACAGCCTGTTGTTCGCAGTCAACGCCGGCAGCGGAGATATCTCAGTATTTCAAGTTCAAGGCGCTAACCTGTGGCTCGCGGATAAGGAACTCTCAGGCGGCAGCGAACCCAACGCCATAGCCCAGCATGGATCCCTTGTATATGTTCTGAATACTGGAGGCAGCAGCAGCGTGGTTGGCTTCCGCCTCGACCAGCACGGAAAACTCCACCAGATTCCCCATTCTCTCAGCTTTTTGAGCACAAATACTTCAGGAGCCGCATCGTTGGCCTTCAGCCCCAACGGCCAGTTCCTGCTCGTCACCGAACGAGAAACCAACAGCATCGACGCATTCAGCGTTCAGAACAACGGAACCCTATCTCCGATTGTGATCAATCCCAGCGCAGGCCCCGGAGTCTTCGCGCTCGTTTTTGCCCCGAACGGAGCCGCCCTGGCAGCCGAGACTGGTCCCGCCGGAGGCAACGACGCCTCAGCCATCTCTTCCTACTCAGTTGCTTCCGATGGTAAGCTGACCGCGATCAGTACCAGCGTTCCGACGCTGGGGGCAGCAACCTGCTGGAATGTAGTCACTCCAAACGGCAAATGGGTTTACACCTCCAACGCTGGCACATCCAACATATCCGGTTTTACCATCGCTTCAAATGGGGCGCTGACCGCGTTACCCGGAACGATCGTGGGAACAAATCCCACCGGAGCTACGAATCTCGACATGGCCATTAGTGCTGACGGCAAGTTCCTCTACACCCTCGATGCAGAGGTGGGTATGATCAGTGTTTTCGGGATCCAGTCCGATGGCACTCTGACCAACCTTGGAACCGTCGGTGGACTTCCCAAGGCCGTCGGATTTAATGGAATCGCAGCCATTTAAGGTTGGACTTGTGAGTTGCGGCGAAGTCGCCGCAACTCACTTTCTACTCGATGCCCAATTGCGTTCTTGCCTCAGGACTCAAACGATCCGGAGTCCACGGCGGAGTCCACACGACGTTTACAGTTGCCGTCCGAATCCCCGGCAACTGCTCCAGCCTGGCTTTGACCTGCTCCCCGATCATGACGTGCGAAGGGCAGCCCGGAGAAGTCAGCGTCAGGTCCACTGAAACATCCTGTCGATCATCGGTAACCGCTTCCAAACGGACCGCATAGATCAATCCCAGGTCCACAATGTTCACGGGAATCTCCGGGTCGTAGCACTGCTTCAGAGCGCTCAGAACTTCGCTTTCAGTCACGGCAGCCATGGTCATCTCCTATGAAATGGGCGCGGATAGCGCCCCCCACGCATGATCTAAGTTTACCCCACGAAACCAGAATCCCGCATAAAACTCAGCGCGTACGCGCGAAATTATGATTCCCATGCCTGCTCCAAACCCGGGTTCTGGTAAGGTTACGCTTGATGCAGATCAGCCCTGAACTCAAACAAAGACTGAAGCTCGTAATGATCGTGGCAATCCTCATCTCGGGTTGCCGCCTCGCCTACATTTTGTACGAACGCCACGAAAGCCAGATCGAGCAGGTGAAGAAAGCACCCCCCCTGAATCCCGACTATTACGTCACTCCCAAAAAGCTGTATCCCTACGATCTAAAGTCAGCCCATCAACTCACCGAGCAACCGGTGTGGGTCAAGGTCGGTTACGCGTACACTTATTATCCCTACGACCCCGCTCGTCATCGCGTCGACTTTTCGCACGAAGCCGGCAAACTCCTGCCCATTGAAAAACTGCAAATTAAAGATGTCATCACCGCCGATGCCCCGCAATCGCCCGGTGAGCGCCAGGTGATGGCAGTATTAGAAAAAGATGGCAAGAGTTACGCTTTTTCCGTCGGATCGATCAAGGGCATCGACTACAAGTTTTACTCCGACGACATGCTCTTCATTCAGGATCCCCACGAACTCTACAAACATTGGCCCGCCGACGTTTGGGATGCGATCGACAAACACCAGGTCAAGCCGGGGATGAGCGAACTGCAAACCGATTTTTCGATTGGTTTGGGGATTCCAGAAAAATCAGGCGAACCCGGAAACCGGACGGTGAACTATCCGAACGGCGGAAACCCGGTCAGCGTCACCTACCGCAACGACAAAGCCGTAGAAATCAAACCCGGGATCGCCAGTTAGTCCGATGCAGGCGCGGGCGTCCTCGCCCGTGCGGTGCCACGAACACCATTACTTCACCGTCGGCGAATTCTCATCCGCCGCTTTCGTCTCATCCGCGTGGATGACCCCATCCTCGTTGGCGTAAAACGCCCGATGCTCAGCATCCTGTTGCTTGGGCGTCAGCGTCAGCTCATATCCATCTTTCCGTGAGCGAAAAGTCACCGTGTAATCCCCCCGATCCGTCTGGGTCATGCGTTTGGTGAAAGATCCGGTATGAACCAGGTCCGCCAGGCTCGCCGCATACTTGTTATTCTTTTTGTAGTATTGCTGCTGCGCCCGGATCACGGTACGCATGTAACCCAAGGCATTGGCCTCGGATTCCGATCGCGCCGGATCTCCCTTAAACTTTGGCTGATATGGGGTTTGTGCCGCAGAGAACAGCGTCCCAGCGACCAGCAACATTGCCGCCAGCCGCAGGTATTGGGGTGCCCGTAATCGGTAAGGTAACCTCATGAATTCTTGCCTCTTTCTAACGATATTTGTATGTTACTGCCGTAATTGCAAAACCGTTACCGCGCTTTGCATCGGGGACGAATGCAGATATGCTAAACCATCTACTCGAGTAGGAAAGCTATGAAATCTGCAATGGCCACGAAAGCTGCACCGGTAAAGAAAGCGCCGATCCGTATTGCCGTGGTGGAAAGTGACCCGCTGCGGTTCGTGGGATTTAGGGCCCTGTTTGACAATGAGTCGGATTTCGAGTTGATCTCCGCCTCGCTTCCCGATATCTCCGCCCTGCAAGGTATTGATCTCATCCTGCTGGGCAATCGCAATGGCCAGAACCTTTTCGATCTCATGGCCACCATGAAAGCCACGCGCCCCGACCTGCGCATTATTGTGACCGGTTCCGGCATCGACGAAGAGACCATTCTGAAGGCCATCGCGTCCGGCGCCAAAGGCTACGTGGACGAGGCCGCATCGCCCAGCGAATTCGTGCAGGCCATCCGGGTTGTGAATGAAGGTTCCGTGTGGGCGCCCCGACGGGTCTTGTCCATGTTCATCGAGCGGGTGTCGTCCTCTCCGGGACGCGTTTTTCCCGCCGGCCGAGTGACCTTTACCGACCGTGAGAAAGAAGTTCTGGAAATGCTGGTGGCTGGGCGCTCCAACAAGGAAATCGGCTCTGCACTCGGCATTGAAGAGCGTACCGTAAAGGCGCACGTCGCCAAGTTGATGCGGAAAGTCGGCGTGCAAAACCGCATCGCGCTTTCGGTGCATGCCATTACACACAACCTGGTCGCGGCAAAATAGGGCGCCTGTCGCAAAGTTACTAAAGGACAATGACCCTCGTAATCTTGTCCGCTTTTTCCGCCTGCCGCATACTCGGTTCACCTACCACAGAACCTGGGAGACGGGGTTGGGAGCGGAGATTAGGGTCACCGTTGCCAACCCCGCATTTTTTTTGTACGTGCCCGAATCATCAATACTCCAGCCCGCTTGAGTCCCGATAATCCATTAGAATCGGTTAGGAATTTTTGTAGCGTCGGCATCTTGCCGGCTGTCACCAGGGCATCCTGCCCTCGCCTGTTGGGGCGCCGACGCCCCCACGACAGCCGCCGGGACGGCGGTGCTACCTGGACAGCAAAGATCCCATGGGTAGGAAAGATCAAATGAAGAAACTTTTGCTCTTATGTGCAGTACTCGGCCTGGCCACTCTCGCCTTTGCCACTGATGAAGACCAAGCCGGAAAGCAAAGCAAGGCCCAGGACCGGGTTCAAGCCGCGGCCGATGTGCTCAACGAAATCCAATCCACCCCTGACCAGGGCATCCCCTCGGACGTGCTGGGTTCGGCCGAATGTGTGGCTGTCGTGCCCTCCATGTTGAATGGCGGCTTCGTCGTGGGCGCGCGTTACGGGCGCGGATTAGCCAGTTGCCGAAACCCCAAAGGGTGGAGCGCCCCAGCTTTTTTCACGATCAAGGGAGGAAGTTTCGGCCTGCAGATTGGAGGCCAGGCGGTCGATTTAGTCATGCTGGTCATGAATGACGACGGCATGCGCCAGCTTCTCTCCAGCCAGTTCAAACTGGGTGCAGACGCCAGTGTCGCCGCCGGTCCGGTCGGCCGCCAAGCCGCCGCCGGCACCGATTGGAAGATGCGCGCCCAAATCCTGAGCTACTCGCGGGCTCGCGGAGTTTTCGCCGGATTAGCGCTGGACGGCGGCGTCATTCGTCAGGACAATGATAGCACCCGAGAATTCTACGGGCACATGGTGAGCACGAAAGCCGCCCTTCAGGGGCAGATCCAACCGCCGGCCGCCGCCTATCCGTTCCTCGAAACGTTGGCGAAATGGGCGAAGGAGGCCAGTAAGTAAGGCAGATGCTTTGTTCTGGGGACGTTACTGTGCTCTCCCGTAAATTCGCGGCATAAATAGAAATGCCTTGAAAGGGCGCGGCTTCAGCCGCGCCGTCACCAACGCCAGGAAACACGGGCTTTAGCCCCTGAGGGAATCCCTCTCATCCCCGCGAAAAAGGCGTCGAAATTATTCCCTGAATTTCTGGGACATCACACTAGTGCAGCACCGCCGTTCGTTTGACGTAAGGTTTTCCCGGTGCTACCGTCACCCTTTCCCCCAACATGCGTCAGCGCCTCGAGTATGCCCTCGCCTGGGTGATGGTCAAGTTCATCGGCGCATTGCCGCGTCCGTTGGCCCGCGCCGCCGGCATCGTTCTCGGTTGGACGGTTTATGTGCTGCATCTCCGGCTGCGCCGCGTGGGCATGCACAACCTGGCGATGGCATTTCCCAACAAAACCCACCATCAACGCGCCAAAATCCTGCGCGGCGTCTTTACTTCTTTCGGGCGGCAGGCCGCGGAAGTTTGTTTATTCCCCACGTACACACGGGAGAACGTCAGCAAAGTCGTGGTCTACGACGGATTCGAAAACTTCGAGCGTGCTCTGGCGCGCGGCAAAGGTGTTCTGTTTCTAACTGCACACTTGGGAGCCTGGGAGCTTTCAGCCTTTACTCATTCCCTGCACGGACATCCGCTGCACGTCGTGATGCGTCCGCTCGATAACGTCTACCTCGATCGCCTGACCCGCCAATATCGGACTATGCACGGCAACTCCATGGTCGACAAAGACGACTTCGTCCGCGGCCTGCTCTCGGCCATGAAAGCCGGAGAAACCGTGGGCATTCTCATGGACACGAACATGACCCCGCCGCAAGGCGTATTTGTTGACTTCTTTGGAATCCCGGCGTGCACAGCCAGCGGCTTGGCCAGAATCGCGTTGCGCACTGACGCTGCCGTAGTCCCAGGTTTCACGATTTGGGATCCCGCCTTGCGAAAATACCGCCTGCGCTTTGATCCCGCGATAAACCTGATCCGCACTGGCGACGACGATGCCGACGCGGTAGCCAACACAGCCCTTTTCACGAAGGTGATTGAGGATTACGTAAGGCGGTACTCAGATCAATGGCTATGGGTGCATCGGCGATGGAAGACCCGGCCCGAAGGCCAGCCCCCGCTTTACTAGCTCCTGGGACGCACGGTGTTTTTCTTAGAGCGTGCGCAATGATTGCTATTTCCTTTCCTGCGAAGAATTCGCGACGACCGGTCCATGACTGCAAATGCCCCGCTCTCGTCAGTCATGCGGTAGCTTGTGCAATCGCGGAAGCTCGCCATGCGCGGGAAAGGACGAACAGGCCGGCGCCATGAACAATGAGAGTCAAGGATTGCCAAGCAAGTGTTTTGATGGGCAAGTGAAAGACTGTTATCGACGCTGCGAAGCTGAGCGTAATGGCGAGAGTGTCAATTGCGTATAGCCAAAGGCTGACCTGGGTAGCACGCCGCCGCCGTCTCCCGACCTTCACGGCAAGCAGCAGCAACGCGAAGACAAATGGCGCGTCTAACACCAATGCGGTAGAGCCGTATACCACCAAGGCGCCCCCAATGGTTCAAGTTGCATTCCCACGAAAATCGCATCAATGAACTGTGTAAACGAAAGTCCAATGAAGAGGTCGATGAAACGAGAATACTTGAACAGTATCAGCGAATTGAGAATAGTCGCTACCGCAACAAAACATAGCCAAATTGCTCCTGCTTTGGCCCGCTTTGTGTCGGAATCAATAGCTTTCTGCCCCGTGTTTTCCAGCCAATAGGACATGGCAGCCCGGACTTTGGTTCAGCGATCACCTTAGCTTTTGATGAATCGCTGTTGCGCCAGCAGTAACGGAAACAGATCTATGAGACGAGCTCCTGAGTTCTAGCCAAACCAGTCACTCCGGTACGCGATCCACCAGCTCACAAAGACAATTGGGATGGTTGCCGCCAAGGCCCACCATAGCGGCAAAACAAAATCGGCTGCCAGGCCCAGCACGGTGAAGCTGATCCAGAAAATCTTCCGCTCCATGCCAACATTCTAGCCCCAGCTTTCCTTTCCCGAGCCAAACGTATAAAAAGGTGCCATGACTTTAGTCAGGGCGCGATCCGTCCAAGAGGTCGCCGACTTTGTGCAGGCTCGCGTCCTCGGGGACGAAACTGTCCAACTGACAGGCATTTCAGGCGCCCAATCGGCAGGGCCGGGCGACCTGATTTTCGTAGACGATGAGAGACATCTTCATTCAGCCCTCAAATCGCGTGCCGCTGCCGTAATCGTGGGCGATTTCGCGGTGGGAGAGACGAACCCCAAGCCGCTGCTTCTCGCCACCCAACCCCGGCTGGCTTTTGCCCGCGCTGCGCAACTTCTTTGTCCGAAACCAGAGCCAAAGCCCGGCATTCATCCGAGCGCAATCGTGCATCCATCGGCGAAACTAGCGAACGATCTAACGGTAGAAGAGCTAGTCGTCATCGCCGAAGAAGCGCACATCGGCGAGCACACCCGGATCGGCGCCGGCACCGTGATCGGTGCGAACGCTCTCATCGGGCGCAACTGCAATCTGTATCCGAATGTAACTGTCTATCCGGGCGTGCGCCTCGGAGACCGCGTCATCGCTCATTCCGGTGCCGTCCTCGGCAGCGACGGCTTCGGCTACGTGCGCGATCGGGCGACTGGCCGGTATGAAAAATTTCCTCAGGTCGGACGCCTCGAAATCGAAGACGACGTCGAGATCGGCGCGAACACAACCATTGATCGGGGGGCTCTCGATGTAACCCGCATCGCCCGAGGCACGAAAATCGACAACCTTGTGCACATCGGCCACAACTGCCTGATCGGAGAAGACGTCGTGATCGCCGCGCAAACCGGCCTTTCGGGCAGCATTACCATAGAGAAGAACGTCGTCCTCGGAGGCCAGGTTGGCATCGGAGAACACGCCCGCATCGAAGAAGGAGTAATGCTCGGAGGGCAAGGTGGCGTCCTGCCCAGCAAAATTTTGCGCGGGAGGGGAATTGCCTTCTGGGGAACTCCGGCCAAGCCAGTACGGGAATACCTGAAAGAGCTGGCGACGTTGGCGCGATTGGCAAAGAAAGAATAGAGATTTTATGTGGCGCGGGCGCCCCCGCCCGCGAAATGAAATCATCATGGCAATCGTCGTCATCGGCGGACACTCCCGCAGCGTTGGCAAAACCAGCGTAGTCGCTGGCCTGATCGCAGCTCTGCCCGCTTACCACTGGACCGCCCTGAAGATCACGCAATACGGACACGGCGTCTGTTCGCTCAACGGAGAATCTTGCCACTGCGCCACCGACGATCATACTTGGGCGATCTCGGAAGAAAAAGATCGTTCAGGCGAATCTGATACGTCGCGTTTTCTCCTAGCGGGTGCGATTCGCGCGCTTTGGGCCCGCACCGAACAAGGCCGCCTGGCCGAAGCCATACCAACCATCCGCCGCCGACTCGCCGAATCAGAAAACACAATCCTCGAATCAAACAGCATTCTGAAGTTTATTCGCCCCGATCTTTACTTGACAGTTCTCGATCCATCCACCGCGGACTTCAAACGCTCAGCCCAGGAATTTCTCGACCAAGCCGACGCGGTCATTCTGCACGCTTCGAAGGAAGGCCAGCCCGCCTGGTCAGGGATCTCGCTGAAACCAGTTGCAGGCCGTCCGATCTTCGAAATTCATCCGCCCGAATACGTGACGCCAGAGATCGTAGAGTTTGTCAAAAGCATGATTGCTCCGAAACTGAGAACCGAGAGCTGAGAACCGGGAGCTGCAAGCATTCCCCACCCTGGACCGCGATCGACAATTTGCTATCCTGCTGGCGTGTCACAAATTCACAAGACTGCTTGGCTTTTGGTTCTGCTCTCCGCTGTTCTGCAGATCCTGATTTTCCCGCTTCCCAATCTTTACATGCTCTGCTGGGTAGCGGTCACGCCATTGTTAATCGCGCTCTTGCGGGCCCGAGAACCAGACACGCTCCAGTTGCGCGCCGGGATCAAGCTGTTGCCCGCAACCACACTGCAAGGGTTCTTGCTCGGGTACGCCTGCGGGATTCTGTGGTACGCGGGCACCTGCTACTGGATTTACAGCGTCATGCACCAATACGGCGGCGTGAGCACGCCAGTCGGAATTGTTATTCTGATTCTGTTCTGCCTCTACCTCGCGATCTACCAGGGCGTCTTTGGCCTGTTGGTGAGCTTGATAGCGGGAAGCCGTCCAGTCAACCTGCGAGTATTGCTGCTCTCGCCGGTGCTCTGGGTCGCCGTAGAACTGGCTCGCACCCGCATCACCGGTTTCCCGTGGGGCCTGCTGGGCACGACACAGGTCGACAACATTCCGCTGGCCCGCGTCGCCTCGGTCACGGGGGTTTATGGGTTGTCGTTCGAGATCATGCTGGTAAATGCAGCACTGGCTGCCGCTTTCTTGGTAGCGCGCGAAAAGCGCAAACAGCTCTTGCTTGCTGCCGTCGTCGCTGCGCTGATTTTGCAAGCCGGAAGTTTGGTTCCGGCGCCGGCGATTCCCGCGGACCACACCGCGGTTCTGGTGCAGGCCAATGTACCCATTCTCGAAGGACCAGATTGGACAAAGCAGTATTTCAACGACACCATTCGCGACTTGAGTGCGATCAGCCTCGCTTCGAATGGCGCAGCGCATCCCGACTTGATCGTCTGGCCCGAAAACCCGGCTCCGTTTTATGCCAGCGACCCACTCTTCCGCGATGCAGTCAGCAACGTCGCGCGCCAAGCGAACGCGTGGGTGCTTGCAGGCAGCATTGGCATTCGCAATGCCAGCGCGACGCCAAATCAGCCCACGGAAATCTACAACTCCGCCTCGCTCGTGAGCCCGAGTGGCGAATGGACTTCTCGCTACGACAAAATTCATCTCGTCCCCTTCGGCGAGTATGTGCCTTTCAAACAAATATTCTCTTTCGCCGGAGGTCTGACCAAAGAAGTCGGCGATTTTTCCCGAGGCACGTCGCGCCAACCGCTCGATGCCGGCGGAACTAAGCTCGGGGTTTTCATCTGCTACGAATCCATCTTCCCTGACGATATCCGGCAATTCGCCAACAACGGAGCCCAAGTGCTGGTGAACATATCCAACGATGGCTGGTACGGCGACAGCGGAGCCTACGCCCAACATCTGAAGCAATCCCGCATGCGAGCCGTCGAAAACAACCGCTGGCTGCTGCTCGACACAAATACCGGAGTCACCGCTGTCATCGATCCCAACGGACGAACCGTCGCCAGCGCGACCCGCAAAACCCGCACTGCGCTGTCCGCACCTTACGCACTCGTGAACGCAACCACGTTCTACACCCGCCACGGCGATTGGTTCGCCTATCTATGTGCGATAATTTCACTAGCAGCGTTGCTTATGCGGCTGGCTCGTAAACAAAAAGAAACATAGCAAGCTACGTTTCTGCCGCCGCTCTGTAGAGACGTTGCTGGCAACGTCTCCCGCGACGAATTCAAAGAGGAAACACCATGGTCGAAGAGCTGGAAAAAGAATACGCCGTCCTGAAAGATAAAGTCCGCGAACTTCGGGAGTATCTTTGACGCAGGCAATCTGCGCCAACATCTGACCGAGGTCGAAAAGCAAGCCTCCGACCCCAATCTCTGGTCGAATCCGCAAAAATCCCAGCAGGTCATGCGCGAGAAAAAGCGCCTGGAAGATATGTTGGCCAACGAAGCCAACTTAATCCGCCATAGCGACGATATTTCCGCCTACTTTGAGCTAGCCCGCGAAGGCGAAAGTGTCGACGCCGACCTGCGCCGCGAAATCGACTCTCTGCGCCAACTCGTCGACGCCCTCGAAACCGAAACCCTCCTATCCGGCGAAAACGACGCCCGCAACGCGATCGTCACTATCCACCCAGGGGCAGGCGGCACCGAATCGCAGGACTGGGCCGATATGCTCCTCCGAATGTATTTGCGGTGGGCCGAGCGTCAAGGATTCGAAACTGTGCTCTACGATTACCAGCCCGGCGAAGAAGCGGGCCTCAAGTCGGCGACCTTCGCGGTCAATGGAGAATACGCGTTCGGCCTGCTGACCAGCGAAATCGGAGTGCATCGACTGGTCCGCATTTCGCCGTTCGATCAAGCCAAGCGCCGCCATACATCTTTCGCCAGCGTCTTCGTCTCCCCGGAAATTGACGACAGCATCGATATCGTCATCAGGCCGGAAGACTTGCGCATCGATACTTATCGTTCCAGCGGCAAGGGCGGCCAGCACGTCAATACCACCGACTCCGCCGTGCGCATCACTCACATCCCCACCGGAATCGTTGCTTCCTGTCAAAACGAACGCTCGCAGCACAAAAACAAAGACCGCGCCATGAGCATGCTTCGTTCCAAGCTCTACGAAAACGAACTGGAAAAGAAGCGCGCAGCGACCAAGAAGATCGAAGACTCCAAACTCGACATCGACTTCGGCTCGCAAATCCGCTCGTACACTCTGCAACCGTATCGTCTAATCAAAGACCACCGCACCAAGATGGAAGTCGGCGATGTCGATCGCGTCATCGACGGCGACCTGCAACCCTTCATCCGCGCCTATTTGCAAATGCGCCGCGCAGAAAAGCAATAATCGCGTGGGGACAGCCGCCTGAGCCTGCCCTGAGCAAAGCCGAAGGGGCTGTCCAGCCGAGGGAAGCTTGGCAACGATTTCGAATAAGTTGCCTGTCATCCCGAGCAAAGCGAGGGATCTAGGTTCCTGCCCCGGCCGGCAAACCCCAGATCCCTCGTTGCTTCGCTCCTCGGAATGACAAAGGATGAGTGTGTGAGCGGACTGAGCGAGGCGCGGCCGCCCACACTTCCGTAGTCGCCTTTCTCCTCGCCGACTGATAACATTCCATGCCTGAGGCCGAACCAACTGCTCAATCAAACCATTTCGCATTACCGCATTCTGGAGAAACTCGGCGGCGGGGGCATGGGCGTCGTCTACAAAGCCGAGGACATCAAACTCGGCCGCTTCGTCGCCCTGAAGTTCCTCCCTGACGACGTAGCCAAAGATCCTCAAGCGCTCAGCCGCTTCCAGCGCGAGGCCAAAGCCGCTTCCGCCTTGAATCACCCGAACATTTGCACCATTCACGAGATCGATGAGCAGGACGGTCAGGCGTTCATCGTGATGGAATTCCTCGACGGCGTGACCCTGAAACACCGCATCGCGGGGCAGCCGATGGATACCGAATCACTGCTTTCGCTGGCCATCGAAATTGCCGACGCGCTCGACGCCGCCCACACTGAAGGGATCGTTCATCGCGATATCAAGCCCGCCAATCTCTTCGTCACCAAGCGGGGGCATGCAAAAATCCTTGATTTCGGTCTGGCGAAACTCACTCCGGTCATGGGCAAACCCGCTGACGCGGGCGCGACCCAAGCGACCGCAGCGGCCGTGAGCCAGATTTACCTGACCAGCCCCGGCACCGCGGTTGGCACCGTTGCGTATATGTCGCCGGAGCAGGCCAAGGGAAAAGAACTCGACTCCCGCACCGACCTTTTTTCCTTCGGTGCGGTGCTGTATGAAATGGCTACCGGCACGCTGCCCTTTCGCGGCGACACTTCGGCGATGATTTTCGACGCCATTCTCAATCGGATGCCGCCCGCGCCCGCGCGCCTGAATCCCGACCTTCCGCCCCGCTTGGAAGAAATCATCAACAAGGCGCTGGAGAAAGATCGCGATCTCCGTTATCAGCACGCTTCCGAAATTCGCAGCGACTTGAAGCGATTGCAACGAGACAGCAGCTCCGGCCGCCGCTCCGCGTATCAAACCGCAGATGAAGCGGCGAGCGCCTCGGCGCAGCCCGCAATTGCGCCTCCGCCAAGCGGAAAGCATCCCACCGATCCGGCGCATGTTTCCGCGACGAGCGCCCCCTCGCAAGTCCCAATCAGCCAAGAAACCGGAAGCAAGAAATTGCTGATAGGAAGTCTCGCAATTGTGCTCGCTCTGGCCGCCGGTTTTGGCATCTACAAATTAACTACCCGCGCCGCCAAGCCGGCAGCGGTCGGCTTCCAAAATATCCACCTCACGCGCCTGACCAATACCGGCAAGTCCCGCATGGCTGGCATTTCTCCCGATGGCAAGTACGTCGTCCACGTAATCGAAGACGGCGGCAAACAGAGTCTCTGGGTACGCCAGGTCACAACGGCCAACAACGTACAGATCGTTCCCCCCGCCGAGGTCGTGTATTTTGGCATGACCTTCTCGGGCGACGGCAACTATGTCTACTACGTCACCGCCGCCAAGAATGAATCGCAGGCATTCCTCTACCAGGTTCCAGTGCTGGGCGGAACTCCGCGGAAATTAGTCGAAGACGTCGACGATCCCGTTGCTCTTTCGCCCGACGGCACCCAGATCGCCTTCGCCCGCTTCTACCCGCCGAAAGGCACCGACGATCTTACGCTCGCTAAGGCCGATGGATCCGATCAGCACGTCGTGGCCAGCCGCAAGCTCCCCGCAAGGTACGCCGCGTCTTGGTTCGGTCTCAGTGCCGGTCCCAGTTGGTCGCCAGACGGCCGAACCATCGCCACACTCGCTACCGAGGGTATGGGTGCCGCTGAGTGGAGCCTCGTGGGTGTGCCAGCAACCGGCGGAGCGGAAAAAACAATTTCCTCCAACAAGTGGTCCAGCTCCGGACGCGTTGCTTGGATGGGAGATGGCAGTGGACTTATATTCGACGCCTCTGATCAAAGTTCCAGCCTTTCGCCGCAACTTTGGTATGTTGCGTACCCCAGCGGCGAGGCGCGCCGCATCACCAACGATCTGAACCGCTATTTCGGAGTGAGTCTTACCGCCGATTCCAGCGCCTTGGTCACGGTGCAGAGCGAAGTCTCCTCGTCAATTTGGGTCGCTCCACAGGGTGACTCTGCTACCGCGAAGCGGATTACATCCGCGAGCGGGACCGGCGAAGGTCTATTCGGCGTTGCCTCTCTGCCAAACGGAAGCGTTCTCTACACCTCAACCGCGAGCGGACACAGCGACATTTGGAGCATGAGCCCCGACGGAAGCAGCCCGGCGCAATTGACCATGAATGCGGGCAATAACACCGGTCCCGCCGTTTCCGCCGATGGCAAAACCGTGGTTTTTTCCTCCGACCGCAACGGTCGGCGAAATATATGGAGTATGAATGTCGATGGCAGTATCGCAAAACAGCTCACCAACGGCAATTCCGATACCGAGCCCCAGATCACTCCCGACGGAAAGTGGCTGCTCTACGCATCCCAAGGCGGAGGGAAGATACGGACTTGGAAGCAGCCCCTCGTTGGCGGTACGCCTCAGCTACTTATCGACGGCACCGCCGGCCATCCGATTGTCTCACCGGATGGAAAGTCGGTCGCAATTAACGTTTTCGACGAAGCAACAGGACGCTTTGAGATCGCCTATATGTCCATCGAGGGCGGCAATCTAACTAAGCTCTCCTACCGCATCAACTCTGCGTTTGCCTGGTCGCCGGATAGTAAGGCCGTGATCTACGTGGATAACGCAAACGGCGTCTCCAACCTGCTGAGCCAGCCTCTCGACGGTCATCCGCCCAAGCAGATCACAAACTTTACCGAGGGCACGATCTTCAATTTTGCTTGGTCCACCGACGGCAAACAATTATTCCTGGCACGTGGCTCCGAAAATAGCGACGTAGTCCTGATTAACAACGTGAAGTAGCCAAGCCAGCTGGCTGTTGCGGAAAAGCATGCTGCCCGCTGGCCGCGGGAAGGGCCCGACTTCAGTCGTGCCACTAAAGTCGCCGAAAATGTGCTCGCGCTTTAGCGCCCGAGGTATGCTTTTTCCGTCCGCCGGGGCGCGCAGACTCAGGGACGCTGATCGGCCGAAAACCGAGCCTTGAAGAGTTAGCCCGCTATGGACCAGGTGGCATCAAGACCTCACTTCATCCAGGCTCCTGAAAAGAGGGGGGCGTGGCCCGAATCGGCACGGCATAGCAATCCGAGAATGCGAAATTGCTTGACAAAGCTCATTCCTAAGGGCAAGATTCCGATGCGCAGAAGGCTGTGGACCGACTATTCCTTACCGGTTCTGTTTTCTTCTGCCGGTGGGTGGATTTTTCCCCCAGCTCACCGTTTGTTTCCGATCAACTAACTAGAGGAGGTTTCCATGGAAACTGCCATTGGCGTTTTTAATTCCCGTGAACATGCCGAAGCCGCAGTGAAGGAACTACTGGCTAGCAAGGTGCCGGAAGATTCGATCGTGTTTCTAACCCGGTCGGAAGCAGAAGCTGAAACCATCGGCAAGCAGTTGGGAGCCACTGTCGGTGGCTTCGTGGGCGGAGCGGCGGGGATGACGTCCGGAGTGGTGGTAGCCAGTTTGCTGCTTCCTGGGATCGGGACCTTGTTCGCATTGGGGCTCGGCGCGGCTGCCCTGGTAGGTCTGGCAGGAGCGGGAGCGGGCGCAGCAGTCGGCAAAGCTACAGCTGGGGAAAACAGGGGACTCCAACCCACCGCAGGCGAAAAATGCGCCGAGGACGTGAGCTTCTTTCGCGCAGTACTGGCCGAAGGCAAATCGCTGATCGTGGTGCGCGCCGAATCCCCCGAGCTGGCGCAAACCGCCTGCGAGATTTTGGACCGCCTCGGCCTTGGCATCCAGGGCCGCACGCCGGTAAAGACGCAGACCTCAACCCGCGAAATTGAAGACGTGGTGATCGTCGACGTCGTCGGAAGAATCACTCTGGGCGAAGGCAATGTCATGCTTCGCGACGTGATCGCCATGCTGATAGACAAAGGCCACGCAAAGATCTTGCTGAATCTTCAGGAAGTCGGTTATGTCGACAGCTCAGGAGTGGGGGAGTTGGTTCGCGCCTGCACCTCCGTCCGCAACCGGGGAGGCCAGTTAAAGCTGGTGAGTCCAAGTAATAGAGTGTCCGATTTATTACGATTGACCCGCCTGCACAACGTTTTCGACATAGAAGTAGACGAGGCCAGCGGGGTTCAATCTTTCAATCGGCCGTCATCGCAGGCCGTGGCTTAGGCATTAGGCTAGTTCATTCCTCCTGCCTGCGTTGGCGACAAGCAATCGGGTTGTGCGTTGCGGGAGAGCTGCGGCTCACGACCCGTCCCAAACCCAGCGTCAGGGGAGTCTGCAGATCGAAACGATTCTGCCAACGGGGTCTTGATTGTCCCCGTCGCTGCGGCGTCCCTGGTGACTCCCGCCTATGAAACGCAAGCGAACTGTCACCAAACTTGGCCCACGTTTCGAGCGGGCGCTACTTTTTGCTACCCGCAAGCATTCCGGCCAAACCCGGAAGGGAGGCAGCGTTCCTTATATCTCACACTTGCTTGGCGTCGCAGGGCTCGTTCTCGAAGCCGGAGGCGACGAAGACCTTGCCATCGCCGCGCTTCTGCACGATGTCGCCGAGGACTGCGGTGGCGTTCCCATGCTCAATCAAGTCCGTCGCCGTTTCGGCAAGCGCGTGGCGCACATCGTCGAAGGCTGCAGTGACGCGTTCACGACCCCCAAGCCGCCCTGGCGCGAGCGCAAAGAGCCGTACATCCGGCATCTCCGTACCGCCGACGCCGACACGCGCTTGGTTTCGGCGGCGGACAAACTTCACAATGCCCGCTCCATCGTCGCCGACTATCGTGAACTCGGGGACGCAATCTGGGAACGCTTTCAAGGAAAGCGTGAGGGCACGCTCTGGTACTACCGCGCTTTGTTGGACGAATTCAAGCGTAAGAAATCCAACCGCATCGTGAATGAATTCGAGCGAGTCGTCCTCGAACTGGAAGCCCTGACCGCATCCCCCAATAATCGCGCCGATCGAGGCGCCTGAAGTGCCTTTCGTAACGTTACCCCTCACCAAATTGCTGGCGAAGCAGCCCGTCTCGGCGCGATCCTATACAGTCCAGCATTGATCGGAGCTAGCCAACACCTATGCCACGCATGATCGACACCATCCGCTCCTCCATGGCGTCTTCGCAAGTGATGCAGACTGCCGCTCGCGGAGCGCTCTCCGTTCCGCCTCAGGAAATGATCGAAATCTTGGTTTACCTGGCGACCCAAACCAAAATCTTCGCCGAGCGCGCCCGCCTCACTCTAGCGGGATGGGACGAAGCCTCTTCGCGCAAAGCCGCAGCCGATCCGCGCACCCCCAAAGAAGTCCTGGCCTACATGATCACGCCGGGAAATCTTCGCCCCACGCTGCTTCCCGCATTGCTCGAGAATCCCTCGGTCTCTGAGGAGTCGCTGGCGGAGCTTGCCGCCGCAGCTTCTCGCTATATGCTGGAAACTCTCGTCAAGAGCCCACGCGTCAATCAGTCGAAAACAATTCTGGCCTCACTTAGCTCCAATCCCAACTTGAACCCGTCCCAATCATCGGCAATTGCCGAGAAGCTGGCAACGTTCGCTCCGCCCGCTGTTAAGGAACCCGAGATCACAAGCGCAGCGCCGCTGGAAGCGACACCCAAGCCGGCAACTCCCGATCACGCGCCCAGCCCTGAACCCGGCACGGAGGAAGTCCCCGACGAAGCAACCGGCGCATACCTGACCGAGCACGCCAGCGAAATCTCCGCCGAAGGCGACAAACCCTTCCAGCCGGTCGGCGGGATAGACGAACTTCCCTCCGCTGCTCCCACGCTTCCACAATCAGTTCCCGTCGAGGCGAAAACCGAGGCAGTCGCTTCGAGTTCTCAAGGCGCAGCCGCGGCGGTGAAGAAAGCGCCGGCTCCGGTGAAAAAGGCCTACCTCAGTCCCGAAGAGCAACGAGGCAGCGCTCTGCAGAAAATCTCCAAACTTGGCATCACCGGACGAATTCAACTGGCCATGAAAGGCACCAAGGAAGAGCGCTCGCTGCTCATTCGCGATGGTACAAAAATCGTAGCCCTCGCCGTGCTCGAATCTCCCAAGCTCACCGACGGCGAGGTCGAAAAGTTCGCCAATCAGAAGAATGTGCTCGAGGCCGTGCTTCGTTCCATCACTCTGAAACGGCGATTCATGAAGCAGTACGCCATCGTGCGCAACCTTACCAACAATCCTCGAACCCCCATCGATGTCTCCTTGGGCCTGGTCAAGCATTTGCTGGTCACGGATCTTAAGAATCTTGCGGGCAACAAAGAAGTCTCGGACACGGTGCGAAAAATGGCGCTCAGAATGTTCAGGCAGAAATCGGAAACCGTCAAGAAAGACTAGAGAAACTCCGATTAAGGCCTGTTCTGGCGTGACGGGGGAAGGGTACCGGCTAATGAAAAACTCCGATTTTGAGTGGCGCAGCGCTTCCACAGCGTGCGGAAAATCCTAATCCGAGCCGGATTGGGAAGGGCACGACTTCAGTCGTGCCGCCGACTCGTTGAAACAGGTCGGCGCTTTAGCGCCTGAGGTATGCTTTTGTGCCTGCAACGAATTTTTCCGCAAGCCGTTCCAGCGCTGCGATAAACCGCTTTCGAATAAGTAAGGGCTTTGACGCTATCCCGCGTTGACTTGCTCATACCCTCCTTAAGAGCACGCATTCGTCACCAATTGGCATCCCCCAAGCAGCGTCGCTACAATGCTGGGGATGTCCTCATCGCCCCAACCCGACCCCATCGCAGATCTGCTGAAACGCTCCCGAACCATCGCCGTAGTCGGACTCTCCAACAGTCCCCTGCGGCCCAGTTACGGCGTCTCCGCCTACATGCAGTCGAACGGCTACCGCATTATCCCGGTCAATCCGAAGATTAAAGAGGCCCTCGGCGAAACCGCTTATCCGTCTCTGCTGGATGTTCCCGAGAAGGTCGACATCGTGAACATCTTCCGCCGTCCCGAGTTCGTGGACGAGATCGTCGATCAGGCGATCCGGCTAAAAGTTCCCGCCATTTGGATGCAGGAAGAAGTGATCAACCAAAAAGCCGCAGAGAAAGCCCGCAAGGCTGGGATTTTCGTGGTCATGGACAGCTGCATCCTGAAAGAACACAAAACCCGCTGCGGCTAACCAGTGTCCGCGCCTTCCTTTGTGTACCTTCGTGCCCTTTGTGGTTAGCGCATTTGTACTTCCTGCAACCACAAAGGACACAAGGATGTGTCACCTACGCCTTCACCAAAATCACCGTAGCATCGTCATGCAAACCCTCACCGTTCGCGAACCCCCGCACATCTTCCAGGATGCTCTCCGCCGATGCATCCCCCCGCCGAAAATGCTTCTCTAGTCGCTCCGCGCCGTACTCATCTTCTTCCGGATTCGTGGCCTCGGTAATGCCGTCGCTGTAAAACAACAGCCGCGAGCCTTCGGGCAGATGCACCTGCGCCTCGGAGTATTCTCCCAATCCAATGCCCAGCGGCAAGCCCCTCTCCGACTCGAGAAAATGTGCATGAGAATTCTCGATCAACAGCGGTCGCAAATGTCCGGCACTGGAGAACCTCAGAACCCGCGTCGCCGGATCCAGAATTCCGAAAACCATGGTCACAAATCGGCCTGAAGGGAAGTCGTTGACCAGTAATTGATTTAGCTTGGTCAGCACCTCGCTCGGGCTGCACGCCGCCTCCGCCAACGAGCGAAGCATACCACGCGTTGCCGACATCAACAGCGCAGCCGCCATGCCCTTTCCCGAAACATCCGCCAGCACCAATCCCCAGCGGCCATCGTCGAAAGGAATGAAATCGTACCAGTCTCCGCCCACTGCGCCCGCCGGAGTCGAGAGCCCAGAAATGGCAAAGCCCGGAATATACGGCGAACTCCGAGGCAGCAAAGCCTGCTGAATCTTGCGGGCTTCATTGGCCTCGCGGCTCATCTCCTTCCGCCGATGCTGTTCTTCCTGAAAGCGCCGCGCATTGTGAACTGCGACGGCCACATAACCGCACAGAGCCTGCAAAAGTCGAAGCTGCTGTGGGGGAAATGCATCCAGTTCCGGATGCGAAGCCGTAAACACCCCGATCAGCTTTCCATCCACATGCAACGGAATCGCGACCTCCGACAGCGTCGCCTCTTCGCATCCGATGTAGTACGGATCTTTTCGCACGTCGGGCGCGTAGCGCATCTGTCCCGTGCCCGCGACGTAGCCCACCATGCCCTGTTTCCCGATCTTCAGGCTGTTGCCCGTGCCGCAAATTTCGCAGCCGGCGCAACCGTGCGCGCAGGCCAGAGTCAGTTCCCCGCGCTCTTCGTCTGCCAGATAAATATCCGCCTCAACGCATCCGAAGGACCGCGCCACATCGTTCACGACTTTGTCGATCAGCCGATCCAGGTCAAGAATCGAACTGATGTTCTGCGCTGCCTTTTGCAGCTTGAGCAACTCGTCCACCTGATCGGAGGCGAGTGAAGGTACGGTCTGGAAGTCGGTCGAAATTGCTCTCGGAAAGGTCGCCATAAACGGAATCTCCTGTGCGCGGTAAATACAAGCAAAAATGGCGCTTAAGTCTTGTTCATAAGATGACTCGGCGGCCTTTGAGGATTCATTATCAGGAGCCCCCGAGGCCCTCAATGATTGTGTAGGGACCGGTCTCTGAACCCTCCCGGCGGAGCAAAGCTCCCCAGCCCCAAGAATCGCTGAACCTGACATGACCAGTGCATGTAATCGCAGATTACATCATCGTTCTCCGCCCACCGCGCAACACAAAGAAACGCCGCCCGTGAAAGGCGGCGGTAGTCTCGAACTTGCGAACCGTCAAATGCTCAGTGCGTTACCCGGAACGGCACGTTGCTGGAGAGCGTGCCGCTGGGTGTCGTGACCTTCACTGTACCTGTGGTTGCGCCGGCCGGAACCTTGGTCGTGATCTCGGTTGCCGAGACCACCTTGAACGTAGCGGCTTTGCCATTGAAGGTCACCGCCGTCGAGCCCTTGAGGTTCGTTCCCAGGATCTTGACCGTGGAGGCCACTTTCCCGGCAGCAGGCAGAGTCTTCACCAAGGCTCCCAGTCCCATGGACAGCCGGAAAACGGTTCCGGACTTGAAGTGCCCCCCGCCGCCAGTGGTTGTGCCGTAGAAGTTCCCGTCGGTGGCTTGCACCAAACCGGCGGCAGGATCGAACCCGGTCGAACTGAAAAGGCTCTCCAGTGTGTTGAAGGTGCCGCTCGGCGTGATCTGGTAGATCGAGCCTTTCTTGAACGATCCGCCATTCCCGGTGGTTCCGTAAAAATTGCCGTCAGTCCCTTGTACCAATGAAGCGAAGTCCAAAGTCAGATACCCATCCTTCACGTCGAATTGATGCAGCGTGGTGAGTGCCCCTCCCGTCGTCACCTTAAAAATCGTGCCACAGCCGTTCGGGCATTGGGAGAAAGCGGTTCCACCTTCAGAGGTCGTGCCATAGAATTCGCCGTTGCGGCCTTGCACAAGCCCGGATCCCGGGTAGCCGCCATCGGTGCAGTTCGTGAAAATGCAGAAATTGTACAGCGTGGTCACCGTTCCGCCGGGCGTGACCTGGAAGAATGTGCCCCAATCGTTCGCCCCGGAGCTATGGTTGGTCGCGTAGAAATTTCCGTCGTTGCCCAGCGCCAATCCGGCATAAGGGTAGGCGCCATCACCGCACCCGGAAAAGCCACAGAAGCTGTGGGTCGTGGTGAAGCCGCCGGTGGACGTAATCTTGAACACTGAGCCATTGCCGTCGGCTCCTCCACCTTCAGTGGTGCCGTAGAACCGTCCGTCGATACCCTGCACTAACTCGCCCGAGGGCAACTCACCATCATCGCAGTTGGAGAGGGAACAGAACTGATAAAGCAGCGTGAAGGCGCCCTTCGGGGTAATCTTGAACACGGTGCCCCCGCCGACCCCACCTTCATGGGTGGTCCCATAAAAGTTGCCGTCGGTGCCGAGCACCAGCCCGCCATCGGGATTCGAGCCGTCCGGGCACCCCGACTGGGGACAGAAGGTGTAGAGCGTCGTCAGCTTACCCGCCGTGCTGACTTTAAAGATGGTACCGTGACTGTTAGTTCCGCCAGCATAGCTGGTCCCGTACAGATTCCCGTCGAGTCCTTGGACCAGCGGTCCAGCCGACCCATGCCCGTTGGTTCCGTTGAAGCTCTTCAGTACAGTAAAGGTCTGTGCCGGCAACGCAACCACCGTCGCAACGAGGAGTGCGAAGACGGCAACCAGGCTCCTCCAGGTATTTCGTGCTTTCATGTTCCATCCTCCGTGAACTGGCTTTTCTTAGAATTTTCTTTCCTTAGATAGTGATGCGTCATGAGAACCTGTTTCACGTATGCCGAGAATTTTACATTTGCGAAACGAAACGCGGTAGGAGGGGGCCAAAGATGTATCACGTGCGGCAAGAGAACCTTCCTTTTGTGGGTAGTTCGTACGAATTTATCGGAGCGGAGCAGGCAACGCCAGTGTTTCGGTGTTCCTATTCCATGGCAAGACCGGCTCGGGGCCGGGTCCGCACCGGCATCCTTATGACGAGATTCAGTTCATTCGTGAAGGCTGGGGGGTGTGGACCGTAAACGGCAAAACCTTCGAGGGCGGCGCTGGAGACATCTTTGTCATCAAGGCCGGCGAGATCCACAGCTTTAAGGCGCTTGGTGATTCACCCTTAGTACAATTCGACGTTCACGTCAGTCCCCGCTTTATTCAGGAAAACCTGTAGAGCCGTGGCTAGCAATGTGGCCGGGGCCCGCCGCCCTCCCAAAACGCAGGCGTTTTGCTGAGCTGCGAAACATGGCCGTCACTCGAATCACCAGCGCCGAAACGTGTAATCGCCTTATTTCAACACCCACTCAAAACATTTTGAGTTGTATAACGTCTAATGTTCACTGTCGTCTAGTGAAACTCGTGAATTCAGCAATGAATTTGTGACACAGGAACTGGACCAAGTGCATCCGCAAGATGCGCGTATTATCTCGTTGCGAAAAGGAGTCAAAGGTGCAAATACATCAGCGCCTGGCTGTAACGGTATGGCTGATTCTGGGCCTAATGGCGTCCGGGCTATCTGTCGCTCAGTCCTCCCCGGGTTCGGGAGCAGAGGTAGGTCATGCAGAAAGTGTGGTGCCGGGACTGCATGACTTCGATTTTTTATACGGACGCTGGCAAGTCCATCATCGAAAGCTGAAGCATCGCCTCGTTAACAGTCACGAGTGGATCGAATTCGAAGGGACATTATTCTGCCAGCCACTGATGGGTGGCTACGCTAATGTCGACGACACGGTGTTCGAAGTTCCGGGCGGCACTTACCGCGGCGTAGCTCCCCGCTCGTTCGACGCCAAGACGGGGCAGTGGTCGATCTGGTGGATGGACAGCAGGACGCCACTGAAGCCCCTGGATCCGCCGGTCAGAGGCAGCTTCCACAATGGCGTAGGAACGTTCTATGCGAACGACGATACCGAAGACGGGAAACCAGTGCGCACACGGTTCATATGGTCCGAGATCACACTCACCTCAGGTCACTGGGAGCAGGCTGAATCACCGGACGGTGGTAAAACGTGGGAAACGGATTGGATCCAAGACCTCAAACGAGTGCAATAGCTGGCTCTTCAGAGTCTTGGCGGTGATCTCACCCCGCGTGGAAAGATAAAGCGATGGCCGAGCTCGCAAATAAGTGATCCGAGCAGCTTCGCAGGCGGAGCAGGATGCGATTGCCTGTTCGAACGCGCGAGGCTGACGCGATCGACACTGGTCGCCTGTTACGCCAACTGAGCAGATGCAAGACCCTAGCGGTACGAATGATCACCTTGCGGAGTCTCACAAATCGGATCTGGATCGGCGATTTGAACGTGATTTCTCAGCCACCGAACAGTGGGCAATCAGGCTGCCGCGATCACACGCAATATAAAAAGGCGCCCACTTTTACGGTAGGTTGAGATCGTTCGCAACACCAACATAGCGAAAAGGAGCACCTTTATGAGTGATGACCGGGCCTAACCGAAAGCGCGCGAGGCCGAAACAAGCCCGCGTAGCGCGGACAGTCCTGTCCGCGGGGCCGAGGCAGAATCGGCCTTCCAGCGCCGAGCGCGGAAACTGGCGCGACCTCAAAACCGTTCTTCGAATTCGCCGGCATCTGCCAGCAGAACAAAGACGCCGGTGGTCAGGCGGAATGCACAGGTCCCCTCGGCAAGCTCGGGGCAGGCTCTTCGTCGGGAGTCCTCGGCGAAGCCAAGGACTCCGCCGCCGGATGACCGGTGGTGGAATCGCTAATGCGGGATTGAGAGCAGTGTCCGAAGAGAGTGGGCCACCCTAACGTAATATTATTCGTCCGTCCCAGAATTCGCCTTGCTCACCTGCGATCGTCGCCGGTTGATTTCTTCCAGGCGCTCGCGAATCCTTTTTTCGAGGCCTTCGTTGGTGGGATGGTAGTAAGTGCGATCGCGCAGGTTATCGGGCAGGCATTGCATGTCGGCGATTTTGCCTTCGACGTCGTGGGCGTACTGATAGCCTTGGCCGTATCCGAGGCCCTTCATCAATCCGGTGGGCGCATTGCGCAGGTGCAGCGGGACCGATTCAGCCGCAGTTGCCTCGACATCCTGCTGCACCTCGGCGTACGCGGTGTAGAGCGCATTCGACTTGGGTGCGAGTGCCAGATAGACGACGGCCTGGGCCAGCGCGAGATTGCCTTCGGGCATGCCAATGAAGTGCACGGCATCGCGCGCCGCTATGCAGAGCGCGAGAGCGTTCGGGTCAGCGAGGCCGATGTCTTCGACCGACATGCGAACCACGCGGCGCGCGATGTACAGTGGATCCTCGCCCGCTTCGAGCATGCGGCCCAGCCAGTACAGTGAAGCATCAGGATCGCTGTTGCGGACGGATTTATGTAGCGCGGAGATGAGATTGTAGTGCTCTTCGCCGGCTTTATCGTACAGGAGCACGCGCTTTTGCAACGCGTCGGTGACGATGGCATCGGTAATCTCGGTGCCAACTTCGCTGGTGGCGCGGGCTAAGGTGGCGGCAACTTCGAGGACGTTGTAGGCGCTGCGCGCATCGCCGCTGGAGTAGGCCGCGATCTTCGCCAGCACTGCATTGGAGGCTTGTAGTTTCATCGCTCCCAGCCCGCGTTCTTCGTCAGCCAGCGCGCGCTCGAGCAGCAACACGACCTGCTCCTCGGTAAGAGGCTTGAGCACGTAGACGCGACTGCGCGACAACAACGCCGAGATGATCTCGAACGAAGGATTCTCGGTGGTCGCGCCGATCAGCCGAATATTGCCCTTCTCGACGTGCGGCAGGAACGCATCTTGCTGCGCTTTGTTGAAGCGGTGAATCTCGTCGATGAAGACGATGGTGCGCGTGCCGTACTGCCGCGCGCGCTCGGCGTCGGCCATGACCTGCTTGATTTCCTTGATGCCGGTCAGCACGGCGGAGAACTCGATGAACTCGGCCTTGGTCATGCGAGCGATGATCTGCGCCAGGGTAGTTTTGCCGGTGCCGGGAGGTCCCCAGAAGATAAGCGAGCCAAGGTCGTCGCGCTCGATCTGGATGCGGAGCGCTTTACCGGGCGCCACCAGATGCTCCTGGCCGACAAACTCATCCAGCGTCCGAGGACGCATCCGATCGGCCAGAGGCCGGGTGCGATCGCGGGAGTTATCGCCACTCGGAATAGCTTGGAAAAGGCTCACCAGCCTATTTCACCACAGAGTCGCAGAGACACAGAGAAAATTGGCGATTGTCGCTGCCAGCTTGCGGCTTAAAGGTTTTACGTTCCCTGTAACTCGGTGTCGCCGTGGTGAGCGACCTGCCGGGCTGCTTCGTATAATACGATGCTCGCGGCTACGCCTGCATTCAGGGATTCGACGGTCGGCGAGTGGGGGATGGATATGGTCTCGGTCATTTGACCTAGCAGGTCGCGCGGTAATCCCGCGCCTTCGCTGCCGATAAAGATGGCTAGCGGTCCGGTCAGCTTGGCTTGGTCCAGCGGTGTGCCTTTGTGCGAGGAGGCTGCGATGAGGCGCAGGCCGATTTCGCGCATCTGGTCCAGAACCCCCGGCAGGTTCGCCTCGACGATGGGAAGGCGGAACACGGAACCGGCTGAGGCGCGGATCACTTTGGAGTTGAACGGGCTGACTGTGCCTTCGCCGAGGAGCACACCCCCGGCGCCGAAGGCTTCCGCTGAGCGCAGGATTGTGCCCAGATTTCCCGGGTCTTGCACCCCCGCGATTGCGAGTAGCGGCGCGGCTTGGGACTTGGTCAGGACATCTTCCAGCTTGAATGATTTGCAGCGGACCAACGCGGCCACGCCTTGCGGAGTTTCGCTGGGGACTGCGCTGGCGAACAGCTTGTCGGGAAGCAGAAGAGTCTCGACGTGGGCAGCGAGTTGGGGCAGCAGGCGCTCGGCACGGTTTTCGGCGGAGGCTCGGAAGAAGACTGCTTTGAACTTCAGCCCGCTGCGGATGGCTTCTTCGAGAATGCGCATGCCTTCGATGGCGCAGTAGCCGTCGGGCGTGAGTTCGCCGTGGGCGAAGGCGCCGCGCAGTTCTTTGACGAGCGGGTTGTGGCGTCCGTCGATGCGTCGTAGGCGGCCGTGGATAGCCGGAGCGTGGTTGGTCGTTGGCTTCCGCACGATTGTTTTAGGATTTGATGATACGCGACTGCGGCAAAGTCTTAAATCGCAGAAGTCGCGGAGAACTGACGCACAGAGCGCGGAGATAGGAAAATCTTGGGGTCGTTAACTAAATCGTTATAACCTATGTGCTAATACAGCATTTGCCCGATGGCGCTTCCGCCCATCACCAACTAACCTCGTGGCCGTGCACGAAAGCCTGAGGGGCGGATTTACGGCGCAAGTTGTCCGAAAGTCCGCCCTTTAGCGTTTTTGCCACGCCGAGCATACCTCACGCCGAAGGGGCGGCCTCTCCCCCGCCAAAGGCTCTCACAGGTTCCGCCCCTTTACTCTTTGGATCAGTCGATCTGCCGCAGAAAGACACCAACGCAGATTTCAGACACTTCCCAATGTTTGTCTCTCCTTGCAGTGATGGCCCATGGTATGTTAGCTTTCGCGGATTCAGGACATTACTGGGAAGGAAGCGTGTGCGCCCGGAAATTCTCAAGATCAACAGCGAGAAGCCAGAGGCATCATTGATCCGGTATGCGGCCGACCAGATTCGTGCCGGCCAAGTGCTGGGCATGCCCACGGATACGTTTTATGGCCTGGCTGCCGACCCGTTTAACCTGCGCGCCGTCGATCGGGTGTATGAAATCAAGTCGCGCTCGCGGCACAAGCCGCTGTCGCTCTTGATCGAAAATGAAGAGCAGGCCGAGGAGTTGGCCAAGCCGCTACCGGACGAGTTCTACAAACTGGCTCGGCGTTTTTGGCCGGGGCCGCTGACCATTATCGTGAGAGCTGCGTCGCGGCTGCCGTTGAAAGTGACGGCCAACACCGGCAACGTGGCCCTGCGCATACCCAGCGCCAAGATTCCGCTGGCGGTAGTTCAGGCCGCGAGAATTCCGATTACCGCGACCTCGGCGAATCTGAGCGGGGAATCGGAGTGTACGACGGCGGAAGCGGTGCGCGATCAATTGCAGGAGCGCATTTCTATCATCGTCGACGGCGGCACATCGCCACGCGAAACCGCTTCGACCATTGTTGACCTTACCGACGAGGATGCCCGCTGGCGCATCATGCGCGAAGGCGCGATTCCTTCCCAAGACATTTCCGAGTTCTTCGCACAGGGATGAGCGAAACAGCTGCGAAACGGCCTTGGCGACGCCATTGGATGCTCTGGCTCGCAGGGCTGGCTGTGGCAGCCTTCGTTATCTGGATGGCTGCTATTTGTGCTGGCATTGTGCGCGAGTCCTCGCGGCAGCAAATTCATTCCGCCGATGCTATTGTCGTCTTCGGAGCGGCGGAATATTCCGGCCGCCCATCTCCCGTGTACCGGGCTCGACTGGATCATGCTTTCAACCTGTTCGAACGAGGCGTCGCTCCGATGGTGATCACGACCGGTGGGGCCGCGGCAGATCCCAGTTACAGCGAAGGCGGGGTGGGCCATGATTACCTGATGCATCGTGGAATTCCCGACGCCGGCCTGATTGAAGAAACCCAGGGCTCGGACACGGCGCAATCCGCCGAACGGATTGGCGTTATCATGCGCACCAATCACATGCACACTTGCGTGGCGGTGAGCGATGCGTATCATGTGTTCCGCATCCGCAAGCTGCTCGAGCATGAAGGAATCCAGGTGTACGTTTCGCCGCGTCCTGATTCGATTCCTCATTCGCTGTGGCAGCGGGGGGAAGCGGTGCTGCGCGAAGCGGTCAGCTATATGGTCTGGCGGCTGCAGGGGTTGGCGTGAAGCCTGCAATTCCTCAATGCTGTGGGAAGGTTGGTGAGAATGCCTTGCGAATGTTTTTGTGCCGCCCGGTTTTCGCGGGGGTCCTTCGAGTTCGTGACTGTTTCGCTTCGCCAAGCGTCACTTGGCTCAGGGGGAGAGAAGTTTGCCGACGCCCTACCAGCCCATCTTTTTTTTCAACTCTGTGATGTGCGCTACGTGGTGTTTGCCGTGCCAGGCGTAGAGTGCGAGATTCTTGTCCAGCGACACCGTCCCTAGTTCGGGATGGCGGAAGGTTCGCTTCCAGTCGGATGGTTGCAGCGAACGCAGCAGGCGCACCCAACGGTCGTGCAATGACTCCAGCAACGTCAGCGAAACTTCCAGCGGAGTCGAGTGCACCTCCGATGTATCCGCCCAGCGATCTTCCATATAGGGTTTGATGGTGGGCTCATCTTCGGTTAACGCCAGCTTGAAACGCGCGTACGCGTTCATGTGGCTGTCTGGAACGTGATGTACTACCTGGCGCACCGTCCAGCCGCCGTCGCGATATGGGGTTTCGATTTGCTCTGGCGATAGGTTCTTCACCGCGGCGCGTAACGCTGCAGGCGCCTGTTCGATGTCGTCGATGAATTGGGTTCGCTGGGCGTCGCTTGCGGGACCGTCGAACTTGAACCTTCCGATGGGATAACGCGGGTCGGTCATGTTGGCCTCTGGGGGTGGATCGCGTATAGAACTCAGATGAAAGCGGCGGGATGGAAGCTGCAAAGATTCGGAGGCTGAAGTTTGCTGCTTCCGGCGAGTTCTTGAACCACAAAGGACACGAAGGTCCACAAAGGAACGCGCGAAGGTGACAGTTCGACCACGAGGCTGCTCTTCAGTGCACCAAGGCCAGGATTCGCACCGGGCCGTCGGAGCCGCTTTCGAGCTTGGTGGGGGCGACCACGACCATTCCGCCGGTCGCGGGCGCGCGATCCAGATTGGCGACGTTTTCCAGTTGGTAGACGCTGTGTGACAGCGTGTACTGGCGTACTGGGAAGTTTTTGGATGCGCCGTAGTCGATACTCAACGTGTCAATACCGAGGCCGAGCGCATTGCGTCCTTCAATCAGAAACTTCGCCGCATCCTGCGAATATCCGGGAAAGTGCATGGTGCCGGCACGGTCGGCATTGCGGTAATCCTTGATTGAATTCCAACGAGAATCCCATCCAGTACGCGCCATGATCACTGAGCCGAGAGGAATCTGGTTGTGGGCCTGTTCCCACTGCGCAATGTCTTCGACCGAAATCTGGTAGTCGGGGCGGTTTGCGGTCTTCGCAGTCACATCCACCACGACGAGGGGCGCGATCAAGCGCTCTGTAGGAATCTGATCGACGGTCCAGAGACTGCGCGCAAAATGCGCGGGTGCGTCGATACGAGTTCCAAACAGTTCGGGAGATAAAACGGAATTTCGGGCGCGTTCGAAAGCCAGGGCGTGAAGACTTACCGGATGGGTCAAATCGACGACGGCACGAAACTCAGTCGGTGACGATGCGCTGGGATGGCGCTGCGCAAACAGGAAAAGTGCCAGTGCCAGCACGTAGCCTACAATTAGCGTTCGAATCTTCATCGGTTGTTGACTGTCCTGCGAACCCTGATTAAGTCAATTAGATGCGAGTAGCTTTTCCCGAGGTGCTCTTTAGATTCTCTATGGGGTTGAGGGAGGCTTCAAGGAACCGCGGGACATGAACCAGTGGGAGGGGAGAACAGTTCTCGACTTCACCTGGCTGTCCGCGAGTGGACAACCGGGCTGGGCTCGAAATGACAGATTACTCGTAACAACCAAGCAGTATCACTTCGGTCTGCGAGACTCAATCTTGTTTTTTCGCGCGGCCCGAGAAACCGAGATTCCTCGTCGCTTCGCTCCTCGGAATGACAATAGGGTGGAGTGTATTGCGAGGGTGGAAAAACGTTGCGAGCAACGTTTCTACGGTAGATCATGCTAGTTTCTGGAGGATTCATGCCAGGAGGAAGGCGGCACCTGCCGCGACTAGAGTACCGAGGAAGTTCACGGCGTCATTGTTCAATAGGTTTCTTCGCTCCAGCAACGCACCCAGATAGCTGTCCGCGATCATGCCAATGACGGCTGCTGTGATCGATATGCCGAACCACCTGAAAGGTACGAGCCTGGTTAGAACGCACACCCAGCTGACGAGGGCAGCGGTGGCGATGCCGGCCAGAGTTCCTGCCCAAGTGACTCCTCCGTCGGTCCCTGCGGCCACATCTTTCCAGGTCGTGATCAGCCGGGCTTTTGCGCTTCGAGCCTGGCCCAGTTCGCTCGAAACAGTATCTGCGGCGGCCTCCGAGAGAGCGGCTGAAACTGCGAGCAGGAAGACCGCTCTTTGTGATCCGAACGCTGATAGCCCAGCACAAGTCGAGGCGACGGTAAGGTTGGCTAGAACTTGCCAGGCGGTTCTGCCATCCCGCTTTTCAGCGGTTCCCAACTTTTCTTTACGGCGATAGCCGAAGCGAGTGGAAATCCAGGTCAGCGCGAACACCGAGACCAAAGCCACGAATGCGCCGGGGCCTGCGCCCAAGTATAACAGAAAACAGACTGCGGCTCCCGCTATGGCGCCGGAAAGGCTGACTCCGCGAACCCAGCGGGCGAGGGTTGTGAAAAGCACTGTGACGAGCGTGGCGGTCCAAACTGGACGAACGGCGGCGAGCTCCGCAAAACTCTCAACGGTTCGGGTCAGATCAGCCACTGGGAAGATTGTCGCTCCGATTTGGCTTCTGAAGCGCGGGTACCAAGCCCGATACTACTATGGATAGGGTTGCGTCGAGTTCAGCCCCAGTGTATCGTGCTTTCACTCTGGGTTACCGGCGCTAGCTTTGTGCATCAAACGGTTGGTTGTAGTTTAAACTCACGAGCGCAAGCTTGCGGAGTGGCGTCCGATAATGCGCATGGGGTGGACGCCCGGCCTATACTTCAAAACAGGTGAACTATGGCAGCTTCGGTTTGGTCTGGCTACTTAACCTTCGGTCTAATTTCGATGCCGGTGAAGCTGTTCTCCGGCGCGCGCAGTTCCGGGATCTCGTTCAACATGCTGCACCGCGACGACCTATCCCGTCTGAAGCAGCAGTATGTTTGTCTGGCGGATGGCAAAGTGGTGGAACGGAGCGAAACTGTCAAGGGCTACGAGTACCGCAAAGACGAGTACGTCGTCGTTGAGCCTGACGAGATCAAAAAGATTGAACCGAAGACCGCCAAGACCATGGAGATTCTGGAATTTGTAAAGGCGAGCGAGGTCGATCCGGTTTACTTCGAATCGTCGTACTACATGATTCCCGACGAGGCCGGCCGGCGGCCTTACGCGCTGCTCACCAAGGCGATGGAAGAGAGCGAGTATGTTGCTATTGCCAAGCTCACCATGCATAACCGCGAGTACACGGTTTTTCTGCGTCCGCATGAAGGCGGAATGATGTTGCACACGATGTATTACAAAGAAGAGGTTCGCGAAGTGGAAGGTTTCGGCGCGCCCGATGTCGAACTCAAAGATGCGGAAGTCAAGGTGGCACATCAATTGATCGAGGCGCTGGCGGCCGATTGGGATCCCGAAAAATATCACGATACGTTTCAGGACAACCTGAAGAACCTGATCCAGACCAAACTGGAAGGCGGGAAGATTGCCGAAGTAGAGAAACCGAAGAAGCTGGCGCCGGTTGTCGACTTGATGTCGGCGCTGAAGGCAAGCCTGGCGGAGATGGAAGGGAAGAAGAAGCCAGCGGCTGCGGCCCCATCCGAAGGGGCGGGTGGAAAGAGATCTCGCGGGCGGGGGTAGGGAGCAGTTTGCCATAAGCACTTAGCATTTAGCACTCAGCATTCAGCCGTTGGACAGCGTCGCGGGTCCCAAAACACGATGTTGTTCGTTTCGCCTATTGCAACCTCTCGGCTGTCGCGGTGCATCTCGTCCTGTTATTGAGATTCTCGAAATACACTTACAAGGGGACGAGTTAACTGGAGCGCTTGCTCCAGAGTAAGCAATGATCGTATGGACCGGCACCAATCACTGGGGGCGAGCGGCAGAAAGCAGAAAACCCGCAGACATGGCGGCTCCCCCGAAAGGATCTGGTGCTTCATTCACTAATAACGTGGTCGGCCCATTCCACCAGGGAAACGTAGATCGGAACCGTGCCCCATTGCGCGTTCCAACTGCTCAAGTCCGCCTCCGTGACCCCACGGGCCCGGGAACAGGCTCCTCAAGAAAATACCAGGATGCGTTTGGCTACAACCTTCGCCATGGTCTCGCTCAGGGGAGGCCATCCGATGGGTTTTACCGAATCAACCGTCGCCTTGCGCATGAGGTACGTAGCGTCGTGAGTGAGAAATATCTGCACATCGTGCCCGGCGTCGGCCAGTGCGAGCCCGTGGGAAAAGACGAAGGATGCGCGGGTCGGCTCGTCGGTTCCCCAAGAACTCCTCATCAAAATGTGCAATTTCTTCTTGGGTGTCTGAGGTTGCTGAGTCTGCGCCCCGTCTGTGGAAGCCGCAATGGACCCGGCGGCGAGTACACCAGCAGCCAATTGCGTCGATTTTTCAAGAAAGTTTCGGCGGGTTGCCATGCCCCACCTCCCGCAGGGCAGGACTCTACACGAGCCGGGGGCTGATTACAAACTATTTAATAGCAATTTTCCGAAGGACTAAGATTTTGTTTTTGCGGGATCAAGCTGAGTGCTGACTGCTGAGCGATGAAAGCTTCCCGTTGCTTCTCTGGCGCAGATTGCGGCCAGCCGTTAGAATAGAGAACTCTTCCAGGATTCTATGCAGAAATGGATTTTGTGGCTGGGGTGTCGATGACTGGGGTCCGTGCGGCGGTGGTTCTGGTCCTGACGGTTTTGTGGATGGGTTGCGGGGAAACCTACCGTCCTGTAGCGACACCAATCCCGCCACTCCCACCCAGCCCCGGTTTTTCTCACCTTGCGGTGGTGATCAGTGGCAACGGCTCCTCGCATCCGGGCGCCAGCACATCGATCGACGTTTCGGGGGACACCGCTGTGTCCCAATCTATTGTGGGCCTGGCGCCGGTCCAGGCGACGCTGGTGCGGAATGGCACGAGCGTCTACGTTGTGAATAGCGGCGACGACACAGTCTCCGCGTTTTCCCCCTTCTCGGCTGTCCCGGTGACCACGATCAGCTTGCCGACAGGTTCAGGGCCGACCTTCGCGGCCACAACTGAAGGGGCGACGGTTTATATTGCCAACTCAGGTAGCAACACGGTTCTCGCAATCGATACCATCAGCAATGTGATCGAAGTACCTTTGTCCGGCATTCCGGTCGGGGTGAATCCCGTAGCCCTGGCGGAAACGCCGAACCAGCAGTATCTCTATAGTGCGAATCAGGGCACGGGCGGCAGCGGAGGTTCCGTGACCGGCATTGACCCGGTCGACCGCACGGTCAACCCACCAATCGCGAACGCCACCTGGATCTCTCCTGTATCAGTTTTGGCGCGATCGGACAGCGATCGAGTTTATGTGCTGGATCAGGGGAGCGGGTTGGTTTCAGCCGTTGATACCGCAGCCAACGCGGTAGTCAACAGCGTCTCGGTCGGTGTTGGGGCGAATTTTATGCTCTACGATCCGACGCGAAATCGCCTCTACGTGGCGAACCCCGCGAAGAATACCGTGACCTATCTGGATGCATCGAGCGATGCGCTTTCGGGAGTGGTGATTCCGGTGGCGAACCCGGTTTCCGTGGCGACTCTGCCCGACGGCAGCCGAGCCTACGTATCGAGCGCCTCCGTGAGCGGCGGGAATGTGACTTCCGCAGTAACGGTTATCAATGCTTTGACGGGGAGCGTCAAAAGCACGATTCGCGTGGCCACCGCTGCCAAGGTGTGCACGTCAAACCCGTCGGAGCTGTCAATGGCGGCGTCCGCAGACAGTACGAGAGTTTATATGGGGAATTGCGATGCGGGGAATGTGGCGATTATTCAGACGCTGAACGACACGCTGGTGCTGCAGATGCCCGCCCCGTTGAGCGCTTCGTTCTCGTCGAGTGGGACTCCGCTTCCGCAGAATCCAGTGTTCGTAGTGGCAGGGCCATAGTTGCTTCTTTAGTCTCGAAACCCAACTTTTACTTTATTGCCCCACGACTGCTGTCTTTTCGAGCTGCCGTGAAGTGTTATGTCGCAAGGCAATATTCAGGAATACGTTGCCCACGGGAGTCTCGAAGCAGATCACCAACGCCTCGGTGTCTTCGCTGCTTTTCGGCCCATGCTCGGAAGTATGAAGCACGGGAGGATGCACGCGAAAATGGAAACCCTGGTCGTTTAGCGATGTGACTGCGTTGCCAATGACCTGATTGGCTAGTTCGCAGACGGTCTCGCGGATGAGGTCGTCCGATTCCGGCAGCTCCGCTCCGGCAAACTTGCTGGCTACGCGCACGGCAGTTTGTGGGTCGAGATCAATGACGATGCGGCCTTCAATGTCCCCGGTTACCCAAATGAGCGCGGCGACGCCTTTGCGGCGGTAAGCCTCCTCGTCCATGCTGAGGTTGCCGACGGATGTAGGACATTGCAGTCCCTGCGCCAACACGGCATCGGCCGCGTTGATGAAAGGCTGAATCAACTCCATTTTCATTTCAGGCCCCCGCGCCCGCGGCCTGCGCCGCAGTGCCATCCTCACCCATGACGTACTTGATCACTTCGTACAGGACTTCCGCCTTGACCGGCTTCTGCACGAAATGACGCGCGCCACGTTGCAGCGCCGCCACGATGTTCTCCTGATATCCGACCGAGGACACCATGACGATGCGCGCTTCGGGATTTTTCTGCACGATCTTTTCGGCAGCTTCGATACCCTCCATTTGGGGCATGGTGATATCCATGAGCACGATGTCGGGCTTGAGGCGCTCATATTCGGTTATGGCGGTCACGCCGTCTCCGGCTTCGCCTGCTACCTGACCACCGAAGGTTTCGATCATCCGGGCCAGGTTCTTGCGCGCGAAGACGGAATCGTCCACTACCAGGTAGCGGACCGGCTGACCGTCCTTGCTGCGTTTGACTGCGACAAACTGCTCCATATACAACCTCCCGCCGCTTCAAGTTCCGGCATCGTGTTCTTGCCTGCCGGACAAAATCAGTTTCCGCCGACTCCGGCGGCTTTGCCGCCGTCGTCTGCTTTGCTGCCAGTCTTTCGGTCTTGCATACACTGAGCCTGCAAGGTGTTGGCGAGCGAATCGAGCGGGATCACGCGCACGGCGTAGCCGCGCTCGATGGCGGCCTTCGGCATGCCAAAGACCACGCAAGATTCCTCGCTCTGGGCGATGGTCATGCCGCCCGCTGCTTTCACCAGGCCCAGCCCTTGCGCACCGTCCTCTCCCATGCCGGTCATGAGGACGGCAATACCCTTTTCGCCGAATTCCTCGGCGACGCTCTTGAATAGCACGTCGACCGAAGGACGGTGCCCGTTGACCCGCGGCTCGTCGCTGAGAACGGCCACGTCGCCAAGGGTAAGGCGTTTCACCTTGAGGTGCCGGTTTCCGGGGCAAATGAGAGCTCTTCCTGCCAGCAGCAGGTCTCCCGACTGGGCCTCCTTGACTGTGATCGCACAGATTTCCTCCAATCGCCGGGAAAACATTTCGGTGAATCCTTCGGGCATGTGCTGCACAATCAGAATGGTTCCAGGAAAATTCTTGGGCAGCTGCGGCAAAACATATTGCAGCGCTTGCGGTCCGCCGGTCGAAACTCCGATAGCGACGATGCGGGTGGCTCGCGTCTGAGTGTCGGGTTTCGCTTTGGGGGAGGGGTTCGAAGATTCGAGCGGGGCCGAGATCATGACTCGGCGGCTGTGGGCCGCGCCTTTGATTTTGGCGATGAGCTCACGCGCAATTTCCGGCATGTTAGCTGAGACGTCGCTCGGCTTGGCCACGAAATCGAAGGCTCCCATCGACAGCGCCTGCAGCGTCACCGATGCTCCCTGCGTGCTGTGGGAACTGACCACGATGACCGGCAGCGGATGGCGCATCATGATCTCTTTCAGCATGTCCAGGCCGCCCATGCCCGGCATATCGAGATCAAGCGTGATGACTTGCGGTTTCATTTCTTCGATCTTCTTCAGACCGAAGTTCCCGTCCATGGCGGTGCCTACGACTTGTATGGAGCTGTCGGTTTGGAGGATTTGTGGAATGAGCTTGCGCATCAGCGCCGAATCGTCCACTACCAAGACCCGCACAGGAGAGCTCATGCCTGACCTCCCATTGCGATTTGTGGAACTCGCGCGCGTTCGGAGTGGGACAGAAGCAGACCCACGCCAGCACCGCCAACCGTATCGACCCGCGAAGTGGCGAAGCGTTCGACAATGGCGGCGAGATTCAGAATGAGCACGACATGACCGCTGCCCAGGATTGAGGCGCCGCTGACCAGATCGGTTTCCGCGGTCTGTTCGTCGAGGGCTTTGATGACTAATTCCTCTTCGCCCTCAATCGCATTCACCAGCAGCCCGAGTTTGCGCTCACCCATGGCGATCACGAGCACGAAGACTCTCTGCGACCGGCCGTCGGGCCGTTCTTCCGCCGGACGCCCCAGGCGCGCTACCGGCAAAACACTGTTACGAAGTTGCAAAACCTCGCAGTTGTCGACGCGGTGTATTTCGGACTCATGGGCGCGAGCAATTTCAGCCACCGCGTTCAGCGGAATGGCATACAGACGCTCCTCCACGCGAAATAGCAGGGCTTTGATGATGGCCAGGGTCAGGGGCAACTGCAAATGGAAAGTGGAGCCCTGTCCCGGACGGCTGACCACGTTAACCGTGCCCTTCAGGCGATGCAAAACACTTTGCACGACGTCGAGGCCGACGCCACGCCCCGAAATCTCGGTGATTTCATCCGCGGTGCTGAATCCGGGGCGAAAGATGAGATCCAGAATGTCCGCTTCACTGAGCCGGCTGGCTTCATCCCGCTTGAGAAGACCTCGTTCGATGGCGCGGGTCTTGACCTTTTGCGAATCGATGCCGCGGCCATCGTCTCTGATTTCGACGATGACCTGATTTCCCTGGTGATAAGCCTCGAGCCGGATGGTTCCGTGAGCCGGCTTGCCGGCGCGCGCCCGCTCCTCGGCGCCTTCGATGCCGTGTCCAATTGCATTCCGAACCAGATGCGTGAGCGGTTCGGAAATGGCGTCCAGAAGGCTCTTATCCAGGGCAGTGTCTTGTCCATTTAGAACCAGGTCGACCTGCTTGCCGCACTGCTTCGCGACGTCTCGAACCATACGGGGGAATCGGCGGAACAATTGCTCGACCGGGACCATGCGGACTTTCATTACCGAGCGCTGCAGGTCGTTCAACACCCTCGATTGAAAGGCCATGGCATCGGCAAATCGGCTGCGCATGGCTTCCTTGGGGTAGCGCACGGCGAATTCGTTGAGCACCTGCTGCAGCATGGACTTTCCGATGATCAGTTCGCCGACGAGATTGAGGACGGTATCGATGCGCTCGGCATCCACTCGCAAGACATTTTCGGCGGGCGCGGGACTCGGTTTGGTGGCGGACTCGCGTTCAGGGGCAGCGGCGAGGACAGTTTCGACTTCCAGGACTGGTTCGGCTGCAACTGGCTGCAACTCAGCGTCGCCGGCCGGGGCCGCCGCGAAGTGAACTTCGGAGGGCGTTGCGGCGCCGTCCGGCGTTGCTTTCTGAGCTGCCTTCTGCGCTGGGGTTCCAATGCTCTCGATGTTTACCTGTGAGATGACCGTGGGGATGCGGCACTTTGCACTTAGGAACTCTGCCGTCTGGTCGCTTGCCACCAGCACCTGAAATTGGGTTGCGTTCTTGGTGGATCCGGGTTCCGGCCGGGTTCCCAGCACTTCTCCATATTCCGCGAGCGCCTTGAGTACCAGTTGCTGGGCGGCGATGGGCATGGCACAGTGGGGGTCGATCTGCGCGACCACTTGGTATGCGTGCTTTCCCTGGTTCAGTGCGGCTTGGGTGGCGAGCTTTTCATACTCGGTCCAGACGATTTCGGGAGCAGCGGCCGCTGGAGTTTTCGAGCCGCGCGGTTTCCGGGCCTTCGGGTCTCGCGCCATTTTGCGGATCATCTTCCGCACCGGCTCAGCCGATGGCAACTTCGCTCCCTCGCGATAGGAAGCCAGCATCGCGGCGAAAGTATCCGCTGCGGCAAAAGCTACCTCGGCGAGGGCAGCGGGAGCCGCAGCTGTTTCGAGGGCCAGGGCGTCTTCGAATTCATGCGCCAGCTCACTGAGTTCGTGATACCCCACCGCGGCAGAGTCGCCCTTCAGGGTGTGGACAATTCTCCGAATGGTGCGCACAGGCTCGAGGTCGCCCGGTCGCTTTTCGAGCTTCAGCGTCTCCTCGTTGAGCGACTGGAGTAATTCCAGAGCCGTCTCAAAGAAAAGTTCTTTCAATTCCGCCGTGCGCTCGTCCGGAAACTGGGTCACGCAGTCACCTCGATCTTCTGATACGCGGTACCAGTATCGCGGTAAACCATGTTGAATTTGTCGGTCAGCCCCAACAGGCTTTCCGCGTGGCCTACGAACAAGTAGCCGCCCGGATTCAGACAGCGGAAAAATTTCTCAATCAGACGCTTCTGTTCGGCTTCGTCGAAATACATCATGACGTTGCGGCAGAAAATCACATCGTTACGCTGCGGCAGATATTCGGTTTTCAAGTTATGAAAGTCGAAATGAACCAATTCCTTGAGCGCCTTTTTGACGGCATAGCGCTCGCCCACCTTGTCGAAATGACGAAGCCGGAAGCTGTAGTCGACCGAAGCCATCTGGCTCTCCGAATAGGTTCCTTCCTGGCCCGCCCGCAGAACCGAATAGCTGATATCGCTAGCCAGGATTTCCAGCTTCCAGGGCGGAGGGATCAGAGGTTTGGGAAATGGTGTCTCGTAGTTCGAAGGATTTCGCAACGCGTGGTAAGAGAGTGCGTCGGCTACCTGCATCGCCATGGTGTAGGCTTCCTGGCCGGTCGAGCATCCGGCGCTCCACAGGCGCAATGAAAAATCCCTTCGTTCCTGCTTACGGCGAAGGATGTCATCGAGAACGTGTTTGTGAAACAGATCCAGTTGCGCCTTGTTGCGGAAGAAGCTGGTTTCGTTGACGGTGAGATTTTCCAGCAGTTTGCTTAACTCTTCTTTCCCTTCCTTGCTGATGAGCAGGCGGTAGTAACTGTAAAAGGAGTCCAACTTGCATTCTTTGAGGCGACGCTGCAAGCGATCTTGCAAGAAGTCGGCTCGGCGGGAGTCGAAATGCATTCCGCACTCGTGATAGACGAGCGCCTGCAAGAGTTTCAGTTCGGGTTCGGTGAGTGCCGCTTGTACGCCTGCTGTTCCCATGCGTTTCTTATGTCACCTCTCCTGGCTACTGTTTCGAGGCCGCAGCGACCCGCGTTTTTTCCGGGGGAGCATTCGGAGCCGCACTCTTGGGTACCTCGTTCTGCGACCGGGTTCCACTGAACTCCAACACCTTGTCGATATCCAGCAAGACGATCAAGCGGCCCTGGTATTTGCCGAGGCCGGTCACGCAGTTCAATCCGCCATCGACAAACTCGGTAGGGGACGGATCGATGTCCGCGGTTGGAATCTTGATCACGTCGGAGGCGGAGTCTACAATCAGCCCGCAGAGGCGGCCGCGGTGCTCGACCACAAGGATTCGGTTGCGCTTACTGGGAGCAACGTCAATTTCCCCCAGCCGCTTGCGCAGATCGAGGACCGAGACAATCTTTCCGCGCAGATTGATCACGCCCTCGACGTAGTCGGGAGCGTCGGGCACGACCGTAATTTCGGGCACACGCACGATCTCGCGAAGCGCGGTGATGGGTACGCCGTAGGTTTCACGGCCCACCTTGAACCCGACAATGTGCAGTTCTCGATTCATTCCAGGAATCCCGGAGATCAGCTATTGGATCCGGCAACGGCTTGCCGAGCCCTGCCTCTGGCGCTGTCTTCGCGATGTGCTCCCATGGCATCCATCTGCTCGAGCATGAATCTGCCCATGGAATCGAGCAGATCGCGCGACATTTTTGACATTTGCTCCGCCGAGGCGGCCAATTCGGTTGAACCCGAGGTGGTGTTCTGCACCAACTCGCGCATCCGCTCCATCGCTTTCACCACGGCATGAGCGCCGGAAGCCTGCTCTTCGACCGCCGAATTGATTTCATGGGTGATTTCGTTCAACCGCGTGGTGGCGCGGGCGATCTGCGAAGAGCCATGCGACTGTTCGTTGGTGGCCGCGCCAATCTCCTGCGCAAACTTGTAGACTTCCGTTACGACGTTGGAGATTTTGCGCAACGCGGTGTTCAGTTCCTCGCCGTGTCCAAGACCTTCGTTCACGATGGCGGTGCTGCGATTCATGTTCTCGACCGCCTTGCGAGATTCTTTCTGGATGCTTTGAATGAGCTCGGAAATTTCCTTGGTGGATTGGGCGGACTTTTCCGCCAGCTTTCTGACTTCGTCGGCGACCACGGCGAAGCCCAATCCATGCTCACCGGCACGTGCCGCTTCGATGGCGGCATTCAATGCCAGAAGATTGGTTTGCTCGGCCAGATCGTCGATGACTTCAATGATCTTGCCAATGTCATCAGCTCGTTGACCCAGCACATCGATAATTTCGCCCGAAGATTGAATCGTCGTGTTGATGCGATTCAAGCCATCGGTCGCCTTTTCCATGGTGGCGATGCCATTGTGGACTTCTTCGCGGGAGCGGTTGGAGATGTCGAGCAGAACCTTGGCGGTATCGGCCACGCGCTGGATCGAGGCCACCATCTGATCGATGGAGGCTGAGGTTTCGCTTACGCTGGAAGCCTGCACCTTGGTGCTCTTCACCATATTCTGCACGTTGACGCTCATTTCGTGCATGGTGCTGGTGACTTCATCGATAGCCGAGGAAGTCTGCAGGCTGATTTTGGCCGATTCGTCGGACGCGCCCGCCACTTGATTGGAAGCGCTGGCCACCTGCTGCGCGGCGTCGCGTCCGTTCCGCACCAGCTTTCGCAAGCCTTCGATCATGCGCGCGAAGGCCTTACCCAGCGTGTCATTCTTGGAACGCGGCTGGACGTCGACCCCCAGATTGCCCCCCGCGATGGCCTCGGAAACCGAGGCCATTTCCCGGAGGTAGGTAACCATCTTGGAGAAAGTTCTAGCCAGCTCTCCGATTTCATCGCTGCGATGAATGTCGATTTCATGATCCAGGTCGCCGGCATCCGCGATCTGCCGGGCGATGCGCATCAGGTCGTTGAGCGATGTGGTAATCGACTTCGCCGTGGTGTAGGCAATGACTACACCGAGGGTCAGCGCTACCAGCGTGCTCAGCAAGGCAATCACGAAAGTGGCGGTGCCGGCGGTCTCGTCGGACCTTCTGCGCGTCTCGAGCACTTTAGTATTTTCGAGGTCGGCCACGTCCAGATATTCGGTAGCGTTCTTTACCCAGGAAGACGCATCTTTCTGCAAATAGAAAATCTGAAGTTCCGCGACGGTGGCGTTGCCGCTGTCGACTTCTTTGCGCTTGTCCATTAACGGAGCGGCAAATTCACGAGCCCAACTCTGTTCGCTTGCCTGCACTTTCTCTAGCGCGTTCCGCTGCTGCTCCGATGTGGTAAGGCTCTCGCCGGTCTGCAGTTTTTCTTCCAGCACGCGCATGCCATCATTCAGCCGATCGACCTCGCGAGTGTCGCCGCTCAGCAGGTAGTTGCTCAGCGACAGACGGTTCTGCATCATCTGGAATCGGATCTTGTCGGTGGTGGCGGCCATTTGCAACGCCTGCGAAGCCGCTGCCTTGGCGCTGTGCTCCCGCTGCACCGCGATGAGGTTGATCAGGAAAAGCACAACGACCATCGCAAGGACGGCTCCGAAGTTTAAGTAGAGTTTCTTGCCAATCGTCATTCGCTATTCCTCCGCCGATCTCGTTTTGCTTCCTGCGCCTCCCAGCCCATGTTCGAATCCGATCTGAATCAGTTCAGTATTCTTCGGGGACAGTTCTGGTTATCCCGGTCCGAGTTAGTCCTGGGGCTCGAACTTGAACTCCACAGTTCCGCTGCTCTCGCCCGCGGCCGGTTCAAATTTCCACTTCTTCAAAGCATCCATGGCAGCGTTGACTAGGATGGGGTTTCCGCCGACTACCTTGGTATCTTTCAGGCTCCCATTTGGCGCAACCACCACCATCACTTTGACGGTACCAGTAATGTTCATCCGCTTCGCCAACTCTGGATAAGGGGGCATTACTTTGGTTTTTGCTTTGCGAGTTAACTCAGCTTGCGCTATCGCAGGCACGGGATTAAAAGTTGTTGCCGATATCGCCATTAACGCCAAAAGGCCGCCCACTACCCACTGCCGTATTTTCCGCAAAGACACTGGTCCTCCGGTGAATAACCCGGTTTTGCCACAGCAATGTCCTTGCCACGCCGATGGATTTCGAGGAGGGGCGGGGAGGCTATGTATAAGAGCTTATTAATCAGCAGCGTAGGCTGGCATTGTTCTCCACGGCGATCATTTTTGAGGGGTTGAATTCGTCTCACCGGGACCTTGAGCTCTCAGACTGAGACGACCTGCGACGTTTTGCCAAGATTTCACACTTCGGCACTCCAAACGGTATTCCCTTGACTCAATTTGAGATAGCAGTCTATTTTTCTTGTATATTCAATTACTTGTGTGAAAGGGCGGTGCCTTTCTGACTACGCGTGCCGGAGATGCGACGGTGTTGGAAAAACCCGGCTCTCGAGCGGACGACGCTTTCCAGAAACTTCTGCTGCGATTCTCTGACGCGGCTGCCCAGGGAACTGCGGCCCAGGCCCTGATTCGCCTCTTCTGCACGGCTACACGCAGCTTTTTTCGCGTCGACGGCGCCTATTTCTGGCGGTTCGTTTCTCCGGACGAATTGATAGGGGCAGAAGCAGACGGCTTAATGGCGGCTGATTTTCTGGGGCGTCGCTTGAAGGCGCGTGAGAGCGCCGTCGCCATGGAGGCCATTCGTCAGCGCAGAGCGGTTTTTGTGAACAATCCGGCACCAAGCCGGTATCCCGTAGCCGCTCAATTCCATGCCAAGTCCCTGATGGCCGCTCCAGTGGTGGTTTCAAACGAAGTGATCGGCGCCGCGGTGTTTCTGCAAACCTCGGAGTCGGATTATTTCAATGACGACCTGGCCGCGAAAGCGACCATCCTTGCCGGCCAACTCGGAACCTTGTTGGAAGGGAGCCGCTTGAATCAGGCATCGCGCGAGGAGCATCGCCGTGCAGAGATATTGGCCGACGTCGCCCAGGCGGTACATGCAATTCCGGACTCCGAAATGGTGGCGCAGACAGTGGCTGATCGGATGCGGGTTTTATTGCGCACTCGGCTCATCTGCATTCTATTCCGCCAGGGAACAACGGTCGGATTGTATGCCGTCGCCGCTGAGACTCCCCAACTGGCGGCTTCGGCACGTGCGCGCTTCGATGGCAAAGGGCTGCAATTCGCCGCCGACCTTGCGGCCCGCGCGCTTGCAGCCGACGCGCCCATCACCGTGGCCATCGATCCTGTCACCCACGCTCTCGGCGATCTTGTCCCTGCTGGGATGCTGTTGGCGGCTCCTATTCGGACTTCACGAGCAGAAGGCGCCATACTGGTATATCCGCGCCAGGAAGGTGCGTTCAATCACGAAGAGAAGTCGTTGCTCGCTGCCGTGGCCGGGTTTGGAGGGGTGGCAATCGCCAACGCTGAGCTTTTCGGAACCGCCCGCGCCCAGGCTCAGGAACTGCACCGACTTCTCAATATCCTTTCGAACCTAAGCTCGGTCGGAGATCTGGATGAGTTCTTACGCCAATTCGTCGTTCGCGCTGCTGATTTCCTGGGGTTTGGCCGGGCCTTTGTCGGATTACTCGAAGGGGGAGTATTTCGGGTTCGCTGGGGAGCTGAAAACGGTGAGCCCGCCCTAGTGGAGGAGGTTTTCCCTGACGGCGTTGCCAGCCGCGCCCTGTTGAACAAAGAACCCTTCTGGGCAAACGATCCGGCAAACATTCCGGGGGCAAACCTCGAAGTGATCCTCAAGTTCAAGGTACGCCAACTCCTGGCTGTGCCACTTCTGGGAGCGGGAGGACGCGTGTTGGGCCTGCTCGGAGTGCTCGACCGGTTGGATCGCGCGGGAATCACGCAAGAGAACGTTCGTTCGGCGCAGGCCTTGGCGGCTCAGGTCGCTGTGACTCTCGAGGCAGCGCGCAATCTGCATTTGTCCGAGCAACACCGGCGGCGCGCTGAATCGCTGAAGGGACTCGCATTGGAGTTAAATTCCCACCTTCGGCTTCCCGAGTGCGCCCGGAATTTCGTGATCCGCGCCGCGGACTTGATGGGTGCACAGGCTGCCGCCTTCGCCGTCCAACAGGGCTCGGACCTGGAAACGCTGGTGCTGCACGGGACCTCGACTGTTGCCGACTCGTTGCTGCGCCGTTTTAACCATGCTCTGGTCGATGCCTTGGCGCAGCATCTCCCGGAAATCGTTTCCGCGAGCGCCGCCGACTTGTTTGGTTCCGAGCTGAGTATCCTCTTGGGCTGGAGCGACTGCAGTCTGATTCGGCTACTGGGTTCGTCGGGTGATCTGGTGGGCGTTTTGTGCCTGGCCAATCGCGGAAAGCCCCTGGACGAAGCGGACAAGGAACTCCTACAGGCCATTGCGGCTCACGCTTCGGTCGCCCTGGAGAATGCGCGCCTGTTCACGCGCATGGATCAGGCCAACCGGCACTGGATCGAGATCTTCGATGCGATCACGGATTTCATTGTCGCTCATGATCAATCCGATCATGTTTTGCGGGTAAACCGTCCCCTGGCCGATTTCATCGGCGTACAGCCGCACGAGCTCATTGGCGTCAACATGGGCGCACTGCTGGCAATGGGAGGCGATGCGCCCCTGCACGCCTGTCCCTTCTGCCGCTCGACGGCCGAGGTAGCCACCGACGAGTACGTTCTGCCGGTTCTCGACCGGACTTACCTGGTGTCCACCTCTCGCGTGCATGGGGCAAACAGCGAGGGTCTGCAAACCATCCACGTGCTCAAAGACATCACCGACCGCCGCGAGGCGGAACGGCGCTATCGCGAACTCTTCGACAATATTCAGGAAGGTGTGTTTTTCTCGACTCCCGATGGACGATTCATTGAAGTGAACGACGCGCTGGTCCGCATGCTCGGGTACCGCAATCGCGAACACCTGCTCCAGGCTGACGTCCGGAGCCAGGTTTGTTTTTCCGCCGAACAATACGAGGAGCTTGCGGCGCAGATGCAGCAGTACGGCGCGGTACGAAATCATGAACAGACCCTGCGTCGCAACGACGGATCGCCGGTTCATGTTTTGATCAATGCGTTCGCTGTACGCGATGCCCAGCAGCGCATCGTGCAATACCGTGGCGTCATGCTGGATATCAGCGGCCTTAAGACCTTCCAATCCGAATTGCAGCGCGAGCGCGACTTTTCCGGCAAGATTCTAAACAATACCCAGAGCCTGATCCTGGTTGCTGACACCGCTGGACTTGTCAGCTACGCGAACCGGCGCTGGTACGACATGGGTTATCAGCAGAACCAGCTGTTGAGCCGGCCTCTCGAAGAGCTCATTGTTCCAGCGCGCCGCCAAGCCCTCAATGAAGCATTTGCCGCAACCCTGGCAGGCCAGCAGATTGATAATCTGGAAGTGCAGATCGTACAGGGTGAAGGGCGCGTCGGATACTTTTCGATGAACCTGAGTCCCATGCGCGACGAGCAAGGCCAGGTGGCCAGCATTGTTGTGGTCATGAGTGACATTACCGATGCCGCTACCTTGCAAGCCAAGCTGCTGCATGCGGAAAAAATGGCGGCAGTGGGCCAACTTGTCTCGGGGGTCGCTCATGAAGTCAACAATCCGCTGACGGCGATTCTCGGTTTTTCCGACCTGCTGATGGAGAATCCCGAGGTTCCCGAAAGCGCCCGCAAAGATTTGCGCGTCATTCTGGAGCAGGCGCAACGGACGAAGCAGATCGTGCAGAACCTGCTGAGCTTTGCCCGTCAGATGCCGCCACAGCGCCGGCCCGTACAACTCAACACCATCCTGAGTCGTACGGTACAGTTGCGGGCTTACGATCTTCACAGCCGTGGAGTTGAGGTGGTCGAACAACTGGACTCCGAATTACCGCAGGCGATTGGAGACGCGCACCAGTTGCAGCAAGTGTTCCTGAATATTCTCAACAATGCTTATGACGCCCTACGCGACACCGGACGTCCCGCGCGTATTGAAATCAAAACCACCAGCCTGGGCGGTTTTGTCGAAGTTTTGTTCCGCGATAATGGCTACGGCATTTCTTTTCCCGAACGTATTTTCGATCCATTCTTCACCACCAAGGAAATCGGCAAGGGCACTGGTCTGGGCTTGAGCATTTGCTACGGGATTGTGCGCGAACACGGAGGCGAGATTCTTTGCCACAACAACACCGACGGGGAAGGCGCAACGTTCGTCGTACGCCTGCCAGCCGCGGCCGAAGGCGCCAGCGGGGCCGCCGCAGGAGTGATTCCGGCATGAGCACGACTGTTACGAAATCCCCTGCTTTGCCGGTGTTGCTCATTGAGGATGAACCGGCCGTGATGGCGTATGTCCGGGCAACGCTGGAGCGCAGCGGCTACAACGTGGTGTGCACGGAGTCGGGCGCGGAGGGTTTGCGGTTGCTCGAGTCCGAGCAATTCCTGGGCGTGGTCTCCGATATGCGCACGCCCGGCGGCGTGGACGGCGCGGGGGTACACGCGTGGCTGAGCCGGCATCGCCCCGATCTGGCCGCGCGAATCGTTTTCATTACGGGCGATATCGCCAATGACGATACCGTCGCCACCTTGCGCAAAACCGGCGCGCCTTGCGTGGAAAAACCGTTCCGGGTTCAACAATTTATTTCGGTCATTGAAAAAACCATGGGGAAGGCACCGTGAGTGACGATTTACGTATCCGCCTGTTGATTGTTGACGACGAGCAGAGCATTCGTCGTCTGTGCATGACCGTGGGAGAGGCTCTCGGCTATACCTGCATGGAAGCCAACAGCGGCGAGACCGCGCTGGCCCTGCTTGAAGAGCAGCCCGCCCACATGATTCTCACCGATATGGTTATGCCCAATATGTCTGGCATCGAGTTTCTAGAGAAGGTGAAAAAGCTTCTTCCCCGGAGCGAGGTCGCGGTCATGACCGGCCACGGCTCGGTGGAAACCGCCGTGCAGGCCATGAAGCTCGGCGCCTACGATTACATCGGCAAACCATTTTCGCCTTTGGAAGAACTCCGCTTGTTCCTACGCCGGATGGCCGAAAAAGTTCGACTGGTGGAGGAGAATCAATTTCTCCGCGAGCGTGTCGATACTGAATCTGACCTGCACGGGATTGTCGGTTCTTCGGCAAAGATTCAAGACGTGCTGCGCATGATCTCACGGTTGAAAGACACGCGCACTCCAGTGCTGATTTCCGGCGAGAGCGGAACCGGCAAGGAATTGGTTGCACGCGCCATCCATTTCCGGGGGTCATTCGCCAATCGTCCCTTCGTGGCCGTGGACTGCGGATCGCTTGTTCCTACGCTGATTGAGAGCGAATTGTTTGGCTACGAAAAAGGCGCGTTCACGGGCGCGCTGCGATCGAAAACAGGATTGTTTCAATCGGCCAACGGGGGCACGATTTTTCTCGACGAGATCGGCGAGTTGCCGCTGGAGTTGCAAGCCAAGCTGCTTCGAGTTTTGCAGGAAAAAGAAATTCGCCCGGTGGGCAGTAATCAAAAAATCAAAGTGGATGTCCGCGTCGTGGCCGCGACCAACCGCGACCTCGAGGCGGAGTACCGCAACGGTACTTTCCGCAAGGATCTTTATTTTCGCCTGAACGTAGTCGCTGTTCACTTGCCATCACTGCGCGAGCGCCGTTCCGATATTCCCATGCTCGCGCATTGGTTTCTCGACCGCCACGCGCCTGACAACTCGATGCAGGTCACAAATACGGCAATGAAATGCCTGCTGCAATACGATTGGCCCGGAAATGTGCGAGAACTGGAGAACTGTATCGAACGGGCCGTAGCGCTGGGCGACGGCAAAATTGTCGATCTCGGCGATCTGCCGCCGGCTATCGCCTCGGCATCGCCTTCTTCGGAAACGCCAATGGGCAGCATGGCAGGCGCGGTTTCCTCTACAGACCTCGAGGACATTGAACGCGCGACCATCGAGCGCGTCTTCGAACAGGTGAAAGGGGACAAAGCGCTGGCGGGCAAGATGCTCGGCATCAGCCGCGCGACGCTATATCGCAAGCTCAAGCGCTATAACATCGGCGGCCGGCAGGAAATGGGGTCAACTAGCCAGGCGCTGCAGTGAATAGGAGCACTGAGTCAGGCAAATCCGAAGATCAAACGGAGGGATACAGACGTGTGTTTTTCGGCGACAGCGAATTTCGTCGGTAGCGGAGTCTTGGCGGGCGTCGGCGTCGTGACCTTGACCAAGGTAAAACACCGGCGTGAGCTGCTCTTTGCGGCTCTCCCCATGTTTTTTGCCATTCACCAGTTCATCGAGGGCTTTGTCTGGCTTGGGTTGGATGGAATCCTGTCGCCTAGAGTTACGCATGATATGGGTGCGGCGTTCATGCTGTACGCGCAGGGACTTCTTCCATTTATATTGCCGCTCAGCGTGGTTCTATTCGAACCCGGCGCCAAAAGTCGCAGACGCATGCAACCGTTTCTGGTTCTTGGAGCCTTAACGGCCCTTTATATCCTTTGGGCCTTGACCGCTTATCCGACGCAGATTTTCGTCAGGGGCAACAGTATTGTGTACATCAATCAGGCCACCAACAATACTGTCGTCGCGGTTCTTTATGTCATTGTGACGTGCGGTTCGCTCTTATTCTCAAGGATAAGAGACATGGTGATTTTCGGAATCGCGAACCTGGCGATACTGCTGGTCGTCATGGCGTTCAAGCGATACGCGTTCACGTCCCTGTGGTGCGCTTACGCGGCAGTTGCCAGTGTGATTATCCTGGTGTACTTCTGGAAGAGCATCAAAATTAGACCGTTTGCGTACGCCAGATCGGGTTAATCTGGGCCGGTGTCGCCGAGGACGCGTGAGCGTTGCCTTGTGCATCGCTGTTGATCTAGATATAAATATTATTTTCGGGTCGAGGGAAATCCAGCTTATGGTTTTGACCACCGTGCAGCCACTTCGTTGCAAGCGCTTCGTCGTCTTGTTAGCAATTCTTTTTATGAGCATTTTATCGGCTGAAAATTCATGGGCCGAGAAATGGAAAGTTCTGGGACCGGACGGCGGGGACGCCCGCAGTCTGGCTTACGATCCGCGCAACCTGGACCACATCTTTCTCGGTACCGGCACGGGAAGCGTTTTCGAGTCGTTAGACGGCGGTCACAGTTGGTCGCGGTTTGCGCATCTGGGCGTTGGCAATGACTATGTGCTCGATCACATTGTTATCGATCCGCAGAATCCAGAGCTCATGTTCATCTCCGCCTGGAGCGTGGAGGACGAGAAGGCAGGCGATGTGTTCCGCTCTCGCGATGGCGGGAAAACCTGGGAAACACTAACCCCCATGCACGGAAAATCGGTGCGCGCCCTGGCTCTTGCTGCCTCGGACTCGAAGGTGTTGACTGCGGGCGCGCTGGATGGTGTCTATCGCAGCAAGGACAGCGGCGAGACCTGGGAACATATTTCTCCTGCTGCCGAGATAAGGGATGTCGAATCGATTGCCGTCGATCCAAAAGATCCCAACGTGGTCTACGCCGGGACTTGGCACCTGGCCTGGAAGACGAACGACGGCGGAGTAAATTGGCATCACATCAACAAAGGTATGATCGAAGACTCGGATGTATTTTCGATCATTATCGACTCGACCAACCCGGCGGTCGTCTACGCCAGCGCATGTTCCGGAATCTATAGCAGCGATACTGCGGGCGAGAGTTTTCGCAAAGTCCAGGGAATGCCTTTTTCTGCCCGCCGCACCCGAGTGCTGAAGCAGGATCCGCGCAATCCGAACATCGTTTATGCCGGAACCACCGAGGGACTCTGGAAAACCAGCGATGCCGGCAAGACCTGGAAGCGAACCGGTAATCCCGAAACCGTGGTGAACGATGTGCTGGTTGATCCACGAAACTCCAGCGTGGTTTTGCTGGCGACGGATCGCAGCGGGATGATCGCGAGCGACGACGGCGCGCAGACCTTCCGGCCATCCAATCACGGCTATGCCCATCGCTACGTCACGGCCATCCTGACCGATAAGAAGGATCCCGATACCATCTTTGTAAGCGTCGTGAACGATCGCGAATGGGGCGGAGTGTTTTCCTACCGCTATGGCGGACAACACTGGGAACAGAAAAGTACCGGGCTCGGAGGCCGCGATGTTTTCACCTTGCAGCAAGCCAGCAACGGGGCTCTGATCGCGGGCACGAATCGGGGCATCTTCATACTGGATCACGCGAGCAAAGCGTGGCGGCCCAGCAACACCGTCGTCAGCGATCCACCTCCGTCACCCAAGCCAAAGAAGGGAAGGAAGGTAGTTGCAAAGCCCATCCCACATACGACTCTGGAAGCGAAGGTGAATGAGATCGAGGTGACTCCCCAGCGCTGGTTGGCGGCCACAACGGCGGGACTCTTTACCAGTTCGAACGAAGGGAAGAGTTGGATGGGCGGTCCGGTACTCGGCCGGAGCGATTTTGTCGCGGTGCAGTCCGACGGTCAATTGGAAGTGGCCGCTACGCACAAGGAGGTCGTGGTTTCGACCGACGGCGGCACAACCTGGCATCAGGCAACTTTGCCGGGAAACATCAGCGGCATTCGTGGCGTGACCGTGACGCCCGACGCGCAGATCCTGGTGGCATCGCGTGAAGGCGCGTTGAGTAGCACAGACAGTGGAACGACTTGGCAACGCATGCTGAATGGCCTGCCGGACCGGGATATCAGTTCCATCTCCTACGACGCGTCTGATAAGACGCTGCTGGCGACCAGCATGGCGATCAGCGCGATTTTTCAAAGCAGCGATGGCGGGCAAAGCTGGCGTCGTGAGGCGGATTCGGGTTATCCGCTCCGTCTCATCAGCGTAATGCGAGGACGATTCGTGGCGGCTACGCCTTTCGATGGTGTAATTGTTCAACCATGAGGTTGGAATTCGTCGGTTTATACACCAATGATCGGTGCGTAACTCAGGCTCTTTTCTTTTGTTGGTCGTTGTGGAGCGCGAGGCCTTCCGCACCCAAGCGGTTCTTAAGATCCGCCAACAGTCCATCGTCGGTCAGATCGAGAGGATGGGAATTTTTCCAATCGTGATGCACGATTTTGTGTAGACGCTCGATTACCTCGTCGTCGCGCACTTCGATGGCGAGTTCGCGCCGGCTGTCAAAACTTCCCGGCGCAAGGTTGATCGATCCTACGATCGACCGGACTCCATCAGCAAAAAGCATCTTGGCATGCAACTTGAGATGCTTGAGCTTGTGGACCTTGATTCCGACATCGTCCATGATGCGCAGGCCGCCCACGCCCTCGACCAGTTTCTCTTTTTTCAGGGTGTGCGGAGGCCGCGCCATCACATGCACTTTTACTCCTCGTTCCTTCGCCCGCACCAGATGTTCAATGATGATGGCGTCCTGATAGCGTTCGTTCTGGAGGAACAGCGTGTGCTTCGCCTGGTCGATGAATTCCGCGATCTTGTTCCGTCCATTGCCTTCACACCAGATAAGGTGCGCATGTTGGCCCGGGTCGAAAGTCTTTCGGCTCCAATCCGCCTCAAAACAATCGATGATCTCGCTGACCTCGCGTTTATCGTCCGTGATCACGGCATAGTCCCGCGTCTCGGTCAGGTTCTTGGTCTCCCAGTTGAGTGATTTCACGAACGCAATGCGATCGTCCACGACCATGGATTTTTCGTGAGTGAGGTCAAATGCCGGATTGCTGTCAATGACCTCGACCCCGGCTTGGGTAAGAGTCTTGCGGGATTCCTCATTCTCGGTCTCTCCGTTGCGGCGAGCCGGGTTCAGCATGACCCGCACTTTGACTCCCCGGCGATGCGCATCGATGACCGCATTCAACAGCGCGGGATCGGAGAAAAGGAACATCTTGACGCGAAGCGATTTCGTAGCGCCACGAATCGCATCGAGAATGGGTTGCGCGGAGTCGTCGGGAAGAACGACTAGAGAACGGGACATACTGCCTCCAGGGAATAATGCACTCGCGGCGATAGCACATCGATCGAACAACCACGATCCGAGCAACTACAGACCAAAGCCAGCGATAATTTGCATCTAGGTTGCAACTTTTTCCGATACTCCATCGACCTGTATGTGGTGCAACTCAGCATAGACTCCGCCGAGGGCCAGTAATTCCTCATGGGTGCCTTGTTCTGCGACGATGCCCGCCTTGAGCACGACGATTTTATCGGCATCCCGAATAGTGCTGAGACGGTGCGCAATGGTGATCACGGTTCGTCCCTTCATAAGCCGCTCCAAAGCCTCAATCACGAGCCGCTCAGATTCAGTGTCGAGAGCAGCGGTAGGTTCATCGAGGATAAGAATCGGCGTGTCGCGAATAATCGCGCGAGCAATCCCAATTCGCTGACGCTGACCTCCAGAGAGCGTTAGTCCGCGCTCACCCACCATGGTGTCGTAACCGTGGGGCATTCGGGAAATGAACTCGTCAGCGTTAGCCAGTTGTGCGGCTTCCCCGATTTCCTTTTGGGTAGCGCCCGGCCGGCCATAGGCAATGTTGTCGCGTATCGTGCCCCGGAACAGCACCGTATCTTGCAGCACGAAACCGATCTGGCTGCGAAGAGGATGCAGTTTGTACTCGCGAACGTCGACGCCATCGATGCGCACGCAGCCGGACGTCGGATCGTAGAAGCGTGGGATCAGGCTAACGACAGTAGACTTGCCGCCGCCGGTCGTGCCGACAATCCCGACCAACTCGCCTTGTTTGACGGTGAAGCTGACATCCAGCAGCACAGGTTCGTCTTGGTTGTATCCGAAGGCCACGTGGTCGAAGGAGATCTCGCCGCGGACGGCTTCCGGTTCCCGGGCGTTCGGAAGCTCAGGAATTACAGAGTCGGTCTCGAGGATAGCTTGAATTCGCTCCACTCCCACCGCAGCCTGAGCGATGGAGTTGGTCATCTTGGCAAGATCCTGTACCGGCTTGAAAAATTTGCTGAGATAGGAAAGAAAGACGATCAACGCACCCGCCGTCATGGTCCCGATCAGAATGAGCGATGCACCGCGCCAAAGCACAAAAGCGGTACATAAAGCCACGGTCACAGCAACCACGGGCGAGAGCAGAGATTTTACTCTACGAGCTTTGAGCGCAGCATCGACTGTGGCGTGGCTGGCTTCGCTCAGTTCCTCCTGTTCCAGATCCTGCCGGCCGAAGGCTTTCACCACGCGCATCGATTCCAGCCCTTGCTGAACTACCGCGACAATGTCGGCCTGGCGATGACGTACCTCGTGCGTGGCTTTTTTTACCGACCGTTTGAACCGTGAAACGAACAATAGCAGGAACGGAGTGACGCCTACGGCTACGAGAGTAAAGTCCCACTGAAGCCAGAACATGAGACCAAGCATCCCGACGATGGTTAGAAGATCGACCAGAATGCCAAGAGTCGCCGAGGACGCGAAGCTTTGGATGGTTTGAATGTCATCAGTAATGGTGCTGAGCAGAACGCCCGTCTGATGGCTGTCGTAATAAGCCAGCGAAAGGCGCTGAAGATGGTGATATGTCCTCATGCGCAGATCATGCGCCACCCACTGACCCACGCTCTCGGTGTAATAGTTATCGATGTAGGAAGCGAGCGAGCCCGCCATCGCGATGAGTATGGCGCCCATGGCCGCGACGGCAGCGATTTTCATCTTGCCCGGCCCCAGTCCACCAGTGAACGAAGTCACAAAGCGATCGAACCATGTGGGAAGATGATGCGATCCGACTACATTATCGAGAATGATTTTGAGCGGCCAGGGGCCGGCGAGGCTCATCAGCGTCTCGACCATCATGGCCATCAAAATGACGAGAAGAGTGCCCCGGTAAGGACGTATGAGCTGGCGAATCAGTCGCCACATACCGCCTCACACGTGGCGATCGGCAAGGCCTTTGAGTTTGAGTTCTTTCCCTGCTGGGCGTGGCTCATCTATTTCCGCTCTTGTGCTGCCGGAATTCCGGAGCGGACACATCCGTTGCGTCCGAGTGACACATCGACGCCCGCTTTGAGGGCGAAGTATACCGCAAAATGCCCGCCAAGTCTCGCGCCCTTCCGAGATCCGGTCCAGCTTGAGAAGCTGCCGAGGCGAGCTACTCATGTTGCTATAGGGAAGCCAAAGACGAGAGGCCAGGCTTCAGACGGCTGCGGCAGAAGAAATGTTTGCGGCTTGGGCGCTAAAAGGCTCAATCATTCGAGGAGGATTATTGCGGGCGCCGGAAAACCGGCCACCCAAAGTCGGGCCGGCGAATGTTGGAGGCGCGGCGTCAGCCATGCAATTCGACTGAGCTGCGCCTGCGAGGCAGATTTAGTTATTCCAAACGATTTCAGCTTTCTTGGCAGTTTCGTGCTCTTTCTTAAGCATGCGGGCGACATCGCCAAGAGGCACAGGGCGCGACAAGGGTTGTACTTCCCACAGCGGGCGCTCGCCCTGTACAAAGAAATAACTGGAGCTTGCCAGAAGGTTCTGCTCGAGTGCCATCGGGGTTGCAACAGCGCGTTCGGCATGGGTCGCAAACTGTACGTCGCTGCTCAACTGTGCGCCGCCGGTCGATGCTTGGGCAAGCGCCGCAGCGCTGGCGCAAAGAAGGCATAGAACCAATAATCCAGTTTTCATCATATTTCCCTCCAAATTCAAGAACCTACAGATCATACGGAGCGGTTGAGTTCTTGGGTTCATCCCGCCTGTTTCTGCTCCTGCCCTGAATATAGGCAAGCCCTGTGCCAACCCTTGCAGCCCGAAGAATCTGTCGCTTAGCGATGCAAACGAGTGAGGGTAATGTGCAATTATTTGCACATTTGTGGACGGCTTTCCATGCCAGATATGCCCGGGAAAACCGAGTTAAACCATTGCTGAATCGACCGTAGCGTAGTTTTGATGAAAACCTCGGAATCGGAATCCGAAGGGTTGAGGGTGCGGCCTTTCGGCCACGCTCCGCTGAAAATTAACCCCCGCCGAGTCGCTGCTTAAGGCTTGGCGGCCAACATGGTTTCTAGCTTGGCCATACGCGCCGCCAGGTCTTGAATCTCTGCCTGCTGGTTGGCGATGGTGTCCCTTTGCTGCTCGTTGGCTTTCTGCTGATCTTCGATGCGCCGCTGCTGCTTCTGGACTTCGTTCAGGAGCATGGCGTTGACGAAGTGGTAACGCACCGTTTCCGGGGTACCGTCTTCGTTGAACACAACCAGTTCCGGGGCTACCTTGGCTACCTCCTCGGCCACCAGTCCGTATTGGCGGGTTTGCGTGTCGTCGAGTTCGGGCTTGTAATAAAACGACACGGGCCGCAGTTGCATCAGGACGTCGCTCTCGTCGCCTATGTCGGCGATCTCGTGTTTATAACGGAGCGAGGACTTCACCGTGCCCAGTTGGCCTGCAGCGTTGACGAAAACCTCCGACCCGTTAGCGCTGGTTTTTCCCGAGATCCCGGCGATGTACGCCGAGGTGATGGTTCCGATATAGCCGATGCGGATGGCATTCGATTCGCCGGCGATTCCGCTGTTGCCGATGTAGATGTCGTTGCTCTCGGCTGCGCTGAGATTGCCTCCGGCTCCTGTTCCGATGGCGATGTTGCCGCTTCCGGTAGCGAGGCTCGCTAGAGCGGCAGCGCCGAGCCCGACGTTATTGGCTCCGGTCTTGTTGGCAGTGAGCGCGCTAAAGCCAAAGGCAGAATTACCGCCGGCTGTCGTGTTGGCTAAGAGCGCGAAGTTGCCGAAGGCAGAGTTGCCTCCCGTCGTGGAGGAAGATCCGCCCGTCGTGTTCTGGTAAAGGGCTCCAGTGCCGAAGGCGGCGTTGCCGTTCCCCGTTGTGTTGGCGAAGAGTGCTTCGTAACCGAAGCCCTCGTTTTGGGTGCCGATTGTGTTGGTATAGAGGGTGCCGTAGCCGAAGGCCGAGTTGTTGTTGGCTGTTGTGTTGGCGTGGAGAGCAGCGAGGCCGAAGGCGGAGTTTGCCGTACCCGTCGTATTGGAAAAGAGGGCGGAGGTACCGAAGGCCTGGTTTTGGGCACCTGTGTTAACAGCGAGCGCAGACCAGCCGAAGGCGGAGCTGCCGCTGGCTGTCGTGTTGGCGCTGAGCGCGGAAGTACCCAGGGCTGTGTTGTTTTCTCCAGTGGTGATGGCGGTGAGCGCGGACGCGCCCACACCGGTGTTGCCCGCAGCCGTTGTCGTGGAGTTCCCGGCAAATCCCAGAAATGCGTTGGTGTTGGCGACCGAGCCGAAGGCAAACGGAGTGCCTCCGATCTCGTAGTTGGTCTTGGCGCTAACCGAACCGGTAACCGTGATAGTCGTCCCGGACTGACTTACGATCGAGCTGTCCACTTTAGAGGCCCCGCCGGCGGTCGTAAACATGGGCACCGTGCCCTTCTTGCATGCCGTGCCCGAAGAACAGGTGATGGTATAAGTCGCCGGTTGCTGAGCTAAGGCGGGAAGAGACACGCAAACAACAAGCAAGATCACACATACAACGCTAATGCGAATCATAGATCCTCCTTTTGGATTTTTAGGGTCCCCGGTCGTGCGAAAGAGTCCCCGCCGCGCTTGACGCGGCGGGATTTATGTCTCGGAACGTAGGCTTTCTACTCGGTGCCTTGAAAGGCCTCCGGCGTGGTCTTGCCCGACGGATTGTAGGCGCCGACGATCAAATTACTATCGTTGATACCTCCAGCTCCGGTGTTGGAACCCTTGGGATAGTCGAAGACGTAGTAGTCTTTTCCGATTTTTACTGCGCCGTGGCCGACGCCGTAGGGGTCGGAGATGTAGTAGACGATATCGCCGGCGGTGTTGATGCCCTGGACCTGGTTCAACGCAGCTCCCGGGACGTTGATCGAAGTAAACTTCTTGCCGTTGTAGAGCGAAGACTGCAAGTAGCCGCCTGAGTCTCCCCACTGCACTGTGACCAGACCGGCGCTGTTGATGCCGCGGGCGAGCGTATATTGAGCACCTGGCACATTCAGGGTTTTGTATTTGCCGGCGCTGAGGACAAAACCGTGGGCGTTCCCGTTTCCGTCGACGTACAAACCAGCAACATCTCCGGCGTCGTTAATTCCGAAGGCAGCACTTGCGAGCGAACCGGCGGGGCCCTTAATATCTTTGAACTTTCCGGACGTGTATTCGAACCCATGCGGGTTGCCGGAGGTATCGGTGTACAAGCCGACAACGTCGCCGCTGGTGTTGACGCCAAAGCAGGTGGTAGTTGTGCCCTTTGGATTGTTGATGTTCTTTACCGTGCCCCCGGAAATCATCATGCCGTGCTGCTTGCCATTAGCGGCGATGTAGCTTCCCACGGAAACGCCTGAATTGTTGACACCCCAGAGTTGTGCTTGCTGGTTACCGGGGACTTTGACGGTGCTTAATTTGAAGGCCTGTGGCGAGGCCAGATAACCGGAGGCGGTTCCGTCCGGGACGCCCCAGTAGTAGCCGACGTAGGCTCCTTTGCTGTTGATCCCGGCCGTGCCGGCGAAGTCGGTAGTCGCATATTTACCTTTAATGTAAGTGAAACCATACGGCAGGTTAGAAGCATTGATGTAGGTGCCCGTAATTTCGCCGGCATCGTTGATGCCATAGGCGGTGGTTTGGAGCGCGCCTGGATACGCGATTCCGGTGATGGTTCCACTGGCGCTTCGGTAAAAGCCGTGCGGGACATTGCTGGAATCGAAGTACACGCCTACGACCTCGTTCGCGCTGTTGATGGCGTAAACATACGTAGAGTCGGTGCCGCTCCCGTAGAACTCCGTCTTTTTCCCGCCGATATTGATGAAGCCCCTTATTGGCTCTCCCTGATTTCCGACGTCGCCCACAAAGGCTCCGGCACTATTGATGCCGAAGATTCCACACGATTCGGTCGTGGTCTCGTCGTAGGTTGTGTAGGTCCCGCCGGAATAGACGAAGCCGTGGTACCGGCCACCGTCGGTAAGGAAATCACCCACGATGGTATTCGAGTCGTTGATGCCGTTGGCGCGGGCAAAAGTGTACGCGGAGGGCGGAGCGATGGTTGCGTATTTGCCCTTGATAAAAGAAAATCCCCACGTGTCTCCTTCCCCATCCCCGTAGTTGCCGACGACGGCTTCGCTAGTGTTCACGCCGAACGGAGACGTTGTACCGGTCTGCGCGCCAGGCATACTCACTTGGGTCATCTTGAAACCTTGGCCCAAAACGCTCGAAGTGATCATGAGAAAGGCAGCCACGACTAGTAGGGTGGCGAAATTTAACTCTCGGGAACTTTGCCTGCACCAACCTGGAACATTTGGGATCTTCACTTTTTCTCCTTTTGCGCGTCGAACGTGATCGCCGCGTGTGCTCATTATTTCGTCGAATCGATTTGTAAATGCGAAGCTAGCCGCCAGAAACCACCGTGAGCGTTACGTTGTCCGAGTTGTAGGTTACCGTGAAGTGCTCGCTGTCATTGATCTTGGTTCCATTCACGGTGGCGAAAGTACCGGTCAGCTTTCGCGCCGTCAGGATCTCGAAGGTAGCGCCAATCAATGGCACAAAATTATTCAGCAGCTTGATGTTCAGGGTTCCATTCAGGGTGGCTGTGCCGGAGACGTTGAGCACGTTGAACTGGCCGGAGCTGGCGCCGGCTATATTGGCATCCAGCGAACCTGCGGCAGTTTGGGTGTAGGCGCCGGTGATGCCGAGTTTGCCCGTTGTGGTAAGCGAGTCGGCAGGGATTACCGTTCCAGACGAGGAGACGTGAGCCGCGATGGTTCCGCCGTTGCCCAAGAGCGTGCCTTTGGCAATCCGGATGTCGGGAGCGGCAGGGTCGGAGTCGGAGGCAGAATCGTCAGGCCAGTCCTCAGTGCTGGAGAGAGCGAGCTTGCCGTTTACGGTAGTTTTGCCTTCAGTCTGCAGATACGATCCGCCCGACCCCACAGTGAAGGTGCTGCCCTTACCAACGACAATCGCTCCCTGGTTCGTGAATGTGCCCGCGGAGGTGAAGCTCTGGCCTCCCTTGAGGTCAAAGCTGCCCTTGGCGGCATTGGTGAGAAACCCCGTCAGAGCGTTGGTGCTGGGGTTCAGTATCTGTGACGCCTTCCCGGTGAGTGCGATCTTTGCGTCGTTAGTGGTGATGTTCCCGGGAATCTGGAGGGTTCCGGCGACGTTATAGGTGCCGCCGCTGAGCGTCCCATTGGCGAGATTAGTAAAATTGCCATCCGTCAGGTTCATGTCGCTGCGGGCGGCAACCGTGAGCGTACCCGTATTGGTGAAGTTGCCACTGAGTCCATAGTTAGGGTCAAACCCGAATTCGCCGCCGTTCGTGGCTTCAATGGTCCCGGCGTTGAGGAATGCGCTAATGCGGGTCGCAAAGAGCGCGAGGCCATTGGTGCCAACCGGCACGTTGGCGTTAATGATGCCATTGTTAGTGAAGCCCTGAAGATACTCCCCAAGGAATCCAGTTCCCTCGATGGTGGACTGGTTCGTGAGAATACCGCTGCTGCCAAAGTCGCTGCCGAACATAAGCATATTGTTATAGGAGTTGTCAGTCCCATCCCCCATAATCACCTTGCCGCTTCCGGTGATGGTGAGATTCCCCGTTCCGGGCATCTGAAAGTAAACCCAATCTCCTGAAGAGAGAACCTCGATGGTTCCTGTGTCGTTGAGCGTGCCCTGAACGGTAATGCTGCCGCCTCCATCGTTCAGTATGAACGTCCCAGAGTTCGTGATCGCATGGGTAGTTCCGTCAAGCGTCGTCCCTCCTCCGCCGTAGATGGCGCCCCCGCCAGAACTGGTGTAGGTGCCTCCACTGATCGTCAGTCCTGAGCCCCCCAGAGAACCCACCAAAGAAACGTTAGAGTTCGCGCCTACCGATTCGATGGTGCCACCGGTATTGTTAATGGTGGTGCTTCCTACAACCAGCACTCCGCCGTTGCTGGCCTCGATAGTTCCAGTGTTGGTGCTGGCGCCGGCCCGGCCCAATTGAAGCTGCAGGTTATTCGTACCCGTGGGAACGTTCGCGTTGATGATGCCGCTGTTGTTGAAGCCGGTGAGATTCAAGATGTAGCCGCTTCCCTGGACGAGTTGCTGGTTCACGAACGTGCCGCCGCCGCTGATACCGGTCTGGTTGTTGTACGAGTTGCTCGTACCATCCCCCAAGGTCAGACTGCCGCTGCCCGTCAGCGTAAAGGTCTGGCCACCAGGAATGTTCAAGCCGACCTGGTTGCCTCGCGACAGCACTTGAATGGTCCCGGTATTGTTGATGGTTCCCTGAAAATTACCGCCCGGGTGCGGCGCGCCGTCAACCAACTGCATGGTTCCGGAGTTGGTGATGGTGTTGCCATTCGTGCCGTCGAGGAGCGCGGTGCTGTCAACAACCTGAATCACTCCTCCGTTTGCGGTTGTCCACGTGCCTCCGGTGAAGTTTTCGCCGCCCTGACCTTCGCCCTCGAGTTGGACGTAGGAGTTTTTACCCGACGCCTTAATTGTCCCGCCAACGTTGCTCAGCGTGAGGCTCCCCATCGCGAGCTGGCCGCCATTGGTGGCTTCCATCAGTCCGGTATTGGTTGAGGCGCCCTGGGCCTGGTTGCGTCCAACGACCAGTTGAACTCCGGATTCGTTGGCGTTGATCACGCCGGCCTTGGCATTGGTGAATGTCATGTCGAAGCCGCCGCCGCCCTGGATCGTCGACTTATTCAACAGCTTCGCGCTACCTCCGATAGAGTCGCCGCCGAAGGAGTTGGCATTCAGGGTAATCGTTCCGCGGCCGGATAGGGTCACCGTCCCGCTGGACGAGAACCCCAAAGACGTCGTGCCAAATGACACCGGAACGGCCAAGATAATCTGGCCGCTGTTCGTGAGTGAGGAGCCATTGACGTTGAGGCTAGGACTCGCGTTAGTTACGGTGGGGAATGTCAGGCTGTCGGAGCTGCCGACGGCGAGGTCGGCTATGGTGTCGCCGACGTCCAACAAAACTGCCGCTCCCGAGTTCGTTATGCAGACGCTGTCAGTGTTGCCCGGCTCGTTGCCGTTCGACCAATTCGCTCCGTCGCTCCAATTACCATTGCCTCCTGCTCCGGTCCAACCGTCGGTGCATTGTTGGGCGAGGGCCGGAGTGGCGCTGGCGAGCGCGAGCAGAATCATCGCGGCCATAAATAACACAAACTTGTGCGGGCGTTTTTCCTGGCGGCACAGGTAATTCATGAAGCCTCCTTGAAGTCCAAAAGATCTTTCTGGCATTTGGCAGACAGTTTCGAGTTGAGCTTGCAGCCCGGAAGATCTCGTGAGTATCTGAGACTAGCCTGGGAGTGTGCAAAATATTGCACTCTGCAAGCTTCGTCGGCCCATCTTGGGCAACGAAAAGACTGCGGGGGATAGTTCACAATAACGGCAGTCGCGGTATACTCTATGAACTTGCTCCCCCAAGCAAGGGACATCACGGGACAACTCAGGACATTTCAGGCCTATGAGCGCTGGCGCGCAGCAGGCATCGCACCGCCGTCTGGATTCGTGGAAGGAAATTGCCGCCTTCTTCGGCCGCGACGAGCGGACGGTCAAGCGATGGGAAAAAGAGCGGGCTCTTCCCGTACATCGAGTGCCGGGAGGGGTGAGAAGTGGTGTGTTCGCCTATACCGATGAGTTATCTCAATGGTTGAGAGATCCGGGTGCGGCGGCAAAAGAATTGCTGCATATCCCCGATGTCGGCACCGATGAAAATGAAAGCTCTTCCGCCGGCGACATTAGCGAAGCGGCATCCTCGATTCCTAAGCCGGTCCTGCTACCGATTGCTGCGCGGAGCAAAGCGAAATTCTCGCTGGCAAGAATCTTAGGGTTGCCGCTTGCCATCCTGCTGGGATTTGTCATTCTCAAACATCAAGTTCCGCGTCAGCCAACCTCAGCTTCCGCCATAAGCACTCCTCCAGTCGCTCATCAACCAAACCCCGAAGCGGAGAATCTCTACCTGAAGGGACGCTACTTCTGGAACAAGCGGACCCCGGAAGATCTGAATAAAGCGCTTGACCTTTTTACCCAGGCCATCGTCCGCGATCCCAGCTATGCGCAAGCCTACGTAGGCCTTGCCGATTGCTATAATCTGCTGCGCGAATACTCGGTGATGCCGCCCAATGAGGCGTATCCGCGGGCACTGGCGGCGGCAAAGAAAGCGGTGGAATTGGACGACAACTCCGCCGAGGCGCATAACTCACTTGCCTTTGTCACGTTCTATTGGACATGGAATGCGGCCACATCTGAACGAGAGTTCAAACGTGCGATTGCTCTCAACCCTGACTACGTGGCCGCTCATCATTGGTACGCAACCTTCTTAATGACTACCGGGCGTTACCCGGAGGCGGTTGCTGAGATTGAGACTGCGGCGAAACTTGATCCCGCTTCGACGCCGATTGTCGCCGACAAAGGCCTCATCCTTTATTGGGCTGGCCAGCCAGAAGAGGGCACGGCGCTTCTGAAGCAGATCGAAGCCCGCGAACCGGAGTTTCTTTCGCCGCACCTTTACCTGGCGGAGATCTATCTCAACGGGAAGGACTATCCAAATTATTTGTCCGAATCGAAAAAAGTCGCCGAGTTGCGCCACGACCAGACCGCCATTGCGATCGTGAACGCCGCTGAAAAAGGCTTTGCCGACGGTGCTGCTCGTGGAATGTGGGAAGGCATGCTGGCGGCGCAGAAGAAGTTCTATCGGCAGGGCTCGCTGGCGTCTTATCGATTGGCCCAAACCTACGCGCAACTGGGAGAAAACCAGGCGGCTCTCAATTATGTGCGTGAGGCCATTAAGGAGCACGACGCGGCGGTGCTCTCCATGAACAAAGATTGCTCGTTCGATAGTTTACGTGACGATCCTTCCTTTCGCGACTTGCTGGCGCGATCCACCCAGCCGCGGTTGAACTGACACGCTGCCGCTGCCCGGTTGAAGTCCGTGAATTCGGGTGGACGGCCTGCGAAACGTGGAGTGTGCTGAACGCTTCTTGAGTGAGACTCCGTCTTAATGTGAGACACGACTACTACCGTGATCTCAAGAGGGAACTCGACACGAAACCCTATTTGATTGATAAAGCGTGGTTTATGGACCTTGCCAGCTTACGGTCTTTTGGCCGCTCTCGTGCATCGTCATTTCCAGATGCGGTCCGGGTGCCTGGGTCACGCTAACCGGCGGACTAGGGAATCCAGGCCGCATCGGTAACCCTAGAGAATAGAAATCATGAGGAACTATGTGTCCAAATCGGGCGCCGCGGCTGCTCCGGCACGGGAAAGCTCCACGACCAAATTGGCCAAGTTCTTTCCCAACGCGACCCCGGTCCGCATACCCGTTCGTCTGACTCGGATAGCAAGCGAGAGCAACGCGTTTACCGAGAGCACGATCATTGAATTTGGTACACCAACTGAAGTATTGTTTGCCTCAACCCTCCCCCTTGAGTTCGCCGACAAACTGCGGTTGCAGAATTCCGACGGCACGCTGGATACCGAGGCCTGCGTCGTGGCCGTCCAATACAACGGGGGGCGGACAGCCGTGGCCGCCCGGTTCACCGGAGAAGTCGCCAACTGGATTGTGAAACCTGAATTGTGAAAATATGACGCCCACACCTCAACTGAGTGAACTGGCCGCCGAGTGGCGTGACGCGCGCCTGCTCTATCCTTTATATGCCGCGCTAGCGCGGGAGTTTGTGATCGATCTGCCAGCGCACAGCGATCTCGAGGCTGGGGTCGAAGCGCCCGCCCAGGAGTCGATCGAGCAAACCCGGCAATTGTTTTCTGACCTGGATTCGCGCATCCAGGTGCACCAGCTTCGCCAGTTTCTGCAGACCACGACCGTAGGCAACGACGAAGCCCTGCGCACCTTGCTGATTCATCACTTGCACAGGCCGGAACACTCCGATTCTGATCGCGACAAGATTGATTTCCTGCTGGTTCAATTCTTTTCTCATTGCGCTCCCTCGCGCCTCGAAGATGCCGACGTCGATGCGGCCTATGTGGCGCAGACGCTTGAAACCGTTCTGGGGCCAGTCGATCAAAATGTGCCGGAGTGGCTGAGTCCACTCGACGAAGTTCTGCAAACCGCAAACGGCTGCCGCAACCTGAATCAACTGCTTACCAGCCGGATTCTGGAAAAGGGTCGAAAGCTGAAAACTTCGTGCGGACAAAAATATTTTCTGCCCGCGGCCATGGTCGCATTTACCCGCTTTAGTTTCCTTATGAGGCGGATTTTCTTCCGTCTCATGCACCAGGACCTCAACGCCATTCTGGATGGTTTGCGCGAACTGGAACAGCGCGGCGTGGAAACGCTGGATTGCCGCCGGGCCCAGTTTTCTGCCGAGGAGCCCATCGCGCGACTGCGCATGATCTGCCAATCCTGGAAAGTGATGTTTCACGCCGAATACTCATCCGGACAGCCGGTGTCGATGCTGGTTGACCTCCGTGCGGTCGTCGAAGGCGCTTTGGCTAAGAATGCAAAGAATGCAAAGAGCCTCACCACAGCCAAGCCGGCCGCCGCTACCAAAACTCGCGCCCAAGCCGCGGCTGCGGCAAGTGCGGATGTGCCCGACTTCGAGGTCTCCAGCGGTTCCCCAGACTGGAGCGAGAACGCTCCCGACGACAGCAATCCTAAATAGCTACAGGATCTCAGTCTTCAGGCTCTAATTTTCGAGCCGAAGCGTTTGAAGCCGAAGCCCCAAGGCTTAAGGCCAGGAAAGAAAGGAAACGTGGACCTACCTTCCGTATTGATCATTTCGGATGACGCAGAGCTTTCGCGTGCGGTGACCGGCCGATGGCAGTCGGAGCGCACCGTTCCCGCATTTACACTGATGAGCAGCGACGTCTGTCTCGGTTTCGATCCCGATACTTTTCAGTTGGCTATCGCCGGTGGTCTGCGGCAGCAAGCACTCTCGGTGGTCTTGGAGGCGATGGACGCGGCGGGGAAGCGGGTTTTGTTTGTCTCGGAAGATACGCGAGTGGCTCAGACGGTACGAGATCGCTGGCCCGGCATCGCAGTGGTGCGACAACAGGAGAATTGGCTGGATACGTTGGTGGTAGTTGCTGGGGAAATCCTGCATCGAGTCGCGGCCGAAGCTGAAGCCCGGCGCTTTGAGCAGGCCAATACTTTGCTCGAACGGCAGGCCCTACTCGGCCGTTACATGCTGGAAATGCGGCACACGTTGAACAACACGCTCACCTCGGTCCTGGGCAACTCCGAATTGCTGCTGCTGGAACCGGGATCGCTATCGTCCGGAGCTCGCTCCCAAATCGAAACTATCCGCAACATGTCCTTGCGGATGCACGAAATCCTGCAACGCTTTTCCTCGCTCGAAAAAGAACTCACCGTGGTGGATCGGCAGGCAGGAAACGAAAGTGGTGCGAAACCGCACGCCGTGGCGGTGGGTCTCTAGCTGTCCTAAGCCGACATAGCGTAGGACAAATACGAAATGGAATCAGTACGCGATCTTGTCAGGCTTATTTTCCCACTCGCGAAACGCCACCAACCCCTGTTTGCACATCATCTGAATCATCGGAATCTTGCGCTGCGAATGGGACATTGCGAGTTCGCGGTAGATCAGTGAATCGTCGAATCCGATCCTGGACGCATCCGCCGCATCATTGGCAAAATAAACGCGAGCGATGCGCGCCCAGTAGATTGCTCCCAGACACATGGGGCACGGCTCGCAGGAAGTGTAGATTTCGCAGCCGTGAAGATCGAAAACGCCAAATTTCTTGCAGGCTTCGCGAATAGCGAGAACTTCGGCGTGCGCCGTCGGATCATTCGTCGAAGTGACCTGATTCGTGGCCTCGCCGACAACGACGCCATCTTTCGTTATGACTGCGCCGAAGGGCCCACCTCGTCCGGAGCGGACATTCTCAATGGAGAGCTGAATGGCGCGGGCCATGAAAGGGTTGTCCATGTTTTGGCTCTGTCAATGCATGATCAGGATAAATGAAGTTTCCTTGCTATTCTTCGCCGATGTCTTCGTTCCAAATCGCTGGATTCGCCTGAATATAGTCGCCCAACAGGGAAGCGCACTCTTCGGAGTCGAGGTCGATCACTTTTACGTCGAGCGACCGTAGCCACTCGATACCGCCCTGAAAATTACGGCTCTCCCCGACGACCAGCGTGCCGAAACCGAACTGCCGTACCAGACCGCTGCAGTACCAGCAAGGCGCAAGGGTAGTCACCATAATAAGGTTGCGGTAGCTGCGCTGGCGTCCGGCATTGCGAAAGGCGTCAGTCTCGCCGTGCATAGAGGGATCGCCTTGCTGCACGCGGCGGTTATGGCCAGCGCCGACCAGCTTGCCGCTCTGGTCAAAAATTGCGGCGCCGATGGGAATGCCGCCCTCGGCTAGTCCTTTGCGGGCTTCAGCTTTCGCGACCTCCAGCATCGCCATGTAATTAGGATCCGGCATGGTGCTTTATTATAGGGACAAAGAATTCCATGGAGAAACCCGGAGGTTCAGACGTGCAGCATGCTTTATTTCAGCCAGGCTCACAATCGCGATTGCTCTTGCAGGATTTTCAAGTTATGCAGCCGGACATCGCAGCCGCAGAAGTCCGGCCACATCGGTTATCACCTCTTCGCGCGATCACTTCACTCCCCGAGGTCAGCGCACCGCTGCTAATTCCGGGACTCCGGCCAGTTCCTCGAATTCCTCTCGTGTCAATTTCAAGGAAGCTGCGCCGAGATTTTCCTCTAGATGCTCAACCGACGACGTTCCCGGAATTGGCAGCATGGTTGGCGACCGCTGCAGCAACCACGCCAACGCAAGCCGTTTGGGCGTGCTCCGGTGGGCTTTCGCCACTCGATCAAGAACTTCGCCGGCTATTCTGCCTGCCCCCAGCGGAAACCATGGGATGAAGGCAATTCCCTTTTGCTCACAATAGTCCACTAAGTAATCCCATTCGCGGTCGGCAAAACTGTAACGATTCTGCACAGACACGATGGGCACAATTTTGCGCGCTCTCTCAACGTGCTCCTGCGTAACGTTCGATAACCCAACCAATCGAATTTTTCCTTCTCCTTGCAGCTCGGCCAGAGTCTCCACTGATGCTTCGAAAGGCACGACCGGGTCAGGTGTGTGCAGTTGATAGAGATCAATGCGATCCAGTCGCAGCCGTTTGAGGCTGCCCTCGATCGCCTCGCGTAGATGTGCCGGGCTCGCGTCATGCGTCCATTGATTCGGTCCCGGACGATTCCACCCACCTTTGGTGGCAATCACAAGATCTTTCGGATAAGGAGATAGTGCTTCCGCAATCAGCTCTTCGGCGATATGCGGTCCGTAGGAGTCGGCGGTATCTATAAAATTGACGCCAAGCTCCACGGCCCGCCGAAGCACCGCCAGCGCGCCCTTGCGATCTTTTGGCGGGCCCCAGATCCCTTCGCCGGTAAGGCGCATCGTTCCGAACCCCAGGCGATGAACAGAAACTTTACCTCCCAGCGAAACTTTGCCAGATAGAATTGCAGAGTTTTGGTTCTCGTTCATATGATCCTCCTAAGTTGTCTTGGTCGTTTCAATTTGATGCTCGTGCGTGAACCTCTCAAGCTGGTGCCGGCACTTTTGTCGTCGCCCACTAACGAACCAGCACAATCGGGCTGATGTAAACTTGGATGAACTGCAGGTAGCCCGCGCTGCATCTTTGTTGCAGCTGCGCGCGATTTCTCCCAATTAATTGATTGCGAGGCATGTTCGACGCACGTGGCAACCATGTGCCGTCCCCATTGTGGAGTTCGTGAATTAAGCAATTTGGGTGCTTTACCGGCACATAGTGAATCCTTCGAGCTGTAAAAAGCATCTTTTCTGCAACCGAGGTTTCAGAAGATGGATAACCTGAAAAAGCCAGCATTCATCCTTCTTGGCGTGCTGTCGTTGTCCGCCGTTCTGACGACTTCAGGTTGCAGTAGCACGCAGGCGAAACAGCCTGCACCGCAGCCGTTGCCGGTAAAGACGGAGACGATCAACCTGACGCCTGTACCGCGCGTCGACGAGTATGTCGCGACGGTGAAATCGCGCCGCTCTGCGAGTATTCAGCCTCAAGTGGATGGTTCGCTGACGCGAATTCTCGTCAAGTCGGGCGATCACGTGCGCGCCGGGCAAGTATTAATGACGATCGATCCCTTGAAGCAACAAGCGACGGTTGATCAGCAACGCAGCACCGAGGCGCAAAAGAAGGCTACTTACGATTACAATCAGCGCGAACTGGAGCGGCAGCGGCAGTTGTACGAGTCCGGCGTAAGCAGCAAGCAGGATTACGAACTTGCGGTGCAGGCTTACGAGAATTCCAAGGCCGATTGGGAAGCTGCGACGGCAGCGCGCGTCACCCAGCAGCGCCAGCTTGCCTATTACAACCTCACGGCCCCGTTCGATGGAATCGTGGGAGACATTCCGGTACATCTCGGCGATTACGTTTCGCAGCAAACCCTGTTAACGACGGTGGACGAAAACGCCGACTTGGAAGCCTATATCTACATTCCAACCGAACGAGCAGCCGACATCCGCATGAACCTCCCGGTGCAGATTGTCACGAGCATGGGCGAACCGATAGAAAGCACGAAAGTCGATTTTATTTCCCAGCAAGTGGACAATTCGATTCAAGGCATCCTGGTGAAGGCGCCGATTCACGCTTCGCTTGATAAGTTCCGCAATGCGCAACTGGTCAAGGCGCGAGTGGTATGGAGCACAGCTCCGACACCTACGGTTCCGGTCCTGGCGGTCACGCGCATCGGAGGTCAGTCGTTCGTTTATGTCGCCACTCAAGCCGACAACGGCACCGTCGCCAAGCAGCGCGCGGTGAGCCTGGGCGATACGATCGGCAACCAGTATGCCGTGACCAGTGGCCTGAAGCCGGGAGAAAAAGTCATTACCTCGGGTATCCAGTTCCTGATTGATGGTGCTCCCGTGCAACCGATCAGTTAGGCCCGACCCATTTTCAGAAAGTGATCCAGCTCCGGCGTTCGCCGGCAGCAAAGAAGAGGACCTGCAGACTTGGTTGACTTTTTCATTAAACGGCCAATTTTTGCCACAGTCTGTGCCCTGCTGATTATTCTTGCGGGCGCGGTCTGCATACCGACCTTGCCTATTTCGCTGTATCCGAATCTGGCTCCGCCTCAAGTCACGGTCACCAGTAATTATGTGGGTGCGAACGCCGCGGTGGTGGAGTCTGCGGTGACTATCCCTCTCGAGCAGCAAATCAATGGCGTCGAGGGCATGCACTATATCACTTCGACCAGTTCGAATGACGGCACCAGCGCCATTAATGTAACCTTCCGCACCGGGTACGATCTGAACATTGCAGCGGTCGATGTGCAGAACCGCGTAGCCACCGCGCAGGGCCGCCTGCCGCAGGAAATCAAGAATACCGGCGTTACCATCACGAAGGCCAATCCAAACTTCGTGTTTGCCGCGGGATTCTACTCACCCGACAACAGCCTCTCGAACCAATACATTTCTAATTACATCGACGTTTATGTTAAAGACGCGCTGAAGCGGATTCCGGGTGTCGGCGATGTCGTCATCTTCGGTGAGCGTAAGTATGCCATGCGTATCTGGCTCGACCCAACGAAATTGGCCGCGCGTCAACTGACGGCTGCTGATGTGGTCGCGGCCCTGCAGGAACAGAACGTCGAAATACCCGCCGGACAATTGGGGCGTCCGCCGGCCGACCCGAAGCAGGATTTTCAGGTAACGCTGCGGGTCGTGGGGCGGCTGTCCGAGCCCAGGCAATTCGAAAATATCATTCTCAAGAACACCCGTAACGGGATCGTGCAGCTCAAGGATGTTGGACGGGCCGAGATCGGAGCCGAGAGCTACGACACGAATCTCTTATACAGTGGGCACCAGGCGGTCGGCGTCGGCGTGCAGCAACTCTCCAATGCCAACGCGTTGGATGTAGACAAAGCCGCGAAAGCTGCACTGCTGGACCTGTCCAAGTCATTCCCGCCGGGAATTAAATATGTGGTTGCTTTCGACACCACGACCGTGGTAGGCGATTCGGTTAAAGAGGTCGTCAGGACGCTCGAAGAAGCCATTCTTATCGTTATTATCGTGATTTTTTTCTTCCTGCTGGACTGGCGCGCCACGATTATTCCAGCGGTGACTATCCCGGTTTCGCTGATCGGCACCTTTGCTTTCATCAAGATCTTTGGCTTCTCCATTAACTCGCTCACGCTTTTCGGAATCACTCTTGCCACCGGATTGGTGGTCGATGATGCGATCGTGGTCATTGAAAACGCGCAGCGGCATATCGATCAGGACAACACCGATCCGCACACGGCTACATCGGCAGCCATGGCGGAAGTAGCGAGCGCCGTGATCGCGACTTCGCTGGTGCTGATTTCGGTGTTTGTGCCAGTCTCTTTCTTCCCCGGCACGACGGGAATTCTCTATCGCCAATTCTCGCTGACCATTGCATTTTCGATTGCCATCTCGCTGTTTAATGCGCTGACCCTTTCTCCCGCGCTGGCGGCTCTGTTGCTACGCGGAGAAGAAAGCAAATATTCGCTCTTTGAATGGACGCGGATCGGATGGCTCTCGCATGCCTATAGCAACCTTGCGCACGGTATCGACGCCGCAATTCGCGGTTTGGCCAACGGTTACGGCAAAGCCATTTGCAAAGTATTAAAGTTCCGGTACGGCATGGTTGTGCTGTTCCTGGCTGGACTAGGCGCTACCGGATATATGTATGTGCATGTTCCCACTGGATTCGTTCCGCAAGAAGATCAAAATTATTTCATCGTAGTGGTGCAGGCGCCGCAGGGAGCTTCGCTCGCCTACACAACAAATGTCGCGGAGGAAGCGGAAAAGATTCTGCGAGCCGACCCGGATGTCTTCGGTACGTTCGCGGTTCCCGGTTTCTCGCTGACCGGCGGAAGTTCATCCAACTACGGCTTGATCTTTGCGCCGTTGAAGCCGATCGACGACCGCAAGGGCAAAGGACACGCAGCCCGCGATATCGTAGCGCGGGTGTCGCCAAAGCTTTTCGGCATTCCAGGGGCAATCGTGGTCGCATTCGAGCCTCCGGCGATTCAAGGCATCGGAAGTTTCGGCGGATTCCAATTCGAATTGCAAGATCTCGGACGTAATACTCTGCAGGACATTGACACGGTTGCGCACAAAATCGTTGCCGGGAGCCGTGAGCGGCATGACCTGCAGGGATTGTTCACCAGCTTTACCGCGAATGATCCGCAGCAGCTCGTTCAGATTGATCGCGAAAAAGCGAAGGCCATTGGAGTGCCGATTAGCCAGGTTTCGCAGGCGCTGGGCGTCTACATGGGATCGCAGTATGTGAATGATTTCGATTTCAATAACCGGTCGTACCGCGTCTACGTGCAGGCCGATCAGCCATTCCGCATGAATGCCCGCGATCTGCGGCAGTACTACGTGCGTTCGGATAACAACGGATTGGTTCCGCTGGGAAACATCGTCAGCCTGAAGGAGACTTCCGGGCCGCAAGTGATCAATCACTACAATTTGTTCCGTTCCGCGGAAATCGATGGCGCTGCCGCTCCCGGTTACAGTTCGAGCCAGGGCCTGCAGGCGATGGAGGACCTCGCGAAACAGAATATGTTGCAAGGCATGTCGTTCCAGTGGACCGGATTGGCGCTCGAGGAAGTGGAAGCGGGAGGCAAGGCAATCCTCATCTTCGCTCTGGGCATATTGGTGGTGTATCTCACGCTCAGCGCGCAATATGAGAGCTTCGCCCTGCCCTTCATTATTCTTCTCGCCGTTCCCACAGCGGTGTTGGGAGCCCTGCTCTTCATCTCCATGCGTGGAATGGTGGACGACGTTTATGTGCAAATCGGTCTGGTCATGTTGATTGGACTCTCGGCGAAAAACTCGATTCTGATTGTCGAATTCGCGGAGCAGTTACTGGGGCAAGGTCTTTCGATCACCAATGCAGCGATTCAAGCGGCTGAGCTGCGACTGCGCCCGATCTTGATGACGTCTTTCGCCTTTATTCTCGGCGTGCTGCCACTCTACTTTGCCACCGGCGCGGGCATGTTGGGACGGCACTCGGTGGGGACCGCTATCGTTGGCGGGATGTTGTTTTCGACCGTTTTGAATCTGTTCTTTATCCCGGTGTTGTATGTGATTCTCAAAACTTTGCTGGTGTCATTGACGGGCAAGAAAGTTGAAGAAACAAAAGAGCTGGTAAGCGCTTCGTAAAGGTTGATGAATGTTTGAGAGCATTCTTTGTCAGGTGACCGAATACGATCCTGAAGTTCTCGATTCTCTGATCGAACTCGCCGTCGAGATCGCACGCGAAGGGCGAGAGGGGAGACGTATCGGTACTCTTTTCACGCTAGGAGACGAGCAAGCCGTACTGGCCAGGTCCAGATCGTTGATTCTCGATCCGCTCATGGGGCATCCCGAATTGTCGCGCCACGTGAGCGATCTCAATCTTCGTGGCACGATCAAAGAATTGGCACAATTGGACGGAGGCTTCATCGTCAGTCGCAGCGGAATCTTTCTGTCGGCGTGCCGTTACCTGGACGCCGTAGTCTCGAACACAGAGGTGCCGTTGGGCCTCGGCAGCCGCCACATCGCAGCTGCGAACATGAGCGCTGTGACCAACGCGGTGACGATCGTGGTTTCCGAGAGCTCGGTGGTTCGGCTTTTCTGCCACGGCAAACTGGTAGGGGAAATCCTTCCAGAACTCTGGATGATCGATCACGCCACGTATCTTCGCGGTTCGCTGCAGAGACAAAAAGTTGGCGATGTGACGGTGCTTACTCCGAACCTGCACTGACAAATCGCCGCTCGCCGGGTGATTGCAACTTGAGGTAGGGCTGTGGCTTTCGTTTCCATCACTCGTCTTCGCGTACGCTCCTGGTTCTACCTCCCGATGTTCGCTGTGTACGCTCTTAGGTCGGCGCGCGAAGCCTCGAAGGCAGACGGGAATCTGGCAGCCAGGCTTCTGCGTGATCGTCGTAACGTTTTTTGGACTGCTACTGCCTGGACGACCGAAGCGGCGATGAAATGCTTCATGCTTTCTGGCGCGCATCGCCGCGCCATGAACAAGCTGCCGCATTGGTGTGACGAGGCGGCGCTGGTTCATTGGACCCAGGAGAGCGCCGAGCCGCCAACCTGGCAGGAAGACTGCGTGCGTCTGCAGCGCGAGGGACGGCCGTCAAGAGTGAATCGCCCGTCACCAACTCACCTCGCGCATCAGTTTCCCGAGCCACGGGTGCGGATAGTCGATGAATTGCGCCTGAAGTGAGCCGTCCCCAAGGCGTTTTCGGATACGACGTAGGCCACGGCCGCGAATCCACCGTGAATTTCCAGGCAGGTCTTCAGTGCGGCTAGAGCGTAGAGGGCATCGTCCAGTGCTTCTCCCTCTTGAATGTTATCGCCCGAAGCCTTGAGCAGTTCTCTGGCTCTCGCCAAAATCACTCGCTCTGCATCCGCGATACGCGCGGTCATTCTTTCGTTATCCGCTTCCATCAAGGCCGCGACGTACAACTCTCGCCAGCCCCAGGCTAGCGACGGTAGGTTTCCAGAAGTGGCCATTTACGTTCTCCGCCAATGTATGTGGAAATACCTCGAGACTCTCACGGTTTACAAGAGGCCCATGGCTCACTGCAATACAGTCAATCCTGTAGTCCGTTGGAAAAAAAACGCCCAGCCGTAGGGCCGGGCTTGCGCAAGGTCGCAATTAACAGCTCGACTAATGGGACATGCTGTTCTTACAGGTCTTGGAGATGTGTTTTACAGAACTGACGTCGATTGTTTCATGGGAACTGCTGGTCTGTCCCATGGCGCTGCTGCTCGACGACGCTGGCGCCGCGGTCGAGGTCCCTGTGATCTTGACCGTGTGACCGATGTGCTCGCTTAGCTTCGAAGTATCTCCGGCCAGGTCAAAGATCTTGCCATGGCTGTCCGTCAATGTGTAGCTCCCATTGTTGCTGCTCAAACACCCCTCAATCGTGGTGGTCGAGCCGGTGCTGGTGCTGTGGGTCGATCCGGATTGACCGGAATAAGTTTGTGCGGCGGCCCAACACGCGCTGAGCAGCAGCACCGAAAGTAGTAGCAGATGTCGCATACAGAACCTCCACATTCATCTTGTCGTCTGTGCTGACTAATTCTCCACTGAGTTTGAGTCTTCAGATTGCAGGACGCAATACAGGCTTTACCCGAGATTCGGACTCGTTTTAGGCACTCTTGAGGTCAGACGGCACGCGCATATCCTGCGCGATCAGTGAGCTCCAACTCTATCTCGGTGCTTTAGTTTTCTTTTTCTGCTCGATCTTATTCAACAGCAAGGGCTTCGCCTTAAGCTACGACGCCTGGCCTACCTATGCTTGAAATACTGCACCGCACGTTCGTGGACTTCGGCGGCTTTCTTCGTGCCAAACGTACCAAGATTTCGGCGTCGACCGGTTTTTGGATTATTCTTTCGAGAGTACAGGCGGTATTGGCCGGACTTCAGTTTTCGAATCATCGGATACCTCGATAAACTTGGATGCCGCGCCTGACGAAGGGTTGATCATCACCAGCTCTGCCATTATTGGCCGAGGCACATTGTGGTTTTGGGTCAATCATGTTATGAAAGTACGGAAAAGCTGGGGAAACCAATAGCAAGGAAGGATGGCAAACCATGGAAGCTGTGAGCGGAGTATTTCGTTCAAGATCAGACGCGGAGCACGCAGTAGCCGAAATGCGTTCCATCGGCTTGGGAGACCACCAGATCACGCTGTTGACTCCGGGAAGACCCGAGCAGCAGTTTCAATCAGTTCCTACCGACGCAACGGAGCAACCGGGCATAGGGAAAGCGATCGGGGCCGTGATTGGGGGCTCGGCTGGCCTATCGGGAGCGTCGCTACTCATCGCGGCAGTCATACCCGGCGTCGGGCCGATTACGGCGATGGGATTGTTAGGAGAACTGATTCTGGGCGCGGCTGGCGCAGGTATCGGCGCTGCAGCGGGAGGAAAGCTCGAGAGTTCCATGACCGAGGGATTGCCGGAGGACGAATTATTTGTTTACGAGGATGCACTCCGTAAGGGCCGTAGCGTGGTGATTGCCCTCGCCGACGAAACCAAGGCTTCGCTTTTCCGCGAATTGCTTAAAGCTGAAGGCGCTGAAGAGGTAGACGCCGCCCGCGAACAATGGTGGATCGGTCTGCGTGATGCTGAACACGAGCATTATTCGGCTCTTGGCAAGAACTTCAGCGACGACGACGAAAAGTTTTATCGGATGGGTTTCGAGTCGGCGCTGCACGCGCGCACGCGTTGCAAGGAATACGATCAAGTAATGGGCGAGATGACTGCTCAGATCGAAGACCTGGAGCGTGAACATCCCGGCGTCAACGTATCTGAACCTTTTACCCGAGGGTACGAGCGCGGCCGCGATTACTATCAGCAGTTGTGCAGTGAATCAAAAGCGGCATGAGCAAAAGGAACGCAGTCGAGCAACCTGCGGTTTGCGCGAGCGGAACAGCAGGTTTCTCGACTCCGAGGGATCATCCGCACATGCCGACGATCCCTCTACGCTCGAAATGACATTCGCTCGAAATGACAATATAAAGTTAACTCCAAAATTCCTTCTATACGAAATTTTGTCCGCTACAGCAAAGCGTCTGCCTGACTACAGAATCTATTCGATTCCTTTTGATGTCCTGGCAATTGTAGGTTGGGCGTGGGAGGAGCGTATGCCTGAGAAAGAAACCGTGGAACGTGCTCATGAAGATGCTCGTGAAGGAAAATCGCCAAGCACGCAAGCGGGAGAATTTGTGCGGGAGGAAATGGACCACATTCGCGAGGGCAAACATGGCGCTCGTTCGACCAAACAGGCCATTGCGATTGGCCTATCGAAAGCGCGGCGTGCGGGGGTAAAACTGCGGGCCCCACGCACCGGAAAGGCGTCGGCGAGAACTAGGAAACGGGCCAGCCGCGACTATCGAAAAGGTCAGAGTCACTCGAAAAGTAAACCATCCGCGAAGCGTTCCCGTGCAACCAGTGCGGCTCTGAAGAGGGAAGGACACAGCGCAGCTTCACAGCGATCGTTATCGAGGCAGGCGCATGCCAGCGCGAACCGTCGCAGTTCAGCCGCCCGCCATCAATCGGCAATGAAGGCCGTTCGCACGAAGGGAAAAGCGGGCCGCAGCCGGGCCGCGCGTAAAGCTGCCAGGGCCCGTGCGCGAGGTTGATGGTACTAGCTCTCAGCGAAAACCAAGAAGGATCTCCTGGGCGGCACGGCGTCCGCTTGCAATCGCGCCGTGGACGGTTCCATTGTGTCCAGTCGTGTCGGTGGCTTCGCCGGCAAAGAACAAAGTATTCTCAATGGGACTCCCTAGCAGGCTGCGGAAAAACTCGATTTGAAGCGGGCGGAGTACCACGAACCTCTCTTGTTTCCACAGCACAACCTGATAAGAAGGAAGTATGCGTGGACAAGACGAGCAGCAGTTGGATGTGTT
>JBAVAQ010000084.1:0-28058 GCA_049585795.1 Terriglobales bacterium | reverse complement strand
CCGCTGCCTCAGGATGACAGCGTTGGTTGGATTGGGTGAGGGCGGCGGCTGGGACGGGGCTCATGGGTCTCCTGATCCTGTGACGTTAAAGATTCTGGAACGCGAAATTGCTTCCTTGCGGAACGTTCGGGGCCCTACTGCTGGGGGAAGAAGAAATGTCCTCCGGGGAGTTGGGGGCGTCAAGGGCGGCGGACAGGAATGTCCGCCCCACACGTGCGGATTGTTGGCTCCCTGCGGGGCCTGAATCGAATCTGCGGGCTGGCGGCACGGCTGAAGCCGTGCCCTTTCAAAGCTCCATCGCCAATTGCCACTCCGCGCTAGATCCTTCGCGGCCTGACGGCCGCTCAGGATGACGTCAAGGCCACGGTGGTTAGTCGTAATATTCCAGGCCCAAGTGCGTGATCAATTCTTCGCCGCGCAGATGCCGCAGTGTGTTTTTCAATTTCATCAGCTGGATGAACAAATCATGCTCAGGATAAAGTCCCGGCGCGGTCATCGGAGACTTGAAATAAAAACTCAGCCACTCCTGGATGCCAAGGCCGCGAAGTTCCGCGCTGCGCTGCGCCAGGTCCATGAACAACACCAGATCGAGCACGATGGGCGCTGCCAAAATCGAATCCCGGCAAAGAAAATCCACCTTGATCTGCATCGGGTAATTGAGCCATCCGAAGATATCGATGTTGTCCCAGCCCTCTTTGTTATCGCCTCGGGGCGGGTAATAGTTTATGCGGACCTTGTGCGTGAAATTACCGTAGAGTTCGGGGTAAAGCTCGGGCTGCAGAATGTGCTCGAGCACCGAGAGCTTGGATTCTTCTTTGGTTTTGAACGACCCGGGATCTTCCAGCACCTCGCCGTCGCGGTTGCCTAAAATATTCGTTGAAAACCATCCGTTGAGGCCGATCATGCGGGCTTTGAAGCCGGGGGCGAGGATGGTCTTGATCAGAGTCTGTCCGGTTTTAAAATCTTTGCCGCAGATCGGGGCTTGGTTTTTTCGCGATAACTCAAGCATTACGGGAAGGTCTACCGTGAGGTTGGGGGCGCCGTTAGCGAACGGCACTCCTTCCATCAGCGAGGCGTAGGCGTAGATCATCGAGGGCGCGACGTTCTCGTCATTCTGAATCAGCGCTTTCTCAAATGCTTTGAGCGATTGATGGGCTGCAGTCGGTTCGATGTAACTCTCTGTGGAACCGCACCAGATGGTGATTAGTCGCGCGGCTCCCGAAGTCTTCCGGAAATCGCGAATGTCGGCTCGCACCTGCTCGGCGAGGTCCATCTTGTTTTTGCCCTTTTTGATGTTAGGGCCGTCGATTTTCTTGACGTAGTTGTGATCGAAAACCGCTTTGCGCGGCTTGATCGAGCCCAGGAATGGTTTGACCTGATCGAGCAATTCGCGATCGAGAACCCCGGCGTTTTTCGCGGCGGCGTACATGTCGTCTTCAAAAATGTCCCAGCCGGTGAACACCAGATCATCGAGTCCGGCCAAGGGAACGAACTCCTTGATTTTGGGCGAGCGCGCGTCGGTGCGTTTGCCCAGTCGAATGGTCGCCATTTGCGTGACCGAGCCGATGGGCTTCGCGATTCCCTTGCGTATGGCTTCGACCCCAGCCACGAAGGTGGTTGCGACCGCGCCCATGCCGGGAATCATTACGCCGAGTTTGCCTTTGGGGGATTTGATCTCGCTGCCGTTATGTTTCTTACTTTCCGTGTTTGCGGACTTCTGCCGAATCGCCATCGTGTGAGGGCTTCCTTATGAGAGCTCTTGCTAGTGAGAGCCGGGGATGTAAGGCAAAACAGGTATGTTCTCGTATCGAAGAAGGAATTGCAACCAATTGAGGCCGAATGCGCAGGATGACAGTCCAACCGCGCGAGTCTGGCATCGGACGGACGATTACCTGATTCTTCTACGATGGATGGTGGGGCAGGCCCAACATCCCTCATTGCAGAACGGGTGAAGGTGAGTCTCGAGCATTGCTGCCAATCCGCGCCAGATTGTTCGTGGCCTAACGGCCACTCAGGATGACGTCAACCAAACGTCGGTCAACGACCGACGACTAGCGGCTGCCGGCTTACTTTCCTAGCTTCTTCGGATCGGATGATCAAGCGCACAGGCACCCGCGCGTACATTAGTTCTCTGCGGCGCCCATGCGGTTTTGCCAATGGGTCCACGCGAACCAGACAACGCTCGCGACGATGGCAACGCCGATAATGGCGTCGAACTGGTGGAAATATTTTCCCAACTCGCGCCAGTTTTCGCCGAGCTTCATGCCGAACCAAGCCAGCGCGAAACACCACGGCCAGGAACCGAGAAAGGTGTAGAGATGAAATCGTCCGCGGGGCATGCGGGCAATTCCCGCCGGCAGCGCGATGAAGGTGCGGACTACGGGAAGCAATCGCGCGATGAAAACTGCCAAGTATCCCCAGCGCGCGAAAAAGCGATCGGCCCAATCCAACTCTCGCCGGCCCATCAAAATCCAGCGACCGTATTTTTCTACCAGTGGACGACCGCCATAGCATCCGATTTCGTAGGCGACTAACGAACCGAGATTACATCCGATGGCTCCAGCGGTCGCGGCCCAGAACAACTTCATCGTGCCCTCAAACACCAGGTATCCGGCAAAGGGCATGATCAATTCCGAAGGCAGCGGAATGCAGGCAGATTCAATCGCCATCAGCAGGGCGAGGCCAGCGTAGCCCGTCATCGCAATCACGGAATGGATGAACACAAAAAGAACGCCAAGGATTTTTTCAGTCATGGAAGAAACGCGGGTGAACCTTGGAGAGACGTAGCTGGCTACGTCTCCAGCCAACATTGAGACGTTGCAAGCAACGTCGGTACTGATACTTCAGAATGAGCCTTCCTGGGTAAAGGTGAATCCCGGCAGGGACGCGCCCTGCGCGCCCTTGGCCACCTTCACGCGCACGGTGGGCGCGTCGGGAGCGGTCACCTCGGCCGGACGCAGCACGGCGTACTGCGAGAAGACTTCGCTGTAAACTTTGGTGACGAGGTAGTCCTGCCCGTCGTCATCTTTGCGCCACACCTGCCCGAGTTGGACGGACTTCACAGCCACGCTTCCGGAACCTTTCTGGATCACTTCCAGAGTACCTAGGGTGTTGTTCCTCGTCAATTGGGTGGCCACCCTTTATGGATTACGAAAGGATGGGATTGACTTTGCGCTACGCGGACCGGCCGGGACGCCCCTCGCTTCATCGAACATTTGATTCTGCTAACATTCAGATTCGATTCACGAACGAAGGAAAGCCTATGGTACGCGGCATAGTTCCTCGGCAACCGGCTAAGACGGGACGTCACGAAGGCGCTCGGATTTCGCGCTCGTCCAAGAAAACTTACGGGCCGCGCCCGGATCGGCCGGGTCCAAGACCCGGCACCACACGGGCTAAGGGAAAAGCTCCGAGAGACCGGAGCCTGAACGGCTACAATCCGGTAACGCCGGAGCGTATTGCGGAAATCCTTAAGCGGCTTGACCAGCTTTATCCGGACGTCACTTGCGCGCTGACCCATAAGAGTGCGTGGGAATTGCTGGTGGCAACCATCCTCTCGGCGCAGTCGACGGATGTGAATGTCAATCGGGTAACGCCGGAATTGTTCCGCAAATATCCGACGGTTGAGGATTTTGCAGCGCTTACGCCGGAACAACTTGAACCCGACGTCCGTTCGACCGGATTCTTCCGCAATAAATCAAAGTCGGTTGTTGGAGCGGCGAAGAAAATCGTCAACGACTTTGGAGGCCAAGTTCCCGACGACATGGAAAAACTGCTTACCTTGCCGGGAGTGGCGCGCAAGACTGCCAATGTCGTGCTCGGCACATGGTTTCACAAGGCGGATGGCGTTGTCGTGGACACGCATGTCACCCGCATTGCGCGGCGGCTGGAACTCACCAAGAATATGGATGCACCGAAAATCGAGCAGGACTTGATGAAGATAATTCCGCGCGAGAAGTGGATCCTATTCGCACACCAGCTCATCTGGCATGGACGCAAGTTGTGCTTCGCGCGCAGTCCGAAATGCGTGGATTGTTCCCTGGAGAATATCTGCCATGCCGGAGATAAGACCTGGACGACGGTCGAGGTGCACAAGAACGCGAAGCTGTGATGGCAAATTACCGAGTCATCCTGAATACTCGTGTCATCCTGAGAGCAGAGCGGTCGAAGGATCCCGACGCTGGTTCTCGTAACCCACGCCGTCACAAGGCATTCTTACCATCTAGGTTCTTACCAGAATTCCCTGCTGCGGAAGTTTGTGGGCGAGCACGGTGATCTTTCGACTCCGCGGCTTCCTCGCTTCGCGAAGAAGCTGCTGCGCTCAAGATGACAGGGCATGGTGGGGGACGGTAGGGCAAAAACTAAGTTCTGCTAGACTTTTTATTCTGACTTTGCCTAACGACTCTTCAGGACCCGAATGCGCACTTTCATCTCGTTTGCTATCGTCATACTTATGAGTACTTTCGCTCCGGCCCAGACTTTGCCCGTGCCTCAGGCCGTCACCGATCCCAAACAGATTACGAGCAAGCCCAACGCGAACGTCGAGCAGAGTCAGCAGAGTCTTTCCATTCAGAAGCTCTATATGACCCGCCAGGTGGGGGGTGCGTCGTGGTCGCCCGATGGAAAGACGATTGTGTTCGTCAGCAACATCAGTGGACGCAATAATCTCTGGCTGGTGCCGGCAGAAGGGGGTTGGCCGACGCAGCTCACGGTCAGCGATCAGCGGCAGCGGGCGCCGGCGTGGTCGCCCGACGGGCGATGGATCGCCTACACGTCCGACTATGACGGCGACGAGCAGTGGGACATTTTTATTGTTTCTCCGAAGACCGGGCAGGTAGTGAACCTGACGAATACTCGTGAAGTCGCGGAAGAGCACCCGCGCTGGTCGCCCGACGGCCGTTACCTGGCGTATACAGTGAAGCCGAAAACGTCGTCTGTGTATGAGATCGATGTTTACGACATGATCATGAGGGACGTGAAGCACATCACAACTGGCACGCCGGCCGACAAGTTGAATGACAGTCCCATCTGGTCGAAGGATGGTAAGTCGATCGCTTATACGCAGGAACAAGCCAAAGGAACGGATTCGAATATCTTTGTCGCTGGGGTCGGAACCGGCCAGAGTTCCCTGCTCACTCCTCACGAGGGCGAACAGATCTACCGCGCTGATGACTTTTCTCCTGATGGCAAGCATCTGCTGATTACTTCGAATGCGCCGAATGGCTACGACAATGTCGGGTTGCTGGACATTGCAACCAAGAACATCTCGTGGCTCACCAGGGACAAGTGGGAGATCAGCGGCGGCAACTTTTCGCCCAACGGTAAAGTCGTCACCTGGGAGGCGAATGTCGAAGGTGATACCTACATTTATCTGCATGATCTCGCCACCGGCAAAACCACCGCGCTACCTCTGCCCACCGGTGTAAATCACTTGGCCGGGGACCACTCCTCCTTCAGCAAGGACGGATCGCGCTTGCTTTACAACCACAACGGCGCAACGGCTCCTGGAGATCTTTGGGTCTACACATTTGCAACCGGGCAATCTCATCAGCTAACGGAATCTTTAATCGCGGGCGTGCGCTCGGAAGACATGGTCGAGCCGTTTCTGGTGCACTATCCGAGCCGCGATGACAAGTGGACGATTTCCGCGTTTGTCTACGTTCCTTACAACATGGTTCGCAACGGCCAGAACGCGGCGATTGTCTACGTGCATGGCGGTCCAGCCGCGCAGTCGACGAACTCCTTTAACCGCTTTATTCAGCACATGGTCAACCAGGGATACATGGTGATTGCGCCGAACTATCGCGGCTCAACGGGATACGGGAAGGAATTCCAGCAGGCGAATTTGTTTGACATGGGCGGAGGCGATTTGCAGGACGTGTTGGCGGCGGCAGATTTCATCAAGCAGAGCGGTTTTCTCGACCCCAAGAAGATCGTTCTGATGGGCGGCAGCTATGGCGGCTATTTGACCATGATGGGCGTGACGAAAGCCCCGGAGGTTTGGGCTGCGGGCGTTCCGATTGTGCCATTCGTGAACTGGTTTACAGAAATTCAGAACGAAGATCCGGTGCTGCAGCAGTCGGACCTAGCGACCATGGGCGATCCGGAGAGAAACAAAGCTCTGTTCCACGACCGTTCGCCAATCTTCTTCGTGGATCAGATCAAAGCGCCATTGTTTTTATTGGCAGGCGGAAATGATCCGCGCTGCCCGGCAGAGGAATCACAGCAGGTGATCGATGCGATCAAAAAGCGCGGTGGCGTGGTCGAGTTTAAAGTCTATGCCAACGAGGGCCATGGATTCGCCAGAGTGGAGAATCAGATCGACGCTTACCAGCGTGTGTCAGGCTTTTTGAAAGCGCACGTCCCTCCGGCGGATTGCAGTTGCTCGCTAACGGAGTAAAGCAAGGCGATACTCTTCTGTCGTCCTCCTGAGTGGCCGTCAGGCCGCGAAGGATCTAGCGTGAAGTGGCAGGAATGCGGTTGAGAGGCCGTCCGCCACAGTCCTGGCACTCCGCGCGAGATCCTTCACCCGGCTTACGCCGGGTTCAGGATGACGTCTTTTTACTGCTTGGGCACCCGGGCGTCCGCGATGGCTTTGATCAGGCCCGGAATCGTGTATTGCTTTGCTTCGATGTCGACCGGGAGGCCAACTTCACGCAGGGTTGACGACGTCACCGGACCAATCGACGCAAAGCGAACGCCGTCGGGCAGGTTTGCTGTTCGCGGGCGAGTGCGCCCGCGCCACACGTTTTTTCCCAGCAGGGCTACGAAATTTCTTACTGTTGAAGAGCTGGTGAACGTTATGAGATGAGGTCTGCGTTTTGCATTTTTCAGAACTGCCCGAAGCCTCGCGCGGGAGGATTGGGGAATCACCGTTTCGTAGGCTTCGACGACGTCAACCTCGGCGCCCAGTTGGCGCAATTCGCGAGGGATTACATCGCGGGCGACTTTCGCACGCGCCAGCAGTACTCGCTTTCCCGACACTTGATCGATCAAGCTCTGTACCACCGACTCGGCCACGTATTCTTCCGGCACGACATGGACTTTGACCCCGCGTTTCTCGATTGCCTTCCTGGTCGCCGGTCCGATGGCCGCAACTTTCAGGTGCTTCAATTGCTTTTTGGTCAAATGGAGCTTATGAAGGCGTTCCCAGAGAGCTTCGACTCCGTTGACGCTCGTCAGGATGAGCCAGTCGTACTGCTGCAGATTTCTTAGAGCTGAATCCAGTAGTTTGTAAGAACGCGGCTTGCGGATTTCGATAAAAGGAATCTCGGCGACTTCGGCGCCCAGTTCTCGTAGACAGGAGGAAAGCGCGCTGGCCTGATGGCGCGCCCGTCCAACCACGATGCGGAGCCCAGTCAGAGGCTCATCTTTTTTCTTAGCCATCGATTTCTCAGTCATCGATTTCTTAGTCATGGAATTCAGCGACCCAGGCCTTCTTGCCGCATAAGTTGCGCGACTCCTGAAACGTTCGAATCCTGGCTCTGGTTGAGGCATTCAATGACTCGCGCTTGTTCTCCCGTGGTGCGATTCTGACTAAGTTTGAATTTTGCCTCCAGTCTTTTAGCCTTTATTTCAAAACCCACAATATGCTTCATCATCCGGCTTCGATATTGTTCGCTCAGCTCGGACCATTGGGCCATGTAGGACGATTCGAAGGTGTTGATCATCCGGTGCAGGGTCGCCTTCAGGCCTTCTTCGTCAGTGAATAAGGTGGGCTCGCCGTAAACATGCACTGCAGCGTAGTTCCAGGTGGGGACGCTCTCTCGATGCTCATAAAGACTGGGCGAGATATAGGCGTGGGGGCCGTGAAAAATGATCAACGATTCCTCGCCCTCTCTCATCGACTTCCAATGCGGGTTCGCCTTCGCCATATGGCCCTGCACCACGATCTGATCGCCGGTTTCGTCGATGAGAAGTGGGAGGTGCGTGGCGAACGGACTCCCTGCGACGTTGGAAACCAATATGGCGAACGGATTTGCGCGCATGAATGCGAGGATCGCGGAGCGATCTTCCTGGCGGTTGAATTCGGGTATGTACACTCTGGAATCTCCCGGTTGTCACAATTCGCGTAACACGCGCGGGCGAGGATGCCGCGCCCACGCGTTCAGGGTTGCTGCGGCACGGCGATTCCCTGCCCGTAGACTTGTTCGAGGATCGCGTCTCCGCCGCGCTGAAGCAAGGTTTCGCCGACAGATTCTCCGAGCCTGACCGGGTCTGCGCCGTCGCGCGACTCGCGCAAAACCTTGGAGCCATCGGGATTGGCCACGATTGCCTCGAGATGTAACCGTCCGTTGCACACTTCGGCAAAGGCGCCGATGGGCACCTGGCAACCGCCGCCGAGTTTGTTGAGCAAGGCACGCTCGCAAGTCGTGGTTGCACGCGCCGAGGCGTCGTCAAGAAATGCGAGATGCTGTCGTGTGGCCGAATCTCCGGCGCGAATCTCAATTCCCAATGCGCCTTGCCCAGCCGCCGGACACATTATTTCCGCCGGGATGACCTGCCTGACAAGTTGTGTTTTGCCCAGCCGGTTCAAGCCCGCTGCCGCCAGAATGATGGCATCGTACTCGCCCGCCTCTAGTTTGCGCAGCCGGGTGTCCACATTTCCGCGCAGCGGGTGAATATCGAGGTCGGGACGAATCGCTTTCAGTTGCGCTTGACGGCGCAGGCTGCTGGTGCCGATCCATGCTCCTCGCGGCAGTTCATCAATGCTTGCGTATTTACACGAGCAAAAAACATCGCGCGGATTCTCGCGCGTGGTCACTGCCGCAATCTCGAAACCCGGCGACAGCTCGGTGGGAAGGTCTTTCAGACTGTGCACGGCGAGATCAATTCGTTCGTCGGCCAGTGCTTCCTCGATCTCCTTGGTGAACATGCCTTTGGTGCCGACTTTGGCAAGGGCAACGTCGGTAATCTTGTCGCCCGTGGTCCTGATGATTTCAAGTTCGACTTCATGTCCGCGTTCACGCAGTAAGGCGCTAATGTGATTGGCTTGCCAAAGCGCGAGTTGGGATCCTCGGGAACCGATGCGGAGCCGGGCCATCAGGCGCGTCCTCGGGGGATGCCGCCGGACTGGGCCGCTTTTTTGTCTTTCTCTTTTTCCTGGAGGTTAAACAGGCGGCGAACAATATCGACCACCGTAGTAGCTTCGGACTCGCGGGCCGCCGTCTTCAAGGTACTGATGGGCGTATGCATGATCTTGTTTACGATGCCGTGGGTGAGCGTATCAATCGCCGACTCCTGCTCGGGCGATAACGGGCCAAGGCGTCCGCGAACCCGATCGATTTCAGCCTGGCGGATGGTTTCCAAATGGTCTTGCAGGGAAACGATGGTGGGTACAACGTCGAGCGTTTGCAGGCGAGCCTGAAATCGTTGGACTTCGCTCTCGATAATATCGGCGGCGCGCTCGGCCTCCTTCTTGCGATCGGCGACGTGCGACGACACTGCCTGCTGCAGGTCGTCGATGTCGTAGACAAAGATTCCGTCCAACTTATTCATCTCCGGGTCGACATCGCGCGGTACCGCAATGTCGATGAAGAACATAGGACGATTCTTACGGCGGCTCATAAAAAGCTCGCCGTGCTCGCGCCGGAAAATGGCGTGCGGAGCTCCGGTCGAGGTAATTACAATGTCGCCTTTGTCGCAAGTATCGTAGAGCCGGCTGAATTCGATGGCTTGGCCGTCGAACTTTTGGGCCAAACGAATGGCCCGATCGTAGGTGCGATTGGCTACAAAGATCGACGCCGCGCCATGAGCCAGCAGATGGCGCGCAGCCAACTCGCTCATCTTTCCGGCTCCGACCAAGTAGACGTGCTTGCCATTCAGCGATCCGAAAATCTTCTTGGCCAGCTCGACCGCGACGGACGCGACCGACACCGCCGATGAACCCACCGCGGTTTCAGTGCGCACCCGTTTGGCAACGGCAAAAGCGCGGGTGAGCAGCAAATCCAGTTGAGAGTGGATCGCGCCCACGGCCCGGGCAGTCGCATAAGCTTCCTTTACCTGCCCTAGGATTTGCGCCTCGCCCAGGATCATCGAGTCGAGGCTCGAGGTTACCCGGAACAAATGGCGGATGGCATCGTGTTCGCGATATTCGTAGAGGTGAGGCGCGAGGTCCGCGTGCTCGATTTGAAAATATTCTCCCAGAAATGCGCGCAGGTCGGCGCTGCCATTCTTGGTCTTCGCCAACAACTCCACGCGATTGCAGGTGCTCAGGATGAGCCCTTCGTCAACTCCCGGGTGCTGGGTAAAACACTTCAGGGCGTCGGGCAATCGTGATTCCGGGATGGCCAGGCGTTCACGCACTTCGACCGGTGCGCTGTTGTGATTCACGCCAATGAGCTGGAAGTTCATGACCGTGCGAACCTGTGAATGGTGCTGAAGTAGTTGGCGGCCCACGCGACGATTGCCGCAACAAATGCTCCGGCAGCGAGATAAGCGGCGCGGCGCCCGCGCCAACCCGCAGTCCAGCGGGTGTAAAGCATTATCAGGTAAACCACCCACATCAGGATGGAGAGCAAAATTTTAGGATCGAGAAGATCCACCCGTCCGTAGGTCGATTCGGCTACCACGGTACCGGCGATCAGGCCCAGCGTCATAAAGGGAAAACCCAGCAATAGAGACCGGAACCCGATTTCGTCGATCACTTCGAGGGCGGGCAGGCGCGAGAGAAATCCGCTTCCCTTCTTCGATTTCAACGAGCGCTCCTGGATGAGGTAAAGCACGCTGGCGCCGAAGCTCAAAATGAGCGCGGCATAGCCTGTGAAAATTAATGCGATGTGGGCAAACAACCAACCTTTCGCCAACCCGGGCGATGTGAGCAAAAATGGCTGCTCGCCGGTGGCGGCGACGAAAGTCAACAGAAAGACCAGCGGAAACACCACAATGCCCGGAGAGGTAGTTTGATAGACCAGATAGACGATCATGAAAACCACCATGATCAGGAAGGCCAACACGGATTCGGCGTTGTGCACGGAAGCCATGGTGATCTGGCCGGAGAGAAGTATCGAATCCGTGAGCGAGACGAAATGAAAAACCATCCCCAGGTAAGCGGCGTGCAGGGCAATCTTGCTCAGCAGATCGCTGGTGCGGGTCAGCGCGACCAACGCATACAACAAACCGACGGCATAACAACCCAACGCCACTCGCAGCCAAATTATCGGCATAGCTTTGTTACGGCCCCTAATGCGGGTTTCGGGCATCCTCTCCCGATCCCAGAGTGATTATAGTCTGCCCTGCCAACAGGGCATTAGGCAGTTGGGCATGTCACAGGTCATTGTGATGTAGATCACAACAGCCCTCTGGCCTCAGTCAACCCCAAGCGCCGCGAGGACTTGCTCCAGGGTCTGGGCGTTCACGAACAACTGCCGGCCATCCGTCATCATATCCTCGACTTCGTCGAAGGCCTGAAACAAACGCATCTTCACCGCACCATACTGCTCGGCCTCGGTGAGGTCCCGGCCGTGGGCTGCTGACCAATCCTTAACAGCATCCTCCGTCACAAAAACACTAATCGAGAAAGTGGTCTTGCGATCGGAGGTTGCATCGAAAATGTACTCTGTAGCGGCCCCCGAAGAATCCAACCTGGACGCACGCTTCCCCACGAAATAGTATTGGTAGACATAGCCTTGTCCACCGGTGTAGGTTTTCATGCGGCGGATAGTCATAAGTCGGTCGTTGGCCGCTGGTCGTTGGTCGTGAATCCTGCGAACCACGAACGACCAAGGACGAACCGCTGCTGCTACGGTTCGATCCTCGCATCGCGCAGCCGCTTAACCGCGGTTTCCGAGCTCAAGGGCGAATAGTACACCTCTTTGAATGTGTATGACTTCGCCTTCGCAGCCAGGACTGGCATGATTTCGATGTGCCAGTGATAATCCTCGTCAATCGTCTTCCAGTAACCCAAGTTCCCCGAGCGGTGCAGGCTGTTGGGCGAAGTGTGCAGCACCAGGTGAAATTCTTCCGTAACCGTACGGATACGCTGCAGGGTACGTCGCAGCAATGCACCTAACTCGCGCATGGTTCCGGGGCGGTTTAGACCGAAGCGTTCAAACGCAGCCTCGTGGGTGCGCGGCAAAATCCAACTCTCGTAAGGCACGCGCGGTGCGTAGGGGCAGAGGGCGATAAAATCGCCACGAAGCTCGATCACGCGCAGGTCCTGTTTTATTTCCTGGGAAATAATGTCACAGAAAACGCAACGTTCTTTGCTTTCGAAATATTCGCGTGCCGCGCGGAGTTCGTACAAGACGCGCCGGGGCACGAATGTGGTTGCGGTCATCTGCGAACTCGGGTGCTCGAACTCCTGCCCGGCGCTATTCCCGTGGTCCTTGAATACGCTGACATATTTGAAGCGGCCGTCGCCTTTGAGATCCTGAATGCGCTGCGCCGCCAGCAGCAGGAATTGCTCCAGCTCGAGGTCGCTCGCATTCCATAGGTGCCGATCGTGCGACGCGTTTTCAATCAAAACTTCGTGCGCGCCGATAGGGCGCATCTTGTCGTAAATGCCGTCGCCACGCCGGGTGGGCTCGCCCTCAATGTGATACAGCGCAGTGGGATGGACGACGGCTCGCGCCGACCACGGAGCCCCGGGCGTACCGGAGATGTTGGCGATGAGCTGGGGTGGCTCTCGCGAATCGGGACAGAGCCGGCAGACAGTTCCCGGGCGCGGCGCGTTATCGGGAACGTCGTCGCCGGTTATAACCCACGAGCGAGTGATCGGATCCTTGCGAAGTTCCATGCATAAGGAAACCACCTGGTTGTAATTGCGTCAACTGGGCCTTCAGGCAAGCGTTTTGCACCGGGCAGCGAAGGATTGCGGTTTGTTATAATCCGCGCACGAAGCCGCCAGAGATGACCGAGCCTTCCACGCCGTTGATGCGGCAGTACGCTGCTATCAAGAAGGAACATCCTAGCGCCTTGCTGTTCTTCCGGTTGGGCGATTTCTACGAACTCTTCTTTGACGACGCCATTTTGGCGTCGCATGAGCTGCAGATCACCCTGACTTCCCGCAATAAAGAAAAAGGCGTGGCCGTTCCCATGTGCGGTGTGCCTTATCACGCCGCGGAAGGCTACATCTCCAAGCTCATTCGCAAAGGATTCAAGGTCGCGATTTGCGACCAGATGGAGAGCGCCGGGCTTGCCAAGAAATTGGTACGACGCGAGGTTACACGAGTAGTCACGCCCGGCACCGCCGCGGATTCGTCACTGAGTTCCGAGGAGAACAACTTCCTCGCGGCGGTTGCACAGATCGGAGATCGGGTGGGCTTTGCGGCTCTCGATCTTTCCACCGGCGAATTTCGCGCAACCGAGTTTAGTGGCGAAGATGCTGGAAAACGAATCCAGGAAGAGCTGCAGCAACTCCGGCCGAGGGAATTTTTGTATGGCTCGGTTGCGCCGCTGTTTGACGAGCAAGGATCGCGTGGGGAGGGTCGCCTTCGCCCCTCCAGCAAACCAGCGGGGGGCAGTGTTGGCTTCGCCGAGACTCCGCTTGACGACTGGATTTTCGCCCCCGATCACGCTATTCCTCTCTTGGAAAATCATTTCGGAGTCTTGTCCCTGGAGGGCTTCGGGCTTGCGGGCAAACCGGCCGCGGCTTCCGCGGCGGGGGCCATCCTTTATTATGTGCGCTCGACGCAACGCGGGACGTTGGACCACGTCGATCGAGTTGGGTTTTACGAGCGGCAGAATTATTTAGTGCTCGATGCGGTGACTGTAAGAAATCTGGAACTGATCGAACCGCTGTTTGCAGGAACCGACGCTGGAGTGACGCTGTTCCGCTCCGTCGACGCCACGATCACACCCATGGGCAAGCGTCTGCTGCGCTCGTGGATGCTGCGACCGTCCATCGAGGTAAGCGAGATCAACGCGCGGTTGGATGCCGTGGAAGCGCAGGTGAACGAAACGGTTGCGCGCGAGGAGTTGCGTCGGGCCCTGGACAGAATCCTGGACCTGGAGCGCCTGTTGAGCCGGGTAACGCTCGAGACGGCAAATCCCCGCGATGTGCTTGCGCTGGGTGCATCTTTAAGCAGGATTCCGGGGCTGCGCGCCGCCTTGTCGAGATTCGCAGCCGCGAGGCTGAGGGCGCTCCACGCCTCGCTTGATGAACTCGGTGATCTACGCGAACGCGTCGACAAAACGATTGTCCCCGAGCCACCGATTTCGCTGGTTGACGGCGGTGCTATTCAGACCGGTGTGGATCGAGAGCTCGATGAATTGCGCGATTTGAGTCGCAATAGCAAGCAATTCCTGGCGCAAATCGAACAGCGCGAGCGCCAGCGAACTGGAATCAATTCGCTGAAGATAAAGTTCAATTCCATTTTTGGCTACTATCTCGAAATTTCGAAACCTAATCTGCATCTGGTCCCGGCGGACTATGAGCGCAAGCAGACCCTGGTCAACGCCGAGCGCTTTACCACTCCTGAGCTCAAGGAATATGAGGTGAAGATTCTCGATGCACAGGAAAAAATCGTGGAGATTGAGCGGCGACTATTCGCTGAGTTGCGCTCGGCAATCGCGGTCGAAGCCAAACGCATCCGGCAAACTGCGCTGGCACTCGCCGAAGTCGACGTGCTTTCCGCTTTGGCGCAGGTGGCGGCGCTGCGCAACTTTTGCCGGCCTAAGTTTGATGACACTGCCGATATCGAGATCGTTGCCGGGCGGCATCCCGTGATCGAGCAGCAGGAAATGGCGGGCGGCAGCGAGCGCTTTGTGCCTAACGAGCTTTATCTTAATTCCACTACGCACACCGTACTGGTGCTCACCGGTCCGAATATGGGTGGCAAGTCGACCTATTTGCGGCAGGCTGCGCTGGTTGTGATTCTGGCGCAGATGGGATCGTTTGTGCCTGCGACAGCAGCGCGACTCGGCGTGGTCGACCGTGTGTTCACGCGCATCGGGGCCAGCGACAACCTGGCGCGCGGGCGTTCGACTTTCATGGTGGAAATGACGGAGACGGCCGCGATCCTGCACACTGCGACGCCGCGGTCACTCATCCTTCTCGACGAAGTGGGGCGAGGGACGGCTACTTACGATGGGCTAGCCATAGCATGGGCTGCGGTCGAATATATCCACGCGCGAACTCGAGCCAAAACTCTTTTTGCCACGCATTATTTTGAGCTTACTGAACTGGCCGAGCGGCTTTCAGGAGTCAAGAATTATCACGTGTCAGTGAAAGAGACGTCCGCGGGTATTGTGTTTCTGCGGAGAGTGGAAGCGGGCGCAGCGGATCGCAGTTACGGCATCGAAGTCGCAAAGCTGGCCGGTCTGCCGAATGAAGTCATCGAGCGGGCGCGAGAAGTGCTGGCGGAACATGAGAGTGCGGAACAACGAGTGACGGAACAGTTGGCCAGCGATGAGTTGCGGCCGCGGCAACCGGCGCAGCTCACCATCTTCACGCCGCTGTCGGAGCCGGTTCTGGAAAAGCTGCGCGAAGTGGATTTGAATCGCTTGACTCCCCTCGAAGCGCTGAATTTGTTAGCGGAATTGAAAAAGCAGGTGGATTGAAAAAAATAAACTCAATCTCCGAACAAATCGGCCAACTGCTTATCGTAGGCTTCGACGGCGCCGAGATTTCTCCGCGCCTGCGCTCTCTGCTAACCCGGATGCAGCCTGCTGGCGTGATTCTGTTTGCACGCAATATCACGAGTGGAAAGCAGACGCACAAGCTGCTCAAAGAGTGTCGAGCATGCGTTTCTACTCTGTTGTTCACCTGCGTGGACATGGAAGGCGGCAGAGTGGATCGTTTTCGCAATGTCACCGGGCCCGCACCTTCTGCTGCGGATGTGTTTGCTACCGACGATCCGAAACTCTTCCGCCAGCACGGAAAAGTCATCGGCGAATCTTGCCGAGCGCTGGGTTTCAACACGGACTTCGCGCCGGTGGTGGATCTCGCACTGGAAGCATCGCGCAAGGTTATGAGTTCGCGCGCGGTTTCTGCCGATCCTGAAGAAGCCATCGAGTACGCCCGCGAATTCCTGGCTGGACTATGTTCAGCCGGCGTTTTGGGAGCGATTAAACATTTCCCGGGCTTGGGCGAAGCGAACCTCGACACCCACCAGGAACTCCCCAGCGTGGAGAAGGCGTGGAAGGAGTTGTGGGCGGCGGACATTGTTCCCTACCGCGCGTTGCGCGAATCTCCCATGGTTCTGGTCAGCCATGCTGCTTATCCGGCGGTGACGCATGATTGCACGCCAGCCTCTTTGTCGAAGAAATGGATTACCGACATTTTGCGAAGGAAGATCGGCTATCGAGGGCTTGTAGTTTCGGACGATCTCGAAATGGGTGGCGTGCTGAAGGCTGCCACTGTTGAGCAAGCCGCTGTGAAACATATTCAGGCCGGAGGCGATTTGTGCCTGATTTGTCATGTCGAGGAAAACATTCTCCGTACGTACGAAGCGCTGGTGAAGCAGGCCGAGCATGATGCCAAATTTGCGCGGCGCGCGAAGGAATCCGTGGCGCGGGTGCTGGCCTTCAAGAAAAGGTCTAAAGAGTTGAAGTCCTTGGGACCGGCTCCTACCGCGCCGAGGCTGGCAAAACTTTCACGCCACTTGTGGGAGTTCAGCGAGCAGGTGCGGCTGGCGGCCATCCAACGGCAGGACCGCGCATGATCGTTGCCGGCGTCATGAGCGGGACTTCCGCTGACGGGATCAATGTTGCTTTGGTGCGGATCACAGCTTCATCGCGCAGCCGGGCAGGAACGCCCTATCTCCATTTTCTGGCGCACGCGGAATACCCTTACCCGAAGCCAGTCCGGCGCGCAGTTTTGGCGGCGATGAATTCAAGCAAGGCCAGCGTGCCTGACCTTGCCCGGTTGAACTTCCTGCTGGCTGACCTTTACGCTGATGCGGTTCTGGCTACACAGCGTCGATTTCACCTCAAGGCCGAACTCGTAGGCTGCCACGGTCAAACGCTCTATCATCAGGGTGAACGTGCGCCGTTTCTGGGTGGCAAGCTGGCTGTCACCTGGCAGACCGGCGAGGGCGCGGTGGTAGCTGCACGAGTGAGAGTGCCCGTCGTTTCTGATTTTCGGCCGGCCGATATGGCGGCAGGAGGCAAAGGAGCACCACTGGTTCCCTTTCTCGATTTTCTTTTGTACCGCGATCGGCGCGTGGGCAGAATAGTTCAGAACATTGGCGGGATCGCGAACCTCACTGCCATCCCGGCTGGCGCCTCGTCCGATCGGGTGTTTGCTTTCGATACTGGACCCGGAAACATGGTCATCGATTCCGTCACCGAACGGTTCTTTGGCAGGGCGTACGATCGCGATGGAAGAATTGCGGGCTCCGGTGCGGTGCTCGACGGCGTGGTCATTGACGTCATGCGTGGGCCATTCTTTCGTCGCAAACCGCCAAAGACCGCCGGACGCGAAGAATTCGGACGCGAGTTTACCCAGGAATTCATCCGGCGATGTCGACGTGCGGATAAACGCGACATCGTCACCACAGCCACGGCACTGACGGCCATCTCCATCTCCGATGCGGTTCAACGGTTCGTACTGCGACGGACGGGCACGTACCGCGACTTCATTGTTTCGGGCGGCGGAGCCAACAATCCAACGCTGATGGCGATGCTGGCGAACCAATTGCGGCCTCTCGGTTTGCAAATCCGTTCGTCGGATGAATTCGGATTACCTTCGGAGGCGAAAGAAGCGGCAGCGTTCGCCTTGCTGGCTTTTCAGACATGGAATCGGAAGCCGTCGAATCTGCCCTCCGCTACTGGAGCAAAGCGGTCCGCAATCTTGGGAAAGATTTCGTATGCATGAGACGAAACCGTTTCCCTCCTCCGCGGCGAAGGCACTGCCGTGGCTGGCTGCGCCCCCGTGGTTTTTGCTGCTTCTTGCGCTTCTCGTTCCTGTACTCGCCTGCTCGAGCAGGCCTGATCCCAACACTCTGGTGATGATCATCGAAAGCAGCCCCACCAACTTGGATCCGCGAGTGGGGTTGGACGCCCAATCCGAACGCATCGACGAACTGCTCTTCGATGACCTGTGCACGCGTGATGAGCACTTAAATGTTCAGCCGGGCTTGGCCGAGCGCTGGGACACTCCCGATCCTCTCACCTATGTATTCCACTTGCGCCCAGGGGTGAAGTTTCATGACGGGCGGCCACTCACATCACGGGACGTGAAGTGGACTTTCGATTCTCTTTTGCAGGGAAAGATTCGCAGCACCAAGGCAGCTGCGTATCGCCTCGTTGATCGCATCGACGCGCCCGACGATTACACCGTGGTGTTTCATCTCAAAGAGCCGTTCGCAACATTGTTGTGGAATGTTTCGGATGGCGCAATCGGAATCGTGCCCTACGGTAGTGGCGACGAGACCAGCCGGCATCCCATTGGGTCGGGACCGTTCCGCTTCGTTAGCGCTGAACCGGACAAGGAAGTTGTCGTTGAACGCAACGATGGCTATTGGGGTGAAAAGACGCATCTGAAACGAGTACGATTCGCCGTGATTCCGGATGCAACAACGCGCGCGCTTGAATTGCGCAAGGGCAGCGCTGACATTGCCGTGAGTTCGCTGACCGGGGACATGGTTCTGGCACTCGAACACGAGCCCACTCTGGAGGTGCTGCACGCTCCGGGTACAGTGCTGGCTTATTTGGCGTTCAACACTCGCGATCCGATTCTCAATGATGTGCGAGTGCGGCAAGCTTTGGCATACGCCATCGATCGAGCGCCAATCATTCACTATCTGCTTCGCGACTTCGCTCGGCTCGCCTATAGCCTGCTTCCGCCTGAGAGCTGGGCGTACAACGGCGACGTGCCGCACTACGACTACAATCCTGACCGGGCGCGGCAGTTGCTTGACCAAGCGGGATATCCGGCCGTAAAGGGCGTGCGCCTGCATCTCACCATGAAAACCTCGACCGAAGAGGGCACGCGACTGTTGGCCGCCGTGCTGCAGCAGCAATTGCGCGAAGTTGGCGTCGCGCTGGACATTCGCACTTTTGAGTTCGCGACGTTTTTTTCCGATGTCACGCGGGGCGCTTACCAAGTGCATTCCTTGCGTTGGGTCGGAGGGAATGAAGACCCAGACATCTTTGAATACGTTTTTCACTCAGCCAAGTTTTCGCCCCACGGCGCGAATCGAACCTACTACGCCAACCCACGCGTGGATTTGCTGATCGACCAGGCCCGCGGTGAACTCGACCAGAACGCGCGCAAACAGATCTATGCCGAAATCCAGCGCATTCTGGCCGAAGATTTGCCCTACATCAATCTGTGGTACGTCGAAAACGTGATGGTGCACAACAAACGAGTGCGGAATCTGACGCTGAACCCGCCCGGCAATTACGACTTTTTGAAAACGGCGGAAATGGTTCCGTGATTGTGGGGAGGACATCCTCGCCCGTCGCTGCCATCGCAGGACCTCTCGTTCCCGCGTGGTAACATCGAAGCTTCGACCTCATATTCGATACCCTTTGACAGCCGGCGGGGATGCCGGCGCGACAAACAATCATGCGCATCCTTTTTATTGGTGACATTTTCGGCAGGCCGGGGCGAACCATCGTCAAGGAACGGCTTTCTTCTCTGGTGAAAGAACACGGCATCGACCTTGTGCTCGCCAACGGAGAAAACGCTGCCGCCGGTTTTGGCATCACGCCTCCGCTTGCGGAAGACCTCTTCGAAATGGGCATTGATGTTCTCACGACCGGTAATCACATCTGGGACAAGCGCGAGATCATCGATTACTTCAACGCGGCCGACGGAAACCCCCACAGCCCTGCACGCCGTGTCTTGCGTCCCGCCAATTATCCGCCCGGAATGCCCGGCTGGGGCGTCTATGAAGGTCGCAAAGGCGACGTTGCTTATGCTGTCATGAATTTGCAGGGACGAGTTTTCATGGCTTCGAATGACGACCCGTTTCGCGTGGCCGACCAACTATTAAAGGAGATCAAAGCGAAGGTCATCTTTGTCGATATGCACGCCGAAGCGACCTCGGAAAAGATTTCGCTGGGCTGGTACCTCGATGGACGAGTCACGGTCGTCGTCGGCACCCACACCCATGTTCCCACCGCCGATGAGCGTGTGCTTCCGGGTGGTACAGCTTACATCACCGATGTCGGCATGACTGGGCCTTACGACAGCGTAATTGGCGTGAAAAAGGAATTGATCGTGGGCAAGTTTCTCAGCAATATGCCGACCCGATTCGAGGCAGCGACCGGAGATGTCCGTCTGTGTGCCGTCGTAGTGGATTGCGATGAGCGAACTGGCCGGGCCCGAGAAATCGCGCGGGTGATGCTGAAGTAGTTCAGGCTCCAGGAACTGCACGCAAAGTTATGAACGAATTCCAGCTTCAGACAGAGGCAACGAAACTAAACGGCTTTCATTGGATGGGCGCCGATGCCTATCTTTTCGACATTGACGGCACCCTGCTGGTCAGCAGCGACGGCGTCCATCGCAGCGCGCTGCACCGGGCAATGAGTGAGGCCTACGGAGTGGACACGACCATCGAGGGGATTGCTTATCACGGCAAGACCGACCTGGGAATTTTGCGCGCGGCTCTGGAGCGCGCTGGAGTTTCGTCCGACCAGTTCGAAGCAAATCTTCCCGCTGCGCTGAACATTATCTGCCGCGAGGTCTCGGCCAACGCCCACCTCATCACGCCAACGGTCTGCCCCGCAATTCCCGAGGTGCTCGCGGAATTGAAGGCTGCCGGCAAACTGCTGGGTTTGGCTTCGGGAAATCTTGGATCGGTCGGCTGGCTCAAAATCGAAGCGGCTGGCTTACGCGATTTTTTCAGCTTTGGCTGCTTCAGCGACCGTAACGAGAATCGCTCTGAGATCTTCCGCCAAGGTGTGCGCGAAGTGCAACGCAGGCTAGGTTCGTCTGCGCAAGTTTGTTTCATCGGGGACACGCCCGAGGATATAAAAGCAGCTCGTTTCGCAAACTCCAAAATCGTCGCGGTATGCACCGGGATTTTCGCAGCCGAAGAGCTGACCAGCCATGAACCCGATATTTGCGTGGCCTCATGCGCGCAGCTGTTAAACAAAATGACCTGGGAGTGAGTTTACGCTTCTAAAATCTTTTTCAGTTTCGCTCGATTGCGCAGGGGCAGATATCGCAGCGCCGCCCGCGCCAGCGCCAGATACACATCTCTCGTCGGCGGAACTTCTCTGAGGACCCGTAGATGTTTGCGCACGGTTTCCGCGTCGCCGCGCACGATGGGACCGCTGAAGGCCCCTGCCGGTCCGAGCGCCTCATAATTCGCAATTGTCTGTCGTACGATTGGAAGCATTTTCTTCCGGGCGTTGGCTGCGGACAGCCCAGCCGCGCGCGCCAATTGTTCTCCAGTGACCAGCGTCGCCACCAGCAGCGGCGAAGTAAACGCTCCCCACGCGTGGTATGCGGCCTTGTGGCGCTTGCTGAGAGAAAATGCTTGTCCGCCCAAATCCCCTACGATCCGCCGCGCCGCCCGAACTGCCCGAGCATCGCCTTCGACTGCAAACGGCACGCTTTTGAGCGAAGGGGTCGATCCGCTCACGAACGTCATCAAAGGATGAACCGAAGCCACGCTAGCTCCACGCCTGCGCAGAGCCTCGAGTTCATCGCTCGCTAGCGCACCGCTGGAGTGGAAAGCAATTTTTCCTTTCCAGACCGCGCGCAAAGCAAGCTGACGGGACGCCGCAGCAATCTCCGGTCGGGCACACAAAACCAGACGACATCCGCGTCCAGCAGCGCCCTTTCGCTAATCGAAGGGCGAGCCCCGACCTCCCGGGCGAGCTCACGCGCTCTTTTTTTTGATCCCTCGCGATTGCGGGAAACAATTTCAGAGATTGCGTATCCCGCTCGCGTTAACTCCAATGCCAACGCTCTGCCCAATCTTCCCGGGCCGACAATTGCAATGCCTGGCTTCCGTGTCATCGCGGGCAGCATATCAGGGCGGCTCTGCCGGCGGCAAAATCCCACCCGTTTTCAACCGCGTGCCGCGCTTGTCGCTTATATTGTTGGGATGCCGAAATCAGCTCACACCAAAGCCAAAGCTCGGGTGCTTTCTTCCGTAGAGGTCTACCGCGGCCCCGCTTTTTGGGTCACGACCGATCAGGTCCTGGAACCTACTGGCGTCCGCGGCCGTCGCGACATTGTCCGTCACACCGGCTCGGTGGTGATTCTCGCGGTTGATCAAACCCGTTCCGAGCCTCGCGTCCTGCTGGTCCGTCAGTATCGCCACGCCGCTCAGCAGTTTCTCTGGGAGCTCTGCGCGGGCCGGATAGATAAGGGCGAAAACGAATTGACTGCAGCCAAACGAGAATTGCTCGAAGAGACGGGTTATACCGCCGCGCGTTGGAAACGAATCCTGAGGTTCTATGCCAGTCCGGGTTTTGTGGCTGAAACAATGTCGATTTACCTCGCCACTGGTTTGACCCCGGGTAACGCACAGCCCGAAGAAGATGAAGTGATTGAGATTAAGTTCTTCCCGCTGCGCACGGCAGTTCGGATGGTGATAGCTGGCCGCATTCACGACGGCAAGACCATCTCCGGCATACTTTGGCTCAATCAAGAATGGGGCAACCGGAAGCGACACACCTAAGCGCATCTTCTGCCCCTTTGAGGACTCGTTCCTCTTGACAGCCTCTTCGAGTAGCCGGAAAATGACAGAAAATCGGTAGGCACGGCTCGAGGAACGGTTCGTGCTCGAGGGGGCGTACGTGGAACGACTGAAAGGTACGGTGAAGTGGTTCAACAATGCCAAAGGGTATGGTTTTATCGGCCGCGACGATGGAGCAGACGTCTTCGTGCACTACAGCGCGATTACGTCGGAAGGATACAAGAGCCTGCAGGAAGGTGATCAAGTTGAATTTGAAATCACCCAGGGCCCCAAAGGTCCGCAGGCGTCAAATGTTACGAAGGCTTCGTAGAGTCGCCATTAAGCTGGATTGCTCCAGTGGCCGGCATGGCTGGTCTTCGAGCGATTGTGTTGCTTTTATTCCCGCCTTTCCGTCTCCGCCCTCAACGCCGCGCAGTTGGATCCAGGGGATCTTCATTATCGGCTGAACACGGCCGACATCTTGCTGCAAATGGGGCGTGGCAAAGACGCCATCGCCGTCCTGCGAAACGCCATGATCCTGGCTAAGACCCCTGATGAAGTTGCTTCAGTTCAGAATTTGCTGGATGCAGCCCAGCAGTGGCAATCGGCTCGCGAGCAAATAGAGCAAGAGCAACAAACTACTCACGGGATTCAATTCGCGGCTTCTCAGACTCAATCAGCCCAGGCGGCGTCAGGTGCCTCTAAACCACTCGTGGCCGAAGAACCGGCTTCACACCTGCAGGCGAACTGCATCCTTGCACCGATTTGGAGGGGATGAAGGCGCACGTCGAGTTTTTCGGAGCCTCGGGCAAATCCGCTGAAGGCCAGATTTCTTCTATCGAGCTTAGCAAATAGAAAAGGCTTCACGCCGGAACGCCAATCAGGACGCTTTGCCGAACACCAGCGCCTGGCGCATGCCCCCGAAGTGAATTTCCAGCAGGGTTCGCGAGCCGTCGGGATTTCTTCTGTAGACGTACGCATCACGCGGATACTTCGCGTCGCGTTTCACCCACTTCCCATCGGCGCTCGCCACCACATTATTGTTCCGGGTGAATTTCACGTTCGCATTGCCGATATACGATTCCCAGCTGATGGTGTAATCTCCCTCCGGTGTGCGCGCCCCATTGAGCGTCAGCGAAGAAACTAAGGTAAAGGTTCGCCAGCCCTTTTCGAATGGCCGGGGCTTGAAACCGCTGGACACGAGCGTGTCCTGGGTAACCTTGGCCTTTCCTTCATCGCCGTAAGGGCCGACCAGCACGTGGTAGGAATTTGTCCACAGAAAACCTTTCTGAACCGCGGTGACGGGGAATCCGAGTTGCGCCAGCTTATTGGTTTCGTCGTGCGCTTGCAGTTGATTCTTGAACTTGCCGACATCGAAGTACAGCTCCCTGGTGAAGTCGACATTGTCTGCTCCGGACTCCTCGCTCTGTACACTAGCCGGCTTCGCCGGTGCGACCTTTGAAGCGGGGCCGAGTTTAGGCGGACTCAGGTTTGCGCTGGACGCCACAGTTGACGGGGCACCGATGGGCACGGGAATTGTCGAATGCGGCAGCGAGATCGCTGGAGCGGCGGGCGCGGCTGGAGCCTTGGGTGTACGGTCGACAACGGCAGCGGGCGAAGCCATTGCGATCTTAACGGACCCAACCGGCGCCGGCTGTGAATTGGCGGTGTTCGCCATGGGCCTTTGCGCCAGTTTTTCGGGCTGCGGAGCGGGAACCGGCACATGCGCCGGTATTGCCCGCGGCGCGGATTCTTCAGTCGGTGTTGGTGAAGACACGGTCTGTGGAGCCACTGACACCGGGGCAGTCGCCAGCGATTTGGCAGGCTCCGGCGACACGTCTGGAGCAGCGGCCGAGACAACCGTAGTTTCAGCCTGCGGTTTTGCCGCGAATCGTTCGCCCAACCGAATGAGCGACTCACCCAGTTCGCGGCGGTAATTGTGAAACAAGAATGCGCTCGCCGCGACAGCCGAAACTAAGAGCCCGGTGGCCAACCCGCGGGAGAACGCGCTCCACGGCCTGGGTGCTTGTAACTCCGATGAAAGCACCGCCGGGGGGGCAGAACCGCCGGGCATAAACGCAGCATTTAGCTGCCGGGTGCCGACGGGTAGCGCGCGCGGCCGTGGTCCCACGGACGCGGGGGCGTGATCAGGAGTTCGTGGTTGGTTCATCCAGGCGCGGATTTTGTCGCGCGCCTCGGCGGGCATATCGGTGAATCGCATGCCGCCTTTTTGCGTCTCATCCGTCCAGGTCACCGTGCCCGCAGCTTCGATGCGCTGGTGGTTGTCTGAAAACCAGAAACGGATCGTCCCATTAGGCCGAACCGGATCAAAGGAGTGAAAGCAAAGTCCTCCATCGGAGACGTTCAACACGATGCCGCCGTTATTCGGTTCAATGTTGATGTAAGCGTGGCTCGCCATCGTCGTCCGGGGGGTTTGGCGGCGGTCCAAGGCTGTCATGGCAGCACCCAGTCAGTGAGTGAGATTATGAGATTATTCGCAACGCGCGCAGCAATCGAGTTCGTTCAATAAGCCGCGAACTGACCTGCAGCAGGTAACCGCACGTCGGAATCCTTGTGCCTACCGTTCCGACAGAGCGGTAATATACACCGGATCGCTTCTTGGCACAATGTCCACGCCGAATCTTTATCGGGCCGCTGCGGACCAGCTCTTGCCACAGAGTTTTACTCCGATTCGTAGCGGCCCGGACATGCGCTGGGCGGGATTGATTTCTAGCACCGAGTGGACTATAAGTTCCTGACCGTTGTATATAGTCTTTCGGTCAGATCTAGGCGCACTTTCTCCGCAACAAAGAATCTACGAGCCAAAGAACGCATCTGGGAAAAAAGAGGGCCGTCATGAAACTCAGACTCCTGATACTGTGTACCGTCTGCGCCAGCTTAACGTGCACCGCCTTCGCTGATACGCTTAACTTGACCAATGGCCAAGTCATCACCGGGACATTTCTCGGCCGCAGCTCAGCCGGAGTCCAGTTCGTTGGGCCGGACGGAACCAGTCGCATTTATCCACCCGACGAAGTGCAATCTCTAACTTTTGGACCGGTCCCGGCTCCGGTTCAACCCGCGGCGGCGCCAGCAAGACAGGTAACGGTTCCGGCTGGGACTATCCTTCTGGTCCGCATGGTAGACGGCTTGGATACTAAGACGGCGTACACCGGACAGCTATTTACGGCCACGTTGTCCACCAACCTCGCTGCCAACGGCTATGTGGTCGCTCCCGACGGGACAACGGTCTATGGCCAGGTAGTCGAGGCAAAGTCAGCCGGACGCGTCGCGGGTGCCTCGCAGTTGAAACTTCAGTTGACCCAAATCATTATCGGCGGGAACGCTATTCCGATCATCACCGACGTGTTTGATTCGCAAAAAGGCAAGAGCTCAACCCGTCGATCTTTGTTTCGGACACTCGGCGGTGCTGGGCTAGGGGCGGCGATCGGCGCAATTGCGGGCAACGCCGGTATGGGAGCGGCGATTGGCGGGGTAGCAGGCGGGGTGGGTTCGGTGGTTCAGAGAGGCGACCAAATCGAGATTCCCAGTGAGGCACAGTTGGAGTTTCACCTGACGCAGCCGGTAATACTCCCCATCGCGCAATAGGCGCAAGAAAGATCTCGGAGGACTTATGAGAATTCGATTCACTGTTGCACTTCTAATTGTGTTCGCAGCGACCGGCCTATGGGCCCAGGAAAAGAAGCTACAGGATCCAGCGGAAAGCAAAGAGCTCAACGAACAAGCCTACGTGCGGCTGCTTCGCAGTGACCTCAAAACCAAGAAGGAAGCAATCATTAAGGAGGAAATGCAGTTGACTCCTCAACAGGCGGCCGCCTTTTGGCCGATTTACAAGGATTACGATGCCGGGCAAAACAAACTCATCGACCAAAGGATGGCGGTGTTCCACGACTATGCTCAAAACTTTATGACCATGAACGACGAGAAGGCGGATCAGCTAGCCCAGAAAATCATGGCTCTCGACGATCAGAGGATGGCCCTTAGAAGAAAATATTACCAGCTCATGAAGGCTGCGATCCCGACGGTTCTGGTGGTTCGATTCTTCCACGTAGAAAACCAAATCCAGTCTCTGATAGACCTTCAGATCGACTCGAACCTGCCGATTGTGGAGCAGGCCACTGAATAGATATTCTCAATTCGCTGCTCCTTGAGACATCACCTGTTTCGCCGCTCGGTTTGTAATCTTCGGCATGCGCATCGTACAATAAACGGGCGGTGGAGTTGGGATTTCGGCCTCATCGCACTTACTTTCCCGCGGATAACAGTCCCGGAAGCAACCGTCCCTCTACTGAGAACAAACGGCACAGCATGCCGGTCAAGGAAGCATTGAGCTCATGGTTATTTTAATTACGATTATCCACATCGCGGTTTGCTTGTTTCTGATTATTGTGGTGTTGCTGCAGAGCGGCCAGAGCGGCGACATTGCCGCTGCCTTTGGCGGCATGGGCAGCCAGACTGCCTTTGGCCCGCGCGGCGCTGCCACGATTCTGTCGAAGGCAACCACCTGGTCGGCCATCATTTTCATGGTGACCTCAATCACTCTCTCGGTCTACGCTTCGCGCCGCGGGGTTTCAAGGTCGGTGTTACAGGGAGTCAAGACCGCGCCGGTCAAGTCCCAACCGGTGAGGCCGTCTGCACCGCCGACAACGCCGCCGCCGGCAGTACCGCAGAATTAGATCCCGGCTGTCAGCTATCAGCTTTCAGCTCTCAAAGAATAAGCTGACGGCTGAAGGCTATGAGCGCTGTTCCATGATCCACGAAATCCTTCCCGTTGGACCGCTGCAGTGCAACTGCTCCATCATCGGAGACGAAACCACGCACGAAGCCATGGTGATCGACCCCGGCGATGAAATCCAAAGCATCCTCGATCTAGTGCGCAAGCACAACCTCCAGGTAAAGCAAATCGTCATTACTCATGCGCACATCGACCACGTGGGCGGTGCCATGAAATTGCGGTCCGCGACCGGTGCACCCATCCTGCTGAATCAGAACGATTACGATTTGCTCAAGATGCTCGATATCCAAGCCACGTGGATCGGCGTACCGCCTCCGGGCAAGGTCGACATTGATCAGAGCATCGCACAGGCCGACACGGTGAAGGCAGGCTCACTCACTGCCAATGTAATTTTTACCCCCGGACACACCGAGGGCAGCGTCTGCCTTTATTTTCCTGCGGAGAAAAAATTAATCGCTGGCGATACGCTATTTGCGGGAAGCATCGGCCGAACCGATTTGCCCGGCGGCTCTTTCGAGAAGATTATCGACTCCCTGCATGACAAGCTCCTGGCTCTGCCGGATGACACAGTTGTCATCCCCGGTCACGGTCCGCAGACCACCATCGGCGAAGAGCGTGAGAACAATCCGTTCCTGAAAAATTAGCAGGTTTGCAAATGAAGGCGCAGGCATCGGGTAGAAGCCCTAACAGGCTGCGGAAAAACTCGATTTGAAGCGGGCGCAGTACCACGAACCTCTCTTGTTTCCACAGCACAACCTGATAAGAAGGAAGTATGCGTG
>JBAVAQ010000083.1:0-60826 GCA_049585795.1 Terriglobales bacterium | reverse complement strand
CGCCGGAGCGGAGCGAAGCCCCGCACAGCGTAGCGGAGCGCAGGCGGCGCCAGCCATCCCACCCGCTCAATCCGGGCGCTCTTTCATAATGCATTGAGGGGGTTTGAGCAGCTATGGCCCGTCTGCGTCACCTATCAGCTCACCTCACCCCTCCCGCGCGGCAGCCCCCGTCCTCGCGTGTTCATGCCAATCCCTCGCGGGTCGGTCGCAAGAATGGTAAGCAGGGTGAAGGCATGGAGACCCATTTTTTGTCACTTTTTGCTGCAGGTATCGAAGGGGCAAGTCCTGTGCAAAAAGCACAGGTGGAACGCGAGACTAAAATAGCTCCCACCCCATGCCAAGCTCCCGGAAGATCAATCTCGAAAAAGTGCAGGCGTCGCTCGATGCGGTGCCCCAAATGTGGCCGCGTGATTCCGCCTGCCGAAGTTAGGCGCGTCGATTTTGAGCGCATCGAGTGCCCGGTGTGTGGAGAGCGATTCGTGCCCCGGCTCAGCGCCTCCATCGCTCCGTATCATGTCGTGAGACTCCATCTCATATCGCAGCGCGTTGGTACTGACATCAATCTCACGCGCACGAGCGCCTTTACAATTTCCACGCGCGACGGATTTGCACTTGCAGTGCGCTAATCGTCCCCATTTTCGTGAGTTTTGGTAAGTTCGGTGACGGGATGGGGGCGTGAAAAAGGGGGAGTGAACATGGCGAGCGATAATGCAAAGCACTACCCAAGGGGTAGAGCGGGTAGACTCGGTAGACTTCTTTCTGTACAGGCAAGGGAGTTTTTGAGCCGGAAATTCCTATACCCATAAGAGAGAGAGTCTACCTGCTCTACCCGGTCTACCCCAACCCCCTCTGTCCGCCTAAGGTTTCCACCTCGACCGCTCTTTTTTGTTGCGACAAAGACTGTGTGCAATCTGTCCCGGTTTGTGCATCATCATTCGCCTTTAGTCTTCTCCAAGTACATGATCTTTGGAAAGAATCTCTTTGGATACCTCCCCGATGACGCGAGTTCGTGGCGGCGGAGCTTTACTCCGCTAACGTTCACCAGATCGTGCCCTTCGGACAAGAAGTGCCGGATGAGTGCTCTTTCAGCGAGCGCCAGACATTTACTAAGTTGCTGCCCCGGCCTGGTCACCAGAGTACCGGCGAGGACTATGCGCTTACCGAGTTTTGCGTGCAAGAGGTGCTGCATCAACCTCGAATTGTTGAGCTGCGTGCGGATCCGGCCCCGAATCCTATTAGCCTTGCCAACGTAAAGCGCCTCAAATTGCTGCCCAAAGACGCGGCCAAAAATGTACACGCCAGGGACTCTGCTGAACTTGTTCAGATCAACGGAGTACACCATGTTTAGTTCGCTGTTGTTTCTGACATCCTTTAACCGGACGGGACGCGACCACTCAACTTGGAGCTTCATCTTGGCAGCGATTATCACACATACGGCGTATAGTGTCGGGGAAATCCACTCCAACTAAGGCCCCATGATTGCCGTCGTGGAGCACCAAACAGGTAGGGGAACTCCACCGCGTACGCTTTTTTCTGAAACCCAGCGCCCTCCGTTGTTCAACTCCTCAAGCCCTTCGCTGGGTGCGATCAGTGTTTATCAGAGCCCAGCACCTCTTGCCGCAGTTCCTCGATAGCCTCATCCGTGTACTCGCACTCATCGCAAGCCTTGAGCAGAGTGGCGGGCGTCGGGACGACCACCGTAACTCCATGCGACGGTTTGGTCTCAAGTCCGAGATCCCTTGCAATCGGGCCGATCTGGCGGGGCTGCAAAGAAAATTTGTGATTCCTCCAAATGGACTCAGACAGGACACTGAATTTGATATTCCCGAAGTCCGTACATCCGCTTGCGAAAACAGACTCAACAATGGCCCTGAGAACGAGCCCATCCGGCTCCGTGGACTGTGCCTCTTTCAGCTCCAGCGTTTCTTGAAGAAGTTTCGTGAGCGCCTGTTCCTCAAACCCGTGATCTCCGCACAGCTTTGCTGTACTGAGCAGGGGCTTGTACGTGTTGAAGATCCGAGCCGCGACATCCTTCGGTTGCTCGACAACCGGCGGCTCAAATGTGAGTTGACTGATTAGCTGCCTTCCTTCCACGTTCCAAGAGTCTTCAGCGCAGTATTCACGGTATTGCCTTGCATGGTCAGGCCGAAGTCGCACGGTTACGGTCCTGCCGTCCAGGGCCGCGTCACTGAAGGAAATCCGACGGTGCAGCGCGGTCGCTCCGAAGTATCGCTTCGTCACCGTCTCCCAGTTCTTGTCTCCACTGGGGACCTTGTGGGACTCTTCTGCGGAAGCTCTCTGGTAGCGGTCCGACAGCAAGCGCTCGAAATCCATGTCCTTGTCCTTCCACGCGTGATCTGCCTCTTCGATGATCGCTGTCCCCTCGTAACAGGCTGCAAACTTGTCGCGGATCGCGGGGCCGGTCATACCACGGAGGCTGAGTCGGGCGGGACGGAACGCAAAGTTGGCTATGATCGAGAGAGTTTGACTCTTGCCGGTTCCCATCTTGCCCAGCAGAGCGAGCAGGGGAAACGTGCTCAAGTGCGGGAGCGAATGCGTGGCGAGTGTCCAGTGCACCACGAGGTTCTGATCGCGTCCCTTCAGACCTGTCGATTCGGACAGAGCCGCTTGCATCAGGACTGCTGCCCTAGCGAGTTTGTCTTCGATTTCTGACAATGGATTGCCAACTGAAACCGTTGAAGAAACCGACCCCACGATTAGCCGCTACGCCCCGGCGGGTTTGGACCCACAAATCGAAGTTCTCACTTTGCCTCGGCGAGAAAACGTGCGACCTCATCCGGGTGAAACAGCAATCTGCGGCAGAGTCGGACGGGACGGAGTCTGCCCTTCTTGACCCACGCTCGAACGGTGTGCGGCGAGACGCACAGCGCCTTCGCGACGGCGAGCAATGTCAGCAGTTGAGGAACAGTCTCAGGCATACCAGCCTCACCGTTTCCTCGGGACATTCGGCCCTGTCTTGCGTGTGGCTGCACTGGGCACGCCCATTGCAACGATTCGTTCTATTTCGCTTTCCGAGACCAAGCGGCGGCGGCCCACGCTGACTGTGCGTACGAGACCTGCAGCGGCCAGACGGCGCACGGTGTAAACCGAAACGCCCCATGTGTTAGCGGCTTGCTGAATACTCTTTAATGCCATGACGACCTCCGAAAATACTGATCGCTAAAACTGTTTCCAGAATGAGCCTGAATGTGCTAGAGTGTCAATATATTTGATTACTATTGCACATCTCCCAGAGGGTTTCATCTAGCATGCAACCGCCAGAAGCCAGAAAAGTGATGCGACAGTACGAGCGCCGGATCATGCGCGATCTGCGAAAAGATCGGCCGAAGCTCTTTCAGGCTCTCGGGGAGTTTGCAAATATCCGATCCGATGCGGAAGGGTGGGCACACTTCAGACAGCGTTGGCCGAATTTCTTCCCGTCTCACGATTACGACAGTGTGGCCGATGGTTCAAAGCGAAGCATTCTCGGATACCCCTATTGGGTGGGGCAGGTCTGGGCGGGTGGGGAGCTTGGCGAAATGGCGCTACCTATTCTGCTCGGCATTGATCCCAATCCGGAGCAAACAGAGGGAACCCCCGAAGAAGCATGGGTCAGCGACCTGGTTTCGATCCCCGCTCAGTTCTACATAGATTGGGATGAAGGCGTTTTTCGCTATCAGGGCGGATGCGATTTCCAGAGGGCGCTTTACCTGCTCTTTCTGGACAGTTGGAGAGCTAGGGTCTGCGGGAAGTGCAGCACAAAATTCATCGCTGCGCGTGCAGCACAGAGGTTTTGCTCGACTGATTGTAGCGCGGCAATGCAGCGCGAATTCAGGCGTCGATGGTGGGCTAAACATGGAACAGCCTGGAGGCAAAAACGAAAGGAGTCCAAATTGAAAAAGAGAGGTGGAAAGAATGTCACTCACAAAACGCGGTAAGACTTGGCACACGCACTTCTTCGTGGACGGCCAGCGGTTCCGGCAGTCGCTTGAAACTAGCGACTGGCGCGAGGCACAGTCTAAGGAGAAAAAGCTGATCGCGGAGGCTTCTGAAGGGAAGCTGGCGCACAGTTCCACAGCGATGGCTCGACAGCCCTTTGGGCAGGCCGCAGACGATTACGTGAACGCTCGGAAGCTGGAGCTTGCAACGGCCAGTCAAGCGAAGGAGAAGCAACTGTTAGTGCAACTCAGGATCTACTTCAAACTAGAACCGCTCAAGGCGATCACAGCGAAGCGGATTACGGATTACAGGGCCTGGAGAGCGGATCAAGGCGTTGGCCCCGCGACGCTCAACGCGGAGCTTGGCATTTTGCGTCGGGTCCTGAAGCGGGCGAAGCTCTGGGCGCGTGTTGCTGACGATGTACGCCCCCTCAAAGAACCCACGACCATCGGACGAGCATTAACCGAGGACGACAAGCAGCGCCTCCTTAAAATGGCTGTGATGCGGCCTGAATGGGAAACGGCTTACCTTGCCGCGATTCTCTGCCTCAACACAACGGCGAGGGGGTGCGAGTTGAAAAGTCTGCAATGGTCAGACGTTGACCTGTTCGCCCGGACTCTGACAATCCGCACATCCAAAACGGCTGCTGGCGAGAGAGTGGTTCCTCTAACCGATGTGGCAGCGTCGGCTCTCGCGAGGCTGCGTCGGAGAGCGGAGTCCTTCGGCCCCGTGGAGCCGTCGCACTACATCTTTGCTGCTTTCGTACCAAAATTCACCTTTAGCGGCAAGAAGGTCATCGGCTACAACATCACTGCGTTCGATCCGACTACCCACGTCAAAAGCTGGAGGTCGGCTTGGAGAACGCTGACGAAGAAAGCGGGGCTGCCGGGTTTCCGTTTTCACGATCTCCGGCATTGCGCGATCACTCAGCTCGCTGAGGGTGGCACATCCGATTCGACCATAATGGCAATCGCGGGACACGTCAGCAGACGGATGCTAGAGCGATACAGCCATGTCCGCATGGAAGCGAAGCGCAATGCGATGGAAGCCCTTGCCACGAGCACCAAAACGGCGGGTTACGACACAACTCACGACACAAATGTCTCGTCTACGAGCACTCGCCCCATCTAAGTCATTGGGAAATTTGGTGGACCTGGTCGGGTTCGAACCGACGACCTCTTCCATGCCATGGAAGCGCGCTCCCAACTGCGCCACAGGCCCACTCAGGAAGAATCACGATCCGGCGTAGAAAGCCGAGTCGGATCATTTCAATTCTCGCTTACCCGGTTAGGTTAGTCAAACGCCGCGCAGCAACGATCAGGACTCTGGTTGGTTGCACACCTCGTCAGTTTTACGAAAGCGACAAAAATGGGTATGCTGAGGGCGAGCGACGACCTCATGAAATTTTGCATTAATTGCGGTTGGCATTGGGTATTGCCGTTTCTAATCGCGACTGCAACCGCCCAGGTCGCGCCTGCGCCCGCGCCTGCGGCCTCGACGCCGGTTCCCTATTCTTCGGTCAGCGAGCTGAATCTGATGCTGTCACAACTGGAACAGGTCTCGCAAACCACCCAGGTGGATCTGGCCAAACTGCGAATCGAAAAATGGAAAACCGATTCCAGCACCAAACGAAGCACGCAGGCAGACGTCGACTCCATCGAGCGCAACCTGCAAATGGCACTTCCGGAAATCATCGGCCAAGTGCGCGCCGCTCCCGAAAACCTGGCTGCGGCTTTCAAGCTCTATCGCAATCTCGACGCGCTCTACGACGTCTTCGGACCGGTGGTCGAGTCGGCGGGAGCATTTGGCTCCAAGGACGAATTCCAATCGACGCAAAACGATCTCAGCGATTTCGAGCGATCACGGCGCGCGCTGGCTGAGCGGCTGGAGACCTTGGCCAACGCCAAAGAAAGCGAACTGACGCACCTGCGCGCGCAAGTTCACGAATTGCAGGCCACCGCGGCGCCAGCCCCAGCGCCAGTGAAGAAGGTGATCGTCGACGATACCGCGCCGCCTCCGAAGAAGACGGTGAAGAAAAAGAAGGTCCCGAGGCCTCCCAAGCCGACCGAGCCAGCGACGCAGCCTAGCACAACAACCGGTTCGCAACCCCAATCGCAGCCCCAATAGTGAGCATGCGGCATAGCGTCGGAGTCTTGCTAGGGCCGTGCTGCGTCACCCAAAACCTTATCCCCTGCGGGGGCCTTGGTCGGGATTCGGGGCTTGGTGGCATGGCTGAAGCCATGCCCTTCCCGATCTTGTGGGGCCTGAGTCGAATTTAGGTCTCTTTATCGCAGCGCCTAAGCATGGCGCCACCCAAAAAGTTGGTCCCTGCAGGGCCTGAGTCGAATTTGTACCTTGGCGGCATGGCTGAAGCCATGCCCTTCCCAAAACGTAGTCTGCCAACGCATCGGACAATGGCGTCGAGACTTCGCTCGACTGGACAGCCGGGCGCGGCTGTCCCCACTCAGCCCCAACACGCTCTGGTAACGGTGACATCGGTAACTTCTTGTTGGAACTTGGCGGGGGTCTGCGGAGTCTATAGGTATCAGGCGGATTGAGGGCTGCGAACTCGGAGCTTGGTTGACGGGTAGAGTTCAAATTTTGGCGAGGGCTCGGGGCCGAAAAGCACCTATAATGGAGGTTACGCCATGAGTGCCATGGCAGGAGCAACCACGGTGGGTGATTTAGCGGGGGCAATCGGCATCCGGACGGAGGAAGCGGCGATCGTCGCTGAACTGAAGGCCGGATCGGAGGAAGCGTATGTCTGGCTGATCGGAGAGTTCCATCAGCCGATCTACAGTTTGGTGTACCGGGTGGTGAGTGATCCGGCGGACGCCGCGGACACAACCCAGGATGTTTTTCTGAAAGTTTTCCGTGGAATTAAGCATTTCCACGGGGAATCCAGCTTAAAGACGTGGATTTATCGCATTGCCGTACATGAGGCGTCGAATCGGCGGCGCTGGTGGTTCCGGCATAAATCGAAAGAAACGTCGATTGAGCCGCTGGGAGGATGTACGGATTCCGGCGTGGCCTTGGCCATAAAAGATTCGCTGGTAGACGGCGCGGATTCGCCTTTCGATCTGGTCGCGCACGAGGAGGTTCGGGCGCGAGTGGAAGAAGAGTTGCGGCAGGTTCCGGAACCCTATCGCACTACGCTGGTTCTTCGCGATCTCGAGGAAATGTCGTATGAGGAAATTGCGGAAGTCACGCAAGTTTCGCTGGGCACAGTGAAATCGCGATTGACCCGAGGACGTGAAGCGCTGCGGCAACGTCTGACGGCATATGTGCAGGAAGTGGGCGCAGAGCTGGGGTTACAGAAGCGGAAACCTAAGGCTGAGTCCAGCTCCCGAGTCTCGTGCGACGGACGGGGATTCGAGGTGGCATCATGAAATGCTTCGAGGCGAAATCGATGTTCTCGCCTTATCTTGATGGCGCGGTGACCGGTACCGAAATGTTGTCGCTCTCGCGGCATCTCGATACTTGCGCTGATTGCCAGCGGGAATATGTTTCGCTCCGGCAGACCCAGCAATTGCTGACCAATGTGGGCCGCAGAAAAGCGCCGGATGACCTGTCGTTGAAACTGCGGCTGGCGATTTCACGCGAGGTGGCGCGAGCGCGACGTCCCTACTTCCACGATCTTCGCATTCGGGTAGAGAACGCGATTCAGGGAATCATGGTTCCGGCGACGGTTGGCCTGGTCACGGCCGTGGTGATCTTCGGATTTCTCATGGGCTTTCTGGCCTTGCCTTTGCAGGCCGACAACTCTGATGTTCCTTTATTGCTGAACACCGCGCCGCAGTTGCAGCACTCGGCTTTCGGCACGGCTCTGGACTCCATCGCGGATGACTCTCTGGTGATTGAAGCCTATGTCGATACGAACGGGCGGGTGCAGGATTACCGCGTTTTGTCGAGCCCGCACGATGTCAAGGATCTTTCGCCGCAAGTCAAGATTATGCTGACCGAGTTTACGACGTTCCGTCCCGCGACCTCCATGGGCCGGCCGACGGTCGGACGCGCGGTGCTGTCGTTCTCCATGGTCAGGGTGAAAGGGTAATAGCTGACAGCTTTCAGCTCTCAGGTGTCGGCTTTCAGTTACCGACTCTCTACACGGTGATCGCCTCAGGCGGACAGCTTAGTGCTGAGAGCTGACAGCTTCCTCCGTTGACCCTCTGCTCGGAACCTCTTAAACTGACAGGGTACCCCGCACATTTCACGCTCTGCAGGAGGGTTCCTGAGTAATCGGTTTCGGAGTTCGCTGTTTGTGGCCCTGCTTGGGCTGGCGGCACAGGTGTGGGGCGCGGATGCTCCCGGTAAGGTAGCGCTGGATAACAACGAAGCATTATTTGCGGTTCTGACCGCGATTAATTATTGCGGCTACGATTCGGAGTTGAGCGCTTCCGACGCGGTGCGAGCGCAGATTCGCGGCGAAGTCGCGAAAGCGGTTGATGCTTCTGCTGAGGCGAAAGAATCCAGCAAGGTGATGTGCCAGTTTTATACGGAGCACCTGCAGATCGATCCGGCTCACACGCTGGCGCAGTACGTGTCGTTGGCGCTCAATCTGAATGCTCCCCCCGAGCTCACGCTCAAGGTCAAAGAGGCCGACCTCCCCCCGGACGCCAGTTATATTTCGGGGATGGTGCCGCTGGTACAGAAGTTTTATGAGGCGGCCGGACTGCAAGCGATCTGGACGCGGCATCAGCCGGCTTACGCTCGCCTGAATGCGAGCTATCATGAACCGCTGGCTAAAGTGCTATTCGATACCGAGGTTTATCTGAAGCTGCCGTCGGCGGGATACCTGGGGCGGAGCTTTACTGTCTACCTCCAACCCATGGGAGCGCCTGGGCAAGCGAATGCGCGCAATTATGGAAGCGACTATTACGTCGTACTCTCTCCTGGCGTTGGACCTGAGTCGGGGCTCAAGATGGAACAGATCCGGCATACGTATCTGCACTATCTCTTAGATCCCATGGCGCTGAAATACCCCGCCGCGATGGATCGGTTGAAACCGTTGCTGGCCAGTGTCAAGGGCTCGCCCATGGATGAAAGTTTCCGAACGGATGTTTCCCTTCTGACCACAGAGTGCCTGATCCGCGCCATCGAGGTGCGAACTTCATTCAGCAGCAAGACGCCGGAGGCGCAGAAACAGCAATTGGTGGAGCGATCGGTAGAACAAGGCTTCATCCTGACGCCTTATTTTTACCAAGCGCTGGCACGGTTTGAAACAAGCCCCGTGGGGCTGCGAACTGCTTATGCGGATTTGATCAACGGCATCAATGTCGGCAGGGAGCAAAAAGATGCGGCGCAAGTGAAGTTTGCCAGTACGGCGGATCAGGAGATGTTGCATCTGTCGCGGCCTGCGCCGGGAAAGCTCCTGCTCACTGCCCAGCAACATCTGGCGAGCGGAGACATTGAAGGCGCAAAGAAGATCGCGCAGCAGGCACTGGATGAGAAGAGCGAAGATCCCGGCCGGGCTCTTTTCATCCTGGCGCAAGTGGCCACGTTAAGTCGCGATATGCAGGGGGCGCGAAGCTATTTCCAGCAGGCATTGAGCGTTGCCCATGAACCGACGGTGCTGGCATGGTCGCATATTTACCTGGGAAGAATCTTTGACTTGCAAGAAGACCGGGCAGCGGCTCTCGACCAGTATCGGGCAGCCCTGACTGCGGGCGGTTCGTTACCCGAGGCCAAAAAGGCTGCGGAGCGCGGAATTGCGCAGCCTTACGCACCACCCAGCCATCCGCAGCAACAGGATTGAAGTGAAATTGCGGTAACCTGCGACCACGAAAGCAGGGTCTCAAACTCTAAGGAGAGCGCATGAAGCGAGCAGCGATGGTATTGGGGATTTTAGCGGTAGCCACACTTGCAGTCGCGCAACAGCAAACTCCCGCTCAACAAAAACCTGCCGGAGCGGCGCAGCAAGGGGCGGCCACGGCTGCGCCTCAAGGGAAGCGGCCACCGCAAGCGAAGACGCAGCCTGAATTTGACGCTTATAACGCGGCGATGGCGAACCAGAAGGATCCAGCCGCAATGGAAAAAGCGGCCGACGACTTCGCGACTAAATTTCCCGACAGCGAACTTCGCGTCCTGCTCTTCAAAGCGGCGATGCGCGGCTACCAGAATGCGAACAACGGGGACAAGATGTTGGAGGAGGCGCAGAAATTATTGAAAGTCGATCCCGATGATCCCGAGGCGCTCATTGCTTCCGCCGAAGTAACCGCGGAGCGCACGCGCGATACTGACCTTGATAAAGATCAGCGGTATGCTCGAGCCGCAAAGGATGCGCAGCGCGCACTTGAAACGGTCGACACCGATGTTCCAGCTCCGGCGAATATCCCGCCGGCGCAAATCGAGGCGTACAAGGCGTTATTGCGGTCTAGCGCATATTCGATTCTGGGCACGATTCAGTACAGCCAGGAAAAGTACGTCGACGCGGAGAGCTATTTTCGCAAGTCGATCGACGCTTACCCGACCCAACCGGATCCCGTAGTTGTGCTGCGCTTAGCTCTGGCTTTGGACAAGCAGGGAAAATACGCGGATGCCCTGAAACAGGCCAACAAGGCGGTCGATTTGACCCAGGATGGAACTAACGCAGGAGTTACCGCGCGTCATGAGCGGGACCGTTTGATGCAGTTGACAGGCGCCACTATTCCGCCCGTCAGCAGTCCTGCTCCTGCCTCCAAGCCGCCAGCGGACGCGACTCCGAATGCCACTACTCCTCATTAGCGAGAGGACTTCAGCGATGTGCCGTCAGTGTTTGAAAGTTACACGGCGCGACCTGGGCAGGCTGGATTAACACTGCGTCCTTGTAGGAACGAATTCAGAGTGGGCCACCGTTCAAACAGATCATGAAGCCCCGCGACATTTCGGAATTGGAGCAAGCTCTGGATTATCGATTCCGCAAGCCTGAGTTGTTGGAGCAGGCTCTGACCCACAGCTCGCACGCCCGCGAACTTGAATCGCTGCAGGCGCAGACGCGAGTGGGAGACAACGAACAGTTGGAGTTTCTGGGGGATGCTGTTTTGGGGTTGGTTACGACTGAAGAATTGTTTCATCGCTTTCCGCATTTTCGTGAAGGCGAGCTGTCGAAATTGCGCGCCCACCTGGTGAGCGAAAAACACCTGATCCTGGTAGCGCGGCAGTTGGAACTGGGACACTACTTGCGGTTGGGCCGAGGCGAGGAAAAAAGCGGAGGACGCAACAAGACTGCTTTGCTGGTAGACGGCTTGGAGGCCGTGCTCGGCGCGATGTACGTGGATGGTGGGCTGGAAACGGTGCGGCGGGTGGTGTTGCAGCATGTCGTCACTCCTGAAGTCGAACAGCTGGCACGAAATGGGAGCAGCTTACCGCTTTCCGACTACAAATCGGCTCTACAGGAAAAGCTTCAGGCCACAGGCCGTTCGCAGGCATCTTATGTATTGGTGAAAGAGTTGGGACCGGAGCACAGTAAGACCTTTACGGTTGAGGTTCGATTGCAGGCGGTGGGCAATCACGGTGAGACTGAGTTCATAGGGCGGGCGGAAGGCTCCACGAAGAAGAATGCCGAGCAGGCGGCGGCGCATCAGGTTTTGGAACATCTGGCTTCGCTATCGGTGGATTCGAGAGACAAGGTACCCGGAAAAGGACGCCCCTAGCCGGAATTGTGATGGGGAAAACGCCACAGCCGGACTGGTTGATTTCGCTGCAATCGCTGCTGACTACGGTGGTGATCGCAGTTTTTGTGATCACTTTTATCATCCAAGCTTTCCAGATTCCTTCCGAGTCCATGGAAAATACGCTGCTGATTGGGGATTATCTTTTGGTCGACAAATTCTGCTACGGCGGTAGCGGCGGTTTATTGGACCACATTCTGCCGTACCGGACGGTGCATCGGGGGGATGTCGTGGTGTTCCATTATCCGGTTCATCCCAGCGAGCACTTCGTGAAGCGCGTCGTGGGAGTTCCGGGAGACCGCGTTCGCCTGATCAATCGGCGAGTGTACGTGAACGGCACTCCACTGACAGAACCATACGTGCATTACAGCTCTCAGGTGCATGACGTTTTTAGAGACGAGTTTCCCCGCGTGGACATTCCGGTTCCAGGGTTGGAAGGCGGATGGTGGTTGCAAATGAAGAAGCTGGTCGATGATGGCGAACTGATTATTCCGGAGAGGCATTATTTCGTGCTCGGAGATAATCGCGACGAGAGCCTGGACAGCCGCTACTGGGGCTTTGTTCCGAGGGAAAACATTATTGGGAGGCCGCTCCTGATTTATTGGTCGGTGCGGAGCACGGAAGACGACATGCCGGTTTCGGCCTCACCGAGTGATAGACTTTATCACTTCGCCTACGCGGTCAGCCATGTGTTTCAGCTTACTCGCTGGGATCGGACGTTTCGAATAGTGAACTAAAGGGCGGATATCGTCGAATTAACAGGACAAAAACTAGTGGCCAAGAAAGAAGACACGCAGGCGGAAAAGCCGCGCGAAACTACAGTCGAGTTTCTCGCGTCTCTGGCGGCGGTGCTGGTAACCGGTCTATTCATTATTACGTTTATCGTGCAGGCCTTTGAGATTCCTTCGAGTTCGATGGAAAATACTCTGCTGATCGGCGACCACGTATTTGTGAACCGCGAGGAGTTTGCCCCGAGGACACGGTGGGTTGGTCCACTCCTGCCCTACCGGAAGATCCATGACGGCGATATTGTGGTGTTTCTTTCGCCCGCCGAACCCGGCCTTTACGTGGTGAAGCGAATCATGGGTACTCCCGGGGACCGCATTCACTTGCGGGACGGCGTGGTCTATCGCAATGGAATAAAGCTGGATGAGCCTTACGTCATCCATCAAGACGGTGAGGCCGGTTACAATCCCTACCGCGATAACTTCCCCGCGGTGCCTCCCTCCGAGATGAGCAATGTGACTCCGGATTGGGAACTCGCCTTGCCCCAGCACATCCAAGGCGACGATCTTGTGGTTCCTCCCAACAGTTATTTTGGCATGGGAGACAACCGCGACGTGAGTCTTGACAGTCGTTATTGGGGATTCATTCCGCAGGAAAACGTGATTGGGCGGCCCATGTTTATTTATTGGTCGTTTGAGACTCCAGCGGGACAATATTTGGAGAGAGAATTCAGCCAACGAGTCGGGTTCCTGGTTCATGTGGTGGTTCACTTTTTCGATGAAACTCGCTGGCGGCGGACGTTCAAGGCGGTTCGATGACGTTCTGGCGATCGAAATTCTGGCGCTCCAGGCGCGGAGTTATCACTGCGAGCCTGGTTGTGCTCCTGGCGCTGTTTCTGGTGCGTCCCGGGGCGAATCGACTGCGCGCCCGGATTGTCAATTCCATCAGCTTGGCCTTGGGACGCCCGGTGGATGTCGCGGCGGTGAATCTGCGGCTGCTCCCGCGGCCGGGATTCGATCTTGAAAACTTCGTAATTCATGACGACCCCGCATTCAGCGCCGAACCCATGCTTCGCGCCCAGGAGGTGACGGCTTCACTACGCATGATTTCCCTCCTGCGTGGGCGCCTGGAAATCTCACGGCTTAACCTGACCGAACCGAGCTTGAATCTTGTGAGAAACAAAGAAGGACATTGGAACCTCGAAAATCTTCTCGAGCGAACGTCCCGAATAGCGGTCGCTCCTACCGGCAAGGCGAAGACAGAGAAGCGTCCGGGCTTTCCTTACATTGAGGGCGACCGAGGCCGCATTAATTTCAAGTTCGGAGCGGAAAAGAAACCTTACGCGCTGACGGACGCAGATTTCGCTTTCTGGCAGGATTCGGAAAATACCTGGGGCATGAGGTTGAAAGCGCAACCGATAGGGACCGATTTCAATCTTAGCGACACCGGTACGGTTACTGTGAACGGATCGTGGCAGAGAGCGGCAAGTTTGCGCGACACACCGGTGCAGTTCACCCTGGAGTGGGATAACGCCCAACTCGGTCAAGTCACCAAGCTTACCTACGGCAACGATAAGGGTTGGCGAGGAAGTCTCGAGGTTTCGACTACGCTTACCGGTACGCCCGCGGATCTTGCGATCGCGACCGCGGCCTCCGTAGACGATTTCCGCAGATACGACATTCTCGGCGGTGGAGATTTACGGCTGGCCATGCAGTGTACCGGGCATTACAGCACGGTGGATCGTGTGCTTTCTGACGTAGGCTGCAAGGGACCGGTCGGGGATGGCACAGTTACGCTCGCCGGTAGGGTTGACCATCCCTTCACCTCTCGCAATTTCGATCTTGCAGTGACCGCTCGTGGTCTTCCCATTCGATCGCTGATTGCGCTCGCACGCCACGCCAAACAAAATGTGCCGGATGATCTGATTGCGGCGGGCCGTTTGAATGGCAATGCGAGGCTTCAGCGAACCGCCGATTCGCAGGTGTCATGGGAAGGTCGAGGAGAAACGACTGGCTTCGAACTTGGATCGAAATTCACCAAGACGGAATTAGTTCTAGGAAGAGTTCCACTCTCGCTGTCTGCCGCAACAGATCCGAAATCAGGCCCGGCCTTGCGACAAACTGCTGTGTCCCCGCTGGAGACCTGCCTGGTGGTCGGCCCATTCAATCTGGCCTTGGGCAGGGTAGCACCCGCCGTGGTGCACGGCTGGGCTTCGCGTTCGGGATACAGCTTTACAGTCCACGGGGATGCACAGTTGCAACGCGTGCTGCAAGTCGCGCGCACGTTGGGAATTCCGGCTTCCCAGTTTTCCGCTGAAGGACTGGCTAAGATTGATCTGCAAATTGCCGGTGGTTGGTCAGGGTTCGCGGCCCCACGAGCGATGGGAAAGGCTCAACTGCGTTCGGTTCGCGCTGAAGTGCCTGGATTGAATGCGCCGCTCGAAATTGCTTCTGCGAACCTCCTGCTGATGCCTGACCAAGTTAGCGTGCAGAATCTGACGGCTTTGGCTGCGGATACATCGTGGCAGGGTTCTTTCACGCTTCCGCGACAGTGCCCCGCGGCAGAGTCTTGCCAGGTGCGCTTCGATTTGCACGCCGACGAGATTGCGATAGATCGGCTGAACCAACTGCTTAATCCGCATGTTCGCAAAGAGCCGTGGTACGGCTTTCTTTCTTCGCCAGCCGCCGGTGTTCCTTATTTGCTAACGGTTCACGCTGTGGGTAAGCTGGCAGCCAATCGTGTGGTGGTACATAAGCTCGTCGGGAACAGAGTCTCGGCCAAGGTGGAACTGAATAAGGGCAAACTGCGGGTATCAGATCTTCGAGGCGATGTCCTCGGCGGCAAGCACACTGGCGAATGGAACGCCGACTTCACGGCGAAGCCTCCACAATACAGCGGGAGCGGCTCGCTGGAGCGGGTTTCGCTGGATCAGCTTTCTGCCAGCATGAAAGACGACTGGATTACCGGCACCGCAACCGCAACGTATCAGGTGAAAACCTCGGGCCTGGATGCGAGCGAATTGTTCGGGTCGGCGGTGAGCACACTGGAGTTGGAAGCGCGGGACGGCCTGTTGCGGCACATCGCGCTGACCCAAGAAACCGGACCACTGCAAATGCGCCACTTGGCAGCTGACTTGACCCTTCAAGATGGCACGTTTGAAATTCAAGAGGGCAAGCTGGAAACTTCAACGGGCGTCTTCCAAGTGAGCGGCACGGCGTCTCTGGCTCGCGCTCTGAATTTGAAGCTCACGCGCGAAGGAGCTCCGGGATTCAACGTTACGGGGACGTTGACCGAGCCGCACGTGTCGCCCATCCTTTCGCCAGAGACGCAAGCCGCGCTCAAACCGTGAGGAAGGCTCGATAGTCAAAGGGAAGTTGGCGTTGGCCGCCGCCAACTCAGGCCCACTCCAATCAGAATCCAAATCCCCAGCGCCAGCCATTCGTATGCGGTGAAATGACCAGGAACGGCAGGGACAATCTTCATCAAGATCATGAGCAGCCCGACGGTCAAACCTATTGCAGCAATAAAACGTTCGCGCGGCGCCGGACGCATTTGGTAATAGGCCGCGCAAGCCGCCAGCCATCCGATGGCGGAAGCCACCGAGCCAACTTCGGAAATCGGGACGAGAATGGCATCGCCCAGAAACATGCATACTCCCGTGGCGAGGCCAATACAAATCACGGCGATTGACGGCGTCTGGTTGCGCGGATGCACGCGGCCGAGACGCCGATCGACCAGGCCGCGCCGTCCGACGGCAAACAATAATCGACTGGCAGCGACAAAATTTCCGTTGAACACTTTGAAGAGCGAAAGCAGCGCGGCAGCGAGTATGACGCTTACAATCCAACGTGAACCCACGGCATGCTCGAATGCAACCGCAGTCATGAATCTTTGCCTCGTGAGCTGTTTCCAAGGGGCGACATATCCAACCGACGCGATCACGATGATGTAAAAGAGAATGCCAACCACAATTGCCATCCAAATGGCCTTGAAAAATCCGCGGGCTCGGAATTCAGGGCTGGCCTCTTCCGCGCCTTTTACCACCGACTCAAACCCAGTCATGAAATAAGGAACAATCTGCATCACCAGGAGAACGGACACGAATGGGCTATGGGTAAAGAGTGGCGGAAAATTTCTTGGCGAACCCTTACTCACTCCGACGCCGACAAACAGGACGAACAACGCAAGCGTTCCGAATGCCGTCCAGTTCTGAAAGGTGGCGCTCAACCGGATCCCGCGATAATTCAGCATGGTCAGCAGTCCGGTCAAGCCGAGCCCGGTCAGCAAGTGCGGCAGATAAACTGGCTGGCCCGCGATGCGGTAAAGCTCCATCGAATCGAGAGCGGGAAAGATGTAGCCCGCGATCTTGCCGAGCGCGACCGCTTCCCACGGGCAAACAATGAAGTAGGCCAGGATCATCATCCAACCGGTGGCAAAGCTGATCGATTGCGGAAAAACTTTGGCGGTGTATGCGACTTCACCGGCTGCATCTGGCATAGCCGCAACCAGCCGGCCGTACACATAGCCGATCGGCAACAACAGTGCCCCACCAATTGCGAACCCGAGGATCGCGCCCAGAACGCCGCCACGCAGCAGCCAGTCGTCCATCACGACCAGCCATCCGACACCGACCATCGTGCCCCAGCCCAAGGCAAAGTAATCCACCAGGCGGAGTTTGCGGGCTAGAGTGATCACGCGGCGCGAATTATAACGCATGGCGCCGAACACGCGGCGACAGGTTGCGTCCAAGCCCGTCACCTGCCCGGATTTCTCATCCCGCGTGTTAGTATCAAATCCAACGTCTGATGACCCTGCAACACGTTGACATGCTGTTCCAGCTGATCGTTTTCTTGTTCGCGATCAGCGTCCACGAATCGGCGCATGCCTGGATGGCAAACCGCCGCGGCGATCCGACCGCACGAATGCTGGGCCGGATCACGCTCAATCCCATCAAGCACATTGACCCGGTCGGGACCATCTTGCTGCCGCTGATCGCCATGGTGAGTCACTTTCCGGTAATCGGTTGGGCCAAACCTACGCCAGTCGATCCCAGAAATTTTAAGGACCCGGTGCTCGATGACATTTTGACCTCCGTGGTCGGACCGATCAGCAATTTCATAGTGGCGACCGGTGCCGTGCTGGCTTTGATTTTTGTTTCGGTCACCTCGCAATTAGGAGCTGGCATTGTCCATGCGATCCCTCTCGTCTATCCCGGCCATCTGGACATCCTGGCAAGCCAAACCGATTCCTTTCTGATGCCGATCAGTTTGTTTTTCTACGAGTTGATGGTGATCAATGTCATTCTCGGAGTCTTCAATCTGATTCCGGTTCCTCCGCTCGATGGCAGCCACGTTTTGCGACACTTTCTGCCTCCCAATGCGCTCCGGATTTACGACACAGTGGGCATGTTTGCTTTGCTGGCACTCGTTTTTCTGGGCGGCGGTCTTTTGGGCAGGCTGATCTTTCCCGTGATCGGGATTTTTAACGATATTCTCTTGAGAATCTGATGCCCTCTGAATCCAACCAGCGTAAACGTGTGCTCAGTGGCATGCGCTCCACCGGCAAATTGCATTTGGGCAATTATGTGGGCGCGCTGCAAAACTGGGTCAACATGCAGGATCAATACGAATGTTTTTTCTTCGTAGCTGACTGGCACGCGCTTACTACCGATTACGCTGACACATCCCGAGTGAAAGAAAACTCCATCGAAGTTCTGCTCGATTGGCTGGCCGCTGGTCTCGATCCGGAACGGTCCACTATGTTTATTCAGTCCCATGTGCCACAGCATGCCGAGTTGCATCTGCTGTTTTCGATGATCACGCCGCTGGGCTGGCTGGAACGTGTGCCGACTTACAAGGAGCAGCGGGAAAACATCACCGAGAAAGATTTGAGCACTTATGGCTTTCTCGGATATCCGGTGCTACAGGCGGCGGACATTCTCATCTACAAAGGCGACTTTGTTCCCGTGGGCGAGGATCAAGTTCCGCACGTGGAATTGACCCGCGAGATTGCGCGGAGGTTCAACCAGTTCTACAACCTTGACGGAAAGTTTGTGTTTCCCGAGCCGCAGCCTTTGCTGACGCCCGCGCCCAAGTTGCCCGGAACGGATGGGCGGAAAATGTCGAAGTCGTATGGAAACACGATTATGCTCACCGACCCCGAACTGGTCGTGCGGCAAAAGCTCAAGACGATGGTGACGGATCCGGCGCGGGTGCGGCGGAGCGACCCCGGCAATCCTGATCTTTGCCCGGTTGGGGATTTGCACAAGATTTTCAGTGACCCTGCAACATTGGCCAAGGTAAATGAGGGCTGCCGGTCGGCGGGAATCGGCTGCATCGAATGCAAGGGCTGGGCGGCGGACGCGCTGGTTAACATCTTGAATCCCATGCAGGAGCGGCGCAAGAAATATGAAGACAATCCGCGGCTGGCGTGGGATATTCTTGAAGCTGGCTCGGCGCGGGCAAGCAAAGTTGCCAGCACGACGATGAACGAAGTACGTGAGGCCATGGGGATGTCGCTTGAATACGAAGCTCCACGCGCCCCGCAGGCAGCGAAGTGAAAGATGTCGTCACGATGAGTAAAGAAGCAAGAATAGCTTTCGATGGGACGGCGGCATTGAATCTCGGTCCCGCGCTGGTGGCGGATTCTGCGCCGCGCGGGCAAGAACAATCCCGGAACGAGGAAAGCGACTTCCCTTTTGCGGTCACCGTGGGCGACGTCTACGAAGGACCGCTGGACCTGCTGCTCCATTTGATTCGCAAGCAAGACATCGACATTTACGATATTCCGATCGGGCGAATCACTGCGCAGTATCTGGCCTATGTTGAGAAACTGCGCGAACTGGATGTGAACGTGGCGGCCGAGTTCATTTACATGGCCGCGGTTCTGATTCACATCAAGTCGAAAATGTTGTTGCCGCGCGATCCCACGGCGGCGTCCGATGGTCCAGACGATCCGCGCGGTGAGTTGGTCAACCGCCTGATTGAGCACGAGAAATTCAAGGCGGCAGCGCAGATGCTGATGCAGAAACAGCAAATCGAAGACGCAATATGGTCGAACCCCGCGCTCAAGGAATTCCGTGACGCCGAAGGCACGGAGCCAGAACTCGCTGCCGACGTCATTGACCTGGTAAAGACTTTCCAGCAAATTCTCGATCGCGCCCGCAACCGGCCGATGATTCAGGTGGACGAAGAAACGGTGACGGTCGGGCAGATGATCGAATACTTGCGGCGGCGGCTGGCGCTGGAAGACCGGCCGATCCGATTGAAACAGATGTTGCGTAATGTCGAATCGCGGCAGGCATTGGTTTGCATGTTTCTCGCGCTACTCGAAATGGTGCGTCTGCAAGCCATCCAACTGCGGCAAGATCGCCTGTTTGGGGAAATCCTGCTGCGCAAACATGTGGGATTTGAGGCGGTTATGGCGGAACAAGCGGCCGTACGTGATGATTGGAGGTAGCAGCAGCAAGTAGCATCAGGAGCCCATGAGCCTTAAAGCCAAACTCGAAGCTATTATCTACGCGGCGGAAACGCCGGTGACGCTCGATCAACTGATCGAATTGGTCAAGGAGTCGGTCGTTAGCGAAGGCGCAGCTGACAGTACTGAAGTCAAGTCGCGTGTTCGCCTCGCGCTGGAGGGATTGATTGTCGATTACTATGCTCCGGATCATGGCATCGAGATTCGCCAGGTCGCCGGCGGGTATCGAATGTCGACCAAACCCGAGCATCACGATATTGTGCGCGCTTTTGCTAAGAGCTTGAAGCCGCCAATTCGCCTGTCGCTGCCCGCGCTGGAAACCCTGGCAGTAATTGCGTACAAGCAGCCGATCACGGTGCCGGAAATCAGTGAAATTCGAGGCGTGGATTCGAGCGGAGTGATCGCTACTTTGCTCGATCGCAAGCTGATCACGACGGCGGGCCGCAAAGCCGTGATAGGGAGGCCCATTCTTTACAAGACTGCCAAGGAATTCCTGATGCGCTTTGGCCTGAAGGATGTCGGTGAACTGCCCAGCATGGAGGAGTTCGAGAAGTTGGTTGCGGAATCGTTCCAGAGCGATTTGTTGCCGGCGACGGAGGAGGAGGCCGCAGTGACGAGTAGCGTTGGCTCGCCCGTAATCGAAACTCAAGGTTCTGCACCGGCCCAAACCGCCGACGAATCCGAATTTGCTGCCGCCGAGCACCACGAAAGCGACCCGGCTGCTTGATCGGCAGCTCGTTTAACCATCCCGCTGATCTCACGAAGTTGAATTTATTATGCCCGCTGAACGTCTACAGAAGATTATCGCCGCCGCCGGAATCGCGTCCCGCCGCAAAGCGGAAGAACTAATTACTGGCGGACTTGTGTCGGTGAACGGGCAGACGGTTACGGAGCTTGGCAGCAAAGCCGATCCAGAAAGCGATCACATCCGCGTGAACGGAAAACTCCTGCACGGCGCGGAGCGACATGTCTACCTGCTGATGAACAAACCCAAGGGATACGTCACTACGCTGCGCGACCCCGAGCGCCGGCCCACGGTGATGGATCTGCTGCACGGTGTAGGCGCGCGAGTTTACCCGGTGGGCCGCCTAGACTATGCAAGCGAAGGATTGCTGCTACTGACCAATGACGGCGAGTTTGCCAACCGGCTGATGAAAGCAGCGTCGCACGTGCCCAAGACTTATATGGTGAAAGTGGCCGGCAATCCGCCGGGTGAGGGACTGGCGCGGTTGCGTGAAGGAATTTTTATCCCGTCGGATCGCGGAAAAAGAGTGAGAACGGCTCCGGCTAAGATCAAGGTGATTCGTGAATCGGCCAATCCCTGGTACGAAGTCACGCTGATCGAAGGCAAGAATCGCCAGATTCGGCGCATGTTCGAAGAGATCGGACATCACGTGGAGAAGATCAAGCGAGTACGCTACGGTCCACTCGAATTGGACGTGCACCCGGGAAAATTCCGCAAGCTCACGATCGAAGAAGTTTCTAAACTGAAGTCGCTCGCTAAATAGCCGAAGTTCCACAGCAGGAGTGTCTGCTTCGCATGAAAGCCGCCGTGGGTGACACCGCCCGAGCAACATGTAAACATTAGATGGCTAAAAGATGAGTGACTTCAGCCAGTTTGTGCCCGAACACGTACGAAACCTGAGCGGGTACACGCCGGGCAAATCGCTACGCCAAGCGCAACAGGAGAGCCAAGTGAACTGCATCAAGATGGCCTCGAATGAGAACCCGTTCGGACCCTCGCCGAAGGCGGCAAAGGCAATGCAGGCCGCGCTCGCCGAGAGCAACTTCTATCCTGACAACGATGCGATTGAGCTCCGTCAGAGATTGGCCGAGCATCATAATGTCCTGCCTGAGCAAATTGTTCCCGCGGCCGGCTCGACAGCATTGCTGGGCATTATTGCGCGCACTTTGCTGTCGCCAGGGCTGAATGCAGTCACGAGCGAGCGGTCTTTTATCGTATATCCGATTGCGACCCAGGCGGCGGGTGGAACGCTCATCCAAGTCCCGATGCGGAATGATGGATTCGATCTGAATGCCCTAGCGAAGGCAATCGATCAGCACACCCGCATCATTTACATCTCCAATCCGAACAATCCTACGGGCACGCTCATTCCTGCAACAAAACTCGATCGCTTTTTGGATGGGGTTTCCGAACACGTGCTCGTCATCCTCGACGAGGCGTACCACGACTTTGCTGAATACTTTGCGGCTCGCCGCGGGGTCGAGTGCTCGCGCGCTCTCGATTATGTGAAACAGAGGCGCAAGGTTGTGGTGCTGCGCACATTTTCGAAGGCGCACGGCTTGGCCGGGGTTCGCGTTGGATACGGGATCGGACCCGCCGAGTTGATGTCCTATTTTGGCCGCATGCGCACAACCTTCTCGATTTCCGGCTTGGCGCAGGCAGCCGCGCTGGCGGCGTTGGATGACGACACGCACATCGAGAAAACCCTCAAGAACAACGCCGAGCAAGCCGAACGGCTTATTGCAGGAATTACGGAACTCGGGTATCCGCCGATTCCGACCTGGGCAAACTTTCTGTATTGCGAATTGGGTGATGATGCGGCTGCTGTTGCTAAACAACTTCAAGCTGAAGGCGTGATCGTGCGGCCGTTGGGTCCGTGGGGCGCCGCAACGGCGATTCGAATCACAATCGGCACACCGCAACAGAATGATCTTTTTCTGGTGGCGTTTAGGAAAGTGATGGAGCGAGCGACGGCACGCTAGAAGCGCACTGTAGACACGTTGCTTGCAACGTCTGGGGACCACGCCAAACGTTTTCGTCCCGCTAGAAGAGACGCAGCGAGCTGCGTCTCTACAGTCATTCTATTTCTGACATTGGGGACAGTAGTGGCTGCTGCGCCCGGCAATCAATATGCGCTTGACAGGCGTCTGGCAAACCAGGCACGGCTCGCTTTCCCGTCCGTAAACCCGGTGTTGCAGTTGAAAGAATCCTTCCTCGCCGTCAGCGTCGACATAATCGGATACGGAAGAGCCTCCCAGGTCGATGGCTTCTTTCAGCACTTCCGGAACGCTGCAATAGAGGCGCGCGAGCTCGTTACGAGTCAGGGAGGCAGCTCGGCGTCGGGGCCGAATGCCAGCCCGGAACAGCGATTCGTCCGCATAAATGTTACCCACCCCTCGCAGCAACTTTTGATTCAGCAATGCGCTCTTGATGGGCGTTTTACGCCCTCGGAACAACTCGACAAAGCGATCGAGTTCAACTTCGAGAGGTTCTAATCCAGCGGCTTCAAATCCATGGGCCACGCTTAGACGTCCAAAGCGGCGCGGGTCCACGAATCTCAGTTCCCTGCCCGAGGCAAGCTTCGCAATGGCGTGGGTGTGTTTCTCGATCGCTTGTTCGGGATTGCAGACCAGCATCCGACCAGTCATGCCGAGATGCACGATCCACTGAGCTGTGGCGGGTGTTGAGCGGGCGCCCCCGCCCGCTGGCTTTGGAGATTTCTTCTGAGCCTTTGTCTTGACGGGCGAGGACGCGCGTTCTCCATTTTCCAGATCGAATACGATGTGCTTCCCGACTCGGCGCACGCCGACGATGCGCTTCGATTCTAGAGCGGCCACAATTTCGGACGCGGAGGACTTGAGCAGTTCTGGCTTGGATCCAAGCCATATCGACTCGATTACGTCGCCAGTAACTCGACTCGCCAGGCCACGGGCAATGGTTTCAACTTCGGGCAATTCTGGCATGAAAGCAGTTTACAGCCTTCGGACTTCGGGAAAACCTCGTAACCGACGTCCGCGCCGCGAATTGCCATCTCTCGCTCGCCGGGGTTATCATTATCAGTACACCTCTGCTCCGCTTAATATCCTTTGTAATTCAGCGACTCGTTGGTTCACTGGGGCAACGAGTGTGTGCGACCCTGCATTGCGGCTGGGGTGGCCGCGCCATTATGTTCCGAGGAGTTTGCATTTGAAGAACGGCAAAGCTGCGGTCATTGTGGGCGCCCAATGGGGCGACGAAGGCAAAGGCAAGATTGTCGATGTGCTCTCGGAGAACTTTTCCGTCGTCGTGCGTTATGCGGGCGGGCATAACGCCGGCCATACGGTCATCATCAACGGCAAGAAGTTCATTCTGCAGTTGGTGCCGTGTGGAGTTCTGCGCGCCGGCTGTCGCAGTGTAATCGGCAACGGGGTTGTGTTCGATCCCATAGCCTTCCTGAAAGAGGTTGCCGCTTTGCGCGAAACCGGAGTCAAGGTGGATGGCAGCCTGTTCGTCAGCAACCGGGCTCACGTGATTCTGCCCTATCACCGCATGATCGAGTTGGCTTCTGAAAACGCGCCGGGGCGCGTGAAAATCGGAACTACCTCGCGCGGTATTGGTCCTACATACGAAGACAAAATGGGACGTCGCGGTCTGCGCGTCGCTGATCTGCTGGACCTGAAGCTGCTGCAGACCCATATTCAGAATGCCTGCCATGAGAAGAACATGATTGCGCATGCGCTGTTCAACTCGGAGCCGCTGGATGCGGACAAAATGTACGAGGAATATGCCGCTGCTTCCGAGAAGGTTGCGCCGTTCGTTTGCGACACGGCTGCTTTACTGGGCAAGGCTCTGGCACAAGGAGAGTCGGTCGTGTTTGAGGGCGCACAAGGAACGATGCTCGACATCGACCACGGCACGTATCCGTTTGTGACTTCTTCGAGTGCGACCTCGGGAGGGGCCGTCACAGGAAGTGGCGTCGCTCCTACGGCAATTGATACAGTGATCGGCGTCACCAAGGCCTACTGCACGCGGGTTGGTGGCGGCCCATTTCCCACCGAGGCGACCGACGCTAATGGAGACATGCTGCGCAAGCGAGGCAATGAATTCGGCGCTGTTACCGGGCGGCCGCGCCGTTGCGGCTGGCTCGATTTGCCACTTCTGCGATACGCTGGCATGATTAACGGAATCTCCTGGTTGGTTGTGACTAAGTTGGATGTGCTGGACGAACTGGCGGAGATTCCGGTATGCGTGGGTTATAAGATTAACGGCAAAGAAACAGATGAGGCGCCGCCGCAGGACAGCGGCTATGGTCAGATCGAATGCATTTATCGGAAAATGCCCGGATGGCGCACTTCGACCCAAGGGATTACGAAGCTGGAGAAATTGCCGAAAGCAGCGCGCGAGTATTTGGATTTTGTCGAGAAGGAAAGCGGAGCGCGTATCGGCATGGTTTCGACGGGACCCGGACGCGAGGAAACTATATTTGTCGATGAGTTTGCCGCGACACTTCGGAACTTGACGGAATCGAGAACAAAGGCACAGGCGAAACTTTAAGAACGGAGCTAGCGATGGTCGTTCTGGCTGTGACGTGGATGGCGAAGGTCGGTCGTGAAGCTGACGTGATCGGCGTGTTTTCTAAGCTAACCGAAGAATCTCGCAAAGAGCCCGGATGCCTGCAGTATCAGGTCCATCGGCATAAAACTGAGCCGCGCCGATTCTTCATCTATGAGCAATACAAGGATGACGCCGCGCTGGAGGCCCATCGCGCCGCGTCCCACTTCCTGCAGTACGCGAAAAAAGAACTACCTAAGCTGGGAGAGCGGACTGAAGGGCACTTGTACGAACCGCTGGGTTAGATTGTGTGGCGCGGGCGCCCTCGTCCGGGTTCTTTGCTCAAGGTGACTGCAGGCGGCCGCCGTCACTTCCCCTTGTGTGCCATTAAGACCCCGCCCGAAGCATAACTTTCTTTCGAGACTTCGTGAAAGGCCACGACTACGGCTTCGCGACGAGCTCCTGCTTCTTCCACCATGGCGTCAGTAATGCGCTGTGCCAGCTTGCGCTTCTGGTCGGCAGTACGACCGGTCAACATTGTGATTTGAACTAAGGGCATAGTGCCAGCTTTCTTGGCGCGTCACTTAGCTAATTCATAACCGGCAAAGAAGTAGCTAAGTTCGAAGCGGGCGGTGTCGTCGGCATCAGAGCCATGAATGGCATTGTGTTCAATGTCGCTCGCCCACTTTTTGCGGATTGTACCTTCCTCAGCATTGGCCGGATTCGTCGCGCCCATGAGCTTACGCAAATCCGCGATGGCATTTTCTTTCTCCAGCGCCAACACTACGATTGGCCCGCTAGACATGAAATCAGTCAATGAACGGAAAAATGGCCGGCTCGCATGTACGGCGTAAAACTGTTCCGCCTGATGCTTCGAGATTTCAAGCATCTTCATGGCCAATATCCGGAAGCCATTTTTTTCGAACTGCTCGATGATGTCGCCGATGGCATTCTTGGCTACTGCATCTGGTTTGATGATGGTAAGAGTGCGTTGCAGAGTCTTCATAGTCGGGTCGTTGGTCCTTGGTCGTTAGTCTTTGGTCTTAAGCTTTCGCTGCTACACCCATTGCCGCTACGACAGTTTCTCCAATTTCCGCAGGTGATTTAGCGACGCGAATGCCGGCCGCTTCCATTGCTTTGATCTTCTCAGCCGCAGTTCCCTTCCCACCGGAAATGATTGCGCCCGCATGGCCCATGCGGCGTCCCGGAGGTGCGGTTTGACCTGCGATGAATCCCACGACCGGCTTTTTCATGCGAGATTTCACATATTCCGCCGCAGTCTCCTCGGCGTTGCCACCGATTTCTCCGATCATCACGACCACTTCGGTCTGGGGATCTTTGTTGAACAATTCCAGCGCGTCAAGAAAATTCGTGCCGATAATCGGATCGCCGCCGATGCCGATAGCCGTTGACTGCCCGATCCCTCGCGTGGTGAGTTGATAAACCGCCTCGTAGGTCAGCGTGCCCGACCGCGAAACGATTCCTACGGAACCTTCCAGATGGATCCGTGCCGGCATTATCCCGATCTTGCACTTACCCGGCGAAATGATGCCCGGACAATTCGGCCCGATCAGCCGGGAGCGCCGATTTTGCAGATACTCCCACGCACGCACCATGTCGAGCGTCGGAATGCCCTCGGTGATGCAAACGATCAGTTCTACCTCCGCATCGGCAGCTTCCATAATCGCGTCGGCAGCGAATGGCGGCGGCACGAAAATCATCGACACATCCGCGCCAGTCTTGTCGACCGCTTCCTGGACGGTGTTGAAGATGGGCCATCCTTCGTGCGTGGCGCCACCTTTGCCCGGAGTGACTCCGCCGACGATCTTGGTTCCATACTCCGCGCAGGCTTTGGCGTGGAATGTGCCTTCGCGTCCGGTCAGCCCCTGCACGATGACTCGAGTCGATTTATCTACAAGAATGCTCATAAGATGGTCTCTTCGTAGAGACGGAGCTTGCTACGTCTCCCGCCCCGTGGCCCAGACGCAGCCAAGCTGCGTCTCTACAGCGATCAGTTACGCCGCGGCCGCTGCTACCACTTTCTCGGCGGCGTCTTTCATGGTTTCCGCGACAATAAAGTTCAGCCCTGACTGCTTTAGTATCTCCCGCCCGGCCTCGACGTTGGTGCCTTCAAGACGCAGCACGATGGGCAATTGAATGTGGGTTTTCTGTGCCGCCTCGACGACACCTGTCGCGAGCGTGTCCACCCGAAGGATTCCTCCAAAAATATTGATCAGCACCGCCTTCACGTTCTTATCGCTGAGTAGAATCTCAAAGGCATGAGTAACCTGTTCGGAATTGGCTCCGCCACCCACATCGAGAAAATTCGCCGGCATGCCGCCTGCGTACTTGATGATGTCCATGGTCGCCATCGCCAGTCCTGCGCCGTTGACCATGCAACCCACATTTCCATCGAGCTTGATGTAATTCAGACTGTACTTCGAAGCCTCGACTTCGAGGGGATCCTCCTCGGTGACGTCACGCAGTTCGCGCAGATCGGGATGACGGAAGAGAGCGTTGTCGTCGAAATTCATTTTCGCATCCAGTGCGAACAGGCGGCCATCAGTGCAACTGATGAAAGGATTGATTTCCATCAGGGACGAATCTGTTTCCTGGAATGCACGAACCAGTCCCGTCATGAAACGCACGGCTTCATTAATCTGCGAGGGCTTCAGACCCAGTTTGAAAGCCAGTTTACGCGCCTGGAACGGTTCCAGACCCATTCCTGGCTCGATGTACTCTTTAAGGATGGCTTCGGGATTCTCCGCCGCGACTTGCTCGATTTCCATACCGCCGGCCGCGGATGCCATAAAAACTGGCTTGGCTTCGACGCGGTCGACCACGATTCCCAGATAAAGTTCCTTCTCAATCGGCAAAGTCTCTTCAATGAGCAGACGGCGAACCACCCGACCCTCGGGACCGGTCTGATGGGTGACGAGCGTCATCCCCAAGATCCTCGAGGCGAGCTCGGCCGCTTCCTCTACCGACTTCGCGATCTTGACCCCACCGCCTTTGCCGCGGCCGCCGGCGTGAATCTGAGCTTTGACCACGACCCCGCTTGCACCTGCGTCAAATAGTTTTTTCGCCGCGGCCTCGGCTTGCTCGCGGGTTTCGGCCATTTCGCCGCGCGGCACAGCGACCCCATACTTTTTCAGGATCGCCTTGGCCTGATACTCATGAATTTTCATAACAATTCCAGATTCACTATGATTTGGGCAGGCTTGCTTGCAGCTTAGAACCACGGGCGGCAAACATTTGATTCTATAGAACGCTTGCCCGTTGGGCAAACGCAGAGGTCACGGCGGCCGCAAAATTTGTCTCCGCCGTTTCATTTTGGAGCGCCAGTCTTTCGCCTGCAATCAAGTCTCTACGATGCTACTCTGTTATTCCACTGATGATCACGGAAGCTCTCCATCGCATTGCGAATCATCGCCAATCGCTCTCGCGCGACGAGGCGCGGGCGGTGATGTCGCAAGTGCTCGCTGGCAAGTGCACTGATGCGCAGATTGCGGCTCTGCTGGTCGCACTGCACATGAAAGGCGAAACGGTGGAGGAGATTGTCGGGTTCGCGGAGGCAATCCGCGCCGCCGCCACTCCGCTGGATCTGCATCCAAATCAGACTGTGGACGTGAGCGGCACGGAGCGCGATGCATTGGTGGACACCTGTGGAACTGGGGGAGACGCCAGCGGTACCTTCAACATTTCAACGGCTACGGCACTCGTGGTCGCGGGCGCCGAAGTGCGCGTGGCCAAGCATGGAAACCGCAGCGTGACGTCAAAGTGCGGTTCGGCCGACGTCATGGAAGCCCTCGGCGTGAATATCAACCTGCCTCCCGGCCGGGTCACCGCCTGTCTGGAAGAAGTTGGCTTCGCATTTCTTTTTGCTCCAGCCATGCACTCCGCGATGAAGTATGTTCAATCTGCCCGCCGCGAACTACGCTTGCGTACGGTTTTCAATCTGCTGGGGCCGCTTACCAACCCGGCGCACGCGTCGGCTCAGGTGGTCGGCGTATATTCCGCTGCGCTTGTGGAAAAGCTGGCGGAAGCGCTAAGCATGTTGGGATTGCATCGGGCCCTGGTGGTCCACGGGCTGGACGGGTTGGACGAAATCACAATCACCGGACCGACCCGGATCGCTGAAGTGCGCGATGGAACGGTCCGCAGTTATGAAATTACACCGGAGGAATTTGGCATGAGCCGAGGCACGCTCGATGACATCTCCGGCGGAGATGCTGCGGCCAATGCGGAAATTGTTCTTGACATTCTCGCAGGCCAGAAATCGCCCAGGCGGGATGTGGTGTTGCTGAACGCTGCTGCAGCCCTGGTAGCGGCCGGCAGAGCAGACCATGTGGCGGATGCCCTCCCCATCGCCTCACAATCGATCGACTCCGGAGCCGCGGCAGAAAAGTTGCACGCGTTAGTGCGGTTCACCAGTACACAGCGGTGATTACGTCCCTGCTGCCTGCTCTTTCAAACGCTCAATTTGTGCCAGGTGACTTGCACCGTGGGTTCCCATCTTTTCAACGCAGTCCGCGACTGTCACATCGTGTTTTAGTTCGGGATGGTACGCCGACTTTTCCAGGTCGGCCGCTTTGAGCCGCCGCAACAATTGCAGAGTGTGATGCCGATTCAAGCCATACAGCGCAATCAGCTCCGGGGCCGGAGTCTGCATATAGCCGAGACTTCGTGCCCACGCATCCTGATCGATAGGCGCAATCACCGGTTTCTCGTCGGCCAGCATCTGTCGGAAACGGTGTGCGTATACGATTTCGATATCCGCCAAATGGCCCAGAACCTCGAGGATGCACCATTTGTCCGGCGACGGTTTGAAGCGTAATGTTTTGTCGGAAAGCCCAGAAACTGCCGCGGCAATTTGCTTCGGGCTTTTCTCCGCCACATCAAGATATTTCTTCAGTTCCGCTTCGGTCATGGAAGCCTCAATTTTGTAATTGTGTAATTTCGTAATTAAGTAATTGGAAAGCTTCCTGCCGATCACAATTTCTCGATTACCCGATTACCCAATTGCTGAATGACGTTGACTTTTTGCATCCACTGCGCCACCTGCACGTTCCATCCTAGTTCTTTAGTTATCGTAGCGCGCAACTGAGCGGATGCGGCGGGCTCGCCGTGCACCAGGTAGGTCGCAGGCGGCTTCTTCGGAAAAGTACGCAGCCAATCCAGCAACTCCGGCGTATCCGCATGATCGCTGAACTGCTCAAGCGCCGCCACCTCCGCCCGGATCGGCACCAGGTCGCCAAAGATCTTTACTTCCCGCGCGCCACTCTTGATGGTGGACCCGCGAGTTCCGGGCGCCTGGAAGCCGATAAAGATCACGGTGTTTTTCGGATCGGGGAGCCTTTGCGCGAGGTGATGCAAAATGCGCCCGCCAGTCACCATGCCACTGGAAGAAACGATGATCGACGGCGTTTTCATACCGTTGATTTGTTTCGATTGTTCCGCAGTTGAATCAAACGTGAAGCCCGGCCAGTTCAGCGGCGATCCGTGCTGGCCGATAAGGTGGCGAGTTTCTTCGCTGTATTCCTCGGTGTGCTTCAGGAAGATCTCGACCGCCTTGATCGCCATGGGGCTGTCGCAAAAGACCGGGATCGCCGGGATTTGTCCAGCTTGGATCAACTCTTTCAACATGAAGAGAAATTTTTGCGTACGCTCGACGGCAAACGCCGGCACGATGACGCTTCCGCCGCGTTCCACTGTCTGGCGAATGAGCGACGCCAACTCGGGTCGCGGATCGGAGGTCGGATGCTGCCGGTTGCCGTAGGTGGACTCCATAACGAGAATGTCCGCCGTCTCACCTTCTGTCGGTCCGGAACGCACAACTTTGCCTGGAGCGATCTCCTGGTCCCGCACCCGGCCAATGTCTCCCGTGAACAACAAACGGCGACTTATCCCGGTGCCGAGTAGCGTGAGTTCAACCATTGACGACCCCAGAATGTGGGCCGCGTGCACGAAGCGAAACGCAATCTCCGGGCAGAGCTGTCGTAGTTCTCCAAACTCTACGGCGCGAAAATATTTTAGCGACTCTTGTGCTTCTTTTTCCGTGTACAACGGCAGGGCGGGATCGTGTTTCGACTTCTTGTGCTTGTTATAGAACTCAGCGTCTTCTTCCTGCAGGTGACCGGAATCGGGCAGCAATATGCCGCACAAATCGATAGTCGGCGGAGTCGCGAAAATCGGTCCACGAAAGCCTTCTTTCACCAGACGTGGAATCCATCCGCAATGGTCGAGATGCGCGTGGGTCAGCACCACGGCGTCAATCTGGCGAGCGGGGACCGGGGTGTCTTGCCAATTGCGCTCGCGCCACTCTTTCGGCCCCTGGAACATTCCGCAATCAATCAAGGCTTGGAAGCCGGCGCCACCGGAATCGGCGCCGGTGCTGATCAGATGCTTGGAACCTGTGACTGTACCGGCCGCGCCGAGAAACTGAATGTAGGCCAAGAAGGCTTTCTCCGCGATTAGAGTTTGGACAATTAATAATCGGAAATCAATTCCCCGCATACGGCGGCGGAACCTTGAAGACGTTGTTGTTCATGTCGCTTTCCGGCACGCTGCCATCATTCACGACGACTTCCTGCGGCGCTGCAGGCGTCTCGATCCGAACCGCGGCCTTAGACTTCGCGTGTACCTCAATCCGCTTTATAATCTCTCCGCTCTCGGTTCGCAGGATTACCGGGACCTCGGCTCCGGCGTTCCCCAGATTCTCAATCGTCACCGTCACCATAAACCCTCTCTCGACTATGGGACGCGCGTAGACAGAATCCACCCGAAAATCGGGTAGTCCGCGGTCACGATAGACCCAATCGTCGAAAAACCACTGCAGGTCGCGGTGAGTCTGCTTTTCGATAACGCGCTGCAGATAGCCACCGTCCTTGTCTTCTGACGCGCGGTAATTGAGCAGGAATCCGAGTGAGGGACTGTCCAACATGTCCCTCAACATCCACCAAACATCCATGGACTTGGTTTGCAGGTACAAGTCATCGGGCGCATTGATCAACGAGCGGGCCGCTTGCTCGCCAGCCGTGGGCGGTTTCGCTTTGTCAGCTTCAACCAGCGGCGTTCTGTGGGCATTCAGGTAGTCGAGCGCGGCCTTTCGGCCGGCTTCTTGTTCGATGAACGCAGCTTGCGCGTAATGGGCAAACCCATCTTGAATCCAGGCTCGTGGCGACAGCACAATTTGGCGGGCCTTGGCGTATACGATGTCCAGCACCGCCTCATTGGTTATGGGCGATTTCAAGGGGCATAGCAGAATTCCTTCGCTCACGAACGATGTAGCGTCGGGATCAGGCACACCTAAAATCTGCAGACTGCCGAAAGCGTGTCCTGCCGGAAGAATGGGGTCGATATTCTTGGCCGCTTCGGCATACTCTTTCGCTCCGTCCTCCTGGCCCGACAGATACTGAATGGCCACGAGATCGTTGGCCGCAAGCTTCTGATAGTTGGCAATCACAAAAGTTGGCACGTTGATTCCCGGCTTGACCATGCTGAAAGCAGCGATTTTGCTGATGCCGGGCTGCTTACCTATTGGAGCCGCATTTCGCCTGCCCGTGAAAAATATTGGCATATCGAGGCTGGATTCAAACGCTAACGACATCGTGGCGTCAGAGACTCTTGTCTTCCATCGCCCTATGGCCTCGTCCACGCTGTTTCCTTCCGATAGGTTTGCCGATTCCGTTGTCGCCGGATACCACACCACATATCCGACTCCGCGCACAGCGGTGAAGGACTTGCTGATCTCGTCCCAATCCGCATGCTTGGCCTTGTCTTCGGGCACGCCGATTCGGGTGAGCCGCGTGACGTCCAGCGGAATCGTACCTTCATATCCAATGGTTAGCTCAATTGTTCCCTTGGGTGGAACTTCGCGCGGCAACGTCACGATCGCTTCGGATAGCGCGCCTGTATGATCGATGTCGGAAGCATAGTCGTGACTCACGAACTCCACATTTTGACCACCGATCTGAATCGAGCTCCAGTCCAGCGTAGACGAAATTTGCAGTGCGATGTTTTTCTGAACAGCGGTCGAGTCGTTGCGGAGGGTGATTTTGCCGCGCACGCCTAGACGCTGCTGTTCGGGTTCGACGCGCACGGTCAAATCATAATTCGTGAAAGTGAATGCCTCGCGATCGAGGCCACTACTCGGAACTGCCAAGACAGCAAGTACCCACAGGATACGAAAAAACTTCATACAGACTTTTTTCCCCGCTGCCGCACAATCTCGTACAACATTACTCCGGCCGCGACAGACACATTCAACGACGGAACCTTCCCCAGCATGGGAATCGAAACCAGATAATCGCACTTCCTGGCTACCAGATCGTGCAGCCCTTTACCCTCCGCACCCAGAACGATGGCGCAATCCATCTTGTAATCCAGCGAGTCGTAAGATTGCTTTCCGCGCTCGTCGAGGCCGACCATCCACAGATTTTGCGCCTTCAATTCCTCCAGCGTGCGAGCAATATTCGTCACCTTCGCGATGGGTAAGTGCTCACTAGCTCCCGCTGAAGTCTTGGTTACGATCGCCGTCACTCCCGCGGCACGACGCTCCGGAATGACTACTCCGTCGGCGCCAGCCGCATCCGCGGTGCGAAGAATGGCGCCGAGGTTGTGCGGATCTTCGACGCCATCAAGCACAACGATGAGCGAATACTGTCCGCGCTTGGCAGCGACTACGTCTTCGAGGTCGTTGTACTGCTTCGCCGAGGTGACGGCAACGACGCCCTGGTGCGCATTGTTGCCGGCCATCAGATCTAGTTCATCGCGAGGCACAAAGCGCACCGCGACTCCCTGCCGGCGGCACTCATCGACCACATGCTTCAGGCGAAGATCGTGACGCTCTTTGGCGACGCCTACCCAGGCAAACGTTCGCCCTCGCGCTTTCAGCGCTTCGGCCACCGCGTTAATACCATAGATGTAATTCATCTCTGGTAGTTTAATGCAGTGGCTGCTATTCCACTTTCGTCACTAAACTCAACTCATGTTTAGAACCAGGTTTAAGAAGGAAATCGTCGCGGAGTTTCTGCCGCCGGCTCGTGCCCGGAAGCAAGAACGAGTGATTATTCTGTGCGATGGCATGCCTTCGATCCCAAGAAAGCAATCCCTCGTCGAGTTTCTGTCGGGCAAAGGATACTGGGTTTTCTATCCGCGATGGCGAGGGGCTTGGGAGAGCGGCGGCCAATTTCTCGAGCGTTCTCCGCACGAGGATATTCTCGATATCGTCGACGAATTACCCAAAGGAATACGCGAGCTCGCGTTCGGTCGAACGTTCCGCTGTTCGCCCGACAAGATCTTCGTCATCGGCGGAAGTTTTGGTGGCGCTGCCGCCATTCTTGCCTCGCTGGACAGTCGAATCGCCAAAGCGATTGCCAATTGCCCGGTTGTAGATTGGGCCATTTTGCGAAACGAGCAAAAGAAGGAAACCTCGAACCCGAGCTATCCGGCATACATCCGCGCCGCGTTCGGTAGCGGATATCGGCTCTCTGATAAGAATTGGAACAAACTGCATGGCGGCGCGTTTTACAACCCGGCACATCATCTCAGAGAGCTTACGCCGTCGAAGATACTGATGTTCCATGCGAAGGACGATCCCTACATTCCCTGGAAAGTTGTCGATCGTTTTGCCAAGCGCGCAGGCGTAAAACTCAATCTTGTATCGCAAGGGGGCCATCTCAAAACCGAATTCGTGATTCGAAAATATTGGCCGCAGATAAAAAGGTTCTTCGATTCGTAAACCGGATTCGTAACCGCACAGCATGGACCCGTACTGCGAAGCTTTGTCGTTCATCGTCGCATCTAAATCCGTCTCCCTCAAATGCTAGACTGAAGGGCGGAGGCAAGGTTGCACGACGTTTATATTCTTTCTGCCGTACGCACGCCTATCGGCAAGTTCGGAGGCGCTTTAGCCTCGCTGACGGCCGCCGACATGGGAGTCGTGGCAACTCAAGCCGCCATGGATCGCGCCGGGGTTCGCCCAGATCAGATCGAGGAAGCGATTTTCGGCAACGCACGCCAGGCTGGCGGAGGCCCGAATCCGGCTCGGCAGATTTCCATTCGCAGCGGCGTTCCGCAGGAAGTTCCAGCGTACACCGTGAATAAGGCTTGCGCTTCAGGCCTGAAGTCGATCGCTCTGGGGTATCAGGAAATCGTCACCGGCAACCTCGATTGCGTTCTTGCTGGGGGAACTGAGTCTATGTCTCGATTGCCCTATTATCTTGACGGCGCGCGCTGGGGATATCGGTTGGGCAATCAGGAACTCGTCGACGGCATGTACCGCGACGGCTTTTTCTGCCCGCTAGCCAAAATGCTGATGGGAGAGACTGCTGAAGTTCTGGCCGAGCAATACAAGATCACACGCGAAGAGCAGGATGAATATGCTCTCTGCTCGCAGACCCGGGCTGCGGCTGCCATCAACGCCAAACGATTTGAAGATGAATTAGCGCCGGTCACTCTGGAAACCAAGAAAGGCTCGGAGACTTTCGACCGGGACGAGCATGTTTTCGTCGGAGCCACGATGGAAAAGATGGCCAAGCTCGCTCCCGTGTTCTCGAAAACCGGAACCATCACGGCGGGCAATTCTTCCGGCATCACGGATGGCGCCGCCGCAGTGGTGCTCGCGAGCGAAGACTTTGCCAAGAAAAACAATCTCAAACCCCTTGCTCGCGTTCTGGCCGTAACTTCCGTGGGCGTGGATCCAAGGATCATGGGCATCGGTCCGGTGCCAGCGTTGCGCAAGATGGAACAAAAATATCGACTGCGTCCAAATGATTTCGACTTGATCGAACTCAACGAAGCCTTCGCCGCCCAGGTTCTAGCTTGCGACCGCGAGTTACATTTCGATCACTCGAAGCTCAACGTCAATGGTGGCGCGATTGCACTCGGCCATCCCATCGGCTGCACCGGAACGCGAATCACGGTCACTCTGCTGCACGAGATGCTTAAGCGCAGGGCCAAGCATGGTGTAGCCAGTCTGTGCGTGAGCGGCGGCATGGGTATGGCACTGGCGATTGAAAATGTCGCCTGAGGCGTTAAGCGGGGGTTCATATATCGCACGCAAACTTATGTAGCTACTACTGTTACGCTGATTTAATTAACCTGCGCCCCGAGCCTGCATCTTTTTCCGCCCCTCAACCGTATATCCCGTTAGCATGAACGCCGCAGCCTGCTATTTCGTGAATGGGATGGAATCCGAGACCAGCGCGATCGCCCGTGGTCTTCGCCGCCGTGATCCCGAACTGCTTGATCGCTTAATTGAGCAGTATCAGCACCGCCTGCTGCGCTACTTGATTTATTTGACCAGCAACCGCGAACTCGCCGAGGATATGTTCCAGGAAACTTGGATTCGTGTGCTGGAGCGCGGCCACCAGTACGACCCCAAATACGAATTCAGTACCTGGCTGCTCTCGATCGCACGGCATCTCACAGTGGATTACCTGCGCAAGAAAAAGCCCGCCAGCCTGGACGGCCTACTGGATGAAGAAGAGGGAGTTTCGCTGGATCCGCCCGACCTTCGGCCTTCCGCCCTGGAACTGATCGCGCAACAGGAGCAGGCGGAGCAGATCAGCGTCGCCCTGGTCAGCATCGCAGCCGAATATCGCGAAGCGATCGTTTTGCGCTTTCAGGAGGGTCTGGCGCTGGAGGAGATTGCTGCTGTCACCGGCGCGCCGCTGGGAACGATCAAATCACGACTCTATCGCGGCTTGAACGCGCTCTTGCCGAGGCTGAAAGGAGCACAAGCGTGATCCGCGACCCGCACCAACAAGCGCGCGAGTGGATTGCCTGGGGTTCACAAGGCCTCAAGGATTCCGAGCGAACCTGGTTGCGCGCGCACCTCGACGAATGCCCATCTTGCCGCCACTACGCGCAAGCTGCTGAACAGTTGGTCCGGTCGCTGCGGTCGGTGCCGGTCGCTGCTGATCTCACCCTGGTGCGGACAACCCAGATGCGAGTGCGTTTGCATGCCGATCAACTTCGCCAAAGGCAGGAACGTCTGTGGCTGGTGTGGATGTCTTGCATTGTGGTTGGCCTTTCGGCGGCCATCACCACGCCAATCTTGTGGCGGGGTTTCGAGTGGCTGGGAGAGTGGGCGCGAGTCTCAAGTCCAGTTTGGCAAGTGGGCTTCATGGTTTTTTGGATTTCGCCGGCACTCGCCGCCAGCCTGATTTTTCTGGCTCGCGGGGTCCACCTCACCGACACGAATGGAACGTCGCGGGGCTAAGGATCGGAAACGGAGAACCCCTATGCAGTTAAGAAACGACATACGCACCCAATTTACCGAGGAGTTGCGTCTGGTCCCCAAGTGGGCCTATGCGGTGGCTGTCCTGCTCTTTGTGGTCATACAAATCCTGTTTGCGACCTTGCTGGCGATTCAAAAGGACACGCCGTCGGCGCCGGTCCGGACTCTGCTTGGTTTTTTTGCCGGCACCATACTTACTTGCTATTTCTTGCTGATCGTCTACGTTAACCACGACGCCGCGCGCCGGGGCATGAACCGGGTGCTGTGGACGGTGATCGCCGTTGTGATTACGCATGGTCTGGGCATCATTCTGTATCTGGTTTTGCGGCAGCCGCTCCTCAGTCGTTGCCCTCAATGCGACGCGGCGGTGCAAGCCGGATTCAACTACTGCCCAAAGTGCAATCATCCATTGCATCCCACCTGCCCGCATTGCCAGCATGCCCTTCCGGGAAATGATGCCTACTGTCCTTATTGCGGAGGGGCGGTTTCGGCCCCGGCGGCTCAACTCTCACCTTCGCAAACCGTAGCGCCAAGCTAGAAGACGTAGCGAGCTACGTCTCTACAGAATGACTGTAGGAACGTTGCCTGCAACGTCTCTGGTTGCGCTGGCGCTATAAGCGCTCCTATACTTCTAACTAGCGTAACGGAGCCTGAATGTCGTTATCGGCTGTAATTGTGGACGATGAGCAGCTTGCCCGCGATGAACTTGCCTTTCTATTGAAGAACGTTGGGGACGTCGACGTTGTCGCCCAGGGTAAGAACGGCGTCGAAGCCGTTAATCTCATTCGCGAACACAATCCCGACCTGGTTTTCCTCGATGTGCAAATGCCGGGGCTGGATGGCTTTGGCGTAATCAAGAAGCTTCTGGATCGAAAAGTTCTGTTGCCGAAAATCGTATTTTCGACCGCCTTCGATCAGTATGCCGTGAAAGCATTTGAAGTGAATGCGGTCGACTACCTGCTCAAACCCTTTGACAAGAAACGGGTGGCCCAGTCAGTAGAGCGGGCGCGGGCTAAAGTCGAAAGCAGCGGCGCATCGTCGGAGAAATTAGACACCCTGATGCGGATGCTGGAGTCGCAGAAAACCCAGACTTCCAAAATCCTACTGAAAGCGGCCGGAAGGTTGTTCCTGGTAAATCAGAGGGACATTTGTTTCGCTTCCATTGAAGACGGGGTGATTAGCGTCGTGACTAGCGGGGCCAACGGCATGGAAGGACAATCCAACTGCCGTACCCTTGAAGAATTATTGGATAGCCTTGACCCCAATCTATTTTGGCGAGCCCACCGATCGTACCTGGTAAACATTAACCGAATTAAAGAAGTCGTTCCCTGGTTTAAGAGCTCCTACCAATTACGCCTGGACGATAAGAAACAAACCGAAATCCCAGTCAGCCGCGCCCAAACCAAGCGCCTGCGAGAGCTCTTTCACTTATGACCGTTACGGATTTGGCAACTTTTGCTTCAAGTGGCGCATCGTACGGCTAATTCGTGGTATATCTAGAATCGTGTTCGCAGTGGGGCATCGCGTTTGATTTCATCGTACAAATCGCGCAAAGACACAGCGAGCTCGGCTCTGTCTTATTTGTGTATCCTGCTGGTCGCCTTCACGGGCGTCGTTCAAGCGGTCCACGTACACACTGACAACTCCAAGTTGCCTAGCCACGAGTGTTCGATCTGCTCGGTAGCCCATGCCGGAGTTCTCGTCAGCGCAGTCTACCGTCCAGCTCCGCTGTTTGCCCGCAGAGTTCTGGTGGTATTGCAGCAGGCCGATCACAGCTCGTTTGGCTTTGTCTCCTCTCTTCGCATCCGTCCTCCTCCCGCAGTCTAGGGATTCCAACACGACAATCGCTTTGGGTCTTTTCAACCCATTTGTCAACCTAGCTCTCATTTGGGAGGAATTTCATGCTGGCTTCTTACAAGAAGTCGCTTCATGCGGCTTTTGTGGCGGTTTTCTATTTGGCGTCAGTTGTTTACGCCAACGCGCAGTCCAACTCCGGATCTCTTATTGGCGTCGTGCTGGATTCTTCCGGCGCCGTCATTCCCAACGCGATTGTTGAAATTCACAATCCGGTGAGCCACTTCGATCAATCCACTACGACAGACGGCTCCGGGAAGTTCGGCTTCTCTAACGTCCCATTCAACCCTTACCATTTAAGCGTGGCAGCCAAGGGGTTTGTTCCTTACGCTCAGGATTTTGACGTTCGCTCCTCCGTGCCCTTGGAAGTCAAGATCAACCTCCAGGTGGCAACGTCTTCGGAAACCGTTACGGTACAGAGTGAAGCTGGAGAAGATCTGCTGGAAAACGATTCAACCTTCCACTCCGATATCGATCGGAACCTGTTTGACAAACTTCCTCTCGAGAGCACGAGCTCGTCCCTGAGTTCGCTAGTGACTCTATCCACGCCCGGAATCGCCGCCGATTCCAATGGTCTGTTCCACGGCCTCGGCGATCATGCGGAGAATTCCTTCTCGGTCGACGGCCAGCCGATTACCGACCAGCAAAGTAAAGTCTTCTCCAACCAGGTTCCCCTCTCTTCGATCGAGTCGATGGAAGTCATTTCCGGAGCACCCCCGGCGGAATTCGGAGGCAAGACCAGCGTTGTAATTGTCGCTACCACCCGCTCGGGCCAGGGCGTTACCACACCCCATGGCAGCGTAACCGCTTCCTACGGATCGTTCGGGACATCCAATCTGGCAGCCGAACTAGCCTACGGCGGCAAAAACTGGGGCAACTTCATCTCCGTAAACGGCATGAACACCGGCCGTTTCCTGGACCCCCCAGAATTCACGGTGATCCATGACAAAGGGAACGAACAAAACGCCTTCGACAGGGTGGACTACCAATTCTCACCGAATAACTCGATCCATCTGAACTTCGGCTACAGCCGCAGCTGGTTCCAGACGCCAAATTCCTTCGACGCTGAGAACGCGACGTCATGGAGCGGGCTGGACGGGGTTCTTCCCGCGGTAGAAAACTACGGGGGAATCGCTCCCAACGGCGTTGTCGTCGGGCCAACAGACCAACGCTCCAAGATCGGAACCTTCAACATCGCTCCTTCCTGGACTCACGTGGTGAATACTTATTCGGTATTCACTTTGGGCGCATTCGTGCGCCGCGACAATTACAACTACTACCCCAGCAGTGACCCTTTCGCCGACCTCGGGCCTCCCAGTCTGCAGAGAGAGTCCGTGGGCCAGAACCGAACCCTCACCAACGCCGGGCTTCGATCCGATATCTCCTACGTCAAAGGCGTCAACAACGTCAAAGCGGGGGTCACCTACGAACAAACGTTCCTTAATGAAAATGACAAGCTCGGCATCGTCGACCCAGCCTTCAACGCACCCTGTATCACCGCGGTCCCCCTAACCTCGGTAAATCCGTTCCCTTTCGCGCCTGTCCCAGGTTTCACCGATCCCTCGCAATGCACCGGCGCGAACCAGCCGAATACGGCTGCGAATCGCAACGCGCCGGGCACGGCTTTCTATCCTTACTTCAATCCGACTTTGTTTCCCTACGACTTAACTCGTGGCGGCGGCTTGTACACCTTCAATGGCCACACCGATGTGAAGGAGCTTGCTCTCTACGTGCAAGACAACGTCACCAAGGGAAACTGGTCTTTGAACCTCGGAATACGCGGCGATCTCTACAACGGGATTACCGTCGCGCGTCAAGCCGAACCTCGTCTTGGGGTTGCTTACAACGTCAAGCGAACCAACACGATCCTCCGCGTCTCCTACGCTCGCACTTTGGAGTCTCCCTTTAACGAGAATCTGGTTCTTTCCAGCATCGGATGTGCCAACCCTGTCTTGAGTCCGCTTCTTGCCTGTTCTTCCTCCGCCCTGACTCCGCTGAGTCCGGGCTTTCGCAACGAATTCCATGCCGGAATCGAGCAGGCCTTCGGGAAATACCTCGTCTTTTCTGGAGAATGGATTTCCAAGTACACCCACAATGGCTACGACTTCAGCGTGCTTGGCAATACCCCGATTACCTTTCCCATTGAGTGGCACAACTCCAAAATCCCCGGATACGCGGGCCGCGTGAGTGTGCCGAACTTCCACGGATTCTCCGCGCTCATGGTCTTTTCGAGCGTGGCGGCACGATTCTTCCAGCCCCAAATCGGCGGAGCGGGCGCGACCGTGTCTACTAGCGCGGGCCTTCCCTTCCGCATCGACCACGACGAAAAGTTTAACCAGACCACGCACCTGCAGTATCAACCCTGGAAACGAGGCCCCTGGCTCGGCTTCAACTGGCGCTACGACAGCGGGCTGGTGGCCGGAAATGCGCCTTGCTATGGGATAGGACCTACCAACGACTGTCCGCAGTCAGCCATGATCAACGGGCAACCAGGCGTCTTTTTGCAAGACGTGTTCGGGAATCCCTTGAGCGCCGACCAGGAGTTCCAGGCTGGGTTCAGCTGCAATGGCGTACGGGCCACGCCGACTTCTCCGCTTCCCTCACCATGCCCGGCGCCGCTTGGATCCAGTCTTGTGAGCGTGCCCCCGAATGGAGCCGAGAACGACGACCACTATCCACCCCGCATCGCATCTCGCAATCTCTTCGATATCTCCGTGGGCCACGACAATCTTTTCCACGGCGATCGCTACAAGTGGAGTCTCCAACTCACTGCCATCAACGTGGCCAACAACTATGTGCTGTATAACTTTCTTTCCACCTTCAGCGGAACCCACTACGTCACGCCGCGCACCCTGACCGCGCAGCTTGGGTTCCACTTTTAGGGAGAATATCGCCAAGGAAAAGACGGCCGGGGAGGAGGGCCGGCCGTCTGCCGAGGCTGCATTCGTCACTATGCAGCCAGCGCTTCCAGCGCCGTTCGATTTCGGATCACCAGGGTCGAGCCGTCCAAACGAATGAATTCTTTCTTCTTCAGATCGCTCAGCAACCGCGTAACCGTTTCGCGTGACGACCCAATCATTTGCGCCATCTCTTCATGGGTCAGGCTGGCCCGCACCCGGATTTCTGGAGGCTCGAATTGCTCGCGAATCGGCGTCCACGAAAGCAGCAATCTCGCCAGCTTGCCGGCAGAGGACCGTGCCAGCACCAGATCGTGAATGTCACGATAAGCCGACTGGAACTCCCGGCTCAAGGCCTGCGATGCATGCAGCCCGAACTCCCCATTCTTTTCGATCAGCCGCACCAGAGCCTCACGTTCCACGAAATTAATCTGGCACGGTCCGGCGGTTTCCGCGGTTAACTCGAAGGGCTCACCCGCGATTACTGCGCTTAGGCCCAGCACTTCGCCGGCTTCGGCGATTTTCAGAATGAGCACCTTGCCCTCGCGCGACGTGGTCGAGAGCTTGGCTTTGCCGGAGCACAGCACAAAGGCGCCGCGCGGCGTCTGGCCTTCGACAAACAAAACGGCACCGCCCGGATAGGTGCTCAAGTGGCTTGCCGCGCTCAGCAATTTCACTACCTCGGCCGAGAGCCCGCAGAACCAATGATCCTTCCGCAACTTGCAGGTCATGCAATTCTCCACGATTTCCAGCCCATACGGTGTATTCATTTCCTCCACCTTGCTCGGAGTGTGCCTCACGACCGGCTCAGCAGCCTGCTCGACGCAACGCACCACCGGTTTAGGGACGGGAACCCGGATTCGACGCAAGTCGCGGACTAAAAGGCGCGCGTGTTCCGTTCTCGCCAGCAATGCCGCTGCAACCGCGCGCGAACCTCTGTCCTGCGATCGCAGAAACCGAACCAACTCCCAACCTGCGCAGGCATCCCTCTGCCTGTGCCACAACACACCGCAGGAAAACAAATATAGGGGATCGACCGATGGGCAGAATTCTTGCCCATGTTTTTTCTTCGACGCCAATCCCGCCAGATTTTCCAATCTTGTGAAATCGGGTTGAACCAGGCTTGAAAGCGACGGCTTCCGGCCGGTTGCCTCGTGCTGCCCCCACTGCTTTCGGCCGGGTAGAACCCGGTCGCCGCCTTCGCGACATTTCGCAACGCCCAATTGGATAAGCAAAGGATTCTCCTGTTGTCTTCTCGAATCCTGCGCACGCGTCCTTGGGGATAGGCGCCACACAGCCCTGCCACTCGAATTTCCTCGATCGTATTAGCCCTTGTCTGAAAGCTTGACCATCCGAGATTTGACTCCTGCATTCTCCGCGACTCACTTAGAAATTCGTGAGTCTGTTCGGTTCGGTCCGTCCCTTCGCAGCCCGAATGCCAAACTCGAGCCCAGCCGCAACCGCCAGCAAAGGCTGGGCGACAGGGATGAGACCGAATCCCGAGTGCACAATTCCTGAGGCGAATCTGCCGACGCTGCGGCAGAATGCCGACATTTCGTCAGGAAGAGATCTGGATGGGTTTGCGGGCTGGGATTGAGGTCTTAGTTTTCGTAGTCTGTGCGCGAGATTCCCATCTTCTGCATCCTTGACTGTAGGGTGGTTCGCTTCATGCCGAGCCGGGCTGCGGCCCCGCGCAACCCGGAAATCACTCCACCCGTCTCGCGCAGCACGCGAAGGATGTGCTCCCGCTCCAGACTCTCCAGGCTGGCGTCGTGAAGAGAGCCCTGGTTTACGGGCTTCAATTCTGATAAGGGGACATTGAGAATCGTCCCCTCGGAAAGAATCACCGATCTCTCGATAAAATTCTCCAACTCTCTCACATTCCCTGGCCACTCCCAGCGTGCCAAGGCGTTCATTGTTTCCGACGGGATGGTTTCAATCTGCTTGTTCATGCGGCGGGAAAACCGCTGAACAAAGTAACGCACCAGCAACTCGATATCTTTCGCCCGCTCCCGCAAGGGCGGCATATGCACGGGAAAAACATGCAGCCGATAATACAGATCGCTGCGGAACTCGCGCTCGGCAACACTCTTTGCGAGATCCCGATTGGTAGCGGCGATCAAGCGGATGTTCACCCGGATGGTCCGCACTCCGCCCAGCCTTTCAAATTCCTGGTCCTGCAATACCCGCAAGAGTTTCGGCTGCAATTCCAGCGGAATATCTCCCACTTCGTCCAGGAACAGCGTCCCTTTGTCAGCTAGTTCCAGACGCCCGATCTTGGCGCTGACGGCGCCTGTAAATGCGCCCTTCTCATGCCCGAAAAGTTCGCTTTCCAGCAACCCGGTGGGGATCGCGGCGCAGTTCAGCTTGATAAAACTGCCATCCTTCCGAGCACTCATGCGATGAATGGCGCGTGCAATCAGTTCTTTGCCTGTTCCCGTTTCCCCCAGGATCAGCACTGTAGCGTCCAGTGGCGCCACCGTATTGACCTGTGTCAGCACGTGTCTAAGCGCCGGGCTTTCGCCCACGATTTCTTCGAAGTTCAGCACCGAGCGGATTTCATCCTGCAGGTAGAGCTTTTCTTTTTTCAGCTTAACCGTGAGTTCCGCGATTTCGCGGTAGGCGCGAGCGTTATCCAGAGCGATGGCGACCTGCGCCGCCACTTGTTTCAAAAAGCTGACGTCGTGGGAAGCAAAAGCGTGGTCCATCGTGCTCCCCAGATTCAGGGTCCCCAGCTTGCCCTTCCGAGTAATAAGGGGGACAGAGCAAAACGACTGAATGCCAAACTCCACCATGCGCGTGACGATCGGCGAACTCATGGCGACCAGTTCGTCGCGGCTGGAAACCGTGACTTCCCCTTTTAAGAAACCTGTTCCTGAGGCTGATTCTGTGACCGGCAATACCATTTCTCGACCGATCACTTCATCGGCAATTGGGGAATCCAGGGCATAAACCCGCATGCAGTGGCCCGCCTCTTCATAGAGTGCCAGGCTGGCGTAATCCTGCCGGATCACTCTTCGAATCAGACCTGCAATCGCCGGGAACAGTTGCTGCACATCCAGGTTGGACATCAGCGCTGTACTTACTTCCAGCAGCATCCCCAGCCGTTGCCTCTCTTCCATGAAAGCAGCCTGGGTCATGGCGTTTTCTAACGCCAGGGCCACCAGTTCGGCCACTCGCCGCAGAAGCTCTACATCTTCCTCGCCATACGCGTTGGGGCGGGAACTCCCCAATCCTAGCGCGCCAAACTTTTTCTGCCCAGTGGTCAGCGGCAATCCGCAGTAGGAGCGCACTCCTCTTTCTTTGAGAAGAGTGACCGCGCGGTGAAACCGGGTTTCCTCGCGCAAGTCACGCAACACCATGGGCAGTTGTTTTTCCCAGACGAATCCGCTAGCCGATTCTTCCACCGGCAATTCAGTAAGGTCCGAATGACGCTCCTTGCCGTCCCAGAGATGCATCCGCATTACATTTTTTTTGGGATCGTGAAGACAAAGGCTGGCAACTTCGAACGAGGCCACGCTACGCAACCGTCGCGCTAATTCCGGCAACAGCTCAGGCACGCTACAGTGGTGAACGACCAGATCCGCCATCTGCAGCAACGCTTCGTAACGACCGACATCTCCGACTACTTCGAAGTGGCGACTAGGGTCCATTTGCGCGACTGAGTCCACAAAGGAAGCCCCCCTCGAGCAAACCTTCCCAACAAAAGTGCAAATCCAGTTGCCGCCAATCATAAACCCAAATCCCCACAGGCAAGAACTTTTATTTTCTCCAATGGCACGATCGGTGCCAACGTGGCACTTTTCATGTCAGGTCCTCCAATTTCAAGGAAAGTACCATCCCCATCGGGGATTCCCCATGGCCTGGAATGGGAAAGCGCGACCCATTAGCGGTTATAATTTTTCTGTGGCGCGAGGATGGGAGAGCAAATCGGTTGAGGACCAGCAGGCCCAATCCATCTCTACTCCCAGTTCAGCCGGACCAGCGTTGACTCCCGCGCAGATCGCCATTCAACGTCAGCGCCAAAGCCTGCTTTTATCCCGCCAGCACGTGCTTCAGCAGCTCGAAGCTGCCCAGAACCCGCGCCACCGAGAGATCCTGCAACGCGCCCTGGCAGACTTGGACTCCCGGATTGCGCAACTGGTCTAGGCCTGCCGTGTACCGCGATTCGCCCTGCATCTGACGTATAATGAGAAATCCCCCATGAAAGCCTACGTCTATGTTTCGCTAAAGAAGAGCGTTTTGGATCCACAGGGCAAGACCATCCATGGTGCTCTTAAGAAGATGGGATACAAGGGCCTGGAGGAAGTGCGCCAGGGCAAGTATTTCGAACTGACACTGGACGGTGGGCTGACCCGGGCAGAAGCGGAAGCGGAAGTTGGGCGCATGGCTCGAGAAGTCCTAACCAATCCGGTCATCGAGGAATTCCGCTTTTCCCTCGAGGAGTAACCATTACGCGAAAAAGCTGTCATCCTGAGCCCAGCAGTTCCTCCGCGTAGCGGAAGAACTGCGGAGTCGAAGGACCTGACACCGCGTCATCCGCTGACCAGCATGATGGAATTTGTACCGAACAGCCCGGTGCAGTGAGTTCATAGGGAGTAGACCATGTGCGGCATTGTTGGCTATGTGGGCAAGAAGAGCGTAGTGCCCGTCATCATCGATGGGTTGCGGCGTCTCGAATATCGCGGCTACGATTCCGCTGGAATCGCCGTGAGCGGTAATGGCGACGGCCTGCAGATCCGTCGTGCCGAAGGCAAGCTACGCAATCTTGAAGAAGTCATTCGCCTCAAACCCCTGCATGGAACCTACGGCATTGGCCACACCCGCTGGGCTACGCACGGCCGTCCCACGGAAGAGAATGCGCACCCCCACCGTGATTGCACCGGGCGAATCGTCGTGGTGCACAACGGGATCATTGAAAATTATGTCGCGTTAAAGAAACAGCTCATCGAAGAAGGCCACAAATTCACCACCGAAACTGATACTGAAGTCATCGCCCACCTGGTGGAACAATATTTTGCCAAAAGCAACGGCGCTCGGCCTTCTCTAGAAGAAGCGGTGCGCAAAACGGTGAGCCAGTTGACTGGCGTCTTCGCTTTGGGAGTAATCTCTGCTGACGCGCCCGACACTATTATCGCAGCCCGCAACGGTCCGCCGGCGGTGATTGGCCTGGGCAAAGATGAATACTTCGTTGCCTCTGACGTGCCCGCGATTCTGTATCACACCCGCGACTTGTTCTTTCTCGGTGATGGCGATCTCGCAGTGGTCACGCCCGATGGTGTGAAGGTCACCGATTTTTCCGGCAAGCCTGTCGAGCGCAAGGTCCAGCATGTCACCTGGGACCCGATTCAAGCCGAAAAGGGCGGGTTCAAGCATTTTATGCTCAAGGAGATTTATGAGCAGCCGCGGGCGGTGCGCGACACTACCTTGGGGCGAATTTCGCAGGAAACCGGACACATTTTCCTCGACGAAATGGAAATCAGCGAAGCCGAGTTCAAAGCTGCAAAGAAGATCAATATCGAAGCTTGCGGAACCAGTTGGCATGCGGCACAGGCGGGCAAGTTTATGATCGAGACTCTGGCGCGCATCCCAGTTGAGGTTGATTACGCCAGCGAGTGGCGCTACCGCGATCCTATCGTTGCTCCGGACACGATCACGCTGGTGATTTCGCAATCCGGCGAAACTGCGGATACGATCGCGGCCCAGCGCGAGGCCAAGGCTCGAGGATCGAAGACGCTGGCTATCTGCAACGTAGTCGGTTCCATGATTACGCGCGAAGCCGCGGGAACGATTTACACGCACGCTGGCCCGGAAATTGGAGTCGCCTCTACAAAGGCGTTCACTGCCCAGCTCACCGCTCTTTATTTGTTTGCGCTCTACATGGCGCAAGTGCGCGGCACCATGAATCAGCCGCAAGCTGCGGAAGCGGTTCATGAACTCACGTTGATTCCGGGCAAACTTGAGCACCTGCTTACGCATGACCGCGCTTGCGAGGACCTGGCAAAGCAATATGTCCGGGCGCAGGATTTCTTGTTTCTGGGACGCGGCATTCACTATCCCATAGCCCTCGAAGGCGCGCTGAAGCTGAAGGAAGTTTCTTATATCCACGCGGAAGGCTATCCCGCGGGTGAGATGAAGCACGGCCCCAACGCGCTGATCGACGAGAACCTGCCCGTGGTAATTATTGCAACGTGTGATCCGAAGAGTGAGCTTTCGATGGTGCGCTATGAAAAGACATCCTCGAATCTGAAGGAAGTCAAGGCCCGTTCCGGCATCGTCATCGCGCTGGCCACCGAGGGGGATGAGGAGATCAAAGAAGCCGCCGATCACGTGTTGTACATTCCGCCGGCTCCGGAAGCTTTGTCGCCGATTCTCGAAATCGTTCCCTTGCAGTTGTTGGCGTACCACATCGCGGTCCGCCGCGGCTGCGATGTGGACCAACCCAGGAATCTGGCGAAATCCGTGACGGTGGAGTAGAGCGACCCTCTTTGGAATCGTAGCTTGCTACGTTTCTGCAGCGCTTCTTCTCCGCTCCGACTTCATCTATACAATTGATGACATTCCAAGGGTTCACCGCGCGCCTGACCCGCTCCGCCCCTTTATCCGAACTCACCAAGCATCTCGAGTTCGAAATGAAGGGCGCTCCCCGCTTCGGATTCGTGGCGGGGCAATGGCTCTCTTTCACAACCGATAAGCCCGACGCCGAAGAGATCGTGCGCGCGTACTCCATCGCCTCTCCGCCAAATGGCGGCAACAAGTTTGCCTTGTGCCTGAACCGCGTGCAGGACGGCTTTATGTCGAACTTTCTTTGTGACATGAAGGAGGGCGACGAGATCGGCTGCCAGGGACCATTCGGGGATTTCATTTTGCGCCCGCCCATGCGCGATACGATTTTCATCGCCACCGGCACGGGCATCGCTCCTTTTCGCTCCATGCTGCATTGGCTGCTTGGCGACGAGTCCCGTCATCAGGGACACCGGCTGTACCTGATCTTTGGCAACCGGACCGAGAAAGATATCTACTATCACGAGGAATTTCTGCGCCTGGCAGAAGAGCACGCAAACTTTCATTACTTGCCTACGCTGAGCCGTGGCGGACCTGATTGGCAGGGCCTTCGTGGCTACGTGCAGGAACATGTGCCGGCCATCGCTCAGGACCGAACCGACATGCACGCCTACATCTGCGGCCTGGACAAAATGGTTAAGGCCAACCGCGAACTGTTGAAGTCGCTGGGCTGGGACCGCAAATCGATTCTGTACGAGAAATACGACTGAATGTGGTCTGATGCGCGGCTTCGCGGCCATTGCTAGCCACCCCCATTAGTCCCGGCACGCCGGTAACGTCGTAACAGCCAGCCGGGGTTCGATACCATGTAAGGACCATCGGAAAACACTCTCGCGGACCCCAGCACGGTCGAGGGACCTGCGCCGGGTTCCCAGGAGTCTCCGTTAGGAGCTTGGTATGCAGCAATCGCAAAAAGTCATTATTGTCGCCGGAGTGATATGCTTCGCCGTCGCGAGCGGTTATGCACAATCGCTTGGGGATGTGGCGCGCGAGCAGCGCCAGAAACAGGCGCAAGCCAAGGATGCGCACGCCCCGCGCAAGGTGCTTACGAACGAGGATCTTCCTGAAAGTGCGGAACCGGAATCAAGCACTTCGATCACCGATCACGACAACACTCCCGCCCCGCCTGCGTCCAATGATGTTCGTGCCGGCGAACAGTGGAAAGCGAAGATCGAAATGCAAAAGAATTCGATCGCGTCCCTGCAGAGCCAAATCGACAGGTTGAATTCCTCGATCCATTTTGCGCCGGGGAACTGCGTGCGCAATTGCGTCCTGCACAACGAGCGGCAGATCGACAAGCAGGACGAAGTACAACGCGTGCAGAAACAACTGGACGAACAGAAGCAAAAACTTGAGAACATGCAGGAATCCGCCCGGAAAGCCGGATTGGGTAGCTCGGTTTACGAACCGTAGGCACCTCTTTCGACGGTCTCAGATGTTGTTGCGCGCCCTATTCCGGGTCGATCGCCCGATCCAGATAAATCCAAAGCACACGGGAGAAAAGCGTCAGCGTGGGCGCGAGCGGTAAGAACAGCAGAATCGCCCACACTGTCACTCTCTGCAGCGACCACGGAGTGACTGCCCACAGCAGAAGGGCGAGCGCTACGATGGTGATCAAGGCCAGAACGTAGCTTATATACATGGCTCCCAAAAAGTAGCCTTGTTCGCGTTCGAACTTCAGTCCACAATTCGGGCACAGTTCCTGCATGCGGGGGAATCCGGTGAAGATGGACTTGCGAAAAATCCTGGCAGCGCGGCATCGGGGGCACATCTGGCGGAATATTGCCGAAAGCGTCGACGTCTGCATCGCAGTTTTCACGAAGAAGAAGCTCCGAGTTCGACGGTAACGTGCGCCGTCAACAATTCGCGCTCTTTCGCCAGTTCTCCGCGGTCTCCGCGTTTTAAGGTTTTCATGAGACGCAACCTCAAATCTTAAATCGCGGAGACCGCGGAGAACAGCCCGCGGAGGGCGCCGAGGTCAATCGCTCCGGGTAATTTTCAAGTTTAGCGACGCAAGAATTGAGGCTCCTCCCCGTAATTCGGCTCCTTGAGTGTAGAATTCGGCTAGGCGTATCATCGAAACACAAAGCCGTGATTGGCCGAAGGCTCTCGCATTACGACGTTCTCGCGGATCTTGGTGCAGGCGGGATGGGCGTGGTCTATCGCGCCCACGACACCCGGCTGGGCCGCGACGTTGCAATCAAAGTTCTGCCTACCGATCGCCCGCTGAGCCAGACCGCCCGACGACGCTTTCAGCGCGAGGCCCTGGCGGCCTCGGCACTCAACCATCCCAACATCATCACGATTTACGAAGTCAACTCCGAAGGCAATACCGACTTCATCGTCATGGAGTACGTGCGCGGGGCGACACTGTCGTCGGTACTCAAAAAGCGCAAACTGGAGTTGAGCGAAGCCCTCCGCTATTGCGTGCAGATTGCCGATGCGCTGACCAAGGCGCACGCCGCGGGCATTGTTCACCGTGACCTCAAGCCAGGAAACGTTATGATTACCGAGGATGGGCTGGTCAAAGTCCTCGATTTTGGCTTGGCCAAATTCGATCCCACCATGGCAACCGCGGATGGTGAGATCACCGATGCTGAGGTGACGAATCAATTTACCCTGACCCAACCGGGCGCGGTCACGGGGACCGTGGCGTATATGTCGCCGGAGCAGGCAAGAGGGGAGCGCGTGGATGCGCGCTCTGATATTTTCTCCTTCGGCATCGTCATGTTCGAGATGTTCAGCGGCCATTTGCCCTTCACGGGAGCGAATTCCATGGCCCTGCTGCACAACCTTCATTTCAGCCCGCCGAGGGATTTGAACCAATTGCGGCCCGATGTTCCGAAGCCTGTGGTCTCATTGATCTCGCGAATGCTGGAGAAACAAACCGAGAAGCGGATTCAAACCATGGCCGAGGTGGCGAATGAATTGCGCCGCGGGGCGGTCGGCTTGGTTGATGGGCCTCTCACCTGGCATCCCAGCGAAGCGACCATCGACGTGGGTAGGTTGCCGAATCTGCAGCGCTTCTCGAAACTGCAAGTCTGGATGGCCACCGGTTTGTTTGTGCTGTTGATTCTAGGAGGGGTTGGGGGCTGGCGTTGGCACAGAAGATCGAAACCGGTTCAACAGACAGCGGGACAAGAGGCGCCTGTCGAAGACAACGCTTACGCACTCTATCGGCGTGCCCGGGAAGACTTGGACCACTCCGATCGCGATGGCAATATTGATAACGCGATCAAGCTCCTGGAACGGGCGGTTCAACTGGATCCGCAGTCTGCGGCCAGCTACGCTGCCCTGAGCGATGCCTATACCTACAGGAACACTTTCAATCCTGACCCGCAGTGGATGAAGCTGGCTTCCGAGTATTCGAACAAGGCGGTCACGCTGGATAATTATCTCTCGGCTGCACATGTTTCGCTCGGCATGGCCAAGATGAGCGCGGGGGATTCGGCAGAGGCTGAAAGGCAACTTCGCATGGCAGCCGACCTTGATCCGAAGAGTGCCGTCCCTCATCGTGACCTCGGGCTGCTTTACGACAAGACCGGCAAGCCTAATCAAGCAAACGAGGAGTTGAAGCGTGCGCTGGAGTTGGACCCAAAAGACTGGAAGAGCCACATGGCGATGGGTCTGAATGCGTATCAAGCCGGCCGTTATAAGGACGCAGCTTCCTCCTGGGAAACGGCTTTAAAGCTCGAACCCGACAACGTACCAGTGCTGCGAAATCTGGGAGCGGTTTACCATTCCATGGGTCGCGACGACGATGCGGTGGCCGTTCTCCAGCATGCCTTGGAGATCAAGCCCTCAGCCGATGTGTATACCAACCTCGGAACCATCTTGTTCTACCAAGGTAAATACGACGAATCGGTGCCTGCGTTCGAAAAAGCCGTGGCGCTCAGCGCCAACGATTTCGACAGCTGGGGGAACCTGGGCGATGCCTATCGCTGGTCCACAGGAAAGAAGGACCAAGCCAAAGCCGCCTACCAGCAAGCCATTCAGTTGGTACAGGGAGAGATCGCCAAGAATCCCACGGGGATTGATCTGAAGGCAGATTTAGCATTGTATTTGGCGAAGTCCGGCGACCAGAGCGCGGCTTTGCGGGCTCTGAAGCCCGTCGAGGATGCGCACAGCAAAGATCCTGCCGTTCTTTACAATGTTGCCGTGGTCTATGAGTTGTGCGGTGCCCGGGACAAGGCGTTAGATTCCCTGTTGGCGTCGGTGCAGACCGGCGAGGGCCTGAACGACATCCAGAACGAACCGGAATTTGTTTCGCTTCGCGCCGATCCCCGGTACCACCTGCGCATCCTGAGTGCCGCGGCAGGCAAACCATCCCCATAGGCGTCGTTTACAGCTTGATTTTTCCTTGACTTTTCGCTGCGAGAGGGCAAAACTCGAACCCGCAACTTTCCCCCGCCGAATTCACTTCTGGAAACGAAAGGAAGGAAAACCGCGATGGCCAATTATCTTATCAATCTGGGTGTTTCGACTGCGGCTGTTGTTCTGGGCGACGGCAACTTTGCGGCAGATAATGGGAATGCCAATCCACTGCTTCGGTCCGAGGTTTGGCTGACCGGAGGGTCCAGTCTTTCCTTGACAGACAACTTCTATCAGCTCCCATCGACGCTGGTCCAATCGCAATGGAGCTATGAGCAGGGAACCTCAAGCGGGCTGGACGTAGAAGTCGGGGACTACATCGTGGTTCGCGTATTCCAAGTCAATGTCCAATCGTCGCCAATTCCTAGCCTGGTGCTCAAGGCAGTCTTTGGCCAGGGCTCATCCGAGTCCGCAAGTTCGCTGGCCCCGCTTCAATCTCCGCTGCAAGTGAGTGGTTATCCTCGGACCTTGGTTGACAGCTTTCAGTTGGCCTTTGCCAGCAGTCCGCTGGGACAGCAACAGTATTGGTCAGCTCCGAACGCTTCAGATGGGTCTTGGGCGTTCTGCCTGGGTTCGATCCATGGAGCCGACAACGCTTACAGTTTCAACGCGGGCGCTCTGCTCTGCACCAATCCGGCCGTGGGTTCACCGATCTACCAGTACGGAACCGATCCCCAGGTGAAGGTAGGGATGGGTCTTGGCGGCACACGCAGAAAATCTGCGGCGTAGTTCTTCCGTACACAAAAAGGTGTTCGCGGAAGGCCACCGGGCAAATCTTGCTGGTCCTTCCGCGAATATAGGCGGGCGTCCTTGCCCGCGCTGGTCCAGACGAGACTCACCTTTGAGATTGGAACTCGCGAGCAAGTCTTACTTTTTGCGATTAGGCTGCTGTTGCGCCGCAACGATCGCTCGCCGCACCGGGACAATCGCACCGCGGGCAGGATCGGCAGCGGCGCTCGCCCTTGCCAATACCTCTTCCTGAATGTACTTCACGAAGTCCTGAATCTGACGCTGCATTTCTTCCATGCGCTCGCGCATTTGCAGGATGATCGCCATGCCGCTGATATTCACGCCCAAGTCCCGCGCCAGGGACAGAATGAATTCCAACCGCTGCAAGTCTTCGTCGGTGTAGAGCCGGGTGTTGCCTTCGGTGCGCGACGGTTTCAGCAAGCCTTCCCGCTCATACAGCCGCAAGGTCTGGGGATGGATGCCGTACATTTCAGCCACAGCGCTGATCATGTACGCGCCCTTGGATTTCCGCTTCGTCATTGCCTTGAGTCTACAACAAAGGTAAGAGGCCACGGATTGTCCGGATGAGTGAATCAGCTATCCGCGGAATCCGTGGCCGGGTTTCTCTAAGCGACCACTTCGGGCTTTTCCTGCGGAGCGCCAGCCCAGCCTTCTGGTTTGAGCGCGTGATTCAGAAGATAAGCCACCACCCCTGCGGCGATGAGCAGCATTCCGAAAGCGAAGGAACTCATCCCCAGCACCTGCTCGGTCTCGCTGCGTATCACAGAGAATCCAAGCAACAGCATAGGTGCGATACCGACCGCGACAGCTCCGAACATTCCGCCGGGAACGCGGAAGGGCCGATGCAGTTCAGGTTCGCGCACACGCAGAACGATGAGCGCGATGAACTCCAGCGAAAGACTCGCACCATATAGAAGAATGTCGATGGTCACCAGGCGCTCGAAGCCTAAGCCAAGGCACATGGCCCAGCCGATGGCGCAAACCACAATCGCCACCCACGGTGCCCGCGAACGAGGATGCAGTTTGCCAAAGATGCGCGGCAGCATGCCGTCCTGAGCCATCGCAAGCGGCAAGCGCGAGTAGCTCATGACCAGCGCGTTGAACATGCCGAAGCCGCTGATCATCCCGCCGAGGGCAAGGCCGACGCGCAACAGTGGCCCACCTAGAAGCCCGGCGATGTCCGCCCAGAACCCGGTCTCCCACGCGCTCGACGAAAGCCCGGTCATCCACATCGCAGCTACAGGGACGATGTAACTCAGCGCCACGATCACGACCGCGGCCAGCATGGCGCGAGGATAAGTCCGCTGCGGACGCTCAACTTCAGTCGCAATGGTCGATGCGTTGTCCCATCCCATGTAGTTCCACATGCAGATGAGCAGGCCCGTGAGAATATCCACGGAAGAAATTGTCGGTTTGGTCACGGCGTGGGCCAGAGCTCCGATCTTGAATGGCGCAATGGCCACGATCAAAATAAACGGCGCGGAAAGAACAATCAGAAGCCACAGCGACGTCGTCGAGACCACACGCACTCCTGCCACGTTCAGCAACGCGCACACGATGACCACAGCCAACCCGACCATCCATCCGCGATATCCCTCGGCAAACCAAGGGAAGAGGCGCGTGAGATAGAGCACGAACAGAGTCGGGTAGATCGCCATGTCGAAAATCGACGCCACCAGCGAGAGCCACGCTTCCTGAAATCCCCAGAAGTTGCCCATGGCGCGGCGCACCCAGGCGTAGTAGCCACCTTCGTAGGGCAGAGCGCTTGAGAGTTCACCGATCATGAAGGCAGTAGGCAGACTCCAGAGAATCGGAGTCAGTAGAAGAATGAGGATGGCTTTGCCATATCCGGCCCCGCGCACGATATCCTCTGTGCCATAGGTGCCGCCCGACACCATAAAAAAGGTGGCGGCGACGAGTGGCCACAACGTGAGGCGAACCGATTTCTTCCGATGGGGAACGATCGTGGGTGGCTGGAATTGTTGACGTGGCGCGCTAGCTGTTGCCAATTTCTATGGCTTCCTCCTCAAGCGACTCACTCTCACCACCGCGTCTCCCTTGAATTGCCTTCTGCTCGCGGCTCCCGGGTCACTGCGATTCCCGGGCATTTCGGCGAAGTTAGTTCGCATTCGTGAGAATACGGCAAATCAGATGCCTTGTGGAAAAAAAGTGATCAGAATTGGAGATATTTTTTCTCGGAGGGGCTGCGTCGGAGGTAATGCGAGGTCCGGTAAACGGCATCAACCACAAAGCACATGAAGGTTCACGAAGGAATGCTTGTTCTCCTTTGTGGACCTTCGTGTCCTTTGTGGTTACAGCATTTGTAAGGCGCCAACCACGGAGGACGAAAACGTACACAAAGTTGGCCCACTCGCACTTATTTATCCCTGACTGGCATTACTTGCTGGCGAGCGGATTCAAGGTAACCGCGCTAGCCGCATAATGCACGCCGTCAAAGTTGGCTGTGACGGTTACCTCGCTTCCCTCGTGCACCTCGCGGCTCATGACGAAGCGGTCGGGATCAAAAGATATCTCGTATCGCTTGTTGTCGCGTGGATCCACCAGCGCCAGCGATCCGGTGTGCAGATCGAGGAAAACCACGTTCCCGGTGAACACGGTCGCGTTCCCGGGAGTAGCAAGCACAGCGATATTCCGCACTACGTTCTTGCCCGCGTTGTCAGCCTGGAAATCAGCGGAGATCAAGGCTCCGGGCGTCAGATCACTCGAAGAAGACTCCTTGCCTTGACGGGTAATCGTCGTTGCTGCAGAAACGCGAAGCTTAATGGGCTCGGGAGAAAGTGAATCACGTATCATGAGCTCCCCGCGGCCGGGATCGTAGCTCAGCACCTGGCCCTGGCACTCGCCTTCCGGCAGCTGCGACAACATGTGAATGCTGCGCGCAAACACCGTGGTTCCATCCAGCGTCGTTTCGACCGAAATGTGGTCTCCAGCGCGCAGATCGTGCAGCGAAGCTTTACGTCCATCACGAAAGACTTGGGTACGCTCGTCGAAGAGAATTTTCATGGTTCGGGCACCGAAGACATTCAGCGTCAGCTGATCACGAACGTCGTCGACGTTACGAATGGCTCCGCCAATCACGGTGCTCTGCCCCTTCGGCATGGCTGGCAAGTCCGGCAGAAAGACGGTAGGCGCTCCCAGCTTGGACCCGAACTGATTCCCAGGATTTTCGATGAACTTCGAGGTCACAGACGACGGCGACTGCGCAAGTGCCACGCCACTCAGAAGGAAAAGGAATATGAGCAGAAAACGCCCCATCAGAACACCCCACACCCTACCGCCAGATTTCTGTCGAGACTTTGGATGGCGGAGACTGAAAAACAGTGGCCTGAAAACTCGTTTTGTACAGGTAAATACCACGTTCCTGCGGGCAACGCCCTGCAGGCTGGCGCATCCAATTTCGAGCTTAAAGAAGTGAGAGCTATGTCTGCGAAACGACTCACCTTACTCATAACGATTGCAATCATCGCAGGCTGCTCCCCGCAGAACGTTTTTGGCGGGGATATCACGCTGACCCTTCCCAAGCGGAGCCATCTCACGCCAGTACAGCGTTTGAATCGCGAAGGAGTGGACGCGATTAAAAAGCAACAATACGAAAAAGCGGAAACGCTGTTTTATCAGGCTTACCTCTTCGATCCAGCCGATCCCTTCACGCTTTACAACCTGGGCTACGTTTCTGAATTGAACGGTCGCCTGGATCGTGCGCAGAAGCTTTATGCCTTGGCCTCAGAGCAGGCCACGGATGCAGTCATCGACCGCACCAGCGCAAAGCAACTGGAAGGAAAGCCGATGAGGGATGCATTGAGCAACCTGAAAGACGTACCCATGCAGGTGAACCGCATGAACGTCGAAGCGATTCGGCTTCTGTCCCAGGGGCGCCCTTTAGAAGCCAAAAGTGTTCTGCAGCAGGCGCTGGCTTTGTATCCTCGAAGTCCATTCACCCTGAACAACATGGGTGTTGCCCTGGAGTCTCGCGGAGACTACGGCGAGGCTCTCAAGTACTACAAGGCAGCCGCTAACTCCGGTTCTTCAGAACCAGCCATCGTCACCGTGAACCGGATATGGAGAGGTAAGCCGGTCAGCGAGATGGCTGCCGACAACGCTAGAGAACTAGAAGAACGCATGCAAAACGAGTCTAGTGCCCAGGCACGCGCTGCCATACTTAACTTGCGCGGCGTCGCGGCGACGAATCACAATGATCTGAGCGCAGCGCGGCAAGATTTTCTCCAGGCCTACACGCTTGATCCCAACAGCGCGTTTTCTCTGAACAATATTGGGTATCTCTCCGAAATGGATGGCGACCTCGAGACCGCCGACTTTTTCTACGACAAAGCGCGCAAGGCCGAGGATGCCGGCGTGCGGGTTGGACTCGCCACTCGACGTTCGGCGGAAGGCATGAATCTTCTCGCAGTAGCGGCCGACAGCGACCAGAAAGTAGACGGCGAGATCTCAGAGCAAGATCAGGTAAGACGGCAGCATCCTGGTCCAGTCGAACTGAAGCACCGTGACAACACGCCTGTCGTCGAACCAACACAGTCGCCGGATGCGCCGAAATCTTCCGTTGCGCCGGCACCGCAGCCGCCAACATCTCAGCCACCTCAACAGTAATGGACTTCCTCCAATATGACTCTCAAAACAACTTCTCCCTTCGATTCGAGTAAGTCTCTCACGATGCTTTCCCGGCTGCTTCTTGGCGCGACCGATCCATCATTTCCGACGTTCGCCAGCCGGGATTTAGATATCACAAGAATCACTAAGGATGAATTTGACGATCTGCTGGCGCTCGCCAACTCGAACCACGTGGTAATGCGTGGATTGGAAGTCTTTCTCCAGGTCGCAGAGGACACCGGCGACTGGCGCAGGGCGGGGTGGGCAGAAACCGATATCGCATTTGAGCGCTTACGTATTGAGAACGCGATTTCGTTCCTGCACAAAATCTGCTGTACCTTCGAATTAGAAGGACACGACATTATGGTGATCAAGTCGCTCGATCACTGGCCCGACCTGGGCAGCGATTTGGATCTTTACACGAATACGAAGCCAGCCGATGTTCTCGCGCTCATGAAGCGCCGATTCAAAGCTCAACTTGCCCCGCGCAGTTGGGGAGACCGTCTGGCAAACAAGTGGAATTTCGTCATCCCGGGCTTGCCTGAGGCGGTCGAGATTCACATGGGTCGACTGGGTCAAACTGGAGAGCAAATCATAATCGCAAATTCACTGGCAAGACGCGCCCGGTCTATCCACGTCGGAAATCATATCTTTCGAGTGCCCTCGGTCTCGGACCGGCTGATGATCTCTGTTCTGCAGCGCATGTACCGTCACTTCTATTTCAGGCTGTGCGACATTGTCGATAGCGCTCAGCTTTCTGAGACCGGCTCCATCGATTACGACGATTTGCGCTCTTCCGCAAAAGCGGCCGGCATCTGGGAAGGTGTGGCCACGTATCTTGTCATTGTGTCGGATTACGTGGAACACTATCGGGGCGAAGCGCTTGATCTGCCTGACTTCGTGAGAGCATCAGCCCGCTTCGGCGGTGAGAAACTTCGCTTTCGTCGAGATTTCTTGCGGGTTCCGATCATGCCGGAATCCGCTACGCTCTACGCATCCCAGTTCGCAACGTTTCTGCTGAATCGGGAATTCAAGAACACCGCCCGGCTTAGTTTGTTGCCCTGCCTGGCGACAGCCGCTGCGGTAGGGCAGAAGATCACGGGGAGCGATAAAGGAATCTGGTAGCGTTGTTGGCGAGGACTTTACTACTGTAGAGGCTCGCCCGGGTAATATCCGGTGCGAGTGCGGACGGTTAGCTGTCGATAGCCCACTGCCTGCGCCGTGACCTGAATTCGCCGGTATCCGCCATTCGGATTAGGGTTGCTTGACTTGTAACCGATGGTGTATTGCGTGCGAATGTCGTGTGCCACGGTTCGAGTGATGTTGTCCACTTCGTCCAGGCTTTGCGGGAAAAAGGCTACTCCACCGGTGCTGTCGGCAAGACTCTGCAGAGCGTCGGTTCCCGATTGCTGAAGCTCGTCGCTGAGCAGCCCGATGGCATAAAGGGTTGGACCGTTCTGCTGCTGCAATCGGCGCGTGGCCTCCTGCAAGGTCTCTTGACTCGCATTGTCCCGGCCATCCGTAATGACCAGCAGGACCTTGCGTTTTACACCGGTATTGTTCTGAAGGTGAACCGCGGACGCCACAATGGCGTCATAGAGAGCCGTGCTGCCTCGCGCGGACAGTTTGTTCAGTGCCTGTTGCAGAAGGTTGATATTGGATGTGAAATCCTGATCGAGATAGGAATCCTGACTGAAGTTGACCACAAAGATTTGGTCGTCGGGGTTGCCGGCTCGAATCAGGTTGAGCACAGCTTCATTCACTTTGTTTCGCTTCTCGCGCATGGAGCCGGAGTTGTCGATGACAATACCCATCGCGACCGGAACATCGTCGCGGTGAAACGAGGTAGTCTGCTGTCGCACTCCGTCCTCGTATACGGTGAATGCCGATCGGTCCAGATTCGTGACCAAATGGCGTTGATCGTCCAGGACGGTTGCGTGCAAGACCACTTCTTGCACTTCCTTCTTGAATACGAAGACGCTGCTGTCGTCGTTGGCAGGCGCCGGGTTGCTTGGCTGCGCCTGTGGCTCGGTCGCCGAACCATTGCTCTGAATCGGCGGCGCAGCATTTGGAGACGGAGCCGTTTGCGCAACCCCGGTTGCGCCAGTCTGACCGAGGGTTGGGGATGCAGTTTGTCCTTCGAGTCCAACACTTATTAGAGTGAGAAACAGGCACAACCCGGCGGTCATCATGCTGGCAGCGCGCAATCGCAAGGATCTGGTAAAGGAAGCGAGCACGCACGATCCGTGATTTGCCTCAAACCTCATAGCTGCCAATGTTCAGAGGCCAAAGCAGAGCAAACGGTTGCTCCCAGCTTGCTTGAGCCTGTCCTAGCAGGCTGCGGAAAAACGACGGCTCGACTTAAAATGCTGTCCCGGTCTCGCGATTGTTGTGACTAAGGGAGAGTTTTGGTTGCGTCCGTTGCGGCCTGGAGATCCTTTTCCAGCCCACCCGA
>JBAVAQ010000082.1:0-27214 GCA_049585795.1 Terriglobales bacterium | reverse complement strand
GTCCCAGTCATGGCAGTGAAGGGCGTTGTAGCCGTCATAGAAGGCTTCGACGACTCCACCGCCGGACTTGCGAAACCCCCTATTTGATCTGTGAACCACGCAAATCCATCGGAACTTCGCCGCATATCGGTCGATGATGTCACCGGTTCTGTCGCTCGAACCGTCGTCGACGATCACCCACTCCGCTGGCCGAATCGTCTGACCAGCCACAGCTTCGATCGTGGCTTCGATATGCTTTTCTTCATCACGCACCGGCGTGATGACTACGTATTTGACGTCTTGGGTCATGTTTGATTAGAAGCAACCGTCATGCGCATTGATTACCAGCGATAGTTTAGCTATGTCACCCCATGTATTTGTAGAGCATGTTTCCAGTCGCTACCAGCAAACTGTCCGGTGCGTGAGCGACGATATATTTGGCGACATTGCCAGGCATGGCTTCGCTAATGGTTTGCGAGTGTCGCAAGGGATATCGAAGATAAAACAACGTCGATCGCGCAGCACCCCAACGATCCTTGAAAGCAATCAGCCCAGGGTTGTCCCAATCGGAGCGACCCATATCAAATTCATCGAGTCGATCATTCTTTGCTTCCTGGATTGCTTTCCACATCAAAAGGTGGGTCCCACCCAGCTGATTGAACCGGTGGTCTGAACAACCATATTTGTAAACAAGCGTCCGCCGGTGGCGCAAGGTAAGAATACTCGCTACGGGACGGGCGTCTTTCGAAGCCACTCGAATCTTGACTTTGTCCCCCAAACAAGCAATCAGATTTCTGAACCATCGGAAGGGTTGTGGCGCCAATCCATGCCTCCGGCGCGTGATTAGAAGCAAATGATAGAACTTACGCAACAGTGAGTCTTCTATTCCTTCTTCGCAGGTCAGGCTCTCCCGCTCAGCGCGATGAATTTTCCGTTGTACGCAGTCCTTATGAAAGCTTCGGAAAAGTCCATCCAAGTTCGGACGAAGATCCAGTTTGTGCAGGGAGTATGAGTTAGCCTTCTCAAAAACTGCGTCGCTCGGTAAATCCAAATCTCCAGCCCGGATTTCGGCGTAGTTCCACGTCTTCTCGGCGACCTCCTGCTGCAAGGATTTCAGCATGCAGGTCAACTCGACTGAATTTTCCACGAGTGGGATGCAGTGATCAGAGAAAGGCAGCGACACTAGTCTTCGGCGGGTGAGCCAGGTAGTGATGCGGCAGAAAGGAATACCATTTCGCAGTTCAGTTTCTGGTGGCGAGGTCGTGAAAACAACGGGTTCGTAACCGTAGGTGCGTCGTAACGCTTCCAGCCAGCCCGAGGTATGAAATATGGAGGCCTCGGGATGTTTATTCAAAAACTCTGTCCATCGGCGGTCTTTTATTGGATCGATCTTGTAGACGGTCATGCTCACGAGTTCTTAACCTCAACCCAATATGCCTATCCAGCACCAGAGAAACAGCTCGCTAACCTCTGCTGCTCGGCTGTACCCCTTTGGATTCGCGGCCCGCAAAGGCGTAGAGAAGCCAGCCTAATTCGTACGGGCGACACTCGTGCAGGATGCGTAGTGTTCCTCCAGTCCTCTCCTGTCCTACCATGATGGAAAGGCGTCCGAGGTTGGATGTAGATTTCGCCGGGCGGATGCACCGCCACACTAGACTGGCGGACTTGTCCTCGAGACTCTGCTGCAGTTCATTCGCCCCTCCAATCCACTCCAGCCCTTTGTAGATTGGTTCACGAAAGTCGGCATTGCAAGCATCTTCCGCCGCAAAAAGTGCCATGGGTGCCATCGCGTGCTGATGGACTGAATACACGGGGTAACGTCCGACTACGCGACCGGTCGACGAATCATAGTGCCACCACCATTGGCCTAAAGGACCCTGCAGGTTGCAAATCGCGTTGGCGCATCGGAGCGAATTCTGCGAGGCCTCTTTCATCCCAAAAACCTGGCCGAAATGCGCCATCGCAAGAATCGGGTACACCTGATCGGCAAAACTGCCCACATGGCCGCGCACCGCTCCTGCCAACGACTTCCACTTGGCCATGTGTCCGAAGAGGCCGTCCGTGCCTTGGTTCAATTGCAGTAACGTGTATGTTTGCCGGGCCAACCGTTCGAGATACGGTGGTTGTTTTTGTCCCACTCGGTTGGCGTAAGTAAGTCCGGTCAAAAACCACGCCAATTCCATGGTTAACTGCTTCCGGGCGTCCGAGTAATTGCGCAGAGCGTTCTCTAAATCGAATGTTGCGTCGAAACTATCCAATTTTCGTGACGACACTGAAGAGAGCCAAAGTAAAAGGCCGAGATCCCCAATGTTATCGACCCATTCAGTATTTCTGTACAGGGCATCAATGGTGGCGTAAATGTCGACGGGAGACTGGTATCCCTCACCTTCTGCTCGCAACAGCCCCAATAGCGTCATGACGGTGTACCGCTGCGAGATTCCTTCCTTGACGTTTCCGGACGGAGTCCGTTTCAGGCGATGGCAGAACAGCCCTTGTCCTTCGTCGTACATCCCTCGGAGACCGCGAATTGCCAACTCCATCAACTGGCCAACCCGTGTCTCACTGCCCAAAGCGCCTACGGTGTTTGTCATCTTCGGGATAACTTTCTCTTAAATTTCAGGGGGATCAAAATCGAACGTGATTCAATTACGAGCCGATGGAGACGGCCGCACTCTTAGATTCGACAATCGAAATAATGTTCCGAACTATAGTGTCGAGTGCAGGGCTATTTTCTCGGTTGAGACGCTGCTTATGCGAATCTCGGCGCACAATCGCGATCTTCGTCCTGACATCTTCGACAGTTTCCAGCAGAACTAGACGGCCTTGCTCGGCAAGGTAGGCGTCGACGGCGCCAATTTTCCCGCGGAAGATGCTGTAGACCGGAACTCCTAATGCCGCAGCTTCGCGATTCATTGTTCCACCGCCACTAATTACGAGGTCGGAGTTCCAAATAAGATTTAGCCCGTCTTCGACATGGTCGGGAATCAGAATCTGCTGCCGGGCAATCGCTTCAGCCCAGGACGATCGCAAATCCGCTTCCTGCCTCTTGTTTCTCGGCAGAAGAAGGATGCTTGTGCGAGGAGTCGACACAAATCTACTAATCGTCTCCGCCAACAATTGCTCACTTTCCGGATTGTGGTAATGAGCTTCGGTTGCCGGAGGACGTATCATCACGAGCAAGTCGTCGGGCGGGATCCCAAGACGCGCTTTCAACCCGTAATCGGGGCGAAATCTCGAGAGATAAACATCTTCCTTGATGCCTGGGTAATTAATGATTTGTGTGCTGTTTCCCTTATGACGGTCGGCAATCACGCCGGGCGCCATGAGCCACTCTGGCTTGATACCCGGTATCTTCGCAGCGAACTCATAATCAAACAACAGTATGTCCGGGATTCCCAGCAAGGCACAGGCTATCACGCAGGCACGCGAACCGTGGGTAATCGCAAGGTCAATTTTTTCCTTGCGGACGCCGGCGGTTACGGCCAGCGCGCGCCAGCATGTTCCGATACCCTTCAAGACTTTGTGCTTGCCGTAATGTCTTCCTATGAGCTTGGCCGACACTCCGTAAAACTCAAGCAGTTCTCGCACCTGGTACGCGTCCCGGGCAGTGACCAACACCTCGTAATTTCGCTTTCTGAGTTCGTCGATAATCGGGCGAAAGAAGGGAACGTGGGGAGAATTATCCAAATCCACCCAGATCTTTTTCCGTGCCGACGGGAGTGCTACGTGTAAAGATTGGCGATTGAGTGAGGCCGCTGGACTGGACATTTTTCAGCTTTCGAGATTATTCGTGGTTGCGGTGCGGGTCAGACCGAAGCTTCCTGAACTCGATTGCCTGACAGTGGTGAGGAGGAATCTATGTTCTCGCCGACGGTAGGTTTGCATGGCGCCGAGTCGATTCGTCCAATACTGACATACCGGAACCCGTTCTGGCTGATTTCTTCAGGAGCAAAAACGTTCCTTCCGTCAATGATCAAAGGATGTTCGACGGTTGCAAGCAATCGCTCCCAATCCAACACGCGAAATTCATCCCATTCTGTGACGATGACGATGGCATCCGCGCCTTCAGCGGCTTCGTACGGATTCGAACAGTAAGTAATGTTGGGAAGCGCCGACTTGGCTTTCTCCATCGCTTCCGGGTCATAAGCTCTTACGTGCGCGCCTTCGTCCAGCAGCGACTTCACCAGTGCGATCGATGGAGCGAAACGCACGTCGTCGGTATTTGGCTTGAAGGCCAAACCCCAAATCGCAATTTTCTTGCCGCGGACAACCCACAGTTCCTTTCGAATCTTCTCGAGGAAATGTTCCACCCGGCGTTGATTGATCTTTTCCACTTCTTTCAATAGAGAGAAATCGCACCCTGACTTTTCCGCGATTCTGATGAAGGCCTGCACGTCCTTGGGGAAACAGAAACCTCCAAAGCCAATTCCGGGATTCAAGAAAGCTGGCCCAATCCGGGGATCGAGTCCCATGCCCTCGGCAACTTTGGTGACATCGGCTCCCACCTCTTCGCACAGATTGGCTACCATGTTGATGAATGAAATCTTCATGGCCAGAAACGAGTTGGAGGCATGCTTGATCAGTTCCGCCGAACCAGTATCCGTGACCAGGAAAACAGGTTCTTTTCGTTTTGCGCAATCTGGATGGATTGGGCAAGTGAAGCTCTGCTTGACGATCGGTTCATAAATATCGCCCAGTAGATTAGCCGCGCGTGACGAATCGACCCCGATGACAATCCGATCGGGGTGTAGAAAATCTTCGACTGAAGTCCCTTCCCGCAAGAATTCCGGATTCGATGCCACGTCGTATCTCAGCCCATTGGTACTGTGCACGGACAGGTGCTTGCGCAACTGCGCGCCGGTCTGAACCGGCACGGTGCTCTTCTCGATGATCAGCCGGTATCCTGAGGCACGTTTTGCAATCGCTCGAGCGACCCCCTCAATGGCAGCTAGGTCCGCATCACCGTTGGCTAATGGCGGCGTGCCCACGCAAATGAAGATGGCGTCTCCCCACGCAATCGCCTCTTCCGTAGCCCCAAAGTGCAACCTTCCCGTGCTTCGAACGTCCTTGATAACGTCCTCGAGATGAGGTTCGAACAGCGGCATAACTCCGTTCTGCAGCTTGTCGAGTTTCTGGCTATCACTTTCGCTGCAGAAAACATCGTGACCGATTTGCGCGAGGCAGGCCGCGGTTGTCAGACCCACATAGCCTGCGCCAATGACTGAAAGTTTCATTGCTATCCTTTATCTCGAGTTTATTGGGGGACGTTGACGCGAAAAGTGGCCTAGGCCGTCTGGTTAGCCGCAGCCAACGAAGTCACTTCGGCTTCGGCGCGTTTGCGAGTGAATTTGGAGCTGAAGCTCAGAGTCTCCTGCACTACCTCGCCCTGCTGTTCTGCGGTCAATTGTGGGAACATCGGCAAGGACACGATTTCGGCGGCGGCCTTTTCTGCCACAGGGAAATCGCCGACGCGATGCCGCAGGGAGGCGTAAGCTTTTTGCAGGTGCAGTGGAATCGGATAGTGAATTCCGGTCCCGATTCCGGCCTTCTTAAGATGGCTCATCATGCCATCACGGTCTTCGGATCGGATCACATACAAGTGAAATATGGCTCGTGACCACGAAGGTTCAAACGGTGGAACGACAAACCCGTCCGCCTCGGCGAACAGCCGATTGTATTCGGCGGCCCGTTCGCGTCGCTGGGCGTTCCATTTCGCGAGGTGAGCCAGTTTCGTTTGCAGCAGGCCGGCTTGCAGTGCATCCAGTCTTCCGTTGTAGCCCTCTATATCGTGATAGTACTTCTTGGCCTGACCGTGATCGCGAACCATCTTGATCTTGTCGGCCAATCTGGCATCGTTCGTGGTTGCAGCCCCAGCTTCACCACAGGCCCCCAGATTTTTGCCTGGATAGAAACTGAAAGCCGCTGCACGTCCCATCGATCCCGCCTTCATCCAGCGGTTATGTTTTCGGGAAAAATATTCGGCACCGTGAGCCTGGCAAGCATCTTCAATGACCGTGAGACCGTATTGATCGGCGAGTTCTTGAATCGCATCCATATCGGCCATCTGCCCGTAAAGGTGGACAGGAACTACGGCAGTGACGGGCCGCCCGCTGCGGCGGCTGATGAGTTTGCCCGACTTGTCTTTTGTGCACTGGATCTCGATATACTCACGCAGCTTCTGAGGGTCCATGTTGTAGGTGCGCTCGTCGATATCGACAAACTCAGGATGTGCACCAGTTTGCGAAATGGCCTCGGTCGTTGCAATGAAAGTATGGGGTACGGTTACGACTACGTCGCCCGGCTTAATGCCACAAGCCATGATGGCAAACCGCAGAGCATCGGTGCCACTGCTCACCGCGACGCAATGATCAACTTCGCAGAACTTTGCAAATGCAGTTTCAAATTCTTCGACCATGGGACCGCCGATGAAGCCGGCAGTCCTAAGAACCTTCTGAAACACGGCAGTCAGTTCCTGTTCAAGTTCGAGGTGCGGAGTAACGAGATCTAAAAAAGGAATATTGCCATTCACGCTCATTCTATGACCTCCAAAGTCTCTTCAATTTGTCGCAAGACTCGCGCCGGATTTCCAGCGACGATGCTGTTCGACGGCACATCTTTGGTGACTACGCTCCCGGCGCCGACGATGGCATTTTCACCGATGCTGATATTGGAAAGAATCGTGGAGCCTGAGCCAATCGATGCGCCCTTCTTGACCAAAGTCCGTTCGACCTTCCAGTCCGCTTCGCTTTGCAGGCCGCCCTCGGCAGTCGTGGCACGCGGATAGGAATCGTTGATGAAAATTACGCCGTGGCCGATAAAGACGTTGTCCTCGATCGTGACTCCTTCGCAGACGAACGTATGGCTTGAGATCTTGCAGCGTTTGCCGACGAACGCATTCTTCTGAATCTCAACGAAAGCGCCGATTTTCGTCTCGTCGCCAATCTCACAACCATAGAGATTGATGAACTTGGAAAGCTTGACATCCCGGCCAAGTTTCACGTTCGGTGCTATGCAAACATGAGGATTCATAGAGTATGGAACCTTCTAGATGCAAGGCATCAGAGGCAGACGAGTGCGCCTCTTTTTTGCACGGACTGGTTTGCGGCTTCCAGTAGTTTCACGACGCGGAGGCCGGCGGCGCCATCGTTGAAAGGTTTGTGATTGTTGGAAATACAATCGATGAAATATGCGAGTTCCTGCCTCAGTGCCTCGATCTGTTCCACTTGCGGCGCCCACATGTCTCCCGAACGGTAGTTCACCAAGAGGTTATACAGGCCCTCGCGGCTGGTAATGTGTACGCCCTTGTCGTAGACTTTGATCTTTTCGTCGGCTTCCAGATCATTCCAAACCAACATCTTCTTCTCACCGCCAATCAGTGTGGTGCGCACTTTCACCGGTGACAACCAGTTGACGTTAATGTGGGCAATAATCTTGTTGGGGAAGTAGACAGTGATGAAGGCTACGTCCTCGTGGCCGTTGAGGTGGGTCTGGCCAGTTGCAGAGACAGCTTCGGGAGTCTCTTTGATCAAATGGTCGATAATCGATAGATCGTGAGGAGCAAGGTCCCAAATCACGTTGACATCGTGCTGGAACAAGCCAAGATTGACCCGCGTGGAATCGTAATAATAGATCTTGCCCAGCGCCCCTTCATCGACCAACTGGCCAATCTTTTTCACCGCCCCTGTGAAGAGAAAGGTGTGATCCACCATGATCTGCAAGTTCTTCTTTGCCGCAAGATTGATCAACTCTTCCGCTTGTGCGGAATCGCTGGTAAAGGGTTTTTCGACGAAAACATGTTTGCCGTTTTCCAGTGCCGCCTTGGTCAGTTCGTAGTGGGTCCAGACCGGGGTTACGATAGCTACCGCGTCGATTTCGGTTGACGACAAGAGTTCAACGGTTTCCGCGACGACTTTGATATGCGGGTAGGCCTTGTGAATGCGCTTGCGCGCCGTTGGGCTCTTGTCACAAACCGACACTACTTCGGAGCCATCCAGCTGGTCAAGATTCCTGACCACGTTCGGGCCCCAATATCCGTATCCGATTACGCCGAATTTGACCACAGTGTCACCACTCCCCTTTTGCATGGATTCGTACGAGGCGGGCTCAGAGAATTGACTGGCGGGATGTAGCACGGTTGACATATGCAGAGGGGGAGAGGTTTTTCAGTAAGCGCCGTCGCCAAACACCACCGCGAGCGGAGTGCGGAGCAAGATCTTCAAATCCATCCACGGCGACCACGTCTTGGCATAGCGCAAGTCCAGACGAACCATGTCATCGAACTTAACGCGACTGCGTCCGTTCACCTGCCAAAGACCCGTAATTCCAGGTTTGGCTTCCAGCACTCGACGGCGATGCCAAATGTCGTAGGCCTCGACTTCGTATGCGATGGCGGGGCGCGGCCCAACCAGAGACATCTCGCCTTTGAGGACATTGATGAATTGCGGCAGCTCATCAAGGCTCGTGCGCCGCAAGATTCTGCCAATGCTAGTAATTCTGGGATCCTTCGTCAGCTTGTAAACGGCATTGCCGTCGCCGTTTCCTGGCTGGCTCTGCGCGTTCCCAGCGATCAATTGCTGGACGTAGGCTTTGTGAACGCTGGCATCATTGTTAACGTGCATGGACCTGAACTTCAGAAACACAAACTGCTCGCCGTACTGCCCGACCCGCTTCTGCCGGAAGAAGATCGGACCCTTAGACGTCAGCTTGATGGCGATGGCAATGGCCAGAAGAATGGGAGCGAAAAGCAACAGGGCCAATGCACTCCCGATGATATCCATGATCCGCTTGATCACGCAGAAGAACTTCTTCGCACTGTCCCGCCGCGCCAGGTCCGGATACAGGGTCGGATTGCTGGGCCTTTGCGGAATATCGTGATTCCATTCTTCGGGAAACAAGTGAAACTCGATGCTGATCAGACCAAATTGCTGCGAGCTCAAATTGTTGCGCAGCGTCTCACTGACCCTGGTCATCATCGTGCTCAAGATCGTGTTCCGATCCTCAACCCCAAATTCTGTGAACATGACTCCTACAACAGAGTTGTTCTCGTACCAGCCCGTAACGTCGGTCTCTCGGCTTGACAGCGAAAGCGCCAAGAGAATCTTGTCAAGGGACTTCCCATTCTTATCCGACCGCAGGCCATTCCCCATATCCAGGAGCATTAACAGGAAGGGTTTTCGCGAGCGCTCTGTTCTCTTTCGCTCGAGCGAAATCATCCTATGAAAGGCTCCCTCATTTAGAATGCCGTGTTCCTCAAACGGCACAACCTCTGCCGAATGACTATCCAGATTTGCTATACTGCCTGAGCGCCGTACATTCACGACTCCCTCTCCTTTTCCTGCTTCCTTCTTGCGGGCGCAGGAACAAATGACCTACCTTGAAGTGCTTGGTGTTTGTGATATCTGTGGGGGAGTACAGAACTGGGGACTGAAACGAACTAACAACCGGGGGCTAGCGTTTACGAGACAGATTACTGTTCGGCAACTTCGGTCGTCTGCGCGACCGTCGGACCGCAGCGATAGTAATAGTTGGAATGGTCGGTGCTCGTGGCAGAGTTCACCACCGCACCGAGTATTTTGGATTCTTCCAGCGCCTGCAAACCGGTTTGCAGTTGCCGGCGCTTGGTCGTTCCTTCTCTCGTTACCAGTAGAATGCCATCCGCCAGCCGCGCCCAAACGCTGGTGTCCGCCAGAGGCAGCACCGGCGGAGAATCAATAACGATCCAGTCAAACCAGGCTCCGAGCTGTTCCATGAGTTTCGAAAGCCTTCCTGACTGCATCAATTCGAGGGGGTTTTCCGGAGGCCGGCCAGCCGGCAGAAACCACAAGTTTGCGGCTTCGAGACGGTAGATGTCCTTAATCGGGCGGGGCTTGCCATGCAACCACTCGCTGAGACCGGGAAGCTGGCTCAGGCCGAACTGTTTGCTTAATGAGGGACGGCGCAGATCGCCCTCCAACAATAAGATTTTCGGCTGCTGCTTTCTGGCCAAAATGGCCGCCAGATTCGCGGACACGGTACTCTTCCCTTCCTCGGGAATCGTGCTGGTGATCAACAATTTCTTAAGCGGGCGGCTGTGCTGGAGCTGTCTCAAACGCACTCCCAGAAAGCGGAATTTCTCCGCAGCGAGGCTTTCACTCGCCGTAAGACATATCAGCTTGCTATCTGGCGGAAGGGAAAGTGGCAACGAGCGAAATTGACTCAAGTCATTGCTGGCAAAGTCATCATTGGCGAAGTCGTTGTCGCCGAATTCTGCCCCGGTGAAGTCCGGGGAGGCAAGCTCGTTCGCAGTCACATCCTCAGGAGCGAGAACGCTCGCTTCGCGCTCTACCGCCTGCAAAAGTTCTGTCGCAAGCGCAGGGGGAGCTGATGGCGTGCCTGACCGCTCCGACTCGGACCTCTGTAACGCTTCAAATATACGGCTCATGTTTACTAGCTCCAGTGGCTGCTGCTGCCCGTGGCTCTCCATGGCTCGACTGCAGTTTTTGCAGATAGTCATGCAAGAGAAGCAGAGTCTTCGCGGCTCGCCGCGCGTCGCCTTCCTCGTTGCCGTTCACCCCGTCTACTTTGGGCTGATGGACTACGCCGAGGCGGAAATCTGCCGCGATATCCTCGATGATGTCGGGGGTCACGGTCCGCGATTGTCTGGCGTATGCCGTTATCAGCGCGTTCTCGCACACAGTGTTGATCAGACGCGGAATGCCGCGCGAGTGCCGATGTACCCGCACAATTGTCTCGGCCGGAAAAAGCACGGTCGAATTGGAGTTTGCCCCAGCGAGTTGTAAGCGCCGATAGATGTAACCTGTCGTTTCGTCCAAATTCAATGGCAGAAGTTGTGACCGCAGAGCGATTCTTTGCTTCAATTGTCGCAGCTCGATGGAGTCCAGCTTCTCGTCCAGTTCGGGCTGCCCGACCAGCAATATCTGAAGCAACTTTTCGTTCGTCGTTTCGAGGTTCGTCAGCAGACGAATCTCTTCGAGCACTTCGGACGCTACGTGGTGTGCTTCGTCGACCACCAGTACGGTGGTGAGTTTTTTCTGATGGCGCGAAATCACGTAGTTGCTCAGGGTCAGAAGAAGTTCGCTCTTATTCTTACCTGTCACGTTTAGACCGAAGTCGCCGGCAATATATTGCAGGAATTCGACCGGCGAGAGCCGGCTATTGAACACATAGGCGTAGGCCACATCGCTCTGATTCAGCAATTGCAGCAGGCAGCGGACGAGTAAGGTCTTGCCTGTGCCGACTTCTCCAGTCATGACTACGAAGCCCTTGTGGCGCCGGACACCGTAGTAGAGCGCCGCCAGAGCTTCATTGTGTCTCCGGGTGGGAAACAGGAAAAACGGATCCGGGGTGATCTCGAACGGGTTACGCTTCAGATTGTAGAAAGCTTTATACATTGAGTACCAACACTATCCTCGAAAGAAGCTTATCGCCGATCCTGCTAGGACAGCCCCAAAGACAACCCCTGCCGTCACCCAGCTTACCCAAAGTTTCCTCGCTTGCTTCCGTTCGTCTGCATCACTGGTGATCGCCGGGATCTCTGAGATCACGGTCACCGGCAGAAGATCTTTTAGCGCTTTTTGATTGTAAAGGCGGTCGTCCAGGACCTCGGTGCCGCCTGCGAGGGCTCCCCCCAACGCGATGCCAACGCCCAACCCGATGCCACAAAACTTCAGGCGATTAGGAAAATCAGGCTTCGACGGCAGGCTGGGAGGATCGATCATCTGAAAGTGTTCTCCCTGCTGCAGTAATTCCATGCTGGTAGCCATCTGCGAAGAGTTTTTCTTCTTAAGGAGCTCGTCATAATCCGCCTTGGACTGTTCGTAATTTCGGGTGAGATCGGCATACTGCTGTTCACGCGCAGGCTCTTCGTTTAAACGTTTCTGGTAGCCATCAATTTTGGCTGTCAGGGCGGCGATCTCACGTTCCTTATTCGTCATGTCGATCTGATTAGCTTTCAATTGACCCTGGAGTTGAATTGTGGCCGCCCCGGCACCGCCTTCCACATCGTCCGGCGTAGATGCGGGCGGGTTGCCATTCCCCGGAGCGGTCTTCGCGCCGGCTTTCAATGCGGCGAGAGCCTGGTCCCGCATTTTTTCCGTTTTCGCAATCTGATCTTTTAGATTGCGAACGTCTGGATAATGATCGGTGTAGCGGGAGCTCAGATCGGCGAGTTGTTCTCTTAGCTTGTCCAGTTGTTCGTCCAAAGCGGGTACTCCTACAGGTGCGCCGTTCTCAGTCTTGGGTGTTCTCTGCAAAGCACGGGCTTGTTGCAGCATCGATTGCAGGTAAGCATTCTGCTGCCGGTCCGAGTTGAGACCATCTTCTTCGCTCTGCAGTTGCGATTGGAGTCCAGACAGGATTTGGACGTTGCTTCCCAATTGGGACGGCAACTCTCCGAGATGCTGATCTTTGTAAACGCGGACCTTTTCTTCCTGCTCGGCCAAGTTCTGCCGCGCGCTTTCCAGTTGTTGTTCGAGAAACTTGGTGGTGTCTTCGGATTTTTGCTGCCGTAACTCCAGATTCTCACTGATGAACAGATTGGTCAGCTGGCCAGTCACCTGCTGGGCGACGTGAGGGTCGCGAGCGGAGAAAAAGATGTTGAAAGAGGTTATATGCCCGCTAAAATCCTTTACCAGCTCGATGTCGATATCCTTTCGCATTCGGTCAACCAATTCGTCCTCATTGACATGACCGCCTTGGTCTGCGTACAGGTTTAGCCCTTGAATGATATGTAGAAGGTTCGTGCGACTGAGAATCTGCTGGGTTATGCTCGCCAACCGCGCCTGCAGGTCATCGCTAATGTTCGGCGTCACGTAATCCTTCGGCATGCTTGGTTGCTCTACCAGAATCAGCGTGCCTGACTTGTATTGTGAGGGCAGAACCCAACTCGCGCTCCAGACCGCCAGCCACCCGAGAAAGAAAGGTATCAAGAAGTACATGTGCCGACGACGAATCACGTCGACATATTGCTGCAAATTAATACTTTCTCCGGGTTTGTCTTCTAACTGATCAACCATAATACCGTTCCTGATTACCTTCCGAGGGGTCGCATGAACTGATAGGAGATGGTAGCCATCACAACATTTACATTGGGGATGCTGGAGATCGCGGCAATTCCGCCATAGCTCTGGTGCAATCGGGTATATTGCAGCCCCAGATTCAGGCGCTCGCGTAGCTGGCGTTGCACCGAAGCATTTCCTGAGATCGTATGCCCGCTGCTGTTGAACGTGGACAGCGCATCCAGCACGCTGTTGTCCGCGTAACTCCCTCCAACAGATATGTTCAAGGTTCGCGCGAGCTGCCGCCGCAGTGAGGCACTGGCGCTGCTCAACTTAACTGCTCCGACCAAACCACCGCCCTCGTTCACGGCTTTCGAGTAACTGGCAGCAAAGCTGGTCAGCTTCCCCTGCCAGCCCACGCTCGCACCGCCTCCGGGAGACCATGAAGTTGATGTTGGCAACCCGAACTGCTGCGTGTTCGAGTACTGTGGACCGCCGAACAGGGAAACGGAAAGCGTGGGTTTTAGATAGACCGTATAGAAACCAAAGATGCTCTGGGTCTGAGTCTCGCTCTGCCCCATCGTGGGAGAGGCCAGAAACGTCTGGTACGAATAGGTCGCGCCGAAATAGTGGACCTTCGAGAGACGGTGCGAATAGAACGCCGACCCGCCTTTCGAACTCGAATCGGATAATCCCGGAACCTGCGCCTGGTTGGAGTAATGCAGATTGGTGAAGTTTCCGCTCGCCCCTACCATCGCGTTGGCGGCGAATTGGTAGCTGAGGGTCGCGTTCGCCGTATTTGTGAGTACATCGGAGCTGGGCGCAATCACGGAGTAGTTGGGAACAAACACTCCGCCCGAGACCGGCTGCTGAAGATCCGAGCTCGGCTGATAAAGAGCATTCGATGTCTTTACAAAAGAATCGTGCAGGCTCAGCGTCACATGTGGGCTCAGACGATAGCTAAGGCTTACGCCAAAATTCTGATTGGCTTGATTGAGCGAACTGTTCTTCTGATAAAACGTAAACCCCGGACTGTAACTGAAAACCCAATGCAATCGTGACCTGGTCTGGTCCAGTGAGATTGTAGGCGATATCGTATAACTCACATCGCTCACGGGTTGTCCATTGGTTCCAGTCGTAACGTCGCTATCGTAGGCGGTGCTAAAAACCAGTCCTCCGCGCAGGTAATTCGATCGCGTTTCGGAGGTAAAGCCCATCGAGTATCCTTGTCCGCTGACCGGAGCTGGGGTCGCCATGGCGCCTCCACCACCGCCGGGGCCCGTTCCGGCTACTTCAGCGCCGCCCTGCGCCCAGAGAGGGCACGCAGCCAGCAAAATCATACCAATGAGGACTCGAATTAGCATGAGCGGTTTCAAGGCACCACGATTGTGTCGCCCGGCTGCACTTTTATGTTCTGTTGCATGTTTTTGCCCTTGATGACCTCTTTGTAGTTAAAGGGCAAGCGCGACTCCTCTCCATTGGGGTTCTTGCGGAGGATGTAGATGGATTTTTGCTTAGCAAAATCCCTGAAACCGCCCGACAGAGCAATCGCATCCAATACCGTTAGAGAGCTTGTCAGCGGGAACGTTCCGGCCTTGTTGACCATGCCGAGGATATTGAATTTCTGGCTATTGATTTGCGTGACGATTACGGTTACTTCAGGCTCAGAGATGAAGTTCTGCAATTTAGCGGCCAGCACTTTCTCTAACTGAAGCGGCGTTTGCCCGCTCGCTTGCACCTCACCGGCCAAAGGCAGAGATATTTTCCCATCCGAACGAACCGGAACCGTTTTCGATACGTCAGGTTCTTTCCAGACATTGATCGACAAGACGTCATCGTTGCCGATAATGTAAGTATTATCGTGCGGGCGGACTGCGCCGCCCACGGTGCTAGAGTCAGCGGGTGCCGGTTCGGCTGCTGCTGTTGTGGTGCTACCTGTGTTTTTCGTTGTGTCAGTCTGCGCCGCCAGCCAACCAGAGATCAGAATGCAGACGGCAAGTATGGACATTAGCCGGCACATCTTCCCTGCTGTGATTGTCATGGTTTGCTCCAAACTGAGCAATTGTAACGCCGTGCAGCCGCGTCCGCTGCTAAATCCGTTTTCCATTGCCCCTGAGTCCATTTCCGTAAAACGTGGATGGATGAGTCTCTGAAGAACTCATGTGGTATTGCTCGATCTTATACAGCAGAGTTCGGTAGCTCACTCGAAGCAACCGCGCTGCGGCTTTCCGGTTCCAGCCGGTTTTCTCGAGAGCGGTAGCGATGGCGCTTCTTTCCGCTTCGCAGCGGACACTTTGTACGAGGGACTTAAGTGAGTTCGGAGAGCCCGATGGCTCCCCATTTTCCTCATCCCCGAACACTTCCCGGACGGGTTCCGTCTCCATCAGATTTCCGTTACCCGGTTTGCCGTTTCCTGGTTTGTGCTCTGCTTTTGCCGCGGCCAAGATGAGTTCTTTATCTCCCATCACCAGGTAGCGCTTTACGAACTCCTCGAGCTCGCGGAGATTTCCTGGCCACGAATAGGCGTGGCAGGCATCGAGCACCGCGGGTGAGAAAGTGCGTGCAGGCAGGCCGTAGTGCTTTGCCAGATGATGCATAAAGTGGCGCAGCAGAATTGGAATCTCATCTTTCCGCTGGCGCAACGGCGGCGCCTGAACCGTGAAAGCGCTCAGGCGAAAATAGAGATCCTCGCGGAGCTTCTTTTCCGAGAGTACGCGTTCAATGTCGGCGCTCGTGGCCGCCAGAATTCGTACGTCCACGTCAACCGTGGCGCCGCTGCCAGGCCGGAAAAACTGCTTCTTCTGCAACACCTGGAGCAGTTTGCTCTGGACGCTGGTTGGCATCTCGGCGATTTCGTCCAGCAGGATAGTGCCCTTTTCGCAGAGCTCGAGTTTGCCAGGCTTCGATCGGACTGCGCCCGCGGAATCCCTACGTTCGTAACCGAAAAGCTCGGTTTCGAGCAGATCCCCGGGCAGGGCGGCGCAATTCACTTTTAAGAATTTGAATCCCGAGCGAACCGACAGCTTGTGTATGAGCCGAGCCGCGGTATCTTTTCCGCTTCCGTTTTCTCCCAGGATGAGCACAGGAACATTCGCTTGAGCCAGCAATTCGGCTTGGGCACGAAGCTTCCGCATGATCGGACTTGCGCCCACAAAGAATGCGTCATCACTGACCTGCTCGATGTCCTCACTGGCCAACTCCATCTCCGCGGCGTCGGTCCGTGGGTTGAGTTGGGCTCGAACTACGTTCTCCAACTGCTCGTCGTCGAGGGGCCGGATCAGGTAATCCTGGGCACCCAGTCGAATGGCTTCATTTTTCTGCCCTGCATCGTCGGGATAGCAAAGCAGGATGATCGGCAAGTTCGGACGAAGTCGGCGCACCCAACGCAAAATGTGTAGGCTATCCGTGTCCCCACGCGGCAGATCCAAGAGAAGCACGTCAGGTGTAGCGCCTGCCTGCACGAACTCCATTGCTTCCCAACCGCTGCCCACTGTCTCTAGTTGCCAGGAATTGGCTTCCCCGATCGACCAGAGCGAGCGAACCACGGCGGGTTCCTTGCTAACTACTAGGAGGCGTACCGCTTCGATTGCGTTTTCTATCACGGGTTTGAGTTCCTTTGGGAGATCTGGAGGGAAAAAGAGTTGCAAGAATTCTAAAGCGGTTCGACGTCGTATCCTTGAATTCGGACTGCTAGTGATCTCTGGATCGCGTCGATCGAGATCACTAGTGTGTTGTCGTCATTGCGGGCAAGCAGAATACCTTCGACGCCGTCCAAGGAGCCTCCACGCACTCGCACCCGCTGCCCAATCTGAAGAAAAGGATGGGCACTCCAGGGTATTTGCTGTCCAATCAGGGTTCGAACCGCCTCGATTTGCGATTCAGCGATGGGAGTTCCCAATCCGCGGGCGCCAACAAACTTGAACACACCGTCGATGCGCAGCACCCGCAATCGCTCTTCGCCGGTTGAACACAGTTTCACAAACACGTAACAACCAAACAGTGGCAGCTCCACCGACTTCCGCCGATCGCTCCAGCGATGCACCTCGGTGACCAGCGGCAGGAATGTGTTCACGCCGAGTTCACGCAGCCGCTGAGCGATGATTCTTTCGTGGCGGGCGCGAGTATGCACGGCGTACCAATGTTCCACGTCAGGTGTCACGATTGGTGCCATACTCGGAGAGTCCCACGACTGGTTGCCGGTACTCATAGCTTCGCCCTCTGAGTCACAATGTGACTTCTGCACCTACGAATAACTCCAACAAAGACGGGGGATCCCAACAATTGCAGCAACCCGGGGGAACGTACCTTAGACATTCAGGGGGGAGAATTAGTTAATCTCTACTACTTCTATTAAGAATTATTGCAATTTGCTTTAGCGTCGAGCAACCGTGGACACCGTTTTCTCTGCGCAACACTCAGCGGTGTAGCGCTAGCACTCCGGTTGTTTTCAACAATGGCCCACTGACACTTAGAACTTCCGCTTACCGGGCACGGGGGATGGGAACTCTGCGATTGAGTTGGTTGCCCGAAAGTGAACTCAGACTACATTCGTATGCAGGATGCTGCAAGAGGTACACGCTCTCCGCGAAGGACTTCTCATGTTCGCTGGGGTGTGGCTTCTCAGCGTAATCGGTCGATCAGCTTAGAGAAGGACTTCTCCCTCAATAGAGCGGTTCAACGTCGGGTGGTCCACTGGCCTGACTATTCGCCAGATCATCGCAACCGGAGGCATAGAGGGCTTCCATTAATACGATCCTATTGATTCTACATGGGATACTACAAATTAGGGGAGTTATCGAATGGCATTTGGAGGCCACAACTGGAGCTCAGGTTCGGCCCGAGAATCTTGCCCAATTTCGCATCAGTTGCAACCGGCTACAACTGGTGCAAAGCTTTGCGACCTTTCGCTTGCATTCGAACCAGGGATACGGTAGACTCGCAGTCGGTTGCAACGGTATCTGCAAGTTTGCCGCCGCATCCTTATTACTAGACGTTTTTAGCTGGTGCGTTTTCAAACCTCCCCCGAATAAAACAAATCCCCCGCCTGTGGGAGATGCCCCCCGTTCTCAGCACGGCTTGTTTCCGATTGTGGCATTTGGTGACTTCAGTCCCAGTTTTTGGTGACCTGCTCGAATGATGTCGCTGGAGAAACTTATGGATACCCAACGTGCGAGGGAGGAGAGGATCCGGATATTAGTTGCGGACAATACGCGGATCCACACCCAGCTGCTGGCCGATGCGCTAACGCGGGATCGCGGATTGGACGTGACGAGCGCAGATTCCGATTCCCACGGTCTGATCGCCGCGGCCCTCGCGCATAAAGCTGACATTCTCCTGATCAGCTCCAATTTGGATGAGGAGCCGCACCGCGCGTTTGAAATTTTGCGCGAACTACGGGCATCCCATCCTCAGATCCGCGCGGTGATGCTGCTTGATTCCTCGAAGCGCGACTTTATTCTGCAGGCCTTTCGCGCCGGCGCGCGAGGAATTTTCAGCCGCCACGAATCCGTCGACTCGCTCTGCAAGTGTGTCCGCACTGTTCACGAGGGCCAGATCTGGGCCACGAGCTTGCAGATGTCGTTTGCCGTCGAGGCCCTGGCATCTTCGCCCACGGTAAAAGCAGTGGACGCCAACGGTTTGGATCTGCTTTCGAAGCGCGAGATGGAAGTCGTCCGCAGCCTCGCGGAGGGGCTGACCAATCGCGAAATCGCCCAGCGGCTCGGCCTCAGCCAGCACACCATCAAGAACTACCTGTTTCGCGTGTTCGACAAGCTAGGTGTCTCCAGCCGGGTCGAGCTGCTGTTCATGACGCTGAGCCAGGCCAGTCCTGCGCAATCACTGCTGCCTTCCCTCCTGGCGAACCCCGCCAATGGCGGTCGCCACGATGAGGCCACCATCGCCATCTGTCAAAAGGCGGCCGAACAGGGTTTGCCCACCGCACAACTAGCGTTAGCACACCTCTACTCGGCTCGCCGAGCTGGCCCGAAGGACTTCGTGTACGCCTACATGTGGTTCCTGATCGCCAACGAACAAATTACGCGAGCCAAGAATCACGTCAACAAATCGATGACCATGGAGCAACTGCTCGAAGCCGAACAAAGAGCGGCCGAGTGGATGAGAAAGATGAGAAAGATCCCGCCATCCTCGATCGAAAATCCTCCTAACGCATCTACCGCCTGACCCCAATTGGCACGAGTGGCCTCGGCGGAACGCAGCACTCCGTGTTCGCAGGCAAGATCAGCCATAAGCGACAACCCCAGCTCAGGCTATTATTCTGAAATGTGACGGAAAAGCCAGACAAACACCCCAAGACACCCCTTCGCAAGGTTTTTCTCCGATCTTTTGTCCGACGGCTTGTCATCGGGGTGGTACTTGTTTGGTCGTTTCCCGCGCTGCTCGTCGAACGACGTCGGGTGGGTACTTCGAGTTTTGAGGCGGTCCCGGACGAGGCGTCCGGGGCTACGTGATTTGGAATCGCTGGCGGTAGAGCGACTTGTCGATTTGTTGCGACATCGCGACCACATCCAGAGCGCGCTGGAGAAACTGCTGGATCGACTCCGAGGTGTGGAGCGGCTCGCACAGGACTTCCTGATGCCGTGCAATCGCGCAGTTTGTTCGAAAGCAGTAAGGGATAGAAATTTTGCTTGAAGAGTTGGTGAATCCCGCCTTGGCGTAGACAGTTGTGGACCATCGGCGGCGAGTGGTGAAATGACGAACTATCTGAAATTCTACGACCTAGAGACATACCTCTTTAAACCTACATTGGCACTATTCGCCGAACATGGGAACCTGCCCGGTATCAATGCCAACCCCGCGCCACTGCGATGAGTTGCACCGATCACGTCCAAAGCCCTGAGCGACTCCAGCGCGCTGCGCGGTACTGCGCTGCCCGATGGCCCGGGCGAAAGACCCCCAATTCAGGGGATGACGCGGAACTTTTTGTTGCTGGTCAGCTTGCGCTTGGGTGTGGTCACGGTTACAACGCCAGTGGTCGCCCCGCTGGGGACCTTGGCGGTGAGAAACGTTTTCGACCTCACGGTGAAAACGGTTGCGGGAGTTCCGTTGAAGGAAACGCCGGTTGTTCCGATGAACCCCTGACCGAGAATCTCGATAGTCTTCCCCACCTTGCCCGACGTGGACACCAAACTTACGAATGGTTTCAGACCAACATTCAGACTGTAGAAGACGCCCCGGCTGCCGGTCCCACCGAGAATAGTGTCACTGTACAGAATGCCGTTAGTGTGCTGGAGCAACCCCACTTCAGGGCCCGCACCGGTGGTGCCGTCGAAGTTGTAAAGGACGGTGTAAGCATAAGGACTTTTCGGGCTGATCCTGAAGATGGTTCCTTCATCCTTGGTTCCGCCGCCGCCGGCCACGCCGTAAAAATTGCCGTCGGTTGCTTGTACCAGACCGGCAACGGGCTCTTGTCCATCGGACCCACCGATGTTATGGAGGACAGTAAGATTGCCAGCCGGGGTGATCTTGTACACCGTGCCTGAATCGTTCGAGGTGCCTCCCAACTCAGTCGTTCCATAAAAGTTGCCATCGGTTCCCTGCACCAATGGGGCATAGGGGGCGTCGCCGTCGTTGCCATCGAACGACCAAAGCGTCGTGAGATGGCCAGCCGGGGTGATCTTGTACACCGTGCCGAACGCGTTTGTGCCCCCCGCAACTGTCGTTCCATAGAAGTCGCCATCGGTTCCCTGCACCAATGGGGCTCGGGGGTCGGCGCCGAGGACGCCGCCGAACGAATAAAGCGTGGTGAGCGCGCCAGAGGGCGTGATCTTGTACACCGTGCCAGCATTGTTGGCGCCTCCCTTCGCTGTGGTTCCATAAAAGTTGCCGTCCGTGCCCTGAATTGGGGGCGCATACGGTTGAGACCCGTCGCTGCCCGCAAAGGTGTGCAACGGGGTAAAGGTCCCGCTGGGCGTGAGCTTGAACACAGTGCCCAAGTTAAACTCGTTGTCACCGAAAGTAGTGCCATAGAAGTTCCCGTCTGTACCCAGCGTCAGCCCGCCGTAGGGCGTCTGGTCCGTGGAGTCGAAGCTGTATGGCACAGTCAATGTTCCGCTGGGCGTGATCTTGAACATGGCGCCGTAGCCGATGCTTCCGCCAACTGGCGCTGTGCTATACATGTTGCCATCGTGGCCCTGCGCCACAATCCCAATAGGCTGGTACGGGCCTCCGCCGCTGGTCTGGAAGTTGTACAGCACGGAATAGGTTTGGGCATGGGCGACTGTAGAAGCCGCAACGATGGCCAGCATGAGCATTGCTTGTGCAAGAAGACCGAAGATTCGATTTTTCATCATTTCAGCACTTCTCCAGTGCGAAGTTCACGGACGCACAGACGGATCACTTCGACAAAGAGATAGAAACCGGAATCTCCTTTTTGGTTCAAAAACGGCACTGATCATACACCCATCCCGCTGTTCGCCGATAGTGTGAAACAATTTTCATACGGACCGCCCCCAACGGTCCGAGATCCGAACCCGCACCGCCGAAATTGCCCGATATTCCGCCGCTTTTGCAACACCTCCTTCCCCCCGACCCACTGTAGACGAATTCCGCTGCTGACTTGACCGCCATCCATCTATCCCGTCGGTACCGGCAGCAGAGCGATCCGTCCCAGCATCGCCCCGAACCGCCGCCGATTCGGATGTCCTTCCGCCAGCAGTAGCCAGTAGTAACGCGCATGTTTGACCAGCCGTCCTCCCGTCTTCACCAGCCGTTGCTGCAAGCTCGGCGGGATTTCTCCATTGGTAGCCCCGGTCGTCGACCAATCGTCGCGCCCATTCCTTTCTTTCCTCCCGATTTCGCCAGAACTTCCTGCCTAGCGTCATCGCGGATCTCCTCTCATGGAAAATTAGTGATCTGAGTCGGCCCGGTGACGATGGGTTGAGGAACCTCTCCAACGGGGTCAAAGGAACGCTCGAATTCAACGCCCTTGCCACCATGCTAGCGATCGCCAGTACCGGAGCCATGCTCTCATGCGGGCATGAGAAGCACCAATAGGAAGTCGGCCTTAGCTTGCCGAATCTAATCACAAGTAGTCTTACAAAAACGCAGGCCCTCGAGAAAAAGTTTTTGGTACTAGTGACTGTATTTGGCGCAGTCAACTACTCTCATAGGATGAGTGGAACGGCGATGTTTCGCGAGCTAAAATCCGAGAAACCTTAATTTCCGTCGTTAAGTCGCGTCTCGATCAAGAGTCCAGCCGGCTTACGGCGTCGTTGAGTTGATCCATCTCTCCGCCCTGTTGCTCATTTTGGCGAAAGCTCAAATACGACGCCGCCGCTGTACTTGCCCGCCAGGTACGCCGACCCGTATAAGTTCCCGGCGGCATCCAGAAGCAGGTCGCCCACCGGTTGCGAGCCGTTCTCGTCGTTGAATGTTAGCAGCGTAGTCTCCTTCCATGTTCCATTGGCCTTGGGCGAGAGCCGGTACACGATACCCACCCCAAAGCCGCCGTCTTGCGCATTCCCGTACAAGTTTCCGGCAGCGTCAAAGATGAGGCCGGCTGTAGGAAAGCTCCCGTTCCGAATGTCGAAGGCGAGCAGCGTGGTGTGTTTCCAGGTCCCTCTGCCCCCCGGTGAAAGTTTGAACACGGTACCTATGTTGAACTTGCCGCCCACCTGAGTCGTTCCGTACACATTTCCAGTGCTGTCGAACACTAGGCCTCCTTCAGGACCGGCTCCGTTTGTGCCGTTAAATTTGAAGAGCGTCCTCTGCTTCCAGGCTCCATTGGCGTTGGGTGAAAGTTCGAACACCGTGCCGCACCCACCGGAGCAGGCGGCATTGCCACTACCTGCGGTGGTCCCGTATAAGTTCCCAGCGGCATCGAAGATCAACGGCGCGTAAGGATTCGCTCCGTTCGTGCCGTTGAACTTGAAGAGCGTGGTGAGTTTCCATGCTCCATTGGCCTTCGGCGAAAGCTCGAACACGGTGCCGCACCCACTGGGGCAGGTGGCATCTCCACCCTCAACCGTGGTTCCGTACAAGTTTCCGGCAGCATCGAGAATGAGGTGCGCCTGCGGATCGAGCCCGTTCTCGCCGCTAAACGTGACGAGCGTAGCGAATTTCCAGGTTCCATTACCCTGCCGTGAAAGCTCGAACACGGCACCGCAAGCGCCGGCACAGGCGATTGGCCCGTACAAGTTTCCGGCGGCGTCCATCACCAGCCCCGCAGAAGGAAGACCTGCGAACGCGCTGTGAAACTTGTGGAGAATGGTGTGCTGCCAGATCCCATTTCCCTGGCGCGAAAGCTGGAACACCGTACCGCACCCAACAGCCTGACAGGGAGGAAAATCGCCACCCCCAAAAGTCGTGCCGTACAGGTTCCCGGCAGCGTCGAAAATGAGGTCACCATTGGGGGACAGTCCGTCCGGGCAATCAAAAGCCCGACAGAAGTCATGCAGAGCTTTGTATTTGTAGGGACTGGCTGGCCGAGCGACCTCTGCAGGACGCGGAGTACGCGTTCCTGGCTCGGCCGACTGCTGTGCATCGGCCAGATTCACCACAGCGATGTGGACGAAAAAAAGAAGCGGCACAAAAACTGCAGTCCACCACGATAACAGCAGTTTTCTGGCGTTTCCCATAACACTTGACCTCCTACGCGTTCACAATTATAGGTCTTGTGACCAAATCGCCTACCGTGATAAGTATTTTCCTCTAGAAGTCGCTTGAACTTCTCCCATCTTTTGTCGCGCTCGCTCATGTTCGGACCCGGATCAAAAACATGGGGCATGGTTTCAATGTTTTACTAGAATGAATATCGATATTCCAAGTCTTGCAGCAACAAAGATCGAGATCGCCGCTTCCATGGTGATTAGCCACGTTTCTTTTCGTTCCGCTCTGTCGTATTGCTCGGTGAGCCACTAAAGAAGATCATCCTCAACCCGACTGACTGTTGTAAGGCTCCGTAGAACATACTTCTGGTCCTTGTTGCGGCGCACCCATTCTTTCGGTTCCGGTGAACTCCCACGTTGGCGGGGCGACAGATTGAGAGTCTCGACAACCTGGTCGAAAGAACTTACGGATGGAATTTCTCGCTTGTAGGCAACTGGAGTTGAAAACATCGGTTCCCGGAACGGACAGGCTTCGCGATGCCTCCAACTGGTTGGTGCAGCGAGCATCCTGCCGCGAAGGTGGTGGTGTTATTCCAATACCGCTAAAGGGGAGTCGCCGCCCACCGGAGTGTTGCGAAATCTCGAAACAAGCAGCCTCACGGGTCCTCTCGACCCTTCCCGTCTCGGGACGGTGGTGCTGAACTGTTTGACCAAGAAGAATTACACAAGTGAACAGTTGGGTGGTTGGTCAAACTCAGCCTTGTACTTGCTCAGAAACTTTCTTTTTCTGCTCTGCCTTGGCAAATAACGTCAGCCTCGTCGACAGGGGAAGGGACCGCTCGAAAAGCGCTAAATCGGCCTGGGGAAAGGCGGAAAGGTCACTAATTTGCACTCGTGCACTTCGAACTTCGCGCGCAGGTTTGCCTCTGCCTCCACGGGGTGCTTAGTCAGCTCTTTGGGAGTAAAGAACTTTAAACGACACCTCTCGCACATCGCGAACCATGGTGTCTTGCCGCTGTACTTTAGAATGGCTAGACGACGTTCTGCCATAAGTTCAGGACCTTCCGATACATTATTCCCATGAATGGATTTGTGGCCTTGTTCCGCTGCTTTCGGTTACATGATCCACTGCGAGAAGCGACGAGTCTCATCTCGGCAAGTCTGAAGGCGCCCAATGAGATCGAGCAAGCTCTCGACGCTCACCCCTGCGTTGAGTAGGCGGATCATATCCTCAACGCTCATTCCTGCCTGCTCGCCCGCCCGGGCCAGCTTCTCGACGGCATGTGCTAATGGCTGTGGCATCGTTCTCACCTCACATTGTGCATGAGTTTAGGATAAGCTCAGAAAAGTCGTATGTGATCTGCATCACAGCATTTGTCACCGATCCCAGTGTCTACTTGCCCATACGGCCACAACCCGCTAGACTGCTCTCAAGCTAGGTCCGATTCGTTTTCCTTTCTTCGAGAGCGGAAGCAAGTTGTGCTACCTCCTTGAGGAGGTGTTCAATGAGTTCTCCGGTTGCATCAATCCACGTTTCACTCCGAAACATCCTGCTTGCTACTGATTTCTCACCGTGTTCAGAAATGGCCCTCGCATATGGTGCTGGATTGTCCCGCCGTTACAACGCCACCCTGTACTCAGTGAATGTGGTCCGGGAGGAAATTACCGACTATGTTCAGCCACCGGACCCTTTCTACTTCCGGCATTTGGCCGAGAAGAAGATGGCGAAGCTTGCTGAATTGGAACCATTCCAGGGTATCAAGCATCGCGAGCTGATCAAAGAAGGCGTCGTCTCAAAGGTGCTTTCGGACTTGATCGACAGACTTGAGATTGACTTGGTGGTGCTTGGTACTCATGGCCGTCATGGAATCAAGAAGCTCGTGCTTGGCTCCGTCGCAGAAGAGATCGTCGACTCCGCACTTTGCCCTGTGCTCGCACTCGGACCAAGCGTCTCGCCAAAATCGGTGCCAGAACTGAAAGTTGGGAGAATTCTTTACGCGACCGATTTGCTTCACGGTTCAGCGCGAGCATTCAGGTACGCGCTTGGGCTTGCCGAACAGGAGCGCGCTCACCTGGCTTTGCTGCACGTTCTGAAGATACCCAGAGATGTTCACTCGGGGTACACACAGTCAGAGAAGGAAATGGCGACGAAAAATCTCATGCAATTGCTTCCACCCGAGACGACCCTTTCTGCAGAACCCCAGTTCTTCGTAGAGATCGGCGTACCGGCGGACCACATTTTGAAGGTGGCTGAAGAGCAACGTGCAGACTTGATCGTGATGGGACCCCACCATACCTCCTATGCTCGAGTATCCGCGCATCTGCCATGGGTAACACCTCACCAGGTGCTTTGTCACGCCCAGTGCCCAGTCTTGACAGTGCGGGATTGATGTTTTGAGGGGCTTCTCGATACACGCGATCGCAGGGAACTTCTCAGAATGAGTGGGACCGGCGATGACTAGGGATTAAAATGGACTTCGATCAGTTCACGGGTCTCTCTGGGCGCGGGTGCCCACTTCCATTTTTGAACAGCGTCGTGAGCTGCTTGTGCGAGTAGCGGATGACCGCCTTTAATTTCAACCGTCTTGGCGGAGCCGTCTGGCGCAACCACCACTTCTACTCTTACGCTTCCTTGTAGCTTTATGCCACGGGCAAGGCTGGGATACTGCGGCGTGACGCGGGTTACAACTACGCGACTACTTGCCGCCTCCTGCGCGTGGCCGAAGCATGAAGGGAAAATGCAAGAGCTCAAAACGGCGGCTAACGCTCAAGTGCGCACCCACCCGGACGTCATGAGACGAAGGATAAGATCGTTCGTATACCTATAGAACATAACTACAGTAACCTTCCCCGGCGGTCGGTAACCTTGCCTAGAGTTCATGTCACCTGCAGGATAGCTAGAAGGAGTCGCCGTGTTGTGTACAAAATGTGGCACGGATTTACCTGACGACTCGCGTTTCTGCCCTAGCTGTGGGCGAACGTCGGGCACAGTATCCGTCGGTGGAGGCGCAGCAGCAGCCGTTGCTCCGGCCCGAATCCGAGCACCTGAGCCAAAGCCCAGCAATACAATCTGGACCGTGGTTGGAATCGTAATGCTTTTGGCCTTGTTCGGGGCATCGTGCTACGTGCAAAGGAAACCTCCAAGTTCGTTGCCGCAAACACCAGACGACCGGGTTTCTCAGCCGGAATAGGTACATTCAGTGCCCACGCTGTCCGATAACGGCAAGTCCACACGCCAATGAGCGGATCAATCGGGCCAAGAATCACGTCAACAAATCGATGACCATGGAGCAACTGCTCGAAGCTGAACAACGAGCCGCCGAGTGGATGAGAAAGATGAGAAAGATTCCCCCGTCCTCGATCGACAATCCTCCCAACTCATCGACCGCCTGATTTAGAGGATGAGGTCTGTGCGGAGACTTGCAACGCTGACCCGAATACTACAACTGTCATCCAAGACCGGGCAGCACATCGCGACCCAAAACTTACATGAGTGACACTGCTCCGGGAGCGAACCACGCGGTAGCGTCCGCCGCGCTAGCGGCTTAGTTGTGTGCTGGGCATGCTCAACAGCTTGGAGGTGAAAGTCCTCTGGCCGACCTGATGGAGGTAAGGCCTAGTGATGATGCAAGGGCCACCGCCGCGAGGCGGGGTCTGAAGGAAGCATGGAACAAA
>JBAVAQ010000081.1:0-14680 GCA_049585795.1 Terriglobales bacterium | reverse complement strand
CTGAACACATCCAACTGCTGCTCGTCTTGTCCACGCATACTTCCTTCTTATCAGGTTGTGCTGTGGAAACAAGAGAGGTTCGTGGTACTGCGCCCGCTTCAAATCGAGTTTTTCCGCAGCCTGCTAGGGCGCTCGGGAGGAAAGTTTTTCTATTTTGTAAGCCGCGAGACGGTGGATCCCGCAGCCCGCCTGCACGCCCGAATGATGTTTTATAACGGCGAGGATCCGGCCACAGGATCAGCGGCGGGATGCGCAGCGGCATGGATGGTTGCCCATGGCGTGGCTGAACCGGAACAGCGTGTATTAATCGAACAGGGCATCGAGATGAAACGCCCCAGCCGGATTTTTGTCCGCGCGTCACGCCAGGATGACAGAGTGGTTAATGTGCGCGTCGGTGGAAATGTTGTGGAGGTGCTTCGCGGAGAAGTTCGTTTCTGAAAGCATGAAGCGGAAATGTGCTGGAAAAATGATGGCATGCACAATTGCGGAATTTTTTCAATGGTGCGATTCTCCCATTAGCATCGGTGGCACTTTACATCTGCTGAGTTCGCCTTTACGATTCTTCTCGCTTTGAATTCTCTATTAAGAAAGTTTTCGAATTTCCCCGGATGCGCGGGCTGATGGGTCCTCTGTTTCGGAAACAAGAATGAAACCAAAACGAACCATCCTCTGCGTTGATGATAACGAGCAGGCTCTCTCCATCCGCAAAGTCATGCTGGAAACCCGGGGCTATCGCGTAGTGTCCTGCAGTGGCGGCGAGGAAGCCCTGGAGCGATTCAAGAAGGGTGGGGTCGATCTGGTCCTGACCGATCTGATCATGCCGGGGCTGGACGGAAGCAAGCTGATCGAGCAGATCAAGAGCCTCTCGCCACAAACTCCGGTAATTCTTCTGTCGGGCAAAGTCAAAATCTACGATCGCGATAGCAAGGCCGATGTTTTCTTGCCCAAGGGAATGTCAGCGCCGGCCGAGTTGCTGGAGCGCATCCGCCTGTTGCTGGTTCGGAAGCGCGGCCCGAAGCGCCCGTCCGCGCAGGTGGCGCAATCGCCATCCCAAACCAGCGCAGCCTGATCAATTGAAATGAATAGAACCTTCTTGCCTAGTGTGGTTCTGTTGGCCGCGATGCTTTTGTCTGCCGGCCTGGCCAGTGAACAGAAATATGCGGGGCCGAGATGCGTCGGGCTCTATTGCCTCAACCGGGACGCAGTGGTGAGCCAGTTGTTGAAGCGACTGGGACCCGCGCCGCCGAGGAGCTCGGAATTCGCGCCGTATTGTTACGAATCCAAGGACCATCGAGTGTTCCTGTACCTGCGGTCCGCTGAGGCAGTGCCTCCGACAGTAGACGCCATATTTCTTGGCGATTTTCCAAACTGCTTGCACATGCCGACGGCATTGACTACGGACGATTTGAATGCATGGAGAACTACGGAAGGAATCGGGCTTGGAAGTTCAGAGCAGGACGTCCTGCACGCCTATGGAAAGCCATCGAAGGAGGCAAAACCGGATGCCAAAGTGTACCGGGAACTCGTCAAAGGCTACCAAAAAGGCGATACATTGCCAGACGTAGGCGACAAAGAGTTGCAGTACGGCGCGGGCCCAGCCGTGGGCGATCTCAGCTTAGCCAAGTTCGGGATACGGAACGGGAAAGTTTCTTATATCTGGCTGTCCTATAGTGACTGACGCGGTGCGTGCGACGAAAGACGCGGCGGTGACTCTCGAACTTCTCCTTTCCCGAACATTTTCAGTATTTCTGTAACATGCAAAAGAGCAGTTCCCTCCACTCCGGTCGGGATGACAATCGTTTAGCGGGCTACAGTGGCGGCATACTGCGAGTCAGGGGCCTGCTATCGATCTAGGTGTTCGTGTAAGATCGATTGTTTGGATGGGCGCTCTTATAGAAGCCGTGGATGTGCGCAAGACGTACCGCGTGGGCAAGGTTGAAGTGCCCGCGTTGCGCGGGGTTTCCTTCAGCGTGGAGAAGGGTGAGTTCGTCAGCGTGGTCGGCCCTTCGGGCAGCGGTAAATCTACGCTTTTTTATCTTTTGGGAGGCCTGGCTCGGGCCGATTCGGGGCAAGTTATCATCGACGGAGACGACTTCGCGCAACTCGCCGACTCGGAGCGCACCCGTATGCGCAAGCGGAAAATTGGATTCGTATTTCAGAAGTTCAATCTCCTGCCTACGCTGGATGCGCGTTCGAATATCAATATTGCGGCGGACATTGCGGGGAATGGGAATCGCGACGCTGCCTATTTCGACAAGATTGTGGGCTTGCTGGGATTGGAAAAAAGGCTGCCGCACCGGCCCTCCGAACTGTCGGGAGGCGAGCAGCAACGGGTGGCGTTGGCACGGGCCCTGATCAACAAGCCGGCAATCGTACTGGCGGATGAACCTACCGGCAATCTGGATTCGAAGAACTCGGTGATTGTCCTCGATATGTTGCGGCATTCGAACCGGGAACTGGGCCAGACCGTGCTCATGATTACGCATAATCCGGAAGCCGCAAGCTATGGGGATCACATTATTCATATGCGCGACGGCGAGATCGTCACGCCGGAAAAAGATCCGCAGTGGACCGGGGCCAAGAAGTAATTATCCTGGAGAGTACGCAGCATGGATGATTTGAAAAAACCGATTCTGCCGGGCAAGGGAGCTTCGGACTACGAGCGTTACCTGCACACTGACGAACTGCTGTCGCTACAAAAGCGCTCCGAAGAATTTCTGCATAAAGACGAAATGACGTTCCAGGTGGTGCACCAAGCTTCTGAACTCCTATTGAAGGGTGTGGCTTGGGAACTGGAACGGGCACGCATACACATTGAAGAAGGCGACTTTTCGAATGCCGCGCGTCTGATTCGGCGTGCCAACCATATGCTGGATTACCCGATCTCCATGCTGCATGTGCTGGAAACGATCACGCCCTATGACTATCACATTATTCGCGCCGGATTAGGTCACGGGAGTGGACTGGATTCGCCGGGATTTCTCTCCATGCTGCATGTTGGCCCGCGGCTGGGGGAAGCGTTCTATTCGCAATTGCGCAAGGCGAGACTCGGCGTGGATGACCTTTACCGGCGGCATGATGAATTCTTCGGCCTGCACGACGTGGCGGAATGTCTCCTGGACTTTGACGAACGCATCCACCTTTTTCGCTTTCATCATCTCAAGCTGGCCCAGAGAATCATTGGCGGCGGCGTGATCGGCACGATGGGTACGCCGGTCGAAGTTCTTCATCAAAGGATGGAGCACCTCTTCTACAAGGAACTCTGGGATGTCCGAAACCAGATCACGGCCAAGGCAAATGAAGCGATGCAAAAGAAGACTACGGGATGCGCTTACTGAGATGGCGGATCAGTTTGAAACTGATTGCGGTTGAACTCATACGCTTCCTGCGGTAGCCGACGATCATGGCGCGAATCGTCATTTTGGGTTGCGCCGGCAGCGGCAAGACTACCTTGGCGCGGCAGCTTGGCGAACGAACAGGCGCGCCCGTTATCTGCCTGGATGCCACCTGGCAGCCTGATTGGAACGAGAAGGACGTTCCCGCGTTCCGCGCCCTGATGGAAAAGGCACACGCGAGTGATGAGTGGATTAGCGATGGTAATTTTGCTGTGGCGAGTTTTGATATTCGATTGCCTCGGGCGACCCTGGTGATTTGGCTCGAACGCTCAAAACTGTCCTGCGCCTGGCGCGCAATCACGCGCGTGTTAAGAAGCGGTGAGGCTCATCAGATCGGCAAACTCCCGGAGGTGCTGGCGTTTATCTGGAGATTTGAGCGGGTCAACCGGCCGCGCATTGAAGCGCTCAGAGTTTCTCATGGCCCAATGGTACCGGTCCTGAGCTTAACCAGTAGCCGCGAGATTGCGGACTTTCTGTCTTCGTGCGCCGATCATGCTCGAGGTTGAAGCCTCATCAGAATTAGCCCGCCGTTGCCGCGCTGTTGCGGCTTGTTTATAATCGAGGCTGCTGAGCGGGAGTAACTCAGTGGTAGAGTGCGACCTTGCCAAGGTCGAAGTCGCGGGTTCAAATCCCGTCTCCCGCTCCAGATTTTCATCGCCTGCGCTAAATTCATCAACCGCCTCTCGGCATTTTCTCTGGAACTTGGGCCTGCGTGGAAAATCAAGTAACATGAATAAATGCCCAATCATTTCTGTCTCAATCATGCGGAGGGTCCTAATCCCGCATGAAGTCTTCCAGTTTGCACTTTAAGACCTACCTGTTGATCCTGCTGATGGTGATCTTTGGACCCTTGGGCAATGTGCTGCTGGGAAAAGGCATGAAGCGGATTGGCGCAGCAAATTTGGGGACTCCGGCGGAGGCGATTGATCTACTTTCTCGGGTGCTCAGCTCGGGCACGATTTGGCTGGGAATCGGGTCGCTGATTACTTTCTTTATAGCCTACATGCTGGTGCTTTCGTGGGCGGATTACAGCTATGTGCAACCGGCGTCGGCGGTAGCGTATGGGATGGTTGCCCTGCTGGCTCATTTCATGCTGCGCGAAGTGGTCACGCCGATGCGCTGGCTGGGAGTGCTGATTATTTGCCTGGGCGTTCTGGTCGTGGGACATACGCCCCCGCGCACCACGGAGTCGAACTAATTGCGCGAGGTTATTTTTTATCTTCTGATTATTGGCGCCGGGACGGGCGGCGAGCTGTGCATCAGCCGGGCCATGAAAGCGGTAGGCGAAGTAAAGGACTTTCGCCCAGCTGCGCTGATCGGCGTTTTTGCTCGCGCCTTGCGAGTTCCCTGGATGTGGGTCGGGGTGTCGCTCATGGGAACAGCATTCTTCTCGCTGCTCGCTGTTCTTTCGATGGAAAACGTCAGTTTGGTGGTTCCGGTTACGGCTCTGAGCTACGCTGGCGGCGCGTTGGGCGGGAAATTCTTTCTCGGCGAGCAGGTCACGCGGAGGCGATGGGCGGGCGTACTCTTGGTCTGTGTCGGCGTGGCTCTGGTGATCATGGGACGGCGCTGATACCGCTTGGACTTTTGATTGTGCATCATAAAAAAGGTAGGATTGGCTTTCATCCTAAACAGCTAGCGATGTTCTGCGGGCAGGCTCCGCGGGCCGATCTGCAGGCTGATTTCAAAGAAATGGGAAGAGGTGCAGGCACTTGTGTGGCATCGTCGGTTTCACCCACAAACGTTGGGCACCTGATCCCGATCGCATTCGGAAAGCCACTGCTACACTGATTCACCGCGGCCCGGATCAACAGGGTGTATTCCAGTCGAGCGTCTGCTCGATGGGGGCGACGCGGCTCAAGATTATCGATCTCGGTTCGGGCGACCAGCCTATCCTGTCGGAAGATGGCGATGTGGCCATCGTGTTCAACGGCGAAATCTACAACCATCAGGAACTGCGGCGCGAACTGGAAGAAGAGGGGCACCGTTTTTTTTCGCACTGCGATACCGAGACAGTTCTTCACGCATTCCTCGAATGGGATACGGATTGTTTTGCGCGTTTGCGAGGCATGTTCGCGATCGCATTGTGGACAAAATCGACGAAGCGGCTGGTGCTGGCGCGCGATCGCATGGGAATCAAGCCGCTTTACTTCTTGCGGCGCGGCGAGGATCTATTCTTCGGCTCCGAGTTGAAGGCGATCCTGGTCCACCCTGAGATTGAGCGGCGGTTGAGTTTGGACGGCCTGGATTGCTACTTGTCATTGAATTATGTGCCATGCCCTTGGACGCTGGTGGAGGGCATTGAAAAACTGCCTCCAGGGCAATGGCTGGAATGGAAGGACGGCAAGATTTCTGCCCAGCCCTACTGGCGCCTGCCGCTCGGAGTGGTTCGTGATTGGACGCTGGAATCTGCGCGGGAGGAATTGGACCATCTTCTGCGGGAGTCGATCCGCGAGCATATGATTTCTGATGTCCCGCTGGGGATGTGGCTCAGCGGAGGCATCGACTCTTCTACAATTTTGCACTATGCGGCAACTGAATCGAGTGCGCCGCTGAAGACTTTCTCGATTTCATTCCAGGGACGCAGCTTCGACGAGACCGCGTACATTCGCGAGGTCGCGCAGCGATACCAGACTGAGCATGAGGAACTGGATCTTAATCCCGAAGTTGACCTGCGCGGTGCAATCGAAGAATTTGCCTACTACTCGGACGAACCATCCGCCGACGCGGGAGCGCTTCCTGTTTGGTTCCTATCCAAGCTGAGCAAGACCAAGACAACCGTAAGCCTGAGTGGCGAGGGCGCCGATGAACTGTTTGGCGGATATCTCACTCATCGCGCGAACCGTCTGGCGGCGCTGGCGCGGCGATTGCCCAGAAAGGTTCTCAAACTTGCACTCGATGCATTGCGCCTCTGGCCAGTCTCCGACGAGAAGATCAGTTTCGAATACCAACTGAAGCGCTTTCTCGAAGGCTCACTGATGACGCCCGATCGGGCACACGTTTACTGGAACGGAACATTTTCTGAAGAGCAAGAGGCACACCTGATGTCCTCAGAACTTCCGCCTGCGCTCGACCGTGTTTTAGGCGCACTCCGCGACCGATCTCCAGCGCACGATGACCTGGCGCCATATTTGTGGTTCGATCAGAGATATTTCCTTCCCGACGATATTCTGAACAAAGCGGATCGCATGAGCATGGCGCATTCGCTGGAAGTGCGGCCGCCGTTCCTCGATCACCGCATCGTGGAATTCGCCGCTTCCCTGCCCGCCCAGCTGAAGATTCGCGGCTCGCACCAGAAGGTTCTGCTGAAGGAATTGATGCGCGATAAGCTGCCGGCTTCGGTGCTTCGGCGGAAAAAGGTCGGATTTGATATCCCGGCGCACGATTGGCTTCGTGGCTGTCTGCGCCCGCTGATGCAGGAAGTTTTGCTGGACGGTGGGACGGTTCACGGAGAACTTTTCCGGCGGGACGTGATCGAAACCCAGATTCGAGATCACCTGGAGAGACGGGCGAATGTTGGATACCACCTATGGGGATTGATGATGCTGTTTCTGTGGATGAAAAAATGGGGGATTCAGGCGGCGGCTCCCCGAGAGACCAGTGTTTGGATACAGGAAAAAACTGGTACTTATATTTAGGCGTGCTGCTGGTCGCGGGCGTGGTCTACCTGGGATGCATTGTTTCTCCGCCATCTCTCATGGACGACGTGGACGCGGTACAGGCGCAGATTGCGCGCAACATGCTGACCTCGGGCGACTGGGTTACGGCACGGCTGGATGGTGTGGTCTATCTGGAAAAAGCTCCTCTGATTTATTGGACGATGGCAGTCGGGTACGCGATTTTTGGCGTACACGACTGGGTAGCACGCATTCCGATTGCCTTGTCGGCTATTGGGCTCTGCTGGTTGACGGCCGCTTTCGGCCTATGGGCTTTCGGTAAACGAGCAGGATTCTACGCGGGTCTATGCATGGCCACGTGCATTGGTCTGTTCTTGTTCACCCGGGTTCTGATCCCGGACGTCATGCTGACCTTCACCATCGCTCTTGGCATGTGGGCATTTCTTCGCGCTTTGGACGAAGAGGAAACTCATCCGCGGTTTTGGGCTTTCGTGCTCGCGGTGTCTCTCGGGCTTGGTCTTCTGCTGAAGAGTTTGATCGGCGTGCTTTTTCCGCTTGCGGCGGGCCTAATTTATCTTTGGCTCACTCATCAATTGTTCTCTGCTGCCTCGTGGCGGCGTTTGCATCCCTTCAGCGGATCGCTGATCATTCTGCTCATCGCCGCACCCTGGCACATTCTCGCCACACTGCACAATCCGCCTTACTTTGTATTTACGCTGCACAGCGGACCGGGGCAATATCACGGGTTTCTTTGGTTCTTTTTCATCAATGAGCAATTGCTTCGTTTCTTGAATCTGCGTTATCCGCGAGACTACAACACCGTACCGCGCCTTTACTTCTGGCTACTGCATCTGGTTTGGCTGTTTCCCTGGAGCGTGTATCTTCCCGCCGTTGCCAAGCTTTCCTACAAACCAGTCGATCGCGCTGGCCGAACCCGGCTTCTGGCGCTCTGTTTGACTGGCTTTGTGCTCATCTTCTTTACCTTCTCAACCACGCAAGAATACTATTCGATGCCTTGCTACCCAGCGTTGGCGCTCCTGCTTGGTTCGGCAATGGCGATGGGCGGCGACTGGATACGGCGCGGCACGCGCGTGCTAGCGGTGATTGCGGCGTGCGCTGGGCTGGTGACTTTAGCTCTGTTTTTCATGACCCGCAACCTTCCCGCACCGGGAGACATTTCGCAGGCGCTGAGCCAGCATCCCGGCGCTTATAAGCTGTCGTTGGGGCACATGCAGGATCTCACGCTGGCGTCCTTCGCGTATCTTCGAAAGCCTCTGCTCGTGGCCGCGATTGCCTTCTGCATTGGCGCGTTGGCGATCTGGGGGTTCTCCGTTCGGCGCGCGTTTCTGGCAGCCGCGCTCATGATGGTGCTGTTCTTCCATGCCGCCCGGATGGCTATGGCGGTTTTCGATCCGTTTATGTCTTCGCGGCCCCTGGCAGAAGCAATCCTGAAATCGCCGGAAGGAACGCTGATTGTCGATCACCACTATTACACGTTTTCTTCTATCTTTTTCTACACAAACCGCACCGCGCTGCTTCGCAACGGGCGCTTCTTCAATCTGGAATACGGGGCGTACGCTCCCGGAGCACCCGATGTATTCATCGACGATGCGCAATTCAAGAATCTCTGGCTTAAACCAGAACGCTCCTACATCGTTGCCAAGGAGAGCGTGGTGCCTCAACTGGAATCCCTGGTGGGCGCCGCGGACTTGAACTTGGTAGCGGAAAGCGGTGGAAAGGTCGTTCTGACTAATCATCCGATTAGTATTTCTGAGAGTGAGCCTCCGAAGACGGCCTCGTTGTTTTAGAATGTTTGTTAACTTTAAGTGGGGGAAACCGCGGGGGACAAGAACTGTTCGACCCCCGTCCTTTCAAGTGCATCTCAATTCGGTAAGATTTACTAATTTTAGCGTATTCATTTTCAGTACACATTACGGCGAGGGGGCCAAATGAGAGTTGCGGTGCTGGGTGGCGATGGCTACTGTGGTTGGGCAACCGCTTTATATCTTTCAAAGAAGGGTCATTCGGTTGCGATTGCCGACAATTTCTCGCGGCGGCAATGGGACCACGAGCTCGGCGTCCAAACCCTGACGCCAATTCTTCCGCTTTCCGACCGCCTGCGAGTTTGGCAGGAGCTTACCGGGAAGACGATCGAGCTCTTTGTGGGCGACGTAACCGAGTACGATTTTCTCTCCTCGGTGATTGAGGATTTCGAACCAGAGGCCGTCGTCCATTTTGCCGAGCAGCGCGCCGCTCCCTATTCCATGATTGACCGCAAACATGCGGTTTTCACGCAGGTAAACAATGTCGTCGGGACGCTCAACCTGCTTTTCGCGCTGCGCGAGTTTCAGCCCGATTGTCATCTCATCAAGCTCGGCACCATGGGCGAATACGGCACGCCCAACATCGATATCGAAGAAGGCTACATCACGATTGAGCACAATGGCCGACGCGACACCGTCCCGTATCCCAAGCAGCCGGGATCCTTCTACCATCTTTCCAAGGTGCATGACAGCCACAACATCATGTTTACCTGCAAGGCCTGGGGATTGCGCGCCACCGACCTCAATCAGGGTGTGGTGTATGGAACCATGACCGACGAAGTGGCCTTGAGCGAAGCGCTCATCAATCGCTTCGACTACGACGAAGTCTTTGGCACGGTGCTGAATCGCTTCTGTGTTCAAGCGGCGATTGGGCACCCGCTAACGGTCTACGGTAAAGGAGGGCAAACCCGCGGTTTTCTCGATATCCGCGATACCGTACGATGTGTCGAGATCGCGTGTCTGAATCCTGCGGCTCAAGGGGAATGTCGGGTCTTCAACCAGTTCACCGAGCAGTTCTCGGTTTTGGATCTGGCGCGACTGGTACAAACCGCCGGGGAAAAGCTCGGCCTCACCGTCGAAGTCGAGCATCTTTCCGATCCGCGAGTCGAGGCGCAGGAGCACTATTACAATGCGAAACACTCGAAGCTCATCGAACTCGGACTGGAACCGCACTTACTCTCTGACTCCCTTCTGGATTCGCTGATGAATGTCGCCTTGCAATATCGCGACCGGATCGATGCGACCGTAATGCTGCCGCAGATCAACTGGCGGCAGCCCCGCAACCAGCGGCGCGTGCAAACCAGTCGAGAAGCTGTGCCGGTGATGGAAGGTTCGCTCGAGATCGTCGGCGGATCTGCCGGAAAGAGCAATGGAAATCGTCGGACCACGAAGAGGTCGCGCGGGGAGTTCCAGACCAAGGCGGGACGCTGACGCCCGCAACCGAACTCAGGCAGCCGGTTCAACACTAGTCGGATTCACCGGCACGAGCTGGCCGTCGCGGATGTAGTATTCGCCATCCCGCCAGCGAATGCTATTGCGCGAAAAACTCGTCAGCCAAATAAAGAAAGCCATCGCGTCCCACACCGGGATCAGCCCAAACTTCTTCCACAGCGAGGTTTGCTTTAGACCCCAAATGCCAACCGTCGAGGTCATCGCAAATCGCAGGCCCAGGTAAGCGCCCAGATAACCCAAGGCAACTCCCGCTGAGGGATGGATCGCAATCGCGGCCAAAGACCACGGCAAGCCCTGGGTAAGAAGAAGGCCCAAGTGTCCCCATGGACGCATATGGCGCATGACCACGATCCAGCGCAGGCGTTTGTGGAAGAGGTCGCGGAGCGATCCGTAATCGGCCACGGTTAAAATCGTGTAGGGTAAGAGTTCAACTTCATAGCCCTGTTCGGCGATGAGGCGGCCCACCAATAAATCGTCGGCAGGACGGTTGTCAATCGCTGCGTAGCCGCCGAATCCAGCCAGCCGTGTGCGCGTGGTCGCGATGGTCGGCCCCAGGGCAAATTTCACTCCGTCGAGCTGACGCGCGACCAGGATGCCGGCATAGAAGTCTGAAAACATGCCAATCGTCTGCAGACTGTCGGTGAGGGTTCGATCCTTGATGGACGCATAGAAGCAAGTCACCGCTCCCACCTTGGGATTGGCTAAAGGTGCGACCACAGTGCGCAGGTAGTCGAGCTGCACCCGAACGTCGCTGTCGCTGATGACCACTACTTCGTGGCGAGCTTCCCTGACCAGGCGGGCCAACTTGACCACTTTGTCGTTCGATCCTCTTCCCCCTGAGCCGAATAACACCCGAATGCGGCGTTGCGGAAAATCACGCGCCAGCTTCCGCAAAATTGGAACCGCCGGGTCGTCCTCTTCGCCCACGCAGAAGAGCAACTCGTAATCTGGGTAGTCTTGCTGGCAAAAGCTGGCGAAGTTTTCGTAAGCATCGGGATCGAGCCCGCGAATCGGCTTCAGATTACTTACCGGCGGAGTGAAGTTGGGATCAAGAGCGTTTCGAGTTCCGCCGCGGCGAAAGAATTGCCACGAACTAAACAGCGCAATCAAATAATAGATAAACGGGATGGCTGCGATGGCGAGAACCAGATCGCGGATCGTGGGTATCATCGGGCTCCCCGCACCTCGAAGACACGCTGCTTTGCCGACAAGACCGAGGGGGTGGCTCTGCTTCGGACCCAAGCGCCTCTTGGCCAAGAAATTCGGCAAGAAATAAGGAGCAGGTCCAGCATGCGTTGTGCTGTTTTGTGATCCGGATATCTCAATTGCGAGCCGCGTTCAAACCGTTCTCGCCCTTGCCGAGCGTCGCCAAAGCCTCATATGCGCAGACGTTATAACTATACAATGCTCTTTGTGGGCCGGCATAGAACCGGGTGAGATCAGAGCAGGATTCGGATCTTGCCATTTGTGCCAATGCTCGGTGAGTAGACTTTTCGTTGTGTCACTCCATCCGGGTTCTGATCCTTCCACTGATTTTCTGGGCTTTCCGACAGGTTCCGTCAAACTCCATGCAATGAATGTGGATGCAGAGTACAATCCGCCTTTAGCTTTCCTTCAGCGTTCCCGCCCCTGCGGGCGGTCTGAGGTTTTAGAGGCATTCTGAAGTGAACTTGAAGGCCCGATCTCTGCTTGTGTGGTTCTTTTTATTACTGTCCTCTCTTCCATTAGCGGCCTCCGTTCAGGAGCAGTGTTAAGAATTCTCGGGTGCTGCGAAGAACAGGTTGGAACAGCAGGCTCGATGGCTGGTTAGTAATTCTCTTCAAAAACAGATCGCAGCAAGATCAAGTGCATTTGGAAGGCTGATCGCGATTGAGCGGTGCAACATTTTGCGAAGCAACCTTCTTTCGGAAGAGGTCACAGAAGAGGGAGGGCCATTCTTTGTGGCCGACGGCGTACCCCTCAAGTCTAGGGTGGGACGTTATCAGCGGACCTGATGATGGTGATCGCACCGAGCGAGGCGACTGGTAGGATGCCCCATGCCAATGCCCTGAAAATAACGGGCCACGAGTGGACGCTGCTCAGTCGTGACAAAGGCGGGAGCACGCGAGTTCTCGCCGCGGGTGTCTATTAGGTTCATTCACGACCGTCGCGACGCGCCAGATCAGATCACCGATCTGGCTTTTCTATTGAGGTACATTGTCCTTTGGTAACTGGCCTCGGCTAGTTCACGGAGGGAGACTTGATGCCGATGACAGCCCTCCTGATTTTCGTCTTCGGAGTTTTATTGCTCCTCGGACTCGCAGTCAAGAGAGGAAGGCGCGACGATGGCACGTACACCGGCGAGTTGGTCAATCAACTGATGGCAACGGTCGATCGCGTCTTTCGTCGGAGGCACATTCCTTAACCTCAGAATCGGAGGCCCGGCACGAAGATTTTGGTGCACTGTTTTTCCTCAGGCTGTTGCTGTCGGTCACCACGTTTGGCGAGAAAGAATGGCACCGTTGGACACCGCCCTCTCGTTGCCGCCAGGCCCGATGGTTTTCGCTGAGTAGACTTTTGCGCCGTATCACGTTAATTTAGGTCAGGGCGCGGTACCCAAGTGGTAAGGGAGAGGTCTGCAAAAGCCCCAAGTGCAATCGCGGCCACGTTCTTTCAGTGCCTTGCGGAGTCACGCTTCGTCTCTGATAGTCGCAATCAGGCATTCCGAAACGCAATACACAACGCCGATACACAATCCAGCGCACAGCCAAGCGTACGCCTGCCGCGCGTATACTCATCCCTGAGTCGGGGAGGAGCAAATCACCATGGCTGAAAAGGCAATAACCGCGAGACTGTTGGCAGAACAATTGGTTTCGGGTGTGCTGAAGGCAATGGCTTCTGACCCTAAGCCGCCTTGCGATGGCGGAAGTAAGCCGATGTGGAACGTCGCTGTCAGGAGCGTGTTGCGGGACATGGGCACGAATTTCGGGTACCGAACTTATTTGGAGTGGTGCAGGCTGGACGTTATGTGGTGGGGCAAGTCGCCTGAGCGAATGATGTTGGTCGCTGAATCTGAAATGGCGTCCCATATTGATGGCGTCGAGGATGATTTTGAGAAAATGCCCTCCTACAAATGTCCGTTCAAACTGCTCGTATTCAGCACAGATGTTGAAGGAGTCAAGAAGAACGCTGAGGGTTATCTGCAACTATTCGGCCAGCATGTGAAAGATGAGGAATACCTGCTCATCGGGTTTACAGCGTCGGGGCCTCGTTGCCCGTATTTCAAAGTTCCCACGGATGGAAAATTGGACAGAGTCGAGTTCACGGAGTTACGGTTCGGGCAGCAGACCGCAGCCTAACTCGGCCACGCACGCCGTACACGTCCCAAGCCCGCGATAGAGCAAACGCGGCCTACGCCTCACGTGCTTTTATCTTCGTGTTCGTGAAACCAGTCGCCGTGATTGCTATAGACCCGTCTTCCCAAAGCAGCCCACCAATACAGTTTGCCGTGAAGCAAGTACATCTTCTCAATGTTTTCGGGAGCTAGTTCAACGAGGGACGAGGCTCCCTTTATGAAGGCGTCCATCTGTGCATTTATCTCGATTAGAGAGGCTGCGATTGATTGAAGGTACCGCTCAAAGTAGTACGCGACGTAGAGCAGGACGAGCAGGATGCCGAACAACAGTGACCCGGTGACCATGCCGTTCTCAATACGCCGTACAATCGAAGGCGCAGCCTTCAATGACCGAGTGTCATAAGGACACGAGACAGTGAAGCCCATGTTTACCGCATGTCCAAATCCACGCCCGGAGGACGCGCAACCACGTACGCCGTAATTGACCCGCTCCATCTCGCATCACCCGTGGGCCACGCCCGAAGCACTTCGTGCGCTTTGGCCGAACTTCAGCGTCAATGCACGAAATTTTCGACACAAAAGACCGTGTGCACGTTAACGAGACCCACATACACCAATGGAGATAACGTTTTTAACGGGATACGGAGCAACTGTGCGCTGGTTTTGTGTATTTAGAAGCCTGTTTATAGCCCCGAACTTGGCGGCTCATTCGCCCTTTAAACAACCGCTATCCGACCGCCTGCACGGTGACCGTCCCATGCTACTTTTTCGCGCATCATCGTGGCCGAGCGGTAAGCCATACGCCCGCAGCATTGGCGAATCGCAGCAGGGTGCAGGGTCAGGGGCAGCCATGGAGCGTCGTTTGAAAGGGTACCCTCAAAAAGGAGTGTCTCAGCAGGTGGTGAAGGCGGGTAACCGTTTTCCGCAAGGCTGGCCTCAGTGATCACTTCAAAAGCGGCCAACAGTTATCACTTCAAAACCGGCCAACGGGATTGGCCGTCCAGGACTGAGAATGTTCTACCCTGTCGCCTCCAATGGTGGCAAGTCGGTTTTGGTGCG
>JBAVAQ010000080.1:0-53281 GCA_049585795.1 Terriglobales bacterium | reverse complement strand
GTCTTGAACAGAATACTGCGAACACTTTGCGGCTCCGAGCCACAGAAGAAACGGGTTGATGTCCGTCGTCGCCGCCTCAATCCCTTCCTCAGCGCATACGAGTGCTGTCGTGCCAGTCCCACAGAACGGGTCGAGCACACGGGCATCGGAAGGAAGCGAACGAATCAAGTCTAAAATCAGGTGAACGGAAAATGCCGGGGTGAGACGCAGCCATCCATAGCGGGTTTGCTTGCTGTTGCCCCTGTAAGTCAGGTGGTCAAGTCGAGAGAGAGGAAGCGCTCTAGTTGCCGTCATCAGGTTTTAGGAGTGCCGTCAGCACATGCTCAAGCTCTGCTTTGAATCGAGCGGAATTACGTTGAAAGAATCCCGCCAGATCATACCCAAGAATATCCCGACAGAAAGCGTATGTGCTATCCGTTGGGGTTCCTCCATTCGTGCCAGTCAGCATCAACCACCGGGCTTGCGTGTACCGAATCACAAGGGTTCCATCAATCTGTGTCGAGAGCACCACAACCGCAGGCAAATAGCCCTCGACAAAGGCATGAGCAGCATTGGCGATGTCGGCATTCTGGCGTTTGGAGTCCATGCTTTTATACCCCTGCCTGACTTCAAACACCACGCCCTTCTTTGGTGCATTTTCAGCAGCGGGGTCAACCAGCACTTTGCGGAGACCGTCTTCCAACCATCGCTTCACCCGATCCCGTTTCGCAGCATCAGCGATGTTCGCCAAGTCGATTCTGCCATCGAGGGACAGATTGCGGGTTCCACCCGTCGTATTGGGAACGGCATACGTCCAGTTCGCTTGAGCCTCGGTCAAGCCGAGTGTATTTTGAAGAACTTTGTTGAAGACCCACTGCCCGCCGATTCCGATCTGGCGATAGATCGAGGTCATCCCACCCGCTGCTTTGTGAGCCGCATACATCATCGGCGAGTTCAACCCCATCCAGTTGTAAAACGGATCGGCACCGTAGAGAACTCCAAACTCAGCGAGGGTCAATCCCTCCCCGCCTTGTCCGAACTTCGGTTTGTATCGGGCACAAACCCGAATCGCTTCAGCGAGGATGTCAAAGTATTCAGCGTCATGCGATAGATCCGGATTCGGGTTGGCTGGCATCTCCCCGAATGTAGCATCCGAATGACGCCGGGACTACGGGGGCGGGATACAATGTGTCAACGTGAAGCTCTATTTCAAACGTGCGGAACTTTTGCTCCACGAAGTCGATGGGCGACTCATCCTTGAGATGGCAGGACAGGTCATCGAATCGTTCAGCAGCGAGAAGCGGGCCGTCGCCGCGTACAATCGAATCCGCCGTGAACTAGAAGAAAAGCTCCCTCCGGCGGAAGTCACCGACGCCGAGCGCAAGGCAATCATGGAGCGGTATCTGGCGGATAATCTTGTCGGACACAATTCGTGGAGAGCCACGGAACGAAAATCGGGAACAAGTCGAACGTTCGGCAACATCGTGAAACCGCATTGACTCTTCTGTGACAAGATGTTTTCCGCAACTGACATAGCGAGCTTTCTTGCGTGTCCGCACACCGCAACGCTCGACCGCGTCGAGTCAAGAAACGAGATAGCCAAACCGTTCTTCAAAAATCCGACAGTCGAACTGCTCCAAAAGCTAGGACTGGCACACGAACAGCGATACCTGCACGAACTGGCTGAGAAAGACGGTCTCGTGATTGCCCAGATCGACGTCAATGGTCACTGGGAGGACGCTGCCGCTGAGACTGTGCGGGCGCTGCGCGAGGGCGTCGATGCCGTCTATCAAGCCACATTTCTGGAGGGGACGTCGGGAGGCAGGTCTGACTTCCTTATTCGGGTAGACAATCCCAGCGCTCTTGGGACGTGGTCATACGAGGTAGTGGAGACCAAGCTCGCCCGCTCGACGAAGGCAACCGCGCTGGTTCAGCTTTGCTTCTATTCGGACTTACTGGCGCGGATTCAAGGCGTGGAGCCGCAGTGGATGCACGTTGTACTGGGGGGTGCAGCCAGCCCCGAACGCTTTCAGGTTCAGCGCTACATAGCGTATTTCCGCAAGGTGAGAAGTGAGTTTCAAACGGCGTGGAAGTCCGAAGCTGACACCTATCCCGAACCCACCGAGCACTGTGAAGTCTGTTCGTGGTTCCCGATATGTGACGAACGCCGGAGGGCAGACGACCATCTGTCGTTCGTTGCTGGAATCTCGCGGAACCAGCGAAAGGCGCTGGCTGAACGCGACGTGAACACTCTGACGGCTCTCGCGAAGCTCGCCCTTCCTCCAAAGCCCAAGATCGAGCGTATCGGAGACGCCGCTCTGCTTCGAATACGTGAGCAGGCACGCCTTCAGGTGCAAGGTCGGGAGGCTGGTCGCCTGATTTACGAGTTGATCGAAGATGCGGAAGAGGGCAAAGGTCTCGGCATATTGCCTCTCCCGTCGCCAGCAGATTTGTTCCTCGACCTTGAAGCGAATCCCTACATGTTCGACGATGGCTTGGAGTACCTCATCGGCATGGCGACGCTTCCAGCGAAGTCTGGCGGCGAGCCGATCTACGAGTCCCTCTGGGCGCTGACACGCTCGGAGGAGCGAAAGGGATTCGAGACGTTCATAGGAAAAGTGATGGAGTGTTGGCGTCAACACCCTGATATGCACATCTACCACTATGCCCCATACGAGCCGACTGCCATAAAGAGGCTTGCTGGTAGACACGGGACGTGTATCGACGAAGTTGACGAACTATTAAGGGCTGGGGTGTTCGTTGATCTCTACCGTGCCGTCCGACAGGGCATCCGAGCCTCAGTGGAGAGCTATTCCATCAAGCGCCTAGAACCGCTCTACGGCTTCACTCGAACCGTTCCGCTCCGTGACGCGAACGTCGCCCTCCAGTCCTTCGAGGCGGCGATGGCGCTCGGCAACGGTCAAAAGGAAATCGGCGACCTTCTCAAGATCGTCGAAGGCTACAACCGAGACGACTGCATTTCAGCGCTGCGTCTGCGTGACTGGCTAGAAGATCGGCGCAAGGAACTGGAAGCAAAGAACGGTCGTGCCATGCCCAGACCAGCCGCTCAATCTGGTGACGCGAGCGAGAAATTGAGCGCAAGGTTGCAAGAGATAAGGGCGCTCGCGGCTCGGCTGCTTGCCGCGCTGCCTGAAGACGAAGCCACATGGACAGACGAACACCGGGCGTGCTGGCTTCTCGCCCAGATGTTGGAGTGGCATCGCCGCGAAGAAAAGTCATCTTGGTGGGAATACTTCCGGCTTTGCGAGCTATCAGATGAGGAACTCCAAGAGGACAGGAACGCCTTGGGCGGGCTGGCGTATGTCGCAGAAGTCGATCACATCAAGCGTTCGACAGTCCACAGGTACAGATTCCCGCCCCAAGACCATGCGATTGACCGGGCGCACGAAGTCCACGATCCGAGAACAGGGCACAGTGCAGGGACGGTGGTCGCCTTTGACGACCACAATCGGACGATTGATCTCAAGCGCGGCACGGCTTCTGAGGTTCCGCATCCGACCGCCCTTGTGCCCTTCGACATCGTGGGTTCCACAGTCTTGAGCGACAGCCTGTTTCGCCTCGCGTCCTATGTGGCAGAACATGGGATCGTCGGGGCGGGGCAGTTTCAACCTGCGCGGGAGCTTTTGCTTCGACAGCGCCCTACAGCGCTGGGGAACTTCGAGGGAGCATTGGTGGGAGAGGACGGTCAACTGACGCCAAGCGCAAAAGCTCTCGTTCGCTCCCTCGCACGCGAGACTTCGGTGCTTCCTATCCAAGGGCCGCCGGGTTCGGGCAAGACGTTCACCGGGGGTCGAATGATCGTCGAGCTTGTCAGTCAAGGGCGACGAGTCGGAGTCACCGCCGCCAGCCACAAGGTAATCAGCACCTTGCTTCGCGAGGTTTGCAGCGCCGCCAAACAATCCGGCGTTCGCGTGCGCATGATCCAGAAAGCAAGCGAAGGCGATGAATGCGATGACGCTTCGGTCATAAACGCGGAAAGTAACGAAGCGGTGCTGGATGCCTTGAGCAAAGGCACTGCAAAGGTTGCCGCAGGATCGGCGTGGTTGTGGGCACGCGAGGAGATGGCTGGCTCCGTTGACGTTCTGTTCGTGGACGAGGCGGGTCAGATGTCTCTCGCCAATGTTCTGGCTGCTTCACCATCGGCGACCAGCATCGTGCTGCTGGGCGATCCGCAACAGCTAGACCAGCCTCAGAAGGGTGTGCATCCACCCGGTGCGGATGTCTCCGCACTCGGTCACCTGCTAAACGGGCGTGCGACCATTGCCGATGACCAAGGCATTTTCTTGACCGAGACTCGCCGCCTCCATCCAGATGTATGCGCTTTCACGTCGGAGATTTTCTACGAGGGCAGGCTCGTTGCACGCCCAGAGAACGCACACCAGCGCTTAGACATTAACAATTCCCTCGGCGGAACAGGGCTGCGATTTGCTCCTGTGGCGCACTCTGGCAACCAGAACGAATCGCCGGAGGAAGTAGCCAAAGTTGCGGTTGCGATAGAAGGATTGTTGAAAAGCGGAGCGACTTGGACGGATAAGAAGGGAGAAACGCATGCCATCGCGCTGAGAGACATCCTCGTTGTCGCTCCCTATAACGCGCAGGTCGCGGCTCTGATAGAAAGGCTCCCCGCAGGCGCGAGGGTGGGAACCGTGGACAAGTTCCAAGGACAGGAAGCACCACTTGTCCTGTACTCGATGGCAACATCGACGCCGGAGGACGCCCCACGAGGAATGGAGTTCCTGTACAGCCTGAACCGCCTAAACGTTGCCGTCTCGCGTGCCCGGTGCGTCGCGGTCATCGTCGCCAGCCCGGCACTGTTCCAAGTGCAGTGCAAGACGCCGCGCCAGATCGAGCTTGCCAACGCGTTTTGCCGCTATCTGGAAATGGCTCTTCCCATCTGACACCTAGCACGTTATTCCCGTTGGAGACCACCTAAGTGGCATTTACGTTTCTACGCAAATGCGACTATACTTCTGCCGCCAGAAGGAGTAAATGCGGATGGTACGCAAAGGTAAGAATCACGGCGTGGTCTCACTCAAGGCGACTTCCGCCAAAGTTACGGCTCCCCCAAAGTCCAAGCCAGTGGCGCTAACCGTGAAGGTGGACGATGAGACTTACGTTCGCCTGTGCACGCTAAGGGCAACCCAACGACGAACGAATCAGGAAATCCTTCGCGAAGCGCTGCACGAGTATTTAGAACGCATGGCGGGGTGAGATTCCCTTTAGGAAGCGTCGAATGAATCATTTTCTTGAATCCAAAATAATCATCGGCATCAACGCTCCGATATTCGCGTGGGTAGCGGTCGCCATCGTTACGGTTTTTGCCGTCATGGCGATAATGTGGCTATCAGTGAGAATTCGGTTGATCTCGTCATCTTCGAAGCGATTATCACGCTTATTGTCTTCCCTAAAAGCGCCGGCCCTCGGCAGCGGATTATCTCTTCCTGAAGTCGAAAGAATAAAGGGGCACTTCGAGAAAACTCCGCGTTTTCGCGGAATTTGGATGAAGCTCCAGAGCAATTTGATTCGGCGCGGCGGTGCGAGAGGAGATGAGTATTGGCTTTCAGTTCCGGCATCCGAACTTGTAGAGTCTACAACTGTCACAGACTTCCGGATCAACCGTGAATGGTACGGTGCAATTCCGGGCATCCTCACCGGGTTCGGTCTGTCAGTTACATTTATAGCAATTCTGGCTGCACTGCTCCATGTTTCAGTTGACAGCAACAATCAAGTGCAGGGTATCCAAGACCTAATCAAAGGTCTTTCTGGAAAGTTCGTTTCTTCCATCGCCGCTCTTCTTGCTTCTACGATTTTTATTATTTTCGAGAAGCACGAATTTCATTGGCTAGATAAGGCAGTTTCTACACTGGGAGAATCGCTTTCCGAAATCATTCCCGTTCTTACGCCAACCCATGTACTCGTGGAGCTTCAGAAAGACATGGGGGAGCAGTCTGTTGCATTCAGAGCCTTCAACGCCGATTTGTCCGGAAGACTAAAGCAGTCGTTCAGCGAGAGTATGGGGCCGACCTTGCAACGGATGGTCGGAGCGGTTGAGGAGTTGAATCAACTTCTCCGAGCGGCAGAAGCAACAAAGAGCGACACAATCTCGGAGAGTCTCGCCGGAATGATATCTCGGCTGGAAGGATCGCTAACACAGTCGCTCGGCAGGATGGGAGAGCAGTTCACTTCATCTTTATCGGGTAGCACCATGAACCAGTTCTCGCGACTATCAGAGTCACTGGCGGGGGCGGCGTCGGTGCTTGAACAGATGAATAGCCAGAATCAGGCAACTCAGGCTGCATTAACCGAGTTGGTCAACTTTGCCAAGAACTCGGCGGCAGAACAAATGGCTCTTGGACGAACCCAAGTCGAAGACCTGACGAACGTTCTGCGTTCCATGCTTGTGCAGATTGAGCAAGCAACAGGTTCTTCGGTTAACAACATGGGAGCAGCATTGACCGCCCTGATGGCAGATTTGTCCTCGAAGGTCGCGGAACTGACCGAGCACACACGGACTTCGATGGTGCAAAGCTCCCAAGCTAGTGCTGATGCGGCAAACTCGGTTCTGAAGAATGCGAGTGACTGGACTACAACGAGCAACGAGCAACTCGCTGCTCTTATCGAGAAGCACACGAATCAACTTAGCACAGCCGACCGTTTAAGGGCTGCTCTCGATGATTCGGCTACGCGGTTTACTGCTGCGGCATCGCAATTTAACTCGATTCTGACAAAGCTCCAGCAGGTTGCGACCGATGCTGGGATTTGTACGACTGCGATGAGCGGTGCTGCAAAGTCGGTAAGAGATGTGCAAGAGACCCTGAAGAGTGTCGCTGGTCTCTCCTCCTTGCAGGTTGAGAAGCTGTCGCTGGCTGGTAAAGAACAACAGGAATTACTCGCTCGTATCTCGCAGGCAATGGCACAGTACCAGCAAACGTTTTCGAAAGTCGAAACATCCGCCTCTGCGCTGCTTCAGACGTTAGAACGCAATCTTTTGCAGCATGTGGAGCTTTGCAAGCGCGGCTACGAATCGCTCGCTAAAGTGTCAGACGAACACTTCGCGTCTGCCACGCAACGTCTCGGAGCCTCCGTCGATGAATTGTCCGAATACTTGCAGGATTTGAGCGACGTAATGGCAGCACGCTCCTCCGGGAAGGCGGGACATGGCGATTAGCGCAACGAGAAATAGCGGTGACAGCCTCTCCAGTTCTCTTACAGATTTGATGACCTCGCTGATGGTCATCTTCATTTTGCTCCTCGTCGCTACTTGGCATAACGCCGCTGCCAAAGTTGAGAACACGAGGAACTTAATTCTCGACAAGCTGAGCCGGGACTTACAGGAATTCGCACAAAAGGGCGTGAGCGTCGAAAAAGACCCTGCCGACCCGCTTGGTTTACTTGTAATCGTGCCCACCGGGCTGCTCAACTTCAACAAGGACTCCAGCGAACTCCCAGATGCTGGAAATGACTTTCTTCTCCAGTTCACTCCGCGCCTCGCGGCAACTGCATGTAATGACACGTATAAAAGAGAAATAAGCTCCATCGTAGTGGAAGGACACACGGATACGGATGGCACAGATGAAATCAATTTACCGCTCAGTCAGAGACGTGCCCTTTCTGTTGTCCAGAAGACCCTCGACATATTGGGAAGAGGTGAGCCAACCCAAAAACAGTGCTTCCTTGACTTCCTCTCGGCGAACGGCAGAGGTAGCAAAGATTGGCTTAAGGATGCCAATGGCAAGGAAGATAAACCTCGGAGTCGTCGCGTCGTCTTCAAAATACGAGTCCGTTCGTTTGAACCACAACTGATTCAAATCACTTCGAGTAAATGACATGTCAGCGCCGCGTTCATGCTTCGAGATTCTCGCAGAACTGGAAAGGCTTTCCAGTGGAATGCATCATGAGACGCCTCCCGCGATTCCCTCTGAGCGGACAATTCGGAGATTACAGGCAACGGTTGCACAGCTTTCACAGGCGAAAAAGGCTAGACCCGTCAAGTGTCCTCCAAACTACATCGAGCTATGGAACGCCGTCGGAGCTTCGCGACCATTCGAATTGCCAAGCAGAGCCGTTCGGTACCTGAGTTGGGAAACCGATATAGCAGTTCGACCCGCGTTTCAGTCCGTTGCTTTGCAGCCGGAAAGAATCACCGCAAGGTCGCTTCAGGGACTGGTTCGCAGTGTGCACCGTCGCTGGGATAGTACTGTTAACACATCTTCTGTTGGCACCCTCGTGGTCGCGCTAACGACATACCCCAAGAAAAACGCCCTAATTGACAAGTGGAAGCAGAATCTCGGATTCGTTCTTCATAAAGACGGGCCGCCTCGTATTGCGGCGGATGTGCTTAATAGGAACACTACTTGGGAGAAGGTGTCTGAAGAATGGGGTCTAGAACCAGATACGGAATTCGGCAATCAAGTTCTCAGTCAATGTGTCGCGCTGTCGGTGAGCGGACGGGGCGGCGACGCATTTCAAAATGCAACGATTCGTTTCGTCCTTCCGAGTAAACACTGGAAGCCTAGTTCTCTAAAAACTTCGGTTGAGCAAATGGTTATAGCCTGCTCCCGATCTTCTCAGCAGCAGCCTGATATGCTGAGAGACTTCATCCTGAGTGATTCACGCCTTCTCGACCCGCGACTTCCGGCTAACAGTCCAAACTGGATTGGCATCAGCGATTCTGCCAAAGACACTGTCATTCAATGGCTCTCTGCTGAAGATATTCAACTATTCTTTGACCACGTTCTCACGAAAGGCAACGACCCGCACGGGAGGAAGCCTTTTTGGCTCCGATATAAGGGAAAGGTGAAACGCTCCAGACCACTTCTTTCGACGATGGATGAGAGTCGATGGCAGGCAAATACGGTTACAAGAGGAAAACGTAACTTTGGGAGAATGGATTATTTCTGCAATACGAGCGCATTTCTCCTCGACTTCGGGCGGGTGATTGTTGCTGAGTTTAGCCAAGTCGGCAACGCTGTATATGTGTATCAACATAGAGATGTGCCAGACCTGAACGACAGCTTCTGGTCGCAGGCGAGATTCTCCCTAAACACCCTAAAGCAGAAAGACTGTTGCGTCGAGCGGATGACGCATACACCGCATTGGCAGAGCAAGATGAGAACGCTGTTAGCTCAATTCGGCATTCACCCCGGCACTTAAATGGACTGGATTCTCTTCGACGGAGAGACCCTGAACGTAAGCGCGGACACGACAGGTGTATTCATCACGCGTCGTGAGGTCGCTCGACCTTCTAATCCTTCGAGACTGGAGCGGGTTATTCCCGCCCTCCTCCTGCAACTTGAGGATATGGAGATTGGAGCGGCGCAAACCGACTCGTCGTGGCTCATTCCGTACCCTCAGTTCGTAAGCCTCGAAGCGAAAGGTATCGACGCGTTTGAGAATCTCTGCCAATGGTCGTCTTTGACGTTGGAGTTAGAGTCTACTCAGTGGCTTGGCTCCCCAGATTTTCGCTATACATATCGCTTCCACAGAGGAAGTTCGCCTGTTTCATTCGAGCGTCGTGGTTGCTTCTTAGCGACAAAGGGCGAGGTGTTCAGGCTCGATTCAGACTCATTCGCTTTAATCGAAGCAATGGATAGCTTCAATGCTTCTTCGGCTGCAACGAAAGCTGATAGTGCTCTACTTCGTTTTCATGAAATAAAAGGTCTTGCTGGCTCGATTGGAGCAAAGCTCGACAAATATCTCGGAGCAGAGCGCGTCTTGCTGCCTTCGAAGCTGGGAGTGGACATCGTGCCTGAGGCCGGGGGACGAATTTCCTTTGTTCCGAAGATCGAAGGGGTGCCGCAGGAAAGTCTGACACGTGCATTCTTTGCCGGAGATGACATTGAAAGTGTTTACGCGGTGGACGATGAAGCTGGTGGACGTATTCGAGTCATCTTCGATGACGAACAGCAAGAGGTTCTCCGTCGCATTCAGAAAGTCAGGCATTTGAGCGGACGGTCAAAGTCGGAAGTGATGCGTGATCCTTCAACGGTATTCGACGGGGTTTCGGGGGCGGTAGACTTTTCGTTCGGCCCTCGTGTTGTTGGGGTGGGTGATTTTCCATTTACTGTTCGCCCATATCTCGACTCGCGAGCAGGAATCTTCGACGGTCTCTCGCCCGCTGGTCAACGCCCCCCGGAATACGGTCTGGAGTGCACGTATGCGGACGGAACTACCGAACGCGTTCAGTTTTCGTCGCAACAGCAAATTGTTCAGTTCAAGAATGAAGTTGCCGATGCCCGGAGCAGAGGCATCGGAACGGTAGACTTTGACGGCAGAACAATCATAGTGACGCCTGAACTTGAGAGTTCTCTGGAGCATCTGCTGAAGGTTAGGCAGAGTAAGCCTTCACATCTCCCAGAGAACAAGAATTCTGGTCAATACGTTCTGATCTACACGAACGAGACTGAACTGGAATATCAAGGCAAAGACACCGGAGCCGATGCCCACTTCAAGGCAGAGCTTCCCACCGAGTTCAAAGCGAAGGCTAAAGCCCATCAGTCCACCGGGTATCAGTGGTTGAGAGCAAATTACGAGCGCAATCGAACTGGCTGTCTCTTAGCTGATGATATGGGACTCGGTAAGACTCTTCAGGTGCTGTTGTTCCTTGCTGCCCTGATAGAAGCGGGTGACCTGTCCGACGACAAGTCTGCTTCCGATTTACCTCCGTGGAATCCAGTTCTCATCATCGCTCCCATAATTCTCATCGAGAATGCTATATGGCAGGCAGACATGAAGTCGTTTTTCGACAGTGATGGGGCGATTTTTGAACCACTTCTTGTTCTTCACGGCTCAACAATCAAGCGATATAGAAATCAGGAGGTTCAAGGCAGAGAAACGGCTATTGGGCAACCCGCCCTGCGGCTTGACGAACTGAGGAAGTTCAAAGTTATTCTGACGAACTACGAGACAGTCGTCAATTATCAACACTCGTTTGCAAAGGTGCGTTGGACGGCAGTGGTGACTGACGAGGCGCAAGAATACAAGACTCCGAGCACAAAAGTATCCCACGCAATGAAGGCGCTTAACACGCAATTCCGAATCGCATGTACGGGAACCCCTGTTGAAACGAGGCTATTCGATATATGGAATCTGTTCGATTTCCTTCAGCCTGGCCCTCTACTTGGCAGCGCAAAGGATTTCAGGCGCGATTACGAATCTGATACAGATAACGGTCTCGGACTACCGAAGCTCAAGGAAAGGCTGAAACTTGGACAGCCAGATGCCTTCTTGCTGAGGCGCAACAAAGAGGATGTATTAGACCTTCCACCGAAAACTGAGCATTACATTCCCAGCGAAATGTCGAAGTCACAGATTGATTGGCAGATCGACTTGTTAAATAGACGTACTGGCAACACTGGTGACAGTCACCCTTTTTCGATTCTGCATCACCTCATGCGACTCTCTCAGCATCCGGCACTGGTACCGCGTTTTGAGCCGATGACAGCCGAGGAAGCAATACGCTCCTGCCCCAAGTTGCAAAGCGTGATCGAGTGCCTGCAACAGATAAAGGGCAAATCAGAAAAAGCTCTCATCTTTACTCGCAGCATCGACATGCAGCAGCTACTTGCTCTGACGCTGGAGCATGTTTTTGGCTTTCAGGTTCACATAGTGAACGGGGCTACTGGCAGGGACGGGCGGCAAGGAATCGGCAAGTCTCGTCGGGCTATTGTGGATTCCTTCCGACAGTCGCCCGGTTTCAATGTTTTGATCCTGTCACCGGATGTCGCTGGTATTGGATTGACCATCGTTGAAGCCAACCACGTTATCCATTACGGTCGCTGGTGGAATCCGGCAAAGGAATCTCAAGCGACTGATCGGGTGTATCGGATTGGGCAAACAAAACCTGTCCATGTCTACTACCCAGTGGCGACGCACCCCCAACACGCCTTCCCAACATTTGACGAGAAGCTGGACGAGTTACTAAAACGTCGGAAGCAACTTGCTGCCGACTTCTTGACTCCGATGCCAAGTGAAGAAGAGCTTCAGCAAGACCTTCTCACTTCACTGGGCGCGAGAGGGGAGTCCATACCTCCCCAGCAGATGCTGACCGTAGACGACCTGAGTGGTCTGACGTGGGACAGGTTCGAATCATTGGTCGCTCTCGTTGAAAATAAGTACGGCAGGAAAGTTTGGCTGTCCCCGAAATGTGGGGACGGTGGAATTGACGTCATTTCTCAATTTGGCTCCCAAGTTCGCCTTATTCAGTGCAAGCACAGCCAGTGGACGAACGCGGTCGAACAACAAGTGCTTGAAGAGTTAATTGCATCCTGCGACGCCTTCCGGGCGAGTCTTCAAGTTGCTGGATTTACGTTCAAGCCAGTGCTGATTACGAACTCCTCAGTGCCACGCTCAGCAAAGGAATTTGGCTTTAGGAGGGACATCGAGGTAATCGCAATCGACTCTTTCCGGTCGTACCTTGGCGATATGAAGTGCACGCGGGCAGAGGTGGAGGTCATGGAGCGCCGACGCTACTCAACTCTTCCGCGCCTCAAGCGCGACCTCGTTGCTCATCTGAATAGCGGAAACGCGCAGGACTTGGCATAGAAATCGTTCCTGCGTTCGAAGAAGACCCTGCGTAGGTTTACTCCAGCAACCCTCTCACAATGCTGAGCCATTCCGCATCGAGCGGCTCCCGGCAAACGGGCTTGCCCGCTCGGCTGTACCAATACGCGGCGTTGCCCTGATCGCCTTCTTTGCGGTGCAAGTAGGCATGTACCCACGAACCGTCTTTTCCCTCGTCTTGCTGTGCGGATTCGTGCGCCCGCTTCCAATCGCCCTTGGCATCCCACCACAATCCGGCGAGGGCTACGGTGACTCCGGCTGGCGGCTCGGTCGCTGTGAGTGATTTGCGAAAATCGTCCAAGGTCATCCTGAAAGTACCCGCTGTCGATTCCATTATTGTGAGGTGCCGAACCAGAATTCCGCAACTCAGGAGGCAACTGTGGAAGAGCCAGCAAAGAAGACGTCGGTCAACGCCGAAGCTGTCGAACAACAGAGCATCAGGCTCACCGTGCAGGTTTTGTGGGCTTGCCATGCGTGGAACACGACGCCGGAAGAAGCGGCGAAACAGGTCGTTGCCGATCTCTACGAGCACCTGTCACGCGGCGGCAGCGTGCCCGTGCATGTCGAGGAACTGGGCGGCAAGGAACACACGGTAGAGGCTACGGCGAGGCGCTGAGGAGCGACACGGATTTCTGCCAAAGGTCAGTCCCGCAGGCGGCTCGGTCGCGCTGAGCGATTGACGGAATTTGTCCAAGGTCATGATCAAGCGGTGATGAATAGGCTTTTGCAGAAGGAATCGTAAGACGAAACCTCGGTCGTTAGCCCTGCTAACAAGACAACCTCTCTTAAGCACTTTTCCTGCTCGCCGTTCCGTTCAGCGGTTACGAACTTGTCGCAGTAGGGCAGGTAGATGCTCATGAATAGATCGTTTCCACCTGCCCTGAACTTTTCGCCGACGTGAGGATCGCGAACGCCGAGGTCATACCATGACATGATCATCGCGTAGATCAGGGCGCGGAATGGCGGGCACAACTCCATGAATTGCTTGACGGTAGCTATGCTGGCGTCGGTTCCGGCTCCACGATCATAGAGAAGTTTTCCCATGCTGTGTATCAAACTCTTGTCTGTGTTTTGGAGTCGAGATACTGCCTCACGCAGCGTCGTCGGGGGTGGCTCCCGGTGAGCATCGAATACCTTCCGAAGTTCTGGGCGCAGATTGGAAAACATCTGTTTGTAATTCTTTTGCCTGTTCTTGAGTTCCCGGCGCTGGTCTGCCGCCAACTGCTCGTCGGTTATGAAGTAGCGGCGGCGAATTGCATCCTCATACTCCCATGCTCGGACATCGACCGCTATCCAGTTAAAGGTAGAAGGATTCTTGAAATGCTGAACCACGAGAAGTCGGATCAGCTCGTTTTGAGGATAGAGGCAATCTGAAGCATCTGATTGAAGGCTTGCGCACGAAGCAAAGAGCGCAGCCCTTTTGATCCTATCTTAGGTGGAAATCAACTCCTCGATGCTCAACCCAGCAAACCGGAAGAAAAATCCGGCTCTGATACCTGCGATCACAGGCTGGGAACGAGCACCATCATCAACGAGTCTGTTGTGAGCACTTGTGTCAAAAGTGATGATTGGTAAAGTCTCCGTCATCCGAAATCTCAGTCACGGGTTGTTCGCGAGGGCACTAAATCGTCTCCCCGTCTGGGAGGGTGCCGTCGATCAATCTCCTCCATTATCCGCTCAGCCCATCGGATGGCATCTGCGACGGCGCTCACCGTCGCCGGAACTCGCGCTCCACTGTCGTATTGCGCCAGTTTACGAGCCGCCAAAATCGACGCGGCTATCAGCAACACGCGCTTGCGACCCTCGTCCACCCCGGCAGTCTAGCACTTTCGCCTTGTATTCGCCATCGCAATGGTTCTATTCTGAAATCGAAACAATCCTCAGAGATTTGCGGGCGGTTCACGGAACGCTGATAGTATTTTCTGTCGAGCACGAATTTGTATATTGGGAGGGTGTCAGGAAGGCGCTGGCACCAGACGTGACTGCTGCTGGCGTGAGGTGCGATAGACATGAGGCTGAAAAAGGTTCGGGTTCAAACATATAGGTCAATCGTTGACAGCGGAGTCGTTGAGATAGAGGACGGCGTCACGGTTGTCATTGGTAAGAACGAGCAAGGGAAAACAAATTTCTTGAAAGCGATAAGGTCTTTCAATGCCGATCAACGATTTAGTCCGAGTGATCTCCCCAATCACCTTCGACCCGCACTTGAGGATCGCGCTTCAGGGGAAATTCCAATGGTCACACTGTGGTTTGCTGTGGAACCGGACGACCGGGGCAAGTTGAAGACTACAGTCCAAGGCGTCGATGTGATAACCGAGTTGAAATGCGTAAAGGACTACGGCAACAACTACCAGTTTGCAGTCGTTAACGCTGAAGGGAAGGAAGAACCTTTGAAGTATGCGCCTCCAGACATGTCGTCTGCTAAAGCGCAAATCAGGAAGACGATTGAGGAACTGAAATCGAAATTGCAGGCGCACAGTGAACGAGTGCCTGCGTTTGCCGCAAATGCTGATAAGGTGCAGCAGATAACGTCCGCATTGCTTGACGCAAGTCTGACCGATCCTACCGAAGCAGAAGATAGCGTTAAGACCTTTACGACCTCCATCAAGTCGCTGACGGCCCAAGATCAACCGATTCTGGACGACATAACCGCAGCCATAAAAGAGCTTGATGCTGCACGCGAGGCGATACAGACAGCGCACCAACACGATCCGACGCGGATACTGAAACAATCCTTGCCTAGTTTCATTCTCCACAGTACGAAGGCAGATCAGATACCGAACGAGGTAAATGTCACGGATTTTGTCAAAGACCCCGATGCATCTTCCAAGGGGATGTCCAATTTGTGTAGAGCCGCTGGACTTTCTGTCCAGAAGATTCGAGAACTGGCAGCAACGAGTGATACTGCGCAGCGCGAGGCATACGAAGACCACTACAAGGGCACGATTTCGGGCGGGCTAAACGAATTTTGGACTCAGGCTGAGTATCACGTCCACTTCAGGATCGAGAAAGAGCGGCTATCGGTTTCCATCAGTGACGGAACTTACACGCAGCGTATTCCGCCTTCGGATCGAAGCGAAGGGTTCCAATGGTATCTGTCTTTCTATGCAACGCTGCTGAATGATGTGGGAGTCTCAAACCAGACCATCCTACTCTTGGACAATCCCGGTCTCGAACTTCATCTGGATGGACAGCGTGACATCAAGCGATTCCTTGAAGAGAAAGTGGCTCTCACGTCGCAAGTCATCTACGTTACACACTCCCCAGCTATGATTGAGCCGTTCAATCTCAGGCAGGTGCGAACGGTTGAGCTACACGGAAACCAGAATGGCACCAAGATTGGTAATTTCATTGCGAAGCAGGGAGATGACACCGACCTTCTTGAACCCGTTCGGGCAGCGATTGGCATGAGCCTAGTAACGAGCCTAGTTCTAAACGAGTGGAACGTCCTTGTCGAAGGGGCAGCCGACAAGCCGATAGTTGAAGGCATCTTCTTTAGTCACTATCACGACCTGAAGGGCAAAATACTGGTAAACGGCAGCCTTTCAGAAACGAAGGATGCTTTTCTCGCCCGCTTTTATCACCGGACGGGATTGCCATACGTAATCGTCTTGGATGCTGACAGCGGGGGGAGAGACCTTTTTCAGGAGCTTACGCGACTCGGCATACCTGAAGAGCGGATAGTCAGACTCGAACGAGTGTTTCCGGGGCGTCAAGGTGACTTTGCGATGGAAGATATTCTTAGCGCAAATGTCTATCATCAGGCGGTTCTCGCAGCGTACCCCTCTAATCAGGTTCCGCAACCAGCGCAACCCGCAGCAGGAAATCGCAAAAGGGTGACGTTGTACGAGGACGTTTTCCGCCAGACGTACAACATTGGCTTCAATAAGCGGCGTGTGGCAGAAGCAGTCAAAAAGCTCTTGGCTGAAAAGCGAGAAGATGAGGAAACAAGAAACAATCTTGGAACTCTGAGCACTGCAATCACAGAAAAACTTAAGGCACAGGTGCCTCAATCAGCAAGTGCGGAAATCCCTGAAGCGGCTCCAGCCTAGTTGCCGAAAACGGTCGCGCCAAGGTGGTCACAAAACCCTGCCGCACCTCTGAAACGCGACAGCCGACCCGAACCCTGTCCCGGCAGCCAAATCACCCCATAATCGGCTTCGACAGGAAGTCCGATGCGTTCTGCAAGTGCTGCCGATCTGGGAAGGTCAGCTTCCCCACGGGAACCAAGCAACGCCCTCAACCTCGACGAGTGCGGGGTGCGAAGAGGAAAATCGACGTAGCTTACTGCAATTGCTCCTTCTTTGAGTTTCCGTTCTCGTCCAGTCCCATCTTCAACCACGCCTCACGCTGTACATCGTCCAAGCGGTCTTCAGCTTCCTTAATCCAGTGACGGTAAGTCTCGCGGATTTCCTTGGACGACGTGCCCACCATGTCCGCCACGTCGTCAACATGCACACCAGCCCAGAGCCACTCAGTGATTCTAAAGTGCCTGAAGCCATGCGGAGTCGTCTTTACGCCTGCATCTTTGATGACTTTTTTGACCCGGTCACGCCACTGGGGAAGTGTGCCGGGGAACGCAGGTTCACCTAGAGCCTCAAGCCGCTTCGCTAATGACTCGCTGATGCGCACCCGATAGCGTTCATTGGTCTTGGTGCGATTGCCACGAATGACCCTGCCATCAATCAGTGGACGTCGCTCTGGCTTCGACAGACCGTATTTCTCGGCGTCCTCCTGTGACATCCCGTACTTAATGGCATCGACCAGCGCCATCGCTGTCTCACGCATCAACTGGCACAAGAGCCGGACTTGCCCTGCGGCGGTCGCCAGAATCTTCTCGACCTGCTTCGCGCTTGGCGGCTTAACTTCCGCCTTCTCGTAGCGGATGCGGAACTGTGGATTCAGCTTGGTGTTCGGGATCGGAGACTTCTCGATGTAACCCATCCCCGCAGTCCACGAAAAAAATCCACTAATGACAGACCAGTGAACGCTCAAGCTGCTGCTGTCCCCGCTACGGAACGGCAGCGTCAGACGCCATTTGATGACTTTGTCGGTGGTGAGAGCGGTCAGGAGCAGAATGTCGTTGTTCTCGCACCACTCCACGAGCTTGCCGCCCATCAGCTTCGCCTTGGTATTGTCCAAGTCGTTCTGGTCACGGAATTCGTACCACTCCTGCAAGGCTGCTTTGACCGTCATGCCCTTGGGCACTACTTTGCCCTCGGCGAAGTCCTTCAGGCGCTTCTCTAAATTCTTCCAATTGGACTGCGCCTCAGACCAGCTTCGGGTGCCCAAAGACCACTTGGTTTGGTAAGTGAGTTTCTTGCCCTCGAACACCGCATCTCCATTTTTCCACACGAATTGCACATGCAATGGGCACCCGCATCGCCGGTCGTAGGGGTTCTTGCTGTCGCAGTTTTCCCTGTTGTGACGCCGAAAAATTCTGAATGTCACTGTTCTCCTATCCGGGGTGCTTAGGGACAATCGTAGGGACAATTCAGAGAGGAAGTCAAGGTTACGTAGGTTTTATGCGAGCAAAAGAATGGCTCCTCAGGTAGGACTCGAACCTACAACCCTCCGGTTAACAGCCGGATGCTCTGCCATTGAGCTACTGAGGAGTGTTTTGGGGCGCGCCCGAAGGGCGCGGCCTCTTTCGTCGTTATCCATAATATCATTGGCGGAGGGTGCGGGGATTTCAAAGTTGCGCGCGTGCGCGCGCAACTTGCGGCGGCGCTTCTCTCGGAGGTTGGGGAAGAGCACAATTTTTGCTGGCTCGGGCTAAAACCCTTATTCATTCGATGGCGGTTATCGGCAGCGCTGAACAAGTTTGCGGAAAAACTCGCGGCGGGCACAGGAGCGTACCTCAGGCGCTGAAGCGCGGACACATTTCAGCGACATAACGACCCGACTGAAGTCGGGCCCTACCTGAAATCGGCAAGTTAGCGGCGCAAGAAAACTCGTGCCCTTCCCAAATCCGGCTCGGATTATGGTTTTTCCGCGAAGCCCTGAGTGCCTCGGGCGCTGAAGCGCGGACACATTTCAGCGATATAGCGGCCCGACTGAAGTCGGGCCCTAATCCAAAATCGGCAAGTTAGCGGCGCAAGAAAACTCGTGCCCTTCCCAAATCCGGCTCGGATTATGGTTTTTCCGCGAGCCCTGAGTACCTCAGGCGCTGAAGCGCGGACACATTTCAGCGATATAGCGGCCCGACTGAAGTCGGGCCCTATCCAAAATCGGCAAGTTAGCGGCTGAGTAAACCCGGGCCCTTCCCAATGAGATACGTCTGTAGGAATTTTTCGCGAGCTGTGAAGCGCTGCGCCTCCCAAAATCGGGGTTTTTCCGCAACCTCTTAGAGCCGCTTTGCTACAGCGGCTTTTGTGCTTCGAAGTCTTTATACTCGTTAGATACTTGTTGAGGCGGGTGCGGTCGGCGGGAGTTTCTGATTATGTTCATGGCGCGGGGGCGCGGTCTCATGGGGATCTGTTTCTTGCTTTGCGGTTTTTTATTTTTGGGTGCGGTTTGGGCGGAGGACGATTCGGCGGTGAACTCGGCTGCGCTTCCGGGGCCTCCCAAGGCTAAGGTGGAGGTTGTCGAAGAAAGCTTCCAAGGGCACAAGATCGCCGATCCTTACCGGTGGTTGGAAGACTCGAATAGTGCGGAGACGCAGGAGTTCGTTCGCGCCGAACTGGCTTACACTCGCGGGATTCTCGACCCTCTGCCAGGACGGAGCCGGATCCATCAGGAGCTGACGGAACTGCTTTCCATCGGGAATATTGGTACGCCTCAAGCCGGTGGGAAATATTATTTTTATGCTCGGCGCGACGGGCAGCAGAACCAGGCCGTGCTGATGGTGCGGGAGGGGGTTCATGGGAAGGACCGGACCCTGGTCGATCCAAATCAGATGTCGGCGGACGGCACGGTTGCGCTGGACTGGTGGGCTCCGACAGACGACGGAAAATACGTTGCCTACGGCACATCACCTGGTGGGTCGGAAGAGAGCACGCTTCGAATCGTCGAGACGGCGAGCGGGAAGTTATTGCCGGATACCATCGATCGGGCGCGCCATGCCAATGTGGCATGGAAAAAAGACGACTCGGGTTTTTATTATGGGCGCACACCGAAAAAAGGGGACGTACCTGCGGGGGAAGAGGTTTATCACGTCAAGATTTTTTATCACGCGCTGGGCGGCGATCCCGAAAAAGACGCTTTGATTTATGGCGAGCACCTCAAAGCGCAGGATGTGCCGGTGGCGCAGCTGGCCGACGACGAGGATCGCTGGTTGCTGATTACTGTATTCGAAGGCTACACGAAAACGGAAATGTTTCTGCAGGATTTGAAGGCGGGGACGCCGCCGATTGAGGTGACGAGCGGCAAGGATTTCAGCTATAGCGGGGAAATTCTCAAGGGCCAGCTTTACATTTTCACCAACGAGGACGCGCCACATTATCGCGTGTTCCGCGTGGACGCAGCGAAGCCGGGGCGAGAGGGTTGGCGCGAAATTATTCCTGAATCTGATGCGGTGCTGAAGAATGTTCTGATCATCCACGAAAATCTTTTTGCTCTGTATGAAAAAAACGCTACTTCCCTGCTAAGGATTTTCACGACGGATGGGCGACTGTTGTCGGATGTGAAGCTGCCGGGGCTGGGTTCGATTGCAGGAATCGGGGGCCAGTGGAACAGCGACGAAGCCTTTTTCGGGTTCCAGTCGTTCACGGTTCCGCCGAGCATTTATCGTATCGATTTCAGACAGGACAAAGGACCGGAGCTTTGGGCCAGAGTGGATGCGCCTTCTATCGACCCTTCGGCTTACGAGGTCGACCAGGTTTGGTTTTCGTCGAAGGATGGGACCAAGGTTCCGATGTTCGTTTTCTACAAAAAAGGCTTGGTGCTGAACGGCAAGAATCCGACTTTACTGACCGGCTATGGTGGATTCAACATCAGCTTGACTCCCAGCTTTATGGGCGATCGATTTCTTTGGCTTGAGCAGGGGGGAGTTTTTGCCGTGGCCAATCTGCGCGGCGGTTCTGAGTTTGGAGAAGAATGGCATCGAGCGGGGATGCTGGATAAAAAGCAGAATGTTTTTGATGACTTCATTGCGGCGGCTGAGTATTTGATTGCGCAGAAATATACGGATAAAGAACATCTGGCGATTCGCGGCGGATCGAATGGGGGATTGCTGGTGGGCGTGGCGTTTACGCAGCGTCCCGATCTGTTCCGGGCTGTGGTGTGCGCGGTGCCACTGCTCGATATGCTCCGCTATCAACATTTTCAAATTGCCAAGCTTTGGATTCCTGAGTATGGGTCGGCGGAGGATCCCAAACAGTTCGATTGGATTTATGCTTATTCGCCCTATCAGCACGTGAGGGCGGGATTGAAGTATCCGGCGATCCTTTTTATGACTGCGGAAAGCGATACGCGCGTGGATCCGATGCATGCCAAGAAAATGGCGGCTCTGATGCAGGCTCAGGCGGCGAATGGGCAGAGCCGGGAGCGTCCGATTCTGTTGCGGATCGAGCCGAAGGCAGGGCATGGAGTGGGAAAGCCGATTAGCAAGCAGATTGAAGAGTTGACGGATGTTTATTCGTTTTTGTTTTGGCAGTTGGGGGTGGGGAGGTGAGTATTGCGGTGTCCGCGATATTCGCGCCCCCCACCGGGTGTTTCTCGGCCCAAGCTAAAAACCCCTCAATGAGCGTAATCGAGATTTCTCGTCAAGTGCTGCCCCAAGCTACAATTTTCGGCGTGACTAAAGAACGTTGGGCTCAGATAGGAATCACGGCCGAATTTCTCATCGTCGTCAGGACTCTAGGTGAGTTCTTCCGGCTCAGGCACGTCCAGGGCACAAACTTCTCGACTGCAGTGGCTGCACTCTATGTCGGGGGCGCTTTGATCGCGGCATGCTCCTGCTGGGCGGGTGTGACCTTCTACTTCTTCCGACGCTATGTGGTCGCCGCCTGGATCACGCTAGCGACCGTACCCGTTCTGCTGGTTTACAAAATTGCGGTGATCGGCTGGTAGTGACAGCTCGCTCCGATGATGAGTCGAAAATTGCGCAGACCGGTTCCGGTTAATTGAGTGCAATCGCGATTTCTCGCCAACCACCGTGCCTCGGTTTCACGGCGTGGGCTACGGTCGCACACGCGGCGGTGGCGGGCTTGGTACACTGGCGTTCCGTGCCGAGTTTTTCATGTCTTAAACTTGGTGAACTTCGGCTTGCCGTCAGATGTCGTGCGCGGCAGCGGATTCGGCTACATAAGCGCGCCGGCGCGGGCTCATACAGATTCAGTCTCATTGAAGGTGGTTTTCTGAATTCTCTTCGTAAAGTACGAGCATTGACTTCACTCCAAGGGAACCCTCGCCGATTGTGGGTGGTGGCGGGCGTGGCCGGGCTTATGTTGCTCTTCGCCGCTCACCTGGCACTGATCTCACGCGCCAACACCATCACATGGGATGAACCGGACCATATCTATTCCGGATATATGTCATGGCACGGCGACTTTGGCTTGAATCCCGAGCATCCGCCGCTGGTTAAGTTCGTTGCCACTGTGCCTTTGCTTCCCATGCAGCTGAACGTTCCAGAGCTGCAAGATCGTCCTTACCGGCTGCAGGCGGTTCTCGGTGGAAGAGATTTCATCTTTCACAACGACGCCGACAAAATAGTGTTTCGCGCGCAGATGGCGGCCTCAATCTTCACGCTGCTCTTGCTGGTGATTGCGTTTCTAGCAGCTCAAGAAATGTTCGGAACCAGCGCTGGTTTCCTTGCGCTCGGGCTTCTGGTGTTCGATCCAACCCTGCTCGCTCACGGAGCGCTGGTGACTACGGATGCGGCGCAAGCATGTTTCTTACTGGCGTCGATCTATGCGTTCTACCGCTATGTGCAATTGCCGTCCGCGGGGCGGGTGGCGATAACCGCGCTTGCCGCCGGACTGGCGTTGGCGTCCAAGCACAGCGCGGTCCTTGTCTTCCCCATGCTCTTGATTCTCGCGGGAATCGAGATATTCCAGAGACAGTCGGCGGACAGCAGATCGCAAAGTTCTGCCGGTAAGCGCGCCGCTCGCTACGCTAAGGCTTTGGTGATCATCGGCCTCATGGCAGTCGCAATTCTGTGGGCGGCCTATGGCTTCCGCTATGCGGCGCGCGGGAACGGGCTGCAGTTGAATCCGCCGATGGAGGCGCAACTTGCCAAAGTTCCGAGTCCTACGCAAGCCAAAGTGCTTCACGAATTCGCCCGATTTCGTTTGCTCCCCGAGTCTTACATCTACGGCTTTGCGCACGTATTGTTCAGCGCCGACGACTTCAACAGCTACCTCTTCGGCAAATCCTATCCGCATGCCGTCTGGTTTTACTTTCCAGTGGCCATGCTGGTGAAATCGAGCCTCACATTCCTGATCCTGCTGGCGATTAGCGTTTGGGTGATCGCGAGCGGGCGGCTGCAAAAGAAGCGCGAAGTCCTGTTTCTGCTGATCCCGCCGCTCATTTATCTGGTTGTATCGATGAAGAGCGGAATGAATATTGGCATTCGCCACATTCTACCCGTCTACATCTTTCTTGCGATCCTGATCGCGGGTGCGGTCTCCGTGCTGATGAGGAACAGCCGCCGCTGGAGGTATGCGGTCGTACTTCTGCTGGTCTTCCAGGCAATCTCGGTGACGCGCGCATTCCCCAACTGCATTGGCTATGCGAATGAGGCCTTCGGTGGCCCAAAGAACGTTTGGAGGTATGTGAGCGATTCGAGTGCGGACTGGGCGCAGCAATTGCACGCCGTGAAGCGATACACCGACGAGCGCCACATACAAAACTGCTGGTTCGTTTACTTCGGAACCGGTGTGATTGACTACAACTACTACAAGATCCCATGCAAGCTGCTCCCGACCATAGAATCAATTTGGCTGGGCACGCTCTCCGACGCTACTCCTGCGATCGATGGTCCCGTGTTCATCAGCGCAGTCAATCTCACGGGATTCGAATTCGGCCCGCCTCCGCTTAATCCTTATGAGCAGTTCAAGACATTGAAGGCTGCCGATGCAATCGATTCGAGTGTGTTTGTGTACGAAGGACATTTCGAGATTCCACTTGCGGCGGCGTTGGCGCACGCACAGAAGGCAGGTGTGTTTCTCGCCGGCAAGCGATTGCCGGAGGCACTACAGGAAGCTCAACAAGCTGTGGCTCTCGCGCCCGAGTCGGCCGGAGTGAATGCACAGATGGGCAACGTGCTGGATGCGCTTGGCAGGCGAGAAGAGGCTCGGCCTTACTACGCAACTGCACTGCGGCTAGCTCTTACCAAGCAGCCGGAGTTCCAGCGCTCGCTGGTCGCGCCGCTGGAGCAGCGCCTTGCGGCAGAAGATGACCGCGAGGGCGGCCCTCAGATGGAGCGGCGGAGTCCGGACATACCTTATGTGCCTCGAGCACGAATAGAAGCCTGTCCGCATCGCCGCAAAAATACCTGTGGACAGGTGCGTCCGTTTTCGTAGAAGGATGACAATCGACCGGGAGAGATTGTGATTCCCTGCGGGGCCCGCGTCTGATTTTGCATTTACCCAGGGCTTACGCCCTGGGCTCATTTATGGCGCCCCCTCGGGGCTGGATCGTGGTGGTGCTTTCGTCGTTTGCGATGAGGTCAGTTCTCGGTTCGCAGTTCTCAGTTCTCGGTCGGGTGGCTCCGGTTGAGTGGCGTGGCGGTGGTTGATCGAGATTCACGTTTCCCACTCTTTGCGCAGAACGCAAAGAATGGGGCACCCGTCATTTGCTACGGACAATGCAGGGGCCCTGGTTGAAAGCCCGGCGCGAGCGCTGGGCTCGTCTGGCTCAGTATTTGGGTGACTACTTAGTTTTCAGGGTAGAATTGCGTGCGATTAATCCGTGGGAGGGGGGATCGATGACGAAGAGGACGCTACGGGGATTGTTGGTTGGATTGATGCTCGCGGGCGCTGCCTGGGGTCAGGCGGCGAACGATGGAGTGATAACGATCAACGGCGGTCGAAACACGATTTTAATGCGGGCTCCATCGGAGCCTTTTGTGCCTGCGGTGAGGGCGTCGTCGAAGCTGGTCAAGATTTATAGCAACCTTGGCAAGGGCAGCAAGGTGTACAACGCGATTTCCGGCTACGGGATCCTGGGGCCGGATGCGGGGCAGCCGTGGCCGCAATCGGTGGGCTGCGGATTCCGGCCCAAGGCTGATCATACGGTGACGGAGATTCAGGTGGGCGCGACGTGGGTCCAGGGTACGAATACGCTGGTGGTCAGCTTGAATGAGGATGACAAGGGCATCCCGGGGAAGGCGCTGCATACCTGGCATTTTTCCAAGCTGCCGGTTTTTGGAGGGTGCTGCACGCTGCAGACCGCAAAATACGCCAAGGGGATTCCGGTGAAAAAGGGCAAATTGTATTGGGTGGTGCTCAGTCCGCAGCAACAGTTTAAAGATACCTATGACGTCTGGAACAATAACTTTGCGGGTACACAAGGGACGTTCTCAAACAACATCGGTTCGGGGTGGGATAGCAGCTACCAAGTGCTGGGGGCGTTCGGAGTGTTCGGCAAATGAGAATCTGAGCGGCGGGTCACTCGGCTGTCCCCAGATGTTTCCAGGGTTATCGGCGGCGGCTAAACCGTGGGCGCTAATTTTTGCTGAAACCAAATCCTGAGGTCTTCATCTAAATTTTCGTCGGGATAAGGACGCCGAAATTATGTCCCCTCTTCAAGAACGGTACGAACAACATACTCCTCCTACGTTTCGCCTGGATGTCCAACTGCACGAACTACTTACGAAGTCTAACGCTCCGCGGCCCATGCTGCCGCCAAATGGCGGCGGCGAGAAGTTTCCGGAGCCGATTTTTCCACAGTATCCGGAGTTGCTGGCGGCCGACGATCGCTACGAAGAAAATTTGGCGCGCTCGCGTGCGGGAAAACGGCGCTGGACGGCTCCTTTGGTTCATCGGGCCATGCGGGGCTGGCTCTATCCATATATAAAGTCGCGGGTTCTGCCGGGACCGTTTCATCCCATCATTGCTTATCTGTTTACCGAGTGGAAATGCAATCTGGACTGCCACTACTGCTGGGCGTTTGACAATAGTGTGAAGGGCATGACGGAAGAGGTGGCAAAGCGGTCGATTGACTGGCTGCATTCGACCACATGCCGAGTGCTGGCGTTTATGGGTGGGGAACCCTTATTGCGTCCGCAGTTGGTGCATAGGGCTTCTTACTACGCCGCGAAGAAAGGCTTCTGGATTTACATGCCGACGAATGCGCGGCTGTTGCGTCCGGATGTGATTGACCGGCTGGCGGACGCGGGCGTGGCTATCTTTAATTTTGCGGTGGACGCGGTGGATGAAAAGCCGGGGCTGCCGAAGGCGCTTACGCCGGTGCGCAAGTATTTCGATTACCTGGTGCGCAAGCAGTACAAATATGGCTACTCGGTGTTCTTCAACATCAACATCTGCCGCAATAATATGGAAGATGTGAAACAGTTGACGGAGATCGCGCGTGTGCACGGCATCGCGACGGACTATCACCTCAACGAATCTCCCATGATCGAGCAGGACCACTTCAAGCACTATGAGGCGAATGACACGTTCATTTATCCGCAGGATTGGGAGCGGGTGGATGAGCTGGTGGACTGGCTGATCGAAAAAAACAATTCAGGCTACAAGATGGTGAACTCGGTGAAACGACTGCAGGACATGAAAGATTTCATGCGAGGCAAGGTGGAACCATGGAACTGCCGGGCGGGACAGAACTCGATCATTATTCGCGTGGATGGCACGCTGGCGCCGTGTTTTCCGATGTATTCGGCGACGCATGATTGGGGAGCGATAGAAAATCATAAGTTTGAAGTGTCGCAATTGAATGAAATGAAGAAATCGTGCCAGACGCATTGCTTCTCGACCCTGAATCACAATCTGGGATTCAGTTATAACGATGCGCGGGTGGTGAAGTGGGTGCTGAAGCAGGCGTCTCGCGGCTTTCAAGGGGTGAGCGGGAGCTTCGCTTAGGTTGACATCAGGCAGTCTGCAAGACCGGACGGGCGGGGACGCCCGTCTTCCATTTATTATCTTCTAGTTTGACCTGTCGTCCCTAACATGTTATAAAACATGGTCCTGTGTCATGGGCTTTTGGGGAGGTCGCAGTCCTCTGCCTGTCGCACGACGAACTCCGACGCGGCCAAGCTCAGCATCCCTGTTCAAGTCTTGCAGTGGAAGCGTGTTGGGAAACTCCGGTCATACGCTCCCGGCGCTCTGCTTTTTGAGGGCGGCTGGGCAACGGTGTGCCGGGTCGAGGTAGCCTGAACCCGTGGTCATCCTTATATAGATTCATGAGTGGAGGATTTGCTATGCGCACCTGGCTCGCTGATCTTGTGTCCCGAGGATGCCGTGCCGCCCGGGGGCGAACGGCTGCCGTTCTCGCGTTAGTGGCGCTGGGCGCGTCGGCGGCGCTGGCCCAGCCTGCGCCGGAGGCAAGCGGCGAGGCCAGCTTGAAACTGCCTGACCTTTCCTCGGTCACGTTTCTCGGCATGGATGGGCACCGGCTGCTGATGATCGGAATCCTGTTCTGCATCGCGGGGCTGGGGTTTGGGCTGGCGATTTATATGCGGCTGAAGAATCTTCCGGTCCACCGGGCGATGCTGGAGGTTTCCGAGCTGATTTACGAGACCTGCAAGACCTACCTGATCACGCAAGGCAAGTTTTTGCTGCTGCTTTGGGTCTTCATTGCGGTGGTGATCGTTCTGTACTTCGGGGTGCTTTCGCCGGTGGCGGGAAAGCCGGTCATGACCACGCTGCCGATTATTCTGGGGTTCAGCCTGCTGGGAATTGCGGGCAGCTACGGAGTGGCGTGGTTCGGCATTCGAGTAAATACGTTTGCCAACTCGCGGACGGCGTTTGCGGGTTTGCGGGGGAAGCCGTATCCGATTTACAGCATTCCGCTGCAGGCGGGGATGAGTATCGGAATGATGCTGATCAGCGTGGAATTGCTGATGATGTTGTTCATCCTGCTGTTTGTGCCAGGAGACTATGCGGGAGCGTGTTTCATTGGATTTGCGATTGGGGAATCGCTGGGCGCGGCGGCGTTGCGAATTGCAGGCGGGATCTTCACCAAGATTGCGGATATTGGGTCGGATCTGATGAAGATTGTTTTTAAGATTAAGGAGGACGATGCGCGGAACCCGGGCGTCATCGCGGACTGCACGGGGGACAACGCGGGCGATTCGGTTGGGCCTTCGGCCGACGGGTTCGAGACTTATGGCGTGACCGGAGTGGCGCTGATTACTTTTATTCTGCTTGGGGTCAAGAATCCGACGGTGCAGGTGCAGTTACTGGTTTGGATTTTCGTGATGCGCATCATGATGCTGGTTTCGAGCGCGGCCGCATACTTCCTCAATAGTGCGGTGGCGCGGGCGCGTTTTGCGGATGCGGATGTGATGAATTTTGAGACGCCGCTGACTTCGCTGGTGTGGGTGACTTCGCTGGTTTCAATTGTTCTGACTTACATCATTTCGGCGGTGATTGTTCCCGAGATCGGCGGCGATACGACGCAGTGGTGGAAGCTGGCGACGATTATTTCTTGCGGTACGCTGGCCGGAGCGTTGATACCCGAGTTGGTGAAGGTGTTCACATCGACGGAGTCGCGGCACGTGCGCGAGGTGGTGGATGCGGCGGAGGAGGGTGGGGCATCCTTGGGAATTTTGGCCGGATTTGTGGCGGGAAACTTCTCGGGCTACTACTTGGGATTGTCGATGGTGTTCCTGATGTCGGTGGGATACTACATGAGCACGATGGGGTTGGAGCACGCGGCCGGCATGCTGGCGCCAGCCGTTTTTGCGTTTGGCCTGGTGGCTTTCGGGTTCCTGGGGATGGGGCCGGTGACGATCGCGGTGGATTCGTATGGTCCGGTGACAGACAATGCGCAGTCGGTCTATGAGTTGTCGCTGATCGAGCAAATACCCAACATCGCCGGCGAGCTTAAGAAGGATTACAACTTCGATGTGAACTTTGAACGGGCCAAGCATTTGTTGGAAGAGAACGATGGGGCGGGCAATACCTTCAAGGCGACGGCGAAGCCGGTGTTGATTGGAACCGCAGTGGTGGGCGCGACTACGATGACGTTCTCCATCATTATGGCGCTGACCAACGGGTTGACGCAGAATGTGGAGAAATTGTCGTTGCTGCACGCGCCGTTTCTGCTGGGATTGATCAGTGGGGGCGCGATTATTTATTGGTTTACGGGCGCATCGACGCAGGCGGTAAGCACTGGAGCTTATCGCGCGGTGGAGTTCATCAAGGCAAATATCAGGCTGGAAGGCGTGGAAAAGGCGTCAGTGGCGGACAGCAAGAAAGTGGTGGAGATCTGCACCAAGTATGCGCAGAAGGGGATGTTGAACATCTTCATCGCGGTGTTTTTCGCTACGCTGGCTTTCGCTTTCATGGAGCCGTTTCTGTTTATCGGGTACTTGATTTCGATCGCGATCTTCGGCTTGTATCAGGCGATCTTCATGGCCAACGCCGGCGGAGCCTGGGACAACGCCAAGAAGATTGTGGAAGTCGAATACAAACAGAAGGGCACGCCGCTGCACGACGCCACGGTGATCGGCGATACGGTGGGCGATCCGTTCAAAGATACATCGTCGGTGGCTTTGAATCCGGTGATCAAATTCACCACCCTATTCGGGTTGCTGGCGGTGGAATTGGCGGTGAGGCTGACGGAAAGCAATGCCGGGTTGACCACCCTGCTGGCGGTTGTGTTCTTTTTGATTTCGTTCTTCTTCGTGTATCGATCGTTCTACGGGATGCGCATTGGGAACGAGACGGCGGCCGTCAAGGCGCACGCTACCGCGGACTAGCGGGCGGACGCGGGAGATTGGACGCCATCCGGCGAAACCGGATGGCGTTTTTATTTTGACCATCAGGGCGGGGACGCAAGGGATTGGGGAAAGAGGTATTTGCCACAGCGCAATTAAAACCCTCGTTCATCAAGAAGCGGTTAGCGGCACGACTGAAGTCGTGCCCTTCCCAAATCCGGCTTGGATCAAGGTTTTTTCGCGAGCTGTAGAGGCGCTGCGCCAGCCGAAATTGGAGTTTTCCGCAAGGGTTCGGGGCTACGGGTTCATGGCGTCAGCTCCTTTTGAATGGCTGCCATTTCCTGGCGGGCTGCGTCTGCGCGCTCTCCTGACGGTTCTTCGGCCAGGAAAAGCTTAAGTTCGTTGACCGCATCTCGGAGCCGGTTCAGTCGTTCACAGGCGCGGGCGGCGACGTAGTGAATCACGGCGTAAGAGTCGTGGGACAATGCCTGGACCTTACCGGCGCTGGCTATGGCGTCCTCGTAGTGGTGATCCAGAAGTTGCGCCTGGGCCAGCAAGACCAAAGCACGCGGGTCGTTTGGATCGGCGGCAGTGGCCTGGTGTAAGTGAGTTTCGGCGGCCGCGAAGCTATGCTCCTTCAGTTCGAGCCGGGCCAGATTTACAAGAGCAGGGGCGAAGTGGTTATCAACGGCAACGGCTTTCTGCAGGGCCTCGCGCTCCTTGTCGGAATTTCCCAAATGAGCATAAGCCACGCCCAGATTGTTGTAGGCTTCAGCATAAGCCGGATAAAGCACGATGGCTTTATTCAGTTGGTCGATGGCCGCTTGCCAGTCCTGCCTGGCGATTAACTTGGTGGCTTTGTCGAACTCTTTGCTGGCCTTCTTTGGCACTTTAAGATCGCTGGCTGAAATGGTAGCGCCGCTGGCATTGGTAGGGTTCGCCGGTGCGCCCTCCGCAGCGCGCTGCACTCGGACTAGAACGGACTGGGTAGTCTTGCGCTCGTCGACCTCGAAGCTGTCGCTCTGTGTGGCCTGAATACCTTCCCCGCTGACCGACACGTGATAGTTACCGACGGCCACATTCAGGAAGGTCGCCTCGCCACGATCATTGGTAAAATTTTCCTCGACCTGAGTACCGCTCGATCCGCTGATGAGGCTGACCTTTACTTGTACGGTGACGGCACGGTCATCTGGATAAGTAACGTACACATGAACATTGCCGGCCTGGTGTTGGGCCACGGACCGAGAGAGCGGCAGACACAGCAGGAGTACGAGCAGGGCGGGTCGAGAAGAATGGCGGATCATGCTGTCCCTCCCCATGCGCCGGGTGAAGGCAAGGACAAAACACTGGGGAGATGTTACACCCGAACAAATCTCGCGAAAAGAAAAAAGGCGACTTGCCAAAAGAGATCGCCCTGAAATAGAACCGATTTAAGCCGCGCGTCGTTCCCTCGGAAGTTGCGGAAAACTAGCTTGTTTGCCCAAAAACGTACCGCAGGCGCTAAAGCGCGGACACATTTTCAGCGATTTAGTGGCCCGACTAAAGTCGGGCCCTTCCCGGTACGAATCCTCCGTTTTCTGCAACCTCTTAGTGGCTGGAGGCAGAAGGCGCCATAACGCCTGTCCCACCGCCCTTCACATTTGCGTCTCCGGTGGGCAACTCGGCGGTCGCCAAGTCGTGCAGGTGCGTGTAGCGGCTCTGCGCCTCGGCGTATTCGTCTTTGGTTATGTTCGAGTCAGCAGGAACCTTGTCGGCTTTGGCATCGTAGTCTTCAGCCATGTTGAGGGCGGCTTGTTTCTTAGCATCGGTAAAAGACTTCTCGATATTGTCGTCGACTTTCTTGTTCAGCTTCTTGGCCTCGGAATTGATCTGCTTCCAGTTTGCGTGATCGGCGTTGGCGATATCGAAGATGCTCTTGCCGGCTTTGAGTTGCGCCGCAATGTCCTCCATCTTGGCCCCGCTAGCGACTAATTGTTGAGCCAGGAACAAATCTCCATAGTTCAGGTTGTTTTCCTGACGCTCTTTTACCAAGTCCAGGCGCTTCGTCTTCAGCATATCGGCCATGGTGCGATTGACAATGGCGCGCATGTTCGAGTCTACCGAGATCGAAGTGATCTTCTTTATTTCTTTGGTTGCTTTCTCCTGATCATCGGCGAAGGCGGCCATCGCCAGCGCTACCGTACAAAATAGTACGGAGAAGCGGATAGTTGCTCTGTTCATGGGATCCTCCAGACAGTAGATATTCTAATCGAATCACGGATTCAGGCAAAACGCGCCAAATGAGGTGGTGCCCGACTCTTCCCACGGCTTACGCGGCCACGACCGAACAAAGCAGGCCTCAGGCGCTAAAGCGCGGGCGCGGTTCAGCGACTTAGCGGCCCGACTAAAGTCGGGCCCTGCCCAAAAACAGCGCTAGTCATCCTTTTCCGAAACCTCTTGCGCTGTGGGCTGCATGCTTACGCCGCTTCGCGGCAAAAGTATGAAATAGAAAAAAGGCGGTCTCTTTCGAGACCGCCTGGTTAAATCATGTTTGGCTTAGAAGTTAATCTTCGCCGTCAACTGGATCAAGCGCGGGGCGGCGTCGCCGCCGAGGAATGATCCCAGAATGCTGGTTGGGGTGTTCACCATTCTCACGATCTGACCGAACTGGCCTGACGAATTCGAAATGTCGCGGACCGGCTGGTCGAAATTGGGGTGATTGAGGATGTTAAAGAACTGCGCGCCGATACCGAGCTTTGCACCTTCCCAGTGTGGAATGCTGGTGTACTTCATCACGGTGAAGTCGGTGTCGAAGTATCCGGGGCCAAAGAACTGGTTACGGTGTTGATTGCCGAAGCCCAATATGGGAGCGTTCGCGGTGGCGGAAGAGGGAACTATGGTGGGTGAAAAGTCAGCCGAGTTCAGGCATGGCTGGTTCGCGCCGCCAGCAATGGCAGAGGCGGCTCCCACGCCGCAGCCTCCCTGAGCAGCACCGTTCCAGCCCGCGAAAATGGCTTGGTTTCCTCCGTAGCCGAACGCGCTAAGAACGTTGCTCACACTGGCGCCGTCCACAACCGTAAACGGCAATCCGCTGCGGGAGAATGCGGTACCGGATAGCTGCCAACCTTGCAGCAACGGCTTCGGACCGAAGCGATAAGGCACCTCGTACACGTAGTTCAAGCTGAAGTACTTTCGGGTGTCGTAATCGGCATTGCCGTACATGCTGCGGATGTTGTTGGGTTCGTTCGGGTTAAAGATGCTTTCGTTGGTCCCGAAGTTAAAGGGGTTGAAGCCGCCGTTGGAGATTTCGTCCAACGCGTGGCTCCAGGTGAAGTTGCCCTGCAACTGAAGACCAGCGCTGAAGTGATGCTGGACGGTAGCCGTTATCCCGTTGTAGTTGGAAACCGCGATCGACTGGATCTGGTTCACAGAATTGAACCGCGGATCTATCGCTGTAGTTGGAAGTCCAGCGAAACCCGTCGGGGCGCAAACGGACGTCGGACAGAAGCCGTTGACGGCTTCGTTCTGCACGGTTTCATGGTAGCCGTGGTTGCCGACGTAGTTCAGAGATATCGAAGTGTTGGCACCGATACCCTGCTGCAGCATGAAGTTCCATTCTTCATACATTGGCACCTTAATAGTATTGGCGCTATTGACATTTGGCAGTGAGAAGCCGCCGGCGATGAGGTCAGCCACGGTTCCTCCGCTGGCGAACACGCTGGTGAAGGCTGCGTTCGTCTGGGCGGCCGTGGTGAAGATGCTACCCGGAACTCCCGGCGTCAGAGCACCGACCTGTGGCCCCCCGAGACCTCCTAGAACTGCGAAGCTGTTAAAGCCAGGAGGGTTGGTAGCCAAGTTGTCAGCAACCTGACCAGGGAAGGTATCGGCGAACAGGCCGAAGCCGCCACGGAGCACCGTATCCTTCAGGCCGGGGGGAGTCCACGCGAAACCAAAGCGCGGCTGGTACAGGACTGATGAAAACGAACTCGCGGCCGCAGTCTGACCGGTCACAATTGCCTGGTTGTAGGGGATCGCGGGGTCGTGATTCAGAGTGGAGAAGTCTGACGCCAGCCGGGCGAAGCAGTTGGTCTGGCAGACTGGATTTGAGGGGTGGTCAAAACGCATGGTAAAGGTCAGTTTAAGCCCTGGGGTTGCACGCCATTCATCCTGCACGTACCACCCTAACCCGTAAATTGCGACGGGAACGGCTCCAGTCGCAGAGAAGTTCTGCTGTAGCTCAGTGCCGGTCGTACCGCCGTTATAGAAAGAGGTGATGTCAAAAGGAATCAGCAAACCAACGGCACGGTTGCCGAAGTCGTGGTCGCCAACGAGGTAGCGGTGGAAGTTCTCACCAAACTTCAAAGTATGTTTGCTACTCAGGTTATAGGTGAAGTCATCCACAAATTGGTACTGGGTGACGTTGCGACCTTGCGGGAAGGCAAAATTTATACCGCCGAGGGCGGTCCCTTCGAAGCTGTTGGCAAAGGTACCATCGCCCATAAACAGGGTGGTAGGATACGCCGCAAGAGAGGCTGATCGGTTGGTGGTGTTGAAAATCGCGCTGTAGTACGTGATTGAGGCTACTAGATTGTTCACGGCTTTTGCGCCAAAGCCATGGTTCCAACTAGCCTGCGACTGATATTCGGGCTGATTGCTGGTAGAGTTGAATAGCGGCGTGATGGGGTCAATGTAAGTCGCTTGCAACCCCTTGTCTTCCTGCATGCGGATGAAAAACCTATCGTTATTGGTGATGTTGAAATCGAATCTGCCGGCCAGCAGGAATTCGTGGGTCAGCGCACCGACTGCCGATTGGTAGCTGTTGGCGCAGGGGACACCGGTGCCAAAGAGCGGGGCTCCAGGCAGAAGAGACGCAGTTCCGGCAAGGTCACCGCAACCGCCTGCCGATGTTCCTGCCCCGCCTAGTGTAATTGGGGTACCTCGGCTTACGCCGGGAGCAGCGTTCCACAAACCAAACATGGCGTTGTAGCCGCCCGGAGCGGCAATCTGGTCGCTTTGCCCGATAGCCGCCAGATTCAACAGGGTCGAGGCCTGGAATTGCGGGCTCGGGTAAGTCACGGTCTGGGTAACCGGAACCACGACGCGCAGACCTTCATAGTTGAAGAAGAAGAAAGCCTTGTCCTTTTTGATTGGCCCACCGAACGACGCGGCCCACTGGTTGGCGTTGTCGAAAGTCTTGGGAGTGGCTGGACTGGTGTTGTTGTGGAACCAGTCGTTGGCGTTCATGGCAGAACCGTTCCACCAGTAAGCTGCGTTGCCGTGGAACTGGTTACCTCCGGACTTTGTGACGTAGTTTACCGTCGCGCCGGCGAAACCGCCGTACTGACCGGAGTAACCGTTGCTGACTACCGACGCTTCCTGAATCTCGTTGTTGCCGAGCAACAGGTTGGTCGCGCCCGAGTTGTTCAGGTTCAGGAACGGATCGTTGTCATACATGCCGTTCATGGTGAACAGGTTCGAGGTGGCCGAAATGCCGAAGCTGGAGAAGTTTCCGTAGCCGCTCTGGGTGTTCATGACCGAACCCGGGGCGCTTTGCGCGATGAAGCTAAGATCGTTGCCGGGATTCGGGAGACTCTGAACTGCGAGCGTGTTCATGGTAGTGGAAATCTCGGAGCTATCGGTCTGGAGCAGGGGCGCTTCGCCGCTAACCTCGACGGTGACTCCGGTGGTGCCTAGCTCCATCTTGATATTGGTGATGGCGACCGCACCCACCGCAACTGCCAGGGAGACTGAGGTCGTTTTGAAGCCGGGCGCTTCAGACGAAACCGTGTAATTTCCTGGAGATAACAGCGAGAATCGGTACGCGCCCTGGGCGTTCGTTGTGGCGGTCTGGGTAAACCCCTTGTCGACGCTCTTCAAAGTGACGGCGACATTCGGCAATACTGCGCCGGATGGGTCAGTGACGGTGCCGCTGATTTCACCGGTAGTAAACGACTGAGCAAAGGTAACGGTGGTCGCTAGCACACAAACTGCTAGTGCCAGCAGAAAGGTAAACAGCAAAAGACGCTTAGGGTTCATACTTCCTCCACGAAACCGTAGTTGGCTTGTCGGACTGCGGGATCGAAATAACAGATAATGTCAAGATATTGAATGCACATGGGTTGCCAGCCAGTGTCTAGTGCGTAAGTTATGCGTTATCAGTAGTTTGTTCTGATATTGAGGCAGGCTGATGGAGTGATAACTACGGTTCACTGTAGATGGAATATGATTTATGGAATAGATGGGTAGCGCGGGTCTCTGCTTGGGAGCTGTGATCAGGAGCCATGATCAGGAACCCAAGCAGAGGCGCGACCCGCATTCCGTAAACAAAATCCCCAGCTTAGCCTTTCGTCAGATTTTGGTTGTGGGTTGTGACGGCCGCTTCGACGGTCGTAGCTTTATCTTCGGCTTTATCTTCGGCTTTATCTTCGGCTTGATCTTTCATGGCCGATCTGAAGCCGCGGATGCCATCTCCGGAGAAGAGAACGCGTTGGCTAAGGTCCGGACTGTGGAAAAATAAAATAATCAGACAGGCGGAACGGCATTGTGATGGCTTCAAGACACAACATCGATGCTGTTGGCATCGGCGCGGAAGTCGATGCGATGACGGCCAAGCGCCCGCAACGTGTGACCCTGGAAGGTCGCGTGGCCAGGGTTGTGCCAGTTGATCCCGCAGCCCATGGCGACGCGCTTTTCGAGGGGGCGCAGAATGAGCGGCTGTGGGTTTATCTGTTCGAGGGGCCATTTGCGACGCGCGCCGCCTTTGATTCTCACCTCAAGCGGATGGCAAGTTCGGACGACCCTTTGTTCTTCGCTATTGTCGACAAGGCCTCCGGTGATGCGGTTGGATACGCCGCCTATATGCGCACCGAACCGGCGCATCGGGTGATCGAGGTTGGCAGCATTCTTTTTACGCCTCGATTGCAGCGGACCATTGGAGCGACAGAAGCGATGTATCTGATGGCTCGGCATGTTTTTGAAGATCTGGGGTACCGCCGCTATGAATGGAAGTGCAACGCGTTGAATGCGCCTTCGCGGAGCGCAGCTCTGCGTCTCGGATTCACATTCGAGGGACTTTTTCGCCAGCACATGATTATTAAAGGACGCAACCGCGACACGGCGTGGTACTCAATGCTCGACTCGGAATGGCCGAAGAGAAAAACGGCGTTCGAGCGCTGGCTGGATTCGTCGAACTTTGACGCGGGTGGGCGGCAGAAGGTTTCACTCTCTGCAATCAATGCGGTAGAGACGTAGCTAGCTACATCTCTACCGTTCACGAGCGAATGTTGTTAATGCGGGCTTGCGGTTAGTTCGTGGAGGATGCTGTTCACGAAAGCCTTGGCGTCTCCGAAGAGCATTAAGGTCCTATCGAGATAGTAAAGAGGATTGTCGATGCCGGCGAAACCGGGGCTCATGCTGCGCTTGATCACCATTACTGTGCGGGCTTTGTCGACGTCGAGGATGGGCATGCCGTAAATGGGGCTGCCGGTGTCGGTGCGGGCGGCGGGATTGGTCACGTCATTGGCGCCGATCACGAGGGCGACGTCAGTTTGGGGAAAATCGCCATTGATTTCGTCCATTTCGATCAGGCGATCATAGGGGATGTCGGCTTCGGCCAGCAGGACGTTCATGTGTCCGGGCATTCGGCCGGCGACAGGATGAATGGCAAAGCGCACGTCCACTCCGCGCTTGGCGAGGGCGTCATAGAGCTCGCGGACTTTATGCTGGGCTTGGGCGACGGCCATGCCGTAACCCGGGACGATCACAACTTTGTCGGCCGCTGCCAGGATTCCGGCGGCTTCCTCGGGGGTGGCACTGCGAACCGTCCTTTCTTCCTGTACTCCGGCGGCCGAAGCCTGCACTTGCCCAAATGCTCCGAACATCACGTTGGTGAAGGAGCGATTCATGGCCTTGCACATAATTACTGACAGAATGAGGCCAGAAGATCCGTCGAGCGCGCCTGACACGACGAGCACCTTGCTGTTGAGGACAAATCCCAGCAGCGCCGCCGAAAACCCGGCGTACGAATTAAGCAGTGAGATGACGGTTGGCATGTCTGCGCCACCGATGGGAGTGACCAGCAGAATGCCAAAAGACAGCGCCACGATCACCATAATGGGAAAGAGCGTGGTGTTCGCCGGATTCACCACCAGCGCGACCGCCAGCCCGAGTGCTCCCGTCAGGACGGAGAGGCTGACGATATTCTGCCCGCGATAGACGACGGGCCGCTGGGGGAGTATTTCCTGCAACTTTCCCGCGGCGATGAGGCTGCCCGTAAAGGTGAGCGAGCCGATGATGACCTCCAGGGCGATTTCGCCCATTTCAAAGCGCGTGACCGGCGCGGTGCCCACGTAGTACTCGGCAATACCGATGATAGCCGCCGAAAGCGCTCCAAAGGCATGGCTCAAGGCAGTTCGCTGGGGCACGGCGGTCATGTGTACCAGGCCCAGCGGAATGCCGATGCCGGCGCCGATGATCAGGGTGATGAAAATCCACTTGTACTGCACCAACTCGGGATTGAATAGCGTGGCGGTAACGGCCAGGGCCGCGCCGATCTCTCCTGCCAAAACGCCCCAGCGCGCGCTGGTCGGCGAACTCAGCCCCTTGAGAGAGAGGATGAACAGAACCACCGCAGCAATGTAGGCGAAATCGAGATACTGCTGAAGCACTTGTGCGGTCATGATTATTTCGACTTGCGGCTCTTGAACATGCGGAGCATGCGGTCGGTGATGACGAATCCGCCCACCATATTGCTGAAGGATGCCGCCACCGCGATCGCACCCAGCACTGTGGTCAGGCGCGTCTCATGCCGCCCGGCGATGATGATGGCGGCCACCACCACGATCGCGTCGAGGGCATTGGTCAGGGACATCAAAGGCGTGTGCAGCAGCGGCGAAACCCGCTTGATCAATTCAAAGCCGACGAAGCCGGCTAGGATGAATACATAAAGATTCGAAATGAAATCGGCTGGCATGATTGCTCCTTTGAATTCGTCCAGTTTTATATTTTCAGTTGCCAGTTCCTCGTTCTCGGTTCTCAGTTATGCGCTTTGCGAAACTAACGCTGGCAATGAGAAAAATTCCCGGACGCGCTGGTTCACGATTTCGCCGTTCTGCGTCAGCAAGGTTTCGCGAGTAATTTCGTCTTCGAGATTGAGTTGGAGTTTTCCCTCTTTCACTAAATGCAAAAGAAATGCGGTGACATTACGTGCGTACATCTGGCTCGCGTGATAGGGAACTTCAGTGGCGATATTGATGCGTCCGATAATCGTGACGCCATGGGCGACGATGGTCTTGCCGGATTGGGTCAGCTCGCAGTTGCCTCCGCGCTCGCTGGCGAGATCGAAAATGACTGAGCCGGGCGCCATTCCTTTCACCATGTCTGCAGTCACCAGAACAGGCGCCTTCTTGCCGGGGACGACGGCGGTCGTGATTACAACGTCACTCTCGGCGACGACGCGGGCGAGCAGCTCGCGCTGTTTCGCATAGAAGGTCTCATCCTGCGCAGTGCCATATCCGCGCGCATCCTGCGCATCTTTGGCTTCGATGGGGAGCTCGACGAAACGGCCCCCAAGACTCTGCACTTGCTCTTTCGAGGCGGGACGGAGGTCGTAAGCAGAAACCACGGCACCCAGCCGGCGGGCGGTGGCGATGGATTGAAGCCCGGCGACTCCAGCGCCGATCACGAGCACGCGAGCGGGAGTGATGGTTCCGGCCGCCGTAGTCAACATGGGAAAAATTCTGGGCAGAGTGTCAGCCGCAATCAGCACTGCTTTGTAACCACAGATTGTGCCCATCGAGGAAAGTGCATCCATGCTCTGAGCCCGCGTGGTGCGCGGCATCAACTCCACCGAGAATGAAGTCACTCCGGTTTGGGCAATTTGTTGGATGACTTCGGCAGATCCAAGCGGCCGCAGGAAACCAATCAGAAACTGGCCGCGACGCATGAGTGGAAGGTCTGCTTTTCCGGTGACGTCGTTGGAACCGTAGCTGAGGACTTGAAGGACAATGTCCGCATTCGAGAAGAGGGTGGCGCGATCGGAAACGATCTTCGCGCCCTTTTCGACATAGAACGCGTCGGGATATCCGGCTTCTACTCCCGCGCTCTTTTCGAGAATGACTTCAAGTCCCGCCTTGAGAAGGTTGGGCACGACCAGAGGGACGAGCGCGACCCGCCGCTCACCCGGGTAACTCTCCTTGGGCACACCAATAATCACGGAGTTGTTTCCTTTTGAACTAGGGTAAAGCACGAACCGCTCATTGTAGCGGATGAGCGTCTGTAATGCAGTGACTGGGGCTGCTGACTTCTACCAGTCAATCTTTTTTGGGAATTTTCTGTGCCGGCTTCGTGATCTCAGGCTTCGCATCATTTTTCCTGGGCTCCTCCGGCTTTGGTTCGAGATTCTGCACAATCACGGAAATACGACGGTTCGATGGATCGAGGGGCTGACTGGGGGCGCGCAACATCTGATCGGCGTAGCCTCGGACTTGCGTAACCTGGTCGGCTCGCAAGCCATCGTGCTGCATCAGCCTCCGTGCGGCATTGGCGCGGTCCGTGGAAAGCTCCCAATTGCCGTATTCACCGCCGCCCGCATAGGGTTTCGAATCGGTGTGACCTTCGATCGATAGATGATTCGGGATTTTGCCGAGTTCTTGCGCCAGTAACGAGAGCAACTCTTTGCCGTTGTCACTGGGAGACGAATTGCCTACCTCGAAGAAGGTTCCCGATTCGGTTTCGAGTAATTCAATGCGCAACCCCTCGGGGGTTATAGTCATTTCGATCTGATCTTTAATCTTGTCGAAGTTGGGGACCTTGCGGATGGCCTTTTCCAATTCTTCCTTCAATTTCGGCATGTCGTCTTTAGTAATGGCAAGGGCCTCGGCAGTACCCACTTTGGTTGAGCCCATTTTGCTGGCGGTGCCCGAGGGATCTTTGAAATAGCCAGCGATAGCTTCTTTGACGGGCTTGCTGGTGTTGAGCAGCCAGAGCACGATGAAGAGCGCCATCATCGCGGTCACGAAGTCGGCGTACGCGACCTTCCACGCCCCTCCGTGATGTCCGCCATGTCCGCCTTTTTTCTTGATGATGATGATGGGACGGGCGTCAGGCATGGGATTTATCTTCTTCTACGCGGATGCTGAGGCGGCTGCGTCTGCGGCTGGCGGTGGGTCTCCGGCCGCTGCTGCACCGCCTCCCTTACAGTGCTTTTCAACTTCCAGGAACGATGGGCGCAGGTGGCCGGGAATCGCGCGACGGGCGAATTCAACGGCCATAATTGGAGCGGTCCCCTTCAAGAAAGAAACCATTACTACGCGCAGGACATGCAAGTATGCGCCTTCGTCTTCGGCGATCTTCTGCATGCTGGCTGCGAGCGGCCCCACCAATCCGTAACAAAGCAGGATTCCGAGAAATGTGCCGACCAGGGCGGCGGCAACTTTGTGGCCGATTTCTTCCGGGGGACCGCCGAGGGCTCCCATGGTGATTACAACGCCGAGTACGGCGGCGACAATCCCCAGGCCGGGCAAGGAATCGGCCATGCTGCTCAGGGAGGCGATGGGCAAGCTGGCGCCGTGGTGGTGAACCTCCAGGTCGAGATCTAGAAGCTGATCCAGATCAAAGGCTTCAACTCCGGTGATCGCCATGCGCATGGTGTCGCAGAAGTAGTCGCGTACGTGGTGGTCTTTGAGGAAAGCGGGATATTTGGAAACGATCGGGCTCTTGGCTGGGTCCTCGACGTCGGCCTCCAACGCCATGAGGCCTTCGCGGCGGGCCTTGTTCAGAAGTTCATACATCATTTTAAGCGAGTCAAGGTAACGCTGTTTGGTAAATTTCGATCCCCCAAATACGCCCGCTACGCCGCCCGCGATTTGTTTCAGAATGTGAAGCGGGTTGGCGATCAGCACGGTTCCAATGGCGGCGCCGCCAATGACGACCAGTTCAGCCGGCTGAACCAAAACCCTGATATTGCCATGTTCCATCAGGTAGCCGCCAATTACCGAGCCGAAGACCACGACGATTCCGATAATGGCAAACATAGGCGATCAGATCTCCGAGCTTCCCTGGCTTTCCTGCGAACCGGATGCGACCGCGACCTTTTTCAGCGAAGACCGCTGCAGGGAACTTTGCGCTCGCTGCAATAGCAAATCGATCGTATCCCCCTGCTGGGCGGTCGCTAATCCCACCGAAGTGGTAACCGACAACTCGTCGCTCCACCAGCGCAGTCCGGCGCAAGTGACCATCTTCTGAATCCGTTCCCAAGTTTTTTCTACGCCGTGATCACGACAATTAACCAAAATTACGAGGATTTGATCATCGGCCCAACGTCCCACGAAATCGGTGGGACGAAAAGCGCTCTTCATGGTTTGCGCGACCACGCGCAGGATGGCGGCGCCCGCCTGCCGACCGTAGTTGGCGCGGAAGTGTTCCAGCCGGTCCACCTTAATGGCGAGGATGCCGAAGGGAAGCTGATAACGCTCAAAACTGGCGAGATTTTCTCCCAGGTGGAATTGGGTGAACTCTTGATTGGGAATGCCGGTGGTTTCGTCCATGCAACCATGTGCGGCTAGGGTGTGCTGATTGCGATCGCGATCCGAGGCAAATTTCTGTTCGTCAAAACTCTCCGCGATTCCGATGATGGAGCCGCGCGCGTCACGGATGGGAGCAATCCACATCATCACGTGGACGGGATGTCCTTCCTTATGGCGCAATTGCAGCTTCGCTTCCTGAGGCTTGCCCTGGCGCATGGTTCGGGTGATTGGACAAGTCGCGCCACAGGCGACACAGCCTTGGCCGTCACACTGGACGAGAATATTGTCCCGGCAGGAGCGCCCTACCACCTCGTGCCGCTTGTGCCCGGTAAGCCTTTCGGCGCCCTGGTTCCAGAACAGGATCTTCCCGTTTCGATCCGCGACAGAGACCCCGGTCTGCAGGCTGTCCAACACGGCAAGGAGGATCTCCGGATCTTGAAAGTCGGTCATAAAGAGCAATAGGCGCGGCTGAGGTTCCCATCGGCAAGACAAGGTCGATGCTTCAGAAGGCTCGTTCGCGGGGCGCATGGATAAATAACTACGACTCGGCCACCGCGCTCGTTTCGAATGGTCATGCACCTTCGAACACTCCCAATGCGAGCCGCCGCCGCTGCACGTCCCGCACCACGGACGCAACCGCCGAAAGTAAAGGAAAGCCCGCATCTGGCCGAAGAAGTTGGCATTGCCGCGCATCTGCGCCGAGTGTTTCTGCGCGGAAGCGTTCTACGGGTCGCCAAATGTCTATGACCGAGGGAAGGTTAGCCAAGAGTCCGATCGCGGGAAAACGCCGGGAGAGATTTCAGCTTGCATTTTGGCTTGCGATCCTGGCCGTAGCCACGACTGCGAGCGCCCAGCAGGGACAGAAAGACTTGAGCGAAGTGAGCCTGGAAGAATTAGGCAACATCCAGGTTTATAGCGCCTCGAAGCATTTGCAAAGCGCCAGCGATGCGCCGGCCTCGGTGACGGTTGTCACCGCCGACGAGATCCAGAAATATGGCTATCGCAACCTGGCCGACATCGTGCGCAGCGTGCCCGGATTCTATGTTACTTACGATCGCGATTACACTTTCGTGGGCGTTCGCGGCTTTGGACGCCTGGGAGATTGGAACAGCCGGATTTTGGTGCTGATCGACGGCCATCGCATCAACAACAACGTTCTCGGCCAGGCGATGTTGGGCAATGAATTCCTGGTGGACGTAGACATGATCGAACGAGTGGAATTCGTCTGCGGGCCCAGTTCTTCGCTCTATGGGGCAAATGCCTTTTTCGCCGTCATTAACGTCATCACCCGCACCCCGAAACAAGTGAAGGATTGGGAACTTTCCTTTCAGACGGGTAGCTTTGGAACCAACGAAGGCAGAGCGACGTATGGCCATGAATTTAACGGTCTGGGCGTGCTGCTCTCCGGCACTTTCTACAACAGCCAGGGCCAGACCTTATTTTTTCCTCAATTCGACAACCCGGCAAACAACAACGGCATTACCAGCGATACCGACTATGAATCCTATACGCACATTCTGGCCACGCTGACGTATCGCGGATTCACGCTGCAAGGGTTGTTCAGCACGCGCGATAAGGGAGTTCCGACGGCGTATTTCGGAGCTGTGTTCAACGATCCCGCGGACTACAACATCGACAGCCATCAGTACATCAGCCTCGACTACCAGCACCCGATCGGAAAATGGCAACTGGAGGGCGGCACCAGCTACGACCAGGCTCGCTTGCAGGGACCGGTTCCAGAAGCACCGACAATGGACGGCCAGCCGGTCGTGCTGGACACGTACTCCTTCCGCGGAAATTGGTGGACTGGTGATTTCAAGGTGAGTCGCGATCTGTTTGAACGAAACCACCTTACCTTGGGGTCCGAGGTCAGGGACAACGTCAGGCAGGATCAGGGCGATCTACTCAACCCTCCCAACGTATTTACTCCCGAACCGAACAGTTCCTTGATCACGGCTTTCTATGGTCAGGATGAATTTGGCATCACTCGCCGCCTCACGCTCAACGCGGGAGTTCGCTACGATCACTATTCCACTTTTGGTGGAACCACCAACCCGCGGGCCGCACTGATCTACCGCGCCGCCCAGAAAACTGCTCTCAAGCTTCTCTATGGCAATGCCTTTAGCGCTCCCGACGTTTACGAAACTTCCCCGGACTTCGGCTCTTTTTACAACAACAATTTGAAGCTCCAGCCCGAACGCATTCAGAGTTTGGAGGGAAGAGTGGAACAGGGGTTGGGGAAATACTTCCAGCTTTCGAGTGGGGTGTATCGCAACCGAATTAAAGATCTGATTACCCTCGAACTGGTTCCCAGCGACGGAAACTTCCAGTACCAAAATGCTGGCAATGCGCAAGCTACCGGGATGGATGTGGAGCTCAGCGGACGCGCGACCAATGGCTTGCAGGGTAAAGCCAGCTTCGACTACGTGAATGCATATAACGATACTAGCGGTCACACGCCTCTGGATAACTCCCCGGGGCCCATGGCGAAGTTGAATTTGATTGTCCCGCTGATCGACCAACGATTGACAGCGGGAATCGAGGGGCAATTTCTCGGAAGACGCCTGACCCTCTTGGAGGATTCCTTAGGCAGCTATCAGGTTTTCAACGTCACGTTGCTCGGACACACGCTCGGGAAACACTTGGACCTGGCCGCCAGCGCCTACAACATACTCGACAAGAAATATTTCGATCCCGGCCGCCCCGAGGATCCGGAAGACGCCATTCAACAAGATGGCAGAAGTGTCCGGATCAAGATCACCGGGCGGTTTTAAGAAAATGGGCCCATTCAAGTCTGGGGAACGCGGGCACTTCCTCCCGACGAGCGCCAGACTGAGAAAACCGCTGGGACTTGGGCGTTGGCGAGCCGGAGGGAAGCCCGCGCAATGCAGTCACGAAGGAAGCATGCGGATTGCGAATTTCACTCGCGCCCGGGTTTCAGTCAGGCCAAATCCACGGCGAGTTCTGTGGATGTTGGGAGTGCTGACGCTGCTCTTCGGCACGGCGCGTGCGCAATCCGCGACCGCTGGCGAGTATGAAATCAAAGCTGCATTCCTATACAACTTTGCCAAATTTGTCGACTGGCCGCCAAAGAGCTTTCGCGACACGACCGCGCCGCTACAAATTTGCGTTCTTGGACGCGATCCCTTCGGCGAGGCATTACGCAACATCACCCGGGAAAAGACAGTGAACGGACGCAAACTCGAAGTTGATTACGTGGTCGATCTGCGAATGGCCAGAACTTGCCATATCCTCTTCATCGCTTCTTCAGAAAAAGAGCGATTGCGGCAGATTTTCGAGGGTTTGCAGGGAAGTTGCATTCTGACCGTGGGCGACACCAAAGACTTTGCCGCGCAGGGCGGCATGATCAATTTTGTGTTGCAAGACGATCGGGTGCAATTCGAGGTCAGCCGTACGGCCATCGAGCAAGCCGGATTGAAGATCAGTTCCAAGCTGTTGAGTGTGGCGAAGGTGGTTATTGGGTGAGCACGTTTTAGGAGTAGCTGCAATGCATCGGTTTGGGGATTTGTCGATCCGCCATAAGCTCAGCGCTCTGTTCCTGGCGATCAGCGGCTTCACCGCGTTGGCGGTTTCCGGTCCCATGGCGATTTATGATCTGGTGACCTTCCGGCACGCGGTGGCCCAGAACCTGGCCGTGTTAGGCGACGTTATCGCCGGCAATAGCACGGCCGCGCTGACCTTTCGGGATGCAGAATCAGCGCGGGATACTTTGCAAGCATTGCGGGCCGAACCGGACGTCACTGCGGCGGTCATTTACACCGCGGACGGCAAACCATTCGCCAAGTATGCCCGAGATGCAAAAGATTCAGATTTCCTAGCTCCCGCACCACAGGCTGAGACCACGCAATTCAGGAACGGTCATTTGGTTCAGTTCCGGAAAATCGTGCTGGCGGGTGAGACCGTCGGCACGCTGTACATTGAGTCGGACCTGGAAAGCCTGCATTCGCGATTGCGAGGATACGCTTTCAACTTTTTCGTGACTCTGCTGGTCACGTTCTCGCTGGCGCTTGTCCTTTCGTCGCGTTTTCAACAACCCATCTCGCGCCCCGTCCGCGACCTGGTAGAGACGGCTAACGCCATTTCGGGCCGCGGTGACTACTCCATTCGGGCAGAAGTTCTTAGCCGTGACGAATTCGGCCGGCTTGCGAGCTCATTTAACGGCATGCTTGAACAAATCGAGAGACGTGACCTCGAACTGCAACAGCATCGGGAGAGTCTTGAAGAGCAAGTGGCTCATCGCACAGGGGAGTTAATGGCGATGAACACGGAGCTGAAGCTGGCCAAGGAAACGGCTGAAGCGGCAAGTCGTGCGAAGGGTGAATTCCTCGCCAACATGAGCCACGAGATACGCACTCCGATCAACGGCATCATGGGCATGACGGAATTGGCCCTGGATACAGAACTGAGCACTGAGCAACGCGACTATCTGCTGCTGGTGAAGTCTTCAGGAGAATCGCTGTTGTCTGTGATTAATGACATTCTCGATTTTTCCAAGGTGGAATCGGGCAAGCTCGATCTGGAAGTGATCGAATTCAACCTCTACGACTGCGTGGGCGAGACCATGAAGACGTTGGCGCTGCGTGCTCACCAGAAAGAGTTGGAACTGGCCTACGACGCCGACCCCGATGTGCCCTCCCAATTGCTGGGCGATCCCGGCCGCCTGCGGCAGATTCTGGTAAATCTGGTCGGCAACGCGATCAAGTTCACGCAGCAGGGAGAAGTGCTGGTCACGATTGAGTGCGTCTCGCAGAATGCCGGAAATGTGGAACTTCATTTCAAAGTAAAGGACACAGGTATCGGCATTCCTCAACAGAAACAAGGACTGTTGTTCAAGGCTTTTTCGCAGGCCGACAGCAGCACGACGCGCAAATACGGAGGCACCGGCCTGGGATTGGCGATCTCGGTGCGACTGGTTGAATTGATGGCGGGAAAGATGTGGGTGGAGAGTAGCGAGAGTCAAGGGAGCACGTTCCATTTCACGGCTCGCTTTGCCACGGCCGCAGCGAAGGTTCAACCTGCATCTCCTGCGCCCGAAACCGCACTGCAAGATCTTCCGGTGCTGGTCGTCGACGATAATGACACCAATCGGCGGATTCTCTGCGACATGACTCGGGGGTGGGGAATGCGGCCTCACGCCACCGAGAGCGGCGCGCTGGCGCTGGCTGCGGTGGAAACCGCCGAGCAAGAACACGACCCCTTTCGGGTGATTCTGATCGACTGCCATATGCCCGGAATGGACGGATTCGAGCTAGCGGAAAAGATCCAGGCCAGAATCAAGCGGAATGCCGACCTTGCCCAAGTCACCGTACTGATGCTGACTTCGGGAGGGCTGCCCGGCGAAGCCACGCGCTGCCAGCAGGTGGGCATCTCCGCGTATCTGCTCAAGCCGGTGCTCAAAGATGACCTTCTAGCCGCAATCCTCACCGCCTTAAGCCAACGGCGCCGGGATGTGGGCACCGCACCCGCTCTGGTCACTCGTTACACCCTCCGCGAATCTGCGCACAAGCTGCGCGTCCTGGTGGCAGAGGACAACCCGGTGAACCAGGCTGTGGTCCTTCGGGTGTTGCAGAAGATGGGCCACTCTACCTCGCTGGCAGAAAACGGCAAGGATGCGCTGGCGTTGGCTTCGACAGAGAGATTCGACATTGTTTTCATGGATGTGCAAATGCCCGAAATGGATGGCATGGCCGCGACGGCAGCGATCCGAGAAAGCGAAAAAAAGAGCGGAAGAAAGCGCCTGCCGATCTTCGCCATGACGGCACACGCCATGAAGGGTGACCGGGAACGCTGTCTGGAAGCCGGCATGGACGGCTACATCACCAAACCAGTGCGCTTTAGCGACATCGAACAGACATTGTCGGACATCGCCCGCGCACCAATCGTGCCTGCGAAAGCTGCGGCGGCGGCGACATCGTGGGACAAAACGGAAGCGCTCAATCGGATCGGAGGCGATGAGCAACTGCTGCAGGAACTGTGCCAGATTTTTCTGGAGGAGTCTCCGAAATTGCTGCAGAAACTACAGCAGGCGGTGGCGGCGGGAGACCCTGGCGAAGTCAGCCGGGCGGCGCACAGCCTGAAGGGCGAATCCAGCTACCTGGGAGCCGGCGGAACGTCGCAAGCGGCGCGCCAGCTCGAAGAGATGGGAAACCACAAAGACCTTTCGCGGGCAAGCGAAACGCTGGCTGTGCTGGAGCGGGAAGTGGCCAGTCTCCAGCGTGATCTGGCAAAATTGGCGGGGGCGCGTCATGAATAATAGTAAGGTTCCACCCGAGCAAACCGGGGCGCTCTCGGATTCCAAAGCGATCCTTGATGCGAAGCTTTCGTCGGTCAACACGGCGCTCATTGCAGAAGACGATCCCATTTTCCGGCGGATTCTCGAGAGTTGGTTCAAGAAGTGGGACTACCGTGTTACCGCCGTGGAAAACGGGCTCACCGCGTGGGAGGTCTTGCAAAAGGAAGATGCTCCGCAATTGGCGATCCTCGATTGGATGATGCCGGGGATGGACGGGATCGAGCTTTGTCGCAAAATCCGCAGTCGCGACCAGGGTCCTTATCGTTATGTTCTACTGCTGACCGCGAAGGACAATAAACAGGACGTAATCGCTGGCCTGGAAGCCGGCGCAGATGATTACCTGACCAAACCGTTTGACGTAGACGAACTTCACGCCCGGGTTCGAGCCGGCAAACGAATTCTTGATCTACAAGCGGCCCTGATTCATGCGCAAGATGATTTGCACTTTGCCGCGGCGCACGATCCGTTGACTGGACTTTGGAATCGTGGAGCTGTTTTCGATTTATTGGGAAGAGAAGTGTCTCGTCGACAACGCAGCCGAGACCCTCTGGGTCTCATCATGGCGGACATCGATTACTTCAAGAAGATCAATGACACCTATGGGCACCTGGTGGGCGATGTTGTACTACAAGAGGTGACGCGGCGGCTGGCCGCTCATGTTCGACCTTATGACGTCGTCGGCCGCTATGGCGGAGAGGAATTCTTGATCGTCTTCCCTGGTTGTTCCGCCAGTAATTTGATCATCGGGGCGGAACGGCTGCGCCAGAGTGTGGCCGATCACCCGGTCGAAACCACTGCGGGCAAGGTTGCCGTCACCATTAGTCTCGGGCTTGCTGCGGTGGAGCAGGATGAAAAAGAAACCCTCGATTGCGAGACCTTCATTCGCTTTGCGGATGAGGCCCTTTACGCCGCCAAAGCTAGAGGCCGTAATCGGGTGGAAATCGGACCGATATCCAAAGCTGCGAGAGAGCACGGAGACTAATCGGACGCCGGCGATTTAGCCAGAATACTTTCCACTCTGAGATGCGCAATCGCTTTACCCCGCCGGTTAAATCGTGCGATGGCACATTCGTGGGTCTTTCTAGCCCGGACGTGCCATTCACAAAACTTGAACCAAGACTTATTTTTCTAAGTGAGCAGTTCTGGGGGAGGGCTGCCCGGGCGTCCAATGACTCGCGAGAGTCGGACGCCCGTTTTTTGTTTCCGGAAACGTGATCAAGGGTTCAGACACTGTCCGGCGGCTGAAATTTCCTTCATCCAGATCAGTAGGTCGAAATGGTGAAATTTACTGTGACCCGGGCCTCGGTTTCAACTGGTTGTCCGTCCTGGTAATAAGGTTTGAAGTGCCACTGCTTGACCGCATCGCGGGCAGCTTCTGAAAGAATTGCCGGACCGCTCAGTACTTGGATGTCCTGAATGTTGCCGCTCTTGCTGATCAGAGCCTCCAGGATGACCGCGCCTTGCACTCTCATCTGCTTCGCAAGCAGGGGATAGCTGGGGTCGACTCGAGAAATCACCTGCGCGCTGCCCGACGAAAGTTGAACTTGCGCCTTGGTCTTGGTTGTCGCAGTGAGTTGGCTTTGGGGTGACGGAGCGGCTGGCTGCGCGGCTGCTTCCTCGCTCGGTTGCATATCGAGCTTGACAGAACTATCCGTGGCATTGATGGCTCGGTGCTTATTGCCAGCAACAACCTCGACCTCAAGAGGGGGCAATACGGCGCGATTGGTCGCGGTGATGAAGGGCGGCGTGGCGTCTGGCGTGCTGGTCGAATGCGCGACTCTCGCTGATCGTTTCGATTTTCGCGGCGCGTGGGACGGTGAGGGTACGGCGATTTTCGGCGTCGTGACGGAGGTTGCGGGCTTGGCTGGACTGGTGGCGGAGCTCGGTTGCGGGATGCTCTGGTCTGACATTTCGGATTCAGCGCTTGGACTGGGCGGGAACCAGAACTGGCGGTCCTTGATGACAACCGAAACCAGTGCTAGCAGCAAAACCATCAGGGCGAGGAGCATCCGGCGGCGCTGTTGCTGTTCGAAAGCCGCGTGTGGCGGGGAATCACCCGTATCTGTGCGGCTGTTCTGCTCGAGCATAGGCATAGCGCCAACTCCCTGCCCCTGCCGAACCCGGGACTTGCTGCCTAGTATGCCTCGAAACAGCCTGCAAAGCTAGCACTGGGTCAGAAACCGTTGATCAAATAGGATAACTTCAGCTGAGCCGTGACGGAATCCTCTGTCTACTGTGTCCTTGGTGGACGAGGCGTCTGAACTTCGCATTTGAACTTCGTTAACCACAAAGGACACGAAGGTCACAAAGAAAGCCGCGGTGCTGCGCTCAGCAGGCGAGTTGTTCACGCTTTAACTTGAGGCCATTCAGGTTTCCAAGCACCGTCACCGCGATGGAGTCAGTAAGGAAGAACTCATTGGCGAGTTCGCGCACTTCTTGAGCGGTAACGGCTTCGATCTTCTCGATGAGTTCGTCCATGCTGTAGAAGCGATCGAAGTACATTTCCTGCCGCGCCAGGCTGGACATGCGCGCAGTCGAGGACTCGAGCGACAACATGAGGCTGCCTTTCAGTTGATCCTTGGAGCGGCGCAGTTCTTCCTCCGGGACATTTTCTAATTTCAGTTTGCGGAACTCGGAAACAATCGACTGCACCACCTTGCCTGCCGATTCCCGTGACGTGCCGGCATAAACTGAAAGGCAGCCGGTATCGCGATACGGATTCAGGTCGCTGTAAATCGAGTAGGCAAGTCCCTGGCGTTCGCGGATGTTTTGAAACAGGCGCGAGCTCATGCCTCCGCCCAGCAACGTATTCAGAATGTAGGACGCATGCCGCTTTTCGTGCGCTATTGGATGGGAGGGTACGCCGACGCAGATTTGTACCTGCTCCAGGGATTTCTTGTTGCGCATGATGATGCGCGGGACAATCTTCGGCTGGGGACTATGAAATCCGTTCTTAATCGGCCGCATGTGCTGAAAATGCTTCGCCACCAAGTCCACGAATTGCGCGTGATTCAGATTGCCGGCGGCGCAAATGATCAAATTACCGGGGGCGAAACGCTGCCCGTAGAAACCAAGAACGGGATCCCGCTCGAATGTTTTCACCGTATCTTTAGTTCCAAGGATGGGCTTGCCCAGCGGATGATCTCTCCAGAAGTTCTGAGTAAAGATCTCGTGGACGAGATAGTCGGGACTGTCTTCGTCCATTTTGATTTCTTCGAGGATCACGCCCCGTTCGCGGCTGATGTCGCGCACATCGAATGTCGGGTTCAACACCAGGTCGCTGAGGACATCCATCGCGATGGGGAGATGCTCATCCAAAATCTTGACGTTGAAGCAAATGCACTCCTTGGCGGTGAAGGCATCCATGTTGCCGCCGATGGAATCGACTTGTCGCGCGATGTCTTCGGCAGAACGATGCTTGGTGCCCTTGAAAACCATGTGCTCGACGAAATGGGAGATGCCGTTCCACTGCGGATCCTCATCGCGTGAGCCCTTCTTGATCCAAATGCCAATCGACGCCGAACGGATGTGCTGCATTTGTTCGGTGATAATGGTCAGCCCGTTAGGCAGCAATTCGCGCTGGATATTGCGTACTTCTTCAACCATTAGTTTTCCTATAACTCTTCCGCTACTCAGATCAGGGCGGGTCTCTACTATTGTTACATACCCGGGCAACCTCCGCTAATGCGCGGTGATGACGTAGAATCATGCAGTTACAGAGACTCTCTCCGGTGGATAGACTCTGCGGACGCCGGTGTCCCGCGTGTGCTCTAGAATGAAAGGGGTTGTTTGGAGCGCTCAGGAATGTCCGCGCCGCCGTCCGGCGGCTGTCGTGGGGGCGTCCCGCCCACAGGCAAGGTGCCGGGATTACAGAGGAATGTATGAGCGAAGAGAAACAAAGCGTACTTTTGGGCCTCAGCTTTCGCGAGCTTACAGATTTTGTGGAGGAATCCGGCCAGCCCTCGTACCGCGGACGGCAACTGTTTGAGGCCCTCTACAGCCAGCGCGTCGAGTCGGTGGAGCAGATTTCCACGCTTCCGCAGGAATTGCGGCATAGCCTCAGGCAAAGAGGTTTATCAATAGGGGCTCCGGCAATTGAAAAGAAATTCATGTCCAGTGACGGCACGGCCCGGTACCTCGTCGGTTTGGCTGACGGGCAAAGCGTGGAAACCGTCTGGATGCCCGAAGGTGATGACGGAGAAGCTGGGGACGGCAGCGACGCCGGGAACGAACTCGATAAAGCTCGAAGCTGGGATCGCGCCACCATCTGTGTTTCCAGCCAGGTCGGTTGCGCCGTGGATTGTCAGTTTTGCCTGACTGCGCTGCTCGGGGTGAAACGTAATCTCACGGTTGGCGAGATAGTGGGACAGGTTTGTGCCGTGCTCAATGACCAGCATGTCGCTCCCCCTCGGGATCGCGTGAATATTGTCTTCATGGGCATGGGCGAGCCCTTCCTGAATTACGACAATTTCATGAAAGCGGTCGGCCTGCTGGTCGAGGGAGTGGGCATCCCGGAATCTCGTATGACGGTCTCCACCGCGGGCATCGTGCCCCGGATCTATGATCTGGGCGCCGAGCCGGTGCGGCCAAAACTGGCCATATCGCTGAACGCATCCAACGACGAATTGCGAAGCCGGCTCATGCCAATCAATCGCAAATGGAATCTGGAGAAGTTGGTCGCGGCTGCGCGGGATTTTCCTCTGCGGAACCGGGAAAGGCTGACTTTCGAATACGTTTTACTTGATGGCGTGAATGATTCGGTGCAAAACGCACGCGAGCTTGCTGAGTTGATCCGCGGAGTGCGAGCGAAAGTTAACCTGATTGCGCTGAATCCCGGCCCGGGGATCGCCTTTCAAACTCCCGCAGAGAACCGGGTATTCCAGTTTCAGAAGACATTGATTGCCGCGGGCGTGCCTGCATTCATCCGACGCCCACGAGGACGCGACATTTTTGCTGCTTGCGGGCAGTTGAAGCGAACTGAGGAACTCAAAGCTTCCTAGCAGGCTGCGGAAAAACTCGATTTGAAGCGGGCGGAGTACCACGAACCTCTCTTGTTTCCACAGCACAACCTGATAAGAAGGAAGTATGCGTGGACAAGACGAGCAGCAGTTGGATGTGTTC
>JBAVAQ010000079.1:0-26353 GCA_049585795.1 Terriglobales bacterium | reverse complement strand
TCGATTGATAGAGACAAGTCGCGGTTCAGCGGGCACGCCGTGGTCGCTCACATCCGCAGTTTACCCACCACGGTTCATTTCGCAATCACGTTGTTGGCTCGATACACAATTTCTTCACGGCTTCCAGAGGGGACGTTCACAGGTTTTCTCATCCTCGCTCATCTCGACTGCCGAAAAACTGGAAGACGGTCCCGTGTGTTCCAGTTTAGTCCCCAGTTTTGTTTAGGTTTCTCCCAAGGATTCTCGACAGCTACTCCATTTTTTTATTTCAACTGCCGAATCCGCTCTTGCAGGAACTGCCGCTCTGGTTCCTGTTGGGTCAGCGCCAGCGCCTTCTCATACGAAGCACGAGCGTCGGCTGTCCTGCCGAGCCTGCGGTACATATCGGCACGGGCGGAATGCGCCAGGTAATAATTTGCCAATTCGCCATGTTCCAACACCGCGTCGATATGCGCCAGACCGGCCTCTGGACCATCGCACATGGCAATGGCCACGGCACGATTGAGCTGCACCACTGGCGAAGGCTGAATTCGTAGCAACCGGTCGTAAAGCGCAACAATCTGCCGCCAGTCGGTCCGAGCGACCGATTCCGACTCCGCATGAACGGCCGCAATCGCAGCTTGCAGTGTGTAGGAGCCGATGCCGCGGGACTTCACGGCTTTGCCCAGCAATGCCACTCCCTCGGCGATCTGCTCTTGGTTCCAGAGCGAGCGATCTTGATTTTCCAGCAAAATCAGCTCTCCGGTCGGCGAGGTCCTCGCGGCGCGGCGGGATTCCTGCAGCAACATCAGGGAAAGCAGCCCCATCACTTCCGGCTCTTGCCTGAGTTCAGTCAGCAACCGGCCCAGTCGAATCGCCTCGCCGGTTAGCTCGGCTCGCGTTACCTCCGCTCCCGCCGCAGCCGAATAACCCTCGTTAAAGACGAGATAGACGACGTGAAGCACCGCGCCCAGCCGCTCCGGCAATTCCTGAGGTGTCGGTACCTCGTACGGAATCGGTGTCTCTCGAATCTTTGCCTTGGCGCGCACAATGCGCTGCGCCAGCGTACGCGGAGTGGTGAGGAAGGCCTTGGCGATCTCCTCGGTGGTCAGCCCGCACACCTCACGCAAGGTGAGCGCAACGCGCGCTTCCGGAGGTAGCGATGGATGACAGCAGGTAAAGATCAGGCGCAGCCGATCGTCTTCAAGGCAATCGTCCTCAAAACTGTCTTCTTCTTTTCTGCTCTCTTCGTTGGACCTTTCCGCCGACCTTGATTGCGCTTCGAGATATCGCACGAGCTCGTCTTGAGACGCATCAAATCTTGCCCGCCGACGCAGCGTATCAATGGCTTTGAATCGGGCCGTCGAAATCAACCATGGTCGCGGGTTGCCGGGTACTCCAGTCCTCGGCCACAGGCTCAGCGCAGCCGCAAAGGCTTCGTGCATCGCCTCCTCGGCAAGATCAAAATCACCGAGCAAGCGGATCAGAGTTGCCAGGATTCGTCCCGAATCCACGCGATAAAGGGAGTCGAGCAATTCGCGTACCTGCTCGGTGGAATGCTCGGACATGACAGGCTCGGACATGAGAACGACCTTAGCAAACCAGCGACCCCGAATCAATTTGGCAGAGTCAAGCGATTGATGTATTTTCACATTCTTATAACCGAGCCGCCGCGGGACCCGCATGCGGACGGGTCGGCTACGCATGGTATGCGGGCATCTGAGAGGGGAAGCATGCATTTGAGGCCCATAAAAAGCTGTGCGCGGTGCCTAGGTTCCCTCTGATGGTGGCCCGCGGCCTGGCTCTAACCGCCGGCAGCAAACTCGGGCCGTATGAAATTCAATCACCTCTCGGCGCTAGCGGTTGGGGACAGGGTTTTGGGTGCTATCGCTGTTAACGCCTATAGCCAGTTCTGTAGGACGAAGGTTCTATGGGCCGGAGAATTCGATCCGCGACTCTTCCTGCTTTGCGCCCATCTTGCACCAGAGCAACATAATCAGTGGGTACAGGATGCCCACCAGGGTAATGGGCCATCCGGCGTAATGTTTGTAGACTCCGGAAATCAGAAACGTCGGAACTGAAAGATATGCAGTCGCCGGCACCAGAACGCTTACGAGCCGTGAACGTATCAGCAGACTAGCGCTGGCCCAAGGCAGTACAGCTCCGGTGACGGTGCCCAAGGCCCCCAATAATCATCGGCTCGGTCTCGCTGTTCAGAATGCCGCGATACACGAGTTCCTGCACAGCTCCGCCAGTTTCCAAAGCTCCAAATACAAGTCCGAACAACGAAATTGCCATGTGACCACGCACGGCTCCCCTCCTAAGTGAAATTTGCGGCAGGTCAACTAACCGCTCTGAAAAAGACCAGGAACAATACCGAGGACGCGAGGAATGAAATCGCCCCGGCCATCGATGCATTGCTGGCGAGGCGTGACGGGACCGCGACGGCCAGCAATTCCCACAAGGCAGATCCCCATAGAGAAATCGTTCCAGTCGGGCCACGCTCGACGATGGTATGGCGCATCATCGCCTCGAAGACCTCTACCATCTCCGCACCGAACTTGTGACGCAGCTCACGTGGATAGACAATCAGCAAGCCTGAGTAGACGATTCGACTCAAGCGAACGATTGCCAATTCTCCTTGCATCGACATAAATCACTCCGCCGTCCGCGGCACTAGCTTGCGCCTGCGCGCCAATCGCACCGCCGACTCCATGCGCGCGAGTTCAGCCTCCAGCAGCGATTTGCCATCGCTTGTGAGCTGGTAGTATCGGCGACGGCTATCTTCCGTGCTCCGGCTCCCCTCTACTTCCGCGATCAGCTCCATATCGAGCAGGCGCTGCAGGGTTGTGTAAAGCGTTCCCGGACCCAGGCGGAACTTACCGTGCGACAGCGCTGACATCTCCTGCATGATGGCGTAACCGTGCTTTTCGCCTTCGGCCAGCGCGAACAGCACGTAGAACACCGCCGGCGTCAGGGGAAGAAGCGGCCGCAATTCCGCAGGGAGATTTCGCTTCGTCATGTGGATCCTGAGTATGTCACGAGCAGATATATCAGTAATGGATATACATGTCAAGCTGAGGAGGACAGCTTGACGGAAGGCTGACTGCGGTTTGGCATTGCGAGTACAACCATGATGTTTAGCTTGTGGGTATTTCGGGGCCTAAAATTCCCGTGAATTGTGCTAAATTCGAGAGGAAGTGAGTCTGTGAAAGGATGCAGCCTTCAACCTATGGGCCGCTGGCTTCGCTTGGCTGGCGTAGTGGTCGCCTTGGCGTTCGCCTTGGTTACGCCGCCCGCCGCCCAATCGCAAGCACCGAGTACGCCCCCTTGTTCCGATGCCCCTCCCATTTTGAAGCGAGGTACGGAGCCGGCTCCGCCTCCCTGTCCTGACCCGCCGCCAGCCGCGTCGCGCCCTGCGGACTCTGCACCCACGAGTTCGCTGACTCCCTCCGAACCCTTGATCGAAAGGGCCAGAGAGGCGGCGTTCCAGTTTTCACAGAAGCTTCCCAACTTTGTTTGCCAGGAGTTCATGTCGCGGTTTACGCAGCGAGGCCGCGAGGAGAAAATGCCGCTGGACCTGGTTTCGGCTGAAATCATTTACGAGGACGGGCAGGAAAGTTATCGTAACGTGAAGATCGATAACCGCCCCACGGACAAGGCCCTGCAGGAGATCGATGGGTCCTGGTCCACCGGGGAATTTGCCTCCATGCTGCTGGATCTTTTTCACCCCGCTACACGCGCGCAGTTCCGGCCCGGTGGTGCGTCTACTATTTCGGGTTTCAGTGCCCAGGTTTACGACTTTCAAGTGCAGAGTGAAAATTCACACTGGATGTTGCACGCGGGCTCTCAGAATGTGGCTCCGGCTTACGTAGGCTCCGTATGGGTGGATCCGAACACCGCGCGCGTCCTGCGAATCGAGATGCAGGCCCGCAACATACCCTCAGATTTCCGGATGGATACGGTCGAAACTGCGGTTGATTATTCGTACGTGAGGATTGGCCAGACATCCTTTCTGCTTCCGGTCCATGCCGAGAGCTTGGGTTGTGAACGGGGTACCAGCGACTGCAGCCACAACATCATCGACTTCCGCAACTATCACGAATTCAAATCCGAGATCAAGATTACTCCCCATTGATCGCCCGAAAAAAAACGCCCCACCGCAGATTCTTCCCCGTCCAGCTGAAACTACGAATCGATTGGTTCGGGTCCGCCAGAGATTCCTCAAAAGCTAATCCCGCGTTTCTAAGTCTCTGCACTCCTCATCCTTCCAAATCAGGCGGTCGAGGCGTTCTCGCCAGCCGTGCTCGGGGGAATCTTCGATCGATGAAGGCGGAATCTTTTTGGTCTTTCTCATCCACTCGGCTGCTCGTTGTTCGGCTTCGAGCGGTTGCTCCATGCTCATCGTTTTGTTGCCGTCGTTTTGCCGGCTCCGAATGGACTTCGCGTGCGCGGAGGAGGGGGCCACCGACGAACCACAGTTTGCCATTGCCCCATTTACGTAGTCTCAATGTTCTATATGGCCTCAAAGTGAGCCTCGATCTCTTCGAGCGTCTTGCCTTTCGTCTCTGGCAGAAATAGTGCAACCGTCAGAAAATAGACCACCGTGAATGCTACAAAGATGAAAAACATGGTCGAGTAGCCATACTTTCCGACGACTGGCAAAAAAATCGCCGCCAGGGTGGTTGAGACAATCTGATTGATCACCAGCGCGATACTCATCCCATTTGACCGAATCCTCGTTGGCATTAGCTCCGAGAGCGCCAACCAAACACAAATACCCGGTCCCAGCGCATAGAATGCCACAAATCCGTAGAGTCCGAGTGCGACCAGCCAGCCATTCAGGGAATCCGGCACGGGAGCAATGTAGGCATGTTCAATGTGGAGCGGAGCGGCGCGAGCAACAGCCAAGTCGATGAAAGGATTGCGAAAGAACGCCTCGACCTTGTTCGAAGGAACACAGCTCTTCCGGTCGATCTCCAAGGGCGCGGCGCCGGCATCATCTGAGCGAGCCGTCGGGGTCGCAGCGGTGAACCCGCCGAAGGAGTAGATGATCGACAAAGACATCCGGCCTAACGAAGGATAGTCTCTAAGCCTAGTCGAAGCCGCAAGCTGCTTTGCTTCCGCCGGGTCGAAGCGCAGCGAAAGGCTCTGGTCATTTCCCGCTGCTTCCTCGGTGGCGATCCCGGTCCTCGGCCCGACCATCGCTTGAATTGCGCTGGCCACATCGTAACGATTCTTCTCCGTGTGCAGGAAGAGCATCCCGACTAGCGATAAAGAAACGATGATGCCTGACGTCCCGAGCAGAAATAGAAACTTGCGTCCTTTGCGGTCGACTAGAGTCACGCCAACGATCGTCATCAGGAAATTGACCAAGGTAAATACTACGTAGCCCCAGTGAGCCTGCACGTCTGAGAGCCCGCTCTGTAACAGGACGTCGGTGTTGTAGCCAATGATGGAGTTTATCCCCGTGGCCGTGTTGCAGAAGAGAATCACACAAGCCAGCAGGAAGGGAAGCACATATTTTCGACGCAGCAGCGAGTCTTTTGTCGAGCTAGCGGTCGGCGAAGCGGCATTCGCGGACTTTTGGTTTGCCGAGGCCAACGAGGAGATTTGCTTCATCTCCCTTAATTCGAGCTCAGCCTGTTCTGGCCTGCGCGATCGAAGCAGAGCCTCTCGGGCCGCTTTTTCTTCTCCGCGCTTGAAGAGCCAGCGCGGCGACTCCGACACAAACACGCTGCCGACTGCAAACAGAAGGCCAGGCGGCATCGACATCCAGAAGATGCGCCGCCATGCATTGTCCTTCACTAGAAAGATCGCCGCATGTGAGCCCGTACGCATGATCTCCGCCACCCGATAGCTGTAGAAGATTCCGATGACGGCAGCACTGACGATACCTAGAGTCAACAACCACTGAAAGACGCCAGTGCCCTTGCCGCGATCCTTGGCCGATAGGCATTCGGCGAGATAGAGCGGCACCACGATGCCCACGAAGCCCCCGCTAATGCCCTGCAGCAACCGGCCGAAGAACAAGAGTCCGTAGCTTTGTGAGAGCGCAATGACCGGGATACTCACCACGAAGATAGCCCCACTGAGGACCATCAAGGGCTTGCGCCCGAGCCAATCCGCCAGCAGTCCCGCGAAGAGCGTCGAGAAAACGCTCCCTAGCAGCACCGCGGCAACGATGATTGAGAGCTGGCTTCCGGTCAGCTTCGAGGTCGCCTCCAAGTATGGCAATGCGCCCCCGATGATGCCGACGTCAACGCCGTAAAGCAGACCACCCAGGCCGCCGATGAGTAGAAGGAACCGGTTGTAGCGTCTTGTAATCAGATCGCTGGTACTCAGATCATTGGAAGCGGGCATAGTTGCTGCTAGCAGTCTGTTATGTGTTTTCACGGAAACCGCAAATCAACACCTTGCGGCGTAGGAGCTACGATGAGGAATATGACCATATAGAAAAAGGTCGGCTTCGCCCTACGTCATTGGATCAATCCTCAACAAAGGTTACACTGACACAAGGTCGTTCCCAAATAACAATCCAGGTACCAGAAAACTCCCTGCGGGCGCTCCTTTTGCAAGCGTTGGCAGCCGGTTAAAGCGCGTCCGGCACGGTCGCGACTTATGGCTTTTCGTTTCGTTCTCCCGGCGCCAGATCGCTGGAATGTGAATAAACCTTGATCCAGTGATTGCGCACTTCAGGGCTTACTTTTCGGCCGTTCCAGTTAAAGACAATGAGGTTGGTCTTCTGTTTCGGCATATTACCTCCCACGGAACTAAAGCGAATCAGATGAGGAATAAACGAGCGCGACCTGGAATTAGATTCACTTTGTGAATGGCAGACTGACTGACTTGCCGGTCTGAGCGGACTGTCGGGCTGCATCCAGAATCTCGGACACGGTCACGTTGTTGTTCAGAGATGACAGGCTATTTCCTTCCTCGATGCCTCCGTTCAAGACGGCAGCCAGGTAGTGCAAAGGATCGTCGTACGGCGCGGTCAGGCTCTCTCCCTTCAGCATGCTGCCTTCGGACTCGTTCGCCTTTCGGACCTCGATGCGCCTGGAGTCGATCGCCTTCGCATAGCCTGTGCGGCCATATACATCCATCTGCTTCAGAGCGAAGGGCCAATTCCAGGACGCCTGAACAATGGCAACGGCATTCTTGTAGTTCAGGATGATCTCTGCCTCGTCGTCCACACGGGGATACAGGTTCGGTTGCAACTGCTTGGTTACCGCTGTTACGGTTAGCGGAGTTTCGCCATCCATCAGCCAGGTCATGAGATTCGCGCCATAGCAGCCGAAATCGAACAGAGCTCCGGCGCCGTTCTGTTTCGGATCGATAAGGAAAGAGAGAAACTCAGGGGGAACGCCGATCAGTTTAGGCCCCTGATGGCCGTCACGAAAGATGGCCTTGACGATCGGCCCCAAAACGCCCTGCTTCAGTAGATTGAACGCCTCGGTATTGCTCGGGTACCAGGACGTTTCCAAGTTGACGAGCACATGGATCTTGCCTCGGTTCGCCGCGTCCTGAATGCCCAGAGCATCTTTGTAACTGATGGCTAGCGGCTTCTCCACCATTACGTGTACGCCCAATGCGGCACACTCCTCAATCACTCGTCTGTGCTCACTGGGGGCAGTGAAGACCAGCACCGCCCGCGGATGCGATTGCAAAACCATTTCTTGAATGCTGCGAAAGTGCAAACTCGCGGACAAATGATGGCGCTTTGCGTACGAGTCGAAAAGCTTCTGGTCGGGCTCAACAATCCCAACGACCTGAACGTCAGGGCGATTTAGAATCCCGCCAGCTGGTGTCAAAGAGCCGCCCTCCAGAAAAGCCTCGACATGACCGTGAACCAGACCAACGATGCCAATTTTCATTGGAGCATCTGGAACAGCAGTGGCATTCGCGTGAACAGCGAGGAAAGTAAACATCAGCACAAGAATCAGTTTCATAATTTCGCTCTTAAACTAGCAGTAAGACACGCCGAGCAGTTGTTCGGCGGTCTGAAAAACCTTAATTGGGACGACCGGGCCTACCAATGGAGAAATCGCGTAACAACCAGTGGGAATGCCAAATCGGCAACCACCCGGCCGAGCCCCCACGTCAGACAAATCATACGCGCTGCATTGGTAAGAAGTTACCCGCGACTACCAACCCATTTGGCGCATTCGCTCAAGGATGAGCGCGCTGTAGTTATTCATGCGCTCGGGCCGTCTCTTCAGGGGAGCGGGCAGAATCGCGGCCAGCCGCGCTGCCGGTTCGCGGCCGATACTCCGAGCCGCGGTTCCGTCATAGTAACGGCACGCTGAGTCTGCACCATAAATACCAGGGCCCCATTCGACCACGTTGAGGTAGATCTCCAGAATGCGCCGCTTGCCGAGGATGAATTCAGCCACTGGAACCAGCGTGAACTCCGCACCCTTACGGAGAATCGAGCGGCCTGTTCCGAAAAATAGGTTTTTTACGAGTTGCTGCGTAATGGTGGAGGCTCCGCGAGTGCGACCGCCTTCCAAATCATCTTCGGCAGCGATTTGGATCTGGTGCCAATCGAACCCATGGTGCTGGTAGAAGCGCGCGTCCTCCGCGGCGATTACTGCGTGCTGGAGATCGGGCGAGATTTGGCTGAGCGGGATGAATTTGTAGCGTTCGTGATATGAAGTGTGGTGAATCCAGGCTTGCAAGTGGCGCTGGATGTGCACCGCGGTTGTCGGTGGGTCGATCCAGCGGGCAGCCAGAAGGATCAGCGCGGGAAGCGACCAAACAAGTACCACCCCGATGACAAGTCGTCGGACAAAAGATCGGAGAAAAACCTTGCGAAGCGGGGCCTTGGGGTGTGTGTCTGGCTTTTCCGTCACATTTCAGAATAATAGCCTGAGCTGGGGTTGTCGCCGAGCGGTTGCCCCATGGTCATCGATTTGTTTACATGTTTTTGGCTCGGGTGATCTGCCATTCGTGATCAGTAGCGGAGTGGCTGCCTTGAACGGTGTTAATCACACATTTGGCGTGAGGGTTTCAGTGCGGAATCGGGCCATTCTTGGTGCGTGTCATTGAATGACCTAATCCGACACTATCGAGGCGCGGATTCCGGTGGTTCGGAGTAACGCCGAGGAGCAGGGAGAGTGATCGATCCCTGGATTGCGATGGAAAATGTTTCCTCTGCGGATTTGCCATCAACGCCCTCTGCTGTGAACCGCACTGTATAAGCGCCGGCCTCTGTATACGTATGAGTCAGGGCGGCGCCATCGGCGACAACTCCATCGCCGAAATCCCAATGATAGGCAAGTGCCGGGACCCCGTCCTTAGATGCCACGCTGGAGAGTTGAATTTCCTCACCAATCCTGGCTTGAGTCGGCACTTGAAACGTGATCGAAGGCGCGGCGATCGGAATCGAGGTATCAATAATTTTGATTAACTTGACTGAGTGCGCGGGCTGATTATCCAGACGGAGCGTCTCGTGTTCCACTGCCAACGGCTGATCTTGCGCGAATAAATCAAATCCCCTGTATGGATGCCCTGCGGGAAGCTTCAAATCGGAAAAAGTGACAGTGTGAGAACTCGACTCCTCCGTCCAGTTAAACACCGCCAAAATGGACTGACGCCGGTCTTCGAGCAGCAGAAAAATGCTTGGTTGGTCATCCCTGTCTGCATAGGTAAGCAGATCCAGAGGCAAAGCAGCCCGGCCAAGTTTCGCCATGGCAAGCAAATCAGGATTCTTGACCAGCGCCAAACGCTCCGGATCTCTTCCCAACATCGGAAGGTCGTCGCCAATTTCAAACATTCCTCCGGAAACCGCCGCCAGAGCAATCGAGACCTGAGCCTCATTCAATGTAAGTGGAGCTTGAATGGTTCGCTCTTCAAGCAATTGCCGGGAAACTGTGAACGCATCCGGATCATCGATGAAAAAGTTGCGATGCATATAATAACGCGCCGCGATGCCTGGCTCGGCTTCTTTGCTGCGGAGAAACGCATGACCGGTGTCTTGCGATATACGGCCTTCATCCACCAGGCCGACAGGGTTCAACATCGGACTCCCATCTTTATCGAGCAGCACGTCTTCGCCGACCGCCTTGCGGATAATCTCGAGCCCAATTCGCTGTGCTTCGAGTGCAGTCGTGTTCGGCCGATGGTAATAACCCTCGATTGCCGTGTTGTCCATGAAATCGAGCTTAATGTAACGCGCACCCCATTCACGGGTCAGGGTGCCATAGGTCTGTCGAAGATATTCCTCCGCATCAGGATGGGTGACGTCTAAAACGAACAGGCGTTCGCCCTCAACCTCTTCGGCCTTCCCAATCGAAATCGGATCGCCATGAGCGTTGTGTACCAGCCAATCCTTGTGATGTTCGTAAATCCAGGCCCGCTCGCCTACTTCAAAGGGAGCCGTCCAAACTCCTACCTTCAAACCCAACCGGCAGATGCGGTGGGTCAGATCCCACATGCCACGGGGAAATTGAGAGGCATTGGGCGTCGCATATTCACTGCGAGCGTATGCGTAACCCAAGTCGAAGTGAAAATAGTCGTAGCCCAGCTCTTTCAGATGCTCGGCCAGCCATTGCGCATTGGTGAGCGCAGCGCCTTGCGTAATTTTCGTGTAGAAAGCCGTCCAACTCCACCAACCCAGCATGTTTTCCGCGCTGACGCGACTGTGATGCAGCTCTCGAACAGCGGCGCCGTAGTTCTCAAGTTGCGAGTGGTAGTCTCGTCCCGCAGCAAACATCACGCGTTCTGAAGCAATTGATTCGCCCGCAGGAAGGGGCACGCTTAGTTCAATCAGATTTTCCGCAGGTCCCTCTCTCAGACCGGATTCGGGATCGGTTGCCTGTATCTCAGTAGTTCCAGTCGAATCGACCGTGTACGAAGCGATGGCGGGCCCACCCTTCGATGAAGATTGCGTTTGCAGATGAATGATGGTGAGGAAGCGGCTGGAAGTGAGAGCTCCCATGAACAGGCTCTCCTTGCTGTCGCGGTTGTAGATGAGTTGGCTGCCTACAGCGCGGTGCATGCCGTTGGGGGCTTTTCCTAAGTCGTAAATCTGCAACGGCGGCCAATCCTCGCTGAAGCTATCCGACAGAACTCGGTCGCGCTTCGGCGTTCCGCCGAGAGCGATGATTTCGCCCCCAACGGCCTCGACGTTTCGGATACTTTGAATTGTTACCGGATTGTCTGTGTGATTTTGAACTAGCGTCTCGATTACGCCAAAAGCTCTGCTGTCGTAAATTTGTAACGTATACGCAAGATCGGGGAAATTCGAGAGTCCGAATGAAGTGACGGTTATCTTTTTGCCGTGTCCGAGAGTATCTTCAAAACTCGATTGAGATATTTCATGTTTCGGATAATCAGTCGATTTGACCCACTTATGATCGATCTCCGCTGCTACTCTTGCGCGAATGACGCTGTGTCCACCATCCCCCGCTGTGATCTCAAATGTGCCGTCGCTCGCCCGAACAGCCGCCGACAAGCCCTCGGTGTGAGCAACGGCCTGAAAGCCAACCGGGTTAAAGGAGCCCATACAACCTTCCACTAAGCTCAGCACGCAGGCTATCAAGAGACTTGCGATCTCGACCTCGCGGATTTTGCCAGTCAATCTTCTCGGCAGACCAAAACGACTGCAAATAAGCTCAATCATGCATGCCTCTCTGTCGTGGAAGGAAGCTTGATTTCTTTCTCACTCAGAATTCAGACTCGGGTCGAAAGGCCACGTAGCTTTCCACTTCGCCCAGATAAAGAAAACCAGAACGCCGGTTAGTAGCGTCAATAAGCCAATCTTGATGTAGAGCCAGCCCGAGGTCAGGAAAATATATGCCCACCCAAAGAACGCAATGATCACGGGAACGGGATAAAACCACATCTGGTACGGCCGCGCGGTGACGGGAAATTTTCGCCGCAGGAGTGGAATGGCAAACAACTGTCCGAGAAACTGCACCAAAATTCTCGTAGTGATCAACGCGCTTACGAGCTGGTCAAGCTTAAGGAACGCGGCAGCAATCGATACACCGCCCAGAACCAGAAGAGAAACTTGCGGATAGTTTTTTGTAGGATGCAGACGCGCAAACGGACGGAAGAAATAGCCGTCAATCGCAGCTGCATAAGGTATTCGCGAATAACCCAGAAGCAGCGCAAACACAGAGCCGAAGGCCGACCAGAGAATCAAAATTGTTACCGCGATTGCGGCGCCTCTGCCGTATAGGCGCTCCATGAAGTTGGAAACGATGAAGTTCGAATGAATCCCTTCGCGCCACGGCACTACCCCGATCAAGGCGACATGCAAAGTCAGGTATCCTACACAGCAGATCGCCAGCGAAAACAGAATCGATCGCGGCACCACGTAGGAAGGATTCTGCACTTCGTCGCCGATGTAGCACACGTCGTAATATCCGAGATAGTTGTACACGGCAATCAGGGTAGCGCTGCCGAGGCCGAGCACGAAGCCACGATTAAACGCCATTGCTCCTGGAGGAAAATCGAACGCCATGCGGGCATTGAAGTGAGGTAAACCAGTGACGATGACGGTTACCATCGCCAGTACCGTGCCAATGCAAAGTGTGAGCGTGATCTTGCTTAAGGCTGTGATCTTTCGACACAAGAGGAACAAAGCAACCAGGCCGGCGGCAACTGCTACGTATTGCTGACCTCGACCGCTGAGTCCTGGCCACAGGTAAGTAGAATAGTTCCCGAATCCGATCATCCCGGATGCGATTTCCAACGGCCCACTCAGAACGAATTGCCAGATAAAAAGAAAAGCCATCAAGCGACCCCAACTTTGATGGCCGTACGCCTCGCGAAGAAAATGGTAGCTACCCCCCGAGCCTGGCAACGCGGCCCCTAGTTCGCTCCATATCAGACCATCGGAAATTACGATGAGCGCACCCGTCAGCCAGCCCAACATCGATTGCGGGCCGCCCATGGACGCCATCAATAGAGGGATTGTGATGAAAGGCCCAATGCCAACCATGTTGGACAAGTTCAGGGCCGTGGCAGGAAGCAAGCCGAAGGCGCGCGCTAGGTGGGGTTGCGTTTCAGTTTTCACTGGCATAGGCGGGCAAGAGTCGTGAGAGTTCTAGGCTGCATCAGAGGCGATTCTTTACGCGAATTGATCCCATAGGCATTTTGCTATGCTCGTCAGCTATCTTTATTTCTCGCTGTTGCATCCGCTGCACCCGGATTTCCGTGACGCCATTCACCTTGTGATTGCGCGAATCTACCGAGAGGCTGCTCGTTTGTCAATTGGATTGTTTGTTTCTGATCGATCGTGACTCCCAGTGGTATATTTTTACGATACAAATCGTTAGCATCCCAAATACAATTGGCTACGCGGAACAACTGATCCGCCCTGCGTAGGAGAGCAGCAAAAATTATGCTCGCAGAAGAGCGTAGATTTCGCATTCAGGAAATGCTTTCCAGACAACGCACTATTGCCGCTTCCCACCTCTGCTCCGCTCTGGGAGTTACTGCGGCGACGGTCAGGCGAGATTTGGCAGCGCTGGAGGAGGATGGCGTACTGGTTCGCTCCCATGGGGGAGCGGTTTCCCGCATGTCGAGTACAAACTTTCAACCTTCCTACGAAACTCTGTCGCATAGCCACAGCGCCGAAAAGCAGGCCATCGCTCGCGCTGCCGAACATTTGGTGCTTGATGGCGAGACCGTGTTTCTTGAGGGAAGCACCACGGTATATGAGCTTGCCCGCGGCTTACATCAGCGGAATCGGCTGACCGTAGTGACAAACTCTCCGACCATCGTTTGCCAGTTGCAACGAAGCTCAGGCGTCACCGTCCTCTGTACTGGCGGCGATCTTCAAAAGGACACGTTCTACTTCTCCGGAGAATGGGCACAGCGTGCGCTCTCAGAGATTCGGTTGGACAAAGCGATTCTGGGAGTGAGCGCAATCGATCTTTCGTATGGAGTTTCAACCGCAAACCACGCTGAGGCACAGATCAAGAAGATGATCACGAAAGCTGCGAAGACCAGGGTCGCGCTGGCGGATCACAGTAAGTTTGGTAGTCAGAGCTTTGCGTATGTCGGTCCCGTGGCGGACATCGACATCCTCGTAACCGACTCCGGCACCGATGCAAAATACATTAAGGGCCTGCGCGAAGCCGGTGTCGAAGTCATTGTTGCCGAGTTGCAGCAATTGCGGAAAATGTCACACAAAAGAGCACATACGAACAAAATAGGTTGACAATCGCTCACATGCAAGATAATTTGAGGCCGTCTAAAACGCAGGCGGGCATGAGGGAACTGTGAGCGATTGCGGCAAAAAGATTCGGTTGAGTCGCCTGCTGGGAGGCTCGGAACGGCGAGCCCTGGTAGTGGCTTTCGATCATGCACTGGTTCTCGGACCGATTCCTGGAACTGAGGACCCACTACGAAAGATCCGCCAGTTTGCCCAGGCCAAAGTCGATGCATTGCTTTTGAACCTTGGGCTCATCCGCCAATTCGCCGACTCGAAAATTGTCGGCGCCATACCGGCTTTAATCGCCCGTCTGGATTGGACAACCGTTTGGTCTGCGATTGGGCAAAACGGAACTGGCGCACTGCGCAGCGCCCTTCTCGCCCGCCCCGAGGAAGCGTTACGACACGGAGCAGACGCGGTTCTCACCTATCTCGTCGTAGGTACAGGCGACGCAGAGTTCGAGATGAAGGAGATCACTCGCAACGCCGAAATCGCTCGCGAGTGTGAACGAGTTGGAATCCCATTGATTGTTGAATCTCTTGCACGGGGGAAGGATGTGCAGAATCCTGGCGATCCGAAGTGGCTGAACCTGCACACTCGAATGGCAGTCGAGCTTGGCGCGGATGTAGTTAAGACCGACTACAGCGGGGATACAACCTCGATGCGTTTAGTGGTGGAAAAATGTCCCATACCAATCCTAGTGCTTGGTGGAAGTCGTCATGCGTCGGACAAACATGCACTTGATGTGGTCCGTGAAGTTGCCGCTGCCGGAGCGGCTGGTATCTTCTTTGGCCGCAATGTGTTCCAAGCCGACAACATGAGCGCATTTTTAGAACAGGCGCGTGCTGCTCTTGACGAAGCGTGAGGAATTCCGCCATGCATGTTTTGCCTTGGGCTAATCGTAGCCTGCCCCGGCAATGTGGATGAACACCCTTGCGGTAAGAGCAAGCGGGACTAAAACCATCATGAGTTTGCTTGCTATTGATATTGGTTCCAGCAGATGCAAAGCGGTGGTATTTGCGCCGACGGGTAAAATACTTTCCCAGCACGCCTCCGCGTACACACCGGAGTTTCCCGCTCCTTCGCATGCAGAGATAGATCCCGAGCGCTTTTGGCTGGCGGTGTGTCGTTGTTCGCAAGCGGTATCGAAGAATCTTCGTGATCCTGTTCGAGCGTTGTGCTTGAATTCGCACGGTGAAACTTTCGTTCCGGTAAATGGGCGTGGCGAGGCAACCGCTCCAGCCATCCTCAACCAGGACAATCGCGCCACCGAAGAAGCCGTTTGGCTCGACAAAACGTTTGGGAAAAAGCAGCTATTTGAAATTACCGGCCAGGTCGTTCATCCCATGTATCCGATTCCAAAGTTACTTTGGCTGCGAAAGCATCGGCCGGACATTTTTGATTCCTCGGTTCGCTTTCTTAGTGTCATCGGGTATGTTCTTACACGATTAGGACTACCCGCGTATATCGATTACTCCCTGGCCTCCCGATATCTGGCCTTTGACATACGTCAGAAGTGCTGGTCCGAAGAAATTCTCGCCGCGACAGAACTAAGTGCCGAATGCCTGCCCGTCCCTGTGCCTGCGGGAACGATTGCCGGAAAATTAAACGGAGCCGCTGCTATTGAACTCGGCCTCTCCTCGGACACAATTGTTGTAGTGGGTGGACACGATCAACCCTGCGGTGCATTGGGAGTTGGTGCGATCGGTCCGGGCCGCGTGGCCGACTCGATGGGTACTTACGAATGTCTGCTGGCTGCTTCCGATCAGCCCTGCTTAACAGATGCTGGGTTTGCGGCCTCGCTTAACTCTTATTGTCACGTTGTCCCGGACAAGTTCGTCACGCTAGCGTACTTTCCATCGGGAATCATGATGAAGTGGTTCCACGATCTGTTGTACGGTGAGGAGACACGCGGGCAGGACGGGGACTCTTCAGGCGTGGAGTCGATCCATTACGCGACACTGGAACGAGACACACCGGCAGGCCCAACCGGCCTTTGCATTACTCCCAATCTGATTGGTACTTGCAATCCGGATTTCAATCCCCGTGCACGCGGATTTATCTCCGGCTTGAGCTCGAGTACAACCCGCAGCCAGATTTTCAAAGGCATCCTGGAGGGGCTTGCCTGTGAACTGTCATTGATGACCGACATTTTGGCAAACGCGGTAGGAGAATTTCGGGATGTCTACGTCACCGGCGGGGGTTCACGGTCAGTTCTAGGTCTCCAGTTGCGAGCTGCTTTATCGGGTCGGCAGTTGCGTGTAATGGAGTGTCCGGAAGCAGTGTGTCTCGGAGGAGCCATACTTGCCGGGGTAGCGTCCGGAGAATTCGGGAGCGTACGGGAGGCCGTAGAACTTGTTGTACGCGATATTTCGGTGGTATCACCCGACGATGCGATCGCGCAGGCTTACGGCCAACAAACCAAACAATATCGCCGTTTGCGTTCAGCGCTTATGGCGACCACAAATGCTGAAGGTTCAAAAAGCCAACAGGAGGGGCAGTGATCCAAGTCACAATCGGATTCATCGTTTTTGGAGTTCACAAAGATGGTCTAAAGGACCCAATGGGTAATCCATTCATCGATGACGTGTTGGTTCAGCGCGCCAAGAGCGCCCTGGTTACGGCAGGTCTGACGGTTGTGGAGCATCGCATTGTTGTCGCCACCAAAGAAGAAGCTCGGGCCGCATTCAAGAAAATGAAATGCGATGATGCTATCGATGCGGTCGTGCTATTTTCCGGAACCTGGGTTTGGGCGGCGCACATGGTCGGCGCTATTCGCGATTACTGCGCTTGTGGGAAGGGATTGCTGCTCTGGACGCATCCCGGATCTCAAGGCTGGCGGCCGGTTGGCGGATTGGTTCTGCACGGAGGTTTGCTCGAAATCGGCATTCCGCACAAATTTGTATATGGAAGTCTGGAGGAACCAGATACGGTGGGCAAGATCGTCAGCTATGCCCAAGCCTCATACCTGAAGAACTTCCTGAACATGTCGACCGTTGGCACATTTGGCGGACGTGGAATGGGGCAGACCTGCGGCGCTGCCGATCCCTCCCAGTGGATGAGAATGTTTGGCATCGATATCGATTCCCGAGACACGACGGAGTTGAAGCAAGCCGCTGAAGGAATCTCCTCAAGCGAATTGGATCAGCTGCGGCCGAGGTTGAAGCAGTTGTTTGGCAAGGAGCCCGAGCGAAACGCAGTGACGGAGCGCTCGATGCGTCTTTATCTCGCTCTGAAGAAAGTTGTAGCGAAAGAAAAGTTTGACTTCTATACCATTCAATCCTTTCCCGGTCTCGCCGGCCATTATTCTGCCACCTGCTTTGCGCAAAGCATGATGCTTGAGGATGGAGTGGGCACTTCCACTCTGGGCGATTTCAATACCGCCCTCACCGTTCTGCTGCTCGGCAAATTGAGCAAGGAGAGGGTGTATTACGGTGATCTGCAACATGTCGATAAGGGAACAAGAGAAATCAAGATCATCGGGGATGGCGCTTGTCCGCCTTCGTTGGCAAGCAAGCTGGGTCCCGCCGGCTTTTCTGAACATGGTATCCCTACGGAAGGCGAAGCGGGCGGCCTTTCTGTAAAGTTAGTCTGCAAAGTGGGAGAAGGCGTATTAGCCCGACTCGGCAGAGTGAACGGAGCGTTTCAAATGGTCATTACTCGCGCCAGCATTTTCGAGCCCGCACCGACTCAGATAGAAAGGCGGCTCAACGAATGCGGCATCCCATTCTGGCCCCACGGCTTTGTTACCGCTCATTGCGACATCGAAGTTTTGCTCCAGCACTGGACCAATGAATATGCCTGCCTGGGCTACGGAGAAGAGCTATATCCGGCTTTAGTCGATTTTTGCGAGATTACGGGAATAAGAGCAATCCTTCCGTAATCTTCAACAAAGGAATGATCGATTCAGCTGGGATCTGCCAGGACAAGATGCGAAAGATATTCGGAACCGACAGAAGGACTTTTCTGAAAGAGGCTGGGGGAATGTTAGTAGCCGCCAGCATGGATGCGCGTTCCTATGCCCGGATTCTTGGAGCGAATGATCGTATCCGGCTGGGACAACTGGGATGCGGAGACCGGAGCGAAGGTCATGTACATATGGCCCAACTGGCCTCGAAGCAAATTCCAGTGGAAATGGTTGCCGTATGCGATCTCTGGAACCGTGCGCGCGAACGCCGTGCCGCGCAAGTCACGAAGGCTTTCGGCATCGAGCCGTTGATGTATCAATACCCGGAGGAAATGCTCGCCAGGAAGGACATCGACGGCGTCATGATCGCGACCGGAGATTTCCAACACGCAAAGCTCTGTTGCGAGGTGGTAAAAGCAGGCAAAGACTGTTATGTCGAAAAACCTTTTGCCAATGTGCTGGCTGAGGCGAAGGAAGCGCGCGAGATCGTGAAGGCGTCGAAGCAGATCGTGCAGATGGGAACGCAGCACCGCAGCCAGCCTTATCCGCTGGCAGTGCGCGACATCATTCGGTCGGGAAAGATCGGCAACGTCGTCTCCATCGAACAGGAGTGGGACGTCAATGAGGAGCGCTGGCGTTTTGTCGGGGTAGATACCGGCAAGTCGCCAGAGATGTTGAAGGATCTGAAGATGGAGTGGAAGAGCTGGCTCTATGGTCGAAGATCTGAACTCCGCGAAGAGGACACTGACTGGAAGCGCTGGCTGTTGGGCAAACCGGATCGGCCATTCGACCCCCACCTTTATCTTGAATTCCGGCTTTACAAAGACTTTTCCTCCGGGATATTTGACCAATGGCTCAGCCACGGCTGCGACCTGGTTCATCTTTGGACGGACGAGACCTACCCCTCGAGTGTGGTCGCGAATGGCGGAGTTTTTATCTGGAAAGATGGACGGGAAAATCCCGATACCTGCGTGGCGGCTGTTACCTATCCAAAAGGATTTCTGTACACCTACAAGACTACTTTCGGAAACAGTTACCGGAGCTTTTCGCGCATTCAGGGCCGGGACGGGACGATCGAAAACTACGGCGGGGAGGGTGCTTCACTGTTTGTGATCACAGAAGAAGGGGGAAGGAAGGAATTCGACCCGTGGGAATCAGGTCCGGTATATAGCAAGACGCCGGATGCAGGGCCGTCCAGCGATGCCGCGGACACCGTGAGGGTTCCGGGGGCGCCGCCGCCCAATTCTCTTGGGCCGGATGATGACGATGTGCTTCATCTAATGAACTGGCTTGCCGCGATGCAGGCGCGGAAAGAGCCGAACGCAACTGCCGATCATGGCTTTTCGCATTCTATTGTCTGCATCATGGCTGCGCAGTCGTACTGGACCGGAAAGAGGTTGTACTGGGATCCGCGGAGCGAGGAGATTACCGATCAGCCAGTATGATCTTGCTATCGTCGCGCCTTCGGTGGAAAGGCCGCTGCAATAATACTTTTTAGTTCAAGGGAGGAATTGGTGATCAGCGACAGGATCAGGCGAATCAGGATGGTGCGGGGTCAAACTGATTGCAATTCTAGTGCTCGTCGGCGGCGACGTTGCCGCACTATGGGCGCAGTACGCGACCCTCGATATGCAACCTTTCTGGAATCGCCCTTCGACGTTCTTCATTCAGCATAATTCGCTCGCAAGAGCTGAACCGTACCAACGGCATACTTCGCGAGTATTCTTTTCCAGCGTTACGCGTTTCGTTTGTCCAGGCAAAACGGCACGGATGCAGAAGCACTTAATAGCTGGGAAGGGCCTGCGGATGGAAGGTATCTACAGGAAAACAAGGCAGTTCAATAGTACGATTTTGTACTTGACTTCCTCCATGAATCGCAAGTAAATGTCTATATACGTAAGGAAATGAAAGTACACCCGAAACCAGCGTCGGGACATCCGCTGGCACGGCAGAACTTTGCGAGGTTTCTGTAGCGTGAATGCTCTTGCCAGACTTCTAGATCTTTCGAAAGAGCAGAAGGTCGAACGCGGCCTTTTGTATACTCCTGCGGAAATTGCACAGCAACCAGTCACCTGGGAATCAACATTTTCTCTGTTCGAAAAACGCCGTACGGCGCTTGCCGAATTCTTAGAGAACAGCGGCTTGAATAATTCCGGCCGGTCGAAACTAACGGTTTTTCTCGTTGGAGCAGGCAGTTCCGACTACGTGGGCATAAGTCTTGGCCACCTGCTTCGTCGCCTCTGGAGGTGTGAAGTCGCTGTCATTCCCAGCACGAGCTTGCTGACCCACGCGGAGCAGTGGCTGATTCCGGATTGCAACTACCTCTGGATTTCGTTCTCACGCTCCGGCGATAGCCCGGAGAGTGTGTCGGTTATAGAAAGGGCGCTGGTGCGTCATCCGAACATACGTCACGTTGTCGTGTCGTGCAACGCAGAAGGTCGGATGATTCGTTGCGTCGCTGGCAAGAGACAAGCATTCAGTGTCGTGTTGGACGACGCGGCTAATGATCGAGGTCTGGCCATGACCAGTTCATTCTCGAACATGGTCGTATTCGGCCAGTGTATGGCTCATATTGATGATCCCACGCTTTATGAGCCGATCCTCAGCCGGCTTGTGGAAGCGGGAAAGACTTTCCTCCCACGTGCCGCTGACGCTGCCGCGGCGCTCGCAGCGGAGCCTTATGGCAGGATCTGTTTTCTCGGATCCGGTGCGCTCGAAGGCGCTGCCGTGGAATCTGGGTTGAAGGTACTGGAACTGACCGCGGGCAGAATGCTGACGATGTCGGAATCAGCTTTGGGATTGCGACACGGTCCTATGGCAGCTCTCGATAAGACCACGCTACTGGTTGCTTTTCTGTCCAGCGATGAAACGGTTGCTTGCTATGAAAGAGATCTGTTGCACGAGGTCGCGAAGAAGCAACTCGTGAAAACTCGGATCGCAGTGGGTGGCCATTCCGAAATGCCGTTGGATGGCCTCGCGGAGCGCTATCTTGTGCCAGACATTCACACAGCGGTGCCGGATGATTGTCGTCCGCCTGTGGACGTCATGTTTGGTCAGTTACTCGGCTTGTTTTTCTCTTTGCGCTGGAACTTGACGCCGGACCATCCCAGTCCTTCCGGCGTCATCAGCCGGGTGGTCGAAAACGTGAAGATTTATGCATAAACTCGCTTCGGGGAATATGAAGATGTTCATGCTGCGTTTCGGATCTGAAGGATTTGTATCGCAATCGGGTACTGGTTGGAGTAATAATCGATTACAAACAAACAAAACAATCGACAAACAAGCATCGCACAGATAAATTCGCGCGATCATAAAACATCCAGCGTGAAGAGCGCGCAGCCTTGGTGGTCGCAAATTCGATCCAGTTGTGAGGAGACGGTAACCATGAAAAGAGCGTGTCGGCACCCATTGTTAGCGCGTTGGCTGTTCTATATCCCTCTCGGATTTGTCCTGATCTTCGCTTCCACCATACCGTTATGGGCCCAGTTCACGACGGCGCGCCTCGGCGGAACTGTGAGTGATCCATCGGGAGCAGTCGTAGCGGGAGCGGCCATTAGCGTTCAAGATCTTGGGACGGGTTATAGCCAGACCACAAATAGCTCGCCGACCGGACAATATCTTTTCCCCAGCCTGCCGGTCGGCACTTATCAAATCACGGTTTCAATGGCCGGATACAGCAAGTATGTCCAGAAGGGCATCGTCTTGTCCGTCGGCCAGGCGGCGACCCAGGATGTCCAACTCCAAGTCGGCTCGGTTTCAGAACAGATCGTCGTGACCGCAAATTCATCCCTGGTTACTACGGACTCCGCCACGGTTGGCCAGTTGATTAATGAGAAAGAGATTCAAGGATTACCTCTGAATGGCCGTTTCGTGCAGGAACTGGTCTTTCTTGCGGCAGGAACCACCAACGTGACCTCCAGCTATTGCGCTGCCAACTGCGAGGGAGGCGTCTTCCCTAGCGAGCAGTATGCCAAGGTAAACGGGGGTGGCGCGAACGGGGTCAATTATCTGCTGGATGGCGTAGATGCCAACGACACCTACATTAATACGAATGTGCCCTTCCCCAATCCTGACGCGCTTCAGGAATTTAATTTGATCACAGGCAATATGAGCGCCGCGTACGGAAACGCAATCGGCGGCGTCGTCAACGTCGTGACCAAGTCGGGAGCGAACCAGATTCACGGCGACGTATTTGAATTTCTGCAGAACTCGGCTCTGGACGCGAGCGACTATTTCTCTGGTGGACTTGTCAATCCACTCAAGCAGAATCAATTCGGGGGAAGCATCGGTGGGCCGATTCTTAAGAACCGTCTCTTTTACTTTGGAAGCTACCAGGGAACGCGCCTTCACACCGCCAGCAATGGCCAAATTGCCGTCGTTCCGGATACGAATGAACGTACCGGCGACTTTTCTGACCTGCTCCCGGGCACCCAATTGGTCAATCCGAGTACCGGATCGCCGTACCCCAACAATCAGATTCCGGTTAGCCCGGTTGCTACTTACATTTTGAACCACATCCCCCTTCCGAATGGACCAAACGATCAGCTCACGTTTAATGGAGGGCCGGATATCCAGAACACTGACGAATATCTGGCCAAGGTAGACTTCAACTCGGGAAAGCATCATCTCAGCGGTCATTATTTCCAGATGAATTATAGGAACCCGATCTTTGTTCCGCCCCCCTCGAACCTGCTGCAACTGCGAGGCGATGCCGAGAATCTGGTTCTGAAAAACATCAGTGTTGTCGATATCTATACGAGGTCGTCCAGCCTTCTGTTTAGCACTTACTTTGGCTACAACAGTGTGAATGGCACAACCCTTTCCTCGGCTCCCTTCAGCATGGCCGATGCAGGCGTGAACATGGCGGTGCCGCAAAACCTGGGAGGGGGCAATGCCGCCGTCCTGAATGTAACGGTAGGCGGAGACTTCAGTCTTACGGGAACACCCTACGGGAATTGGGATCGCGGTGATCAGTCTTTGCGTGAAGTTGTCACCTGGATGAAGGGGAATCATGAGTTGCAATTCGGCGGCGAATTTATCCGGATTCGCCTGCCTATGGGAAATCAGTACCAGGAAAGTGGGGTTTTCGACTTTGAGGGTCTAACAGGCAGCCCTCTGGCCGATTTCGAACTCGGCTACGTGGGCGGGTTTACACAAGGCGGAGGGTTATACCTGAATTTCACCGGATACCGCGAAAACCTCTTCTTGCAGGACAATTGGAAAGCTACCCCCAGGCTGCTGTTAAGCGCTGGACTGCGTTGGGATCCTTTCTTCCCTTACACTGACAGCGAAGGGCGAGTTGCCTGCTTTGTTCCCGGAGCAAAATCTGCACGCTTCTCCAATGCCCCGGTCGACATGCTGTTCGGCGGCTCGAACCACGATCCCGGATGCCCGCCCTCATCCATTTACAACAATGCGAAAAACTTCGGACCCCGGCTAGGCTTCGCCTACCGGGTTACAGAAAATGGCAATACGAGTCTTCGCGGCGGAGTCGGTTATTACTATGAAGCCCCGAACACAGTCGCCTTCGAAGATGTGGTCGGTGTTCCGCCTTTCGCCCCAATTATCAATCTCGGTAACGTGAGTCTGGCGGACCCGTATGGAAGCGGAGGAGTGGCCAACCCTTTTCCCGGGCAATTCGGCCCGGTCAATCCGGGCCCAAATGCAACCTTTCCAAACGGAGGTATCTCTTTTAGTCAGATATTCGACCGCCACTTCCGTTTACCCATGGTGCTCTCCTGGAATCTGACGGCGGAACAGGGGTTCCAGAAGAACTGGATGTTGCGCATGTCCTATGTGGGAAATACCGGACGTCGCCTCAGCGGAACCGGCGACCAGGAAAACGGCTTGCTGCAATTGAATCCCGCCATTTATATCCCGGGGAACAATCCCACGACAGGCCTTCCGAATTCCACGCTGGACAACGAACCGGACCGGCTTGTCTATCCTAATTACGGCTCCATTGGTTCCATAAATTCCGGAGTCAATAGCAATTACAACGCCGCCCAGATAACCGTCGAAAAGCGCATGACGCATGGTTTCTCGTTTCTCTCCAACTTTACCTGGTCCAAGGAACTGGATGACTTCGCCCCCATAGGCGGGTCCCCATATTTAACCAATACCTGCTACTGCGGCCGCTACTTCGATTATGGTCCCTCGGATGATGATGTTTCGAAGGTTTTCAAAATCAACGGCGAGTACGTGATCCCTCATGCGGCGTTGCCCAAGGTAGTTGGCGCAGTGTTCAATGGCTGGCAAGTTTCCGGGACAGTCCTGTGGGAGTCTGGATTTCCGTTCTCCCTCTTCAGCGATGTCGACAATTCTTTGAGCGGCATGTTGGGGGATCGCGCCGACCTTGCCGTACCTAGTGTTCAGCAAGCCATATTGCCCGGTGGCCGCTCCCACGCCGCCGAAGTACAGGAATGGTTTAGCACTAGCGCATTTCAACCAAACGCAATCGGGACGTTTGGCGATAGCTCAAAGAACATCCTGCGCGGACCGAGATATTTCGAGACGGACATAGCTGCAGTTAAGAACGCCAAGCTCACCGAACGGCTCAATCTTGAATTCAGAGCCGAATTCTTCAACGCATTCAACAATGTCAATTTCGGCAGGCCGGATGGTAACCTCCTCGATTCCACGTTCGGAGAGATTACGGGCCTGGCAGGCGGATCTTCCTCCAATACATACGGCACCGCCCAGCCCAGAATCATTCAATTCGGGGCGAAACTATTATTCTGAGCATTGCATTGAAATCCCGAGGGAGAATCGGTCAGGGTAATTCTGGACCGGGTGTGTGGAGCAGATGTGCAGCGCATACCCCATTGACACCAGACATGTAAAGGGTCTTACGCTATTTCTTTGCGGCACGACGCGAATGATAGCTAGGCGATGCAATAAAAGCCTGCTAAGATGCCAGCCAACTCAGTGGTATCTGCGAAAAGGTGGGCAGGCATACAGGAAAAAGCCATGGACCTTAACGCATCGCTGGCCGCATTGCGCGGGTTGAAATCACGATTCTTGCAGGGCTTGGAGAAGACGGAGCTCGAATCGATTCTGACTTCGGCCTCCCACCGGCGGTTGCTTGCCAATTCCGTGATACAGAATCAGGGAGATCCTGCCAGCCGTCTGTTTCTGCTCACCAGCGGTCGAGCCAGATACTTTTACATCACGGAAGACGGGAAAAAGGTTCTATTCCTGTGGCTTCGTCCCGGAGATATTTTTGGCGGCGGTGCTTTGCTGGAACAGCCCCTGCCATTTCTCGTGAACGTAGAAACCGTGAAAGACAGCCAGATGCTGGTGTGGGACCGGGCGACGATCAGGAGTCTCGCGGTACGCTATCCCAGGTTGCGCGACAATGCTCTGTCCATCGCCTGGGATTACTTCACCTACTATATTGCGACCCACGCCGCTTTGGTTTCCAATAGCGCTCGGGAAAGAGTTGCTCGAATCCTGATCAACTTTGCGCATGGCATCGGCCGCGAAGTCCCCGGAGGAATTCAACTCGAAGTCACTAATGAGGATCTAGCAAACGAAGCCAATGTGACGGTGTTTACCGCCAGCCGACTCCTGAGCGAGTGGCAGCGGAACGGCGCTATCCTCAAAAGCCGCGGCAAAATCCTCCTGCGTTCGCCGGAACGACTGTCGTTGCGTGCAGCCTGACGCGCTGCTTTAAATCTTCTTGGTTTATTCCTTCCGCTTCATTGCTCTGAAGCATGCCCATGTTTGTCTTGGCGCAACGACTGAGCCGCTGCGGTATGTAATCCTTTCGTAGCAATGCAGCCCCCGGCAGATGCTCAACCGTTTCTTTCGGACGGTTTAACGATTGTCGGCGAGCGGCGCCGTCCAGCCTTCGAAAGGTTGGATCGCCCTCGTAAAAACAGGGACGATCCTCCGCCCTCATTGGTGCAGCCAGATCCGACATCTGGTAGCGGAGGCTCTCGCTCTGGGGAGGGTCTGGAGCTCCTTCAGACCCTCTTATGTTCGAACCTTCCCGCGGTCGATCAGTTCAAGAGTGAAACGCTGGAAGAGGCCATGGGTAACTTGGACCAGAGCGGTTGCCGTTGCCTAACCACCTATATCGAAGTCAATCCCTGGCTCTTCTTCTGGGCGGTAGTGGGTGCATGGATCTGGTACGGCGCCTTGCACCTTACCCACGTAATCTGAAAAACCCGGCCTCAGTGATCACTTCAAAAGCGGCCAACAGTTATCACTTCAAAACCGGCCAACGGGATTGGCCGTCCAGGACTGAGAATGTTCTACCCTGTCGCCTCCAATGGTGGCAAGTCGGTTTTGGTGCG
>JBAVAQ010000078.1:0-10809 GCA_049585795.1 Terriglobales bacterium | reverse complement strand
CCGGGTGCTCGAATCAGCACCCAGTCTCCGGGTCAATCCTATGCCCCCTCGGATAACCCAAAAAAGCCATAGGCCTCGAGCCTCACATAGGATGATGGTTGGCACTTAAGCCAACGGTTGGCTTGCGCAGCTTCGCAACGAATGGCGTCGAGCACCGTGGTTCATGAAACGATCGAGTCGAGACCAACAAATAGGGTCGGCATTGCCGCTAGAAAGTGCGACGAGCCCAAGCGGCCAAACCAATCACCCTTCCGAGAAGGAGACGGGGCTGGATGTAAATCACCACACCCCGCATCTCTCCGAGGGGCGGGGAGAAGTGTTTTTTCTTGACATCCTCTCTCATAGGATAAGTGTAATCGGGATTTTTCGCCAGTTGACCGTCAGATTTCATGGCTGCGCCACGTGCCCAATACCACGTCACATATCAAAATCGCATGGCCGACAAAATACAAGAACGTTGTGCGACGTGCGCCTAGCCTGAGACTCGGTCCGTTATCGAGCAAGAGTAAGCTGGAAGATCGTCCCGGACTCTGTGTTCCCGCCTCCCGTTGTCGTCCCCACTCCGCCAAATTGAATTTTGGAGACTGCTTCTCCTACGAGCTGGCAAAATCCAAAGGAGAACCGCTTCTGTTTAAAGGCCAAGACTTCTCGCGTACGGACGTGAAGTCGGCGCGGTCTTGAGCTTACAGGGGAAACATTCCTTCCAGTCCCCGGTTTTTGCTGTTGGCGCGTCCATAACAGGCTTCAGGACCAACGCTAGGTTATGCCAGTATGCAAGGTTTTTTTCCTTAGATGCTCTCGTTGGGATTTGCGCACTTGGTTCTCGATCGCATGCAAACGAGTCACATGCCTCCACGACCCACGTATTTCACCGATTCGCTGCAATCCGCCGGCTGCCGGTGTCCTCCCTAGCATCTGGGCTTGCCGAAAGCTGGTATTCTTACAGTTGTCGCCGCAGCCCAATTGCCGCATCGTTGTCGACGATGAGGCACGACCACATGTCGTCCCAATGCCACGTTGCCGGAAGCCGCTGCGTTTTGTCCACGGACTCCGGTATGCGACTTTGGGTCGTTTCCGCCAACTTCTTCGGATGACTTTATGAGCTCAGTAACGCATTTCGAGATTTACGCCAGCGATCCAGAGAAGCTGGCAGGTTTCTATCACGCCCTGTTTGGTTGGCAGCTGGAAAAGGCTCCCGGAATCGATTATTGGCGGATTCAGACCGAACCCAGCCACACAAATTCCTTCAACGGCGGATTGACGTACCGCCCGATCCCCGAGCCCTGTAGCTGGATGCACTATGTGAATGTCGAGTCCCTCGATGCGGCCATCGAACAAGTGCAACGTCTGGGCGGGGAAGTGTTGCGCCCGAAGACGGCAGTGCCAAAAACGGCTTGGTATGCAATCGTCAAGGACCCCGAGGGAAATATTTTTGCTATCTGGCAACCTGACCCGACTGCGTTTCCACCACCAGAACCGGATTAACGCGAGAGGCGATCGGCAGAAACGTGAAGGAAGACCGTTCCGCTGTTGGAACACGCTGTCCGCGCAGGCTCACGCAATGACTAGTACAATCAAGTCCAATACCTAAAAGGAGAACGCATGTACTATACCGACGATTCGATACTTCCCGAATATATGGCGCCGCTCATCATCACGTCGGCGCCGTTTGGTCCTCAGTGGTTGCCTGGGGACGCCGACATTCCCGTCAGTTGGGACGAGCAGGTGCAAACAGCGGTGGACTCTTACAACGCTGGCGCCACCGTGCTGCACGTCCATGTTCGGAACCCCGCGACCGGCAAGGGCTCGACGGACTTCGATCAATATAACTATTTCCTCGGGCTGCTGAAGAAGGCTGTGCCGAAGATGATTTTGCAGGTGGGAGGCTCGATCTCGTTCTCTCCGAAGGGTGATGATGCGAAAGCCAAGTGGCTCAACTACGACACACGCCACATGCTGACAGAACTGGACCCGAAGCCAGAGTATGTTACGGTTGCCGTCGGCACTACGCAGTGGGACATCATCTCGATGATGCACAAGGAGGACGCCGAGGGGACGCACCTCGCCGATCCTAAGGTGCAGGCCGCTTGGGCGGGCATGGTGGTCGATGCCACCCCCGCCTTCTACCTGGAGCACTTGAAGCGGCTCAAAGCACACGGCATTCAACCCTACTTTGTGCCGGCACATGTCCACCAGATGGAGCTCATCGAGCGACTAATCCGCGCAGGCGTCTACATGGGGCCGCTGAACATGTGCATGGCGGGCTACGGCGGTGGCACGCTCGGTCGCAATCCATACCACTGGATGGAATTTCTCCGCCAGGTTCCGCAAGGCGCGGTCACAACCTTCTGGTCCAGCATGCGTGGATTGATCTCAATCTCTGGGCTGGCGCTCGTCCTGGGCCAGCACATTCGTGTCGGCAACGAGGACAACATCTGGGGTGCCGACCGGAAGCGCGCCACTTCGGTCAAGCAGATCGAGGGAGTTGTTCGCATAGCCAAGGAATTCGGCCGCAAGATAGCGACGGCGGAAGAGGCGCGCAAGATCATGAAGGTGGGCGTCTGGTACAACAGCGTCGACGAAACACTGAAGAACCTTGGGCTGCCACCGAACCCGACCGAATACAACCCCGGCTTCCTGCTGTGGGAGACGGACGGAAAACTAAAGACTGGAGTGGTAGGGAGTGATTCGCATCCCATTGCTTACTGCATGGTGCCGCCGTCAGCGCCCGACCCCAAAACGAAGGTAGCCTAACTCACGCTCGGCAAGATCCCGCCTCGAAAGGGGCGGGGGACAGCGTGGGATTCCGCGGAATTGCGGGATACGAGACTTCGTGCGTCATCGACTCGTGGATTAAGGATCAGAACGAACTATGAGTGTGCGCGATGGAGCCATGCACAAGAAACAGAAGATGTTGCGTCCTTTCTATCTCACGCGCGTCTGTTTCGCAGCAGCCGTTATGGTTTTCGGCTTGGGTGGTTCAGTCGCAGCGCAGGACGCGAAAGATTGGATCACCATCAATAAGGATTATTCCAGCCAGCGGTACGTCGACTTGGACCAGATTACGCCGCAGAATGTCGGCGGCTTGAAGGAATCCTGTGAATTTCAGCTCAATGAAGCGGCCTGGTTTAGCAGCGGACTGCTTATGGTGGACCGCACGATCTACGTCGACACCATGCGAGCCACGTACGCCATCGACGCCACCACCTGCGCGCTTCGCTGGCGTACGGTTCTAAAGTTCGGCGTACCAGCAAACATCTCCAATCGTGGTCCCGCCTACCTGGACGGAACGATTTTTCGCGGCACGGTCGATGGCCGGGTAGTCGCTCTCGATGCCAAGACCGGTGACATTCTCTGGGATGAGCAATACGCTGATCCCAAGACTGGAGAGTCGTTTGTCGCCGCTCCCATCGCCTGGAAGGGAAAGGTGTTCATAGGCATCTCCATCAGCGATCTGGGCATTCACGGGCGCATGCTGGCCATCGACGCCAAGACGGGCAAGGAAATTTGGCGTTTTTACACCGTTCCACCCGACAGCGACCATACTGTGGGCACTTGGGGCGGCACGATGAAGAAAGGAGTCGGGGGCGGCGGTTTCTGGACGTCCTTTTCGCTCGATCCGGCGAGTAACGAATTGTTTATTCCTGTCGCCAACCCAGCACCAGACTTTGATGTTGATATACGGCCCGGCGAAAACCTCTACACGGATTCCGTAGTCTCACTAAACCCCGACAATGGAAAGCTGAACTGGTATCACCAACTAACAGCGAAAGATGATCATGACTGGGATACAAGTTCGCCGCCGACCCTTTATCGCTCGCGCCGCGGCAAAGACATGGTTGCTGTCGCAGACAAGACCGGATTTGTGACCGGGATCGATCGGAAAACTAAGGCCGTGATCTTCCACACGCCCGGAACGACCATTCTCAACAATGGGCCATTACCGGAGACTCTCACGCTAACCTGTCCTGGCTTAGGTGGGGGCTCGCAATTTAACGGTTCGGCTTACCAACCCGAGATTGGCGCGCTCTACGTCGGCATGGTCGACTGGTGCTCTTATTACGCTAAGCCGAAACCGGTTCCCGTTGCCGACCAAGGAAGTTCCGCAGCGGAGAAGGGAGCCCTAGATTACAGTTACGGTGGAGCTGTGCTCGTGGCCTTCGAAAGGCAGCCAAAAGGCCAGATCACGGCTTTGGACGGTGAATTAGGGCGCATCCTCTGGAAGTACCAGACGGACGCGCAGATGTTGGCAGGCTTGGTCCCAACCAAGAGCGGCCTTCTCTTCGCCGGGGATGTCCGTGGCAATCTTTTCGCTTTCGATGCAAAAACCGGATCCATGCTGAACCGTATCGATGTCAACGGAGCGCTCAACAACGGATTGATCAGCTATGCGGTGGATGGAATGCAATATGTGGCCGCCGCAGTCGGTGGAATCACATTGAATCCCGCAGGTGTGGGTGGAGCGCTGAAGGTATCAGTATACGGTTTGAATGCGGCGAACCCTCCAAAGGTGGTGACGGCGGATCGACTCCCGCCGCAAGCCGTAGGAGCTGCAGCGAACGCCGAGAGGTTTTATTTGGTTTGCGGTGCCTGTCACGGGAATCGGGGACAGGGCCGCACATACCCGTCTCTGCTCAATCACCCGGAGCTGGCAGACCCCGATGCGCTTGGCCAGTTCCTCGCGACGGTCCCACCGCCCATGCCGCGCCTTTACCCCGGCCCGCTCGACCGGGACGACCTTCGCATGATCGCCGACTATATGCGAGTCATCACCGGTGGGCCGACTCCGCAATGGGAGAAGATATACTCTGTTCTCTCAAGCCCGAGATGTTTGAATTGCCACACGATGACGGATTTCCCGCGACAGACGGATCTTCGCTATGCACACATTTACGGAGTCACGCGCGGGGCCGATAATAAAGGGGCACCTACCTTGCGTTGTACGTCATGCCACGAAAGCATCAATAACCCGGTCACCGGTATTCCAGGCGCACCGGAGTGGCATGCAGCGCCGCTGAGCATGGCTTGGGAGTCGGCACCAAGGGTTGAGCTAAGCAGTTCCGCACTCTGTGCTATTCAAGGACAAATCGAAAAATGGGAATCGGGATTTGGCGACGTTGGAGCATCATGTTTCGACCGATCCGTTCGTATTGTGGGCTTGGAGCCCCGGAAGCCGTCCGAATGGCAACGGTCGTCTCACGCCCCCCATCAGCCACGAGGACTTCGTCCAGACGTTTAAGGAATGGGCCGCGGATGGCGCACCGTGCCCGACCCAATAGCAGTTCTGGAGTCTCGAGAGAAGCGTTCTCAACTTTAAAAAAGGAGAGAAGTCATGAGCGCAGAAACAAAGGAATACAACGAAAAGACGGGTTCGGAGACTGATCCGCCTAAGGGTCCTTGGGATTCAGCTTTGGACAAGCTGCGCGAATGGGATCCGAAGTTTGCCGAGTCCTGCGTCAGAATGAGCACCAACCCATGGACCCACTCTGTTCTGCCTCGCAAGTTCATCGAGTTGGTCAGCGTAAGCTTGAATGCGGCCTGCACCAATCTCAATGCGGAGGGAACGCGCCACCACATCCGGGCCGCGCTCGAAGCGGGCGCGACTCGCGATGAGATTTTATTCGTCCTCAAGTGCGGGTCGGTCCTGTCCATTCATTGCTGCAGCCAGGCCGCCCCCATTGTTCTGGAAGAAGCCAAAGCTGCCAATGTCCAACTGGCTCCGCGAGCCAACATAGAACCGACTCCGGCCAGTGACGCCATGCGCAAGATCGGACAATGGAATACGGCCTTTGACCCGTTCTTCGAGCTCGATCCGGTATTTACCGACGAGTTCATGGCGATGGCAGGCGGCATGTATAAGAGTGGGGTCATGCCGCCCAAGGAGATCGAACTCCTCAGCATCGCCCTCGACGCTGCGGTTACGCACATGTACGCCCCTGGCACGCGCCGCCACATCAAGAACGCGCTGAAGGCTGGCGCGACCCTGGAGGAGATCATGGAAGTGCTGAAGCTCTGCGTCGTTCAGGGAGTTCAGACTTTCAATCTGGGCCTGCCGATCCTGGCGCAGGAACTGGAACGCTACTCATCAAGTAAGAAGGTGGCGTGATTTATGGCGAACTATGTCGAGGTCGCGAATCTAGAGCAACTACCTCCCGGTAGGGGTACGGTTGCCACAATCGAAGGCAAGGACATCGCACTCTTCAACGTCGGTGGAACCGTTTACGCGATGGACGATGGTTGCCTTCACCACGGAGTATCGCTCGGAACGTCGGAACTCGATGGCAAGATCGTGACTTGTCGCGGACACGGCTGGAAATATGATGTCACTACGGGAAGCACGCTGAATGTTCCGGGATACGGGGTCGCAGCCTACGCAGTGAAAGTTGTCGACGGAAAAATCATGGTCGCAATCGACGAAACTTTGAACCCGGCAACCTGACGAAGACGGCGGATGCCCCGCGCTTCTCGCGTTCGTAGTGAGCGTGGGGGCGGACCCGAGGACTCATGCCCAAAGCCGAGTCTCTTGACGCAACTTGGCGATGTCTTTGGTCGGCGCACTGCCAAAGAAACGGCTGTATTCCCGGCTGAACTCAGTCAGCATCGTGCCCGTGCCGCGTCTGAATGCGTGGGTACCGTACCATGGAAGATCGGCCTTCTCGACAACGGGGACGACCTTCCGCTGAATGATACTTTTCAAATCCTGCGGCTTGCCATTGTCATTCAGGAAGACCCAGCCCGTCTTAGGAAATCCAGGCGTGGCGTTCCAGCGTTGCAGTGCGCCCAGAACCGGAGCAATAAGCGGCACCGGAGCCGCGCTTGATTTCGACTTAGGTGTGCATTCTTTGCTACGGACGATAGCGCGTTGGATCGATACTTGCGTCGAACTGAAATCCTCCCACTTCAATCCGGCGACTTCGCCGATGCGCAACCCGCAGAAGTACAGCAGCGACAGCATGCATTGTATGTTCGGCTCGGCGGGGAACAGATTGATAATCGCCAGCGCGGTTTCCAGATCGTATGCCTTCGTGTCGGCGGGCTCGATGGTGCGGATCAGCGGCTTCATGTCGTGGCATGGATTTGTCTCAATCACTCCCGTGTTCACGGCGTACGTGAAGATCGCACTCATCAGGTTCTTGGCGTGGTCACGGTCCTGCGACCCAACTTCTTTGCGAGAGTAGTCAGCAACTGACTTCCACGGTGAGTGCGATAATCCTTCAGCGCCACCCCAGCGAAGTGCGGCTTCAGATGCTGTTTCCAGATTTGCTTGTAGCCCCAGCATCGCGGCCTTCGGATCGGCAGGCTTACCCGCGCCATCGTTGACAGGTTTCATCAACGCATCCTGCAACGGCAGGATGGATTTCTTGCTGCGGTGCTCACCCCGACTAGTGCATTGCTCGTGGTGTCGCTCCCCGTTGACCGCGCAAAGGGTAAGAGTTTTGTGGACTCTCTTGGCGCTGGAACTGTCGCCTTCGAATGTGCGATACTTCAGGTACGATGTTCCGCGGTACTTGTAGATCGAACCGCTTTGATGACTCATCGAATCCCCCCGAGTCATGAGTCGATTATAGCTCTAAGATGTTCTAAGTATTTTTGGTAACTTGTTTGTTTTCAGCCGGAGAGGTGGCCGAGTGGCTGAAGGCGGCGGTTTGCTAAACCTTCCACGGTCTTGCCGCTTCAATCTTCCCAAGAACTTACATGCGGGAGCAAGTCCTCTCAAGTGGGGTAACTCTGCCTCATTCGGGTGTATTTGCTCCCCACTTTGCTCCCCAGATTCTCCGCGTCACGATTGATTCCCGCACTTTCGTTGCCCAACCAGCGAAGCCGCCTTCTGGTTGTCCGAATCTCAGTGTCGTGTTTGACCGAACCGAGAACGCTAGGGCTTAAACACGCTCTGCGGCACGCTTTGCGATTTCGCTTGACATTCAAAGATGGCTCCCGTATTTTAGCCTCCAATTTCAGCGATCAGGACTGTCGTCTGAGGGGGCGACGGATTCTCAGTTCCGTTTTTGGTCCTTGTCGCTGCTTCTCTTTGAAGATTGAGTGCACTGTAGGCGCGAAATTTGTTAATCGCGTGCGCGTTGAGGTGTGCTTAACAAATCTGGTTACTTGCTTGGATCATTAGGGACGGTTCTATGGCTCGCTTCGCGGTTGGATTGTGCCTTTGTCTGCTCGTAAGTTCTTTCGCGTTCGCACAAACCTCAGTAGGAATACTGCCATTCTCTACCCAAGTCGGTGGTCCTTACGACTCCGTGGATCTCGGCACCGGCAGTATCACTATTACGCTCCCCCTCAGGAGTAAAGTAGGTAAACTCCCGTTCTCGCTTGGTCTCGTGACCAATTCCGTCGCCTATCTCACAACGAACGCACAGGGAAAGACGGCATGGTTCGTCCCAGCCGGGTTCCGTCCCGAAGTGCTCACGACAAATTTGGGGGCCTCTGTCGGTTACTCAACCAATGCACATTACTGGTGCGGTAATGCCTACGCCTCTCTCTACTATGGCTTCTCCGTCACAGATGCAACTGGGGCCTACCATCCCTTTCCTGGTACGATGGAGGTTGACACCCTCGGGTGCGTTGGAACGCAGGCGACAGGTGTTGCCACGGACGGGTCAGGATATACGCTGAATATAACCGCCTCGAATCCTCTGACGTACGCCTTGTACGATCGTTCTGGCAACAAGCTGACCCATACCATCTCCGGCAACCTTGTGACGAATACGGTTAGCGATCCCGACGGTGCCCAGTTACAGTCCGTGTGGAACACGTCCACGGAAGTGACGACTTACACGGACACCCTCGGCACCACGGCGATGACGGGCCCAGGAGGAAGCGGTAACGCCGAAAATGGAACTCCAGACAACTACACGTACACAGATGCCAGCGGCAACACGCAGACCATCCAGGTCAACTACACGCAATACCCATTAGAGACGAACTTCGGCTGCACCGGCATTGCAGAAGAAAACCTTACCAACCTTACTCTGTACTTCCCAACCAGCGTTGTACTGCCCGACGGCGGGACGTTTGGCATATCCTACGAGGCCACGCCGCCGGGAACGGGAGTCCCAGCCGGAGCGATCACGGGACGCATAACACAGCTGACGCTGCCCTCGGGCGGATCCATATCCTACGCCTACACCGGCGGCAAGCACGGGATTAATTGCACCTCCCAAGTGGTTCCCACGCTGACCCGCACAGTCAACGACAACAGTGGCAACAACGGCACTTGGACCTACGTCAACTCTAATACTAGCAGCACCGCAGGAAACTTCGCGGTCACGGAGACCGACCCGGCAGGCAATCAGACCGTTCACAGCTTTGCGGGCGAATACCAGACTCAGGCTGTCTATCACCAAGGGACCAGCACTGTGCTGAAAACCGTGACCACTTGTTACGGCAGCAATGGCTCAACTCCGCCGTCACGTGCTAGTTGCCCGACACCGACTACAACTCCCAGTCTGCCGATCACGGAAACGGACGTGTACACATCGCTGGGCAGTTCGTCATACAACGAAGTTCGGACCACGTTCGACGCCACCTACGGGAACGTGACCTACGCCGGCGCTTACGATTTCGGTGCTTCCTTGGTCACATCACAAAATATAATTAGCTACGGATCGTGGAACGGGTCAGCGTGCGCAGCGGTTGGAAACTACATTAACGACGAACCCTGCCAGACGAGTACGCAGGACTCCGCTGGTAACACGTACTCCGCTACGGATTTCGCCTACAATCCGAAGGGCCATCCAACAAACATCGGCAAGTGGACGAGCGCTTCAACCGCTTGGCTTGTGACCTATCCCTCGTGGAATTCCAATGGCACCATGTCACAGGTCAAAGACCCCGCTGGAAAGATAACGATCTTCGGCTACGCCGCTACAGGCAGCGGAGGTTGCAACGGATTGCTTCTCACCTCGACGACGTACCCGTTGTCATCCGTCGGTTCCGATTCTCAAACATGGGACTGCAACGGAGGCGTACGGACTTCGTACCAAGACGTGAATGGAAGCACAACCACCTATAACTACACCGCGAACGGGGCCGATCCGCTATACCGCATCAAGGAAGTAATTCCTCCGATAGAAAGCCCCACTACGTACACATACCACACGGGTTCCCTTCCGTGGTACGCCGCAACTACTCAGCTAGTGTGGGGGAGTTACTACGCCTACCACCAAGTGAATCTGGATGGCCTTGGACGCCCCGTTAGTACTACAGATACCGACCCCAATTCACCCACAAACTATCGTTACGCGATCACGAAGTACAATAGCTTGGGACAGGTCGCGTCGGTCACCAATCCTTACTTCTGCGATGGAACGAACTGCTCGCCAGCCGATGCCACGTATGGTTCCACCACTTACAACTACGACGCTTTGGGTCGGGTCGCAGATGTGGGCTCGACCCCGGCCGTCGCGCTGCCAGACGGCAACACCAACCACATTGTGTACACAAACCGAGCGAAGCTCTTTACCGACGGTGCTGGTATCCAAAGAGCGTATCAATCGGATGGATTGGGCCGACTTCAATATGTCTGCGATGGGATTGGCTCGGTAGCACAGGCGAACAACGCGAGCCCGTCCACATGCAGCGGTGTTGACGGGTCACCGAGTGGCTTTCTCGCGACGTATGGATACGACGCCTTGAACGATCTGACTTCCGCTAACGTCGGCGCACACACTGGATATTCGGGACAAACGCGCTCATTTACCTATGATGGTTTGTCTCGGATGTTGACTTCCACAAATCCAGAGTCCGGCACGGTCGCTAACGTGTACGACACGGGCTCAGCCGGGGATTTGTTTACCA
>JBAVAQ010000077.1:0-7370 GCA_049585795.1 Terriglobales bacterium | reverse complement strand
TGGTAAACAAATCCCCGGCTGAGCCCGTGTCGTACACGTTAGCGACCGTGCCGGACTCTGGATTTGTGGAAGTCAACATCCGAGACAAACCATCATAGGTAAATGAGCGCGTTTGTCCCGAATATCCGCTGTATGCGCCAACGCTGGCGGAAGTCAGATTGTTCAAAGCGTCGTATCCATAAATCGCAAGAAAGCCGCTTGGTGACCCGTCAACACCGGTGCATGTGGACGGGCTCGCGTTGTTCGCCTGGGTTACCGCGCCAATCCCATCGCAAACATATTGAAGTCGGCCCAATCCATCGGTTTGATAGGCTCTTTGGATACCCGCACCGTCGGTAACGAGCTTCGCCCGGTTAGTGTACACAATGTGGTTGGTGTTGCCGTCTGGCAGAGTGATGGCCGGGGTCGAGCCCACATCTGCGACCCGGCCCAAAGCGTCGTAGCTGTAAACAGTAGAGCCGTAGGTCAAATCTGAAGTGGTGAAGTAAGGATTCGTCACCGAAGCAATTTGCCCCAAATTGTTGTAGGTGGTCGTCACGTAACGATAGTTTGTGGACGAATTAGGGTCGGTATCTGTAGTACCGACAGCCCGTCCAAGACCGTCCAGATTTACTTGGTGGTAGGCGTAGGAACTGCCCCACACTAATTGAGTGGTTGCGGCGTACCACGGAAGGGAACCCGTGTGGTATGTGTAGGTAGTGGGGCTTTCTATCGGAGGAATTACTTCCTTGATGCGGTATAACGGATCGGCCCCGTTCGCGGTGTAGCTGTAGGTCGTCGTGTTTCCGTTCACGTCTTGGTACGAAGTCCGTACGCCTCCGTTGCAGTCCCATGTTTGCGAACTGGAACCCACGGATGACAACGGGTACGTCGTCGAGGTGAGAAGCAGTCCGTTGCAACCTCCGCTTCCTGTAGCGGCGTAGCTGAAGGTTGTTATGTTTCCGCCGGGGTCTTTGACCTGTGACATGGTGCCATTGGAATTCCACGAGGGATACGTCACAAGCCACGCGGTTGAAGCGCTCGTCCAATGGCCGATGTTTGTTGGATGGCCCTTCGAGTTGTAGGTGCTATCCGTAGCGGCGTACGTGTTTCCAGCGGAGTCCTGCGTACTCGTCTGGCAGGGTTTGTCGTTAATGTAGTTTCCAACCGCTACGCACGCTGACCCGTTCCACGATCCGTAGCTAATTAGATTTTGTGATGTGACCAAGGAAGCACCGAAATCGTAAGCGCCGGTGTACGTGACGTTCCCGTAGGTGGCGTCGAACGTGGTCCGAACTTCGTTGTATGACGAAGTGCCCAGCGACGTATACACGTCCGTTTCCGTAATCGGCAAACTGGGAGTCGTAGACGGCGCAGGGCAATTGGAGCGTGACGGCGGAGCAGAGCCGTTTACGCCATAGCAGGTCGTTACGGTCTTCAGCACAGTGCTGGTCCCTTGATAGTAGACAGCCTGCGTCTGGTATCCCCCTGCAAAGCTGTAAACGGTTTTATTGCCCGCCGGATCGGTCTCGGTGACCGTGAAGTTTCCCGGTGTCGCGCTCGCGTTGGAATTGACGTAGGTCCACGTACCACTGTTGCCATTGTTGTCATTCACGGTCACTTTGAGGGTGGGAACCACGCCGGAAGTGCAGTTTATGCCATTGTGACCTGCTGAATCAGAGTAGGCATAGGAAATAGAGCCGCCCGCTGGAAACGTAATGCTGGCAATTCGACCAGTATAATAACCACTCTTGCCGGGTGTCTCTTCATAAGACAGGACGTACTGGCTCCCGTCGGGGTCTGTAAGAGTAATCGGGGTGAGAGTCGAGCTAAATTCGGCGATTCCCGAGCACCCAAAATTGGTCAAAATATTGATGTTGCTGCCGTAGGTCACAGAATATTCTTGAGGATTCCCACTGGCATCGAGATAGGAATACGTAGTTACGCTGCTACTCCCGCCAACCGTCAGAGCCGCGACCCCGAGAGAGTCAATCCATTCCGAATTGCTGGTGTTGAAATAGACAGATGCGCCGTCTGGGTCCGTAGCCGTAAATGAGCCGTCACTCCCGGTAAGAGCATTGAAACTGCTCTTTACTCCGCTCGGGTCGTAGACTACGAAGCTGCCGTTACTGACTACAAGAGTGTATCCCGAGCCGTCAGTGGTATTCCACGTACCGCTATTGTAGTGGCCGGAACACAGGTTGACGCTCGCGCCCGGAACGGGATGTTGGGCACCAGTTCCGTCGATGAGTGTGATATTGGTTTCTGTCCTGCTCGGACAGGTTCCTGCTACAGTGCCAGACGACCTTACCAACGGCGATATGTATATCCCAAAGGTCGAATTTACTCCCCACTGCGTGCTGGACTTAAAATATGCTTGGGAATTACCAACAAACATGCTGGAGAATGGAAGCTTACCGACCCTCGATCTTGCTGGAATTTGTATGTTGACGTTACTGCTTGCAAGGTCTACCCCGAAATTGTTTGTCGAAAAAAGCTGTATGCCCGCCGCTGGATCGTTCTGAGCCATACTGATGGGAACAGCGAACAGAACAACAGTGAGCAGTGCAGCAAATCGTCGATTCATATCGCTTCCTTTTACCGTCCGAACTGATAACCAGACTGAAGCACACTTCCGCGCGGGCACGCGGTTTCACAAAGTCCGCGTCTGCACAAAGCCTGTCTTCGGAGGGAAGTCAGCGACGAGGATTACAGACGGAACTGAGAATCCGCCGCCCCCTCAGGCGAATCCTGATCGCTGAAATTGGAGGCTACGGTAGAAGACGTGGTTCTTAATGTCAAGTTAAATTTCGGAAACATTTTTCTCATTCACCCCCAGGCCGTTTAACGGGCGTTTTCGGGCCGACGTTCGGGATAGAATTTCCGGTGACCCAGAAACTGAGCCTCCAGGATATACCCGCGATAGCCAGAGCCGCCAATGGTTCGATAGTGTCTATCGTTATGTCGGATAAGGATGGCAAGCCTATCGCTCAAGCTAGCGGCTTCTTTGTAAGCAAAGACGGCCTCATCGTAACGAACTATCATGTCATTGCCGAGGGTAGTTCCGCTGTCGTGAAACTTCCTGACGGTGCATTCTTCCCCGTGGATGGAGTGGTTGCATCCGACAAGGAACGCGATGTGGCTATCATCAAGGCGCATGGGAGCGACTTTCGCACGTTAACTCTCGGAGATTCCGCTCGGCTCCAAGTCGGAGAGGAAGTTGTCGCGATAGGCAATCCCCTTTCGCTCGAATCGACGGTTTCGAACGGCATTGTCAGCGCGATCCGAACTGTCGAGGAAGAAGGGGGCAAATTCTTGCAGATCACTGCGCCTATATCCCACGGCAGCAGCGGTGGCCCGTTGTTCGACATGGCAGGGGAAGTGGTCGGCATCACGAGTGCGGGTATCAAAGGCGGAGAGAACCTGAATTTTGCTATCCCTATCAACGACGTGAAACCCATGATAAGCGGCGTTTCAAAAGTGCGTAGCGCCCGTGTGAGTGCTCTTCCCGATGAGGCGGAGCCGGATGAAGCGGAGCCTGTTACAGCGGCGCAGACGCAAGGACAACGTTCTTTTGATGAACTAGTCAACCGCAAAGACAAAGGCATCATTGGGGATCTAGAGTCCGACGCGGCATATGTTTGTTTTCCGCCTGAGGAAGTGGGCAATGACGCGTTCTTCGTCGCCGTCTATTCGGAACCAAAAGAGGACCACTGGATGGGAACTAATACGGACGGTACTTTATACCAAGGGGCCGCTGCATGGTTTGTGTTCTATAACCATGGGCAGAGAACCCGCGCTGCATGGGCAATGTTCACAGACGACGCTGGGTGGCATGTGGCAGGAAAGATTTCTGTAGTTGGTGAAAAGGTCATCACGAAAGTCACAGGCAGTCCTTGGTATCGCGGCGGCGTTAACGGTTTCGCCAGTTCCAGCATAGAGGTGGACGGAACCGAAATGCGCCTTCATTCGAGCACGACGACGTTGGACGTTTACCCGCAGTTCGTTCCCGAGTCACATGACGAACGCTCCAACCTTCCGATAGACATAACAATTCAGTTGTCCACTGGAAGATTTGTGCAGGCCACAGACTATACAATTCTGCACCGCGCTGGAGTTGGTGTGCAGCAAGCAACTGGACGCTGCGGTTTCTACCGACACGGCAGGCAGATATTCTGAAAGTCTTTTGCGGCACACTGAACATGCACGACGAGCCCCAGCCCTCCACCCGGATTTCGATTACACCTCGCCGGAGCAGCACCGTGACCCGGTGTCCGAGTACGCTCCGAGATTCATCAAGGCATTTCAGCGTGCCATCGAACTGTGTGGAGGAAAGTCATCGGCTTTTTAACGTTTAGAGGTCTGCCCATACATCTTGCTGCTCCAGAAGTTCCGCATAGGTTCGGAAAGGAAGTACGGGAACGCGAACACGACCGCGAGATTCATCGGTGTAAACTGCAGGCGCAAGCAGAGTATCAGCAATGCCTGCGCGACAAGCGCAACGAGCATCCCGCTGCGCTGGAGGGGCTAACCATTGCTAACGCTAAAACGACTCGTTGCCACGTGGATTTTGTGGGCTGCTGCTGATTTAATCGCTGCAGCCTTGCTAAGTGCAGCGGGCATCATCTCCAAGTTATCGTCCCACGCTCAGGGCGTCATCTGGATTCTCATCTCGTTGGGCTTGCTGATGGGCTGTGGCAAGCTATCTTGGGCGAAAATCAAGGGGTAAGAACCTATCGCGAGAAATTTACATCCTAGCTGTCACCACGCTCTTCAATCGGTCGAGATATGGTCAACGCCCGCGACAGACCGTGGGAGCTGTTCGGTTCTCACAAACTAACGGGACGCGACCTCTGTACCGTGGAAACCAAGCAAAAACGAACATAGGATTTATTCTGTGAAAAAGAGAGTCTTGATTCTGTTTCTGATTCTATCCTTGGGTGCTTTTGCCAAAAGCAGAAAAGATGTTCCCCAAGCCCCGCTGCCCGCTGTGATTGCGAACGCCAAGACGGTGTTCCTAACCAATGGCGGAGGCAGCAATCTCGCTTACGACTCCTTCTATTCCGGCATGAAGCAGTGGGGGAAATATCAGATCGTTGGTTCGCCCGAAGAAGCCGATTTGATTATTGAACTCAACTACTGGGTCGAACACGACGGAACAGACGTTTCCAGTTTTACCAACACATACACGGGCAAAACTCAGATCGTAAGCTCGGAGATCATAGACCCGCAGTTAAAACTCACAATCTATGATGCCAAATCCAAAAATTCCTTGTGGTCTGCTATTGATCATCGGCAATTGGCTCGGCGGGAAAAGAACCGCGAGAAAGAAACAATCAAATCAGCAGAACGCCTCGTAGACCAGTTGAAAACCAGAATTGCAATTCCGCAGTAATTGCTGTGCGGCAGGACGAACGTCGTTCCATGTCCTTCCCGTTTCCGCTAACCTGTATGCATCATGTGAGGCTAGCGCCTTCTGGCGCGGCAAACGAATGTCGTAATGGTTCATTGTGTCCTCCTCGCTTTCAACATGGCGATCCATTTTGGTTCGTGGCCCCATCGTGGTCATGGTCGTAATCGTTCGGGCAATCGAACGACATTACGTGGAGGGCATGCGAGTGCTGAACCTCGTTGGTGACTTCCCTAACGTCGTAGTCAACGTCGCAAGTGTCGCAGTGAACCACGATAATCTTGCCGGGGAACTGGGAAAGTGCGTAGTCATATTTGGTTGTCATTTTTGCGGCCCTCCTCGGCCCGCCGCATCCGCCTGCTAGGCGTTCCACCGTGGCGCTTTGCGCTCGGTTGGCGAAGCCGGAGCATGTCCGGCCCGCTCTTGATGCTTAATTAGAAGATACCGAAGTGTTGCAAATTCGGCCAGACCTATTTCGAGGTTCGGCGAAGGAGTCTAAAGAGCAGACATGGCTCAACGGCGTTTTCCGGCGCCAGTCTAGGAGGACGGGCAGCACGAGTAGGTTCGGAGAACTTTTGGGAGTGCTCTGAACGGAACCAGCGGGCTGGGTCTCGGTGAAGCGGTGAAGCAGGGTCGCACGGGGCAGGGGCAAAATTGCCGATTGGTGTTCCCGACCGGGGCTATCGTAGATTTGGGCCAATCTACTTGCAGGTTATGCTGGGGTTGTCCGCTGCCAGCTTGAGGCACGCGGTGCGCTGCTTGGCGCGCTTCGCCTGCTCCCCCAGGCCCCCTTCGCTGCTTTCCGAGACCACCACCGTGTTGCGGGCGGCGCGTTCCTGCACCTCCTGCGGCGTCTCCGCGTATTGCGCTTCTTGGCTCTCTGGGGACGCTGTGACAGACTGTGCTTGCGGCATAGGCGCAACTGGTACCGGGCCAACGCTGCTTTCCTGAGTCACGGTTCTTATTTGGCTTCTTGTGGTCTGAGAGGTTAAATCCGTACCTTTATCAGCGTGGTGGCTCAACGTGTAGAGGGAGCTAACGGTAAAGTCGTATCCCTTTCCGTAGATCCCCTTTACCGAATCAGGAGAGCCGACAACATAAATGATGTATTCGCCTTTCTTCAGGGTTTCAGTGCCCAACTGAAACTTGTTGTCTCCGAGTGGAGTTACATGCGTCTTCTGAATTGCCTCGGCCCGTATACCGTTCTTACCACCGACAATACCACCACGGGATTCGACCTCTAATTCTCGACGGTCGCTCTTCCCATCCATCTGAACCAGAACGTAATTGTCGATTGTGTCGCTTTTCGGGAGGTCTATCTCGATCACCGGGCTGGAACTAGCAACAATCGTTGAATGCGGACCATCAAGGTAAGCTTTCTCCTTCACAGACTTCATTCCAAAAGTCGCCTTACTACCAAGTCGGCCACCCACTTTAGATTGTCCCATGGTGTGTAATGGGACCTCATTGTTTTCTATCGTGACTCGTGGCGAGGTTAGAACACTGGAGTCAAGCATGGCCGCGATCACCTTTGGTGAGACGCCAGCCTTTTTGAGATAAACGATGTCAGTGTCCCCCAATTGAAATTCACAGCTCCCGTTCTTGATCTTGGCAATTATGATGTCATCATCCAGGCCAAGTTTCGACATTTCGATTATCCGAGCATTGGTGAGGCTCGAACCCTGTCCGGCTGTCGGTTGGTTCTGGGAAGAAGCGAGAGACAGGATTAGGGCCACGAAGACTACCACTAAAGGCAAGCGCTGAAGTTTCATTATGGAGTCTCCGTCCTATGTTCGTTTTCCACTGTATGTGGCTAATCGTGCTGCCACAAGGTTACAGGCGTAGTAACACCTCTAGCTCGTTCCAGAATCATCTCAATGTCGGCTTCCTTCATCGACTCCCGCAGATCCCAATGCACCAGAAAACGGCTGCAGCCATCCAGCACGCTGCACAAGTAATAGAACGTGCCCGACAGGTTGAT
>JBAVAQ010000076.1:0-16242 GCA_049585795.1 Terriglobales bacterium | reverse complement strand
GCATACCACTTGGATTGCTCGGATGTAAATTTGCCGCTGATATTGAAGGTGCGAGTGATGTCCATGGTCATGTGATCGAGATCGGCGGCAAAATCGAAGACGACCAAATCATTCGGCTGGATCTGGCGACGGTCGCTGAAGTAGTGCCAGGTGTTGATGTTCTCGCCGGTACCGACGATGGCGGGGTAAGCCCAGCCCTGCGCGCCACCGTTGCGGAAGACGAAGGCGGCATGGGCTTCTATCTGGTACTCGAACATCAGAGGGCGGGCGTGTTCCATTGCCTCTTTGATCCCCTCGGCACTGAGTTTTCCGTTGCGCCGGAGGAGTTCGATTTCCTGCGGAGTTTTGATATTGCGCATATCGTCGATGAACGGCGTGGCGTCGCGCTGGTGAGCGGACGGGTAGCGCTCGGCTAGTTTTTTCAGAGCAGCGCGGTCGCCGGGCAAGGGATCGCCGTAGGGGTTCGAATAGTCAGCGGCATAATCGCGACCGACCTCGAAACGGGCGCCATCGGCTTTGTCTGGGAATGTCAAACGCAGCCAAAGGTCGGTGTCCTTGCCCAGGAGAAATGCCAGCATGCCGTCCAGACTGTCTAGCGGCAGAACGGCCTTGAAGCCGAGCTTTTCTCGGTCTTCAGGAGTCATCGAGAGTAAGTTGGCCCCGTAAACCTGCTTCCCGCGCGGGCTTTGCTGCGGCTCAAAAATCATCGTGTCACCATTGCTGCCGTCCATGACCAGGATGGCGCCGGGATCGCTCAGTCCCGTGAAATAGAAGAAATCGTCATCCTCGCGATAGTGGTTGGCTTCCGGCAGGACGGTGCGCGCAAACAGGATTAAGCGGCCGGTCTTAAGTTGCTTGGCAAGATCCTGGCGGCGGCGTGCGAATTCCTGCGGCCCGCCCAGATCGTTGATCACAACCGGATCGGTATATTGCGCCAACGCAGGCGCGCAGAGAAAAGAAATCAGCAGACAGAGAACGAAACATCTTGAACCAAAAGCGTTCACTTGATCCTCCTGAGAGCGGCGAGTTTAGCCCGGTGGCAGCGAGATTGACAAGCCGTCAACCGACTTCGATTTCTTCCGCGATCTCACTAATCACGATAGGCGGGAGGTTTCCCTCACGCAGGTGCAGATTGAGTTGCGGCAGCCAGTTGGTTTTGACGTGATTCCACTCGGCAATCCGTAGCTTCAACGCCGCGCTCGACTGATGGTAGAGGGCCATGGCCTGGGAAGGCACGGCGCGATCGCCGCTCTCGACGACCGCCAGTGCGGACGTTAACCCGGAGCTGACGTTCTCCAATCCCGCCGTTTTGCTCGTGGGATCTTGACTACCCGCCAGGATCTTGCGGATTTCCGTTTCGAGTTGCGAAGCTGCGGATTTCAGTTGCGCGTGATGACTATCGAGCTTTTGTTCCAAGTCCGACAACTGTTTTTGTACCGACCTGATCTCTGCCAGAGTTTGCCGGCTGCTAATTGCTTCGGCGAAGATTTGCCGGCCCAGTTGCAGCTGTTGCTCGAGATCACGAGGGGTTGCCGGGGACCGCGGATCCATTACGATCTTCAGCGGTTGAGTCAGGATCTTCCCGTCGATGGTGAGGCGCACTTCATAAGTCCCAGGAACCGCTCGCGGGCCGCGGGGAGATCGATACTCATCGCCCGCGGGGGTAATCGCGGGCTTGGGGCCAGGGTTTCCCCAGGCAAGGTTCCAGACGAAACGATGCATGCCCGGAGTGGTCTCTAGAATCTCTGGTTTCGGAAACCAGCGCTCGGCGATGGGCCGGGGTGGATGCTGTTCTCTCGGGTCGTCAGAGGAAAAACTCTGGACCGGAGTCTTGCCCGAGTCAAAAATCTCAAGCTTGATGTGCTGCGCGGCGGCGCTGAGATAGTAATCAAAGACGGCGCCATTAGGCGGATTTTTCGCGGTAGGCTCTTCCGGCGGCAACGGAGTGGACACAAAGTTATCGTTATCGATGCGAACGGTCGTGGCTGGTCTGTAGAGATACGCACTGCCAGCCTTCATGGCGTCGTGGGCCTGCCGCAATGGGGTGATGTTATCGAGAATCCAAAACGCACGCCCATGGGTGGCGACGAGAAGGTCGTCTCCGTGAATGTCCAGGTCGTGAATTGAAACTGTGGGAAGATTCAACTGCAGCGATTGCCAGTGGTCGCCGTCATCGAATGAAACGTAGACGCCGAGTTCAGTTCCGGCAAAGAGTAGGCCGCGCGTTTGCGGATCTTCGCGGACGGCTCGCAAGAATGAAGAGGCGCCGATGCCGTCGGTTGTCAACTGCCATGTCGCCCCGTAATCGCGGGTGCGATAAAGATACGGCTTCTGGTCATCGAGGCGATGCCGATCAACAGCGGCATAGGCCTCCGCGGGATCAAAGTGCGAAGTTTCTATCAACGATATCTTGCTCCAATCCCCAAGGTCCTTGGGCGTGACATCTTTCCAAGTCTTGCCGCTGTCCCGCGTAATGTGAAGGAGGCCCGTGTCGCTGCCTGCCCAGATCAAATTTCCATCCAAGTTCGAAGGTGCAATCGTAAAGACAACGCCGTAGCCTCGCTCCTTCGCGTTCTCGACCGTGGTCGGGCCTTCGGGCTTCATGTCGCCGGGGCGCTGCATCGCTCCAGTCAGATCAGGGCTGATGATTTCCCAGTGCAGGCCGCCATCCAGTGTCTTCATCACGAATTGCGTACCCAGATAAAGTGTTTTTTTGTCGAACGGCGAAATTAGCAGCACGGGCGTCCAGGGATCGCGATACTTACGGGCGTTAATGTCGACGCCAAAATTCGACATGGGCCACGGAGTAATGTCCTGGCTGAATGAAGTGCGAATATCGAAACGAGTGACGTCCCCGTATGTTCCGCTGGCATAGAGGATATTCGGATTTTTGGGATCGGGCGCGATATATCCACTCTCGCTGCCGCTGGCGGGAAACCAGTCGCGAGGCGTAATCTGTCCAGCGTCGCCACGGCTGCGAACCGCTGCGCTCCCGCTGTCCTGCTGGGTGCCGAAAACCGCGTAAGGAAATTGATCGTCCGTGATCACGTGGTAGAACTGCCCGGTGGGCTGGTTGTACCAGGTGCTCCAGGTATGGCCGTAATCCAGACTGATGGTCGCACCCTGGTCGGTCCCGAGAATCATTCGCGAAGAATCTTTGGGATCGATCCAGATTTGATGATAATCGTCTCCGCCTGGTGCGCCACGCACGATCGAAATGGTTTTGCCGCCATCTTCGGAACGGTAGAGCGCAACGTTGGGCATATAAATCACGTCCTGGTTATTCGGATCGACAGTAATGTTGCCGAAGTACCAGGCACGACTGGTAAGCCGTCGGTCTTCGTTCTGAACTGTCCAGGTATTGCCTCCGTCGTCGGAACGATAGAGCCCTGGTTTTTTGGAGGCACTGATCAACGCGTACACGCGCTTGCCGTTAGGCGAAACGGCAACCGCGGTGCGGCCCCAGTCTCCTTCGGGCAATCCGTCCCCCGCGAGGCGCGACCACGATTGACCGCTGTCCTGGGAGCGAAAAAGGCCGCTGCCGGCACCGTCGAGCGGGCCATATGTGCTCCATGGCGGACGGTGGCTTCGCCATGTGGTAGCGAAAAGAAGTTTGGGGTCTACCGTGGCAATGGCCAGATCCGAAACACCAATGTCCGGACCTTGATCCAGAACCTTTGTCCAATTTGCCCCGCCGTCGGTCGATTTGTAGACGCCGCGCTCGTTATTCGGTGCATACGCATGACCGAAAGCGGCGACATAGACGATGTTGGCATTTTGCGGGTCGACAACAATCCTGCTGATCTGTCGCGAATCGTGCAGACCGACATTGCTCCAAGTCTGCCCCCCATCTGTGGATTTATAAACGCCATCGCCAGAGGACAAATTAGAGCGAATGTCAGACTCTCCCGTACCCGCATAAATGACTTTGGCGTCAGATGGAGCCACGGCAAGCGCCCCGATCGAAGCGATCGCTTGTCCGTCAAAGATTGGTTTCCATACCATGCCAGCGTCGCTGGTTTGCCAAACTCCGCCATCGACCGAGCCAAAATAAAAGGTTGTTGAGCTACCCGGGATTCCTGCCACTGCGACCACTCGGCCTCCGCGAAATGGGCCGATCAGTCGCCATTTGAGCCCGCTGTAAAGTGCGGGCGGGACAGGCTGGGCCACGACCGACGTGAGAACGATGAACGAAAAGAAAGCGACAAGCAGAGATTGAACTCTGATAGCACACCTGGGCACCTGTTTAATTTGCACCTGTGGGTCCTCACCCGTGAAAACATTTAGTGTAGTTCAAATTTAGAATTTGTTACGGTCGTTCTGGCATCTAATGTGGCGAGTCGTTAGTAGGCGGTCGCATGCTGGACAACTCGCGAGCTACGAATGAGGATAAAAACCATGAGCGAGCCGACAATCGAAGTGCTGTGCAAAAACTGCGGCAAGACGTTTACGGCATTCCTGCAAGAGATGGCCGATAAGAATGCCGTGGTTACCTGCCCATGCTGCGGTAAAGGTTACAGCGCTCAGGCCAACAATAGGGCAACACCGGCGCAGAATTAGCTTTATTTTCAGGGAGGATCAGCAATTACAGTGTGGCGCGGGCACCCTTGTCCCCTGCCGTTGACGTCGATTCCGGAAACATCAGAAATCAATCCCCAACCTCAAAAGTCAATAACGGCGGACAGGAGTGTCCGCCCCAAACCAAGCTTGGATATGGGAAATCCAATCTGCGGTCTGGCCCGTACTGAAAAAATAGACTAGCGTTCCGGCGGCGGATCACTCTGCTTGCGCAGCCTCAGCCTCTGCGATCCACCCCCGCCGCAATGCCTCAGCGGGAATGCTGGAAAGATACGGCTTAATATCGAGAATAGGCGTTCCATCCAGCATATCCACACCGCGCACATGAAGAAGTCTGCCGTCGCGGCGAAGCAGTTCGACGACTGTAAGGCCAATCGGGTTGGGGCGTCTCGGAGATCGTGTCGCAAAAACGCCATGCGGGCGATCGTCAATAGGCGGCGTTCCCAGCAATTCGAATCCCTGGGAGCGGTCAAATTCCCAGATCACAAATAGATGTGAAAAACCCTCGATATCAGTGAGGCCGAGCTCGAATTCGGGCATGATGTTGAGTACGCCTTCGGCCTCGTGTTTCGCGCCGAGGCCTTTCGGTACCTTCTTGGAGTCATGGTATGGACTACTTATATGGCCGATTGGCCGTAGGGATGGCATAAAGATATAGACCTCCGACACTCAGGAATGCGCCGCGATCGCTGAGCGTTTTCTTGTACGAGCACTGACCATGCAAGAATAACGCAATGCCCACCAAGCAGCCTCCCGCTCTCCCAGACTTTCTCTATGGCACCGCCTGGAAAGAAGACCGCACACCGGCCCTCACCGAGCTCGCGCTGCGCATGGGCTTTCGAGCTATCGATACCGCGAACCAACGGCGTCATTACTTCGAAGCCGGGGTGGGTCAAGGTTTGGCCGCCGCTTATCGCGCGGGCGTGGTAACGCGAGCCGATCTTTTCCTGCAGACAAAATTTACTTATCAGGCAGGCCAGGACCATCGGCTGCCTTACGATCCCGCAGCCAGCTTTTCGCTCCAGGTCGAGCAGTCGATGGCCAGCTCGCTCGAGCATCTTGGGACTGACCACGTCGACAGCTACATACTTCACGGACCCGCTTCTGGCCAAGGTTGGACTGATGCTGACAGCGAGGCCTGGGAAGCCATGATGAAGGAGCGCGAGGCTGGCCGTACGCGTTTCCTCGGCGTAAGTAACGTCTCCTTTCGGCATCTTGAGCAGATGGCGGCGGTGCACCCCGAGCCTCCTGCCTTTGTCCAGAACCGCTGTTACGCCCGTTTTGGATGGGACCGCGATGTGCGACGCTTCTGCAGTGAGCGCAAGATTATTTATCAGGGCTTTTCACTTCTCACTGCGAATTTGAAGGTGTTGCGTCATCCTCTGGTTGCCGGCTTGGCCTCCGGCATGAGCGCCACTCCAGCTCAGGTCGTCTTCAGCTTCGCACGCGCAATGGGGATGCTGCCGCTTACTGGTACCTCCAACCCCGAGCATATGAAGCAGGACCTCGCGAGTGTCCCTTTGGCACTCCAGCCGGAAGCGGTGCGCGAGATTGAGTCCTTGGCCGGGTGAGGGACTTTTCGGACTCGGAAAGAAGGATTGCGCCGATAGAATCCTTTTGGGCAAGAAAGGACAGGAAAATGATCACCGGCGCACACGTAATTGTGTACAGCAAAAACGCGGAGGCGGATCGTGCGTTCTTCCGAGATATTCTTGGATTTGAATCTGTAGATGCCGGTCACGGATGGTTGATTTTTGCTTTGCCTCCAGCGGAAGCCGCATTCCATCCCGACGGGGAAAACGACCGGCACGAACTTTATCTGATGTGTGACGATCTCAAGGCGGAAATGTCCGCACTGAAGCGGAAAGGCGTGGCATGTTCCGACGTTCAAGAAGAGCGATGGGGTTCTATCACCACAATCAAGCTTCCGGGCGGGGGCAAGATCGATCTCTACCAGCCGAAGCATCCCACTGCGTTGGCTGGCCCGTCCGTTCGAAATCCTAGGCACTAAATTCCTTGCCGCGCTGCTAAGGGTCCGGGCTTCGAACAAAAAGCCGGAATCACTTGCCGGCAGCGGGTTTCACATCGCCGGCCGATTTAGTGAGGTCGTCAATCGTCTTGGCATCGATTTCGTAGAGCGCTGGCTCGTTTTCCCGCTTGGCGATGTAAGTGTTCCCGGCTTTCGAGATCGCCATCTTCTCAACCCGTTTGCCGCCGTTCGACGTAACGGTAAGGTCAATAAGCGATGAGGTAAACCCGGAATTGACAAACTTGCTGGCCGAGAGATCACGAATCTTGTCGACAAGGTCTTGAACCGTGCCGGGATCCATCTTTTTCGCGCTTCCCGACCACCAATCTTCTCCGTTCCTGGTTAAGAAATAAGTCTTCGATCCATCGCGCATCTCGATTCTGTTGGGATCCTCGGAGCCGAGGTCAAACAACTTTTTGTTGCGGAAATCGTCCAGGTTCTTATCGAGCGCCGTACCTAGCGTACTCGCAACTTTATACGTGCCCTCCACCGCGCTCGACTTGGCATAGTAATCGTCTTTATTTTTTCGGACCTGCAGTTCCTGCGTTCCGGACTCAGCCGTCACCTTCGCCGTCGCGACTGGAGTCGCTGAGGCAAACGCAGAAGCCGTCTTTTTCTGATCGTCCGGGGCATCGAGCTGCATCTTGGCATCGGTGAGAGCCCGCACAAGGTCGTCGACCTGCGAGCCATCCGCGCGCAGCGGTTTGGGTTTCACGATTTGCCATTCGTCTTTATTGCGGCCGAATTCTATCTCCTGCTTCTTGGTAACCAGATCGACCTGGCTGATCTTGTCGGAATCCAGCGTCAACAGACGTTTGTCCCGCAGATCATTCGCACTCTTGTCGATGCTGGTCTTGTCATAGCTGGGCATGATAAAGACGCGCGGATCACCGCTGAGTTTGGCATAGATTCCATTGCCGGTTGGCGTGTCGTCGCCCAGCAAAAGCTTCTGCGTCTTGTTGTCTTTTTCAGACAAATCAGCTTCAAGCTTCGGCGTTTCCAGACCGTAAGTAGCGAGATTGCCGGCTTTTTCTTCCACCAGCCGTTCGGAACTGAGAGACGAAAAAGTACCGAGCAGGCTGGAGACCGCACTCTGATCGGCGGGGAGCAATGTTGGAGAAGTAATGTGCCACTGATTCGAACTATTGCGCTCGAGCACGACTTGTTCGGCGCCATTCTTCTTGAGGCCGAATTTGGAAATGTCTGCCTCCTTAACCGCAAGAATCTTTGGCGGCAAATCGGCGGAAGCTTCGGCGGTCTCCGCCGCCTTGTGATGATTTGACCAATACAGGGTTCCAGTGAGGCCCGCTAAGATGACGGCAGCGACGATAAGGCCTCGCAGTTTCATTTAGCGCCTCCGCCACCACACCGACACGCCAGCAAAAACCACCACCAGCGGCAGCAGGAATTGGCTGGTGATGCGAACCATATTCAACTGCGCGCGCGTCATAGTGATGCGGCGGTCTTCCTCTTGTTTGGGCCGAATCGAGATCAGATCTTCGTCTGACGCCAGCCAGTCAATGGTGTTCAATGCCAGATCGCTGTTGCCATTGAACTTGATGAACGAGTTTGCCGCCCACGACGAACTGCCCACCACTACGAACCGGCCCTGCGAGTCTTGCTTGCCAGTGTTGTAGGTTCCGGCGGCAGCAATCGTCATCGGTCCCTTCGTGTTCTTCGGGTCGTTCGGATCGATTGCCGGAGAACTCAAGTTGGTCGTTGCCAGGCTCGTCGTCGAAGAGTCGAACAGCTTTTGGACCGCGGTCTTGTCGCCGTTCTTGATTTGGATCGAACGCGACAGCGGGAACCCGGTTGCCGTGCCTTTCATGCCATTGACAATTGGTTGCGAATCGTAGCTGGTAACGAGGGCTACCTGCGGGCCAAGTCCGGCTAATTGGCCGATCGGGTTGAGGTCCAGGATCAGATTTTTATCCATGGTCACGCCCCAGGTCTGCAACAGGTTCGTGAGCGCATCGTTATCCGCGATGTCCGAGCGTCCGATCTTGAGCGGTGGGTCGAGCATGAACAAGGCCCGACCACCGTCTTCAACGTACTTTTTTATGGCGTCGACTTCGGGCTGCTGGTAGTCGCGGGTCGGTCCACCGATCACCAGTGTCGTGCAATCGCTAGGGACTTCGGCCTTTTGCAGCAGGTCGATGGACTTCGCTTCATAGTTGTCTTTGCCTACCAGTTCTTTGAAATCGGAATAACCGTTTCGATCGGAGTCGCCGATCTGGTGCTCGCCGCTGCCGGCTACGAAGCAGACGGTGCGCGTCTTGTTCTTCAGCACACGGATGAGCGCGCCGGTGATGCCTTCCTCCGTCAAGCTCTTGGCTTCTTCCTTTTTGTCGCCAATCTGAACCAGCGCTGTGCCGTAATTCTTTATGCCTTCTTCCCGAGCTTCCTGCGGGTTCTTATCGGGGTCGACGTAATCAACGTGGATTTTCGGGGAAAGCGATGCATATTCACCGAGCAAGTCTTTCGCGTGTTGAAACCGCGTCCCCTGGTCGAAATAAAGAATGGTCGCATTCTCTTTCAGTCCCTTGACGATCTTCGCCGTCTGCTCCGACAGGCTATAGCGCTTGTTCGATGTGCCGTCGTAGGACTTCGTGTAACGATTGGCGAGTATGTTCACGATCACAACCGCGGTTATGACGACCAGGATGTAGACGGCCGCGTATGCCGCATACCGCGTCTGGCTGGCTTTCAACAACTGTGTGTTCACTTACGACCTCCAGCGGAGAGATTCCATGGAACGCGCCGTAAAAAACAGTCCCAGAAAAATCACCGTGACATAAAAGATGGCGTCCTTCGAGTCGAGCACGCCTTTGGCAAACGATTCGAAGTGCGTGATGATTGACATATAGGCCAGCACCTGCGCCCAGGTCGCGGTTTCGTATCCGCTGACCCACTCGAGAACCCAGAGCAGCAAGCACACTCCGAACGTGGCAGCGCCTGCGATGATCTGATTCTTGGTGAGAGTCGAGATAAATGTGCCAATTGCCAGCAAGGCTCCCGCCTGCAGCAACAATCCGAGATAGCCAATCGCCAACGGCTTCCAATCGGGCTTACCGTATTTAAAAAGGAACGCAAAATTTACCGCCGCAACCAACAGCATGCATGCGTACAGGCTGAGAGCTGCCAGCCATTTGCCGATGATGATTTCGACGTCACGGATGGGCGACGTTGCCAGCAGTTCAATCGTGCCACTGCGTTTCTCTTCCGCGAACAGGCGCATGGTGATCATCGGAATGAAGAACAGCCCAATCACGCCGACGTTCGACAGAAGCGGCCTTATCACGATTTCATTGAGATTCATCGGCATCATCTGGCCCCGCATCTGCGACTCCATGCCCATCAGAACGAAATAACCCAGCGAGTTCCAAAAGAAAAAGCCGAAGATCAAAGCAAACATGGTGAGCAGCAGATACGCGATGGGCGACACAAAATAGCTGTGCAGCTCTTTGCGGCAGATGATTAAGACATTTCGCATTTACTGTGCCCCCTTGACCGCAACTTCTTCTTTTTCTTCTTTGGCAGCGGTTTCCGCACCAGTCAGCTGCAGGAATATTTCTTCGAGGCTCATGGCAGTGGGGCGCAGCTCATTTAAGTCCCAACCGGACTCGACCACGGCCCGCGCCAGATCGCCGCGCACAAAGCCCTTGCCGCTCTCTACTTCGAAGCTGTTGCGATTCCCCTGGTGCTGCTTGACTACGACCCGGCTCACACCCGCGACCTGTTCGAGCCGTCGCTGAACCGCTGCGAAATCGAGCAAGCCATTGCGCCCGCTGACCTCGACCAGCACAGACTCTGCTCCGCGAGCGCGGTTTTGCAGATTCTGTACCGAGTCTGTCGCAGCCAGCTTGCCCTTATTGATGATGATCACCTGTTCGCAGGTCTGCTCGACCTCCGGCAGAATATGCGTGCTGAGAATGATGGTGTGGTCGCCGCCCAGGCTCTTGATCAGATCGCGAGTCTCGTTGATCTGCTTGGGATCGAGGCCGGCCGTGGGTTCATCGAGAATCAGCACGTCAGGGTTGTGAATAATCGCCTGCGCCAAACCAACGCGCTGCCGATAGCCTTTCGAAAGCTTGCCCAGCAATTTGTTTCTTACGTCCGCGATCGCGCAACGGTCACAAACGTAATCAACTCGTTTGCGCAACTCCGTGCCCGAAAGTCCTTTTAGCTTGCCCACGAAGATCAGGTATTCCGCAGTTTCCATTTCCAAATAAAGCGGCGGCGTTTCGGGCAAATATCCGATGCGTTTCTTGACCTCGAGCGCCTGTTCCAGGACATCGAAGCCGGCGACAGTTGCGCTGCCCGACGTTGGCGGCAGAAAGCACGTCAGCATGCGCATGGTGGTCGTCTTCCCGGCCCCGTTCGGTCCGAGAAAACCAACAATCTGACCTTTCTCAACTTGAAAAGAAATGTGGTCAACAGCAAGATTCCGAGCGTATCTCTTGGTAAGGTCTTTAACTGTAATCATAAGAGGTCTATTGCGAGGAATTAGGGTGTGCAGCAGCGCTCGAACCTCCCCACTTTTGAACAGTTCGACGCCGAACTTCTATGTTAGAAATCTGAGGGCGGGAATGTCAAATCCCGGTCGCAGGATTTTTTCACTTCCGCGGGAGGATTCATGAAATACCGCAAGCTCGGCCGTACCGGTTTCGAAGTAGGTGATATTTCGCATGGACTCTGGGGAATGAGCGGTTGGAGCGGGTCCGACGACCGGCAATCGCTCGACGCTTTGCAATTGGCCGTCGACCTCGGCTGCAATTTCTTCGACACCGCGTGGGCCTACGGCGAGGGCAAGAGCGACGCGCTGCTGGGCAAAATCCTATCCACTAATCGCAGCAAACGTTTGTACGCTGCCTCCAAAATTCCGCCGCTGAACGACAAGTGGCCGGCTTCGCCGAAAGACAAGTACCGCGATGTCTTCCCCACTCAACACGTTTTCAAATATGCCAGGCTGATTCGGGAGAAGCTCGGAACCGACTCGATTGACCTTCTGCAATTTCACGTCTGGGACGATAGCTGGACTGGCGAAGCAGAATTTCGCGAGACCGTCGAGAAGTTGAAGAGTGATGGACTAATCCGCTTCTTCGGCCTCAGTCTCAATCGCTGGCAGCCGGGGAACGGCATAAAAGCCATGCGGACTGGGCTGGTAGACGTCGTGCAAGTAATCTACAACATTTTCGATCAGGCTCCGGAAGACAAACTTTTTCCGGCCTGCCGCGAGCTGAACATCGGCGTGATCGCGAGAGTGCCGCTCGATGAAGGCAGCCTAGGCGGCAAAATGACGGCGCAAACCAAGTTTCCCGCGAGCGATTGGCGGTCCAAGTATTTCAGCCCAAAAAATCTGGAGGAAACGCTGGCGCGCGTAGACAAACTCAAGCCGGTGATTCCCAAAAACATTAGTCTGCCGGACGTGGCATTGCGGTTCATTCTATCGGACCCAACGGCGAGCACTACGATCGTGGGAATGAGGAACCCGGACCACGTCCGACAAAACATTGCGATGAGCGATGCCGGGCCGCTCGACACGGCAATGATTCGAACCCTCAAGAAGCATCGCTGGGATCGCACGCCGCAGCCCTGGTCAGATTAGTTAGGCTCAGACCAGTTCGCTATGATTCAGCACGCCCTCAGTCGTAATTCGACTGGCTTTACAAATCTCCTCTGCAACCTTGACTACGGCGTCACTGCTATGAACCGGCCCGTCCGCTGACATGACTGAACTGGCAGCCAGGGTGAAAAGCAGAGCATCCTCCTGCTTGTCGAAATAAAGAACCACCTGATTCGCTGCCATGTCCCACACCTCCTACCAAATAGAATCATAGGCCGATTCCCACGGAGAACGCCGTTATCTCTTTTGGTGCATCCCACTCGGAAGGGCAAAAAGTGCAAATTCTTGGAAGTGTCTCAATTTTGGAAACTTGCAACCTCCGCCGGCCTCTGCGGCAGTTCTCAGCGATCTCTGCGATTCAAGATTTTTTGAGCTGTGCCGGCATTATCAAAACCTTGGAACTCGAAGGTCTGCGAGAACAGCCGCAGAGTGCGCTGAGACCCGGTCCCGCCTCGAAAAATGCTACAGTTGAAAGTTCATGTCCGCCCCTGAATCCCGATTCGTCAAGGCTTGCAAAGCGCAGCCGGTGGACCGCACGCCGGTCTGGTTCATGCGGCAGGCGGGCCGTTACATGCCAGAATACCGTGCCGTCCGCAAACAGTATTCTCTGATCGAGATTTGCAAGAAACCTGAGATTGCGGCCGAAGTGACCATCACCGCAGCTGAGGCCTTGGGCGTGGATGCTGCCATCATTTTTGCTGACCTGCTGCTGCCGCTGGAAGTTATGGGACTTCCTTTCCATTTTTCGGCTGGCGAAGGCCCGGTGATTGAGAAGCCGGTGCGGACGAAAGATGATGTCGCTCGTCTGCGTACCGACCGGGCGGCTGATCTGGGATATGTTTCCGACGCGGTGCGCCTGGTGTGCAGGCACTTTGGAGAGAGTCTGCCAGTAATCGGCTTCTGTGGTGCGCCGTTCACTCTTGCCAGTTATATGATTGAAGGCGGTGGCTCGCGCAACTACGTTCATGCCAAGAAAATGATGTATTCCTCGTCTGCTGTATGGGACGACTTGTTGCGAAAACTGGTCATCGTGGTTTCGGAATATGCGGCTCACCAGGTTCAGGCGGGCGCCGACGTCATCCAGATTTTTGATAGCTGGGTCGGCTGCCTCAGCGTCGAAGATTACCGCCGCTACGTGCTCCCGCGCACCACCGAACTGGTGAAGGCTCTGCAAAGAACCGGCGTACCGATAATCTATTTCGGGACGGACAGCGCTACGCTGCTGCCTTCGATGCGCGAAACTGGCGCCGAAGTGATCGGGATCGACTGGCGTATTCCGCTCGATGATGGATGGCGGAGCATCGGGTTCGAATGTGCGGTGCAGGGGAATCTCGATCCTGTTCTGCTTTTCGCAACCTGGAAGGAACTGAAGTCGCGTGCCGAAGACATTCTCCGCCGCGCCGCCGGACGCCGCGGACACATTTTCAATCTGGGGCACGGCATTCTGCCCGAAACTCCGGTGGAGAACGTGAAAGCGCTGGCGCAATTTGTGCAAGAATACTCCACGAGAAACGTACCTGCATTGGAGTAACCATTGGCCAATTCAAAGAAAACTGCCGTCCTGCTGCTCGCTCACGGCAGCCCCGACTCCGTCGATCAAGTGCCAGATTTCTTGCTGCGGGTAACCGGCGGGCGACCGCTTCCTCAGCCAGCCGTGGAGGAAGTGAAGCATCGTTACGCTCTGATTGGCCGCTCCCCACTCACTGAACTGACCCTAAAGCAAGCGGAACTTCTGGCACGTGAAATAGAAATGCCGGTGTACGTTGGCATGCGCAACTGGAAGCCTTTCGTCGCCGACGCAGTGAGCGCCATGGTCGCGGATGGCATCGAACACGCCATTGCCATCTGCCTTGCGCCGCAGAATTCGCGTACCAGCGTGGGACTTTATCGCTCCGCCCTCGCTACCAACGGAACTCCCTTCACCGTCGATTTCGTCGAGTCCTGGCATGATCATCCGCTATTGGTCAAGGCCTTTGCCGAAAAGCTCCATGCCGGCTGGGCTCGCGCCTGTCGTGAGGCAGGAGCAAAGAAAATTCCGATCATCTTTACCGCGCACAGCGTGCCCGAGCGCACCATCGCCGATGGCGATCCCTACGAGAGCCAGGCAAAAGAAACTGCTCAGCTAGTAGCTCGCGACGCAGCACTCGCTCCTGAAGACTCGACCTTCGCATTCCAAAGCCAGGGCATGTCCGGGGGAGCATGGCTGGGACCGCGAGTGGAAGATACGATTCTTGGCCTGAAAGAAAAAGGCCATCCAGGCGTTTTCATTCAACCCATCGGATTTCTCTGCGACCACGTTGAGGTGCTCTACGACATCGACATCGGCTTCAAGGATTTCGCCGAGAAGCAAGGCATGCGGCTCTGGCGCGCCCAGTCGCTGAATGATTCGCCGTTGTTGGCGGCAGCCTTGGCCGACGTCGCGAGATCGCGGCTCTCACAATCACTGCTCACCATTCGATGAAACGCATCGCTATCGTCGGCGGCGGAATCTCAGGATTGTCGGCTGCCTTCACGCTGGAGAAGCGCCGGCAGGCTGGCGCTTCGCTGGAATACGCAGTGTTCGAATCGAGTCCGCATCTCGGCGGAGTGCTGGTGACCGAACGCGTGGACGGCTGTCTGGTCGAAGCTGGACCCGATTCATTTCTCACCGAAAAGCCCTGGGCCAGCGAACTGTGTCGCGAAATCGGACTCGGCGACCAACTCATTGGCTCCAACGATGCCGACCGCGTCACCTACATTTTGGCAAAGGGAAAATTGGAAGTGATCCCGGACGGCCTGATGTTCATGGTTCCCACCAAGCTCACACCCACGGTGTTGTCGCCGCTATTTTCCGCACGCACGAAACTACAGATGGCCCGCGAATGGTTCCATCCACCCCGAAAGGCCGACGCGGATGAATCGGTCGCGTCCTTTGTGGAGCGTCATTACGGACCGGAAATGGTCGACCGTCTCGCAGATCCGCTGCTTTCCGGCGTGTATGGCGGCGAGGCCGCACAACTCAGTGTGCGTGCCGTGTTGCCGCGCTTTGCGGAAATGGAAGCCACGTATGGGAGCCTGGGCCGAGCCATGCTGGCAGCTCGCAAAAAGATGGGCCATGCTTCAAAGGCTCCAACCAAACCGCTATTCACTTCGCTGAAAGAGGGCATGCAGCAGTTGGTGGACGCAGTAGTGTCTCGCCTTCCCGCATCCGCGCTTAATTCGAATACTGCGGTACAACGTATTCAGCAGGAGAATGGTGGCTGGGTGGTTTCCGCCGGCTACGCTTCGGATGAATTCGACGCAGTCATTATGGCCATACCAACCCACGCGGCGGCGGAACTATTAAGCGTGACCAGCGAGAATCTCGCGGCCGAACTGCGCGGCATTCAGTACACGTCATCCGTCACTGTCAACCTTGGATACGACCGCAGCGTCCGCGCATCTTTGCCGCCTGGCTTTGGTTTTCTTGTACCTCGCAGCGAGGGCATGCGCATGCTGGCTGCCACCTTTGTGCATAACAAGTTCCCTCACCGCGCTCCCGACGACCGCGCCCTGCTTCGCTGCTTCATTGGCGGCGCGCGCAACGAACAGATTCTCCAGGCTCCCGAAGAAGAAATTGTCAGCATCGTTCGCGATGAGCTGCGACAAATCATCAAGCTCAAAGCTGATCCGCTTTTCACGCGAGTCTATCGCTGGAAGAGCGCGATGGCGCAATACGGGGTCGGCCATTTGGAACGCTTGCAGCGGATCGAGGGCTTACTGCCGCAACTTCCCGGCCTGGCGCTGGCGGGCAACGGATACCGCGGCATAGGCGTGCCCGATTGTGTCCGTTCCGGTAGCGATGCGGCGAATAAAGCCCTGCTCGCGGTTGGACTGCCCGCAGGTACATCGCAGAAAGTCGCCTCCTAGCAGGCTGCGGAAAAACTCGATTTGAAGCGGGCGGAGTACCACGAACCTCTCTTGTTTCCACAGCACAACCTGATAAGAAGGAAGTATGCGTGGACAAGACGAGCAGCAGTTGGATGTGTTC
>JBAVAQ010000075.1:0-60509 GCA_049585795.1 Terriglobales bacterium | reverse complement strand
CCGGGTGCTCGAATCAGCACCCAGTCTCCGGGTCAATCCTATGCCCCCTCGGATAACCCAAAAAAGCCATAGGCCTCGAGCCTCACATAGGATGATGGTTGGCACTTAAGCCAACGGTTGGCTTGCGTAGCTTCGGAACCGAATGGCGTCGAGCACCGTGATTCATGAAACGATCGAGTCGGGACCAACAACTGGGGTCGGCATTGCCGCTAGACAGTGCGACGAGCCCAAGCGGCCAAACCAATCACCCTTCCGAGAAGGAGACGGGGCTGGATGTAAGTCACCACACCCGCATCTCTCCGAGGGGCGGGGAGAAGTGTTTTTTCTTGACATCCTCTTTCATAGGATAAGCGTAACGGCGACGTTACGCGAACTAGTTTGTTTCGCTCTCTGTCGGGTGATCAGTAACCGCGGATTTCGTCATAAGGGCGCCCCCCATCCCAGAGTTGCCGTTCCTAAGCGGGTCACTGTTACACATCAGAACAAGCTCAGAAAGTTGCCTCCGGATCAATCAACCGAAGTCACGTACCCGAGCAGTGTGGAAATTGTGTGGTATACTCCTGCCCGCCCGAATGAGTCCCCTACGCTGAGGTTCCTTTAAATGTCACTTCGCACAAGGCTTCCGCTGGGGACTGCCCTGATAGCTGTCCTGGCGTTGTTTCTGCCGGTTAGCGGCTGGGCAGCTGAGAAAGCCCTGCACAGCTTCGTCCCTAGTCCATCCGGCGCGAGTCCGACCGGAAAATTGATCCGCGACCCGGCCGGAAATCTGTATGGCATCGCCGGCGGCGGTGTTTATGGGGAAGGTGTTGTTTTTAAACTGAGGCCCAAGCCGGGTGGCGGCTGGACTGAGAGTGTGCTCCACAGCTTCTCGGGCGGTGCGGACGGAGCCGCACCTGCAGCTGGCTTGGTTATGGACGCGGCAGGCAATCTCTACGGAACGGCTGGTGGTGGATCAACCAAGGCTCACCCTGCCCACGGTGTAGTATTTGTGCTGACTCCGTCTCCGAATGGAACTTGGAATGAGAAGGTGCTGCATCGTTTCATCCGCTCTACCGATGGGGCTGACCCGAATACGGAGCTCATTTTCGACGCCTCTGGAAATCTGTACGGTACCACGGGATCGAGCGGTACATTCGGGGGAACGGTTTTCGAGTTGACGCCCGAGTCAGACGGCACATGGGCCGAAACCGTGCTATATACGTTCTGTTCCCTAAGTGACTGTTTCGACGGACAAGGGCCGTCTTCCCGTTTGATATTCGACCGGGCGGGCAATCTCTATGGCACAACCTCATCAGGAGGAATGCAGTACTATGGCGTGGTTTTCGAGCTTTCTCCCTCCTCTTCCGGCTGGACTGAAACCGTGCTACACAATTTTCCTGTGGGGCAAGGTGACGGATATGAGCCGCAAAGTGACCTGATCTTCGATCAAGCAGGTAATCTGTACGGCACAACGCTTGATGGGGGCGCGCAATCGGGTGGGATCGTCTTCAAGCTTACCCCGGGCTCCGGAGGTAAGTGGACGGAGGCAGTGCTTCATAGCTTCAAGAGCGGCGGACATGAACCATCAGGGCCCGCTGGCGGCTTGGTATTTGACGCCTCCGGAAATTTGTATGGCACGACCGAGTTCGGGGGTTCGGGGAAGTTCTGCCTTCCCGATGGTTGTGGCATCGTTTTTGAGTTGACTCCAAGATCTGGCGGGAAGTGGGCCGAAACCGTTGTACATCAGTTTGCGGCTTCTACGGACGGAGCTTGGCCGGTGGCGAGTCTCGTTATCGATCAGTCCGGGAGTCTCTATGGCACAACTCCGTTGAGTGCGTATAGCTACGGCGACTCCCTTTACGCAGCTGGGGGTGTCTTTGAGCTGACGCCTGCTTCCAGCGGTTGGACTGAGACCATACATCAATTTAGGCCGGTCGACGGAGGTACTCCGCAGGCCAACCTAGTTTCTGACGCCGCAGGCAACTTGTACGGTACCACTGCGGGATACGGCACCAGTGAAAACGGCTCCGTCTTTGAATTGTCCCCAGCTTCTAAAGGCACTTGGACGCGCACGCTCTTGTACAACTTCAAAGGAGGCAAGGACGGCAGCTTTCCCTACGCCGGTCCTGTTTTCGACGAGGCGGGAAATCTTTACGGAACGACCGAGAAAGGAGGTTCTGGTTCCGGTACGGTCTTCGAGCTATCGCCCGTGGGCGGTGGCAAATGGGCGGAAAAAATCATCTATGTTTTTCAAGGGTATCCGACGGATGGAGGATCCCCAGTTTCGGGCCTAGTGTTCGATCCGTCAGGAAACCTTTACGGAACAACGCAGCTGGGTTGCTCCCTTGGCTATTGTGGTTATGGTTGCGGCACCGTCTTCAAACTGACGCCGTCCTCTGGCGGAGGCTGGACCGAGACTATGATTTACCAGTTCAACGATATTAGCAGCGGGGCGATTTTTCCGACCGCGGGCCTAGCCCTGGACTCAGCCGGGAATCTTTACGGCACCGCGAGTCAGGGTGGCCTCGGCTTCGGCGTTGTTTTTGAGCTCTCGCCCAATTCCGGCGGGAACTGGACGCAGAGCGTACTGTATACGTTTACTGGCGGTGCAGACGGAGGAACTCCGGTCGCCGGCGTCATTTTCGACAGCGCAGGCAATCTTTACGGCACAACTGAAGTCGGTGATTATTACAGATGCGGCCACGGTTGTGGCGTGGTCTTTAAACTGTCTCCTGGCTCGGGAAACAATTGGACCGAATCCGTGCTGCACAGCTTCAGCGGCAAGGATGGGGATTATCCCACCGCCGGGCTGATCTTTGACCAAGCTGGAAATCTCTACGGCACGACCGCCTATGGCGGCACTGTTGTCTCGTCCTGCCCCTATGGCTGTGGCCTCGCTTTCAAACTAAGCCCGAACGCCGACGGGGGATGGACAGAGAGTGTGTTGAATAGCTTCACAGGCGAAAGGGATGGCGCAACTCCCGTCGCGGGTCTGCTCATCGACGCTGCTGGCAATCTATATGGCACCGCGTCCGCAGGCGGCCGCGCCAATGACGGAGTCGTCTTCGAACTAACACCGTAGCCTGATGCTTTTCCCAAGTTCCGGTTTCTTGGTTCTTCGAATCGCCATATTTCCTTCTTTATCAGGTCCCACCATTGTTTAGCGCCTTACCATTCGAATAACTGACGGCCACCGAATCCCAGTGAAACAGACCAACGCTTCCTAGTTAGCGATGACGAGGCATCATGGGTGACGTTATCAGCCATTACACTCAAAACCCCGTCAAAGAGTGCTGTGGACGATTCGTCGACAGCTATCTTGGGTTCAAACTGCGTGAACGGAAACAGAGTAACCATGACCAACGGTATTGACGCTATATCCACAATGCATATCAGGCTTTTCTGCCCTCCGCATAACCGCATCCGCTCACTTAGGGCAAATATTCTCATCCCGAAAGATGCTTTCCTGGGACCTCTCGAACCTTGCAAACATCCCGAAGGGCACGCCTTTTCGGGGTACCTTCGTAACAATTCTCGGCCGCGAGATCACGCTACACTTTAACAGTATCCGTTGCACTTTCGGCCGCGCAGAAAGCGTGCGCAGGGGTCAATTGTCGCTGAATTTACCGACGCCATCTCGCCTGCCTATTCTGTACGTCATTCTAAGTGTGCTCGTACTGATCAGCGTCGTGCCGATGTATTTTTATTCAGAGCAAGTGGAGTCGATCAACCGCGATCGCCTGATCACCAACGAAAGGCTTTTGCAGAACACGGTGACCCGCTCGTTGGCGGATGACATTTCGCAGCACCAGGAATCGCTGCGCCTGATGCAGGCGAACCTGGCCTCCGCAATCCAAGTTGCCAGTGGGGGTGACATCACTTCCGAGCACGTCGAAGCTCCCGAACTGCGCGCACTACTGGAAAACTTTGTTTCCTCGTCAGAGGATCTGGCCTATGCCACGCTGTTGAACTCCGACGCCAAGGGAATCTCCGCCGGACGAATCGCTCCTGACGCGTTCCTGCAGCGCGAACTGGAGCGAGCCTACTCGGCTGCCCGCGAAGGCCGGATCTATAACGGTGAGACCTTGGTGGTCGGCACCGGGAAATCCTCTCGCACGGTCATGCTGGTCAGCACTCCCGTGACCTATGGCGGCAGTTTCCTGGGCATGATCGGTTCGGTTGTGGATTTGCAATTCCTGATACGCCGCTTGCAAGAGGTCAACCGAGGCGGCCTCACTCCATACGTAGTCGACAGCCAGGGACGACTGGTCGCGGGCGCCACTTCCGAGTACGCCACCGGTCAGGACATGTCGAACATGGAAATCGTACGGAACTTCGTCGAGGCAGGCACCAAAGTGCAAATGGTAGCCGCCACTCGGGAATTCAATCTTCGCAATGGCAACACCAACATACGAATGCTTGGCACTTACAGCCCCGTAACCAACCTGGACTGGGCAGTGGTGGTGCAAAAGCCCCGCGCCGAGGCCTACCGCGGCGTGTATGAGATGCAGCGCAACGCCCGCACTCTGGCGATGATGGCGATCGCGCTTAGCGTGGGCATCAGTATTTTCGCGGCCCGCAGGATTACCAATCCGCTGCAGGTCCTGACACATTTCAGCCGAGCCATTGCCGGTGGAGATTTTTCGCAGCGCGTCCACGTCAAGAGCCGCACCGAAATCGGCGAACTCGCCGACACCTTCAACGTAATGTCGGAGGAGCTCGAGCATTTTGTGCTCGACTTGAAACGCGCCGCTACCGAGAACCGCGACTTGTTTATGGGCTCGATTCAGATGCTGGCCGGCGCGGTCGACGAAAAAGATCCTTACACTCGCGGCCACTCCGACCGCGTCACCCGCTATTCCATGATGATTGCCAAAGAATTGGGCGTGTCGGACGACTTTATAGAAACCGTGCGCATCTCCGCTCAGCTACACGACGTGGGCAAAATTGGAATCGAAGACCGCATCCTAAAGAAGCCGGGCGCGCTTACTCCGGAAGAATTCGACATCATGAAGACGCATACCACCAAGGGTGCGAACATCCTGCGTCCCGTGGCCCAACTAAAGGAAATGATTCCGGGGATCGAGCTGCACCATGAATCGCTCGACGGCCGCGGCTATCCGCATGGCCTGAAGGGAGACGAGATCCCGCTTCTCCCGCGCATCATCGCGGTGGCCGATACCTTCGACGCGCTCACCACCAACCGTCCTTATCAACAAGCGCATTCCCCACTGGACGCGTTGAAGATCATTCACAATCTATCGGGCAAGCGCCTTGATCCGACGGCAGTCGCGGCCATCACCGCGATCTACGGGCGCGGCGATATTCGTATCCCGCGCCCCACCGTACCGGTTTCGCCCGCCACGGTTACGTCCTCTATGCCTGTCGCTGCGAAAGCCTCAGCGCCAATTCCAGCGGTCTCGGAAGCGCCCGTATAAGTGCCGGCCCTGTGTAACCAGTATTCTCCGAACTGCTCACGAAAAAGCCCCATCTACATCGAAGTCACCACCTGCCGCTATAATTGAAGTTTAGCGCGCGACTCCCAACCTTATGATTCAGACCCTGTTCGGCAGCCTCGATGAAGTCCAAAAGCCGGGCCTCTTTGATCGCATGAAAGAGGCGGTGACGCGGACCCGCGAAAATCTCAGCCAGCGCATCGAGGAAGTTGTCTCCATCGGGAAAGAAATTGACCGCGCGACCCTGGACGACCTGGAAGCCACCCTGATTGGCGCCGACCTGGGCAACACGACCACTCGTGAAGTCCTGGCCAAACTCAGAGAAAAAGCCGATCGCAAGCAAATTAAAAATACCGACGAACTTAAGCGCCTTTTGAAAGACGAACTGCTGGCGATCCTCGACGCTGCAAACACAAGTCCAGTCCAAAAAGTCGACGGCACACCCGAGGTCATCCTTGTGGTTGGGGTGAATGGCACGGGAAAGACTACGACCATCGGCAAGCTGTCGCAGGTTTTTCGTTCGCAAGGCAAAACCGTGCTGCTGTGCGCAGCCGATACTTTTCGCGCCGCCGCCATCGAACAACTGGAAATCTGGGGAGAACGCACCGGAACCGAAGTCATCCGGACGAAACCTGGCGGTGATCCGGCGGCAGTGCTCTACGATGCTCTGCAAGCTGCTTCCGCGCGCCACAGCGATTACGTCATCGTCGACACCGCTGGGCGTCTCCATACTAAAACCAGCCTCATGGCGGAGCTCGAAAAGATGCGACGCACGGCGCAACGGATTATTCCCGGCGCGCCCCACGAAACCCTGCTGGTCATGGACGCCACCACAGGCCAGAACGGCCTGCAACAGGCGCGGCAGTTCACGGACGCAGCCGGCGTAACCGGAATCGTGCTCACCAAACTCGACGGCACGGCCAAAGGCGGCGTAGTCGTTGCCATTTCGCGCGAACTCGGTCTGCCGGTGCGCTACGTCGGCATCGGCGAGAAAGCGGGGGATCTGCTGCCCTTCAACTCCAAGGATTTTGTGGATTCATTGTTTGCGTGACCCTTTGAAAGGTAGAAAGCGAGGGACTCATGGACGATTCGAAAAGGCGGCGTCCGATACGGCATGCCTTGCGAGAACTATGGCGTCGCATCCGCGGCAAACCGCAACCTCCGGCCGATCCCTATGCCGACAGACTGGTTCCAGTTCGCCGCGGCCCCAAAGGGCGGAGCGGAGCGGCAGTCGCGGAACCTGAGGACGATTCCTTCGGATCGTTTCCGCCGCGAAGAGCGTGACTTGACCTGTCTGCTTCTCTTTGTCTTTGTGGTGAAATAATGCTCCTACCGTGACCACATCTCATGAGACCGACGAACACTTCCTGCGCCGGGCTTTAGATGTTGCCCGACAAGGTGTTGGATTGGCGTCCCCCAATCCATGCGTAGGCGCTGTGATCGTGGACGCGACCGGCACAATCGTCGGAAGGGGCGGCCACACTTACGAGGGCGTGAAACATGCGGAAATCATGGCCCTCGAACAGGCCGGAGAAAAGGCGCGCGGCGCAACTCTCTATATCAACCTGGAACCGTGTTCCCACCAGGGTCGCACCGCAGCTTGCGCCGAAGCCGTCATCGCTGCCGGAATCTCCCGCGTGGTTGCCGCCATGCAGGACCCGAACCCGCGGGTCAGCGGCCAGGGATTCGCCAAGCTTCGCGGCGCCGGGATCGACGTTTCCGTCGGCATACTTGAAGACGAAGCGAAAGCCTTGAACGAATCGTTTGCCAAGTATATTCGCCATCAGGTTCCGCTGGTCACGTTGAAGGCCGCGATGACCCTCGACGGTAAGATTGCGCCGCCTCCGGGCAAATCTCGACCCTCAGAACACTCGGCTAGCCGCAACTGGATCACGGGTGAATCCGCTCGTGCGCACGTGCAGGAACTCCGTCATCAGCATGACGCGATTCTGGTCGGCGTTGGGACTGTGATCGCCGACGATCCGCTGCTTACTGACCGCAGCGGATGCGCCCGGCGTCGTCCCCTGCTGCGGGTGATCCTCGATTCGCGGCTGCGCCTGCCTCTTCTATCCCGCGTGGTCAAGACGGCGGCTGACGATGTTCTAGTGCTTTGCTCTTTCGCCGAAGAAAAAAAGAAAAAGCAATTGCTGAGGCTCGGTGTTCGCGTGGAGCAACTGCCTACGGCCAACTCGGAGGGCCATCCTGAGATGGCTGCCGTAACCAAATTCCTCGGTCAAATGGAAGTTACCAGCCTGATGATTGAAGGCGGAGCCATGGTCAACGGCGCCGCGCTCGCCGCGGGCATTGTCGATAAAGTGTTTCTCTACTACGCGCCCAGAATTCTCGGCGGGACAGCGTCTGTCCCGTTCGCCGCAGGGGCGGGATTTGCAAGCATCGCCGACTCGGCCTTAATAAAGCTCACACGCTTGCATCGCTTTGGGGAAGATTTTGCAGTCGAGGGATACTTGAAAGACCCATATGCTTATTGAAAAGCGCTACACCACGGAGGATATTCCATGTTCACTGGCATCATTGAAGAAGTTGGACGAATCACCGGTATCGTCCACGAAAACGACAACCGCCGTCTCACCGTGGCTGCTTCGCGTTTAGTGAAGGAACTGAAAAAGGGCGACAGCGTCGCGGTCAGCGGGGTCTGCCTGACCGCCGTCGAAGTCAAATCTGGGTCGTTCGGCGCCGATCTGGCCGAGGAAACCTGGAATCGTACTTCGTTCTCCCGCATGAAACCGGGCGCGCTGGTTAATCTTGAATTGCCTATGCGCGCCGACGGGCGGTTCGGCGGACACATCGTCCAGGGCCATGTCGATGGCACCGGCAAGTTCATCGCGCTTGACGAAATCCCCGACGCCGACAACTATTGGCTGCGCATCGAGATTCCGCCAGAACTCGCCCGCTACGTCATTTTCAAAGGCTCACTCTCCATCGAAGGCATCAGCCTCACGGTGGCGAAGATCGAAGGAACGCAAGTAGCAGTCGCTATTATTCCGCACACTGTCGAGATGACTAATCTGAAATCGCTCAAACCCGGCGATCCCGTGAATCTGGAAGCGGACGTAATCGCCAAGTACGTAGAGAAAATGCTGCGAGGGGATTCCGCCAATAGTTCGCTCACGATCGAACGATTAGTGCGGGACGGATTCTAAACCTGACGCCCGGAGCATCGGGCCTTTCTACGCTTTCAGGCTCATCTCATCCAGTTCCAGAAACTCCTGAATGATTGGCTGATTACATTTTTCCATCTCTGGATAGGTGCCAAAGAACAGCACCTTGGCCTCGTGCAGAAACACCACCCGGTTCGCCAGCTTTTTGGCCAGGCGCATGTCGTGGGTGACGACCACGCTGGTCAAGTGCAACTGAGCCTTCAGGCGCTTGATCAAATCACCCAGCAATTGCGCCATCAGCGGATCGACCATGGTGGTGGGTTCGTCATAAAGAACGCATTCCGGTTGCGCCGCCAACGCCCGAGCGATGGCCACCGATCGCTTCATTCCCGTGGACAAATCCGATGGGAGCAAATCGCGCATTTCTTTCACTCCCACCATCTCGAGCAATCCGTCGACGATCTGGAAGATCTGGTCTTCCTTGAGATCGCGGCGTTCACGCAACGGGAATGCCACGTTCTCGCCCACGGTCAGCGAGTCAAACAGCGCGCCATTCTGGAATACCATGGTTACTTTCTTGCGGATGCGCTCCAGCTCCGGCTCGGTGTAGTCGGTAATATCTTCCCGCGCCACGATCGCGCGGCCCGAATCTGCTTTCAGAAAACCCATTATGATTTGCAGCGTGACCGATTTGCCGACCCCGCTTCGTCCGAGGATGCACACCGTTTCACCCGCCATGACATCGAAGCTGACGCGATCGAGCACACAGTTGTCGCCAAAGGATTTCGAGACTTCCTTGAACTCGATATACGGCGCCAATTGTCCGTTGCTGCCCACGCGTATTATCCGTCCTCCCGGCGATGCTCACTTGGGATAGTAAATGATCATTGCAATTGATCGCGCTGGCCAGCACCCGTCCAGCCGCGCCACGCTCGGCCTAGAGTCCGCTCAACTCCCCGTGGTCGGGCGTACCCTCTTTGCCAACTCGATGTCCTCAGGCGTATTTAAGTTCCGGAACATTTCGGCCGAGAAACCTGCCCGCACTAATTCGTTCTCTTCGATCACACAGGCTGCATCTTTTGTGAACAACGAATCAATCCTGTTCTTCCCTTCCCGCAACGACTGTGCCGCTACCTCCGCGAAGCGGCGTCGATAGGCTGCACAAAGCGGCTGCAATCCTGAACCCGCGCGCGGAACCGTCACCGTGGCGACAGATGCCCGCGCGCGTGAAAGGAGATATTCCAAAAACTGAGTTCCAACGAACGGCAGATCGACCGCCAGCACCAAGTTTAATTCGGACGTCGTAGTCGAGAGCGCCGCATGAATTCCGCCCAGCGGTCCACGATCGCGATACACGTCCTCAACGACTTGTCCAAAGGAGGCGAACTTCCTGGCGTCCCCCACAATTCGCACTTCTCGGGCTACCGAGGCTGCGATCCTTAAAGTTTGCGACAGAAGAGTTCCTTCTCCCCATCGAAGGAAAGCTTTATCGCTTCCCATGCGAGTGCTTTTGCCGCCCGCCAGCACAAAAGCCGTGACATCAGACTGGGCACCCGTCTCCACGAGCAGAATCATACACAGCTCGGCATGATCCAAGAAACCAAGCGCACGAGATCGAAGAAAGCATCACAGCAGTACTAGTGTGATTCCCTTGTTGCCGCGTCCCACATCGCTGTCCACGACCAACTCCGGCGCTCTCGCAAACAGCAGCTGGCTACGCTCGTCGAAACTCGACCAACTCTCTCCATTGACGAACGCCACAATCTCTTTTTTTTCTTTGCGCTGACGCAGATATCCGCGAATCGCGAAGCGCAACACGCCGCCCGCGCCGCTCGAACCATAGCCGTGAATCACTTTCAGCACCGCAATGCCGTCCTTTCGCGCGCGGGCCAGCGCCGCCTCGAGCCTTTGGTAAGCTTGGTCGCGAGTAGGGAACCCATCTTCGAGATTGACGACTCGTACTCTGCCAGACATAATCTATCTTTCGCGCCGGGGCTCTCTAGCACTTTACTTCATTGCCCGGCGAAAGGCGGAAGGCGAGGCGCGGTGTTTGGGCTTATCCAAGCAGGACGTGAATGACACGAAAGTAACCTACACAAAATCAGGCCGCCGTTAGATGATGTCCTTTCCGGCGTTCCCGTCCCGGAAAGACGAACATGCCACAGAAGTTATTGGACGTTCTTATGTTAGGCCGTTGCTCCCACGAATTCTCCTGGCCGCGGCGTGGCGCCGACGGTCATTTCTACCAGGTTTGCCTCCTATGCGCCGTCGAATACAGTTATGACTGGGCGACTATGCGGCGAACCGAGCGCGTCGACCACAGCCAGTCTAGCGGCGAGACGGACGGCACCAGCGCCCGCCGCAGCCGTGCTCGCGCCCGCAAACCGACGTGGGTTCCTCGAGCCCGGAGGCTGAAGCTCGACACTCCTGCCCGCTATCGGGTGAAGAATCTCGGCAGCTGGTATGAAGGGACGATCGCCAACCTCAGCCAGTCCGGCGTTCTTTTGCAGGGACCGCAGCGTTTTCCCGATAACACGCTAGTCGAGATGGTTTTCGAGATGCCAGAAGAGATCTCTGGCCAAAAAAACAGTACCGTGCTCTGCCAGGGACGCATCACTCGCACCAAAGACGAGCAAGAGAAAAAAGACAAGCAAGAAGAAACTCAGAACGCGAGGCTTGCAGCCAGCATCCTCGATTACAAATTTCTGCACCAGAGTTAGCCGGTTTTTCCCGGAAAGATTCCGGCGTACTGCCCCAACGATTTCGGGCAGGTACGACAAATTCTTTGCTGCAACAACTTTACAAACCCTGATGACGAAGAGGTGTCCGGTAACAATTTTTCAACAGAACTCAACCTCTCTGTGCATCTAAACTATTTACTATCAGACCCACACAGCAGGAGTGACGTTATGAAGTCGAGGCTTTCCCTGTATCTGATTGGGACGGTTTTGCTCAGTGCCCTGATAGCTTCTGTCGGCTGCGCCAAGACTCCGACGGACGCCCAGATTGCCAGCGATATCCAGAACAAATTGAACCTTGATTCCGGGCTTCAGGGCAAGCAACTCGCGGTGCAGGCCGATAAAGGAAGCGTGACGCTTTCCGGACAGGTGGACACGGACGCTCAGCGCGACGCGGCCGCTCGCTATGCCTCCAGCGAACCGGGAGTGAAGCAGGTTGTAAACAACCTGCAGGTTGCTCCACCGCCTCCGGTCGAAGCTCAGGCTCCGCCGCCTGAGGCGCCCAAACCTGCGCCTGCCGTAAAACACCGCCGCAAAGTGTCCAAGGTCCAGGATGATTCTTCGCAACCTCCGGTCGAGGTCGCGCAAACGGCACCACCGCCGGCTCCGGCCCCTGAGCCTGCTGCGCCGCCACCACCTCCGCCTCCTCCACCACCACCGCAGAAGGTGACCATCCCTTCGGGCACAACCTTCGCCGTGAGGTTGGTAGACCCAGTTGATTCTGAAACCGCAACCCAGGGGCAAACCTTCCACGCCACCCTGAATTCAGCACTTGCCGTAGATGGCGCCACCGCGATCCCCGCCGGTTATAGCGTTGAAGGCCATGTGGTAACCGTGCAAAGCGCCGGCAAGTTCGCCGGACAATCCTTGCTGGTACTTCAACTGGATCGCATTGTGGCCTCTGGCAGCACCTACAACATCCAAACCGATCAATACAAGAAGCAAGGTAGCTCTCGGGGCAAGAACACAGCCGAAAAGGTGGGGGGTGGCGCTGGAATCGGAGCCATCATCGGAGCCCTTGCCGGTGGCGGTAAAGGAGCCGCGATTGGAGCGGTCGCGGGCGGCGGATTGGGCGCTGGAGCCCAAGCCGTTACCCACAGTCAGCAAATCAAATTGCCCTCGGAAACCGTGTTGAACTTTACCCTGCAGGCGCCTTTGACCGTGATTCCAACCACCCAAGGACCGAATGCCGGACGTCAGACTTTGAACACGCAACAGCAGTAAGTCGAAAAGCGGAATAAAAATACGGCGCGGAGAATCTCAATTGACGAATCTCCGCGCAGATTTAGTTTCTCTGGGATTGTGTAACTCTTCCACAAATTGCGCGACCGCCGTTAGCCTGTTAAATTGATTTAATACAAGCGCGTTCGTTTTCGGACGGTTGAGGTCGCGCACAGCCCTCTGTCCTTGTCTTGGTTTATTTCGTTCCATGTCTCCGGCCAACATTGCGCAATCCCACTCTGGCGGCAAGTGGCGTCAGTGGACCCTCCGGTACACAATTGCGCTCGCCGCCACGGGCGTTGCCCTGTCCATCTGGTTCCTGTGGCCGGTGATGCGGCATGATCCGTTCGCCATCTTCATCGCCGCAGTCATTGTGAGTGCCCGGTATGCGGGATTCGGGCCAGCCTTGTTGTGCACGGCCGCATCCAGCCTCGCGATCGACTATTTCACCCTTGAACCGCGCTTCAGCTTCGCTCTTTCCGCCAATGACTACGGACGCCTGGTGGTGTTTATGGCAGTCTCAATTCTGACCGCCGGCCTGGCCCGCCAGCGCTCCCGCGCGCAGACCCGCGCCGTGCAAACTCAGCAGCAGATGGCGTCCATGGTCGAATCCTCGGACGATGCCATCCTCACGGGAGACGTCAATGGAATCATCACCAGTTGGAATCCTGGCGCCGAACGGCTCTACGGGTACTCGGCCGCCGAGGCAATTGGCATGTCGGTGGACGTCCTTGGTCCACCCGAACGCCCAGAAGAGGTCCCCGGCATCACCCGAAAAGTGATGCGCGGCGAACCCATCCAGCACCACGCCTCCGAGCGCATTCGCAAAGACGGCACGCGCATCACCGTGGATATTTCGCTCTCGCCGATCCGCAACCAGCGTGGAGAGGTGATCGGCGCATCCAGCATCGCGCATGACATCAGCACGCAGCGGCGTTCGGAGGAAGCGCTGCGCCGCAATGAAAAGCTGGCCACCGCAGGACGTCTGGCCGCCGCCGTTGCGCACGAAATCAACAACCCCCTCGATGCCGTCCTCAACCTTATCTACCTGGCCCGCCATCGTCCCGAGAGCCAGGACCAATACCTGGAAATGGCAGAAAAAGAAGTGCTCCGTATCGCTGCCATCGCTCAACAGATGCTGGGTTTCGTGCGTGAGACTTCCTCGCCCTCCCCGCTGAATGTGGCGGAGACCCTCGACGATGTTTTGCAGCTCTATCTGCGTCAACTGAGTGATAAGCACATCGAGGTCGACAAAAAGTACGACGGGACAGTCGAAATCCGCGGCTTTGCAGGAGAACTCCGACAGCTCTTTTCCAACCTTATCCTCAACGCCCTCGAGGCTCTCAAGCAGGGTGGGCGATTAACTCTTCGCGTGGCTCGGGGCCACGACTGGTCCAATGGAAACGGTGCATCGCATACTACCGGAGCACGTGTCACGATTGCGGACAACGGCAGCGGCATCCAGCCCTGCAATCTGGCTCACATCTTCGAACCCTTTTATTCCACCAAGGGAGACTCTGGCACCGGCCTGGGCCTCTGGCTCTCGCACGGAATCGTGCAGAAGCACGAAGGGACGATCCGCGTCCGCAGCCGTACAGCTTCAGGCTCGAGCGGCACGGTCTTCTCCATTTTTCTACCGGACAGCGCCGGAAGAATCCAGGATGACTTGAGGGCAAACCCGTCGGCGGAATGGATCCGAGGGTAGTGCGGTTCGAGTTGTCTTTTTCAGATCCTACAATTGCCGCGTATTTCCCTCGCAAGGCATGGCATGCACGTGGCGCAATATCCCCGGCTGCGGCGTCAAAATGTTCGCCCGGAGCCATGAGATGGTTAATGGTCGGCTGGGGTTGCGGGCATTCTCGCTTCCCACCCTTTCGCACAGAACGCGAAAGAGTGGGGCACCCATCTTTTGTGTGCAATTTAGATTTGCGCTTGGGAGGGGCTGGATCGTTCCATTCCCAGGTGTCTTCGAGGGCCGTTAACCGCGGGGCAGTTCCTGAGAGATGGCAAACGGAAGCATGCCTGGTTTCCGTGGATTGCTCTGTAATCGGCTCCGGGGTAAACTTCCTTAGACCTCCAGACATGAAGAGCATCGCTGGTTTCGCATTAGTACTGGCTTTGGGTTTTCTGAGCGGATGCGGCAGTGGCCAATCGCCCTTGCCCTCCCTAACCGGGACATGGGTTTTCACGCTGACGCCGGCCAATTCCCCCTCGAATGTCATTCAAGCCACCGCTGCGCTTACGCAACTCAAAAACAATGTGCTGCTTGGACAAGTCACTTTAAAGGGAAGTGGCACGTCGTGCGGCACCATGGCAGAAATGACGGGCACGCTAAGCGGCAGTAGTTTAACCCTCCAGCTTACGCAATCGCCGAGCGAGCTCATCTTGAGGGGCACGGCGACTACCGCTCTCACCGTGAACGCCTCGGGAGCCTACACAGCGACCACCGGACAATGCCTGCAGGACGGTGGGACGGGCACCTGGACGGCGTTTCTGTCATCCAGCAGCGCTCAAATTCCCTGAGGGCGGACTCAACTGTGGATGTCGGCGTTCTTAAGCGGGATCGGCAACTTCCCTCGCAGCGCCAGGAACTGCTTCGCTGCAATGCGCGTTCTTCAAGTGGGCGCGGAACGCACTCTGCAGCGACTTCTGATATTCCTCACGGTTGGGGCGATGACTGATCGGCCTGACGTTAAACCGGACGCCCGCACAAGCGGTACATTCACCCTCAACCGGAATATCTCCCAACCATCTGGAAACCCGCAAAAAAGGCCTTTTCATTTTCGGAAACTCCCACACGCAAGCTAGGAAACATAGGCGTCGGGGCCCGACCGATACAATCAGGCGAATACTGTACTTCCTTTGTGTGCCTCCGTGTCCTTTGTGGTTGATGAAGTTCAAATGCCTTAGCCATGAAGGACACGAAGGTACAAAAAGGAAGGAACGCCGTGTTTGCGCCGATCACTGCCATTTTGTAGTCCACCGTGCAGCATGGACCCCGTTACATCGTCGGAGAAATCAGAACCCGAAAGCGACGGCTGTCATAGCCCGCTTTGTCTTGATGACGGTCAGTGACGTCGTGTCCCGATTTTGGAATCCCAAATGGAACCCCCGGCTCTATTTACTACGCATTTGCGGATACAGTTGTTCAATAAGGTGATAGTCGCAAGATGTCATACGGAAAACCATATTCATGGGCCATTCTCCTCCAATTACTGGAATCCACATTGCTGTAAATCCATAGTATTCAGCAACTCAGCTTTGGCCAAGGTCTTGCACTCTTTTAGCCCCTCAGGAGCCCCAATGGCGCAGGAAATTTCTGTCTCCTATCAGGCAGTGAAGAGTAAAGTCCATAAACTCATCGATGCTGCGGTGGAAGGAGAGAAGAACGAGGCACAAATTCGCAATTCCATGGAGCGTTGGTGGAAGCTGATTCACCCGGCCGACCGCGCCGTGGCGCAAAAGTATCTGTTACGCGTTCTGGCCCGCTCCAGCGCCAGCCTGAATGCCATGACGCAAGCCTTTCTCGACTCCGCCGAATGCGAGCCGGTCAATGGCGCATCTCACGAAACAACAGGCGAGTCGCAGCCGTTTCACGAGACCCAGGTCCCTACCGTATAACCGTCGATTCACGATTTCAAAACTGCTCTATTGCAGCTTCGCATACTCGGCTTTGGCTTCCTTGAGGATGGGGATGTCGGGATCGGCGTCTTTCCAGAGGGTGAGGAAATCTTTGTAGGCGGCAAGCGCCCGCACGCGGGCGGCATCGGCGTCCGCGCCTTGCGAAGTTCTCGCTTGCAGCGCATTCCCACGAGCCACGCCCAGATGCGCCAACGCTCCCGTCCAGCAGTTCCAAACGATCTGGCTGTGCTCGATGATCTTCTGAAACTCGGCGGCGGCAGCGCTGCCCTGTCCGGCTGCCAGGTATGCCTCTCCACGAATGTACGTCGGATAGAGGCAGGAAACATTGCTGAGGAAGTTAATTGACCCAAACTCGATGGGGGAAGCCGCTTGCAACGAATTTAGGGCGGATGCCGGGTTCTTTCGATTCAGCGCCAGTTGCGCCTGAATCGCAGGCAGCCAGAGCGATTGCATCTGCGTGTCCAGCGGAAGGCGTTTCGCCAAGTCTTGAGCCAGGGATTCAGCTTGCGCCGTCTCGCCCGCCATAGCAAAGGCAAGAGCCACTTCAGCCTCGACGCCCTGACTCGTGGGAGCCAGTTTCAAAGGCTCTGCCGCTGACCGCCGGGCTTCAGCGGGATTGCCGAAAGCGGCTTGTTCGATAGCGGCGTTCGCCTGCCAGATTGCCCCTCCTTCCTTGTTGTCGGCTCGTATGGCGGAGTCCACCGCCTGCTTGGTCAGCGCCCCCGCCTTGCCCAGATGACCGCCATACGCCTCGGTGTCAGACGCCAGCGCAAGTCCCTCGTTTTCGTAATCGGGCTTGGCCGCATACCACTGCTGCTGTTCCGCCATCGCCGCCGAGTCCGACGAGAGAAAGGCCAGCGCGTAGAGAGCATTGTGGAGTACGTCATTCTCCATTTTTCGCGCCTGCGCCTCGCGGATGAGATGCCGGGTTTCGTCGAAGCGCTGCAAGGCAAGCGTGTAGTTGGCGAAATTCGCGTAAGCATTTAACTGATCCGGGGCAAGACGCAAGCCTTGCCTTGCGATCTCCGCGGCTTTCTCATACTGCCCCAGTTCCCCGTACACGATGGCCAAATTGTTATGCGCCCTGAATTCCCGCGGGTAGCTCTCAATTTCCTCCTGATACGTCTGGGCCGCTTTGTCCAGTTCTCCGGTTACATTCCGATAGTACTGGGCGGCGATGTTCAGCTTTTCTGGTTCGCTGGCATGTTCCCGCAACTGGAATGCCTTGGTATAGTACTCGCTGGCCCGCCCTAGCTCGCCGAGACTGCCGTAGTCGTTGCCCACTGCCGCGTAGCCTGTGGCAAAATTCGGATCAAGCTCGAGCGCACGTTGATGGTAAGGCAGGGCGGCGGCGGCGCCTTTCTCATTAGAAGTCTTTCTGCCAAGGCTGTACGCTTTCAGAGCTTCGAGCGAAGATGTGGTGGCCTCTGGGAGCGGGACGTCAAACTTCTGCACCGACGCTAGCGACTCCCCAAGCTCGCCGCGCAGCTTCGACGCCGCCTCACTGAGCGTGTCCAGCACCTTCTCCTTGGACGCCGCCGTCACCTGCTCCTCGGCCAGCGGATCTCCAATCTGACAATTCACTGCCTTCAGCCCAAGCACATATTGGCTGCCCAGATTGGCAATCGACCCGGCAAGGTACGCCTTGCTGCCCGTTCGCTGGCAAAGCTCGCGGGCTACCTCGGGCGTGAGTTTGGTGTCGCGAGGCTTCTCCATCAGCTTCAGAGTCTTGCTGACGGCGCTATCCGAGAGGACGTTCAAGAACGGCGACTGATTCAAAGAGACGCTGAGCGCAGTCTTGAGCGTATCGTCGAACACCGGATCGCCCGTGCTGTTGGCGAAGTCGGCGAGAACGATGGTGTCTTTCTCGGTCAGTCGGTGTGCGCTCTGTTGCCGCGAGCGATAGTAAAGCCCGGCAGCCAGCAGGACAGCAAGTAAGACCGCAGCCGCAACGTACCCGCCGAGCTTCGCTCGGCCTGAACGGCCGGGGGCGGCCGTTCCCACGTGACTGTGCGAGGATTGCGTGGGGACAGCCGCCCCCGGCTGTCCAGTCGCGCGCGGCTCGACATTTTCTCCACCACTCGCGACCGCCACACTGCCGGAACTCCCAGCTGCAAATCGTCCCGTCTCCGTATCCCGCTTCAGCCGCTGCAATTCGGAACGCATGTCGGCTGCGCTCTGGTAGCGCAGATTGCGATCTTTCTCGAGAGCCCGGTTAATAATGTCTTCCAACTTTGCCGGAATATCACGATTGAATCGAATCGCCGAAGGCGGCGCAGAATCCAGGATGGCTTTAAAGATGACTCCCGAACTTTCGCCCTGAAACGGCACCGCACCTGTCGCCATTTCGTACAGCACCGCCCCAAACGAGAATAGATCGCTGCGCGCATCCAACTCTTTCGCCCGCACCTGCTCCGGCGACATATACGCCACCGTTCCCAGCATCGTGCCTGGACTGGTCAGATGTTCCGCGTCCGCCGTCTGCGTGTTCAAAGCCGCAATGCTGCTCGAAGAACTGCTCGCAAGGCTGACCTTCGCCAACCCGAAATCGAGAACCTTGGCGTGTCCGCGCTTGGTGACGAAGATGTTGGCAGGCTTGATGTCGCGGTGGACGATTCCTTCAGTGTGAGCAGCATCAAGCGCGTCCGCAATCTCGATAGCGAGCGACAGAATCAGGTCAGTCTCCAGCGGTCGCCCAGCAATGCGATGCTTCAGCGTCAGGCCGTCCAGAAACTCCATGGCGATGAACGCCTGGCTGTGCTGGTCGTCGATTTCGTAGATCGTGCAGATATTGGGATGGTTCAGCGCCGAAGCGGCCTTAGCTTCGCGCTGGAACCGGCTGAGCGCCTGCGGGTCTTTGGCTACATTGTCGGGGAGGAACTTAAGGGCGACGAAGCGGCCGAGCTTTACGTCTTCGGCCTTGTAGACCACACCCATCCCGCCACCGCCCAGCTTCTCGACGATGCGGTAGTGCGAAATGGTCTGGCCGATCAAGTGACGAAGCTTGCGCCGGACCATACTAGGGCGCAAGCTGCGGCAAGTCAATAAAAGTGAGTTGGTATATCCGTGGGCCTTTGGCTTTGCAGACGAAAGAAGGAGGGGTAGCCGGTCGGTCAAGAAACAGCGATCAAGTCGAATCGCGTATGTGATGCATGCTTTCCCCCGTCTTCAACTCATAAACCATGTACAACACGATCGCCAGGTTCACGAGTAAAAGAGAGATATGAAAGAGACTCTGCCGGTGAACCACTTTGTAGATCTCAAAAGGAAGGTAAATCGTGCCCGAGATCAGGGCAATCCACTCCGCCCAGGCCCGGGCATACCAAAGCCCGTAAGCTTCCACGAATCGCAAAACAGAGTATGACACCGCAACTGCGGCCACCGTCCAGATCTTGGCTTCGGTTAGCGAGTCAGCCCAATCGAGAAAGACTTGAGCAAAATGGTGATCCGGGCTGATATGCAGTAGTTTCAGCAAACTATCGGCAATATCCCAGGGGTCTTCCCGGCGCACCAACAAGAGAACACCGCACGCAGCCAGTAAGACGATGAGTCCCTTGCCCAGTTCCAGCGACGCGACCGTGCGCAGAACTGGCAGGGTTCCCCGATGCGTTGGGTGAACCGGGTGAGCCGGCGCGACTTTGGTATGCACGGTAGAACTCATTACAACATTATCTCCCCGGCTGTAAACTTAATTGTTGCGCCGCGGTGAAAATCCGGTCCCGAATCAGCAACGTACTGGCCAATGAAGTCAGTCCCGAAGCGGCAAAGATCATAGCTAGCACCACGAACTGGTAAATCGCCGCATATACTGGCCGGGCGCCCGAAAGCAGCATACCCGCCATCAGACCAGGAATCCACACGATTCCGAGGGATCGCAGGTTGTCGATGGCGGGAATCAGGCTGGCTTCAAACGAAGCCTGCACATACGGTGAAACACTATTCCTGGCTTCCGCTCCCAAAGCCAGTGCGGTTTCAATTTCGCCAGTATGGGCAAGAACGTCGGCGCGCAAGCGGTTGAGCGCCAATCCGTTCGTGTTCATGGCATTGGCGATCAGCATACTGCCCACCGGGACCAGCGAAGTAATGGCAGTATCGATAACACCGAGCCAGGTCATCAGCGCAATGACCGAGCCCGCGCCCAACGCAATCGACCACGCCGAAACGCGAAATGCCCCGGGCATGCCTTTAGCGCGGCGCGCCGAGGTTGCACCAGCCGCAACCATCATGCCGAGGAGTAGAAATGCGCCGGTCCACCGCGGTCCGCGCAGCAGTAAGAGGAGAACGGATCCGACAGCAACAATCTGAATGATGCCGCGAAGCATCGCGATCAGAGTTTCGCTTTCCAGATGAATCCCCCGTCTGCGGGCCAGGACGGTAACTGACGTGGCGGCGAGCGCTGCCACGAGGGCCTGCGCCAATCCCAGATACAGCTGATTGCTAAAGAAAAACTTAAGCATGCAACACCTCGTTGATCGGGCCGACGCGCACGATGCGTCCCCCTTCAATCAGCACGGCTCTCGCGGCCAAGCGCGCGGCTTGGGCCGTGTCATGGGTGACCAGTATGCAAGTGAGTCCCTGTTCGTTTACGACGTTCTGGATCGACGATTCAACATCCTGCTTGGAGGTTTCGTCGAGCGCGGACGTCGGTTCATCGAGCAGCAAAACGACCGGGGAGTTGGCCAGCGTACGTGCGACCGAGACGCGCTGAGCTTCGCCTCCGGAGAGATTAGCGACGTCGCGGCCGGCATAGCCTTTCAAGCCAACCCGCGTCAGCAGTTGCTCGATCGAGTCCTGCGATAAGGACTCCCCGTGCTGCAGAGGACCGAACTGCAAGTTCTGCTCCACCGTGCCCGGAAACAGGTAAGGACGCTGGTTCACCAGACCAAGCTTTCGCCGCAAGGTGCGAGGTGCGATCTGCCGGTAATCCGTTCCTTCCACGTAGACGGTACCGCTGGTGGGTTCATCGAGCCGGTTCAGCAGTCGGAGCAAAGAAGTTTTTCCCGATCCGCTGGGGCCAACGATAGCAAGTACCTCACGGGTTCGTACTTCGAAGGTCGCATCTTCGACCAGAACTTTATCTTTGACAACGCGACCCAGGTGCTCGGTTCGCAGGATGGGATCGGACGTGGTGCTGGCGATCACGTGAATCGGCTGGCTGGGTTTACGGTCATACTCCCTGGCCGCGGAAAGCAGCCCGCAGTTCGTCCACGATTTCGTGGGCGGCTTTGCGGGCGGCTTCCTGTCTATTGACGTCGAAAGAGATGGCACCAACCCGAGCGTGCCCCCCACCGCCGTAGCGCTCGCAGATCTTTGCCAGGTTGACAACGGGCTCCGACGGAGCCCAGGGATTCGATCCCACGGAAACTTTGACTCGGAAACTGCTCTTGCTGAGACCGACGCTGTAAACCGATTCCGGATGCAGGTAGTAGGGAACAAATTTGTTGTAGCCCTCGAGTTCGTGATCGGTGACATCGAAAAAAAGCGTGCCATCTTTTGATTCGATGCTTTCGCCGAGGATGGCCATCGACCGCTGATGACGTTCCAGCAGCGGCGGCAACAGTGAGGCAACGAAAGGTTCTTCGATGATTTCAGCCAGAGGCTTGCTGGCGAGGAGCGGGATTAGCCGAGGCACAAAATCGTGCGTCTGATTCGATTCGATCACCATGGTCAACTTCATCGCCGGGGCTTGCATTTCCACCGCAGTGCGGGCGTCCGGATACATTGCCCCATCGATAATGTCGGTCCAATGGACCAGATCGGCAACGGGCTTAGGATTGAACCCGAAACGCTCCTCGGCGATGGTGGCGATGAAGCTGGTGCAAGATTTGAAATCCGGGTCGTAGAATTTTTGATTGCTTTGATCCTGTTCAAAATGGGCGGCATCCGCAGGCGAGAGAAACGCGCTCTCATGATGATCGAACCACCAGGTGATTCTGGGTGAACTGGAATACTTGAAGTCCACGATGGCGTTTTCTTCGCCATCAAAATTCTTTTCGTCAAACAGCGCGCCAGCACGGTGCAGCAACCCGGAGAAAACAAACTGGACGTCATTGCGAATCCGTTCGCGGTAGAAACGGGAGAAAAGCGCTGCCGATGAGGCCCCGTCGAAACATTTATCGTGATAGAACACCCGAACTCTCAAACCTGTCTCCCCCTCTGGCCAGAATCAGACAGACTACCCGAAATCGGGCCCGAATGAGAAATAAATCGGGGCAGCGGCGGATGGGGGTCCGCCCAAGAACGGTCGAGGGGCGTTCGGACGATAATCCGGATCTTCAGCTGACGTCATCCTGAACGGCCGTCAGGCCGCGAAGGATCTCGCGCGGAGCGGCACGATTCGGGGGGCGATGGCTTGACGTGCGCTATGCGCCTGCCTGTTTTTCGGCTATGTCTCCGATCCCCGGCAGCTTCCACATTTGCCCCTGATTGGCTTTAAGCAGCAGAACGATCCAGATCACGAAGCCCGCCAATCCGATCAGCGGCCATATCAGAATGGTCAACCAACCGAGGAAAGGAATGTGCGCGATAAAGCTCAGCACGATCCACAAAGCGGTCCACGCAATAGCGAAAAAAATGGAACTGGAAGGCATGGAACCGAACAAATCGGCTGCGATTGTAAGGCTCCATGATCAGGAAAATGATCGCTGGAATGATGGTGACGTAAGCCAGCATGCCCGCCACGTTATCCGTGAGTCCGCCTGTCGCGGCTTGCGCTGGTCGAACTGCCGCGGCTCCGGAGCCGCTGCATGCCGGACAAACCGTGGAACCATCTTGTGTTTGAGCGCCACACACCGTGCAAAATGCCATAACGCCCCCCTTCGGCATTCGGTTTGAAACGCGACCCGAGAATGGGCGCACGTTACCAGAAACGAACCGTCAAGGCAAACGAAATCGCAATGCTTGTCGTGGCCTGGTTCTCGGGCGCGAAGGCCGGTCGATGGCTGCCGGGGAAACCGAATTATTCGCTCGGTGGCGGCAGAGTTAACGGTGCAGACATTCGGAAACTCAGCGCCGACTCGGCCGGGATTTCAATTTGCTGGTTTCCGGTCATTGCGCCGCCCAATAATCCGGCCCCAGCGCCTACCAAAGCGCCAATCCCGGCTCCTTTGCCCCCGCCCGCTATACCGCCGATTAACGCGCCGCCAGCCGCGCCACCGCCAGTTGTAGCTGCGGTTCGCTTACCTTTCCCTTTGACCGTGTTGTCCAGCACGGCGGTCTGGATGGGGAAGGCTTGTCCCCTCACGGTTACGCTTGTGAGAGCGAGAGTAAGTTCGCCTTCACCCTTTATTTTGCCTTTCGCTTTCGCGGTCACCACCGTGCCGCTAACGGTTGATCCGGCAGGGATTGCCGCCTTACCGCCAACGCTGACGGGTTGCGCCAAGGTGGCGAGAAAGGTTTGGCCCGATTGGCTGGTCTTGGAGCTCAAAGCCTGGCCCACCCTTACGGTAAGCATAGTCCCCGAAGGTACGACAATGGGCTGAGGCTTGGGGGCCGGCGGTGGTGGAGGCGGCGCCATCGCCTGAGCTGGCGCAGGTGCTGGTGTCGCCTCGGACTGCACCGCAGTCTGATCATCCACCCCGGTCTCTCCCGGCTCGTCCTTGGCGATCTGCTCCACTTTCTGCTGGGCTGCCGGCGTCTTCACTTGCCCGGCCAGCGTAACTTTGCCCTGCTGGGCTGTCACGTTGACCTGGGAGTCTTTGGTGTCCGGATCAGCGGCGATCTTATTCTGAATGTCCTTTGCGATCGTGTCGTCAGTGGGATGATGCGAACACGCGATCGATAAACCCAACGTGATCAAGAGAGCAATTGAGATAGAGAGCTTGTGTATGCGCATGCTGCCTCCTCCTTTGAGCTGGCTTACTTGAAACTTCTCTCGCGACGGAACTCCATGGGACGGAAACAACTGAAAATTATACTCGCACTCGATTGATTCACGTCCGAATGTTTCTTCGTTCGCGAAGTGGCCCAGCCTTTCGCCCGTCGTCGGTCCGGTTCCATTCTGCGTTGATCGTGCTTGAGCAGGGACGAGGCTAGGTGTACATTTCGTTCGGCTGCTAACGCCGATTCTAAGGAGGGTCGACATGGGATTTCTCGCGTGGATCGTTGTTGGACTTATCGCAGGTTGGCTTGCTGGCAAGGTGATGAAGGGTGGCGGCTACGGCGTAGTCGTCGACATCATTCTCGGCATCCTCGGCGGTGTCCTGGGCGGCTGGGTCTTCGGAATGTTGGGAATCTGGCCGGGCGGCGGCATGATCGGGTCGATTGTTGTGGCGTTTGTTGGCGCCGTGATCTTGGTCTGGCTGACCCGCCTGCTGAAAAAAGCCTGACACCCTCTTCGCGCCGAAGCAACAAAAGCCGGCTGCCCCGTCCTTCTCGCGTTTTTTGTCCGAGAGGGCGGGGCTTTTAGACACCACGCCCGACTGTCATCCTGAGGAAGCGCAGGCCGTCGCGTAGCGAAGGCCTGCCAACGAAGGATCTCCGCACTTGTATCTAATGACCCTTGTGCGTGGTGAAAGCTTGGGACAGCCCCGTCGCCTTGTTCCGAATTGGGACGTAAACCTCGCGAGTGAAGAATAATCCAGGAAACCTACCTTGCAGGTATGATATTATAGAAATGCAGCGCATAACTGCATGCTAATAGCAAACCAGCGTAGCCCTCGGGCTGCGCTTTTTTGTTGCCGGCGGAAAATGGGGACGAGGGACATTCGGATGACGATGGAAATCGAGCAAGCGTTGGGAATTTCGATATTTGCGGTTGCGGAGTGGCTGAGAGAAGTACACCCCCATGGCACGCGGAAGTGGGCCGGAGAGCAGGCAGAAGCGGCCTTCCTGAATAAGGCAACCAGTCTCGGATTGAGCGTCTGCAAGCCTTGGGGCGACAGCGAGCGTTATGACTTGATCGTCGGCTCCGGGTCGCGGTTGTCGCGTGTGCAGGTGAAGTCAACGCAGTACGAATACCTGGAAAAAAACAGGTACGGCATCTGCAACCACCGCCATGGGACGTTCTACACCGAGGAAGCGATCGATTTTCTGGCGGTCTACATCGTGCCTCTCAATGTCTGGTACATAATTCCGGTGAAGGCCTGTCTGAACCACCGTAATTTACGCTTCTATCCCGGCTCCACAAATTCGCGCGGCCGCTACGAGAAATATCACGAAGCCTGGTGGCGCCTGGAGAGCAGGAACTCAGCAAGCCCGCGCTAACATTCCGCCATCCCGAGCGGAGCATCAGTTCGCGCAGCGAATCTGATGCGGAGTCGAGGGACCTTGTGTGGATTGTGGTCGGCGACGATGCGTCGGGTGGGGACGGCTCTCGGACCCGTCCTGGCGAAGCAAAGCTCTACAGAGGTCTGGCCATGCAAAAAAAGCGGGTGCCCCGTCCTTCTCGCGTTCTTTGCGAGAGGGCGGGGATTTCGGAGGCCTGCGCAACCCAAGCCTGGTGGACTTTTTATTTCTGGTCGAGGCCGTGTTCGTCCGTCACAGAAGAACTTTGCACGAGCGAGTAATCTCGTCTCCATGCCCTGGGGATTGACGAGATACCAGCAAACCGGTGACATTCATTTCATTACGTTCAGCTGTTATCGGCGTGCGCCGCTGCTGGGAAGCAGGCTTGCGCGCGACACATTCGTTGTCACGCTCGAAAAAGTACGTCGTTGGTACGGGTTCTACTTGATTGGATTTGTCGTCATGCCCGAGCATGTGCATCTGTTGCTCAGCGAACCGGAGCGCGGCAACTTGGCGGTTGTGCTGCAAATGCTCAAGCAAATTGTTTCGCAAAAACTGAATGAACGCGAGGAAAAACGGGGTGCCCCGTCCTTCTCGCGTTCTTTGCGAGAGGGCGGGGCCCTCAGAAGCCACGATCCCTTCTGGCAACCCCGGTATTACGACTTCAATGTTTGGCGTGAATCGAAACTTGCCGAGAAATTGGATTATGTGCATCAAAACCCGGTCCGACGCGGGTTGGTCGCTCGTCCGGAAGATTGGGTGTGGAGCAGTGCCCTCCACTATTCGACGGGAAAGGAGTGTGGGGTGGAGATTGAATCACACTGGACAGCGCGCCGACGCGAGCAGCTTGGCGTGTACCCGGTGGTCCGCCGCCGCGATGTCAGCTAAGAGCCCCGCCCTCTCGCAAAGAACGCGAGAAGGGAGGGCACCCGTCACTCTTGCGTGTGGTGAAAGCATGGGCCAGCCCCCGCCCGCTTCTCCGTAAAGGTGGGCCAGCCCCCCAATCAAGTGCTAAATCGGGCCAATATTTCGAGTCAGTTTCGAGTGCTGCGGCGACGATTCGAGTTTAGATGCGCATGGGCATTAATCCGATGTGTAATACTGGTACCTGTCGTGAAGCCGACGCGCGAACCGAAACGCCTAGAAGCGTTCAGGATTGTTCAAGGAGCCGTTATGCAAGTCGCAATCATTCGCAGTTTGACGAGGGGTAGAGTGCTTGCACTGGTAACTGCAATCGTTCTGGTTTTCAGCGCTTGCCAGGCGGATTCCTGCACCCGGGTCGTCTACCTTGGCCCGAATGGGAGCGTCATCACCGCGCGGTCGATGGATTGGAAGACGGATATCGGGACAAACCTGTGGATACTGCCTCGGGGCTTTCACCGCAGCGGAGAGGCCGGGCCGCATTCGCTCGAATGGACGGCGAAATATGGGAGCGTTGTGGCGACCGCGTATGAGGTCTCGTCTGCGGACGGAATGAACGAAAAAGGATTGGTGGCGAATCTCCTTTGGCTCATGGAGTCGCGCTACCCCGAGCCGAAATCACCCAAGCCTGGTCTGTCGATCTCTCTGTGGGCGCAGTATGTCCTGGACAATTTCGCGTCGGTTCAGGAGGCCGTGGACGCCCTGAGTCAAGAGCCGTTTACGCTGATCACGGACAAAGTGCCCGGTGACGACATGACGGCGGCGATGCATTTGTCCATGTCGGATGCGACGGGCGACAGTGCAATCATCGAGTACATCGATGGCAAGCAAGTGATTCACCATGACCGCTCCTATCAGGTAATGACCAACTCCCCCACCTTCGACAAGCAACTCGCTATGGAGGAGTACTGGAAAGGAATCGGCGGAACAGTAATTCTGCCCGGTACCAATCGCGCAGCCGACCGGTTTGCGCGTGCGTCCTTCTATATTCAGGCCATTCCGAAAGCCGAAGACCCCGACCTCGCCATCGCAAGCGTCTTCAGCGTCATTCGCAATGTCTCGGTTCCCTATGGAATTACGACCCCGGACGAGCCCAATATCTCCTCGACGCGATGGCGTACAGTGGCCGACCATAAACGGCTGATCTATTTCTTCGAATCTGCCTTGACACCTAACGCGTTTTGGGTAGACCTGAAGGGCGTAGATTTTTCCAGCGAGACCGGGAAGGTCATGAGGCTGGATCTCGGCCCCAATCAGCGAAGTACCTACTCGGGCAACGCGCTTAAGGATTTCAAGGTAACCAAGCCGTTTAAGTTCCTTGGCGTTGAGCGCTAATTGTAATTCGGGGGCTGGCCCAGGCTTTCACCCACCAAAAGCGGGTGCCCCGTCCTTCTCGCGTTCTTTGCGAGAGGGCGGGGATTTCCCTCGGCTGAACGCATCCCTCCGCTTCACACCGCAGCTGGCTGCGCCACTTCTTGCAATGCTGCTGCGAATGCGTCGATGGCTTGGTCGGTCTGCTGACGCGTGATGATTAGCGGGGGTTGGAAGCGGATCACGTTGCCGTAGATGCCTCCTACGCCGACCAGGACGCCGTTGCGTAGCAGGGCGTCGCGGATGGCTTCGGCTTCGATGGTGGCTGGGGTTAGCTTTTCGTCTTTCACCAGCTCGACGCCGATCATCAGGCCGAGGCCGCGGACTTCTCCTATGAGTGGGCCATGCTTTTGCAGGGCGCGGAGTTTGGTCATGGCGTAGTTGCCGGTTTCGGTGGCGCGGGCTGGGAGATTTTCTTTTTCCATGAAATTGATGTTGGCGAGGGCGGCGGCGCAGGAGATGGGATTGCCTCCGAAGGTGGAAAGATGGTCGCCGGGTTTGAAGGCGGCGGCGATTTCGGGGCGCGTGGTGAAGGCGCTGAGGGGGAATCCGTCGGCGATACCCTTGGCGGTGACCAGGATGTCGGGGACGACTCCGTAATGCTCGATGGCGAACATTTTGCCGGTGCGGGCGAAGCCGGATTGGACTTCGTCGGCGATGAAGAGGATGTTGTGCAGGTCGAGGATTTTCTTTACTTCCTTGAAATAGTTTGGCGGCGGACAGATGATGCCGCCTTCGCCCATAACTGGCTCGGCGATGAATGCAGCCACGTCGCCGGAGGTGGCGAAGCGGATTACATCGTCGATGGCTCTGGCGCATTGGCGTCCGCATTCTTCGGGATCGTTGCGCCATTGCGAACGGTAGGTGTAGGGTGCGGGGGCGAAGGCGACGCCTGGGGCGTAGGGCCCGCCGCGTTTCTTGCGTCCCAGATTGCCCGTGACGCTGAGGGTACCCCAGCTGCGTCCGTGAAAGCTGGCGTGAAGCGAAATGTATTCGTGCTTGCCGGTGTAGAGGCGGGCTAACTTCATGGCGCCTTCAATGGCTTCGGCTCCGCCGTTGCCGAAGAATGTTTTGGTCAGGCCTTTCGGGGCTATGCGGGCCATCTTTTCGGCGAGATCGGCTACTGGCTTCACGTGGTAGATGTAGGATGCGGCGTGGACCAGTTTGTCCATTTGGGATTTGGCGGCAGCGATGATTTCAGGATTGCAGTGTCCGGCGTTCACCACAGAGATGCCGGAGAAGCAGTCGAGGTACTCGCGGCCGTTTTCGTCAGTTACGGTTACGCCGTTGGCATGGTCGATGACAATGGGGACCACCTGCTTCATGAAGCCGGTCATCACGTAGTCTTTGTATTTTTGAACTGTGTCGGACATGGCGTTCCAGATTTTCCTTTGCGTACCTTCGTGTCCTCTGTGGTGAATGCTTCTAAGGAGGACGGCAACCAATCAGAACTTGCGCGAGTGTTCTTTAGCCCAGCGTTCGACCACCACTTTCTTCTCGGTATAGAATTCGACGGCGTCGCGGCCCTGTCCATGCAGGATGCCGAAGAAGCTGTCTTTCCATCCGCTGAATGGAAAATAGGCCATGGGAGCGGCTACGCCGATGTTGATTCCAATGTTCCCAGCCGGCGCTTCATAGCGAAACCGCCGTGCCGCGGCGCCACTCGAAGTGAAGAGCGACGCCTGATTGCCGTACTTGCTGTGCTCGAGAAATGCCAAAGCTTCGTCAAGGTCGCGAGCATGAATCAGGCTTAGGACTGGGCCAAAGATTTCCGTATCGGCGACGTCGCTTGTGGGCGAGACGTCGTCGAGGATCGTCGGTTTTACGAAGTTTCCTGCTGCGTAGTGGGGAATCTTCGGATTGCGTCCGTCAATCAGAACCTTCGCTCCCTGCTGCTCGCCGGTCGCGATCAGAGATTCGATTCGTGATTTGCTCTGACTCGTAATTACGGGTCCCATTTGCACGCCTTCGTCGAGGCCGTTGCCTACGCGGAGATTTGCGGCAGAATCCGTGATGGCGTCTCGGAATGTTTTTTGCGCTTCGCCGATCGTTACTGCGACTGAGACTGCCAGACAACGCTGGCCGGCGCAACCGAAGGCGCTGTCGCTGATGATTTGCGTGGCCATCTTCATATCAGCGTCCGGCAGAACGATGACGTGATTTTTGGCGCCGCCCTGGCACTGCGCGCGCTTTCCGGTAGCGCCTGAGCGTTCATAGACATATTTCGCGACCGGCGTCGAGCCGACGAAGCTGATGGCGCGCACTTTGGGATGATCGAGCAAGGCGTTGACGACAGCTTTCCCGCCATTCACCAGATTGACGACGCCTTTTGGCAAACCAGTCTCCGCAAGCAACTCGAAGGTACGCTGGATGGTGAGTGGAACGCGCTCCGAGGGTTTGAGGATAAAGGTGTTGCCGCAGGCGATGGCGTACGGTAGAAACCAGAACGGGACCATGCCGGGAAAATTGAATGGCGTGATCGCGGCGACTACGCCGAGCGGTTGGCGAATCATCATTTCGTCGATACCGCGAGCTACGTCTTCGAGGTTGTAGCCTTGCATCATCATCGGAATACCGCAGGCCACTTCGACGTTCTCGATGGCGCGTCGCCATTCGGCTTTGGCTTCGGTGAAGGTCTTGCCGTTTTCCTGGGTGATGATGCGGCTTAATTCGTCGACGTGATCTTCGAGAAGTTGCTTCAGCTTGAACAGCGGCTGGATGCGGTCTTCTGGCGGAGTACGGCGCCATTCGGGATATGCGGCGGCCGCGGCTTCCACTGCCGAAGCTACTTCGCTGGCAGCAGAGAGCGGCGTCTTGGCGATGCTTTCGCCGGTCGCGGGATTGGTGACGTCGAACCATTCTGTGGTCGTGGATTCGATCCATTGACCGTCGACGTAATTAGGGACTTTGGTGATCGGTGGTGCGGCAATGGTCATTTGCTAAATCCTCTGTCGCGGGTTACGTGATCATGGTTGCGACGTCTCTTTTCTCGGACACCGTTTGCAGCGCTGACTGCAGGACGTCGAGGGCTTCGTCCATTTGCTCGTCGGTCACGATTAACGGCACTAAAACGCGGATCACATTGGAATACGAGCCAGCGGTGATTGTGATCAAACCGTGCTCGTAGCAATATTTTGTCACTTCCTTGGTTTCGTCAGCGGCTGGCTCGCGTTTGTCGGAGGACTTCACTAGTTCGATCGCCTGCATTCCGCCCAGGCCGCGTATCTCGCCAATGATCGGCCAGCGCTTCTGCCATTCTTTGGCACGCTTCTGGAATTTGTTTCCAATTTCGTTGGCGCGAATCAGAAGTTTTTCGCGATCAAAGATGTCCAAGACAGCCAGCGCTGCCGCGCAGGACAGGGGATTGCCGGCGAACGTGCCGCCAAGACCACCGGGCCCGGGCGCATCCATAATTTCGGCGCGGCCGGTGATTGCGGCCAGCGGCAAACCACCGCCGAGCGACTTGGCGGTGACCAGAATATCCGGTTCGATGTCATAGTGCTCGCTGGCGAAAAGCTTTCCAGTCCGGCCGAATCCGCTTTGCACTTCGTCAGCGATAAAGAGAATGCCGTGCTTGCGGCAGATGTCGATCAGCACGCGAAAGAAATCGGGCGGCGGGACGACAAACCCTCCCTCGCCCAAGACCGGCTCGGCAATCACAGCAGCCACGTCTTCTGATGCGACTATTCGTTTGAATGTGTCTTCGAGATGACGGGCGCAGAATAGATCGCACGATGGATATTTCAGCGAATAGGAACAGCGATAGCAGTAGGCGTAAGGAATGCGGTACACGTCGCCAGGAAATGGCGCGAACCCGGCTTTGTAGGGATGGGTTTTGCTGGTGAGCGCCAGGGTCATCATCGTGCGGCCGTGGAAGGCGTCCTCGAAGGCGATGATGCTGGAGCGTCCAGTGTGGGCGCGGGCGATTTTTACGGCATTTTCGACCGCCTCGGCTCCGCTATTGACCAACAACGTCTTCTTGGGAAACTTGCCCGGTGTGATTTCGTTTATTCGCTCGGCTAGCCGGATGTAATTTTCATACGGCGTGACCTGCACGCAAGTGTGGAGAAAGTTGTCGAGCTGCTCACGCACGGCGGTGATTACCGGCTCACGACGATGGCCGATGTTGAGGCAGCCGATGCCGCCGGCAAAATCGATGTAACGGTTGCCGTCGACGTCTTCGAGCCAGGCGTCTTCGGCTTTCGCGACGTAAACCGGCGTAGCGTGCGAAAGGCCTCGCGGCACAGCTTGGTTGCGGCGCTGCGCGAGCGCTTTGGACTTCGGGCCGGGGATTGGAGTTTTGAGTTGTATCGTGTTCATGGTGCGTCCTACGTTATGGTGCGAACTCCCTGCCATAGCGATCGGCGATTATGCGCATAGGGATCCTTCGACTCGGCAGCCTTCGCGCCTTGCGCGATGTCTGCACTTCGCTCAGGATGACAGTGAAAGTCATTTTGTTTAATACCAACCGATCGGGCTTTCATTTAGATTAATGTGTACCTGTTTGGTTTCGAGATACTCTTCGATTCCCCACGGCCCCAGCTCGCGGCCGAACCCCGATTGCTTGTAACCTCCCCAGGGCGCTTCGACGTAGGTCGGTTGCATGTGATTCACCCAGACGATGCCGGCGCGCAGCGATTTGACGATGCGGAACGCTTTGAAGATGTCGCGCGTCCACACCGCGGCGGCGAGGCCGTAGGGGGAGTCGTTGGCGATCTTGAGCGCGTCTTTTTCGTCTTCGAATGGGATCACGGCCGCGACCGGGCCGAAAATTTCTTCGCGGGCAATGCGATCGTTGTTAGTCACGTCATAGAAGATGGTCGGTTCGACGTAGTAGCCTTTCGCGAACTTCTCGGCGCGTCCGCCGCCGGTGGCCAGCTTGGCTTCCTTCTTGCCGAGTTCCTGATAGGAACGTACGCGGTCATATTGATCCTTGCTGACCACGGGGCCCATCTTGGTTTCACGGTCGAGAGGAGCACCCAGCTTAATCTTCTTTGCCTTCTCGGTCATGGCATCGACAAACTTCTTGTAGATCGGCTTCTGCACCAGGATGCGGCTGCCGGCGGAACAAACTTCGCCTTGATTGATAAAGACGCCGAAGAGCGCGCCGTCGATGGCGGCTTCGAAATCGGCGTCGGCAAAAAATATGTTCGGCGATTTACCGCCGAGTTCGAGCGTGACCCGCTTCACGGTATCGGCGGCCTGTTTGACGATGAGCTTACCGACCGCTGCGCTGCCGGTGAAGGCAATCTTGTTCACATCTGGATGTTGCACCAAGGGCGCGCCACAGCTTTCGCCGAATCCCGTGATGACGTTGACCACGCCCGCCGGCAGGCCAACGTCGGCGAACCACTTGGCCATTTCGAGCGCAGTGATGGGCGTTTGTTCGGCAGGCTTCAGTACGCAGGTGCAGCCCGCGGCCAATGCTGGCGCGAGCTTCCAAGCCGCCATGAGCAGCGGATAGTTCCAGGGAATAATCTGTCCGGCAACGCCGATCGGTTCTTTCAGCGTCAGGCTCACGGCATTGTCTGGAACCGGGTTCACGTATCCGAGAACCTTGGTTGCAAGACCGCCATAATATTCGAAGCAGGTTGATACGTCGGCGATATCAAATTCGGCTTCGACGATGGGTTTGCCGGTGTTGCGGGATTCCAGTTCTGCCAGCATGGCTGCATTCTGACGAAGTTTGTCAGCAAGACGGAAGAGGATACGTCCGCGCTCCTGCGCGGTGGTCGAAGCCCAGGGACCGATTTCGAACGCGGCTTTGGCCGCGGCTACAGCGCGGTTGACGTCGTCGGCGTTGGCGTCGGGAACCTGGGCGATTATTTCTTCGGTGGCTGGATCGTACACCGGAAAAGTTTTGTTGGATTGGCTGGCCACCCACTCGCCGTTGACGTACATCTGATAGGTGCGGACGTCGGCTTTTACTCCACCTGGCATAATTTCCTCCGTAATGAGTCGAGCTTTGCTCGACTGGGTAGCCGGGGGCGGCTGTCCCCACGTAATTCACTAGCGATTTATTTCGCTTGCGTGGACGGGCGAGTCGCCTGTCTCCACACTAACGGCTTGCGGCGTTTTCAGACGGCTGTATCCATAGAAGAAAAATACCGCCAGCGCAATAAATCCAAGCGTGATGCCGAACATACTGACTTCGTATTTCCACAGCGAGGTGATTTGCTTGGCCGGGAAAAATGCTACGACGATGGCCAGCATTGTCGTAATAAGTCCGGCGACGCCGGAGAACATAAGGGTGCCACGGCCATAACACCCCTGCAGAGACCCGCGCAGGGCAAACTTGATCAAGGCACCGAAGACGTAGAGAAACGGAACCAACTGCAACACGACTGCCGCGGATAACATTTTCTGAAAGGCTTCCTGCACACCACCGGAAAGCGTAAAGTTGAGAGCGATCAGGACCAGCGAGACCAACCCCTGCACGATCAGAGCTACATAAGGAGTCGCATATTTAGGGTGAATTTTTCCCATCGCCGCCGGCATGTAGGAGTCGAGGCCGGCGACGAATGGGATGCGGGCCGAGCCACCCATCCACGCGGAACCGATTCCCGCAATCGACAAACTCAGCATGACCGCGAAAGGAGCGATGATCCAGGCGACTCCAACTTTGTCGGCCATGTGGCTCACAGCCTGCACGATTCCCTGCAACACATTAATGTCGTTTTTCCCGATGGCGACCAGAAGCGTCAGAGTTGCGCCTACGTAGAGAGCGCCGGAGATCACGCCTCCCCAGGCGACGGCGCCGGGCAGGGTTTTCTGGGGGTCACGAATTTCGTCGCCCATCACGGAGGCAAGCTCCAGGCCGACCAGACCAAAGCAAATCACGCCGAAGGAGTTCAGCACGAACTTGGGGTCGGCAGGAATTTTGAAATCCGCAGCTGTGACTGGAGTTCCAAAGCGCGACCAAACAGTGACGCTCAAGCCAATGAGCACGGCCGCGGCGACGAAGGTGCCGATGCCGCCTAAATTGTTCAGCCACTTTCCTACGCTCAGACCAACGATGTTGAGCACGGTGAGCAATGTCAACAAAGCAACCGACGCGACCATCGCAAAATTCTTGTTGTCGGCTAGCGCGGCGTGGCCTGGGCCCATGGCGAAGACGGAGACGCCGACGAAGTAAAGCATCACTGTCGGGACGTACAGCATATTATTCGTCCAGTAACACCAGCCGGAGAGGAATCCGTGGAAGTCGCCGAAAACTTCTTTCGCCCACAAGTACACGCCGCCTTCTCCGGGATAGCGATGGGCCAGTTCGATGACCGCGATTCCCTGCGGCCAGAAAAAGAGCAGCAAGGCGATGATCCAGAGCCAGACGGTGACGCCGCCGTTGGCCGCGATCGACGGGACTACGTTAAGGTTGAAGACAGCGACGACGAAGAGCAGGACCAGATCCCGGCGGCCAAGCACGCGTTTGAGATGGGGCTGGCTGGCGTCTTGCGGATCGGCTGACAAAAGCGCACTCCTTGGTCCTTATTCTTCCCTGTTGTTCTCTGCCCCTATTGTCATTGCGAAGTGAGGAATCAGTTCTGTCGCGGGAAGAATGCAGATTCCTCGCTTCGCTCGGAATGACACTTCATTTACAAGGGCGCAAACCCTGCGGAGCTTTGCTCCGCTGGACAGCCGGGGGCGGCTGTCGCCACGCGATTCTAATGCGCCACAACTTCCGCCGTGCGCTCCAGCTGGGCTTTGGCCAGCGCGGGCGCCACATCTTCGAAGGCTGCGAGATGCTTGTCTATATCGGCGTCGGTGTGCTGGACCGAGATCGTCCACTGCTCGTCCCACCAATAGGGCTGCGCCATTACGCCACGATTCACCATGCCGAACCAATAGTGGCGCCAGAGGTCAGTGTCGACCGTCGTCCAATCACGATAGTTGCGGATCTCTTTGGGATACAGCATGAGAGCCCCGTTAGCGCCAGCGCTCGCGATGTATGCCTGGAGACCTACTTTCGCGATGGTCTTGCGATAACCGGCGGTTAGTTTCTGGCTGAGCTTGTCCACGTGAGCGTAATTCGCGCGGGTGAGCACTTCGCGGAAGGTCGCCAGGCCTGCGGCCATCGAGACCGGATTCGTGTTGTAGGTGCCGCCGTGAAAAACCTTGTGCTCCGAAATTAGATTCATGACGGATTTGTGGGCCCCGAATGCGGCCAGCGGCAAACCGCCGCCAATCGACTTGGCAAGGCAGATCATGTCGGGCTTCACGCCGAAGTATTCGGAAGCTCCGCCCCACCCGAGTTTCGCGCCGGTCTTTACCTCGTCGAAGATCAGCAGCGCGCCATTCTTCGTCGCGATTTCGCGCAAGCCCTCCAGGAATCCGCGCTGCGGAATGCAGAGGCCGACGTTCATCATGATAGGCTCAAGAATGATGGCGGCGATCTCGCCGGGATTCTCTTTGAAACGAAGCTCGACGCTGGCAAGATCGTTAAACGTGGCAACCGGGATGTTGGCAATGCTTGCTTTAGGCACACCCAGACCGCCGGGAACTGAATTGGGAGCGTTCACGTCGCCGAATTCCGGAGCATGCGGTTTCACGCTGACCAGCGCGGCATCGTGCAGCCCGTGGTACCCGCCTTCGAACTTGAGGACTTTGTCCCGGCCCGTCGCGGCGCGGGCGAGCCGGACAGCGTGCATGGTCGCTTCGGTGCCACTGCTGCCAAAGCGGACCATCTCAACCGGGAATCGATCGCAAATTTCTTCAGCGAGTTCCCATTCCATGTCGTGGGGCATGCCGAACATGGTTCCAGTGCTAAGCCGTGCTTGAACCGCCTTCATCACCGCGGGATGGCAGTGTCCGGCCATAAGCGCGCCGAAACACAGGTTGTGATCAATGTAATCGTTGCCGTCGAGGTCGCGGAAATGCGAGCCGCTGCCTTCTTTGACGAAAATCGGGTAGGGATCGTAGGCGCGGTAGTTGCTGGCCACGCCGAGCGGAATCCGCTTCAGGTTTTTTTGGTGCGATTCGGCGGACTTGGGCGTGCGACGCTCGAAGGTTTCGAGCTCCTTTTGCAATTCGGGGTACATCCGGGTCTCCAGGAATCTCAAGCCGCCTGTGCGGCCATTAGAATGTGGCCGGGCAGCCGCAGCCGCCCGGTTTCAGGCTAGAAATAGAACTTTAAAGCAAACTGCACCAGGCGCGGATCCTGGGCCTGTGTAATTTTACCAAACAAAGTGGGACCGTCGGAGAAATGACCGTCGGGATTGTAAAAATTGGTGTGGTTGAAAATGTTGAACATCTCCGCCCGGAACTGGAAATACTTGTCTTCGGTGAGCGCGATTTTCTTGTGGACGGAGAAATCCCACTGCTGAAGCCCAGGTCCGCAACAGATACTGCGCTGCGTGCCGATGTTGAAGTGACCCAGTTGGGGATCCTGAAAATCGTTGGGGTTGAACCAGAAGGCGCCATTGGTCTTGGGGTTGAGCTTCTGGAATGGCGCTACCTGCTGCGGCGCCTCAGTGCCAAGAAAGAAGATGCTGGCAATCAATTCGTTGTCGTTCTCGGTATCCAGGCGAATAGGAAATCCAGTTTGAAACTGGGTAATGCCGGAGACAGCCCAGTCATTCAAAACCCTTCCCGCGAAACCCTTGTGCTCTGGAATCGGCAACTCCCAGTCATAACTGACCACAAAACGCTGGTGGGAATTGAACAGCGACAGCGCGCGGCTGGCCCTGTAGTTGAACGGATCAAGTGTTTCCTCAAAGGTTGATCCGTCATCCAGGGACTTACTCAGAGTGTAAGAAGCCTGGAACTGCAAGCCATGCGAGAAGCGCTTCTCAAGCATGGCTTCGAAGGCGTTGTAACTGGAATTGGCGATGGTGTCTTCGGCAAAAATATCACTGAACACTGGAATTCCGTCTGCGGGACAGCCACCCCCGGTGAACGGGTTGCAGCTCGGAGACGAATAAGGACGCAGTCCCACAAACTGCAGAGTCTGCCCCGTGCCAGTGACAACTTGCCCGCTCGGCATGTGGAATTGGAAGCCGTTGGGAACGGTCACACTCCACTGGGTGTCCTGAAGGAACGGACCGCACTGGGTCGGGGTTCCAAACGAAGTCACGTAGTTGGGGTTCAGATTGTATAGGTTGTACATGTCCAGGCAGGTCTGGGGAATCGAGGGGTTGATGTCATGCGAGGCCAGCAAACGATGCCCCTCTGATCCCACGTATCCAAGCTGCAACATCATATCTCTGGTAAGTTGGCGTTGAATCGTGAGGTTGTATTGCGAAGTGTATTGCGTGCGCAAGTGGGGTTCGAACTCACCATAGAGCAGCAGCGGACGGAACAGTGAATAATCCACGGGTTGTCCAGGCGTCGGCGTAAGGATTCCATTAAAGGGATTCGGCGCGGGCGATCCTCCAGCCTGGTAAACGAAGGGAGTGTTGAAAAACGTATCGAACAGCGAAGAACTCCCTCCGAACGGTGGCTCCGCGCCAAATTGCGCGAGCACCAGTTCTTCCATCGGGTTGTAAAACAGCCCCCAGCCTGCGCGAATACTGGTTGCGCCATTATTGCCAAAAAGCTTTTCCAGGAAACCACCGCTGGTGTTGGGGCTGTAGGCAATTCCGATGCGCGGCGCAAAGGCCTTGTAATACGTACTGGTCATGGCCGGCGGAATGCCCTTGTCACCCGGCACAACCAACCCGGTGGGAGTTACTCCGACGGAGTTGCAGTTAGAAGTGCCGACTCCGAAATAAGCCTGGCTTAAGGGTGACAACCCGCAGGGATAGACCGTAGAATTTTGCCCGGGGCGGAAAGTCTCGACCGTTCCGCTGATGTCCGTAAGCGGAGTATTGAGTTCCCAGCGAAGGCCGTAGTTGAGAGTCAGGTTGGGCTTAATCTTCCAACTATCTTGTGCGAAGGGATAAACCGCCGTGGCGCGAATGTCCTCGCGCTGTCCAGATCCTTGTGTATAGGTATCGGTCAGACCCAGAAGGTACTCGGCGTAATTGTCGCCGTCCCCAGGGATGATCCCGTTTGGCCCGGAATTGTCGAAGGTATATTCGCCGTTAACGTCGAAATAGTAATACTGATCGAATCGGGCTCGGCGGATATCGACACCAAATTTGAAAGTGTGGTTGCCTTTGACCCAAGTCAAGTTATCCGACCACTGAAAGCTGTTGCCAACCTGCGGCAGGAAACCTTCGAAGTTGTTACCAAACGAAGCTCCGCCACTAATATTGACGTAGGGAACTCCGGTCAGGTCTGCCGGCAATCCCGGAGTGATTCCGCCTTTACCCGCAGGAATACCAGAGCCGGCGAGGAGCGCGTTGATGGGGGCAGAATCCGACGTGCCCGTAAAGCAGAAAGCGGAAGCAGCGCCCGTGCATGAGTCGGTTACGGCATTAGTTGCTTGCGGCTTCAGAAAGCCAAGCTGCCCCTGCCGCATGTAGTTGAACCGTGCTTCATTCACGAGGGCATTCGTAATGGTCCAGGTGTGGCTCAAATTCCATTGCTGATAGCGATTGTTGTTAAAGTTGCCGAAGCCGGGGACAGTGGCGCCCGCTGCCTCAAAATCGTTATACGGCTGCGACTGGCGGATGTCGTTGAAGTAATAATAAACGCTAAAATTCTGACGGCTCGTGATCTTCTGATCGAAACGCACCGTGAACTGATCTTCATTATCGGTACTGACGGGCACGGATTGGTTCAGTCCCGTCCCGACGTTTTCCGATGGAACAAACTGCTGCATCAGGTTCACGGCAACCGGATCCTGACAGGCGGTGGGAATCACTCCGGTCGGAAAAATCGACGACCACGCCACGCCGGCCGCTGGGGCCGTCCCCCCGAGCGCATTGATTGCGTTCGGACAACTGGTACCGCCATTGGCTCGACCGTTGAGAGCGCTGGCTACGAACGCATTTGTAATCGAGCCACCGTTAGCAAAGCCGCCCACTCCAGAGAAATCCCCGCCCCTTTGCGCGGCGGTAGGAACGTTCAGCACATCACCGGGAATTCCCTGCCGGATACGGCGTCCTTCGTAGGAAACAAAGAAAAAACTACTGTCTTTCTTGATGGGCCCACCGATGGTCCCGCCAAACTGGTTCTGATTCCACTGTGGCCGCGTCGAATTGAAGTAGCCCTGCGCGTCGAGAACTGTGTTGCGGAAATACTCGAAGAGATCGCCATGAAAGGCATTGGTGCCGGATTTCGTGATGACGTTGACGACCGAACCCGAATTCCGCCCATACTCCGCGTCAAAGGTGTTGGTAATGACACGGAACTCTTCGACGCTGTCGGGAGACGGTTGGATGGTGGGCAGATTCACGAATTGATCATTGGCATCGCCGCCGTTGACGCTGAAATTATTGGCGCGAGTGCGGCCGCCGTTCACCGAAACTGAACCGGTATCCTGCGATCCATAGAACAGGCTGCCGTTGCCGTTTCCCAGCTGTGCCTGCACGCCGGGTTGGAGTTGCAGGAACTGATAAGTGTCGCGCGTGTTCAAAGGCAGCTCATTCACCGAACGATTATTGATAACGGCGCCAAGTTGTGTACTCGTTGTGTCGACTTGAGGCGCCTCAGACGTGACTTCGACAACTTCCTGCGTCGCACCAATCTGCAACACCGAGTTGAGCGTGACTACCTGATTGACATCTACCAGGACGCTGGTCTGCACATTCTTCTTGAAACCAGTGAGCTCATATTCGACTCGATAGCTGCCGGGCACGACTTCCACAAAGTTGTAGTCGCCGCTGGCGCTGGTCTGAGTGTCGCGGCTCGCGCCGGTAGCCTCGTTGGTCAGAGTGATCTTTACCTCGGCCAGGACGGCTCCTGTGGGATCAGACACGCGCCCGACAATCCGGCCGCTGGTGCTCTGGGAGAACGCAGGAAGGGTGAGTAAACCAAGTGCGAGCAGGAAAGCCAGCGCACTATGCGTCAGTGACCTATGCATTGAGCACCTCCCAATTCAGGGTGGAAGATTGCCAACTAACGATGCTTGCGTGAAAATCAAACCTTGCTATAATCGCGCAAGGTTAGAGAACCTTCAGCATAACTGTCAAGCAAAAAATGGGGTTGTGAGCAAGCCTGCAAGAGACGTGGGAGCGCATTCTTAAAAATGAAGGCCGCCGATCCAAAACCTTATTTGAAAATCGGCGATGTAGCGCGACTGGTCGGCGTTTCCCCGTCGGTGATTCGATCTTGGGAGAGCCTGGGCCTCACCCGGCCTCGCCGCACCATCAGCAAATACCGCCTTTATACGCCCGAGGATGTAAAACTGCTCAAGCGCGCACGATTCTTGCGAAGGGTTCGCGGGTTGAACGCGCCCGCCATTGCGCAATTGCTCAAGCGCGAAGGTCTGGTGCGCCCAGCCTCAAATGGCAGCGGCGCTATCGGTTTGCACTTGCGCCAAATGCGCTTGCGGCGCGGACTATCCTTGGCTCAAGTGGCAAAGCGGGTTGGCATCTCCGTGGGATTTCTGAGTGCCCTCGAACGTTCCCACATGAGCGCGTCAGTGAGCACTCTACGAAAGCTGGCGCGATTCTACAAGACCAACATCCTTGATTTTTTCGATGCGGCGGAATCGAATAGCCGATTGGTGCCGGCGCACAAGCGGAAGGTCCTCGAGGCCGGACCGGGCGTCCGCATGGAGTTGCTGGCTTGGGGAAACACGGTGATGGAGCCGCACTTGTTTTGCATTGCTCCCCGCGCGGGCAGCGGCGAATCCTACACCCACGAAGGCGAAGAGTTTTTGCACGTTTTGCAGGGGCAATTGCATATTTCGGTAGCCGACGTGGAGTATCGCCTTAAGCCGGGCGACAGTTTTTATTTTGAGAGCGCCACGCCACATCGCTGGTTCAACCCCGGCCGCACCCAAACCCGGGTACTGTGGGTGAACACGCCGCCAACCTTTTAGGTAAGGACAGCGCATGGCGAAGAGTGGAGATTTATTGATGGTCCGACGCATTCTGGTCGCGCTGTTGGCGGCATCGCTTCTCTTGCTTGTCGCCTGCTCCAAGAAGGCTCCCACGCTCAATCTGCTGGTCTGGGAAGGCTATGCTGATCCGTCGTTTGTGCACGGCTTTGAGGAGCAGAACCACTGCAAGGTTACGGTTTCTTATATGGGTTCGAGCGACGAACTGGTTGCCAAGCTGCGCGGCGGGAGCGCGGGCAACTACGATGTGATTTCACCGTCGAGCGACGTTGCCACTTCGATCGCGAAGGCTGGATTAGCTGCCCCGCTTGATCTTTCGAAGTTCCCGGCCTACAGCGAGCTTTCGCCACAGCTCACTTCCCTGCCCCTGGTGCGCATGAAGGATCAGGTTTACGGTGTGCCATTCATGTGGGGGCCAAACCCAATGCTCTATGACACAACCGCATTTCCGCAACCACCCGATAGTTGGAACGTGTTTTGGGATCCCAAATACCGCGGCAAGGTTTCCGTATGGGACGAACTCTCCACGCTGTACATGGCGGCGCAAGTGCTCGGTTTTGACAAACCTGATCCCACTCATCTCTATAACCTCAGCGATGCGGAATTGGACGCAGTCAAGAAAAAGCTGCTGGAGTTGAAGCCCAATATTCGCAAGATGTGGTCAACCGGAGGCGAACTCACGAATTTGTTTCAAAACCACGAAGTCATCCTGGCCATGGGATGGCCGCTGATGACCAATCAGCTTCGCAAGCTCAATTTTCCAATCGGCGAAACCATTCCCAAGGAAAACACAACTGGCTGGATCGACCACTTAATGGTGACCGCCGGCAGCGAGAACAAAGAATTGGCGTCTAAGTTTCTCGAGTACATGATTGAAGCGCAGACACAAAAGCAGGTCGCGGATGTGACCGGCTATACGCCAGCAAATCCGCAGGCCGCGAAGTACATGACGCCGGAGCAGGTCAAGAGCCTGCATCTTGATGACGTAGACAATTATCAGCGGCACATCTATTTCTGGCAGGACGTGCCCCGTCGCGCGAAATACGTTGAGATCTGGAACGAAGTGAAAGCAGCGCAGTAGGAAGTAATAAAGGGAGGACTGGCGTCCTCCAACGCGGTTGTTACTTGACGAACATGGCGACGACTACAGAACCTGCGGTTGATCGTTCAAATGAATCCGGTTTGCAACCATTGCTTTCAATCCGCAATGTTGCCAAGTCGTTCGGCAAGAATCCCGTGCTTCGTGACATCTCGCTGCAAATTGCGGAAGGCGAGTTCCTGACTATTCTTGGAGAAAGCGGTTCAGGTAAGACGACGCTGCTGCGCATCATCGCGGGTTTCGAGAGTGCCGATGCCGGCGAGATCCTGATGGAAGGCGAACGGCTTGACCTCCTGCCGCCCTACCGCCGTCATGTCAACACAGTCTTTCAGCACTACGCTCTCTTCCCTCATTTGACTGTGGAAGAAAACGTGGGCTACGGGCTGCGCGTGGCAAGGTTGCCGAAAGGCGAGATTGAAGCCCGCGTGTCTGAAGCGCTGGCCATGGTTAAAATGACGGCTTTCGCCAGGTCGAAACCGGCGAAAATCAGCGGAGGCCAGCAACAGCGCATTGCGCTGGCACGCGCCCTGGTGAACCGCCCTCGCCTTTTGCTGCTGGACGAACCGCTGTCCGCGCTGGACGCAAATCTTCGACGGCAAATGCAAGGAGAGCTGAAATCACTGCAACGCGAGGTCGGTATTTCCTTCGTGTTTGTGACCCACGACCAGGAAGAAGCCATGGTTATGTCGGACCGCATTGCGCTCTTGCGCATGGGTGAATTAGAGCAGGTGGCTTCGCCGCGTGAAATTTACAGCCATCCCTCGACCGCGTATACCGCGCAGTTCATCGGCCACACCAATCTGCTTCGCGGAGAAATAAAGTCTGGAATTGCTAATTGCGGCTCGCTCTCTTGGAGAGTTGGACTGCCCGAGGGCCGGGCTTTGTTTTCCTTGCGACCGGAGAACATTCGAATTGTAAATCCGGAGGTAGGTTCCGACATCAATGTGGTCGCCTTCAGCGGCAGGATTCAGCACCAGGCTTTTCACGGCGCTACAGAGTTATTACAAGTTGTGTGTGCGGATGGACTCACGCTTTCGGTGAGAACCGCGAGTCGGGAGAACCGGCAAGGAGATTTACAGTTGGAATTTTCGCCGACCGATGCGGTCCTGATCCGCGAGTCCCCGGAAGGAGGCTAATCCAGCGATGTTTTCCCGTGCATACCGAGCCGCTATCACGCTGCCGCCTCTGCTTTGGGTGGCGGTGTTCCTGCTCGTTCCCTATGCGCTGCTCCTGTGCTACAGCTTCTGGTCGGTCTCGTCGTCGCAGGTAATCGTTCACTCGTGGACACTGGACAACTACCGCGAACTCTTCCGGGTGAACGTTTACCTGCAAACTCTGTTTCGATCGATGTGGATTGCAGCCCGAGTCATGATCTTTTCTCTGCTGCTAGGCTATCCCCTAGCCTACTATCTTTCGTTCCATGCGGGCGCGAGAAAAGATCTTTTGTATCAGCTGGTGATTATTCCGCTGTGGGTGAGCTATCTGGTTCGTGCCTACGCCTGGAAAACAATCCTGGGCAGTGATGGCGTGCTAAACACTTTGTTGCAGTACGTCCACCTTACAAAACATCCGCTCGAGTTCTTGCTCTACAGCCCGTTTGCCGTGGTGCTCACGCTCACCCATATCTACACGCCTTTTGCGGTTTTGCCGATCTATGCTGCGCTTGAACATATTCCGCGCAATCTGGTCGAGGCATCGCATGATCTGGGAGCCTCGCCGCTGCAGACTTTTTGGAGGGTGATTTTCCCGCTCTCAATTCCCGGAGTGCTGGCGGGAGCCACGTTCGCGTTTGTGCTCAGCCTTGGCGATTTTCTCGCGCCTCTGCTGCTTGGCGGTCCGAGCGGAATCATGATCTCGAACATCGTGGTCAGTCTGTTCGGAGCGGCCTACAACTGGCCTCTGGGAGCCGCAATTTCGCTGTGTATGTTGCTGCTGGTCGTCGGCCTGCTTTTTCTCTCGGAAGAACTGGAAAAGAAATGGAGCTTCCGATGAGCGCCGATCGCAGCACTTCCCGCTGGTTGCCGTGGCACGCTGTGGTTGTCTTCGGATTTCTATATCTGCCGATTGTGACTTTGATCGTCTACTCGTTCAACGGATCGGGGGTTGGTGGATTCCCTCCGCGCAATCTGACCCTCGACTGGTATCGCATGCTCTTTGCCGATGAGGCCATCTGGGAATCGGTTATGAACAGCCTGATCGTGGCCTTCGCGGCAATGGCAATTTCGCTGACCTTCGGCATTCCGGCCGCGCTGGCCCTGGATCGGGCGAACTTTCCGGGCAAAGCTCTTTTTCGCCGGCTTGTGCTTTTGCCGTTAATCCTCCCCGGAATCATTACTGGCCTTTCGCTATCGATATTGTTTCACGATAGTCACGTCAAGCTAAGCCTGCTGACGATTGTGCTGGGCCACGGGACGGCTTTGATCTCTGTCGCCACGACTGAAGTATTTGCGGGCTTGCAGAAACTGGATCGCGCGCAGGAAGAAGCGTCTCTCGATCTTGGCGCAAACTACTGGCAGACTTTCTGGCGAGTGACGATTCCCAACCTGCGCTTATCCATTATCGGCGCAGCTTTGCTGATCTTCACGCTGTCCATGGACGAGATCGCAGTCAGCTTTTTTCTGATTGGGCGCGACAATACGCTGCCGCTGGAAATCTGGGGACGGCTGCGGCGTGGCATCACGCCGGAAATTAACGCCATCTCCAGCATTATTTTTGTTTTTTCTCTGCTCGCCATCGTGAGCTGGTACCGGCTGCGAGTGAGGGCACAAGCGCGAGAGGTTGCCGTGTAAAGAATGGCGGGCGGCGTTCCCGCCCAGCCGGACGGGCGAGACGCCCGTCCTCCACAAGCCGCAGGAGCGAGATTACTTATGACTACAAATCGCAGGGACTTCATCAAATTCGTGGTTGCGGGATCGGTTGCAGCCGGTTGTCCAATCGATCTTTCTTTATTGGCGGCCGAAACGCCGCAGCCTGAAGTAGAGGGCGAAGACAATCGCATCTGCCATCAGGTACGCGATGGGAAAGTCTTCACCCGGCCGCCGGTTTCCGCGCGCCACGATGTCGTAATCGTCGGAGGAGGCGTCAGCGGGCTTACTGCCGCTTATCTGTTGCGCGGCCGCGATTTCCTCTTGCTGGAAAAGGAACCCCATTGGGGCGGCAATGCGTACTTGATGGAGTATCAGGGCTGTGCGTATGCGACCGGCTCGGCATTTCTTGGCAAGAGCGAGTATGCGTACAGCTTCGCTAAAGAAATTGGACTCGAGCCTCTGCCCATCAACGATCGCGACAGCACCATCATCAAAGGTGAATGGATTGGCAACACCTGGGCGGAAGGCCTCGACAAATTGCCCTATCCCGCGTCGGTTCGCGAGGGCTTCAAGAAATTCAAGAAAGACATGCTGGCGATCGATCTGAAAAAACGCGGTACCGAACTCTCCAATGTTCCATTTTCCGATTTCATGAAGGGCTATCCGGCCGAGGTAAAGCAGTGGTGGGACACCTTTGGCCCGTCCAATTGGGGCGCTACTACTGAAGACACCGCCGCCGCGCTCGGTATCGACAACATGCAAGAAATTGGCGCAGACACCGTGCCGGATTTCTACACGTGGCCCGGCGGACTAGGCGCGATAACGAAGAAGTTAGCCGAGGTTCTGCAAGCCAAATTCGCAGACCATTTGCGGTTGGGCGCGACCACCGTGGCCGTCGTCCCCGACAACAACGAAGTACAAGTGACGTACATGCGGGGAGCGGGACTAACGACGGTGGCCGCGAAAACGGTCATCATGGCTAGTCCGAAGTTCATTACTCGGCGCATCGTGCAGGGTCTCTCGGAAAAACAAAGCGATGCCATGCACCAGATCCGCTACATTCCCTACCCGGTGGTGAACCTGATTTTCGACAAGCCGGTATTCAACAAGAGCTACGACACGTGGTGCCCGGGCAACACGTTTACCGATTTCATTGTGGCGGATTGGGTTATCCGCAACCAGCCAGGATACAAACAGAAATACAACATCCTCACCTGCTACACGCCGATGAGCGAAGACGATCGCGGTTATCTGCTGACCGAATCCGGTGCGCGGAAAAAAGCGGTCAGCGTGCTGGACGATTTTCAGAAGCTGTTCCCTGGCTCCAACGTCGATCCCATCGAAGTTCACATTTATCGGCGAGGCCATCCTCTTTATATGTCCACGCCGGGTCTTTATACAAAGGTGCAACCTCTGGCGCGGCAACCCATGGACCGCGTGTTCTTCGCCAACACGGATTCGGAAGGCCCCGAATCGACGACCAGCAAAGCCATCGTCGCCGCCCGCCGCGCCGTAAAAGAAGCCGAAAGCCGCTTGGCCGGAAAGTCCGCTGCCCACGCTAAGGCTGTGTCGGGCTGATCTTTTACCACAGGGACACAGAGTCACAGACAAAATCCCCAGATTCTTCTCTGTGACTTTGTGTCTCTGTGGTGAACCTCCCGAACCCATAGTAAAGTGATTACAGGGATCCTCGGGAAGGAAGTCTCATTTGAGTTCCGGCATTCGTAACATCGCCATTATTGCCCACGTTGACCATGGCAAGACCACACTGGTCGACGCCATGCTACAGCAAAGCGGCACTTTTCGCTCCAACGAGCACATCATCGAACGGGTGATGGATTCGAACGATCTGGAGCGTGAACGCGGCATTACCATTCTGGCCAAGAACACCGCAATTTTCTATCACGACGTAAAAATTAATATTGTCGACACGCCTGGCCACAGCGATTTTGGCGGCGAAGTGGAACGCGCGCTCAAGATGGTCGATGGCGTGATGCTGCTGGTTGATGCCAGCGAAGGGCCGTTGCCACAAACTCGCTACGTCCTCAGCAAGGCGCTGGAGGCTCACCTTGCGCCTATCCTTGTAATCAACAAGATCGACCGCCAGGACGCCCGGCCTCAGGAAGTCCTGAATGAGGTTTACGATCTGTTTATCGATCTCGATGCGAAGGAAGAGCAACTCGACTTTCCGGTTTTGTATACCAACGCCAAAGCTGGGACGGCTTCGCGAGATATAAAAGGAGGCGGCGTCAATCTGCAGCCTCTGTTCGAGACCATCGTCGAAACCATTCCTGAGCCCAAAGGCGACATAGCCGGGCCTCTGCAAATTCTCGTGGCCAATCTCGATTACAGCGATTACCTGGGACGCCTGGCAATCGCTCGTGTATTTAACGGAACCATGCACACCGGTGAAGACGTGGCCATCGCCAAGCTGGACGGGTCGCTGCACAAAACGAAGATTACGAAACTGTTTTCATTCTCAGGTTTGAAGCGAACCGACATCACCGAGACTACGCTTGGCGACATCATCGCAGTGGCCGGAGTCGAAGGCATCACCATTGGCGAAACCATTACCGACGTTGAGACTCCGGCGCCGCTACCACATATCACCATTGACGAGCCGACGATCGCCATGCTGTTCACGGTGAACACGTCGCCCTTTGCCGGGCGCGAGGGCACGTATGTGACTTCCCGAAATCTGCGGGAACGTCTGCAGAAAGAGTTGCTGACCAATGTTTCCCTGCGCGTGGAAGATACCGCTACGACGGATTCATTCATCGTGATGGGGCGAGGCGAGCTCCAGCTTTCAATTCTCCTCGAAATGATGCGGCGGGAAGGCTTCGAACTCATGGTGGGAAAGCCGGAGATCGTCACCAAGCGCGTCGACGGCAAGCTCATGGAGCCGATCGAGAAACTCACAATCGACGTGCCTGAAGATTTCGTTGGCGTGGTGATGGAGCAGCTCGGGGCGCGTAAAGGCGAAGTGGTCAACATGCACAATCACGGATACGGACGCGTGCGCATCGAGTTCCGCGTACCCAGCCGCGGCTTAATCGGCCTGCGCAGCCAGTTGCTGACCGATACGCGAGGAACCATCGTGATGAATTCTCTGTTCGACGGATACATCGAATGGCAAGGCGAGATTCCGCACCGCCTGACGGGAGCTCTGGTTTCTGATCGCGCCGGTGTAACTACCCCGTACTCTCTTTATAGCCTGCAGGAACGGGGCGAGCTTTTTGTTGGCCCAACTGTCGATGTTTACGAAGGCATGATCATTGGCGAAAACGCCAAGGACAACGATCTCGACGTGAACGTCGTGCGCGAGAAAAAGCTGACCAACATGCGGTCTTCCACATCTGACATCGCAGTTCGCCTGGTGCCTTTTCGCAATCTGAATCTGGAACAGGCGATCGAATTCATCGCCGACGATGAGTTTGTCGAGGTCACTCCAAAATCGCTGCGGCTGCGCAAGAAGATCTTGCAGGCCAACAAGCGTAAGAGAAGTTCGATGGCGATGGCGGAAGAAGAGCGCTGATGACAGGCAAATCGACTTCGACGGCCGAGGCCGACCTAAAGCTTTTCCTCGTGCCTTGCAGTTGCGGCACAAGCTTCGCAGTTTCTGAAAACTATGATCGGCAAGGAACTGCCTGGGGACGTTATCTGAAGTGTCCCAAGTGCGGCAAGCGTCACGATCCCAAGAATCGGTTGTTGCAACTCGGCTTTCAACGGGATGGGTACTGGAAAGTGGATCGCTGTTAGCCAACTGTCATCTTGAGCGAAGTAGGTTCCGTGCTCGGCATGGAGCCTACGAAGTCGAACGATCCCTACCAGGTAGGCTCTGCGGCGACTCTGCGAGGGATTTGCTCAATGCAACCGTCATGCCCGGAATCCCTTGACGCGCGTCCGATCGGACGTGCAGGTATTCTTCGACTCCGCGGTTCGATTCGCGAGCGAATCTAACCACTACGCTCAGAATGACAGTTGTGAATAAATGTGCTCGGAATGACAGGTGTCAATAAGTGCGCTCAGAATGACAGGTGTGAGTAAATGACAGGTTCGAGTGAAATCGATTGACGGTTGAATCCCACCCCCACGCTCGTCCCACACGAGTCGCGGTGGTCGGCGTCGGGAACGTGGGTGCGACCTTCGCCTATGCGTTGCTGCTTAGCGGACTTGCCTCTGAGATCGTCCTCATCGATGCGAACCGCGCCAAGGCGGAGGGCGAGGCGATGGACCTGAATCACACGGTTCCGTTCGCATATCCCACGCGAGTCTGGGCGGGTGATTATTCCGATTGCGCGGGCGCGACCGTCACAGTGCTGGCGGCGGGCAGCAACCAGAAGCCGGGAGAGACTCGTCTCGAGTTAATCAAAAGGAATGTTTCGATCTGGCGCAGCATTGTTTCCGAAGTGGCCAAGCACAATCCCGAGGGCATTCTGCTGGTCGCGACCAACCCGGTCGATATCCTCACTTATACCGCTTGGAAGCTATCCGGACTGCCCTCGGAACGGGTGATCGGTTCTGGCACGCTTCTGGACACCTCGCGCTTTCGTTATTTGCTCAGCCAGCATTTCGGAGTCGACGCGCGCAGCGTTCATGCCTTCATCATCGGAGAGCACGGCGACAGCGAAGTGCCGGTGTGGTCGTCGGCCAACATTGCCGGCATGCGTTTGCCACAGTTCTGCGAAGCTCAGGGCATCGCCTACGATCGCCAGGCCATGGAAAATATTTTCCTACAGACGCGGGATGCCGCATACCGCATTATCGAACGTAAGGGTGCGACCTATTATGCCGTCGCCGCCGGACTTATGCGCATTACCCAGGCAATCCTGCGCGACCAAAGTACGGTGCTTTCCATTTCAAGTCTGATTCACGACTACCACGGACTGACGGATGTTTGTTTTAGCTTGCCTACCGTAGTCGACCGCGGCGGAGTTGAGCAAGTTCTACGTCTTGCACTCGACAAGGAAGAGATTGAGAAGCTTTGCCACTCGGCAGCGGTTCTGAAGAAGACCATCCAAAGCCTCGGGCTGAAGTGAAATTGCACTCCGTCCTCGCCATCCGAGGCACGCTGCAAACTGAGACGTTGCTTTCCCCAGAATAACTTCGCACAAACGGAAGACCTGCTATACTTCCTGCGCATTTGACCGTTCGTCAACTTTGGCTTCCGGCCTGGCCAACCAGCCTCCCCATTGCGCCGAAGTCGCCCACGCTCAAATAGCTCACCTTGAGGCCATTCGCGTGAAGAACATTTTTGTTGGGAACCTCGACTTCAACACATCGGAAGACGAACTGCGCAAGCTTTTCGAGGTACACGGACAGGTGGACCGGGTCAGTATTATGACCGACCGGGACACCGGGCGCTCTCGCGGATTCGGCTTCGTGGAGATGACCAGCGCGGAAGACGGAGAAAAAGCCATCGCAGCGCTCAACGGCACCCAGATCGGCGGGCGTACATTGAACGTGAATGAAGCGCGTCCTAAGGTCGAGCGCGGCGGAGGCGGGGGACGTGATCGCGGCGGACGCGGGGGCGGACACGGTGGTGGTGGCGGCGGGAGGAATCGCTACTAGACTTTGCTCCGCGTCGAAGCAAACCTTTCGGTTCGGCGTCATGGCGGATCGAAAGCCTGACGCCGACGTTTCATTCACGAATTGATAGGGCAAAGCTCCGCATGTACACTGGAATTCTGGCGCGCCCGTAGCTCAGCTGGATAGAGCGGCAGCCTCCGGACTTGCCATTCCTGCTAACCTATTGAAAAGTAGGGGTTGTTTTCAGGTAATTCTCGGAGATAAAGGGGTGAAACACGGAAGCGTTCGGCTAACCCGTGGGCTAACCCAAAGCGGCCTATAGTATCCACGGTAGGCCATGCGCTTCGGTGCCAGGTTCATCGTGGATCGACTTCGGCACGAAAGCGTTGAGCACGGCCGGACTGCTGCTAACGTCGCTAGGCATGCTTTACGTTGTACACCAACGCACTACCCCTCCCTTTGTCCTGCTCAATGAACTTGTCGTACAGGGCAGGAACCGACCGTGACAATTTCACAGTCATCGCTCCGTTTTCGTCCAATCCATCTGGGCGTTATGGAATTTCGTCGTATGACGACGTGCACGATGGGAAGTGCATCAACCAGGTCAACCGAGCAGGGAAGATCGGATGAGACAGAACCGACAAACATACGGAGTCGTTGTCCGCCGATCTCGCTTTCATTCGGAGGCCGAGAGTCTCCCTCCTAGCGGCGATATTTGCAAGTCGGAGACAGGCGGTCTGCTTCGTCGGTATCGGGATGTGGTGACCGACGAAATGCAGGAAGGTCACTCGAAAGTGCTGAGGACGGCTCTCTTCCGTGTCAACTGGTTTTCGTGTGATTTTTCTGCCGTGCAAGTTATCGAAAACTGGCGGAGAGAGTGGGATTAACATCCACCGCCTTCGTTTTGCCATAAATAATGGCAAATTTCTGCTTTAACTGCCAACGCTACCAGTCATTTGCGACCGGGCGCAGATGTATTTTACCAACATCGTTGGAAAAATAAATAGGTCATTTTTTGGTAGCAGTGGTAGTCAGCCCGGCTTCACGTTTTGTCCGTTTAACGCACCGAGACTCTTCTTACACAGCACACGCGCGGCACACAACCTGTCGGGTTCCTGGAGAGACCGAGCGAGTCACGACTGACCGACAGTCAGTCGGCCAAATCAGCTTGCTTGGCAGATGCAGCTAGAACACATTCTGCGCAGTCGACCATTCTTGCTCGGCGTACAGGATCATGCCCTCCACCATCGGAGGCGCTTCGACCGGCACGATGTTAAATGCCCTTTTCCCTGCGTCCTTTATAGAAGCTCCAAGGACGAACACCTGTTTTCCATCCAATATGATCGCGCGGTCATGAAAAACGTCACTTGAGCGCACCGAGAAGGCAAAGCCGTGCTGCGTCACGAAAGCCTTGGTTTCCGCCAGGAAATCTTTTGGCAGCTGGCGTGCCTTCGTCAGTACTCTGCAAGTTTTGGGGCTGTTGGTCGAAAGCAAGAACTGAAACAGTGATGAATCCAAATAGCCGTCGATCAAGAAAATCTCTTTCGACGCACCTTTAAACAGACTCCTGATGTGAACGAACGCATCGTGGACCGCTCCCGCCGGAAAGAAGACATGCTGATCGGTGTTACTTATCTCTGTAGGTACGAATTGAGTGCCATCGAGACGCCACCCGACACCCGCCAGCCTTTGCTCTACAAGATGCGCCCTGTTTTCGCTAAGGCGCAGCGCCAAGGCTCTTGCCAGCTCCCACTGCGAGGTCCATTCCAGATCGTCGATCCATCCTTGAACTTCCGCAACATACGCGCGTTTCCTGGGGCCGTACCTGTCCTCCAACTCCAGCGGCAGATGGAAATTAAACCCGACCGCCATGAAGTCGTTCAGCACCAAGTCCGGCGAGTCCTGATCGATGACAATCGAAAGTAGTGGCGCCAGAACGGGAATCCAGGCATTTTTCTTGCCGTTCACTAAGAGTCACCTCCGACGACGCCTCCCTGGCCAACGAAGGTTCCCGTCCAGTTCCTTCAGAAGGCCGTCGTTCTCGTCTTCCTCGTTTTCGAGAATCTCGCCACGATCATCTCGGAACTTCTGCGGCGGAACCTCACCGTCTCTGAACCACAGCAGGGTAAGGGTCTGATCCCAAGGCACGAGATGGCGAGCCTCCTCCAGCAGTGTGCCACCGCGTTCCCAATCACTGAACCAGATGTCCGCATCAATCTCTTCGGGGCTGTCGCACGGTGCGCCGCCGCGTACCTTCGTTGAGAAGCATCCGTTCGGTAAATCGAGACGTGGCGGAATCCAGGCGTAAGCATTCTTCAGCGGGTTCGACCTCGACGCATACCGTACCTTGCCCCGCTCGGACAGTACGAATGCCACCGGCGCGCTGAGCACCGCCGCATACCGAGAACCCGTTGCGGTCATAGATGCCTGAAAACGCTCCGCGAGATCGTCAATGGCGGTCAGACTGATGCTTGGCTTCTCGGCTTGTGGCTGGAAGAGGTCGTAGGGAAGGAGCAGTTCTGCTGCGAAAACATCACAGAGTACTTCGGCAAGTGGTCTTTTCTCATAACTCCACCAGGGCGATGCGCCATGTTGTGAAGGTAGTCCGAGCACTATGTGGGCGATCTCGTGACAGACCGTGAACCGTTGACGCTCAGTTCTGTCATTTGCATTGGTGCAAATGAAATGCTTGCCATTGTTCTGAAAACAATACCCCGCTTCATCTGGCCCGAGATCATTCTGCAGACGTATAACCGCTCCGACTTCCCGTGTATACATATCGACGGGAACTGGGATGGCCGCGGGGTTCACCTTCCGAACAAACTCCCGCGCCTTGAGTACAGCCTTGAATTCATCGATTGCCATTTTCTTCCAGCAAAATTCTTCGCACCCGCTCGATCAGTTTAGGGTAATCCGGCCTCCCGGTTCCACGAAAAGCTACGCCTGCCACCGAAGAGAACTCCTCGATGGTCACTGTCGCATCAGCCAGCGCGTGCGCCACCAATCCCGGATCGACGTTTGGGTGCTCCGCGAGATAGCGGAGCATGTCGGCTTCGCGCTTGCCGGCCTTCAGGGCGCGGACTAACTTTGTGAGTACTTCTTCCGACGGAGATTCTTTGTCGCCAGTTTCCAGACGGAAGATATAGGCATGATCAATTCCGGCTAGGTGTGCCAATTCGCGCAACGAAAGCCCCCTTTCCTCACGTAGTCGTTGAAGCAGGAATCCGAATGCAGGTTGAGCCATTAAACCTCCACTTGACAGGAATATAGTCTTTGATAAACTGTTGTCTGTGCGGACAACAGACCAGACCGAAGCTCCATGCTACCGGCGGCAGGTTCGATGCCAAGATCTTCCGGTGCTGTTGCCTGTGCGGACACCAACTATCGCACTTTGAGCCGGTCGATGCAAGTTCCCGGCGAGGGACGTCCAAGAGGAGATAACGGATGGCACGGAGAGCCAAATACGCCAAATGATGCCAATGTTCACATTCTTCGCCGTCGACAAGGGGAACATGACTCTCATTCAGTTCTCCAACGGAATCAACGTGATGGTCGATTGCCGTCGTTCGGCAGAGCGACCTTCCCCACTCGACTACCTGCGGGCCAAGGTCGGCAAGCTCGACATCGTTGTCATCACCCATCCTCATCAGGATCACCTGACCGGACTACAGGAAGTATGCGACTTCTTTGAACCTAAGCATCTTTGGCATTGTGGCAGGTACTTCGAGCCTGATCCCATCTTCGATGACTGGAGCTTCTACGAAAGAGCTCGCAACGGGAAACTTTCCTACTGCACCCCAATGGCAGTGCATGCAGGGCAGGTCGTGAAAATCGGCGATTCCCAAATGACTGTTCTGGCCCCAAGGCTACCCTTCATTGAGGGAACCGTTGACGACGTGAACAACAACGGTATTGTGTTTTCCGTGGTCACCGGCAAGTCAAAGATCATCATTACGGGCGACACCCAGGAGGAGCAGTGGCTTTGGGCAGAAGGCGTGCAACGGAGTACCGCGCAAATTCCGATTCGCTCTCGAATCGTCGTGCGCGCCGACTCAGGATGCGCCAGCCGTGCTCGCCACCTTCTGGAGAAGAAATGAGAAGTCCCTGCGCTTCAAGGTAGGCCCAAGCTTCCGCGATCGCGAGCTCGATCAGCCCATGGTCGGAGGACTCATATGGATGCAGCTGACCAGGAGTCGTTATCCAGAACTCTCTTATTAAGTTGCCAAGGTGATATTTGCCAGCATGCGGTGTTCTTCTTTCGCAAAACAAAAAGCAGCTTGCTGGCAAGTTCCTCTGGCTCAAGCTTCACTAGCACGTTCGAATCGGGGACGAGTTGTGTTATCTCGCGCATTAGCTTCTCTTCATCATCCTTGTTGTAGCGTCGCTGCGGATCAGAAAACCTGCGTTGTGAATAGAGACGATGTTCAGGATCGGCTTTCCCATCGCGGCGTAGAGTGCCTCCGAAAAACCGGACTCATGACCATGGTGGGAAGTGATATAGAAATACGCCCCTTTTACTGCTTCCTTAAACCGGGGTCGCAACTTGAGGAGGGCATCCCATCCGGCGGTTTCCGTGTCGCCTCCGAATACGAAGTTCTCCGGAAATTGCGTCCCTTGAAGCGTAGCGGGCTGTCACGATGCTCGAATTGTTGATGTATTTGCTTTCATCAATCGCTTTCGCTTCCTCGGGCGAGAGCCATAACGATTCGATGGTCATACCCCAATTTGGCAGAGCAACTGGTTTGGTGTTGTATGTGTCTTGCCAGTCACGGTACGTGTCGACGTTACCGTCGCACCCGACACACTGGGTAAGCGCTCGCACAACTGGTTGGCGTCTCCCCGTTAACTCTTTGAGTTTGATTCTTCGGACCGGGCGTTGCCCCGTTTCTTTTGAGTCCGGGGGTTTGTCTCTCCAAAGGCAAAGCTTTTAGGCCAATTTGTATGTTGCGTCGCAGTGAATCCCGGATGACCCATTTCTACAATTCATTCGATCGGGCTCCAAGTGGTGCCGCCGATCGGGCATCCCCACAGGGCTTTGCCATTGCAAGATGCTACGCTATTCGTGCAGCTGTACAGACTGCCCTGTGCACAGCTTCCAACCGGGACAGTGGCGCCGGTTGCCCAGGAGGCCACATTGGAGCTGGTTGTGAAGCGAGCATAGCCATTGTTGGCTGGTTCACCTAGAGCATAGATACCTACAGAAGAGTCAGAAAGATTCGTGGATGTCAAGTCGTCCGCAATTGTGACTGTCCCTGTTCCGTCATTGGTGGCGCCGACGATGCTGATATCGGATACGTTGGCCTTGCCGTTCGTGGTGTACCCTTCGATGTGAACGGTATTGATTGGAGGACCACAAACAGGGTTGCAATTTTTAGTCTCGCCATTGATGTTGACCAAGACGTTGCTCTTGGCGGACGCGTTCGTACCTACGCTGATCCCATCGTGAAAGCCCGAAATCGTCACGTCCCTTATAAAGTTATTCGATGAGTCCAGAAAGACTGCCGCTCCCGCCTCGCTCGCCCCTCTGTTTGTGCAGCTCAGCCCACGAATACCACGAGTGCCGCTCAAGCCGTTGATACTGGCGCAGATTCCACCGGAGTAGGCGCCAGTGTCAAAAGTAATGTTGGAAAAGGGGCCGGAGTCGTTTGCACTTGAAGAGACCGACAATCCAGTGCCCAAAATCTGGTACAGGCTGACGTGGTCCACGTAGGTCCCGGTCTGAGCATTGGTGTTTACGATGCCGTTTAGGGCTTGTCCGAGACCCGTCCAGGGTCAGATTCTGAACCGAGACGCTGCTGCAAATAGGGATGCCACCGATTAGAGGACAAAGAGTGGAGTTCCCGAGATCGATCATGTCAGTGCCGCTGAAAGTACAACCGTTGACTAATTGCTTGCAGGCCTGAAGAGTGGTGCTCGAAGCCGCGCCGGTGGAGGCGGGTAAATTGTCACCTTCTCCTATCAATGTGGTGTTCGTGGGCAAGACCCATGTGGTAGGAATGACGATGGTTCCGGCGGGGAGAAGGACGGTGGAGGGCTTGCTGAGAAAGGTCGTTCCGTTATTCCAGGGGGTCGTCCCTGCTGCGCAGGTCATGCTCGCGCCCGTCGTACCCGGAATTCCCCGCGCGTCGATCACGGTGGCGGAATAGCTGGAGGACTTCAGAATGTTGTAGATTGTCGAGCAAAGGGTGTCGACTGATGTCGCGAACATGCTAGCGTCGATGAAGGCTTTCGTGCCCACGGTGGTGGAGCAGCCAGTCGGAGAGGTGCACACCGTGTTCTGGCCTTGGCCGCCTTGCGCTTTCAGGTGAAGAGGGAAAACACAATTGGAAACGACGAGAGCAACGACCATCGCGGTCAAAAGGGCTCGTGGCGCTGAAGGCTTCGCGATTCTCATGCTTTTCTCCTTGCTACGGTTCTCTTCCTTCGTCTGCTATGGTTTCGCTTCGAACACCGTGCCGCACGGCCCCCCTGACATGCTTGCCCCGTGCCGCCGTCTTGCGTGGTGCCAAACACACTGCCGGTCTTGTCGAAAGTCGATCCCGCTGCCGGGTAGAAGCCGTCGGGCGGTGCTTGGAAGTCATAAACTGCCGTGAATCCCCAGCCTCCCCCCGCCTTGGGTCGCAATCGGAACAGCGTTCCGCCTCCGAAGGAGCCTCCACCGGAGGCAGTCCCATTTAGGTTGCCCTTTGTATCAAAGACCAAAGTGGCTTGAGGTTGGCCGCCGTCTCCGTTGTCCTGGAAGCTGTGCAGGATGTGGGCCGTCCATGTGCCGTTGGCGTGGGGAACGAGTTGAACTACGGTACCCGACGGGAAGTTACCTCCCCCACCAGCTGCCGTCGCGCAATAGAGGTCACCGTTTCCGCCGAAGGTGATCCCTGCTGCGGGAGCGGCACCGTCCAGGCCGGTAAAGCGATGAAGTACCTTCTCGCTCCAGATGCCGCCTTTCGTGACAGGAGGCGAAACTTTGAACAGCTCGCCGCACCCGTTGGGACTGCATTCTCCTTGGAGATCGCCGCCGATTTGGGTCGTCCCGTAGAGCGCGCCTTTGCTGTCGAAGACCAGGGCGCCGTTCGGGTTTCCGCCATCGGTCCCTCCCGCGAACCGATGCAGCACTTTCTCCTTCCAGGCTCCGCCCTTTTTCTTGGGTGGACTCAGCTCGAAGGCCGTGCCGCAGAAGCCGTAGATCGCGTTACAGGTAGTCCCTTTTCCACCGCCGAACAGCGTAGCGCCGTAGAGATTGCCCGCTGCGTCAAAGACGAGATCGCCGGAGGGAAAGTCTCCATCCTTCCCTCCTTGAAAGCTGTAGAGGACCGTTTCGGTCCACGCGCCGCCCTTATGATTCGGCGGAGAGAGCTTAAACACGGTGCCGCAGCCCATCAGGCCTCCCAGCACTGTGCAATTCCCCGTGCCGCCATAGGCGGTTGTGCCATAGAGGTTTCCGGCACTGTCGAGGAGCACGCCACCCGCGGGAGTTGCGCCGTCGTTGCTGGTGTTGCCCTTAAACACATAAAGCACTGTCTCGGTCCAGCGGCCACCTTGCTTGAGCGGTGGGGCAAGCTGAACCACCGTGCCGCACTGCGCCACCGAGTGGCAGGTAGAAGAGCCGCCGTTGGTGGTTGCGGTGTACAAGTTGCCTGCCTGATCAAAGACCACTCCGCCGGCAGGAGTTGCCCCGTCGGGAATGCCCTGGAAGCTGTAGAGGACTTTCTCCTTCCAACTGGCGGACGCGACCGACGCGAAGGCTAGGACGACCAGGAACGACAGCGCTAGACGGATTACCCATCGGGGACAGCTCTTGCGATTCACAACAAACTCCTGATCCATCCGAATCTCCGCGAGGCCAGTACAAGGCAGGCCCAGAGCGGGTTTCCGGGATATTACCGCCAATCTCAGGTGGCGTCTACAAAGTTTACTTGTTCTACCCGACAAGCTTACCTTTAGAGCCTTTCGACTATAGGACCTTGTGCCAAGGGGCAGTGGTACCACCCACGCATTCCCAGAGCGCTGCGTTTCCCGAGCTCGATGTGCAAGCGGTAGAGTTTCCAGTGCAGCTATAGAGGGCGCCGACCGAACAACTGCCCGAAGGCGCACCCGCTCCAACCAGCCACGCGGGCGTATTTCCGCCGCTGGTGGCGGTGGTAAATCGCGAGTATCCAATAGAGCTAATGGTGCCTTGAGAAATGTCTTGAACTGACTCGCCAACGGCATACATCGCCAGCGTGGAGTCCTGGACACCTTGGGTAGCGCTAATCAAGTCGTCCTGAACTGTTTTTGAGCCCCCAGAGCGAGTAACTCCCATGATAGTGCGCCGACGGTGTTCTACCGCTGGCAAAAAGAGTTCTTCGAGAACGGAGCGGCCGCCTTCCAAACGACGGAACGTCCTCGCCGCCAGGCGGAGGAGAAACAGAAACGGATTGAGTTCTTGGAGAAGAAGGTGCAGACCAAGGACGAGGTCCTGGCCGAGCTGATGGCGGAGCACATCGCGTTAAAAAAAAGCCTTGGGGAACTCTGACCGCGACCTGGGTGCCGCACGATGTGCGGGATCAGGTGGTCGATTTCGTCCGGCGCTGGTCGGAGAAGGCCGAGATCAGCGTCGGCCGATTTATTGCCTGGCTGGGCGTGACTGCCAGTAAGTTCTACAACTGGCGGCAGCGCTATGGACGAGTGAATGAGCACAACGGTTGGATACCCCGCGATTTCTGGTTAGAGACGTGGGAGAAGGAAGCGATCATCGGCTTCCATGGGAACAATCCGTTGGAAGGCTACCGGCGACTTACGTTCATGATGTTGGATCAGGATGTGGTGGCCGTGAGTCCGGCGAGCGTATGGCGTGTGCTGAAACAAGCGGGATTACTGACACGCTGGAAAGCGAAGCCGTCGCGCAAGGGCACCGGCTTCGAACAGCCGCTCGAGCCGCACCAGCACTGGCATGTCGATGTTTCCTATATCAACCTGTCGGGCACGTTCTATTACTTGTGCAGTGTGCTGGATGGATGCAGCCGTTTTCTGGTGCATTGGGATCTGCGGGAGTCGATGAAAGAAGCGGACATTGAGATGATTCTGGAACGGGCCAAGGAGAAGCATCCGGAAGCCAAGCCGCGGATCATCTCCGACAACGGACCGCAGTTCATGGCGCGGGACTTCAAGGAGTTCATTCGCATCTCGGGGATGACACACGTGCGCACCTCACCGTTTTACCCGCAGTCGAACGGGAAAATCGAACGCTGGCATAAGTCGCTCAAACGGGAGTGCATCCGACCCCTGACCCCGTTGACGCTGGACGATGCGCGGCGCTTGATTCAAATCTACGTGGATCACTACAACACGGTGCGACTGCACAGCGCGATCGGCTATGTGACGCCGCAGGATCGGCTCGCCGGACGACAGGCCGAGATCCACGCGGCTCGCGATCGCAAGTTAGAAGAAGCCCGTAGCCAGCGGCAACTTCGCCGGCAACAGGCAGCGCCTTCGACGTTTGCGTCGGGCGCAGCTACAATGACTTCGCCGGGTGAAACGG
>JBAVAQ010000074.1:0-50895 GCA_049585795.1 Terriglobales bacterium | reverse complement strand
ATCCTTCACTCCGTTCGCTGCCATCGTTCCCGACCGCTGGGCCGAAATCGAAAAAGGCTCGCCTGCGCATCGGTCGCATCCACGAACTCCGATTTGACGACACTCTGCACGGTGAAATCTGGCCAGCCCACAACCAGAGCGGAGAGGTCATGTTGTCCCCAGCAACGTCGAGGCTAACTTCTCACCCGTCTCACGTACCGTTGAATCCATCGCTTGAATATAGTGCTGCTGACTTGTTTCGGTCTTCCGGTGCCTAAGCATTGTTGCAATGTCCTTGGGGCTGCCGAGGTGCTGGGCGTGGGTTGCAACCGTTCGCCGGAGCACTTGGAAGTTGAGGGCCGAGACTCCGATAGCCTTCCGCAAGGGCTGCATGGTCCGATACTCGTAATTGTCCCGCCACTCTGGTTCCCCAATACTGGAGGGAAATATCAAATTGTCGTCTTCACGGAACTTCGTCTGCGTACGCCAGTGCAAAAGTTCTTGAACAATGGCATTCGGAAGGAACACAGTCGTGTGCTCGGCAGCACCTTCCGCCGTAGTCTTGGTAAACCTGCGAACTTCGCCCTTGTAGATGGTCTCTTCAATGCGTAGAAGTTTCAGCCCTGCATCCAGACATCTCCATCTCAGCATAAATAATTCCGATGGTCGAAGCGCTGTGACCAGCTCAAGCCGTAGCAGCATATAATCCCTCAGGTTCGGCTTAGCGGCCTTCAACAACTTCTGAATCTGGGGAATGGTGAGATAAAACTTGGTCACTGGCTTCAGTAAAGGAATACGCAATCGCTTGGCAGGATTCTTACGAAGGAAATCTTGCTCAGCAGCTTCTTCGAGGATACTGCGGAGGAAGGTACGGCAGTGCTTCACAACGGAGCCGGAGCGGGCCTTCGCCAGTTCATTCAGCCATCGTTGCATTTCAACCGCATCCATCTCTTCGAGTGAGTTGGTGCCGAACCGATTCTTGATGGTGCCTAGAATCCAGGCGTTGGTACCTTTGGTGGACTCACGCCATGTGGCTTCACGCAGCGGCAACCATCGGTAGTCGATGAACCAAGCGACGGTAGAGCAATTGTCGGCTCGGAGACCCAGCTCTCGTTGAACCCGCTCCCGCAGGATGGTCATTGCTTGCGAGCGTGTGAGGTCTGAGACTCTCCCGATGACGGCGGAAGGCTGCTGTCGTATAATCCTTCCCGTGGCCGCATCAGTGAACCTTCGATTCCAATGTCCGAGCCAACTGCCGGACTTCTTGGTGAGCCAACCTTGCTGGAATCGCGCCACAAAGCTATTCTACAGCTCACCTAGTGTTTGCGTCAAGTTGTAAGTTATTGATTATTAAAGTTGCGCCCGTAGCTCAGCTGGATAGAGCGGCAGCCTCCGGAGCTGTAGGTCGGGAGTTCGAATCTCTCCGGGCGCACCATTTCACTCCAGATCCTTCGCTCGCGCTCAAGATTTCGGCTGCAGGCTCCCGCTTCGCTGTTCTTAGCCTGCCCTGAGAAACCGAACGAAGAGAGGTTGTCGAACGGGTCCGCATTACGCCTCAAGTTCGAATCTGCCCGGGCGCACTATTTTCCGCCTATCCCTACCCGCTAACCAGAACTGATGTCTGCCTCATTAATTCGTCAAAACCACGTCATTTCAAGCGGTGCAGCCGGGTGAATACTCGGCCAGGGTCATGGCTCGGGCACACTTTGCCGATTGACAACCAACAAGAGGCAACACTTGCCCGCGAGGAATCCATACCCAGAACAAAGCTGCAACGGGATCCGGCTGCGATCAAATGGAATCAGCATCTTCAACCGGCTCGACGCGGAAAATGACTCTGGCATCTGGCTTGCGATTAAGAAATCGTCCGAAAGTTGTCGAAGGAGTTGACCAATGGCGGTATCCGCGATTTCCTCTAGCAACCCGATGAATCAAGCCAACCTGCTACAAAATGCAAACCAGCAAGCAGGGACGCAGTTTCAGCAGCTCACGCAAGCTCTGCAGTCCGGCAATTTGACCAATGCCCAGCAACTTTTCAGCGCCCTGAACAGCAACGCGACGAGTTCTGGTCTCTTGAGCGCACAAATGAAGCTGGAGCTTGGGAAATTGGGATCAGCTCTGCAATCCGGCAATCTAACCAGCGCCCGGCAGGCCTATTCATCGGGTCAACAGAATCTCCAGAGTTCAAATCACATGGCGGCGCATCATAATCGCCCGGTTCACGGCGGTGGAGGGTTGGGCTCACTCACTTCCGGTTTGCCCGGCACTGCCACCGGCCTCGCTAGCGATGCCTTTCAGGCGCTGAGTTTGATCGCTTGAGTTTCGATCGGCGAATCAACGGTTGTGAAAATTCGGGGCGGGTTAGAATCTCTATGCTATGCCGAGTTTCCAGGTTTGGGCACAACCTTGGTGGGTCAACCCGCTGCTCTTGATTCCATTGGCCACGTATTTCGCTTACCGACGCAAAGGGTCGGCACTCCGCTGGCGACAGCTCATTATTATTGCGATCTTTGCTGCAGCTTTCGGATTCGTTGAAGCCGTAGTGGTTGTGTATCTCAGGGCGGCGATTGGTTTGTTACCCGGTTACACGGGAACGTTCGCCGAGCTCCGCCGTTCCTCACTAGGCTATACGCAGGCCTCATCCCTGGCCCAGTTTCCGCAGAGTCTGCTTACCATTGAGGTTTATCGCGAGGTCGCGACCATGGTTATGCTGATTGGTGTGGCGCTGCTGTCTGCAACCAAGACAAGCGCACGCTGGGCGGCGTTTCTCTGGGTTTTTGCCCTGTGGGATATCGCTTACTATGCGGGACTCTGGGTCACCGTGCGATGGCCCGCTTCGTTCACCGACCTTGACGTGCTGTTCCTGATTCCCGTGCCCTGGATCGCGCAGGTGTGGTTCCCGTTGCTGATCAGCTTATTGACCGTCGTTGCGATTGCCTTGTCGAGTGCTGGACCGTCTCAGCGAACTGCCCCAGATGCCAAGTCCGCCAGCGTTGGTTACTCATAACGCTACACTACGGTCATCTTGCCGGAGCTGTGATCCTGCTTCACTCTAGACGGTGGGAAATCCCGCAAAACCGAGCCAACCAACCGAATGAACGAAACCAAGACCTCTGCGCCCGGAGCGGACTGGACTAAACTCCTAACCGACCCTGACGTCGTCAGCCATCTGGGAGAGTTGCTGCAGGCTTATCGCGACGCGGAACCCGCCCGGCGCGATCAAGCGCTGCGCGACACCATGCGCAAAATCAAGAATGAAGCGGCAAAGGCGCAGCCGGCGGCACCATCCGCCAAGCTTTCTCTGGAGCAGCCGGTCGCGACCGCACCCGCGGCGACGCCGCCGTTCGAACCGGACATCTTCACTCCCTGCTGGGGCCAGGATCGGAGGCGGTATCCGCGAATGAAATGTTTTGTCGCGGTCGAATTGCGCGTCGACGGCTCACCCACTCCGGTTTGGGGCAATCTGGCGAATACCAGTCTGGGCGGCTGCTTCGTGGAAACTGTGAGTCCTCTAAAGACTGGAGTACAGCTCGAAATCGGACTCTGGGTGGCAAATGGAAAAATCTGGGTCAAGGGTTTGATCCTCAATGGAATTGTCACGCAAAGCAATCCCAGCTTCGGAGTTCGCCTCAAGTTTGACAATCTGGAAGCCGCCGAGCGCGAAACCCTTCGCCAGTTCTTGAAATTCGTGGAAAGCACGACCAAGGCCTACCAAAGCCAACAAGGCTACCTGGCGCAGATGAAGCGTTAGCAATTTACCTGGGAAGAGCTCATCGCTACGACCACTTAACTGGGTTGTGCCTGAATCTGGTTCAAAAAGACCGCAACCGCAGTGCAACTTTGTCCCGTGCGGGTCATCATAAAGATGAATGACACTCATCGAGATTACAAATCCTGAATGCAAGAGGCTGTGCTTTTCTTGTTTGATCGCTCACGCCCCATGAAAGCTTGGTAAACTGGAAAGTGTGGGGAAATTTCTCTGCTCTCGGCTAGCTGAGGCGGAGCCAACTCGCTTATGACTGAAACACTCTGATCACTTCGTCCGAAGGGAGAAGTTTCTATGGTGGCGAGCGAACAAACGTTGCTGACCAGCAAGCAACTTGACACTCTCTGCATCAACACCATCCGCACCCTGGCAATCGATGCGGTGCAAAAAGCGAATTCTGGACACCCCGGCGCACCCATGGGGCTTGCCCCCGTTGCTTATTGCTTATGGCAGCAATTCTTGCGCTTCGACCCGGCGAACCCCACCTGGCCTAATCGCGATCGCTTTGTGCTCTCGAACGGGCACGCCTCCATGTTGCTCTACGCTTTGCTGTACTTGTGCGGGGTTCGCGGAGTTAATCCTGAATATGAGTCGAGGGGAGAATTCGCGGTCACCTTGGATGACATTAAGCAGTTCCGCCAGATTGACAGCAAGACCCCCGGACATCCCGAATATCGCCATACTGCCGGCGTGGAAACGACGACTGGCCCTCTGGGGCAAGGGATCGGAAACACCGTGGGCATGGCGATCGCGGCAAACTGGCTGGCGGCAAACTTTAACCGGCCCAGGTTCGAGATCTTCGACTATAACGTCTACGCCTTCTGCGGCGACGGCGATCTTATGGAAGGTGTCGGATCCGAAGCGGCTTCGCTGGCCGGTCATCTGAAGCTTCCCAATCTCTGCTGGATTTACGACAACAACCACATCACGCTGGATGGCCCGGCGGACTGGTCATTCACCGAGGATGTGGGCGAGCGCTTCAACGCTTATGGTTGGAATGTCCTTCACGTGACCGATGCCAACGATTTGGACATGCTGGCCAAGGCTTATAGCAACTTTCTACAGACCAAAGATCGGCCCACGCTGATCGTCGTGAACAGCCACATCGGATACGGATCGCCGCATAAACAAGATACCAATGAAGCGCATGGCGAGCCCTTGGGCGAAGAAGAAGTCCGGCTCACCAAAAAGAATTATGGATGGCCCGAGGACGCGAAATTCCTCGTTCCCGACGGTGTGCTGGAAAATTTCCGCCAAGGAATCGGCAAGCGCGGACACGACTTGCAGCAGAAGTGGCAAGCGTTGTTCGCGGAATACAGTAAGAAATTTCCTGAGCTCGCGGACCGGATCAACCGGATGCAGCAGCGCGAACTGCCCGACGGATGGGACAAGAATCTGCCAACCTTCCCCGCCGACGACAAGGGCATGGCCACGCGAGATAGCAGCGGCAAAGTGCTGAACGTGTTGGCGCAAAATATCCCATGGCTGATGGGAGGTTCGGCGGACCTGGCAACTTCCGACCGCACGCGACTCAAGTTTGAAGGCGCTGGCGACTTTCAGCCAGGCAGTTACTCGGGGCGTAATCTGCACTTCGGGGTTCGTGAACACGCCATGGCAGGCGCTCTGAATGGTTTATCAGTATCGAAAATTCGTCCCTATGGCGGCACGTTTTTCAATTTCACCGATTACATGAAGCCTGCCGTCCGGTTAGCTGCGCTCATGGAAATTCCCTCCATCTTTATTTATACCCACGACTCCATCGGCTTGGGCGAGGACGGTCCCACCCATCAACCGATCGAGCAATTGGCGATGTTGCGCGCGGTCCCCGGCTTTCTGCTGCTGCGCCCGGCGGACGCCAACGAAGTCGTGGAAGCATGGAAGATTATCATTCAAAAAAAGCACGAGCCTGCCGCGCTGGTGCTGACGCGGCAAGCAGTGCCAACTTTCGACCGCTCGAAATATGCTTCGGCCAGCGGTGTTGCCAGGGGCGCTTACATCCTGGCCGACGCATCCGACGGAAAGCCCGATGTCATTCTCATGGGAACAGGAAGCGAAGTTTCCCTTTGCATAACTGCCTACGAGCAGTTGAAATCTGAGGGCATCAAGGCGCGCGTAGTCAGCATGCCGTCGTGGGGCATTTTTGAAGCCCAGAGCGAGGAGTATAAGAAACAAGTTCTACCCCCTGAGGTTAAAGCACGAGTATCGGTAGAGGCGGCCGCAACCTTCGGCTGGTCCCAGTACGTGGGACCCACCGGGAAGATGATCGGAATGCACCGCTTCGGAGCGTCGGCACCGATCAAAGACTTGCTGAAGAAGTTTGGGTTTACGCCGGAGAAAGTCGTGGAAGCAGCGCGCGAATCAATCGCTCTGTCGAAATAGGATTTTGACGTCATCCTGAGGGGCCATAGGTCCCGAAGGATCTCGTGATGGGCAGCATAAACTTCAGGCCCGCACGATGCGAAGACAGCATTGAGTTTTTCAATAAAGGGAGGCATTATGGCAACCGGAACCATCGAGACCGCAAAAGCAACCAACCCCTTGAAAGATCTGCTGAAGTACGGCCAATCGGTTTGGCTGGATTATATCCGCCGTGACTTGCTCACGAGCGGCGAACTAAAACGCCTGATTGAGGAGGACGGCCTTCGTGGCATGACCTCGAATCCTTCCATCTTCGAAAAAGCGATCGCCGACAGCACCTTGTACAGCGATATTCTGCAGTCTCTGCGACCCAGAACCGATCTCGATGCCAAAGGCCGCTACGAGATTCTCGCCATCCGCGATATTCAGGATGCTGCAGATATTTTGCGGCCGGTTTATCAAGACTCGAAACGCCGCGACGGCTATGTGAGCCTCGAAGTGTCGCCCTATCTGGCTCGCGACACCCAGGGCACCCTTGCTGAAGCGCGCCGATTGTGGAAGGCGGTAGGCCGCGAGAACCTGATGATCAAGGTTCCCGGCACCGCCGAGGGCATCCCCGCCTTCCAGCAGTTGATCAGCGAAGGCATCAACATTAACGTCACCCTGCTGTTTTCTCAGGAAGTTTATAAACACGTGGCGGAGGCTTATATCGCTGGCCTGGAACAAATGGCGGCCCGCGGAGGCGACGTCAGCAGAATGGCCAGCGTGGCCAGCTTCTTTATCAGCCGCATCGACAACTCCATCGATGCCATCGTCGCTGCGCGCCTCAAGACCTCCAAAGATCCGCGCGAGCAGGAGCAGCTAAAGAGTCTTCTGGGCAAGGTCGCCATCGCGAATGGCAAAGAAACCTACGCCAGCTATCAGAAGATCTTCAGCGGCGATCGCTGGAAAGCCCTGGCCGCCAAAGGCGCGCAGACCCAGCGAGTGCTCTGGGCCAGCACCAGCACCAAGAACCCCAACTATAGCGACGTGTTGTACGTCGAAGAACTGATCGGGCCCGACACCGTGAACACGATTCCGCCGGTTACGTTTAATGCGTTCCGAGACCATGGGCACCCGCGCGCCAGCTTGACCGAAAATGTTGAAGCCGCCAATCGAACCATGGAGACCGTAGCCAAGCTCGGGATCTCGATGAAAGAAGTCACGGACAAGCTGACCGACGACGGAGTCCGCCTCTTCGCCGAGGCATTCGACAAATTGCTGCAAGCCGTCGAAAAAAGTTCCGAGTGATGACGGCGCGTATCGCTGGCGCTGGCCTGAGGCCGGCGGTCGCGAGGGCAGCTTGCCTTCGCCGTTTAGAAATTCGGGAAAATTCGCCAGAACTATAAAAACGATTTAATATGGACCGGACGTGCCCGTGTTGATGGCCGACGCTGGGCCCGACTGGTGCTTTAACGTAGCAAGCTCATGGCGGCTCGATCTGAGCTTTCAATCTGAAAGGGTGTCACTATGGCCGTGACAGAAGCACCGCAAGACGTGAAGCAAAATCGTCCAGGGAAACCCGCGGATCCTTGCGTGATGGTGATCTTTGGAGCGGGCGGGGATTTAACCGTGCGCAAGCTCATTCCCGCGCTTTATAACCTCGCCAAGGCCGAATTGCTCTCGCGCGAGTTCGCCATTGTGGGGACCTCGCACAGCGCCATGTCGACCGAACAATTTCGTCAAAAGGTCGCCGAAGACGTGAAACATTACGCGGGCGGGGATGTGGACAAGGACATTGTCGAATGGTTCGCGAAGCGCCTGTACTACGTGACCGGCGAGTTCAATGACAAGAATGTTTATGTCCAGTTGAAAGACTTTCTGCAGAAAGTCAATCAAGATCACACTACGCACGATAATTTTTTCTTCTATCTGGCCACAGCTCCACGTTTCTTCGGCCCGATTGTAGAGCAACTGGCAGCGGTCGGCCTGATGGAAGAAAACAATCAGCATTGGCGGCGGGTGATCATTGAAAAGCCCTTTGGGCACGATTTGGAGTCGGCGAAGACGCTGAACGTGCAGTTGCTGAAGGTCGCCGATGAAAAGCAGATCTACCGCATCGATCATTATCTGGGCAAGGAAACCGTCCAGAACATTTTGGCCTTTCGATTCGCCAATGGGATCTTTGAGCCCATCTGGAACCGCCGTTACATCGATCACGTGCAAATCTCGGTCGCGGAGACGGTTGGAGTGGAACAGCGTGGGAGTTATTACGATCAGGCCGGCGCGCTGCGCGATATGGTTCCCAACCACATCATGCAACTGATCAGCCTGACTTCCATGGAACCGCCAGTCTCCTTTCACGCCGACGCGGTGCGGGATGAGCAAGCCAAGATTCTTCACGCCATCCAGCCTCTATCCTCGGAAGAGGTACTGACTCGAACCGTGCGCGGGCAATACGGCCCCGGAAGCATCCATGGTCAGCGGGTGCCCGGCTATCGCGAAGAAAGCGATGTTCCGCCCGACTCCAGAACCGAAACCTTCGTCGCCATGAAGCTGCTGATCGACAATTGGCGTTGGGCCGACGTACCTTTTTATCTTCGCACCGGAAAGTGCATGGCGGCGCAGAATACCCACATCGTGATCCAGTTCCGCAGGGCGCCGTTTGTGCTATTCCGAGACACCGCAGTCGAAAACTTGATGCCCAATCAACTGGTGCTGCACATTTCTCCGGAAGAAGGCATCTCTCTGCAATTTGCCGCCAAAGTTCCGGGCCCCATTATGCGATTGGGAGCGGTTGACATGAACTTCGAGTACGCCGATTATTTCGGAACCCAGCCCAGTACGGGTTATGAGCGCCTGCTGCACGATTGCATGATCGGCGATCAGACTCTTTTCCAGCGCGCGGACATGGTCGAAGCTGGATGGTGTGTCGTGAGTCCTCTGCTCGATGTTTGGAAGGCGCTTCCGCCCCGCAATTTCCCCAACTACGCTGCCGGCACGTGGGGTCCGAAAGAGGCCGACGACCTGCTTGAGCGCGACGGGCGCCGCTGGAGGAATTTCGAAAAATGATCCTGGCAGGCGACATCGGAGGGACCAATGCAAGGCTGGCGTTCTTCGATGTTAGCGACGGCCACTTCCGCCTGGTTGCAGCATCCGTATTTCCCAGCCGCGAATATGCCGGCCTGGATCAAATTGTCTCCAAATTCGTCGATACCGAGAAGGTCCACCCCGATGCCGCTTGCTTCGGCGTAGCCGGGCCGGTTCGTAACGGCCGGGTTGAAGCCTCCAACCTTCCCTGGATCATCGAAGCTCAACGTCTGGCCGATGAACTCGACTTAGACAAGGCGGTTCTCATTAATGATCTCGAAGCCAACGCCTGGGGAATTGCAGCGCTCGATCCCAAGGACGTGGTTGCGCTGAACCAGGTCAAGGGAACTCCCGTGGGCAATCAGGCCGTCATCTCCGCCGGTACGGGACTCGGCGAAGCCGGCATGTGTTGGGACGGATCGAAATACCACATCTTCGCTACCGAGGGCGGCCACGCCGATTTCGCGCCCCGCAACGAATTGGAAATCGAGTTGTTCCGCTACCTGTCTGGCCGCTACGGGCACGTGAGTTGCGAACGCGTGGTCTCCGGGCCTGGCTTGGTCAACGTATTTCATTTCTTACGTGACACCGGCCGCGGAACCCAGCCGCAATGGCTCACCGATGAGATGGCGCATGCCGACGCTGCCGCGACCATTTCCCGCGCCGCGCTGGCTGGCAAGTGCGCATTGTGCGAACAGGCGCTCGATCTTTTTGTCTCTGTCTTTGCCGCGGAAGCGGGGAATCTGGCGCTGAAGGTGATGGCCACCGGCGGAGTTTACCTGGGCGGCGGCATTGCTCCCAAGATGTTGGCCAAATTGTCCGGACCGTTATTCATGCAGGCGTTCGCCGGCAAAGGCCGCATGCAACCTCTACTCGAAGCGATGCCGGTTAAAGTCATCACCAACGACAAAACCGCTCTGATGGGAGCCGCGCGCTGCGCCGTTACGAACGGGTCTGCAAAATAGTTCGGGTACACTGACTCCGCCAGCAATTCGTTTTCTTGCCGACTCTTCGAACAAATCGATGAGCGTCGCCACCTTAAACCAACCGCCGAAGGTCCAGCCGTCGCCTGCTATGCGCGCCATCCTGGCTGCCGGAGTGTCGCTTTTTGTGATCGGCGCGTTATTGCCCCTTTTTGTTTCCGGCCATGCTTGGATTGCCGCCCTGCGGTGGACGGGACTGCTTGTCATCGCTTCAACCGGACTATGGCGACAGTCGCTCACACGTTGGATCTTCTTCGCTATGCTTCTGGGCGGAGAAATCGGATTGGACCGCCCCCAATTGGCCGAGCATTTGCGAGTGTTCAGCGAAATCTTCTTGCGTCTGATCAAGATCATCATTGCTCCGCTGATCTTCGGAACCCTCGTCACCGGCATTTCCGGACACGGCAATCTACGCAGTGTTGGCCGCATCGGCCTGAAGAGCCTGATTTATTTTGAAGTTGTCACTACCCTGGCGTTGTTCCTGGGCGTCGCCGCCATCAACCTCAGTCGTGCCGGCGAAGGTCTGGCGATTTCGCAGACCGTTTCCGTAAGCCAACCGCAAAGCACCGCTCCCCTTCGCTGGGATGATTTCCTGCTCCACATCTTTCCCGAAAACATCGCCAAGTCCGTTGCCGAGAATCAAATTCTGCAGGTGGCTGTGTTCGCCATCCTCTTCGGAATCGCTCTGGCCCGAGTACCCGAGGCCAAGCGCGCGCCCATGCTGAAGTTCTGCGAATCGCTCACCGAAACCATGTTCTCCTTCACCAATTTGGTGATGTACTTTGCGCCTATCGGGGTGGGAGCCGCGATCGCCTTTACCGTCGGCCACATGGGGATTGCCGTGTTGTTGCCGCTGGGAAAGCTCCTGCTCACCGGATATTGCGCTCTGACTGCATTCCTGCTTCTAATTCTTTTTCCCATCTCACGGCTGGCGCGGATTCCGCTGGGCCGGTTCGTCAAAGCCGTGGCTGAGCCCGCTACGATCGCATTCGCCACCAGCGCCTCCGAAGCCGCCCTGCCTCGCGCGATGGAGGAAATGGAGGAATTTGGCGTGCCCCGCCGCATCGTCGCCTTCGTCATTCCCGCCGGGTACAGCTTCAATCTCGACGGCTCGACTCTCTACCTGGCGTTAGCCTCGATTTTCGTGGCCCAGGCCGCTGGTATGCACATGGGATGGTCCGAGCAATTGCTGATGGTCTTCACCTTGATGCTCACCAGCAAGGGCGTAGCCGGCGTGCCGCGAGCGGTGCTGGTGGTCTTGCTGGCGACGGCGGCCACGTTCCGTCTGCCCACAGAACCGATCTTTATGATCCTCGGCATCGACGCGCTCATGGACATGGCCCGCACCGCGGTGAACGTCATCGGCAATTGCCTGGCCTGCGCCGTCGTCGCGCGTTGGGAGGGGGAACTGGCAGATGGTCCCACAACGGCATGATTTAGCGACGGGCGTCCTCTCCTGTCCATAGCCACGTGCTACACTGTCCCGTTTTTCAAGGAGTCCGATGTGCACAAAGCTTCCCGAGCAGTTTGTTACTGCGCGATGTTCATTGCCCTTCTCACCAGTGCTGTTGCCCTTGCCCAGACGCCGCCAACCTTATCCTCCGACCTGCGACAAAAGATCGACCAGGCCGTTAACGATGTCTTGACCGATACGGACGTCCCCAGTGCTTCAGTCGCGATCGTCAAGGATAGCCGCATCGCCTATCTGCAAGCTTATGGCGATGCCCGCCTGGAGCCGCACAAGGCTGCGCAGCCCGAGATGCGATACTGCATTGGGTCGATCAGCAAGCAGTTCACCACAGCCGCAATCCTGCTGCTTCAGCAGCAAGGCAAGCTCTCGCTCGATGACAAGGTGGCAAAATTCGTTCCCGACCTGACCCGCGCCAACGAAGTCACCATCCGCCAGTTGCTTTCGCACACTTCGGGTTATCAGGATTTCTGGCCTCAGGATTATGTCATGCCTTTGATGCTGCAGCCGGTCACAGCCAATAAGGTCTTGGACCTGTGGGCGCGCAAGCCGCTGGATTTTGATCCCGGCACCAAGTGGCAGTACAGCAACACCAATTACGTAATCGCGGGCGTGATTGTCGAGAAAGCCAGTGGCAAGTCCATGCTCGACTTCCTTCACCAACACATTTTCGATCCGCTGGGCATGAAGAGCGTCACCAACACCGATGAGGAAAAACTTGGCGACTCCGACCCGACCGGCTATATGCGATATGGGCTCGGCCCGCTTAGGCCGGCGCCGAAAGAGGGCAAAGGATGGCTTTTTGCGGCCGGCGAACTGGCGATGACTGCCGCCGATCTGGCGCGGTGGGATATCTCGATCATCAATCAGACGGTGTTGAAACCGTCGTCCTATAAGGAATTCGAAACTGACGTCTTGCTCAAGAATGGTGTGGGTACCGAATACGGGCTGGGTATTGACGTATTTTTGGAGTCGGGACGCCGCGTGCTCGAACACGGCGGCGAAGTGTCCGGCTTCACCGCACAAAACACCGTGTTTCCCGACGACCGTATCGCTATTGTCGTCCTGACAAATCAGGATGCGGTCGGAGCGCCCGCAACAATCGCCCACAACCTCGCTCCCTTGTTGTTTGCAGTCGACGATCCAGAGACCAACCGGAAACTCGAGCAAACGCGAAAGATTTTTGCCGGCTTGCAGCAGGGCACCATCGATCAGTCGCTGTTCACCGACAACGCCAATAGCTACTTCAACCCGCAAGCATTGAAAGATTTTGCCACCGGTCTGGCGCCGCTCGGAACCCCGCTGGAATTCACCCAAACCCGGCAACGTTCTCGTGGCGGCATGTTACTTCGCGTCTATCGAGTGAAATTTCCTGAGAAGACCCTGCAGGTTTGGACTTACGAGACGCCGGATGGGAAGCTGGAACAGTATCAAGTGGCAGCGGTTGAGTAGTTCAGCTCTTAGCCAAACGAATCGGACTACGCTCCCGCCGAAGCGTGGTTGCTGGGTTCTGGTGCCGCAGACTGGGGCCGATTGGCGGGGGTAGCATCGAGGCCCCACAGGTCTCTTTGCGCGCCGGATTCCAACCCAACCTGTTGTTCGGTGCCGGAACCCACAGGCTTCGTCCAAACCACCCGGAACTCTGCTTTGTGCTGCCGATACTGCAACACCACCAGACTCCCAACTTCAAGCTGACGACGAACTGAGCCCAGACGAACTCCGGTTCGGCTGACGTCGAGGGTGTGGACAAGTTCCGAATAGGCTGTTCCGGAAACATCATTGCCCGAGATTCTTACCGGCAACACCGCCTTGGACCGGTCCCCACTGCGCTGTTTACCCACGCCTGCCTTTTGTACCAGTGCCGCCAGAGCTTTATTCGGAGAAGTCAATGCCACGTCCTTAATTGTGCGAATGGCTCAAATATCTAGATGAGCGATTAGAGGGGAGTGAATTTCTTGCTGAACTATAGGCATATTGAGCCATAAGCGCGATTTGCGCCATAGCACGAAGGTGACGGATTCATCCTTCGTAGGTGTTACCTCCGGACTTGCAAGGCCGGCGACGCCCGGCCGGTTGGTGACTCGAGTAATCACCGTGCCATTACAGCGGTCAAGGCAGGCCACCTGAACGGGCCATTGTCGAATGGCGTGGCAAGGCGCAATCTGGTGCCAGTCGCAAACAAATCGTGCGGGCGCGAGCCTTACCTGTCGTGCTCTACGCAAACCCCGAAAGGGTTGGAGGGTGAGGAAAATGACTAAGTTTCTAAACAGGCTCTGGTCCGAAGAAGAGGGCCAGGACATCGCCGAGTACGCTGTCATGCTTGCAGTAATCTTAGTGATTGTGGTGGGAACCATTCGCTTGATCGGTGGAAATGCGAATAACGTGTTTTCCAGCGTGTCCAGTTCGATTGGCAGCTAAGTATAGTTGAAATAGTATGGCTGCAAGCTTTACGGCGCAATGATTTTATTATTGTCGAATCGGGCAGAGAACCGGGAGCCTCACCCGGTTTATGCTTCGGCGGCGGTGGTGAGGGCGGTGACCGCATCCTCGAGAGTCGGGAACATCAAAAAGAGCGGCTCGACTCTGGTCGTCTCGAACAACTTCAACACGCGATCATTGACCCCGCTCAATGCGATGTGTCGCGTGGCCTTGTGGCGCCCGACGTAGGCGCTGACCAGCGACCCCAGCCCCGCGGAATCGATATAGGGAACGTCGCTCAAGTCCAGAATCACCATCGGAACATTTTCTTCCCGCCGGATGGCGTTCTGAAACATCGACAAATTCTCGAAGGTGAGTGGCCCACGCAGGCAAAGCACGCGCGGCCCTTCGGGGGCGCTCAATCGCTCAATGGTCAAGGGCTCCGTTGCCATCGGGAGATTGTATGGCGGCACGCAGCGGTAATCAAGCCATTCACCGGGGCGCGGCTCTAAGGGGACTTCATCCCGTCCCCCAGAGGCATCAATTGTGCGAGTAGATGGACCTCCGGGGACAAGAGGCGACGGGCTACCTCTGCCCTGAGAAATGGTAAACTCGCGGTCGGACACCCGCCCAACGGACATGGCCGATCGCTCTCCCCGGCCATGACGCCCGCACATCACGACACCCGCCGTTCGCGTAAGTTTCGGCCTCAAGCTACGGCCGAGGACGCCGATTTGCAATGTGTAAGTGACAAAAGGTCGTAGCGCCCATGTTCGTCGTTTCCCTCGCGGGCTCGGTGGCTTTCTACGGCCTAGGACTGCTTAGGCAGCAAAGGACGGTGGTCTTCACGGCTGAAAACCTATCCTCGATTCGCACTTCCCTTTCCTCGCGTGTTGATTACCTCCATGCGGAAGCAGCAGCCCGCGAAGACGCGCCGGTTGCAACGAGCGATCCAGGGACGCGTCCTGAGAGCCAGCTTGGGAATGACGGACCGAGTAAGACGGGTGTGAGATTGCGCCTGCTGCTGGTGGAGGACAACCCGGCTGATGTCGAGTTGGAGCTGCTCACTCTGCGGAAAGAGGGCTTCGACGTCTCCGGCGATGTGGCTCAGAGCGCCGAAGAATTCAGCGCGCGAATCCGCAGCACCCACTACGATCTCATCCTCGCCGATTACAACCTGCCGCAATGGACAGGAACTGAGGCGCTCGACATCCTCTGCCGCGAAAATCTGGATATCCCGTTGATCGTCGTCACCGGTTACCTGGGCGAGGAAAAGGCGGTGGATTACATCAAGCAGGGCGCTACCGATTGCGTCTTGAAAGACCGCCTGGCGCGACTGCCGGTTGCGGTACGCAGGGCGCTTGAAGAAAAACGGCTGCGCGATCAGCGCCGCCAGGCTGAAGAGGAGCTGGCCCAGAAGGTTGCGGAGCTGGCGCGATCCAATGCGGAGCTGGAACAGTTTGCCTACGTGGCGTCGCATGACTTACAGGAGCCGTTGCGCATGATTGCCAACTACACCCAGCTGCTGGCGGAACGTTACCGCGGCAAGCTGGACGAACAGGCCGACAAGTACATTGCGTACTCGGTGGGCGGTGCCATGCGCATGCAAACTCTGATTCAGGATCTGCTCAAATTCTCGCGCGTCGGCCGCCAGGAAATTGAACGTCGCTCTACCGATTGCGCCGTCGTGGTGGAGCAGGCGCTAAAGAATTTGCGGGCGGTCGTGCAGGAGAGCGGCGCAATCGTGCATTGGAACGGCCTGCCTGAGGTCATGGCCGATCCGTCGCAGCTGGCGCAGGTATTTCAAAACCTGATCGCCAACGCCATCAAGTTTCACGGCTCAGAGACCCCCCGGATAGAAATCAACTCCGAGATGAAAGATCAGGAATGGCAGCTCGCAATTTCGGATAACGGCATCGGAATCCCGGCCGAAAGTTGGCAGGAAATCTTTGTTATTTTCCGGCGACTGCACACCCGCGTGCAATATCCGGGCAATGGTATCGGCCTGTCGATCTGCAAGAAAATCATCGAACGGCATGGCGGAAAAATCTGGATCGAAGCGCAAGCCCAACCCGGCACTTGTTTCAAGTTTACCCTTCCGACCCAGCCCGGCACCGAGTCTGCCCAGGAAGCGCGGGCATGAAAACAACCGAGGTTTTACTGGTGGATGACAATCCGGCGGATACCGATTTGACCAGCGAAGTGCTGGCCCGCAACGGCTGTCACAGTCACATCCAGTCGGTCACCGACGGGATAGCGGCGATCGCGTTCCTGCGCCGGCAAGGAAAGTATGCGAACGCTCTAATTCCTGACTTCGTGATTCTTGACTTAAGTCTCCCTGGCAAAGACGGCCGTACGGTGCTGGCCGAGGTCAAGAGCGACCCGGTACTGCGGAAAATCCCGATTGCAATCTTCAGCACTTCGGAGGCGAAGCAAGACATTCTTCGCAGCTACGAACTGGGGGCAAACTGCTACGTGAGCAAGCCCGGAAACCTGCGCGACTTCATCTCCGCAGTCACGTCGATCAGCGAATTTTGGTTTGGTTTGGCGCATCTCCCGCGCGAGGAGGAATGATGAACAATGGCCATACGGATGTTTTGTTGATCGAAGACAACCCAGGCGACGCCGACCTGGTTCGTTTACGACTGGTAGAGAGCGACTCCGGGGTCAACATAAACTGTGTCGACCGGCTGGCCGATGGGCTTGCGTCCATGGCCAAGGAAACGCCTTCGGTGGTGCTGCTGGACCTGAATCTGCCCGACAGTCACGGAGCGGACACTTTCCGCAAAGTGCTCGAGAAGGCGCCGGGCGTGCCCATCGTAATTCTTTCCGGCCAGGATGACGAGGGCCTGGCCATGAAAGCACTCCACCAGGGAGTGCAGGATTATCTGGTCAAGGGCGATATCACGAGCGGACACCTGGAGCGCGTCATGCGCTACGCCATCGAACGGCAGGCTTTGTTGCGTTCACTCGAGATGAGCCGCCACCAGCAGCTTGAGTTCAAGAATCAGTTCTTGTCTCATGTCTCCCACGAACTGCGGACACCCCTGACTTGCATTCATCAATTCGTCACCATCCTGCTGGATGGCTTAGCCGGCGACATCAACGCCGATCAGCGCTACCACCTGGGAACGGTGCTGAACAGCGTGCACCAACTGCGGGCCATGATTCGCGATCTGCTCGAGGCTACGCGGGCCGAGTCGGGAAAGATTCGCATTGAGCCACGCTGCATCACCATCAGCGATCTCATCCACCAGGCGGTTTCGATGATGGCCGCCACTGCCAAGGAAAAGCAGGTAGGCCTGGAAGTTGGACTGGATAGCAGAATCCCTTTTGTGTACGCCGATCCCGATCGCGTCCTGCAAGTGCTGATCAATCTCATTGACAACGCCATCAAGTTCACGCCGCCGGAAGGTTCTGTGCTGGTAAAGGCCTGCATCGTCGAGGCCGATCCTAATATGGTTTACCTTTCCGTCTCCGACACCGGCCGCGGCATTGGCCCCGAAGCCAAGGCGCTGATCTTTGAACGTTTGTACCAGGACCCGAATTCGATCGACAACAATCGGGCGGGACTGGGTTTGGGACTTTTCATTGCGAAAGAACTAGTCGAACTTCATGGCGGCCGAATCTGGGTAGCCAGCGAACTCGGCAACGGCAGCACATTCTCATTTACCTTGCCGCTGTATTCGCTGGCAAAACTTCTATTCCCGGTCATCACCTACGAAGGCCGCTTGCGCGAAGCCCTGGTCCTGGTCAAGGTTGAATTGACGCCGCTTGCGGGCGTCACTCGATCGGGTTGGAGGGAAATCTGCCAGCAGGGCCTGGAGACGCTTCGCCGGTGTGTCTATGTCGATAAAGACCTGGTTCTTCCCGTTACGGGAAACGTAGGCCTCAATGAAACTTTTTTTGTGGCGGCATCGACCGATCGGGAGCGAGCCGAGATCATGATGAAGCGCATCCGCCAGCAATTGGAGGCAGCCGCGGGTTTCAAAGCCGCCGGCGTCCTGCAGGTGTCGGCAGCCGCAGTGGATCTGCCTTTGCGCGAAGATGGACCGCTGGAAGCATTAGTGCAAACCACGGCGGACCGGATTACGGAAATGGCCATGCTGAACTTGAGCGAAAAACCGTGTCCGCAATGCGGCAACGGCGATGAAAATGCACCAGAAAATTAACACGAAATCACAATTACAGAGAGCCAATGGAGGATTCAACATGGAAAAGCCGAAAATTCTGATCGTCGACGATGACCCCGACCTGAGGCGAGCGCTGAAGATTCGTCTGCGGGCAAACCATTACGATACGGTACAAGCCTCGGATGGGTATTCCGCCATTTCGGTGGCGCAGAAGGAAAAGCCTAATCTCATCATTCTAGACCTCGGCCTTCCCGCCGGGGACGGTTACGTGGTTCTGGAGCGGCTGCAGGATAGCGATGCGCTCTCGGCCATTCCGGTGATTGTTTTGACCGCGCGCGATCCGCAATCCAACGAGCAAAAAACTCTGCAAGCTGGGGCGGCGGCGTTCTTCCAGAAGCCGGCGGACAATAACGAGTTGCTGGACGTGATTCGCGCCACCCTGCCGAATGCCTGGCCCGGAGTGGCACTGCCCTCGTAACGCGGACGGACATTTCGCTGGCTTCGCTTTGTGGATTGGCGACAGGCCGCGCTCCACTTGTTCCCCGGGGCCATACGTAACCCGGCGTTTGCTTGGGGTGGTGGCTAACGTGCCGATAGGAATTCGGTGAGGCGACGCCGGGATCGTGGAATTCTTCAGATCATTACTTTCTCCTGATTTCATGCCGCACGGGCAAGGGGATTCCGCCGAGTGATCGACCATTCCGAGCCTCGTCTGCTGGAATGGTTCAGCCTCTTCGCTTCCGCCGCTGCCATATTTTCGGGGGTGGTCGGGCTTTCGGTGCTGGCTGGATGGACATTTCACGTTCTCGCTTTCGCTACCTGGGGCGGCGGGACGCCCATGGCTCCGAACGCGGCTGGCTGTGTCGTGTTGGCCAGCGCCTCTTTGTGGTTGTTAAGAAAGAAAGATGTCCAGTCAGCGGGGACGGCAAGGAAGCTGGCGGCCAAAACCGCTGCCGTCATCGTCTCCTTGGTGGGCTTCTTCAGTCTGGCGGAGCACCTTTTTAATTCGGATCTCGGCATTGATCGGTTGCTGTTGGTAACGGCTCCTGGTCCGCAAATTGCCCACGCCCGTATCCTGATGTCTCCGGTCGCCGCCGGCGTTCTTCTGCTGCTCAGTGCCGCCCTGGTGGCGATCGACTGGCGGACCCACAGAGGTGATTGGCCTGCCCAGTTCCTCACTGTCGGCGCAGCACTCGGGGCCGCATTCGGGCTGCTCGGTTTAGTCCTGGGTCCGGGCGTTTCCCCAATCACTGTGGCCATACCAGCTGTACTCAGCTACTTCCTCCTCGCCTTCGGGCTGCTGTGTTCTCGCGCAACTTGGGCGCTCGGCGGACTGCTGACTAGTTCAAGCCGCGGAGCCCGCTTGTTGCGAAGAGCAGTTCCTGCCTCCCTGCTGGTTCTGGGTGTCATCGGCTCCTCGATATCGAAAGCGCTGCTCACCGAGTCGCACTTCACTTGGGCTGAAGTGAGCGTGCTGGCGGTGTTTTGCGGCGTTGCGCTGGTGGGCTTCGTCGCCCGGATGGCATTCATCGTCGAGCGCGGCGATGCCGAACGAAAAAAACTCGAAGAGGCGCTGGACGTCGGCAAAGAGCAGATGGACCGGTTGCTGGACCGGATCGAGGAACCGGAAGCTGAAACGCGGCTGCGGCGAAGGGTAAGTACCGGCTTTGCGATGGCAGTGTTCGTGACCGGTCTTCTCGGTTTGCTTTCCTGGCGTATCGCACAACAGGCGGCGGAGGGTGCGGACTGGGTCGCTCACACCCATGAGGTGATGACGACGCTCGAAGCCACCCTCCGGCATCTGGTCGACGTGGAAACTGGAGGTCGTGGTTTTGCGATGGCCGGGGACACCCATTTCTTAGAGCCATATGAGACAGGAAGGTATGCGGTTGGTAAAGACCTCCAGGCGTTGCGCCTTCTCGTGGAGGACAATCCGGATCAAGAACGGCGCTTGCACGTCCTTGACGGAGAGGTAAACGCCAGGATTGAGGACGCCGACAAGCTCGTGGCCTTACGACAGAAGACGAGGACAGTCCCCAGCGAGCTTCAGCTTGAGCGGGGAAAACAGATCATGGACACCATACGCGCTACCGTCGAGCTGATGGAGGGTGAGGAAAAACACTTGCTGGAGGAACGTGCCCGGCGTGCACGCACGGCACAGCATTTCACGGCTGCTGTCATCGGATTGGGCTCAGTCTTGGCTGTGATCTTGCTGTCGATAGCCGGGGTCACCGCCAGCCGTGAGATTGGCATCAGCGCGCGGGCTCGAGCCCAGGTCAGCACTCTGAATGCTGATCTGGAGCGGCGGGTGGCGCAGCGTACTGAGGCGTTGGGTGAAAGCGAGGGCAGGCTGGCAGGCGTGATCCAGTCGGCGATGGACGCAATCCTCACCGTGGATGAAGGGCAGCGCATCGTGCTGTTCAACGCGGCCGCCGAGAAAATGTTCCGTTGCCCAAGTAGCGAAGCCATCGGGCAACTCCTCACGCGGTTCATTCCACAGAGATTCCACGCCGCCCATGCCGGACACATCCGGAAGTTCGGCGACACCGGAGTCACGAATCGGGCAATGGGACCGAAAAATGTGCTGTGGGCACTGCGAGCCGATGGCCAGGAATTTCAGATCGAAGCCTCCATCTCTCAAGTGGTCACCGGCGGGAGAAAACTGTTCACTGTGATCCTGCGGGACGTTACCGAGCGAGTACAGGCCGAGGCAGTGCGCGAACACATGGCTGCGGTGGTTGACTCATCCGACGACGCCATCATCGGCAAAGATCTGGACGGGATCATCAACGCCTGGAATCGTGGGGCCGAGAAGATTTTCGGCTACTCGGCGTCTGAGGCCATGGGTCACCCGATGGTGATGCTGTTTCCACCCGACCGCACGACGGAGGAATCGGGCATTCTGGCGCGCATCCGGCGTGGCGAGAGCGTGGAACATTTTGAAACCGTCCGCATCCGCAGGGATGGCCGGAAAATCGACGTTTCCGTCACCATTTCGCCGATTCGAGACGGCAGTGGCGCGATTGTTGGCGCTTCAAAAATTGCGCGCGATATCACAGAACGCAAGCGGGCCTCAGAAGTTCTAGCAGGGCAGGCGCTCGAACTCTCCCGGTACGCTGAGGCCTTGAGCGATTCGCAGGAGGAGCTGCAAAAGCAAACCCTGATGCTGCAGTCGGTGCTCGACAGCATGTCCGAGGGCTTGGTGGTGGCTGATGAGAACGGGAAGTTCATCATCTGGAATCCGGCGGCGGACAGAATTGTTGGTCTGGGTGCGGCGGACGTGCCCAGCGGGGAATGGAATCAACATTACGGAGTTTTCTTGCCCCGACACGGTAACACCTTTCCCGCCCGAGCAAAATCCCTTGTTACGGGCCATTCGCGGCGAGGTGTGCTCCGCGGAGATGTTTTTGCGCAATGCGGAGCTTGCCGAGGGGGTTTGGATCGATTCCAGCGCCAGTCCCCTCAGGAACAAAAATAACGTGGCGCGCGGCGCAGTAATCGCGTTCCGTGACATCACGCAGCGAAAAAAAGATGAACAGAGGATTAGGAAGCTCAATGACGAACTCGAACTGAGAGTGGCGGAGCGGACGGCGCAGTTGCAAGCAGCCAACAAAGAACTGGAAGCTTTCAGTTACTCGGTGTCGCACGATCTGCGGGCGCCCTTGCGGCATATTGGCGGCTTTTCCAAGTTGCTGGTCGAGGAATTTGGTTCGGGCCTCGATCCCACCGCGCAACATTATCTGGATCGCATCCAGTCGGGGACCCAAAAGATGGGCCTGCTAGTGGACGAGTTGCTGAATCTTGCCCGGGTCGGACGGCAAGCACTCAATCGCCAGCCGACCCGATTGAACTCGATCGTGGACGAGGTGATCTCGATTTTGAAACCTGACAGCGAAGGCCGTCAAGTCGGATGGACGGTGGCCGATCTGCCTTCTCTGGAATGCGATCCCGTGTTAGTCAAGCAGATCTTTCAGAATCTGTTGGCAAATGCACTTAAGTTCACTCGGTCCCGGCTCCGCGCCGTAATCGAAGTCAGCTCCAAGGAAAGCGACCGCCAAACCGTCTTCATGGTCCGCGACAACGGCGTGGGCTTCGACATGAAGTACGTTGACAAATTGTTCGGAGTCTTTCAGCGCATGCATCGCGCGGAGGAATTTGAAGGCACGGGCATCGGCCTGGCAACGGTACAGCGAATCGTGCAAAAGCATGGAGGCCAAGTGTGGGCGGAGGGCGAAGTGGATAAGGGTGCAACATTCTATTTCACGCTCAGTGTGGCAAAGCAAGTTGAATCGGAAAGCAAGGCAGCTGCGGCTGGAGGCCAATCATGAACTCAGAGGAACTGGATATATTGTTGGTGGAAGACAATCAGGACGACAGGGATCTTGCACTGCACGCTCTGGAGCGGGGGAAACTGGCGAACAAACTCTTCGTGGCATGCGATGGCGAGGAGGCTCTGGACTTTCTGTTCTGCCGCGGTGCTTTCGCGCAGCGATCGTTTGATCATCCTCCCAAACTGGTGTTGCTCGATCTCAAGCTTCCAAAAGTCGACGGAATGGAAGTTTTGAAACAGGTTAAAAGTGACCCGCGAACCAAAACCATCCCCGTGGTCATTCTGACCTCGTCGAAAGAAGAGCGGGACCTGGTGGCCAGTTACCACTTGGGAGCGAACAGCTATATTCAGAAACCAGTCGATTTCGACCAGTTTCGCGAAACGGTTAAGAGCGCCGGACTGTACTGGTTGGTGATTAATCAACCGGTACCGACCAACGGGGTGCACAAGACTCTTACGGCCAAGTGAATTGGTTGCTTTGCCCTGCGGAAGGCGAACGCCTCCGAGCCTTTTGGAGCTTTTCGCGGCCTGCGGAAGGCGGCGTCCGGGCCTGCATGGGACCGGCTCCTGTCCTCATCCAGCCTGACCTCCCGAAAGTAATAGAATTTGGTGTATGGTATAGTGGTCAGACCAACGCGGTAATCTGCGGATTATCAATGGCGATCGCAAGCGTCAACCCGACCACTGGAGAGCTGCTCAAGTCGTTTGAACCATTGTCGGACGCGCAAATCGAGGGGAAGCTGAAGCGCGCGGCCGAGACGTTCTCCAAATATAAGCGCACTACCTTCGCGGAACGGGCGAGCATGATGCTGAAAGTCGCTGAGATTCTGGAAAGCGACAAAGAGAAGTTCGCGCGGGCCATGACCACCGAAATGGGCAAGCCGTTTCGGGCTGCGGTCGACGAGGCGGTCAAGTGTGTCTCGGCCTGCCGCTATTATGCCGAGAATGCCGAGCGCTTTCTGGCTGATGAAGTGATCGACACGGGTTCGGGTCGCAGCTACATCCATTACCAGCCGCTGGGACCGATCCTGGCGGTCATGCCGTGGAACTTCCCCTTCTGGCAAGTCATCCGCTTTGCCGCGCCAGCGTTAATGGCGGGAAACGTGGGGCTGCTCAAACATGCGTCGAATGTGCCCCAGTGCGCGCTCGAGATCGAGGACCTGTTTCGCCGGGCGGGCTTTCCCGAGGGGGCGTTTCAAACGCTGCTAATCGGCGCCCAGAAGGTTGACGGTATTTTGAACGACCCGCGGGTGGTGGCTGCCACGCTTACCGGAAGCGAGGAGGCTGGAGTCCAGGTAGGAACGGCGGCGGCGAAAAGAATCAAGAAAACGGTCCTAGAGTTGGGCGGCAGCGATCCTTTTATCGTCTTGCCGAGTGCACGCATGGACGAGGCAGTGGCAACTGCAGTCAAGGCGCGGATCGTGAACAATGGCCAGTCCTGCATTGCAGCCAAACGATTCATTGTTGCGGAATCGGTTGCGGACGAGTTTGAGCGAAAGTTCGTGAGTAAGATGGAGGCACTGAAGCTGGGCGATCCCTTTGACGAAGCCACCGAGCTGGGGCCGCTGGCAACGGCGGATGGCGTGGCCAGCCTGGACGCGGATGTGCAAAAGACAATTGCAGCCGGGGCCCGGGTCCTGACCGGAGGCAAGCCGGTGAATCGTCCCGGCAACTTCTACGCTCCGACAGTCTTAACCAACATTCCCAAGGAATCACCAGCATATCGCGATGAATTGTTTGGTCCGGTCGCCTCTATTTTCCGCGTCAAGAACCTGGATGAAGCCATTTGCGTTGCCAACGACAGCCGCTTTGGCTTGGGCGCCAGTGCGTGGACCAATGACAAGCACGAGCGGGAACGTCTGATCAACGAAATCGAAGCGGGGATGGTTTTCATCAACCGCATGGTCGCATCCGACACCCGGCTGCCGTTTGGCGGCGTGAAGTATTCGGGCCATGGACGAGAACTTGGGCCTTACGGAATTCGCGAGTTCGCGAATATCAAGACGGTCGTGATTCAGGAATCTGGCGGATAAGATCGACAGTTGCTGGAGAAACGAATTTGATTTTCTAGGCGGCTAAAACCCTAATTGGTTCGAGGGCGTTACCGCAGCATTGAAAGCGCTTCGCCACCTAACGTCTGGGTTCCCTGATCGAGGAGTTTTGTGTACAAAACGGTTCGCACATCACGACTGTACGAGCAAATCGTTCAACAGATCGAGGAATCGATCCTGAAGGGCGCGCTCAAAGCCGGGGATCAGTTGCCCGCCGAACGCGAACTCGCGCAACGATTCGGCGTGAGCCGGACGGCAGTGCGCGAGGCGGTGAAAGCTCTACGCGAAAAAGGGCTGGTGGAAGCGTATTCCGGACGCGGGACTTTCATCACCGACGGGACTTCGCAGGCCATTCGACAATCGCTTGGGCTCATGGTCAAGATTGGTCAGCCGACCGGATCCATTCATCTGGCGGAGGTGCGCTCGATTCTTGAGCCGGAGATTGCAGCGCTCGCCGCCACCCGCATCCAGGAGCAGCATTTGGCTCTAATGCGGGAGGCAGTGGTGCTGATGGACCGTGCGCAGGACGATCCCGAAGCTTACATCGAGGCCGATCTCGACTTCCACCTGGCTTTGGCCGAGGCGGCGGACAATCCGCTGATCCTGTCACTTCTGGATTCAATCGTCGGATTGCTGCGCGAGCAACGCATGCGGATTTTCCAGGTTGAAGGCGGGCCGAACCGGGGGCAGTACCATCACAAACGGATTCTCGAAGCGGTGGAGCGGCGCAATCCCGAAAAAGCGCGGGAGGCAATGCGGGCGCACCTGCTGCAGGTGCGTGAGGATTCTAAAGCCAGCGAGGCGCACCCGGCGCTCTCGAAACCCCTCTCGTAATTGGGAGCTTGAGGCGAATGGCGAATTTAGGTTTTGTCGGTCTCGGCACGATGGGCGGTCAGATGGTGAGCCGTCTGCTCAGCAAAGGGCACACGGTCACTGGGTACAACCGGACCCGATCGAAAGCGCAATGGCTGATCGATAAAGGAATGAAGTGGGGCGATTCGCCGCGTGCGGTCGCCGCTGCCGCCGATATCACCTTCGCCATGGTCACGAACTCCGCCGCGATCACCTCGATCACGGAGGGGCCCGACGGTTTGTTGGCCGGCTTGAGCAAGGGCAAGATCTTCGTGGATATCAGTACGGTGAGCCCCAGCGTCAGCCGTGCCCTGGCGGCAAAAGTACGAGAAAAAGGGGCCGACATGGTCGATGCGCCGGTGTCCGGCAGCGTAATCACTCTGCAGGAAGGCAAGCTGTCGGTCATGGTGGGCGGGCGTCGCGAAACTTTTGAGCGAGTCCTGCCGGTGCTGCTGGATATCGGGCCGAAGGTGACTCGCGTCGGCGACAACGGCCTGGCGCTGGCCATGAAGATTGCCGTCAATCTAAGTCTCGCGGTTCAAATGATGGCCTTCTCGGAAGGGGTTTTGCTGGCGGAGAAAAGTGGGATCGCGCGCGAAACCGCAGTAGACGTGCTCACCCATAGCGCGGTAGCTTCGCCCATGATTCAGTACCGCGGACCCTTCGTTCTTCAGCAACCCGAAGAAGCCTGGTTCGATGTGAACATGATGCAGAAGGACATGCTGCTGGCGCTGGAGATGGGCCGCCAACTGGATGTGCCTTTGCCCACGACCGCGGTGAGCAACGAGTTTCTGACCGCGGCCCGCGGTATGGGGCTGGCAAAGTTAGACTTCGCGGTGGTGTTCGATGTGTTGGCACGAATGTCGGGCATTTCGAAATGACAACTGCGACTGACAAATCCCGAGCGAATTCGCAAACCAAAGCCGGGCAATGGATGCGCATGTACCGGCGGATGGTCTCGATCCGCCTGTTCGAAGAGCAAGTCAACGAACTCTACACTCGCGCGTTGATGCCGGGGTTGGCTCATCTTTACATCGGGGAAGAGGCGGTTGCGGTGGGAGTCTGCGAAACGCTGCGCGCCGACGATTACATCACCAGCACGCATCGCGGCCACGGACATTGCCTTGCAAAAGGTGCGTCGCCCGACCGCATGTTTGCCGAGTTGTTGGGCAAAGAAGCTGGCTATTGCAAGGGCAAAGGCGGCTCTATGCACATTGCCGATCCTGCGACCGGCAACCTGGGAGCGAACGCCATCGTCGCGGGGAGCGTAGGAATCGCCACGGGCGCGGCGTTATCGGCTAAGCGTCTCGGGACGGATCGTGTGGCAGTTTGTTTCTTCGGCGAAGGAGCTCTTGGCCAAGGCGTTCTGTATGAAGTGATGAACGTGGCATCGCTATGGAAGCTGCCGGTGATTTACGTCTGCGAAAACAATCTGTACACCGAGTACACCCACTTTACGGAAACCACGGCGGGCGATATTCCTTCGCGGGCAGCTGCCTTCGGATTACAAGCGGAGAGCGTCGATGGCCAGGACGTGCGAGCGGTATATGAGAAGGCGGGGCGACTGGTGGATCGCGCGCGTCGCGGAGATGGCCCATCATTCCTGGTTTGCAATACGTATCGCTACACCGGTCACCACGTCGGCGACATCAATCGCGAGTATTACCGCTCGAAAGAAGAAGAAAAGCACTGGAAGACGGAGCGTGATCCTCTGAAGTTGCTGGCTGATTGGCTGATGGCACAAGGCCTCGCGGATTCTGGGCAGTTCAGTGCGATTCACTCAGAGGCTGAAGCTGACATGAAGAAGGCCGTCGAGTTTGCCGTGGCCGCTCCTTATCCCGGCCTTGCGGAAGTGGAGCAGGACGTTTATGCCTGAAACCCTGACTCGGGAACTGACTTTCGGGCAGGCCGTGCGCGAGGCGCTGGCGGAGGAAATGCGTCGGGACCCGCGAGTCTGCATCTTCGGCGAAGATGTGGCGGAAGCGGGCACGCCTTTTAAAGTGCTCTCGGGATTGGTGGAAGAATTCGGCACGGAGCGGGTGCTGGACACGCCGATTTCCGAAGCTGGTTTCACGGGGATCGCGGTCGGGGCGGCAATGACGGGGCTGAGGCCCATCGTCGACATCATGTTCGGAGATTTCATCACGCTCACGATGGACCAGATGGTAAACCAGGCGGCCAAGGTCCATTACATGTCGGGCGGCGCGTGGAAAGTTCCTATGGTAATGCGAACGACGCTGGGCGCGACCCGCCGGTCGGGCGCGCAGCATTCGCAATCGTTGCATGCGTGGTTTAGTCATGTTCCCGGATTGAAAGTCGTGATGCCGTCCACGCCCTACGACGCCAAGGGACTGCTAAAGACCGCGATCCGCGATGAGAACCCTGTGGTCTTCTTTGAAGACAAGATGATGTACGCCAAGCTGAAAGGTCCGGTTCCGGCGGAGGAATACACCATTCCATTCGGGGTAGCGGATGTGAAGCGGGTCGGCCGGGACATTACGCTGGTGGCGACGAGCAGCATGGTGCAAGTAGCTCTCGGTGCGGCGGATTTGCTGGAAGAGGCCGGCGTGAGCGCCGAAGTGGTCGATCCAAGAACCATGTGGCCGCTTGACGAAAAAATGCTGATTGAGTCGGCGAAGAAGACATCGCGTGTGATTGTGATCGACGAAGGTTATGAGCGCTACGGGGTTACGGCCGAGATTGCCGCGGTAATTGCAGAGGGCGCCTTTTATAACCTGGACGCACCGGTGAAGCGGATGGGGGCCATGCATATCCCGATTCCATTTTCGCCACCGCTGGAAGACGCAACTGTGCCAACGGAGAAATCGGTATTCGAAATGGCCCGGAAGCTTTGTGGAACAGCATAAGAACAATCGCTAAGTGGAGGTGCATGGTGGCACTACCGACCCATGGAACAATGGCGGTGGATTGGGAACAGCGAGTGGATTTCGATCGCTTGCGCAAAGAACGATTGGCACGAGCGAAGGATTTGCTCGCCAAATCGGAGATGGGTGCGCTCCTCTGTTTCGACATGAATAATGTGCGCTATCTGACGGCGACGCACATTGGCACCTGGGCACAGGACAAATGCAATCGCTTCACGCTTCTGCCACAGAACGACGAGCCCATTCTGTGGGACTTCGGGTCAGCGGCCAAACATCATCAACTGCATTGCCCATGGTTGGGGGAACGCTCGCGGCCGGGAATTTCCATGCTACGCGGCGCGATGTCGCCAGAGATGGGTCGAGCTGAAGACGTCGCGAAAAAGATCCGCATCGAACTCGAAATGCGCGGCCTGCACAAAGAGCCGGTTGGAATTGACATAATCGAACTGCCGGTTCTTTTTGCTTTGCAGCGCGAGGGAATTACGGTCGTCGACGGACAACAATTAATGTCGGACGCCCGCGTCATCAAAACTCAAGATGAAATTGCTCTGCTCAACACTTCGGCCATGATGGTCGACGCCGCTTACGACGAACTCTATCGGGCGATGAAGCCTGGGATGCGCGAGAACGAAGCGGTCGGCCTCGTGAGCAAAGTGCTTTACGACCTGGGCTCCGAATATGTCGAAGCGGTGAATGCCATCTCCGGGGAGCGCTGCAATCCGCATCCGCATGTGTTTTCGGATCGCGTGCTTCGCCCCGGCGATCCCGTCTATTACGACATTCTGCATTCGTACATGGGATATCGGACCTGCTATTACCGATGCTTCACCGTTGGCTACGGATCGCACGCCATGGTCGACGCATACAAGCGTTGCCGCGAATATCTGGACGCGGCGATCGAGTTGGTACGTCCCGGCCGCACGACGGCTGAAATTGCGGCTGTGTGGCCAAAGGCCAAAGAGTTCGGGTTTCCCAATGAAGAAGCCTGCTTCGCGCTGCAGTATGGCCACGGCATTGGCCTTGCGATTTGGGAAAAACCGGTGATCAGCCGATTGGTCTCGTTCGATCATCCGCATGAAATCAAGCCGGGAATGGTTTTTGCGCTAGAGACATTCTGGCCTTCGACGGACGGCTGGAGCGCGGCGCGTATCGAAGAAGAGATTGTAGTCACGCCGACCGGGCATGAAGTTATCACGCGTTTTCCGGCGGAGGAATTGCTGGTCGCAGGGGCGCATTACGTGACCGTGAATGGACCGCTGCCGACCACTCGCGAGAACGAGTCCGCTCCGAGCCGGCGCGTGGTGGAGATGATCGAAGAGAGTTCCAGGACTGAGCGAGTCGGAGTGTCAGATTAAGCGTGTAGTTTTGGATTGTCATCGGGGGCAAGGGATTCTCGCTCTGCGTTGGTGGTGAGAATTCCTTGCGGCGACCGTAACAGAATTGCGTCGTAGGGGTCCTTCGACTTCGCTCAGGATGACATGGGACTCGGCGAAATACTTATGGCTTTTAGCGTTGTCATGCCCGCTCTCGAGATGGCGCAGGAAACCGGCAAGCTTGTGGCTTGGCGGAAGGCAGAGGGCGACAGTGTGGCTAAGGGTGAGCCACTTTTGGAAATAGAAACCGACAAAGCCGTGCTCGAGGTGGAGTCTCCGGCGGACGGCGTCCTGGCAGGCGTAAAAGCGCGGGCCGGCGAGGTTGTTCCGGTAGGAAACATCATCGCCTGGATTGTTCGCCCCGGTGAAACCCCTCCGTTGGAAGCTGCTTCGCCTACTTCTCCTGTCCAGCGCGCGACTGAGCACGCGACCGCTGCCGCGCCCGTGATTGCCGCGCAAGGCGCGGGAGCAGGGGCGCAAATTTCCCCCAAGGCTCGTCGCCTTGCCAAAGAGCACGGCATCGATATCGCCAGATTGCGCGGATCGGGACCGGGCGGCGAAATTCTGGCTTCCGATGTTTTGGCGGCGGCAGAATCGAAAAATCCTTCCCCCTCGACGGCCCCAGCCGCCAAGGATGTTGAAACTCCGAGTTCGATCGGGCGGCTGATGGCGGAGCGCACAGCGCACAGTTGGATGACCGTACCCCATTTCTTCGTGGTGCGGGAGATCGATGCTGGCGCACTGATCGAAGCCCGCGAACGAATGGGATCGGCGATTCAGCAGGCGCGAGGAATCAAAATCACGCATACGGATTTTCTGGTTGCGCTCGTAGCCCGCGTTCTAGTGAAGCATCCTCGAATCAATGCAAGCTGGAGCGACGAGGTCATCCGTCTGAATCAACAGGTGAATATCGGCGTCGCCATGGCGGTTGACGATGGCGTTGTCGCCGCCGTCATCCACAACGCTAACCAAGCGGACCTCGGCGAAATTGCGGTTCAACGCCGTGACCTGACGGAGCGGGCTCGCGCCAGCCGCTTACGTCCGTCCGATATTGCAGGCGCCACTTTCACTATCAGCAACCTCGGCATGTATCAGGTCGATGCTTTCAGCGCGATTATCAGTACGCCGCAAGCGGCGATTCTCGCGATAGGAAGCATTATTGACCGGGTCGTGCCGATCGGTGGACGAGCGGCAATCCGTCCCATGATGACCCTGACCCTCTCGTGCGACCACCGCGTGGTGGACGGTGCACGTGCTGCGGTTTTCCTGAATGAGGTTGCTGAAGCAGTTCGCGAGCCGGAAAAGTGGCTGCGATGACGATGCCGGTGCGTTCGGTGCGCGTACGCGCCGGCATCGTAGAATTGAATGTATTGTAGCTAAATCGGAGCCCGCGCGGACACCAGTAACTACTTGCCCGGAACCTACGTAACCCTCAGCTTCCCGATCTTTCAGCGATCCACCTTAGCGGCGTGATATACTGGTGTTACGCTTAATACTTCGGTTGTATGGTGCGATTCCTCTGGTGCAGTATTTGATCTGAGAACTCCCGCCTTCAGTTTTCCCTCCGTACGTCTTCAGCGTAATCAAAACTAAGACTGGCTACGCCGGTTGCCGCGCCTGCTCGGAAATCCGTGTGCGCGTCGTAATCGCTGATGCCAGAGAAAGCAAAATGAAGAATTTTTCAGAACTCCCAATTTCCGCTTACGTCAAAGATCGCTTGTCGTTCGCGGGTTTTTCCATACCCACGCCGGTTCAAGCCGCTGCCATCCCGCAGGCGCTTGCCGGCAAGGATGTGCTCGCAACCGCACAAACTGGAACCGGCAAGACGCTTGCCTTCCTGATTCCAATCATGGAGCACTTGCTCAAGCAGAATGCTCCGGGAATTGCAGCATTGGTGCTGGTTCCCACACGGGAGCTGGCAATGCAAGTCGCGGATCAATACGATGCGTTGCGCGGCAAGCAACTCTCGCCCGCAGCTTTGGTGGTCGGAGGCTTGTCCGAAGGACAGCAACTGCGCGCCATTCGCCACGGGGCTCGTTTGGTAGTGGCGACTCCCGGCCGACTAGAAGACTTCCTCGATCGCAGGCTGGTTAATTTCCGCGACCTGCGCGTACTGGTTCTCGACGAGGCCGATCGCATGCTCGACATGGGATTTCTTCCCGCGATTCGAAGAATTGCGGCGATTCTGCCCAAAGATCGCCAAACTATGTGCTTCTCAGCGACGCTCGAGGCCTCTGTGGTTCATCTAGTAAACGACTACATGCGGAACCCGGTGCGGGTTGCATTAGGGTCCACGCTGAAGCCATCCGAAAATGTGCGGGTGCAGGCATTCGAAGTCGACGCCGATCGCAAGCAGGAAGTGTTGCATCGATTGTTAGCCAAAGAAACCGGCCGCTGCCTGGTGTTCGCGCGCACCAAGCGCGGAACCGAACGATTGGCCAAGTGCCTGAATCGCGAGGGATTTGCAGCCGCCATGATTCATGGCGACCGCTCGCAATCTCAGCGCACTGCGGCGCTGGTGGGTTTTCAGCAGGGACGCTATCGCATCCTGGTTGCAACCGATCTGGCCGCGCGGGGCATTCACGTGCAGGACATCGCCCACGTCATCAATTACGACTTGCCCGAAGTGGCAGAAAACTTTATCCATCGCGTTGGACGCACCGGCCGTGCCGGCGAACACGGCGTGGCTTCTACCCTCTTCGCGAGAGAACAGAGATCCGATTTATTCCAACTGGAGCGCACGCTGGGAATTCGGATGGAAAGAATGAGCTCTGCTGGCGACCCGGAAAAGTTTCCAACTCGGAAGCGGGATACTTTACGGAGTGAGGGTCCCAAATCCGATGGGAGCGAATCAGTTTCCCGGTCGAGAATGGTTCGGCTGCCGGGCGAAGTTCTGCAGGTTCAGATGCAGAATTAACCCCCAAGAAAGACTACGCGACGGCTCCGCAATGTGCTGCTTGCAACTCCTGCGCAAGCTGTGCGACCGTCACGATCCGGGCGAACCGATGCCGCAGAGCGTACTCGGTTCGCTCGCGTATGGCTTCCACTCCCAACTCCTCGCCTGGTTTATCCCAGTTAGGAATCGGAAATGTCATGGTCGCTTCGGTAACGAAATCGACAGCGTATCCCAGATCAGCCGCAACTCTGGCGGTCGTTTCGCAGCATTGCTCCATCTGAATGCCTGAGATGGTCACTCTCCGGACGCCTTTCTCGATTAGATAAGGTTGCAGCGTCGTGCTGGTGAAACAATTGCGAGTGTTCTTGATGAAGACGGGTTCGCCGCTGCGCGGCGCGATAAAGTCCATCAGCTTGAAGAAAGGGCTGCCAGCGGCAAAGCCTTCATCGCTGTCGGTATGAAGAAAGAATACGACCGGCAGATCGGCTGCGCGGTACGCCGCGATCAATGCCGCGACATTCTTTTCGAAAGCAGGATTGTTGCGGCGCTCCCAGCGTGGGCCGATTTTGAAGGAATTCTGAGCATCAATCACCAATAAAGCGGATTGGTCGATCGGCACCTGATTGGAATCGAGCATGAGCCCTCCTCTGCTGAATATAAGATGCTACACAACACAGAAGCGATGAATAAGGGGAGCTACCGCGAGGCCAGCAGTTGCAGTGCAAGCTTGGCATTGTGATTTCTGTGGGCGGCGGCCTTGCGCAACCACTTCTCGGATTCATGCAGATCAGCCGGAACGCCATCCCCGTCGCGATACCGCAGCCCAAGATTGTACTCGGCTGCCGGATTGCCATCTTGGGCGGCCATTGTCACCCAGCGCGCGGCTTCGGCGCAGTTCTGATGAACATAGCGTCCCACCTCGTAAACCATGCCCAAGGTAAAAACCGCAGAGTCGTCTCCGAACTTGGCCTGGCGCCGCAGGCCCCTAATTTCAAACCGACTTAGTTGCGCCACCGCGGAAGCGGTAGGCGGATCGGTGATTTGATCATGACTGGCCGCGAAGGGAGGAATCGGTGTGCGTTGCCGAAGTTCGGGACTTTCAACCCTTTTGGCGGACAGGGATAGCCGTTGAGCCGAATGGGCGGATGGAAGTGGCGGGTCGACGCTCATTGCCGCGTGAGCGGTGGAAGGACTCGGCACGGACATTGCCCGTGCACCTTGAAAAGGCTGATGCAGCCACGTTTCCAGGAGCAGCAGATTGGCGACCATGACCAGCAGCCAAACCGGAGTTGCGATGGCCACAGCACGGAGCGACCGCAGGGTGAAACGAATGCGGAAAGTCGACGTACGCCGAGTACAAGCATCGCGGAGACGTCCGAGGGCGGCTTCGAGATTGAACGAGAATCGATGCCACGCAAGCTCTTTGCCGCGAAAACGAAGAGCAGCTTGGTAGCGGCCGACCGTGTCTGGGAGGCGGCTAAGTGTGGTTCGAAGGTTGACGCCGCCCGCAATGGCTAGGCTGCGGAGCGCTCGCAGAGTGGAATTAACGCGAAAACTTGCCCCACGCCGGGCAAGAGCTACGCGGAGGCGATTAAGGCGGGTTTCGAAATTGAACTCCCCTGTGTGCGGCGCTGGCTGGTTGTGATCTGGTGGCTTATGCCCGAGGGGAGAAGGTCTGATGAGTGTGACTTGGGCGATAGATTGTGCCGAAGCGGACTCGTGCCTTGCCGCTTTATGGGTGAGTTGAGGAGACAATGAGTTCCAACGCTTCAGGGTGGCATCCAACTTCAGGATGCCAGTCTCGAACACCTCGTGAGCCTTGACCAGCTCGGTCAACGTTTCCTCGCCAGCAGGACGAGCGCTGAGTGCAACGGGTTTGCTGGCAGGTTCGATCACCATTGGTAAGGGTTGGATCGCTGGCGTGATGATCTCGGGCTTTATGATCTTCAACCTTCCCGAGCTTGCCGCTCCTATTCCTTTCAGAAGCGTGACAGAAGGGCCGACACCTTTGCCTCCGTCGACCGGAGGATGCAATTGATCGTGCAGACATTGCAGAACCCAGGCTGCTGCCAGCAATCTCTCGAAGGACTGGTGATCGAGCGTGAGTCGCTGGTTTGTGCCAGAGCTCGATGCCGCGGCCATTGCCGGACGGACCTCGCAAAAGGGGATTAGCAGCCAGGCGCGGAATCCTAAGTCCGCTACCCATCGACAGATCATACACCCGTTTGTTCATCTCAGAACCCAGGAATTGGCAGCCCGCCTGGGCGGCGGCGAACTTTTCCAATCGAATGGTGGGTGCCATGGGCCCTTCTTATCGTGGCGAGGCTGCTTGCACCGAAGAAAATCCCTCCAATTGGAGAAGGAAGACTCCTGTGTTGCGGTATTCTTTCAGGATGCATAATTTTGCGCTGTCGCGCGATCAGGCGTTGGTTCAGATACTCGATTCTGCCCTGGCCGATGCAGCGGACAGAAGTGGAAAATGGCTGGTATGCCGTCCCGGTTGCACGCAGTGCTGCGTGGGAGTGTTTCGAATCAATCAGCTCGATGCTGCGCGGCTCCGTGAAGGACTTGCGAATTTGGAACAAAGCGCGCCCGAACAATCGCGGCGCGTGCGCCAACGCGCTCGGGAAGCGGTTTCCCGGCTGTCGAAAGATTTCCCTGGCAATCCAACAACTGGATTGTTGGACGAAAGCGATGAGGCGGAAGAACGCTTTGCCGAGTTTGCGAACCACGAGCCTTGCCCGGCGCTCGATCCCGCAACCGGGCTTTGCGAACTTTACGAAGCACGGCCCATGACTTGCCGCGTCTTTGGACCGCCCGTGCGCTCGGACGATGGCTTGGGAGTTTGCGAGCTTTGTTTCCAGGGTGCCTCCGACGAGGAGATTGCAGCGTGCGAAATGAATCCCGACCCCGACGACTTGGAATCGACCCTGGTTGGGGAGGTCGAGACAGCTACCGGCGTTCACGGCCAGACCATTGTGGCCTTCTGTTTAGCATGTTGATTCCCAATCGGATCAAGGCTTCGCAATTTGATGATCTCTCAAGTTGATGACCCAGCACTTTGACGCGTTGGTCCTGGGTGGCGGTGCTGCCGGATTGATGTGCGCAATGGAAGCCGGTAAGCGCGGACGCCGGGTAGCCGTGCTAGAGCGATCTGAACGTCCGGGGAAGAAAATTCTCATCTCCGGCGGCGGACGCTGCAATTTCACCAACCTTCACTGCCGCCCGGAAAACTTCATCTCGGCCAATCCTCACTTCGCGAAATCAGCGCTCGCTCGGTACACGCCTTCGGATTTCATCGCGCTCGTCGAGAAACATCGCATTCCTTATCACGAGAAAACGCTCGGTCAAGTCTTCTGCGACCGCTCTGCTCGCGACATCATGGACATGCTCGAAAGCGAATGCCATGAAGCCGGCGTCCGGGTATTTCTAAACACTTCCATTCAAGAGGTATCGAGGACAACAGAGTTTGTGGCACGTGCGGGAGAAACAGAATTTCGCGCTCCGGCACTGGTTGTCGCGACCGGGGGTCTGTCGATTCCGAAAATGGGTGCGACCGGGTTTGGATACGATCTGGCGCGGCAATTCGGCTTGTCCATTCGCGAAGCTCGACCTGCCCTGGTGCCGTTCCTCTTCGACGACGAAGATCGCAGCCGGTACTGCGATCTGGCCGGAGTCTCAGCTGAGGTGAGCGCTTCTTTAGGGGATCAGCGGTTTCGGGAGAAGATGCTCATCACGCATCGTGGCCTAAGTGGGCCAGCGATTCTACAGATTTCTTCGTACTGGAAAGCAGGACAAACCGTTGCCATCGACCTGGTGCCGGGCAAGGGTGTCACAGCCGCGCTTCGTGGACCGGCGAGTCCACGAAACCTCGCGGCCATGAAGTCAGCTTTACATAAATTCTTGCCGAGTCGTTTCGCGAACCGATGGTTGGATCTGCATGTGCCGGCGAATTGGACAAACTCCGGGCTCGCCCAACTCGAGCGTCAGGTACACGACTGGCATGTAGTTCCAGCCGGTACCGAGGGCTACGACAAAGCCGAAGTAACTGCAGGCGGCGTGGACACCAGCGAATTGTCAGCCAAGACGATGGAAAGCCGAAAAGTTCCCGGCTTGTTTTTCATCGGCGAAGTGGTCGACGTAACCGGGCACCTCGGCGGCTTCAATTTTCAGTGGGCCTGGGCGTCCGGCGCTTCTGCCGGAAGAGCAATGTAGGCGCGGCGTCGCCCCTACGTTGTGAATGGTTACGCCGAAACCGACTGGTACTCCTCGTATGCGCCCTTGAAGTCTGCGATTTTGTGGTCTGGCTCGAAGTGCCAGATTCTGGTTGCAACCTCGTCGATTAAATCGTGATCGTGCGTCACCAGCAGCACCGTGCCCTGATACCGCTGCAGAGCAATGTTCAGAGCGTTGATCGATTCCAAATCCAGGTGGTTGGTCGGTTCATCAAAAACCAGGACATTCGGCTTTTGCAGCATTAGCTTGCAGAAAAGCAACCGCGCCGCTTCACCGCCGGACAGAACGTCGGTGCGCTTGAGCGCATCCTCGCGCGGAAACAGCATTTGCCCCAGCAGGCCGCGAATCTCTTCATGCGCAGCCGAGGGATCCCATTGATGCAGCCATTCAAACGCCGTCATGTCTCCCTGAATCAACGCCCTGTGGTCCTGGGCGAAATATCCGACGGCAGCTTCGTGTCCCCAAATTACCTTTCCACCAGTAAGGAACGGTCCGTCGTAGCCGCTGGTCTTGCGTAACTCCGCATCTGGAATCGTGGGAGAGTTTGCCAGCAGCGCATTGAGCAAAGTGGTTTTACCCGCGCCGTTCCTACCCATTAATGCGATTTTCTCTCCCCGCGTTACGCTCGCGGTGAAACCTCGGATGATTTCCGCGTCTCCGTAAGATTTTGCAACGCCTTCCAGTTCAAGAATGTGCTTTCCCGAAGGGCGCTTCTGCTCGAATTTGAGGAACGGACGCTGAATATTCGACTTGGCCAGTTCGGTCACTTGCAAACGTTCGACTTCCTTGCGCCGCGACTGCACCTGGCTGGAACGAGTACCGGCCGAGAACCGCGCAATGAATTCGTTAAGCTGCGCAATCTTCTTTTCGCGCTGAGCGTTCTGCCCCTCGATCTGCGAACGGATCTGCGTCTTCGCCACCACCATGTCATCGTAAGCGCCGGTGTACGTGATAATGGTTTGATAATCGATGTCAGCGATATGGGTGCAGATGCTGTTCAGAAAATGGCGGTCGTGCGAGATCACGATCAACACGCCATCATAGTTATTCAGGAACCCTTGCAGCCAGTGGATCGAGTCCAAGTCAAGATGGTTCGTGGGTTCGTCGAGCAACAACGCGAGTGGATGCCCGAATAACGCCTGCGCCAACAGAACGCGGACTTTTTGTCCGCCTTGCAGCTCGCCCATTTTCCGTTCGTGCAGTTCGTCAGGGATATCGAGCCCTTGCAGCAGAATCGCGGCGTCAGTTTCTGCGGTGTAGCCATCTTCTTCGCCAACGATGCCTTCCAACTCGCCGAGCTTCATGCCGTCTTCATCGGTTAGATCCGCCTTGGCATGGATGCGGTCGCGCTCTTCCATCGCGGCCCACAGGCGCTTGTTGCCCATCATCACGGTATCGATGACACGGTAAGCGTCAAACGCAAATTGGTCCTGGCTCAGCACGCCGAACTTCTTCGGACGCACCACCGTTCCCTTCTGCGGATCAAGTTCGCCGGTCAGAAGTCTCATGAAAGTTGTCTTGCCCGCGCCGTTCGGTCCGGTCAGACCATAGCGCTTCCCCGGCGTGAACGCTGTTGATACTTCTTCAAACAGAACTTTAGCGCCGTAGCGCATGGAAACATTGCTAACTGAAATCATGATTTCCCAAGGAAACTGCGGAAAATTTGCCCAAAGGCGGGACGCAGCTGCTATGACTAGAATATCACGACGCCAAGTTCTGTCGCCGATCTCCTGATCCCCGGGGCGCAATCGAAGGTCACATGTTAGCCTTCTCTGGCTCGGTACTAATTCGATAAGGAATTCATGAACGACTTTCGCCCTTCTCATCTTGACCTTCAAGCAATCGCCAGACAGGTCATGCTGGCACACGGCTTCGAGCCCGATTTCCCTCCACAGGTCGGGCAACAGCTCGCGGAGCTGAGAAGACGCCCGCCGCGAGTCACGCCAGCTGGAGACATTCGTGATCTGCGGAATTTGCTCTGGTCCTCGATCGACAACGACACTTCGAAAGATCTCGATCAAATCGAAGCGGCCGAGCGCCTGCCCGATGGAAACATCAAAGTGCGGATTGGAATCGCAGACGTCGATGCCTTCGTGCCGAAACATTCTCCGATTGATGAGCACGCGGCGAAAGAAACGACTTCGGTCTACACCGGTGTGCGCATTTTCCCCATGTTGCCGGAAGAGCTTTCCACCGGCGCAACGTCGCTCCTCGAAGACGCGGACAAGCTCAGTATCGTAATTGAGTTCACGGTAGACGCTGGGGGCTCGGTCAGTTCGAGCAGCGTTTATCGGGCAATCGTTCGCAACCAGGCGCAGCTTGCCTACAACGCGGTGGGAGCGTGGCTCGAGGCCACCGGCCCAGCTCCGCCGAAAGTGGCCGCGTCCACCGAATTACAAGCACAACTCAAGCTGCAGAACGAAGCCGCGCAGGCCCTCAAGAAGCAGCGCTACCAGAATGGCGCGCTCAATCTCGAGACTACCGAAGTAACCCCGGTAATACTGAATCAGCAAATCGTAGACGTAACCAAGCAGGAAAAGAATCCCGCCACCGACCTGATCGAAGACTTCATGATCGCAGCCAACGGCGTGGTCGCGCGCATGTTGGAGAAGGTGTCGTCTCTGCGTCGCATCGTGAAAACTCCCGAGCGCTGGGACCGCATTGTGCAGCTCGCCGCCGAACACGGCGGCAAACTGCCTGCCGATCCAGATTCCAAAGCGCTCAACGATTTTCTGCTGATGCGCAAAGCGGCCGATCCGGATCACTTTGCGGACGTTTCTTTGGCCGTCATCAAGTTGATCGGGCCAGGGGAATATGTTTTGGAACGGCCCGGAGATCCCGAGCAGGGCCACTTCGGCCTGGCAGTGCAGGATTACACCCACTCTACGGCTCCCAACCGACGCTTCCCAGATATCGTTACGCAGAGGCTCATCAAGGCCATGCTTGCCGGCGATCCTGCTCCTTATTCTGATGACGAGTTAGCCGCCATCGCCAAGAACTGCACCGAAAGAGAAGATGCGGGAAGAAAAGTTGAACGCGAGATGACTAAGCGTCTGGCGGCGGTGGTAATGAGTCCGCGGATTGGTCAGATATTCGACGCGCTGGTCACAGGCGTAACCCCGAAGGGAACCTTTGTTCGCGTACTGCAGCCGCGCGTGGAAGGATTGCTTGCCCAGGGACGACAGGGACTGGACGTGGGAGACAGGTTGCGGGCGAAGCTGATCCGGACGGATGTCCAGCGGGGATACATCGATTTCGCCCGCGCGTAGCGGCTCGCAGCTACAAGACGGAGAGGCTGCAAGCAACGTCTCTACAGTCTTTCTTCCCTTGTAGACACGTAGCTTGCTAGGTCTCGATTTCGGATCAACTAAGCGGGGCTCATCCTTTTTTCTGTTCGAGCTCGGCCCAGCGCGAATAAAGCTCATCTGCCGCCTTTTGAGCCTCTTCCATCTCGGCATGCGCCTGCAGGAGCCGGGGCCCGTCGCTTGCGATGGCAGGATCTTCGAGTTGGGAATGTTTCTCACGCAGCACTCGTTCGGCCTCGGCAAGGTGCTCCTCGATCGTCGCGTACTCTCGCGCTTCCAAATACGACAGCTTCTTCTTGCCTGATGATTCTGTCGATGCACTCCGGGATTTGTTCTCGCTCGCACGAACTTCCTTGGACGGCTGTTTTCGCTCTGTTTGCCACGATTCCCATTGCGAGTAATCCGCAAAACTTTCCGCGCATCCCTGACCATCGAGTCCTAGCACGATGGTGGAAACGCGATCGAGCATGTAGCGGTCATGCGTGACCAGCACCAGCGCGCCGCGATATTCAAGCAAACTTTCTTCCAGGATTTCGAGCGTCGGAATGTCGAGATCGTTGGTAGGCTCGTCGAGCAGAAGCACATCAGCAGGCTGAAGCATGAGTTGCGCAATCAGAACGCGCGCCCGTTCGCCTCCAGACAACCGTCCGACCGGTTGATTGAGTTGCTCGCCCGTAAACAAGAATCTCGCTGCCCACGACGCGACATGAATGACGCGATCCTGATAAACCACCGAATCGCTATCGGGAGCCAGCGCTCGGCGCAGAGTTATATCCGGATCGAGTTGCCGAGTTTGATCGAAGTACACAATTCGCAACCAGTCGGCTCGACGAATTTCTCCGGCGGAAGGCGTCAACTCCCCGCGCAACAGCCGCAGCAGTGTGGTCTTGCCACTCCCGTTCGGTCCAACCAGCCCGACGCGCATCCCGGCCGTGATCACGAAGTTGAGGCCCTCGAAAAGTGCGCGACCACCAACCTCATAGCCAACAGTTTCCAACTCAACCAGCCGCTTCGTGTTCCGATCAGTCGCGGAAAAATCGATGTCCGCGGTTACTCTGCGCGTTCTTTGGTTCAGGTCCGCGAGTTCATTCATTAATTCGCCGGCCTTGTCGATTCGGGCTTTCGACTTGCGCGTCCGGGCTTTGGCGCCTCGCCGCAACCAGGCGATTTCATTGTGTACCAGATTTTCCAGCGCTTCCTGCCGCTTCGCTTGCGAGTGCAAGAACTCCTCTTTCTTTTCCAGAAACCGGCTGTAGTTGCCACGCACGCGCAGCAGGCCATCGGGATAAGTGCGATTGAGTTCGGCCATCTCGGTGGCAATATTTTCAAGGAAGTAACGATCGTGGCTTACGACCACGCAAGCGAACGCCGCATCTCGAAGAAGCGCTTCGAGCCACTCGATTCCTGCCAGGTCGAGATGGTTCGTCGGTTCGTCCAGTAGAAGAATATCGGGCTTTTGAACCAGAGCTTCGACAATCGCGAGACGCTTTTGCCAACCGCCCGACAATGCCGTGGCCGGCGTTTCGAGTTCGTCGAAGCCGGCGCGGCCAAGGGGTTCGGCAAACCGAGTACCCCGCTCACTCACCGGCACTCCGGCGCGCTCCAGCGCTTTCTCGACCACCAACCGCACCGTTTCTCCAGACACAAATTTCGAGTCCTGTTGCACGCAAGCGAGCCGGACGCGCTTTCGAACCGCGATTTCGCCGTTGTCTACATCTTCGTCGCCAGCCAGAATTCGAAGCAGCGTGGATTTCCCTGAACCGTTTGGACCGATCAGTCCGATCCGGTCGCCCTCGGACACTGTGAAGGAAACGTCTTGAAAGAGCACCGTCGATCCAAACGATTTCGAGATGCCCTGTGCATTGATGATCGGCGCCAACGACTTGTACCCTGCTTCCTTTGGTTGCCGAAGGACTTGGCGGATTAGGCCCGACTCGAACTAGGCAACCTGTTTTCGAATCAGCCCTTTATGGAGTCAGCATCCCCTCCAACTTTAACCTTACGGTTCTAACGCATTTGTCATATAATACTGACGCTGTAAGTCATTTGGGCGTTGCTGCCATGTCTCTGCTACGACTGTTTCTCACCGTATGGCTGTTTCTTGGAATCGCCACCCTGTCCGTCCTCTTCTGGCTGTGTAAACACACTCCGGCCAAGGAACCCGGCAAAGTAAACTCGTTTTCACCGCAAGGATCAGAGTTTCGTACCGATCCCGATTCCGCCGGGGTTCGCGCCGCCTGAGCGAGATCTTGTGGACTGTTTGATTGGTGGACCTGGTCGGGTTCGAACCGACGACCTCTTCCATGCCATTTCTCATCTCTGATTGTAGCGGAGCGACACAGGGAAAGCGCGAGGGATACCGAGGGGCAGTGTTCATGCGGGTTCGACGCATACTCTCTGCCCCTCACGTGTACCCGAGCGACAGTGAGCGAAACCTCCCGACAGGGGTAGGGATGGGAGGGTTACGACACAAGTCACGACACAAAATTTCCACGACGCGAAGTCAGCCGCTGTCCCCGCGATCCTTCAAGGGGCCAGTGCTGAGTTGTCCGGCGCAGAGCCCACCCCAGCGATGTAGGCGTCCTTTGCCTCGCGGCCACCCACCAAAAAATAAAAAAAAATCAGTCGTCATTTGCTTGCCAGCTTAGAATTGTCGCAATGGAAGAGAAGAGCTGTAGTTAACACAATTAGATCTCTCAAATAGAACTGTTCGCAATACGCTCTGAGCCGCTTGGCGAGTTTCGTTTGATATCTTGAGTTAGGAGAATTTACATGCTCATGCGAGATGCAAACCGTTTGGCAAGTGAGTGGGGCAATAAGCCTTGTACCCACCCTCAATTTGAGAAAGAGTTCGTCGATTTCGACGGTGGTACTCCTACCGGCGATCACGTGTGCGTGCAGTGCGGAAGAGCGTGTGAAAGCCTAAATTCACCTTCAGAGCGAAAGGCAAGCTAGGTTTTCTTCGCAGTGTCTACTCTGCGGCTGGCCTTCTTCAACGTGGCCTCGAAATCATCTTGGGTGAGTGGTTTGCTTTCCGATTCGGCGAAATCGACTGCTGCACCTTTCTGATTCTTTGCGCTCATTTCATCGTCGATCTTCTTCATGAGGTCAACTAACTCAGGTTGCAGAATAATTTCTCTGATTTTATGGGCAGGCACTATCGGGGCAACCCCCATGTTCACAGCTTCCGCTTGGGTCGGACTGAACCCTTTAGGCACGTCCCAGTGCCCAATCATCGAACCCAGAAAGTATATTTGACCCAGGCCGTGTAGCCATTTGGCAGGTAACGTTCCTTCAGAGGATGTATATGATCCGGAGGCGGGAATCATCAAAGTTTCACGAACAAAAACCGGAGAACCGCTCAGTCCGCCGATTGATCTAGCCTCGACCAAATAAGCGTCCATCATTATGTCGGCGAAGGGGATCCGCTCGCCGGGAATCATCGCTACCGTACCACTCCTAACGATGGGGATATTCTTTGTGGTCTCCGTAACCTTCGTGAAAAGCCCAACGATAAACACTTCGTCTCCGACTCCAAGATGCTTCAGCTCAATCGTCGCGTGGTCAGCGAACATCGCTATCGGTATATGTTCAACGTCCAATTCTGATAGCCGAGCGGGAGAAAACATCGTTACTGCAGCGTCCACGTGCTCTTTCTCCGTTGGGTGATACCACCAAGGATTATCCGGCAACCCATGAAGATCCACTGCCTTGCCCTTCTTAGTATTGGCGCGAATGTAGAAGTCTCGACCCTCCAGCTTCTCTGCGACATGTCTGGCAGTAACCATGAAGGCGAAATCGTTGTGATTCCTGCCGGGCCAAGTGACGATAAATGCAGTACCGCCGTATTCTGGCTCGGGAATCTCAGGCAGGCCGACAAAGAGCACACACTTCTTAATTTGATCCGGTACGCGCATGTTGATGTCCTTCCGCTCCGTAAAATTGGCGCTAGGGTCTGACGCAATGCTAGGCCCCTGACAAGTGACTGCGCCATCCCCCCGCCGCTCGTGGCAAGTATGCGCCCTAGTTAGTTGTCCAAGGCGATGAGGTCACCGGGCCCTACGGGCGCACGTTTCAGCGTGCGTCCACCCAAAACTCTCAAGAAAAACATAGCACCATTTCTTGCCCCGCCCCAGCACCGCTCCAAGGTATACGTTTCCACCCGTGAGCATCCCTGCGGTCCCGCAGACTGGATTTGCTATCATCGTGCGCGTGGTTGCACCTGAGGTATACGAAAGGCTAATCGCAAAGGTTAAATGGGCCAGCGAGCACATCCGTAACCTCCAAGCTGTGTGTGACAGATTCGACGAATCCCATCCATACCGAATCGAACGTGAGCACGATACGCAGGCGGGACAACTCGTCTACTATCTTCGTAGCATCAAGCCCGTTCCACAGGAAGTTCCTTTGATCGCTGGGGACATTCTCAGCAATCTCAGAAGCGCCCTCGACCACTGTATTTGGCACCTTGTCCAGCGAAACGCGACCCTTCCGAATCGGAGGGATGTGTACTTCCCCATTCGAGACAGCGCCACGGACTATCAACTTCCCGGCTTTCGACGAAAAATACAGCACTTGGGGCAGGATGTTATAGACGTTCTCGACCAAATCAAACCATACAAAGGAGGGAACGACGAACTCTGGAGACTCAAAGAACTTAACAACCTCGACAAGCATAAGCTGCTGGTCACCATAGCCTCGGTTCATCCCGCTCGAAGTGAGACGCTTGCTGATAGGGAAAAAGCGAGAGATGGCTGGGCCAGGGAACACCCCGGCAAGACATTCCCCTTCCCCGATAATATCCGTCGGTTTATTCCCGCTGACGCCCCCAAGAAAACTCTGAAAACAGGCGACGAACTCCTCCGAGTCCCCGACTCGGAAATGAATGAGCAGCCACAGCTCTTGATTGAGGTAGCGCTGGCAGAAGTTGGGGTTGCCGAGGGTGAGCCGCTGGTTCCAGCGCTCCATGAAATCAAAATGATGGTTCTGAGGACAATCGGAAAATTGACTGATTTGCTTTAGGCCGCGCTTCATTTCTCCCTTCCCGCCACATACTGATACACTACGGCTAGGAAGGGTCTAGAACGCTCCCACGCTGGCCAGCCTGAAGCGATCAGCCCAAAACAAATTTCCACAGCCCGAATTCAATCGGGCTGTCTTAGCGGTTATTCTCGCCCGTTAAACTCGGCACGAATTACGATTCCCAGATGACATACTTTCTCGAATCAAACGCGGCTGAATAGGTCCGGCAAGCTGGCCTTCAGCCCTTTGGCGATCTTCCCAATGTTTACCAGTGACACGTTCCTAACCCCGCGCTCGATTCCGCTGTAGTACGTCCGGTGCAGCCCGCACCGCTCCGCAGCCTCTTCCTGATTGATCTGCTGCTCCTCGCGTATGCGACGGATGGCGCGGCCAAAACGGATGCGGATATCGAGCGGCATTGCAGCCCATCTTGGAGCCATGCAGCCGATGCGTACACAGCCGATCAGTCACATTCTCTCCTCTTGACTGCGGATGCGCTCCCGGTTCACTATGGAGTCCCCCAGAATTGCCGGAAGAGACCCCTGTCCCAAGTTTTCAGTTACCCGAGGAAGCGTTAGACCGGAGGTATTTATGTCCAAGACGTTCTCGCTCGCTGTATTGGCGATCATGACGAATTCCGTGCAAGCTCGGGGCTGGCTTTCGAGAATGCGCACGCGAGAAGCATGTGCCGCACTGATGCTAGCGATTGTGGTTGTGACCCAATCGGCGCAAGCACAGACTTTCAGCGTCCTTTACGCGTTCAAGGGCACCTTAACGGACGGGTGCGATCCCTTGGGAGCCGTGGTTATGGACAAGCAACACGATCTTTATGGCACTACAGAGCAGTGCGGTTCTTCCTCTGACGGAACGGCGTGGGAACTCAGTAGTGGCGGCATCGAGACACTGCTGTACAACTTCACTGGTTCGGACGGGGCAACTCCCCGTGCAGGCTTGATTCTGGACGCTACGGGAAACCTGTACGGAACCACTTACGACGGCGGCTCCGCAAGCTACGGAACCGTATACCGACTGGGCAGCGGAGGAGGGGAAACCGTTCTCCACAGCTTTACGGGTGGCTCGTCAGACGGGGAACATTCCTTCGGAGGGCTCATCCGCGATGCATCAGGCAACCTCTACGGTACTACGGTGCAAGGTGGGAGTACATATTGCGGGGGCTATGGCTGCGGGATCGTGTTCGAGCTGAGTTCGAGCGGCACCCTAACCGTACTGCACACCTTCACGGGATCGGACGGCGCATATCCGGCCTACGGATCTTTGCTCATGGACACGAAGGGCAACCTTTACGGCGTCACCCCGGCGGGCGGCGACCTTAACAACTGCCCGAAGAAGAATGGCTTCGGGTGTGGAGTGGTGTACAAGCTGAGCAAAAGCGGCAAGTTCAGACTCCTGCATATCTTCACGGGGGGATCGAAGGATGGATGCCCTTATGGAACCTTGGTTACGGATGCAAATGGCAGTCTTTACGGCACTACCTCCGGGTGCGGCTCCTCGGGTTCTGGAACCGTTTTCAAACTGACAAAGGACGGGACGGAGACCGTCCTGCACAACTTTGTGGGAGGTGGGTCAGACGGGCTAAGTCCAGTAGCCGGTGTGGTGCGGGACAAGAATGGGAATCTCTACGGAACGACCGAGATCGGCGGCACTCTTGACAACGGGACAGTGTACAAGTTGAGCGCGAGCGGCAAGCTCACCCTCTTGCACAGTTTCAACGGCGGGTCGGACGGGGCGAATCCGATGGGAGGTTTGATCCGAGACGCCAAGGGCCACCTTTATGGCACGGCGAATCTTGGCGGCAGCTACGGTTACGGCACTGTGTTCGAGGTTACGCCGTGATGACAGCGACCTGCAATACGTCAAAATCAAAAGGGTGAAAGCTCCAGCTTATGAAGCCACGGGTTGTTTGGGCAACTGTCGCCGCACTGGTTGTGTTTGGAGCATTCAGCCAATGGCGGGAAGTAGATCACTACGGCTGGATCCCCCATCGTCAACTCACACACGTGTGGGTTCCGGTCGAGCAACCTTGGGGAGTTGGAGAATACCTCAACTGCAGGGCCAGCCCACGCGCTCCGATGACTGCGCCGCCCGGTTCGCCAGGAATTGAAAATCTGGCCTGTGTGCGGAGGTCGGAATCGGAGCAGAACAACGGGCACCTGCTCCCCGAAGATGTGGAAGTCACATATTGGGGGAGAATCGCGATTCCGTATCCGGAATCCGCGCAACTCTATCGAAAGATCATGACGACACCGGACTCTGCGCCGTACGATAAGTTGCCTTTTCGATGGCACTGCCGCCGCAATGAGTCGTCCGTGACTTGCTGGGCAGTGAACTGACGCGATTCTTGGCACAGGGGAGCCGTTTTGCGGCCCCCGTGGAAAGAGTCAAAGATGTTCCGATGACGCGAGGAATCTATGAACCTCAAAACGATGCTTACGGTCTCCGTTGCAGCTCTCGCCCTGCTTTCTGCCCGGTCCGACAGTCAGTCTGCCAAATTGGGCTATGAAGCGCCTTCGGTCGGGGGAATGGATGTCATCGCGGGTAAGTCCTATACGTTCTCTCAATGTTTGGAAATTGCTGGGTGGGCGACTATGGAAGGACTGAAGAAACAGAGCGCTTTTGTCTCCGGCGATGTTGCTTACATTCTGGGAGACTGTCACTTCCTCTTTGCTAAGGAACTCGCGAAGCTCGCGCATAGTGGGCAGGACGAAAAAGCATTTGCGGTCTATGATTCGCAAGAAGCGGCGACTTACGAGTACATCACTCGCCTCGAACTCGCGGTGGAACGTCTGCCCCCGCAGTACCAGCAACAAATTCTCGATGAATTGAGAGCGCCCAGACAAGACAGCTCGACTGATCGACCCTTTCATTTGAGTGTGTTGCTGCGTGAACAGGCGCGAGTTAAGAACGGAAAGGAGGACTGACATGAACCGTCGCTTGACACTGACGGTGCTGGCTTTCGCGGTTCTATGGAGCGCTCAAGTTCAGGCTCAGAAGCCGCTCTCGACGGCTGAGGCCAGAAACCACATCGGGGAGCATGCAATGGTCTGCGGGGAGGTAATGAGCACGCACTACGCGACAAGGAGTCGCGGAAATCCGACCTTCATCAATCTGGATAAGCCCTACCCGAACCAGGTCTTCACCGTGCTCATTTGGGGCAGTGATCGCCCGAAGTTTGGCGATCCCGAGGACACGTACCGCAGCAAGAGCATCTGTGTCACCGGAAAGATAAGCGACTACAAAGGCGTCCCTGAAATCGTCGCTTATGCGCCTTCGCAGATCACAATTCAGTGATTCTGTAAGGGGGAAACAATGAAACGCCAGGAGCGACTGAATGAAAAGCATCTACCGGACGGCTTTGCTGCTGTTCTGTGCACTCGTGGCAGCCGATTGCAAGAACCCGCCGAACACACATGATGGAAACAGCCTGCTTCGAGAGTGTCAGGTATCCCTGAAAATTGAGGACCGAGATCTGACTGGTTTAGACCCGCTCGATGCAAGCATGGACGATGGTTACTGCGTCGGTCTGGTCACAGGGATTCTGGACACGCATACCATTCTCGGCCAACTACAGGAATCTTTAGGCGGGAAATTTAAGCCCTACTTTTGTACCCCTGGCGGCGGCTTGGCACCAGCGCAAGCGATTAGGGTCGTGGTCAAGTATCTGAAGGAAAATCCTGCCAAACTGCACGAGCCGGAAACCATGTTGGCGATGATGGCTTTGTCAAACTCGTTTCCCTGTAAGTAAAGAGGCTGACGAACCTGAGAGCGGCTTGCGCTTGCACTTCGCGCACTATATTTTCTGTCGCGTTCATTCGTTCATTCGAGTTTGCGCGTAACGCCTGCAACGGCTTGCGAGGGTTTCGTCAGAGGGTTGGTCATTTCACAGTTAGATTGAATTGGAGGTTTGGATGGATGGTGAAACTCTTCTTCAGTTGCTTGACGTACTTGATCGTTTGGCACAGGGATACAAGGAATGTGCTCAGAAGATTTTTTCTGCTGAGAGCGGGAACACCGTGTCCGTGTTTGTGACATAATCCTTTCTCAGAAGGCTGAGAAGGACACGACTACAGTTTTCTCAAAGAAGGCCCCGACTCGCATCGGGCGCGAACTTCTGATCTCTTGATAGCGGCGCAAAACGGTGCGGGAACACCGTTCTTGCAACGGCCATTCTAGGAGTGTGCCGTGGTCTGCGCCGAAAGTCAAATACCCTTAGAACGGCAAATGCAAATGCTGTTCTTTGATGGAAAACCTGGGTGTCTCGCATTGCTCCTCTGGTCCTACATAGACGAGAGCTCTGATGGTTCCCAGAAAAAGGCGTTCGTGGCCGCTGGGTTTATAGCGCCCGTAAAAACTTGGACCGCCCTCCGAAACCCGTGGAAACGCAAACTGAAAGAGCATCGGATCGCTTACTTTAAGTCAAGCGAGTGTCGGAACCTTCAGGGTGAATTTCACAAATACAAGCGGGAGTTTGGACTGGAGGAGGGGAAGAGAAAGGCGTTACTTGCCCGTGATGATCTGGAACGAATTATTCGCGATAGCTCGGTGGTCGGATTTGCGATGGGCACGAACATGGCTGATTTTTGGGAAGTAAATTCTATGCCCGAAGCCAAGGCTAGTTCACACTGGAATTCCGATTACGAGGATGCCACCTTCCAGATACTAATTCATGATCTTCTGACCCGGTTCAAGACCGAATTTCAGGGCAAGAACTACCAAATAGGCTTTGTTCATGACGACAGCACCAAGTCTGCCAAACTGAAGGCTAGTTATGATTACTTCAAGCTGAGGCATCCAGATCTTGCAGAGTGTATGAGGAACTTCACTTCGCTTGATGACAAGAAGCACCCACCACTCCAGATGGCCGATCTTATGGCTGATGTGGCACGAGACATGGTGAATCGCAAGATAGACAATCCGGACTTCGAGATAACTCCACGTCGCGGAGTAAACGGGTCAGTATTTGTTGTTGACTGCTGGCAAAAAGCCGGGATGCTGAAAATCGCTAGGGGGAAGGCTTCGCTTCAAATTGCGCCGTACCTCACCACGACTTAGGCACTAGTGCCCTACGGCACAAGCTAGACGCTAAAAATGAGCTTCTCGATTAGTTACGGTTCCCAGTGCAGCGCCGGACAATCTGGCAGGTATCTCTGCCTGCGCTGCGGCTGGCGCTGGTCTCCCCGGCGTGGCTCTCCAGATCCCCCGAATGCTTGCGCTCGGTGCCGCTCGGCCTACTGGAACACGCCCCCGGAAAGCGCACGTGCGAACCGCCCCGACGATCCCAAGTGGAAGGCCGAACGTGACAAAATGGCCAATCGTCGCCGCGCACGGCATACCGCCCGGCTGAACGAGTTGGTGCGCGAGTTAGCCCCGGACGGAGTGGAAGCGGTCAAGCCCACTCTGCTGCCGCCAGACGCTGAAGAACTCCCCCTCCGGGGCGACGAACTCGCGAAGATCGTCCTCATCGACGTGGCTGACATCCTCTCGCACGACCGCAGGCTGTCTCCACAAATCTCGTATTGTCGGCTGCGTTACAACGTGCGTGTGGACCTGCGCATCGAGAATGCCGTCCATCCGGACCCGCTGCAACCGGTCCCTTGATTTTGGATTGATTTGGCCCGGGGCAACTTCTCAATGCATTATGAAAGAGCGCCCGGATTGAGCGGGTGGGATGGCTGGCGCCGCCTGCGCTCCGCTACGCTGTGCGGGGCTTCGCTCCGCTCCGGCGGCGAGAGAGTAGGTGTGCGGGGGAAAGA
>JBAVAQ010000073.1:0-44877 GCA_049585795.1 Terriglobales bacterium | reverse complement strand
TGAACACATCCAACTGCTGCTCGTCTTGTCCACGCATACTTCCTTCTTATCAGGTTGTGCTGTGGAAACAAGAGAGGTTCGTGGTACTCCGCCCGCTTCAAATCGAGTTTTTCCGCAGCCTGCTAGGGGTCTGCCTGACAAAGCACAAGCGGTAGTGTGTTCCTACAGGTTTGGCCAATCAATCCCTTGGTTCGCGATTGTTTGAGAGAAGGAGAGTTGAGAAACTCAAACAGCCAGTGGCTTGAGAGTCTGAAGTGGGAAGAACTTTCCACGAGACTAGCCCCTGGATCTTGGTCGGCCTCTGACAAAGGCACTGACACCGAAACCGACTTCGTCGAAGTGCGAACGTTGAATCGGTGCAACCGTGAAGATTATTCCGGCGCGTACTGCTCCTGCAGTTCGGCGTCAGCAGGGTTCGCGGCGGCGGTTAACGCCGTGATTCCGTACTCCAGTCCTTTTTCGAAGGCTTTCAGATTCAATTCTTGAAAACTTGGCGGGACGGAATCGGCGACTGCTTTGCGCACGGCGTCAGGGTCGAGCAGACGCGTGACGGCGGCGAAAAATCCCACCATCACCGAATTCTGCACCATGCGCTTGCCGAGCACTTCGGCGATGCGCGTGGCGGGAATGCTGTAGACCTGGATTTCTTTGTCTGGATCCGAAACTCGCACCAGATCCTGCTCGACGATCAGAATGCCGCCGTCTTTTAGATCATGTCCAAACCGCGCGTATGCCTCTTGCGAGGTTACGACGAGGATGTCCGGCTGTGTGACGTAGGGGTACAAGATTGGCGAATCGCAAAGGACGAGCTGCGCGCTACATGCGCCACCCCGGGCTTCCGGACCAAAGTTCTGCGTCATGGTGGCAAACGCGCCCTGGTAAATCGAGGCGGCCTTGCCCAACACAATGGCTGAGAGAATCACTCCCTGCCCACCGAAGCCTGCCAGACGAATTTCCGTTAGCTGCATACCATCTCCGCTTGTTCCACGAAGCGCTCGCCCAGCGAGTGAGCGTATTGCGACCGCATCAAGGTTTGGTAGTCGGGGCGGTCGCGGTCGACGAATTTGCCTACAACGATTTCGCCGGTCATGGTCAAGCCGACTTCGCTGGTTGGCGCTCCGTGCCGGACTTTGCTTTTCTCTTTGTAATACTTCATGGTGTCGAGGCCGTCGCCCAGCTTGTTGCGCCGTTGATAAAGGGTGGGGCATGGGGAGATCACTTCGATGAACGAGAATCCTTTTTTCTGGAATGCTTCACTGATGGCACGGGCCAACTGGCGAACGTGGAAAGTCGTCCAGCGTGCCACATAAACCGCGCCCGCCGCTTCGACCAGGTGAGGCAAATTGAATGACGGCTCAAACACTCCGTAGGGATTTGTCGAAGTGATCGAGTCATCCGGGGTGGTGGGCGCGGTCTGGCCTCCCGTCATCGCGTAAATCAGATTGTTCACGCAGATGACTTTCAGATCGATGTTGCGGCGCGCCGCATGAATCAGATGATTGCCACCGATGGCCGAAAGATCACCATCGCCGGAATACACGACCACGTTCAGCTTCGGGTTCGCTAGCTTCAACCCGGTGGCAAATGGGATGGCGCGGCCGTGCGTGGTATGAAACGAATCCAGCTTGACGTAACCTGCCACGCGGCCCGTGCAGCCGATGCCCGAGACCAGGGCCAGCGATTGCAAATCGATTTTCGATTCGATGAGTGCCCGCGCGAAAGAGTTTACGGTGGTGCCAATACCGCATCCCGGACACCAGATGTGCGGCATGCGATCGCTGCGCAAGAAGGGCTCGACCGGGTTCACGGTTGGATTACCAAGATCATTATTACCAAGATCAGTGATCAAGCTGCCTGGCATCGGCTGGCCTCCACGATTACTTTGAGGATTTCTTTGGGGTCATGAACTCCGCCGCCCGCGTGCGAAACGGCGAATGTTTTCGCCTGACCCGCGGCCGCGCGCTCCACTTCTCGCACCATCTGGCCGAGATTGAGTTCGGGAACAACGAATGCTTTCACCTTCGCGGCGAGTTCGCGGATCTTTGTCTCAGGAAACGGCCACGCGGTGATCAGGCGCAACTTGCCAACCTGCAGACCTTGCTCCCGAGCCATTTCGATGGCTCGCTGCGCCACTCGGGAGGTGATTCCGTAGGAAACAACGATGACATCCGCGCCTTCGAGTTGATCTTCTTCGAAGAGAGCAATTCGGTCAGCGACGTTGCGAATCTTGTTTTGCAAGCGGCGAACCAGCTTGTCCTGCGTCTGCGGAGTCATGTTGGGATAGCCGCGTTCATCGTGGGTCAATCCCGTGACATGAAACTTGTATCCTTCGCCAGCGTGTGCCATTTCCGGAACCAGGTCGCCGTTGGTTCCATAAGGAAGATATTCGTCAATTGACTTGTGAGTATGGCGGCGCGGGACAACCTCGATCTCATCGGCCGACGGAATCACGACCTTCTCGGTCATGTGCCCCACGACTTCATCCATCATGAACATCACAGGCACGCGAAATTCCTCCGCCAGATTGAAAGCTTTGATCGTGAGATCGAAACATTCCTGCGGAGAATTGGGACAAAGAGCGATTATTTCGTAGTCGCCGTGCGATCCCCACCGGGCCTGGAACATATCACTTTGGGCCGGGAGCGTGGGCAGACCGGTCGATGGGCCTCCACGCTGTACATCGACGAACACGCATGGCGTTTCGGTCATGGCCGCGTAGCCGATGTGTTCCATCATCAGAGAAAAGCCGGGGCCGGAGGTCACCGTAAACGCTTTTGCTCCGCCCCAGACGGCGCCTTGCAACGTGATCGAAGCCGCGAGTTCGTCTTCCATCTGGATAAACGTTCCGCCGACGGTGGGCACACGCGAGGCGAATCGTTCGACGACTTCAGTGGAAGGAGTGATCGGGTATCCGGCGGCGAATCGGGCGCCAGCCGCCAACGCGCCTTCGCAGCAGGCGTGGTCGCCGTCCATGAAGTGAATGCCGGTGAGCACGCCGCGAGGGTCAGCCTTCATTTGTCACCTCCAGCGGAATGCACTTTGGTAGCGAAAATCGCGAAGTCCGGGCAATACATTGCGCATAAATCGCAGCCACTACATTTTTCCGGATGGACAACATGCGGTGGATGGTAGCCCTTGGAATTGAAAGCGGAAGAGAGCGCGAGCACGTGCGTGGGGCAAAACTCCACGCAGAAGCCGCAGGCCTTGCAACGCTCGACGACAACCGAAACACGTCCTTTTGCCATGGGGTCTCCACACTCGGGGTGTACAACGCTCCCCCAACATCTTGACGCGATTATGCTTTGGGGCGGTGAAGTTGGATGTGACACGAATCACGGACGTAGGTGAGGGCGCGCACACCCTGTGGGAACGAGTTTTGCTCAGAAGTGCGGGGCTGATTTGTGATTTCCGCCACAATTAGTTGTGCCTTTGATCACAGCAATCGGGCAAAGGGTGGGCTAACAATAAGCAGTGGTGTAAAAATTCGCAGCTTTTCGAGGAGGGTGCCATGTTTGAAGCCGAGCTGGAAATGGAAAAGCGTTCATCGTTCTTGCCGCTGCTGCTCATGGCGTGTCTGGTAGCGGCGATCGTGGGGATGGTGGCCTACGTGGTCATCCAGGTCCGGTCAAAAACGCCGCTCGACGCGCAGGAAGCCAGTGGCATCGTGGCCTCGGCTCTCCAAGGACCAGGCGCCGCCGTCATTCACTTTCACACTGGCCTGGTGAAGCCTAATGTGTCTGATGACCCGAGAGACGCGCATTATCGATTGCTAGAAAAAGCAGGAATTGTGAAATTGACCAAGGTCGGCGAAAGGGAAAATGTATTGCTCACGCCCGCCGGAGAACGCCTGTTGACCGCAATCCCGGGCTCCAAGAAATGGAAAGAGAACGACGGCACCTTCGCGTATGAAATTCCCCTGGCCCGCCGGCAACTCGTAAGCGTCGCTCATATCACGATGAGCGGCGTAAATAACGCGACCGTCGAATACACGTGGAAATGGGTACCCAATCAATTGGGGGATGTGTTCGACGCGGGCGGTTCTTTGGTGAAAGGCTTCAATCTTTGGGATCGTCAAACCCTGATCAATAAGTTCGAGGCTGACTTCTACCACGGGGACCCCACGAAGTCGACGCTGGCGCTCGCACGCACCGACCACGGATGGAAAATCTCGGCGGAATAATTCGTGTAACGCCGTCAGTTCCTGGTTTGAGACGAGGTTTAAGCTTTGGCAGGAAATGTTTGGTTTAAAGGAGAAAACGCAATGCTAAGGAAATTGATTCTAGTGTTTATCGCCCTATTTGTATTTGCTTATACGGTCGCAGCGCAGGAGACGACGCCGGGTCAAACCCAGAAAGTGATCCAGCACGCCACGATCCAGTCCACGTCGCCGGCGTCGGGCAAGGAAATGTACACAGCGTACTGCGCCGTTTGCCATGGAACGGAGGGCAAAGGCGACGGCCCCGCGGCCAGCGCCCTGAAAGTTCCTCCCACCGACCTTACCACGCTGAGTAAAAACAACGGAGGCAAGTTCCCCGCCATGAAAGTGACCTCCACCATCCGCGGCGATTCCGCTCTTCCTGCCCACGGATCCAAGGAAATGCCGGTGTGGGGATCGCTATTCTGGACTATGAGCCACGGGCACGAAGGCGAGGTACAGCAACGCGTGGCGAATCTTACCCACTACATCGAAACTTTGCAAGCGAAGTAGATTCGGCGGCGCAGTTTCAGTGGACCAGTACAGCCGGGCACAAGCGTAACTTGTGCCCGCTGTTCGGCTAATACCGAGGTGGGCTTCTTCGTTCTCTACCATCCGCATCGTCATCCTGAGCGAGGTTGCCATTGCGAGGCGATGGCAACGCAGTCGAATGACCCCTAACAAGGCATCCCAAACGAAAGCTTGTCAGGAAGTTCTCCCCGAGCCGGCGGGCGCATCGTTGGAACGTCTTTCGTAATATCTGGTAGTCCCCGGCTCCTGTGGGGGTCCTTCGACTCCGTGGAAGCTGCGCTTCGCGCAGCATCCACTACGCTCAGGATGACCGAGTTTTCGGTTGATTCAATGCGGTCAGGGCGACAATCCTTAGTCGATTAATCTGCCGAGACTCTGCGGCGCTTAGTCCGCCTGCGCGACCGGCTTTGTAACCTCCGGTATCGCGGTTGGCTCAGACTCCCGCGCGTCCACCACAGCGATAGCGACGACGTTCACGATTTCTTCCACTTCCGCACCGCGAGCCAACAAATGTACGGGCCGAGCCATACCCATGAGGATGGGTCCCAGGATCTCAGCCCCGCCGACCGTGGTCAGCAGCTTGTAGGCAATGTTGGCCGACTCGAGGTTCGGGAACACCAGCACGTTGGCCCCGCCCTTCAGCGAACTGAACGGATAGGTCTGCTCCAGCTTTTCCGGAGACACGGCGACATCGGCCATAATCTCTCCATCGACGATCAAGGTTGGGTCGGCCTTGTGCAGCAACTCCACCGCCTTGCGAACCTTGTCGCAGAACGGGTGCTTGGTGCTGCCAAAACTCGAGAAAGAGAGCATGGCAACCCGCGGCACGAGGTCAAAGCGCCGAGCCTCTTGCGCAGCACACAGAGCGATTTCCACCAGATCTTCCGCAGAAGGATTGATGTTGACGCTGGTATCGGCCAGGAATAACAGTTGTCCCTCGCGCGTAATCAGGGGATAACATCCTGCCACCTTGTGCAGGCCCTCGCGCATGCGGACGATCTGTAGAGCCGGTCGAATAGTATCAGGAAAATGCTGGCTGACGCCCGAGACCAAAGCATCGGCGTCTCCCATATGCACCATCATGGATGCGAAGATGTTGGGTTCGTCGATAAGCGTTTGGGCCTCGCTGAGCGTTACACCGCGCCGCTGGCGCAAGCGGAAGAGTTCCTGAATGTAGCTTTCGCGATGAAGCGACGTGGCTGGATCCACGATTTGTGCGTCCTTTAGATCCAAGCCGAGTTGGAGTTCTTTGGCATGAATGGTGCCGGCGTTGCCGATCAGGATCGGCCTGGCGATCTTTTCTTCCAAGATCGAATGCGATGCCCGCAGGATTTTCTCGTTTTCGCCTTCAGGAAAGACAACCTGCTTGGGTTTTGCCTGAGCCTTGAGAATCATCATGCGCGAAATCTCGTGGGCCTTACCCAGTCGACGCTCCAACTGTTCGCGGTATTCGTCGATGTTGACGGGCTCCAGAGCCACTCCAGTTTCCATCGCCGCTAGAGCTACGGCTGAAGACTCCCATACGAGCACTCGCGGGTCGAATGGTTTGGGGATCAAGTAGTCGGGACCGAACCCCAGCCGCGCAACTCCATAGGCACGGCATACAGCGTCAGGCACATCTTCTTTAGCAAGGTTCGCCAAAGCGCGAGTGGCCGCAAGCTTCATCGCTTCATTAATCTCCGTGGCATGTACATCCAGGGCGCCGCGGAAAATAAAGGGGAAACCCAGGACATTGTTCACCATGTTGGGATAGTCTGAGCGTCCGGTACACATAATGACGTCGGCACGGCAGGCTTTGGCATCTTCGTAAGTAATCTCGGGATCGGGATTCGCCATGGCAATGACAATCGGACGGGCCGCCATCGAGCGCACCATATTCTGTGTGACCACGCCACCGACGGAGAGTCCGAGGAACATGTCGGCGTCGACCAGCGCCTCAGCCAGTGTGCGCAGCTTCGTATCTTGCGCGAAGCGCTCCTTATAAGGATTCATGCCTGTCGCGCGGCCCTTGTATACGACGCCTTTGGTGTCGCACAAGGTAATGTTTTCCCGCTTCATGCCCAAGCGAACATAGTGCTCAGCAGTCGCTACGGCCGAGGCGCCGGCGCCGTTAATGACGAGACGAATTTTGCCGATGTCTTTGCCGACAACTTCCAGAGCGTTCAACAAGGCAGCCCCCGAGATAATTGCAGTGCCATGCTGATCATCATGGAAGACCGGGATCTTCATCGTCTTCTTCAGAGTCTCTTCAATGTAGAAACATTCGGGGGCCTTGATGTCTTCGAGGTTGATGCCGCCGAAGGTAGGCTCGAGCAGTTGGCAAACCTTGATGATTTCGTCGGGATCGTGGCTGTTGACTTCAATGTCGAACACGTTGACGCCGGCAAAGCGTTTGAACAGAACCGCCTTCCCTTCCATCACGGGTTTGGCCGCGAGCGCGCCAATGTCGCCCAAGCCAAGGACTGCGGTCCCATTGGTCACGACGGCGACCAGGTTGCCGCGACCGGTATACTTGAAGGCATCGTGCGGGTTGTTGTGGATTTCCATGCACGGTATCGCGACGCCGGGAGTATAGGCGAGGCTTAGATCGTGCTGGGTGCGGCAGGGCTTGGTCGGAGTGACCTCGATCTTTCCCGGGCGCGCGCCGAAGTGGTAGTCGAGTGCTTGTTGCTTGGTAACCGGCATATGGTCCTCACTTATGTCCTGGCGACGGATTCCCGCAGCCTGAATTTCATGGCCTCGTCCTAGCCTCTGATCCTGGTTTCAAAGCATGTCCTGGCGCAGCTCACACGGCCATGCACCTCGGTTTCCATTCACAATTAGAACTATGCTCTTTTTGCCCTCAAACATGATGTGACGTCGCTCACCCAAGGCCGTGAGTCGGGCCGAATAGCCAGCCTTATCGGGAGGCTAAAGTTCTACTCTGCGTTAAGAATTCTCCAGGCCTCGCGGCCCGTTACCATTACATGCTGAATACTCTTGACCGCTTTCATGTACTGGGCGCGTTCGAAGGCCGAAGGATTGGGGCAGCGCAGTTGACTCATGCTGCCTTTCATTTGCTGAACCGATTCGTATTCGCGCCTCTCCATCCATTCCAGCAATCCCAGTTCGATTACCCGAACCTGGCTGATGCCGTTCCGCAAAAGCGTGGAGCAGAGCATAGTGACATCGGCGCCGACCATCAGTAGTTTGACGACGTCCTCCGGGCCATGTACTCCGCTGGTCGCCGCCAGGTTGGCCCGGATCCGACCGTAGAGGATACCGATCCAGGTCAGTGGAAGTCGAAGGGCTTGCGGGGTGCTGAGCAAGACGTTCGGCTGGATTTCCAACTCATCGAGATTGACGTCCGGTTGATAAAAGCGATTGAACAGCACCAGCCCGTTGGCCCCTGCATCGTCGAGCCGTTTCGCCATGTTCGCCATATTGCTGAAAAACGGGCTGAGCTTCACCGCGACAGGAATCGTTACCACCGACTTCACGGCCTTGAGAATGTCGAGGTATTGTTGCTCGACGGCAGCGGAGGTGAGTTCGGGATCGGTGGGAATAGAGTAGATGTTACATTCCAGCGCGTCCGCTCCCGCTTGTTCGATCTGTTTGGCGTATTCGGTCCAGCCACCCACGGTCGTACCGTTGAGGCTGGCGATAATCGGGATCTTCACCGCTTCCTTGGCCCGACGAATGTGATTTAAGTATCCCTCGGGTCCCAAACGGAATTCAGCCGGCTGCGGGAAAAACGAATTGGCCTCGGCAAAACTGTCGGTCCCTTCCGCCAGATGGTGTTCCAGTTCGAAGCTTTCCTGCCGCAGCTGCTCTTCGAAAAGCGAATACAACACTACGGCGGACGCGCCCGCATCTTCGAGATGGCGAATACCGTCGATCTCTTGGGACAACGGCGATGCGGAAGCCACCAAGGGTGTACGAAGACGCAAACCCAGGTAAGTCGTGCTGAGGTCGATCATGATTCCTCCTCGTTCTCGAGAGACATTGCCAGCAAAATCTCTAGCTTTTCTGTAGAGACGCAGCTTGCTGCGTCTTAGCCGGCTGCGGCGACTTGGCCGGTTCCTTGCCATTCTTCCGCTGCGCCAGATATTCGTAAAAATGAAAGCGAGTCTCGGCGTCGTCCTGCGCTTCGTGCCAGAGATGCTTGGCCTCTTCCGGATTACTCTTGGTGAGCATCTTGAAGCGCGTTTCCATCGTCAGGTAATCTTCGACTTTACGGGTTGGCGTGCGGGAATCGAGGATCAGCGGATTCTCGCCTTGGGCAGCCCGCTCGGGGTTGTAGCGATAGAGCAGCCACTGGCCGCAATCGACGGCTGCCTTCTGATTCGACATCGCGGTGGTCATGTTGATGCCGTGCGCGATGCAATGCGAATACGCGATGATGAGGCTCGGCCCGTCGTATGCCTCTGCTTCGAGGAACGCCTTCAACGTGTGCTCATCTTTCGCGCCCATGGCGACGCTGGCGACGTAGATGTTGCCGTAGCTCATGGCGATGAGGCCCAGATCCTTTTTCGGACCGGGCTTGCCGCCGGCGGCGAATTTCGCTACAGCCGCGCGCGGAGTGGATTTGGAAGCCTGCCCTCCAGTGTTGGAGTAGACCTCGGTATCGAGAACGAGCACATTGACATTGCGTCCACTCGCCAATACGTGATCCAAGCCGCCGTAGCCGATGTCATAGGCCCAACCATCTCCGCCGACAATCCAAATGCTTTTTTTGACCAGCAGATCGGCGACGGCGAGTAATTGTTTGGCGTCTATGGAATCCGAGCTGTGCAGTTTCTCCTTCAACAGGTCGACGCGCTGGCGCTGTTCGTAGATATCGGCTTCGTCTTTCTGCGGAGCAGTCAGAATCGCGGTGGCGAGTTGTTCGCCGATCGTTCCCGCGAGACGTTTAACCAGCTCTTGCGCGAACTCCGTCTGCTTATCGATCGAAAGCCGGAAGCCCAGGCCGAATTCCGCATTGTCCTCGAACAGAGAGTTTGACCACGCGGGTCCACGACCGGCTGCGTTTTTCGTCCATGGCGTAGTGGGCAAGTTGCCGCCGTAGATCGATGAGCACCCCGTCGCATTGGCGATGATTGCGCGGTCGCCGAACAATTGCGACATCAGCTTCAAATAAGGAGTTTCGCCGCAGCCGGAGCAGGCGCCAGAGAATTCGAACAGCGGCTCTTGAACCTGCTGTTGGCGGATGTTGGTGACTTTAATGTTGCGGCGGTCCAGCTCAGGAATCTTAAGGAAGAAGTCCCAGTTTTCGCGCTCAGGCACGCGCAGCGGAGGCTGCGGCACCATGTTGATCGCCTTGAGCCGGGTTTCGGCCTTGTTCTTCACTGGACACACTTCCACGCAGATGCCGCATCCGGTGCAGTCTTCCGGCGCCACTTGAATCGTGTACTTGAGGCCTTGCCATTCCTTGTCGCGAGTCTCGGTAGACTTGAACGTCGCCGGGGCACCCTGCAGTTCCTTCGAGTCGTAAACCTTGATGCGGATGACCGAATGCGGACAAACCATGGCGCACTTGCCGCATTGAATGCAAATCTTTGGGTCCCATGTGGGAATTTCAAGTGCTAGATTACGCTTCTCCCACTTCGCAGTTCCGGTGGGGAAAGTGCCGTCGACTGGAAATGCGCTGACTGGCAATTCATCGCCGCGCCCCGCATACATGACGCCCAGCACATCCCGTTCAAATTGCGGCGCCGAGGGAGAAAACGGTGGCGGCATCTCAATCGTGCTGCTGAGCTCGGCAGGGACTTTCACTTCGAATAAGTGGGCGAGAGTCTCATCCACGGCTTTCATGTTCTTCTGTACTATCTCTTCGCCCTTGCGGCCGTAAGTGTCGCGAATCGATTTTCGAATGGCTTCGATCGCTTGATCTGCCGGCAGAACCGCTGAGATGGCGAAGAAGCATACCTGCAAAATCGTATTCATGCGGCTTCCCATACCAGTGTCCCGTGCCACCTGATAAGCATCGATCACGTAAAACTTCGCGCGCTTCGCGATGATTTGCTCTTGCACCGGGCGCGGGAGACGGTCCCAAACTTCATCCGCACCGAACGGACTGTTGAGCAGGAAGGTGCCGCCGGAAACGAGGGCGCTCAGCATGTCGTAGCGTTCGAGAAAAATCCACTGGTGACAGGCAACAAAATTCGCCTTCGAGACCAGATAACTCGATCGAATGGGTTGCGGCCCGAAGCGCAAATGCGAAATGGTTACCGCACCTGACTTTTTCGAGTCGTACACGAAGTAGCCCTGAGCGTAGTTATCTGTATTTTCGCCAATGATTTTGATCGAGTTCTTATTCGCTCCCACGGTGCCGTCCGCGCCCAGCCCGTAAAACATCGCCCGGACGACATTCTCGGGCTCGGTGGAAAACTCGGGGTTGTAAGACAGACTAGTGTGGCTGACGTCATCTTGAATTCCGATGGTGAAATGATCCTTCGGCGGATCCGCTTTCAGATTGTCGTAGATTGCTTTGACCATCGCCGGAGTGAATTCTTTGGAAGAAAGCCCATAGCGTCCGCCCACGACCATCGGCTGAACGGCTCGAGGGCTGAATGCGCGCTTCACTCCTTCGTGCAGGGCGTTCACGACATCGAGATAAAGCGGTTCGCCAATGGTTCCGGATTCCTTGGTGCGATCGAGGACGGCGACCTTCTGCACGCTGGCCGGTAGAGCCTCAAGAAACGCCTGCACCGGAAAGGGACGGTACAAATGCACTTTCAGCAGTCCAAGCTTTTCGCCTTGTGCGTTGAGATAATCGACCGCCTCGTGAGCAACCTCAGCGCCCGAGCCCATCATTACAATTACGCGCTCGGCATCGGGCGCACCCACATAGTCGACCAAATGATAAGAGCGGCCCACCTGCTTGGCGAATTTGTTCATCACCGATTGCACAATCTCCGGACAAGCGTCGTAATAAGAATTAGCCCGCTCGCGCATCTGAAAAAACACATCGGGATTCTGCGCCGTCCCTCTCAAAACTGGATGATCGGGCGAGAGTGCGCGCTGCCGGTGCTCGAAGATGCGGTCCATGTTTATGAGCGCACGCATATCGTCCGCGGCCAGCATTTCAATTTTGTTGACTTCATGCGAGGTGCGGAAGCCGTCGAAGAAATGCAAAAAAGGAATGCGCGACTCGAGCGCGGCGGCGTGCGCGATTAATGCCATGTCCATGGCTTCTTGCACGGAGTTGGAAGAAAGCATGGCGAAGCCGGTCGCTCGGCACGACATGACATCCGAGTGGTCGCCAAAAATCGAGAGCGCATGCGTGGCCAGCGTGCGTGCCGAAACGTGAAATGCGGTGGGCGTCAGTTCTCCGGCAATCTTATTCATGTTCGGGATCATCAGCAGCAGACCCTGCGATGCAGTGAATGTGGTAGCGAGGGAACCAGTCTGCAGTGCGCCATGCACAGCCCCGGCCGCTCCGCCTTCGCTCTGCATCTCCATCACATGAGGGACTGTACCCCAAATGTTCTGAACTCCCTGCGACGACCACTCATCCGCCCATTCGCCCATGTTCGAAGAAGGAGTGATCGGATAGATGGCGATCACTTCGTTGACCCGGTAGGCGACGTAAGCGACCGCCTCGTTAGCATCCATCGTCTTGAACTTGCGTTTCGTCATCATCGACCGCCCTCACATACAAGTTAGGTGTTGGTCACTTCCTCATCCCACTTTGACTGCATAAGCATGAACGATGCGGGAGCACGGCGCAGCAAGGCATATCACAGCGGCTTGTGATCTCCGTCACACTTCCAGCACTGTGACGCCGGTCACATGAGAACGTGCCTTGCAGCACAGCATTGCACGTCATGCAGAAGCACACTGACGCTAGACGGTACTGGCTCAATTGGTTGTGGAATGCGCGATATGCGGCCCAGCCAAGTGAACTTGGCCCGAGAGCTTCATAAAACGGTGTCAGAGGAGGCTAGTTCATGCTCTCACCTTATGGAATGGAAATTGTAGAAAGCTGTCTCACATGCAAGCTCCGCGCTGATCGCATTTTCTGCGATCTGCCCGCTACTGCGCTGCAGACCTTTGAAGGCATAAAGTACGCAACCGCTTATCCACAGGGCGCTGTGCTGTTCGTAGAAGGCCAGATACCTCGCGGCATTTTTGTGCTGTGCAAAGGGAGCGTCAAACTTTCCATCAACTCGCCGAACGGCAGAACCATGATTGTGAAGCTTGCCGAGCCCGGCGAAGTGTTGGGATTGAGCGCCACCATCTCGGGCAAGCCTTACGAAGTGACTGCCGAGACGATCGATCCTTGCCAGGTGAATTTCGTCAAGCGCGACGATTTCCTTCGATTCCTGAAGGACGATGTGGAGGCCTGCTTCAAAGTGGCCGAACAGCTAAGCGAAAAGTATCACAATGCGTGCGAGGAAGTGCGCTCACTAGGGCTGTCGCACTCCGCCGCCGAGAAGTTAGCCAAGCTGCTTCTGGAATGGAGCTGCAAGAACGGAGAATCGGCCAAAACCGAGCCTCGTCTGAAACTCAGGCTGACGCACGAGGAGATCGCCCAGATGATTGGGACCTCGCGCGAGACCGTTACCAGGCTTTTTGCCGACATGAAGAGGCATCAGATTGTGCAATCGAAGGGCTCGACGCTGCTGATTCGCAACCCGGCAGCGCTACGCGACATCGCGGACCATAACTAACACGCTTTCCGTCTAATAGAGGCCGGGCGTCCCCGCCCGGCGGGACGGACGAGACGCCCATCCTCCAGCCCTAGAAATAGTTAAGCCTGGTGACGCAGATCACAATTTCGGGTGATGATTGTCACCGCCCTATCCTTTCATATCTCCTATGCTTACGCCGAGGGTGAGGGACAGAACCCCAGGTTCAAATACGGGAGGCTGCATATGGCTTCGGCAATCGGCAACGGACAGCATGCAAATCAGGCAAATCAAAACAAGCCGCGATTGGTTTTCTGGGAGTTGACCAAAGGCTGCAATCTGCGTTGCATTCATTGCCGTGCCAGCGCCACGGAGCTGAGTTCTCCAGACGATCTTTCCACCCAAGCTGCATGCGACATTATCGATCAGATTGCCGAAGTTTCTACTCCCATCCTGGTGCTGAGTGGGGGTGAGCCGCTTTTCCGTTCCGACATTTTCCGGTTGGCGCGCTATGGCACGGACAAGGGCCTGCGCGTGGCTCTGGCCACCAATGGCACGCTGGTTACGAAACATGTCGCGCAAATGATCGTTGACAGCGGGGTGCGCCGCGTTGCCATCAGTCTGGACGGCGCCGATGCGCTTACCCACGACACCTTCCGAGGCATTCCCGGTGCGTTCGACGCCGCCATTGCCGGCTTCCGGAATCTGAAGAATCTCGGCATGTCGGTGCAGATCAACACCACCATCGCCCGCCACAATGCCCATCAGCTTCCAAAGGTGCTCGAACTGGCGAGGTCCCTGGGAGCAGACGCGCTTCACACATTCCTCCTGGTGCCAGTAGGTTGCGGCGTCGACATTGCCGCCGAGCAGATGGTTCCACCCGAAGAGTACGAGAGGATGCTGAACTGGTTTTATGATCGCTCGCTGGAAGGCGGCATCGAACTAAAAGCAACCTGCGCGCCCCATTATTTCCGCGTGGTTCGCCAACGACGTGTTGCAGAGCGCCGTTCCGAGGCGGCCGCTCAGGCGGCGCATCCAGTGGAAGAACGAGCTCACATCCCATCACATATCGGCCCGACCGAGATGGCAATGCCCGGCTCAACCGGCATCGAACTTAAACCTCATGGCATTGGTCACGCCGTGGGTCATCCCGGAACTCACCCTTCCGATATGAACGCCATGACCAAGGGATGCCTGGCTGGAACCGCGGTGTGTTTCATTTCGCATCAGGGCGAAGTTTATCCCTGCGGGTATTTGCCGGCTTTGGCGGGCGATCTAAAAAAGCAGTCGTTCGCCGACATTTGGGAGAACTCGGTCGTGTTCAATCAATTGCGCGACACCAATAACCTGAAAGGCAAATGCGGTTGCTGCGAGTTTCGCAATATTTGCATGGGATGCCGCGCACGTGCCTATGCTGCCACCGGCAACTATCTCGATGAGGAGCCGTTCTGCGTCTACCAGCCGCGGACGGCGAGTCTGAAAGAGAAGAATACTGAGTTGGTGGAACTGGCCCACTGAAACCTATGTCCGCCACAGCGTTCGAGAATCAGCGGTGGAGGAATCGATAAGCCTCACGAAACCCTAACCTGTCTCAGCGGGCTTTCTTGCCCCCCGACTCTGTGGCGAAATACATCAGGAGCCAAAAACCGCTCAACCTAGCGCCATATCCCGCAATTTAGCCTATAGATTGTCCCATCAACGCTTCTGAAGGCTCACCTAAGCAACTGAAAATAAACATGATTATCTGAGAGACCTTTTTGGCACGGTGGATGCTTTTCTCAAAGGCGCAGCAGGAGATGCAGCCTTGGAACCCGCGCTCATGGTCGTCGGATTGAACTACCGCACCGCCCCGGTGGCGGTACGCGAGCGCTTCTGGATCGCCGAAAACCGGCGTTACGAGGCCCTGGTCCAGTTGTCGAGAGCGGAAGGCATCGACGAAGTAATAGTCATGGCCACCTGCAATCGCACCGAATTCTGGCTGTGGGCCAACGACGTTACGCTTGCCGCGAACTCCGTTATGCGCCTGCTGGCTGCCGAATATGATCTCAAGCTGTGCGAGTGGAAGCACTTTTATCGATTGCTGGATGAAGCCGCGCTCCTCCATATTTTTCGGGTCGCATCCAGCCTCGATTCCATGGTTGTCGGTGAGCCTCAAGTGGTTTCCCAGGTGAAGCAAGCTTGGCAGCTGGCACAGAAAGTGGGCGCCACCGGCCGCTTTCTCGACGCGGTGTTGCAGAAAGCACTTACCGTCTCGAAGCGCGTGCGCAGCGAGACCGCGATTGGCAACGCTGCAGTTTCGATCCCTTATGCCGCCGTGGAACTCGCTCGCCAGATTTTCGGTACGCTTGAAAACAAGAAAGTGCTTCTTCTCGGCGCGGGCAAGATGAGCGAACTCTCCGCCCGCGGATTGCTCAATCATGGAGCCAGCTCCGTCCGGGTGATCAACCGCACTCTGGAGCACGCGACTGAATTGGCCTCGAAACTTGGCGGCCTTGCGATCCCGTTCGAAGACCGCTGGCAGCACATGGCCGAGGCTGACATCATCATCAGCTCGACCTCCTGCCCACACACAATTCTCAGCCGCGAGGAAGCCGAAAAAATGGTTCACGGCCGTAAAGATCAGCCGCTGGTGATTGTCGATATCGCCATGCCTCGGGACATCGACTCCGGCGTGCGCGACGTTCAGGGCGTCTTCCTTTATGACCTTGACGACCTGGAAAATGTGGTCGACCACAATGCAGGCGAGCGCGAGGCTGCTGCCGCCGCTGCACAGAAGATTCTCCAAGCCGAGGCGCAGGGTTTCCGTCGCAAGCTATTGGCCGAGCGGGTAGTGCCGACCATCGTGGCATTGCGCCTGCGGTTGGATGAGATTTGCCGGCAAGAACTGGATTCCTTTCGACAAGAGAACGGACCGTTCTCCCAGGACCAGGACGAAATGTTAACTGCAGTGATGTCCCGGATGACGCAGAAAATCGCAGGGTCCCTGGCCCGTGAACTCAAGGAACTTCCAGAGAAGGTGGAACAGGAACAGATGACCACTGCCCTGCAGCGGCTGTTCCATCTACAAACACCTGAATCGGCGCTTGCCGGCACCAGATCCTCAACAGGATAGTAAAGACGCATCGAAACACCAGGCGGCATTGCCGCTGGCGCTACTTTATGGTTTCACCTCCCTTTCTTCACTTCCCCTGTTGGTAAGCCAATCACAAGTGCTAGTCCCCTCGGTATTAAGCTCCGGTGCTTTTAAGTCGATGTAAAAGAAGTCGTGAACCAATCCACCCATGTCATCGAATCGAGAACGCCGATGATGGCTGTGGCTGAGGTCTGTTGGGAGGACCAAGCCGGAGCATCGCACCTTGTTCCTGCCAGGATCGAGGACAGTTCTCCTTCTGGGGTCTGCATTCGCATCAGGACTCCCATTGCGGTTGGGTCCAAGCTCACGATCAGGTGGCAGAGGGAGCTTTTCTCCGGTGTGGCCCGAAACTGCCGGAGCGACGGGATGGCATTTCTCATGGGAGTTCAGCGAGATACAGCCGCGAGCGGGGTTCAAAACAGCTTGCCGCAAAACGGGAATGGCTTTGAGCAAGCGGCCTCGCTGGCATCGGCCGAACTCTGGTGGGAGGATCAAAATCGAACGGCGCACCATGCTCCGGCGAAGATCGAGTCCCGGCTTGCTTCGGGAACATGCCTTCGGCTTACCGCGCCAATTCCAGTCGGATCCGCCCTGACCGTTAAGTGGCAGAAGGAGCTGTTTTCCGGCGTGGCTACATACTGCCGGTGGGACGGCAGGTCATATCTTTTGGGTATTGACCAGGGTACGGATGGAAAGAGCCGTGACCAGGCGAGCCTACCGCCCGTCCGCTCAGTCCAAGAAACTCGTTCGCCTGCGCCAGCGAAAATTCAAAGTCCAGCGGCCCAGCAGGCAGCCAATCCGAAGATTGCCTCTCCCAATTCCCCATCGGAGCCCGCTCTAGTGTCAACGGCGATGGTTTCAACGGCAGAACCTCACGACCCTGGCTACGGAAGCAGCTTTCTAAGTCCTGCCGACGATCACGGATCGCCAGAGACCGACCCGGTTGGCCCTCTTGAATCTCAAACCCAAGGCGAGTCAGATCGTCATGAAAGGAACGCTATGGAATCAAAGAGCCTTTTTCCAAAGTTCTGGCGTCACCAGCAAGATGACACCGACGCGCCGGACAATGCCACACCCACGGAGGTTCCAGTGAACAAGCTAAACGCCAACGCTCCCGAAAGCCCTGCCGAACCGCAGGGCAACCTGCTGTCCTGTGAGGACATTTACCATGCGTCCGGAATCTTAAGTGCGCGCTCCCGATACGGGATTAACAAGATCATCGAGATGCTCACCAGCAAACACATCCGTGACCTGTCCAAAGAAGTGAAACGCGCATCTGTGCTCATGGCGCTCGATGCCGCCGGCACTATGGTTGACGATGTGCTCCAGGACGCGACGCGGCGCCAGCATGCCTTGAGCGCTTATGAAGCCGGCCAGCAAAAACAATTTGACGAATTCGAAGCTCGCAACGTTCGGGAAAACGCTCAGATCCAGGCAGAGATGGAGCGCGTTACAGCCCACTACGCCAACCGTATCAAGCACAATCTCGATCAAGTAGCGCAAGAGCGAGCAGCGCTTTGCAGTTGGCAGGCCATGAAAGAACAAGAGAGCCAGCGAATCTCGGAAGCTGTCGGTCTGTGCGGAAAACAGCCCCTCGCCGAACCATCGAGTGATCCGTTAGCCGCTTTGTCCGGACCACGGGCGTCGGCCGCGACGATGTAGTTCCAGCGTTTACCGGATCCCTTGCCCTGAAGGCGGGCTGGCACAGCTTTTCCTACCTCGATTCAATTCTTTGCGTGTCCATATTCTTCGGAGTCGAGATAGCGCAAGCAGTTGCGCCGCGCGTGTCCTGGCGCACAGGAGCACGTGTGCTACGTCACATACAGGGCAGGTCAGAATTGTCGAAGATAGCGTCTGGATGGCGGCGGAGAGCTTTTCCGTTCCGCTGGACAAGCGATGAAAGCAAGAAAACGAGAGTAGAAGCGTTGCGCCCGTCAACAAGCGGACGGCGTTTGGGCAGTTTAATCCAAATTGATTCGGAGTCCGCAGGACTGCAAGCAGTCCAATAAAACTGGACTCCCAGGAGACATACTATGGCAAAGACGATGAAAGCGGCGTTCGTCGAGAAATTCGGCGAGCCGTTGAAGGTTCGCGAAGTTCCAATCCCAGAACCAGGACCTGGACAAGTGCTTATCGAGATAGTCGCTAGCGGCGTCTGTCACACCGACTTGCACGCGGCGGATGGCGATTGGCCGATCAAACCCACTCTACCCTTTATTCCGGGACACGAAGGCGCGGGCTTTGTGGCCAAGCGGGGCCCGGGCGTGACCCATTTGAAAGAAGGCGATCGCGTGGGCATCGCATGGCTGCATAGTGCATGCGGGCATTGCGAATTCTGCCTTACTGGCTGGGAAACATTATGTCCAGAGCAGAATATGTCTGGCTACACGGTAAATGGCAGCTTTGCAGAATTTGCTTTGGGGCAGGCAGATTACCTCGGCCGCATCCCGGAAAATTTATCCTTCATTGATGCCGCGCCGATTCTCTGCGCCGGCGTTACCACCTACAAGGGTTTGAAACAAACCCAGGCGCGCCCCGGCGAGTGGGTCGTGATTTCGGGCGTGGGCGGACTGGGCCATGTCGCGGTTCAATACGCCAAGGCTATGGGCCTGCACGTTGCCGCTATTGACATCGGAGCGGAGAAACTGGCGTTGGCCCGCAAACTCGGCGCTGATTTGACCGTGGATGCGAAGGAAGAAAACGTAGTCGAAACCATCCAGAAGAAAATCGGAGGCGCTCACGGTGCCTTGGTCACGGCCGTGTCCCTTCCCGCGTTCAAACACGCGATCGGAACACTACGCCGTGGCGGAACCTGCGTTCTGAACGGCCTGCCTCCGGGAGAATTCCCCGTTTCCATTTTCGATCTGGTCCTGAACGGTCAAACCGTACGGGGCTCGATTGTGGGCACACGCAAGGACCTCGAGGAAGCGCTGCAGTTTGCCGCTGAGGGCAAAGTGAAAGCGACGATCGAGGAGCAACCACTGGGATCGATCAACGATATCTTTGACCGTCTCAAGAAGGGGAAGGTCAACGGTCGAGTCGTTCTCGATATCGCTGCCGAATCCGGCGCCAAGAAATCAACCAGTGCTAAAGCACAAAAGAGCCACGCAGTCGCATGAGCTCTTGGATCGTTTGATTTTTGGCTGCGGATTCTAAGTAAAAGGCGGATTTCGGTGCTCGCGGCTTGATGCGAGCGCGGTTGTCCGCCTATATTTTTGTAGCGGGCGGTAGGTCGATCCGAAGTCAGGGCCGTGACATGCGTTCTTCATCTTGGCTTTTTCATCGTTAGTTGCGGTTTCCCCTCACATCACAAAGGCGTGTGACGCAGCTCACCGACCCTGGTCAGCGCGAGCGGTATTTTCGTATCCGGGGACTTATTACGTTTTTAATCAACGCAGAAAAGGAGACATTGTCATGGCAGTTGCAGACCTCGTGAAACAAACGTCCGTCCAGCAAGCGATCGACACCCTTCGCAAGGACGGGGTCAAATCCAAGTATGAAAACTTCATTGGCGGCCGCTGGGTAGCGCCGCTGAAGGGCCAGTATTTTACCGATTACAGCCCGATCAACGGGGAGCCAATCTGTGAGATTGCGCGCTCTTCGGCCGAAGATGTCGAGAAGGCTCTCGACGCAGCACATGCGGTCAAGGATCTCTGGGGCCGCACCGCCCCCGCGATTCGCTCTTCCATCCTGCTGAAGATCGCCGACAAGATGGAAGAAAATCTGGAGCTTCTGGCCCTGGCGGAGACGCTGGACAACGGCAAACCGATTCGCGAAACTCGTGCTGCCGACGTCCCGCTCTCTATCGATCACTTTCGCTACTTCGCCGGTTGCATTCGCGCCGAAGAAGGCACGGTGGGCGAGATTGACAACGACACCATCGCCTATCATTTCAAAGAGCCTTTGGGCGTTGTCGGTCAGATCATTCCGTGGAATTTCCCGCTGTTGATGGCTGCCTGGAAGCTCGCGCCCGCCGTCGTCGCCGGAAACTGCGTGGTGATTAAACCTGCGTCTAACACGCCTCTCAGCTTACTTGTGCTGATGGGACTGATCGGCGATCTGTTACCACCCGGCGTGATCAACGTGGTCACGGGCCCAGGCGGCGAGATCGGAAAAGCCCTGGCCAGCAATCCTCGCATCGCCAAGATCGGATTCACCGGCGAAACCACCACCGGCCGTCTGATTATGCAATACGCGTCGGAACCGATCATTCCGCAAACTCTGGAGTTGGGCGGCAAGTCTCCCAACATCTTCTTCGCCGACGTGATGGATGCCGACGATGAATACTTCGACAAAGCGCTCGAAGGCTTTGCTCTGTTTGCCTTCAACAAAGGTGAAGTCTGCACTTGCCCATCGCGCGCCCTGATCCAGGAATCGATCTTCGACAAGTTCCTGGAACGCGCGGTTGCCCGCGTAGGCAAGATCAAGGTCGGCAATCCGCTCGATCCTTCAACCATGATGGGCGCACAGGCGTCCCGCGATCAACTCGAGAAGATTCTGGAATACATCAGCATCGGGAAGAACGAGGGAGCGCGCTGCGCCATCGGCGGCGAACAAGCTCATCTCGGCGATGATCTGGAGAACGGCTACTACATTAAACCGACCGTCTTCGTTGGTCACAACAAAATGCGCATCTTCCAGGAAGAAATTTTTGGTCCCGTACTTTCCGTGACCAAGTTCAAGAACCTCGAAGATGCCATTGCGATCGGAAACGACACCGTCTATGGTTTGGGCGCAGGCGTGTGGTCGCGCAATGGCACCAACACGTATCGCGTAGGCCGCGAAATCAAGGCTGGCCGCGTGTGGACCAACTGCTATCACCTGTATCCGGCACACGCCGCATTCGGCGGATACAAGCAGTCGGGTTTCGGCCGCGAGACTCACAAGATGATTCTCGACCACTACCAACAGACCAAGAACCTGCTGGTAAGTTACAGCCCGAAGGCACTGGGATTCTTTTAAACAGACCGGAAGCGAAACCCTGCAGGGCGGGTGCATGGCGCTCGCCCTGCTTTTCTTGGGCAACGAAAGCAAAGTCAACGGCGCCGGACAGGAGTGTCCGCCCTACACTACTGATCCTCGGCCACGCTCGTCTGGGCGCCCTCTTCATCTCCACGAATCAACCCGAACTTCTTTAGCTTGTAACGAAGTGCGTCACGGCTGATGTCCAGCAGCTTGGCGGCGTGGGTTTGGTTGCCGTTGGCTTGTCGCATGGCGAGCTCGACCATGTGGTGCTCAACTTCTTCGAGAGAAGTGCCGCCTTCCGGGATATAAAGCCGCGGCAGGGTGCGGCCGTTGGGCAAGGCCTGTCCGCCGTCGGCGGGAGAAGTTCGTTCAAAGACCGTTCGACCTCCCGATTCGCCTACGGAAAACGGCAGATACACCGGCCGCAGAAACGGTTCATCTTCGAGGATCATGCCGCGCTCGATGACGTTTTTCAGCTCGCGAACATTTCCCGGCCAGCTATGAGCGAGAAGCAAACGGCGAGTGTCATCGGTTATGCCGCGAATGGATTTCTTAAATCGGCGGTTATAACGTTCGATGAAAAAGTCGACCAGAGGAAGAATGTCTTCTTTCCGGTCGCGGAGCGGGGGAATGAAAATCGCGATAATGGCCAACCGGTAATAAAGATCCTGACGAAACTGACCTTCGCGCACCGCCTTTTCGAGATCGCGATTGGAGGCGGCGATCACGCGCACATCCACCTGCATATCCTTGATGCCGCCTACGCGGCGTATCACCTGGTCTTCGAGCACGCGCAGCAGCTTGGCCTGCAGCAGGGGCGAGAGTTCGCCGATTTCGTCCAGAAACAGCGTGCCCCCGTCGGCCGCCTCGAACAGTCCCTTCTTCATCTGCTTGGCGTCGGTGAACGCGCCTTTTTCGTGGCCGAAAAGTTCGGCTTCCATCAACGTCTCTGGAATGGCCGAGCAGTTAATGGCCACAAAAGGCTTTTCGTGGCGGGAGCTTTCGTAGTGGATGGCCTTCGCGATAAGGTCTTTGCCGGTTCCGCTCTCGCCCTGAATCAGGATGGTCGTGGCCTCGCTGGATGCAACCTTGCGCACAAAATTCATCAGCTCGGTCATCTTGGACGAGACGCTGACCACGCTGTTATAACCAGCTTCGCGGCGCACCTCACCCCGCAGGCTCTGGACTTCGGCGCGCAGGCTGGTAGCCTCAAGGGCGTTCTTGATGGTGACGTGAAGCTCGTCGAAATCGACCGGCTTGCCCACGAAGTCGTAGGCTCCGAGCTTAAGCGCGGCTTTGACATCGTCAAGTTGAGGATCGGCCGTGATCATGATGACGGCGCGGGCGTCGCCGCTTTTCTTGAGCTGATCGAGGACTTCAATTCCGGTGAGGTCGGGCATGCGGACGTCAAGCAGGACGAGATCGGGTGATTCAAGCTGGGCGAGTTTAAGCGCGGGTTCACCGGAATCGGCTTCGATCACATGGTAGCCCCACTCTTCACACTTCTGGCGCAGCGACCAGCGCACCAGGCGCTCGTCGTCTACGATCATGATTTTCTCTACAGGCATCGGTGTTTAATTTACTACGAAATGGAAGGCGCTTGCTTTGGTGGCCGTTCATATAACCTGGAGATCGCTGGGCAGCTAGGGGCGCTTGGCTCGACGGCCCGGACGAGGCGTCCGGGGCTACGTTGCGAGGGAATGGGTCCTAGGAAGCGGCGATCTGAGGGGGGGCATTTTGAATGGGAGTAACACCTCGAAACGGCTTCCCTTCCCTACCACGCTGTTGACCTCGATGCGGCCATGATGATCTTCCACGATACGGTGGGCCAGCGAGAGGCCGAGACCGGTGCCATCGCCTTTCGTAGTGTAGAAAGGCCGGAAAATATTGGGCAGGTTTTGTGGAGAGATGCCTCGACCAGTATCGCGGACAACGACGTTGGCATAGCCATCGCGTGAACCGATTTCAACATTCACTGTGCCGGTCTTCTCCATGGCTTGAACTGCGTTGAGCAGGAGATTCAGAAGAACCTGGTGAATCTGATCGCTGTCGTGTTCAACTTCAGGCAGATCGGGGGCCTGCTGCAGTTCGATCTTGATTGGTCGTGAGAGCACCTGCTGCCGAGCCAACATTACGGCGTGCTCTACGGTGGTGTTGAGGTTGCTTCGGCGGACCTCGGGACGGCGTGGCCGCGCGGTTTCGAGCAGATCGGTCAAGGTGCGACTGATGCGCGTGATTTCCAGGCGAACATCCTTCACCACGGCGCGCGCCGGACTGGTTGGAGGCAGATCGCGTCCAACGATTTCGATGACTCCTGCGATTCCGGCGAGCGGGTTTCGAATCTCGTGGGCCAGGCCGGTGGCCAACTCGCCGAGGGTCGCGAAGTGCTCGGCGCGGGACATCTGGGTGCGATGCAGGCGTTCAATTTCTGCCCGACTCTCGCGTAGTTGCTGCGTCATGTAATTGAAGTTGCGGCCGAGGTCTCCGATTTCGTCGTTGCGCCGGTCGAAGCTGACCGCAACGTTCAGGTTGCCCTGGCTGACTTGCGCGATTTTCTCCTGCAATTCGACCATGGGCCGCTGAATCACATAGGCTAGCGCAACGATTAACACCGCGCAGATGGCAACTGCTCCGGCACCCGCGACGATCAGTACTGCGTGGCGCTCCGGGTCGCGGAGGGATACGGTCGCGAGAATGAAGAGTAGCAACCCCGCCAAGAGTACGAACCCTACTGGCAAGATTGCTTTGAGTTGCCAATTGAACCCGACAGAACTCAATCCGAAATCCTCCATCTGCGAATGCAACCCAGGCGTAGTAGGACTGCTGATGCCCGACCAACCTTGTTGAGCAGCAGCCGTATGGATGGTTTCTGCCACCGGAGCAGTGGGCTTCGCCGCGAACTGATTACGGCTACGCATAAGCATGCATTCCGGGCAGCAAGTACGTCACTCCAAAGAAAGTAAACATCACGACTGCGAAGCCCAGGATGGCAAAATACGCAGCGCGCCGGCCGCGCCATCCGCGGGTGACGCGCATGTGCAAATATCCCGCGTACACCAGCCAGGTAATCGCAGCCCAGGTTTCTTTCGGATCCCAACTCCAATAAGAGCCCCAGGTGCGATTAGCCCAGTAGGCGCCCGCCGCGATCATCAGGGTGAGCAAGGGAAACGCGATCGCGATGGTTTTATAAGTGATGCGGTCGAGTTCTTCGGCACTGGGCAACATGCGCTCGAGATCCTGACGGCGCCACAGTAATAAAAGATAAAGCAATGAAACAAAGATCCCGCCCACCAGCCCCGAGAGAATGAATGGGCTGGCGGCCAAACTGGTTGCGAACAGGCCGTCGGCATCCGGCGAGCCGTAGCGGCCGTCGCGCGCCCGCAGCAGGAAGAACACCAGCGCCAGCACCTGCAGCAGAATGCTCACAAATACCGCGCGGTTGGCGATGTCAATGAGGCTTTCATTCCCGGTCTTGCGCCAGATCACATAGAGAACCAGGGGAGCAGAGACCGCCGCAAGCACCATCACCATCAGCCAGCCAAGATCGGGAATCACCACGAACAGGCGTACTCCTCTGGACAGGAACATTTCTGACTTCTGTTCCGGGTTCCACGCGACCACGCTCAACCCACCCCATCTCTCGAAACGAGTCAGCACGCCGAGGTAGGTGCCGATGCCAAACAGGCTGGTCGCGGCAAGGAAGGTTTCAGTTTTCATCTTGTCCTTGATGAGGAACATCATGGCTAGAGCGAAGCTGAGCGCGCAGGCCGCGTAGGCGAGCATGGCCAGTGTGACGTGGACGTGCAGCCATGTCGATTGCAGCGCGGGCACCAGTGGATGGACGTCGGTACGCAGCAACTGCATTAACACAACGCCGACGATCGCGACTGGCATGGTAACGGTGCCGATAACTTTCACGCCGAATTTTTTCTCAGCAATCAAAGTCAGAACGGCGAGCGTCCATACAAAGCTAAGTAACATTTCATAGATGCTGGCAAACGGCGGATGTCCGGCTTCATACCAGCGATGCGCCACCGCGCCGGTGTTGGCGATGAGGCCTGCCCAGGTTGCCAGCGAAGCGAAGCGAACATAAGAAGGAATCCCAGTGACTCCGAAACCGAGATAAAGCGTTCCGGCACCGCAGTAGAAAATGAGCGTCGCATAAAGCAGATTGGACTCGTTGAGCAGATTGCCGCTCTTGACCACGTTCAGAAATGCCATGAAGAGCAGGAACGCAACTCCCAGTCCTACCATTACGACTAGGGTTGTGCCGGTGGCCGCTGGTTGCGGTTCGGCTCTTGCAATTCGTGCCATAGATGCATCCTCCATTGCCGGGTTTATTTTCCGGCGAGCGAAGCTACAGGCGCATCCGCGCCTGCGTTTACAGAAACTTGAAGTTCTGATTCGATTTCTTCCACCAGCTTGCGAAAACGTTGATCAAACGCATCTTTGTTCTTGTTTGCAGTTCCGCCAATCCAAAGCGTCAGTTGGCCGCGTGCATTTCGCACGGGAACGGCCCACAGCCGTACATGGACGAAATAAAAGACCAGGGCCAAGCCGAAACCCATGACGAGCACGCCAGTCCACACCGACCACTGTCCAGGCTCGTGCGAAACTTCGAGACCGGTGAAGTAGGCCATCTGCAGATCTTTGGCGTCGAACGTATATGGCGAAGATGCGTTCTGCTCGAAACCGGGGATCGCGGGCAGCCAGAAATTTATCGCCTGACCGGATTTTTTCGATTCGACCACGAGCTGAGCGGCGGGATTTTCGAGATCAGTGGAGCGAGCGTAAATCTGACCATCGCGCACTACATAGTCGGGAATGAACTGAGCGAGACGGACGGTCGTATCCGGGTCCAAGGGCAACGTTTCGTCCGGAGCAATGGTGATGTCCTTGACCACTCTTCCATCGCGCGAAGTAGCGGCGAGCACCAGTCTGTCGAGCTTTCCGGTCTTGCCGTAGCTGGCTTGATAAAAGCGTACGCCGCGATAAACCAGCGGATCGTTAACCACGATCTGCTTGTGAACGATCGCCTGGTTATGCTGCAGAATCGTCAGATCGGACCACCAGCGCTTGGGAGTGCCGTCGGCGTAGTTTTCCTGGCCTGCGCCGTCGCAGCGGATAGCAAAACCCAGATTTCGTCTGTTTCCGTTCTGGCTCTCCACTTGGCTGGATTGTTGCCCACGGCTCAGAGTGACGAACCCACGCCATCCGTAAACTCCATCGACAATGCCTCCAAGAAAAATAAGAAGCAGGCTGGCATGAACGATGTAAACGGACATCTCAGAAAAGCGGCTGCGCTCGCCGAATAAGGAAAAGCTGTTCTCGCGCACGATTCGCTCGGGCCTGTAACCGGCCTTGTGCAACACGCGTTCCGCCGCGCTTAGTCCTGCTTCTTCATCTCGGATTGGAATGAGAACATGATTAGGCAGCGCATTTCGGAAACTCTCGTCAGGACTTTTGTAAGGGCGCGCGTAGTATCGCCACGAGTTAGGGAAGCGCTGAATCGATGCGGCAATAATGCTCAGGCTCACCAGGCCCAGCAGCAGTACGAACCACCAGGCATGGAAAACGTCGGTTAGTCCTACACCATCAAGCAGGCGCAGCACTTGTGGCGAATAGGCCCGCTGCATTTCGTCCGCATCAGTCGCAGGACGCTGCAGAATCAAGGTGCCCGCCGCCGAGACAATGACCACGAGAATGAGAAGAATGACGCCCGTCTTGATCGCAGCCAGGGTTTGCCAAATGTTCCTCACCGTTTTCTGAACTGCGGAGTATGAGCTTGCAGTCATGTGATTCCTCTTCCCCAACCAGGTAAAGGCACGTTTCGCGCCATTGCCGAAAATTCGGCGAAGTTGCTGAAATTCCTCATGTTCGGTCGCGTCTGCTAGCGGACTCGAAAAGTGCAGCTTGAGCCAAATCACACAGCGGATTGGAGTTCCGCAGGAATTTGGCGCAGTCCGAGGAAGCCTTGCGACTGTGGTCGAGCAATCTCGTCCCCAACAAAGAGACAGCCATTGTGGCTCCATCGCAAGGTCGGCCGCGATGTGCAGGTGACACAAATCACAGGTAGATAGTGCGGAGATCACAGTGGAATCGGAGACTCGAAATCCGCGATCTGCAAAAGGGACGGAACCCGGCTTGCCACTCACAGCGAGAAGGATTTGGATTGCCCAGCACGAGGACGCGATCGCTTGGGGCATTTCGACCACGCTACTGTGGGAGAAACCCCATCGTGATGAAGTTTTCAACAAACGCGGCTTGCTATAGAGTGGAACCCGATCCCCAACTGATTTTGTTGCAATCCGTTACAAGAACTGTTTCAAACTTCGACGGGATGGAACTAAGGCAAGATGCGTGCACAGGCGACTATGGAGGCGGTGGTGGGAGTGGCATTGGAATCATTCGATTGGAATCCCCGAGTGACGTGTGGGCTAAGCGCCTTAGGCTATTTGATTGTCGTAGTGATCCTCACGGGCAGCGCATGGGCTGCAAGACATCCGGTGCCGCTCGATCCCAAGGCGGATACTTCCACCTGTATCGCCTGCCATGAAGACAAAACCAAAGGGAAGGCGGTCCATTCAGCGATGGCTATGGGCTGCACGGCTTGCCATGAAATCCGCAATGTTCGAGATGCAACCTATGTCAAGCTCATCACCACCACGCCCTATGCTCTGTGTTTCACTTGCCACGCGGACAAGAATCCAGCCAACATAAAAGGCACGGTTCATCCCCCGGCGGCACGCGACTGTTTGAAGTGCCACGATCCGCACTCGTCGGACAATAAAGATCAGCTCTTGAAGCCCGTCTCCGGGGATCAGAAAGAAAACCTATGCTTGAGCTGCCATACCACTGGCTTGAACGTGCCCGAAAAGGGCAGCCGCCATGCCGCGCTCGATATGGGATGCGACACTTGCCACCTGACACATAAAACCGGGGAGGTTGGCAAGGCTGAATTCGATTTCCATCTCACCAAGGCGTCGCCGGCGCTCTGTCTAGATTGCCATGATGCTAAAGACGCGAGCCTGCAGAAAGCGCACCAGAACCAGCCTTTCGAAAAAGCCGATTGCCTGACCTGTCATGATCCGCACCAGTCCGCGGCACCGAAGCTGATGGCCAAATTTATGCATCCGCCTTTCGCCGACAAACAGTGTGACGTGTGCCACGCTCCAGCGAAAGACGGAAAAGTTGTATTGACGCAGACCGATGTCAAAGCGCTTTGCGTGACCTGCCACGACGATAAAGCCAAGCTGATCGAAACCGCCAAAGTCCAGCACCCAGGAGCAGCGGGCGATTGCACCGACTGCCACAGTCCCCACGCCAGTCGTCAGCCGGGGCTTCCCAAGACGAATGCGGTGGAGATCTGCCTCGGCTGCCACAGCGATATTGCCGATCTTGCCAAGAAGCCGGTACACCATCAGCCCGCATTCGTTCAGGGCTGCGCCACTTGCCATGAACCGCACGGCGGCGACAATGATCATCTGCTGCGGGCTAAGGGAAACGCGCTCTGCCTGGAGTGCCATGGAACAGACACGGTGCCGCAGAAGTTGGAGGCAGAGCATTTGATCACTATCTTTAATGGCAAGGTGAAGCTACCGGAGGATTACTTCCAAAAGAATCAAGTAGTGATTCTGTCGCTGAGGTTTGGGTTAGGGCATCCAGTGCAAGGCCACCCGGTTTCAGATGTGATGGATCCGGCCGATATAACCAAGGTCAAGACGCACCTGGCTTGTTTGAGCTGCCATCAGCCGCACTCTTCCGCGCAGCCAGGGCTGCTGGTGAAAGACCAGCAGAACAACATGGCGTTCTGCGATACCTGCCACAAGAACAGGATAAATATGCGGGAGACAACCACAGGAGATTAGACATGTTTACACAAGCTTCCAATTCGAATCGCAACCGCAGGACGCTGGCCGCGGCACTAACGATGTTACTGGTTGTGGTTTTGCCAGCCTCTGTGGTCGGCGGCAAAAAGAAGACAGCCGACGCCAACCCCCAGCCGTCGGCTCCTGTTGGGACCCCGGTTGATCGCTCGGAGCTGGTTTGGCCCAATCCGCCCGCCATCGCCAGGGTGCAATGGCTGGATTACTTCGCGGGCATGAAGATTGACTACACTCCTCCCTCTACCACCAAGCCAAAGCAAAGCTGGATGGATCGCGTAGCTGGCACCAAGCAGGTGGATAACGTCGATAGGCTCAAAACTTTTCCCTGGCAGTTGATCAGGCCCTACGGGATTGCCATCGACTCGAAGGGTTTAGTTTATGTGGCCGATCAAAAGGTCGGGGCGGTCTTCATCTTTAATACGGAAACCCGCGAAGCAACGCTGATTAAGAATGGCGTGGACGCGCATTTTGGTTTGGTCAATGGCGTCGCCCTCGATGACGGCGACCGTCTCTTTGTTTCCGACGGCAAAATGCATCGAGTGCTTGTGTTCAATCCCAAACATCAGGTTGAAGGCCAGATCGACGAGGGATTGGTAGATCCGGTTGGAATGGCAGTCGATAACGAGAACCGGCTTCTTTATGTCGTCGATGAGCAGCAAGACCTGGTCCTCGTGTATGACGCCGACAGCCTCAAACTGCTGCGTCACATTGGAACTCCGGGCAAGCAGCACACCCTCACCACGCCGGGTAACTTCGGCGGAGCCTCGAATGTTGCGCTCGACAGGGATGGCAATGTTTATGTCACTGACACCATGAATAACCGCGTAGAGATCTTCGATGCCGACGGCAATTTCATCAGCCAGTTCGGCAAGCACGGCGATGGTCCCGGCTACTTTGCCCGGCCCAAGGGCATTGCCGTGGATTGCGATGGGCACATCTGGGTAGCCGATCAGTATCAGGATCGGGTCGAGGTCTTCAACCGCGAGGGACAACTGCTGACTTACATCGGCGACGTGCACGCCAGCGGTCTTGGCCAGTTCAAAGCGCTGGTTGGCATTGCGATTGACAAACAGAATCGTGTATTCACCACCGAACAGTATCCCGGGCGGATGCAGATGTTCCGCTACATAACGGATGCCGAGGCAGCCGCGGAAAAAACGAAGCGCGAGGAAGACTTGAAGAAGGCCGCGGATGCGCGCAGAGGAGTGGCGTCGAACAGCGCGCCGCAGCCGGCGCCGGCGGCTGCAACCAAACCCTAAGCGGCGCCACACGGAGGCGGAGGCGAAGACGAAGTCGGAACGCCAGCCATCTTTGGAGGGTCAGAAGAAACTCTCGATGAACCCGCTCATGATTAGGCCAACGCTGCTTGGTCTTGCCGGCGCGTTCATCATCGCGGTGCGCTGGTTTCAGTTACGGCGAAGCATTCCGTCCTGGACGCTGGCGCCAGCAGCCTTGTGCGTTGTTTATGTCTTCTTTCGGGCGTGGATCTTCGGGCGGCAATCCGCAGGTTCCTGGTACACCTTCGATCTCTACACCCTCTATGCCGACTTGAGTTTTGGCTTCAATCCGAGCCTGTGGTGCAACCGGTGGGTGGAGCACTTCGGTTTGTATCCGATGGTCAGCGTGGTATACGAAAGCCTGGTGCTCGCGATCGCAGCTACCTACGCGATGTCGCTCGGACAACGCGGCCAACCCGTCCGTGTTCTGGCTGTGATGGTGCTGACTGGAGTTATCGGCGTTCAAGCGTACCGACTGCTTCCTGCTTGTGGCCCGGTTTATCTTCTCGGTTCCGAATGCTTCACTGGCGAGGTTCCCGCAAGTTGCGCCACGGTTGCCGCTGCTGATCTGCGCCCGATCGGGCTCAATCCAACTTTCCCGCGCAATGCCGTGCCGTCGCTACACGTGGCATGGGCCTTACTGGTGTATTGCATCTGGCGGGCATCCCGCTGGCATTGGCTGGCGCTGATTTACCTTGCCCTGACCGTGTTAGCAACCCTGGCAGGCGGCGAACACTATCTTGTGGATCTGGTGGCAGCCTTTCCATTTGCGCTGGCTATGTGGGCCCTTTGTTGCCCGCGGGTATGGAGTCCACAGCGGGTGTTGACGATCTTCGGCAGCGCCTTAGCGCTTCTTGTTTGGATAGCCGTCATCCGATTCTCTCCTGAGTTACTCTGGTCTTCCATCATTCTTCCGTGGGTGCTTTCTGTATTGCTGGTGGGCGGGTCGATCTACGCCTTTGGCCGCATTAGCAAGACTGCCTGAAATTCGCGTCGGACTCGACCACAAACCAGATTCCGGGGAACTTAGGACTGTTGAAAAACGCTACATCGGGGTATTCATCCCATGGGTCATTTCACCAGTCCCAGTGTGGGAGAAACCCCATCCCTGGAAGTGCTATGCCGTTGGTAAGCTAAGCTCGTCCAGGGACGGAATTGATAAGTCTATTCGCCGCAAGTACTTACAAAACAGAACCGGAAGATGGCAGTGCCAAATCGTGCGGCGGTTGTCGTGCAATGTAGCTATCGGAGGTTCGAGTGAATCTCGCGAGTTCAGTAATAGTTACAAAAGTAAAGAGTACAAGGTTTCATCATAAAATCCTTAAGGAGAACGTATGAAAAAGACTTTGACAATCCTATTCACGATCCTGGCCGTGGCGTCGTTCGCCGCCGCTCAGGTCAATGCGGGAGCGGCGACCCAAGACGTCCTCGGCGCCCACCTCAATTACGGGCGTGGTTGCGCTGCCTGTCACGCACCGCATAGCGGCGCATGGGGCAACGGCGCCAACAAATCCGGGGACGTTGTTTCTGGCCAAGCTATTTTGTGGGGCCAGGACACCGGCAATCTTTATGGACAGACGATCACCACCGCTGGAGGCCGGGTCGAAGTTCTGCCGACAGCAGCCGAGTTCGTTGCCGACACTCAACCTGACGTCAATGGCCTCTTGACATGCCTTAGCTGTCATGACGGCAACTGGGCCCAAGGCGCCATGATGCAGAACAAAGTGTTTGAGACGCTGCCGAAGACTTACGGGACCTACAACAACATTCCGACGTTGCTGGGCAACGACGGCGACGGTGCCGGCAACTACATCGCCAACCACCCAGTGGGCCTGAATGCCACCGTGTCCTGCGGCGGCCAGTGGAATTGGGATTGCACCGAGACCAACGGCACGATCTCAATGACCGGCCCAAACTCCTCCCAGTTCGTAAAGAACTACGGCTTCTTCGTGAACCTCAGCGCGTACAATAACACCGCTGTGGTTACTTGCACGAGCTGCCACAACCAGCACGTGATGAACACGGTCAATGTCACGGCCGCGAAGAGCGGATTGCCGCCTAACTATTACGCGACCATGTTCTTCCTCGTCGGCCCATACAACCCGGCAAGCGGCACTGCGGGCGCCAACCAGACCGCCCAATTCTGCCGTCAATGCCACGGTGGAGAAGCCAACGAAATGAACGGTCAAGGACAGATCGGCACGACCTTCTAAGATGTTTGCTGTTAGCCGCGAGGGGAGAGAGAAAACCTCTCCCCTATTTTTGTGAACGAGGATGGCTCTTATGAAACCGCAATTATCAATCTGCACCCTGGTTCTGTTGGCGCTGGCGCCAGTGACGACGGTGGCCCAACAAATGGCCGTCTCACACACGCCGACTCACGCAGTGAACCAGCAGTCGGTTCAAGTCACGGACAAGCCTGTGGCCCGGGTGAACGGAACAGTATTGACCGATCGGGATCTGCAGCGCGAGATCTACACTCTGTTTCCATACGCGGCTCAGCACAATGGCCAGGTTCCTCCCGAGTTGGTGCCCCAGATCCGCCAGGGCGCGCTGAAGATGATTGTCTTTGAAGAACTGTTGTATCAGGAAGCAGTGCGCCGTCAGATCACGGTGCCGCCGGCGAAGCTGCAAAAGGCGGAGGCGGATTTCAAGGGTCAATTCAGCACTCCGAATGAGTACCAACAATTTCTGAAGCAGGAATTTCAGGGCTCGGCGAAGGCGCTGGACAGCAAGATTAAGCGCTCCTTGCTGATTGACGCCATGCTGAAAACGGAAGTGGAGGACAAGTCAACTGTTTCCTTGGCTGAGGCGAAGGCTTACTACGACAAGAATCCGGCGCGCTTCCAGTATCCCGAGGCCTTTGCCATTCAGACCATCACCTTCCTGCCCCCAGCCAAACCGACGCCGGAGAATTTGAAAGAACTTCGCAAGCGAGCCGAGGATGGACTGAAGCAAGCCAAGGCAACCACGAATTATGAGCAATTCGGAATGTTGGCAGAGAAGATCTCAGAAGACGATTACCGGGTGATGATGGGAAACCACAAGGCTGTGCCCCGCGAGAAACTGCCGCCGCAGGTAGTTCAGACGCTCCTGGCCATGAAAGACGGTGAGGTCAGCGGAATCATCCAGGTGGATCAGGCGATCACCATTGTCCGGCTCAACCAGCACATCCTGGCGGGAAAGACGAAGTTCGAGGATGTGAAGGCCTCGCTGCTGAAAGAGCTGCAACAGAAAAAGGTCGAAGCAGTACGCGCAGCCCTGGACCAACGGCTGCGCAAGAACGCCAAAGTGGAAGAGCTGTAGTCCGGCATTCTCTCACTCTGAATCGTGATCTCGTAGAGACGTAGCTAGCTACGTCTCTACAGGGTTGGCCTTACGCCCCTCTCTCCGTAATTTCCGCGACGGCAATCCATGCGCCAAATGCCTTATTAAGCTCGATTTAGCTGGGTTATATGGCCCAGAAACCGCCTCCCTGACATGGCCGCAGGCTCCTTTATCTCCTTTATTATAAATTACTTAGCTGGAATCACGTTTTGGCCGGGGACGTGCTTTTCTTCAAGTAGATATGGCTGGCGCCTTTGCAATCGCGCCGTTGTGGGAAGCCAGAAAAAACTCAAAAGCGGAGCTGCTGTCCGAGACAGCAGGAAGTTGGCACCAGGTGGCGGGGATTCTACGAAATTCGGGTTTTGTGCTGGTGGGACTTCTCCTGATGGCATTGCCGGCTGCGGGGCAGTTCAACTTCGGCGACTTCAGCACGAACCTGAACGGGACGTTGTCCACTGGTTACACCGGAACCTATGGAAACCAAATCCCCTCCGATCACAGCTTATCCTTCGGTGGCGCGGGCACGTTCAGCGGTTTTTACTACAATCCCAACTTTTTGTCCTTTGCGATTTCGCCTTACCTGAATCAGGCGCGGGACAACTCGAGCTACCAATCCCTTTCCAATGCCAGCGGAGCGAGCGCATCCAGTTCGATTTTTAGTGGCAGCCATTTTCCCGGATCGATCAATTACGCCAAGGCGTACAACAGCGAAGGTAATTTTTCGATCCCGGGCGTGGCTAACTACACAACCCATGGCGACAGCGAAACTTTTGGGATCAACTGGGCCGAAATTGTTCCCGGTTTGCCCACCCTTTCTGCCAACTTCCAGATGGGAAACAGCCAGTATTCGATCTACGGTTCGAACGATAACGGGACCACAGACAATCATTCGTTTAGTCTTCGCTCCGGATACACGCTGAAGGGATTCAACTTGGGCGCCTATTTCGGGGATGGAGCCGGACACTCAGAAATTCCCCAGGTTCTTCAGAACTCGACGACGGAGGAGACGAGTTCGAGCAGCTGGGACTACGGATTTAACGTGGGACACGCACTTCCTCTTCGAGGACAATTTGCCAGCGCCTTCAGCAGTTCGGAGTTCAGTTCTGACTTTGCCGGGGGCAGCGACAGCGGCACTGTGGACACATATACCGCATCGGCCGTCTTCCAGCCCACCCAGAAGTTCCATTTTTCGTTCAGCACCGACTATTCCAACAATCTTTCGGGTAGCCTGTACGAGGCTGTCGCGGGCGCTGGAGGTGTAACTCAGCCGATAAATCTGGGGCAAGGAACACACTCCCTGGACTTATTGGGCAATGCCAGTTACTCGGTGATGGCGAACATGCAAGCCCAGGCTTTCGCTGACCACCGAGAACAGTACTATCTGGGCGAGAGCTTCTCAGCCAGTACTTACGGCGGTGGCGTTTCCTACTGGAGGGTGCTGTTTGGCGGCAGTTTTAACGCTGCCCTGAGCCTCAGTGACAACGGCGCCAGCAATTCGAGCCAGAACTCGCTCGGAATCAATAGCACAGTCAATTACAACCGTCACTTCGGCGCATGGGTCGCAGGAGGATCTTTTACCTATGCCCAGAACGTGCAGAGCGCATTGATCAGCTACACGACCTCTTCCTACAGTTACGGAGGAAACGTGAGGCGCCGCTGGGGAAAGTTTGGCTGGAGCGGCGGTGCCGGCGCGAGCAAGACACTCTTGACCGAGCAGGCGGGAACCGCGAACACCAGCGAGAGTTTCAACACTTCGATTTTCTATTCGCGCTATCTGACAGCGAATGCCAACTACTCGAAATCAAGCGGAAATGCAATTGAAACCGGATTAGGGTTGATCCAAAATCCGATACCGCAGCCCATCATTCCAATCGACGATCTCATTCTTTATGGCGGTAAGAGTTATTCGTTTGGTCTGAGCAGCAGCCCGGTGCGCAGACTGACGCTGGGAGCGAGCTATTCCAAGTCGAACGCCGACAGCACTCTGCAAGGGATCATGTCGACGAACGACAACAAGATGCTCAACGCGATTGTGCAGTACCAGTTCCGTAAGATGTACTTCACCGGCGGATACAGCAATCTGGTGCAGGGCTTCAGCGCATCGGGATTGCCGGCGGCGAATGTGTCGTCGTTTTATCTGGGTGTAAGCCGATGGTTCAACTTCTTCTAGCGTGTCGCCAGCGTGCGAAGCCGATATAAGATTGGGAACATATGGGGATACGGATGCGGGGCGCGCGCAAGCTGAGTTCAGTCTACATTCTGCTGCTGGTTTTGCTGCTTATCCCGATTACGGCTTGGACGTCTCGGCCGAAACCGAAGCTTGATGAGCCCGGCCCTCCGGAACTTGAGCTCGAGGGAGGCCGCAAGCTGACCTACGAGCGCAGCTTCGGTTCTGAACGCGAAGTGAGGCCGAAACGAGGTTTTTGGCGCCGCCTGGTGGATGTCATCGCGGGTGAGCCCGAGTTTAAGTATCTCGTCCGGCCTTACAGTGTTGCCACCGATTCCCACGGCCGCATCATCGTTACCGACCCGGGCGCTGGCGGCGTTCACATCTTTGACTTCGCGCAGCAGAAGTACAAGTTTATCGAGCGCCAGGACAAAGGAAAGGATTCCTTGGAGTCGCCGCAGTGTGTTGCGATCGATGCCCAGGACAATATCTATGTAACCGATTCGGAGTCTGGCAAGATCTTCGTTTTTAGCTCCAGCGGAAAGTATCAGCGGATGATCGGCAGCCTGAAAGGCGGCGAAGGCTATTTCAAGCGTCCCACAGGAATCGCCGTAGACTCCGTCGCGCAACGCATCTACGTGACTGACACGCTTCGCGACCAGATTTTCATGATGGATATGCAGGGCAGCATTCTGCAGACGATCGGGAAACGCGGCGGGGGCGATCTGGAATTCAATTTTCCGACCGAGTTACGACTGGATGGTCGCGACCTGATCGTGGTGGACGCCATGAATTTCCGCGTCCAGGTGCTGGGACGCGATGGATCCTTCCGCTACGCCATCGGAAAGCTTGGAGACAGCACTGGGGACGTCTTCCGCCCCAAGGGGATTGGCGTCGATTCCGAGGGCGATCTCTACATTGTGGACGGTCTGTGGGGAGTGGTGCAGGTATTTAACCGGCAGGGCGAATTGCTGTATTACTTCGGCGGAAGAGGCACGCAAGCGGGACAGTTCCAGTTGCCCACGGGATTATTCATCGATCACGACGACCGAATTTTCATAGTGGACTCCTACAATCGCCGAATCCAGGTCTTTCATTATTTCGGCTTGAAGAAAACGGCGAAGGAAGGAATGTAGTGCGGGCCAAGTTCTTACTCACGGGCCTGATGGTTGTGCTGACCGGACAAACCCTGCTGGCTCAGTTTACTGGCGACGTAATCGGCATGCACGATCTGGGCCGGGGAAGTAAATCGCCCATCACCGGCGCGCGCCCGGATTTCTGCATGTATTGCCACGAACCGCATTCCGGACTCGGAGGGCGAATACCGCTGTGGAATCAGAAGCTCACTGTTCAGAGCTACAGCTTGTACACGAGCAATACCGAGAAAAACCGCGGAACGCAGCCGCTGCTCGGAGCCGACAGCAATCTGTGCCTCTCTTGCCACGATGGAACGGTTGCGCCCGGAACTACGGTAGTGTTTGGCCAAGTCACCATGCAAGGATCGATGTACGGCTACGACATATTTGGCAGTAACCTGCAGCCCTCGCACCCCTTCGCTCTGGTTCTGCCGCTGAAAGACAATATCGATCTGATCCCATCGCTGGCCTCGAAAGGCGTAACCGGAGACTCGACCGGAGCGATCCGCCTGGTCAACGGAAATATTGAGTGCACCTCCTGTCATAACGCGCATGTGCAGGCCAAGGATTTGATCTCGCAGAATTTCCTGGTGCGCGACAGTTCGCGCGGTCAGATGTGCCTGGCCTGCCACGACCCAAACCGGCAAATGGCCGGCAAGGTAAACCCCCTGGCCTATTGGGCCACGAGCGCCCACGCGCTCGTGCAGAACAAAATCGCTCCTCAGGCGAATTTGGGAAGTTACACCACGGTGGCGCAGGACGCATGCATTTCCTGCCATGCCCCGCATAATGCCCAGGGACCGGCCCGACTGCTTCGTGGACCCAATGAGCAGGATTGCATCGCCTGCCACAATGGGGGCACGAATATTGTGCCCGCGCCGCCCAGCGTTTTTGCCGAATATGCCGCTCCCAAGGTCGGTCATCCATTTCCGACAACCACCAATCCGCATGATGCCGCCGAGAGCACGCTGCTGAACAACAATCGGCACGCCACCTGCGTCGACTGCCATAATGGACACGGATCGGCGCAAGTGGGAACGTTCCCCTTGCCTCCTCTGATCCGTCTTTCTCAGAGGAACGTTACCGGAATCAGCGCGAGTGACGGGATCAGCGTGCTGAACCCGGCGGTCAATCAATATGAGAACTGCTTCCGCTGTCATGGAAGCAGCGCCGGTAAAGCAGTTCGGCCAATCTACGGATACCTCCCGGTGCGGGCGGCTTCCGCTGGCGATCCGTTGAACCTTATTCCTCAATTCAGTCTTACCTCCTCATCGAGCCATCCGGTTACTCACGTCAGCAACAGTTCCCTGCCCCAGCCCAGCCTGCTGGGGAATATGTTGAATCTCGATGGCATGACCCAGGGGCGTGCCATGGGAACACAGATTTTCTGCACCGATTGCCACAACAGCGACGACAATCGCGAGTTTGGAGGCGCCGGCCCGAACGGTCCGCACGGCTCCAAGTGGACTCACATCCTGGAACGCCGCTACGAATTCAACCAGACCGTGGGTCCAGGGCAATTGGTCACGAATTTATTTCGCAACCCCGATCTCAGCGTGAATGGTCCTTACGCGATGTGCGGCAAATGCCACAATCTGAGCAACATCATGACGAACGCGAGCTTTAGCCAGCACAAAAGCCATATCGACGCTGGCTTCAGCTGTTCCGTATGTCACACTGCCCATGGCATGGGGGGCACCAACCCCAATATCAGCGGCCAGCGGCTGGTGAATTTTGACGCCAATGTGGTTGCGCAAAATGGAGCTACTCCCATCTCTTACAACCGCGCCACCAATACTTGCGTGCTGGCATGCCATCAGGTCGCGCACAATCTAAACGGCTCGGTTGCGGCTTCGAGCACGCGTCCTGGCGGACGCGTCGGGAAAAAGTGAGGGCCTGAAAGTGGCGACGGTAACCGTGGTCGAGAGCAGCATCGAAAAACCAGCCCACGTTCTCTCCAAACTGGTCTATCCCGCAGCTCTGCTGGCTTCTTTGTCAATCTGGCTTCTCGCGTTGCGTGCGCCTCTGTGGCTGGATGAGACTCTTGCCTACTGGCAGGTCAGCGGCGGCTTCTGGAAGATCTGGAGCCGCTCGGAGCTGATGCCTTCTTCGATCGGCTATCTCTATACGCTCTGGGCCGCCAAATCGATTCTGGGTGCCCATGAAATCGCACTCAAGATTCCCTCCACGTTGGCGATGCTGGGGGCTGTCTATTTTCTGTTTCGCGCCGCTCGCGAGCTTTTCGACCCGGAGATTGCGTTTATCGCCTGTATCTTTTTTTCTCTGGAACCGAATGTCGTGTTTGCTGCAACCGATGCGCGTCCGTACGCGTTTGCCCTGCTGGCAACCAACCTGGCCATTTTTCTTTTCATCCGGTGGATGACGCGGCACCAGACGCATGAAGCGATCCTGTTCGGGGCTGCGGCGGCGGTGATTTTGTACTTTCATTACTTGTTCGGCGCGATCCTGCCTGCCTTTGCGATTTACTATCTCGCGGTGCGAGGTCACTCAATCAGGCAAGATGCCCGGCAAGTGGCGGCCGCACTGGCTTCGTTTACGCTGCTGTCAATTCCGCTGATCGTTCGAGTCGTGGCTCTTTATCACACGAGGGAGACGCACGTGGTCCAGGAGTTGCCTCCGAAGTGGATCGCGCTCAATACGCTGGTACCGGTACAGATGCTGATCGGCTTTTTGGCGACGATCTTTCTCGCCGCTCTGGTACGGAAGGTAAAGCTGCCGGGACGCGACTGTTTCCCGGCGATTCTGCTTTGCCCACTGCTCGCTTTGATTCCGGCTGGCGTGCTCTACGGACTCAGCGCTGCTACGCCGTTACATCTTGTCATCCCACGCTATTTTCTGGTGGTTGCGCCCGGCAGTGCGCTGACCTGGGGCCTGCTGACGAGTCGCATCGATTCACGCTTGTTGCGGCAGATCTTCTGCGTGGGCCTGGTGGCAGTCACAGTATTCGAATGTTACAGCTCCCCGAATTCTCGCCGGCACGAACTGAGCTTCAAGCCGGCGCATGATTTTGTGAATGCGAATGTCGCTCGCGACAAGCCGACGGTCTTGACTTGCAGCTCGTTTATAGAATCGAATTCCGAGCCGCTGCCCACAGATCTCAACAGCGAAAATGCGCTGGTTTCACAACTGACCTACTACCCGATCGAAGCTCCAGTGACCTTGCTTCCATTTTCGTTGAACGACGAAGCCATGCGGATCGGTGCTCAAACCGTTTCGGCTGCTACACAACTCCGTCAGCGGTTCCTTGCTATTGGAGCTCCCGAGTGCTATCCGACGATAGAATGGTTAGCCAACTATTCGCGCGCCGCGTTTACCGCGCGGTCCATCGGAGACTTCAACGGAATCGTGGTGGTTGAGTTCCGGCCGGTCGCGGGAAAAAACTAACGGCGCACAAACACCACTGCCAGCGAATCCTGGTAAATCAGGCTGAAGCGCGAATCTTGCAGCAGCACGCTGGCTAGCGGAACCTTTTTTGACAGGAGCACGACTTTTGCATTATTGAGAAAAGGATCGTCCACATACGACGGGTCGCCCTGCTGCGTCTTGAAGAAGCGAGTATCCAGTTCGTCCCCGTAAAGGTCGGTGCGACCATCGATCGCTACGGGAGAGTCCGGCATGTACCAGGTGAGAAATCCGCCCCAGTCGAAGGTGTTGTAAAGCGGACCCGGCTGCGGGTTCTGGCGAAGAAAGTTGACAGCTTTCACGGGAAATACGCTGCTCATGGCTGCGTCCAGACCGCGAGTGTCGAAACCGAGGTTGTGGGCGATGAGAAACAAGAGGATAGCCAACACCGCCGCCAGCGCTGCTTTTTCTGGAAGAGTCTCGCCGGGTTCGGGATCAACGTCTTTGCGCCAGGAGTCTGCGATGCAGGCGGCCGCTGTGATGCACAGGAACCAGGAATCGCGCATCGTGCGGAAGGCGACAATGCTAGCCACAGTCAGCAGCGCCAGCTTAAAGAGATCGATTCGCTTCTGCCGTCCCAGAGTGAAGAAAGCCGCGCCCGCGAGCAATAGTTCAACGTAGTGGCTGAGGGCGCGAAAGTTTAGCGCCTGGAATTCGCGAATGAACGTGTAAGGAAATGTCGAACTGGCATAGGCGAAAACTATGCCATAGAGGTGATAGGAGTACGGTCCGATACAGGCGGCCAGCACGCAGGCAGTGAAAATGAGAACCAGTTTGCGCGCGGGCAGTATCGAGGGCCGCGCAAAGTCCAGGACTACGCCGAGATGCTCGGCCAGTTGCAGCAACAGATGCACTCCGGTGAACAGGCCGACAACGAAGATTCCGTAAACAAACTGAATGTGGCAGTTCGCCCAGATTAGAAACACTAGCGGCAGCCAGTACAGAACGTTGAAGGACGGGCGTCTCGCCCGTCCAGCCGGGCGGGGACGCCGGGTCTCCATTACTTCATTTGTTAGCCCACTGCCCCGCTGTGACTCTAGAAGCAGCGTGAGCGTTACCGCGAAGAGAATCATCGACAAAAAGACTGGCCGCGGCATCAGGCTGAAGAGAAACGCCGAGCAGGTGACTGTGGCCAGGATGCATGCGACCCAGAATCTTCCTGAAAGGCGGCGAACCATCCAGTAGACAGCGTACGCAACAAACAGCGTCAGCAGTGTGCCGAATATTCCGACGCCCAGTAGACCAAACCAAGCGTAGGCGCGCGACAGAAGCACTTCGTAACCCCAACTGTAAGCGGACCATGGGCGATCGGCTGCGGTACGCGAGAGGATGCCGGTGTGAGGAAACGCGCGGTGCTCAACGATCCAGTCGCCAACTTTCAGATGCCACCAGACGTCGAGATCGAGGACGGAGAACTTCAAGAGCAAGGCACGAGCTGCCACGGCTGTGAGCAACCCGCCCAGGACGAGCATCTGCAGCGGTCGTCGTTGTAGCAGTCCGAGCAGCTCCTGCCCAACGCCAACCTTGCGGCTTGCTGTCACCGTCATTGCACTGTCAAGCCTACAGTAGTTATGGTTGCCGGGTTAGGTTGGGCTGATGTCGTCCCCTGAACCTGGATGTTGTAAGTCCCCAGCACTGGATTGCCGGAACCTGAGTTCGAGCCTGTTCCGCCGCAGGCATTCAGCAGAATCATGAGAACGCACAGCACGGCCAGGCACAGCCAACGGCGCTGCTTGTTTCGACGTCCGGCGCCGGCAAACAAAATCCCCGCCAGCGGCGCGAAGGCGAAGTAGAGTTGCAGCCCCATCCCGTTTGGTTTTTCCAGCAGCGCGGAACCCGAGGGCACGCTGATGGTGAGCGTGAAGGGCACCGCCAAAGGCCCTGGCGTAATCGTAGAAGGGGAGAAACTGCAAGTGCCGCCTGGGGGCATCGTGCTTTGCAGGCAGGCGAGCTTGATTGCATACCTTGGATCACCCGTATTTGCATTCAGCAGAAGAGAATATTTCGCCGTGCCTCCTGGAGACGCGGTTTGAGGCTGAGGTTCGGCGGCGGATGGCTCGGTGACGATCATCACCGCGGCGGTGCCGAAGGCTGTCGAGTCCGCCAGCGAGACTGCTTTGATGGTGACCGTTGCCGGCGATGGCACAGCTGCTGGCGCGGAGTAAACGCCCGAAGTTGAGACGGTTCCAAATGTCGCGTTGCCGCCGGCCACTCCATTCACCTGCCAGTTCACTGCGTTGTTGGTTGTCCCTGTAACACTCGCGTTGAAGGCTTGCGTTGTGCTGGTGTAGACCTCAGCGACGGCTGGGTTGGAACCTACTTTGACTTTCACAGCGCCGCCACCCGCCACAATCGTCGCTTGAGCCGACCCGGATGTCGCGCCATCCGCATTCGATATCGCCGTGATTGTGACCGTGGGCGGCGCTGGGATAGCTGCGGGGGCTTGAAATAGCCCGGTGGTCGAGATCGTTCCTGCTGTTGCGTTGCCGCCAACTACTCCATTCACCTGCCAGGTCACGGACGTATTGCCGGTCCCGGTCACTGCGGCCCCGAACTGTTGCTGACCGTTGACTGCCACGTTGACTGGATTCGGCGTAACCGTGACAAAGATGGTAGGAACCAACGCGCGGATGCGGGCGTTGTCCGTGTCCGCGACCCACAGGTTCCCCGAAACATTACCAAACAAGGCCGAGGGCGAGTTCAGTTGCGCACTGGTTGATTGACCACCGTCGCCTGAGAAGCCCGGTGTGGGCGTTCCGGTGGCGGTGGCGGGGATTCCGGCTACGGTTTGAATGAACCCAGAGGCGGCTACGACCTCACGAATCACGGCGTTGTCCGTGTCGGCGATAAAAATATCCTCGGAGCTGTCGACGAATAGACCGTAAGGGGTATCCAGCAGGGCGCTGGTGGCGGCGGCGCCATCGCCCGCGTAGCCGCGTCCACCGGTTCCGGCCACCGTAGCGATGAGGCCAGTCGTGGCTGTGACCTCGCGTATGCGAAAGTCGAACGTATCTGCAATGAAAATGTTTCCCGCTACGTCGACGAATACGCCGGCGGGGGAGTTTAACTGTGCGCTGGTGGCGATTCCGCCATCTCCGCATGCCGCCGCCGGTTGAGGGCACGATGTCATACTGCCGGCCACGGTGTTGATGATACCGCTCGACGCCGCTACCCCGCGGACCACGGAATTACCGGTGTCTGCGATATAAATATTCTCTGACGTGTCTATGAAAATGCCGAAGGGACCGCTGAGTTCCGCGCTGGTTGCCGCCCCGCCGTCGCCGGTATAGCCTGCCGTGCCATTGCCCACTACCGTAACGATGTTGCCGGTGGCGGCCGTCACCTCCCGAATCACGGAATTGTTTGTGTCTGCGATGAAAATGTTTCCCGAACCGTCGACGAAAACGCCTTGCGGACTGTCGAGTTCCGCACTGGTAGCTGCACCTCCATCGCCGGAGTAACCGGCTACGCCGGTCCCCGCGACGGTTTGAATGTCTCCGGAAGCTGCAACAACTTCACGAACGACGTTGTTGACGGAGTCGGCAATAAAGACGTTTCCTGAGCCGTCGGCGAACACGCCTCCGGGAGCGTCCAATTCGGCGTTAACGGCTAGCCCGCCATCGCCGGAATAAGCCAGGGTGTTATTGCCAACTACAGTCTGGATGGTGCCTCCCGTCACTTCTCGAATCACTGAGTTCTCGGTATCGGCGATGAAGATATCCCCCGAACCGTCGACGAAGATTTCGTTGGGATAGTTCAGCTGCGCACTCGTGGCTGCGCCGCCGTCGCCGGAATAACCGGCGCCTAAGGCATTGTCCCCCGCTACGGTTGCGATATTCCCACTCGTGACCTCGCGGACAACGACATTTTCCGTGTCCGCGATAGAGATGTTCTGCGAGGCGTCAACGAAAACTCCAGCCGGCAAACACAGGTAGGCCGCAGTGGCCGAACCACCATCCCCCGAGTAATTACACACGCCATTCGAGGCGTAGTCGTAGTAGACGCCGACCACGGTTTGAATGTTGCCGTTTGCACTCGTCACCTCGCGGATCACCGAGTTATCGGTATCCGCGATAAAGATGTTGCCCGAACCGTCCACGAAAACGCCTTCCGGTTCGTCAAGCTGCGCGCTCGTAGCCGGCCCGCCGTCTCCCGCGAAACCGCAAGGGGAGGTCTGCGCCGCGGGGTTGCCCGCGACCGTAGAAATGTTGCCACCGCTCACCTT
>JBAVAQ010000072.1:0-187620 GCA_049585795.1 Terriglobales bacterium | reverse complement strand
ATAAGTGTAATAGAGGTTAAATCAACAATCGAGCCAATCCAGCCAAAGGTGCTAACAGCGTCCAACAAAATCCTGCTCCAACCGCAAAGCCGCCCCGCGAGAGGCGGCTTCGTATTCGTATCGCGTTGCTGCTACGCTTGACCCGGAATTGCTGGTTGCTCGTCAGCGTGTCGCTGGGCGTGGTCACGTGACAAAGCCAGTGGCCGCTCCGGTCGGAGCGATGGCAGCCAAGCGAGTATCGGATTTGACCGTGGACGCAACCGCAGTTCCGTCAAATGAAACGGCAGTTGTGCCGGTGAATCCTTGTCCGAGAACTTCGACAGGTTTTCCCATCTTGCCCGTGGTGGATACCAGACTCACAAAGGGTTCCAGGCCCATACCAAAGCTCGTCTGCGGCCCGTGAAAAAGTTCAAGGCCCGGCGATCAACGATTTCTCCGAGCCGCGCTTCAGAAGATAACGACGCAGCGCCGAAGATCCAGCGCTGCGCCGCCCTCTTGCCGCGTTATTGCGGGGTGATCTTGAACACCACTCCGGAGCCGTAAGCGCCGCCCTGGCTGGTCGTCCCATAGAGGTTCCCGGCAAAATCCCGCACCAAACCCGCAAAGGGTTTTGAGCCGTCCGCCCCTCCGGTAAAGCTGTGCAGCACGGTCTCCGCACCGGTCGTATCCAGCTCGAACACCACTCCAGCGCCGTAAGCGCCGCCATAGAAAGTCGTGCCATAGAGGTTGCCGGCCGAATCCCGCACCAAACCCGCCCGGGGATATGCGCCGTCCGCCTCTCCGGTAAAGCTGTACAGCACGGTCTCCGCACCGGTCGTATCCAGAGTGAACACCACCCCATCCTTGTATGCGCCGCCAGACCAGGTTGTGCCATAGAGGTTGCCGGCAGAATCCCGCACCAAACCCGCAAAGGGCACTGCGCCGTCCGCCCCGCCGGTGAAGCTATGCAGCACGGTCTCCGTACCGGTCTTATCCACCTTGAACGCCACTCCAGCGCCGGAAGCGCCGCCCTGGCCGGTCGTCCCATAGAGGTTGCCGGCAGAATCCCGCACCAAACCCGCAACGGGATATAAGCCGTCGGCCTTCCCGGTGAAGCTGTACAGAACTTTCTCTTTGCCGTCCGCCGTCAGCCTGAAAACGGTGCCACACCCGTTGCCGCCGCAATGATATTTGTTTCCCCCGAAGAATGTTGTGCCAAAGAAGCTGCCGGCAGAATCCCGCACCAAACCCGCCTCAGGATATGCGCCGTCCGCCCCGCCGCCGAAGCTGTGCAGCACGGTCTCGGTACCGGCCTTATCCACCTTGAACACCACTCCGCAGCGTTGGCAAGGGCCACTGGAAGTCGTGCCGTAGAGGTTGCCGGCAGAATCCCGCACCAAACCCGCAACGGGCACTGCGCCGTCCGCCCCGCCGGTGAAGCTGTGCAGCACGGTCTCCTTGCCGTTTGCCTTCAGCACAAATACTGTTCCCTCGTTGTAAGCGCCGCCGCCATAAGTTGTGCCATAGAGGTTCCCCTTCTTGTCTTGGGTCAAACCTGCTTCAGGCTCGCTCCCGTGCTTGCCGTGAAACGAGTAAAGCACGCTGTAAGTCTGAGCTCGCGCCGATGGAGCTGCCAGGACAACGACAACGACCGCAGGCACCAGCACAACCGCTAACGCCAGCGCTACACCTATCAGTGCTGCACTCGTGCGAAATGATTGAATTTCATTTTGTTCCTCCCGCCACAATCTCGTGGCTCGTCAGGATTCGTTACTGTCTTGGGTGTCTCGGGACCAGTGCTCGGGTCGGGAGAAAACCCGATGTTTTCGAGTTGCCTTGATTTGGTCTTGCGGGGCCGATTTCCGAACACAGAAGGACTGGGCAGCTCAGGTTAAAACTACGTTGCCCTGGCTACTCTGTCAGCGACAGACATCACGGTTCGTTGTGATGAGATGGCGAAACCCGGCGACTGCGCGTTGCGACCGCAACTCAGCCCTGCAATGGACGGGCCTGGGTCAATTGGCGAAATATCGTCGGTACGCTCAGGTATTCGCAGGAGCCAAACTGCGGCCACAGTCATCAAACCCCAATGGGAGGTGGCCAAAGATGTATCACGTAAGGCAAGAGAGCTTGCCTTTTGTTGGTAGCTCGTACGAGTTTATCGGAGCTGAGCAAGGCAACGCCGGTGTTTCGGTGTTCCTATTCCATGGGAAACCCGGTTCGGGGCCGGGTCCGCACCGGCATCCTTATGACGAGATCCAGTTCATTCGTGAAGGCCGGGGAGTGTGGACAGTAAGTGGCAAGACCTTCGAGGGCGGCGAAGGAGACATCTTTGTCATCAAGGCCGGCGAGGTCCACAGCTTTGAGGCGGTTGGTGATTCACCGCTGGTCCAATTCGACGTTCACCTCAGTCCCCGCTTTATCCAGGAAAACCTGTAGAGCAGTGGGTCACAATGTGGCTGAGGCCGCAGCCCTGGGCAAAACGCAAGCGCTCTTTGTCAGTTTCATTGACCGAGAGAGTTGACGATTGTGTCACCGCAAGCGTGGCGTCGTCGGCTGGGCGACCTGGTTCTTGCGCGGCTGCCAACTGCGTTACCCTTTCAGATAGGGCAGCAATTCCTTGAATGCCGGCGCACCGGACGAGCGCAACAGCTCATAAACGATCATCTCGGTGGACGAGATCACGGCGCCGGCCGCGCGCATGCGTTCCAAGCCGATCTTCCAGTTCCACTCCGTGCGGGAACTGACGGCATCCGAAGCTACGTGGACGATGTAGCCTTCGCGCAGCGCGCCCAGCGCGGTTTGGGCGACGCAGATGTGGCTTTCCATGCCACATAGCAGCACCGTATTGCGGTTTCCGGGCAAGCGCTTCAGCACGGAGCAGAAAACGTCACTACCAAAGCAAGAGAACATTGATTTGTCGATCGCCTGGGTTTCCGGCAGCAGGGAAGCGATCTCCGGCACGGTATTGCCCAGTCCCTTGGCATACTGGGTAGTCATGAGAGCCGGGAGCTTCAAGATGGCGGCGAGGCGAATAAGGAGTTGCGAGTTCTTGAGAAGCTGCTCTTTCTGAAAAATGGGCGGGAGCAGCTTCTCCTGGATATCGACCACCAGGAGTGCGCAGCGCTCGGCCTCGAGAGGAGTGCGGGCGATTTCGCTGTAGTCGCTAGCCAACGGAGTGATATTGCCAAGGACCGTAACCATGAATCGTCTCCTGCGTGAATCTTAAACCAAAAAGCCGATGAAGAACGGGCAAACGGCCTTGGGCCCGCGCGCCGACCTTGCTTTGACTGAAATGCCTTGCTACTAGATAATAAATGCGTTGCCCCCTCGTTCAATGGTAGGACAGCTGACTCTGGATCAGCATATCGGGGTTCGAATCCCTGGGGGGCAGCCAGATCAACCGCTTGCCTTATCCTTTCCTGTTTAGGTCGCACTAAATGCGGCAGTTTGTTGGCCGCAACGGGGAGTGCCTATGTCCAAAACGAAATTAAATATCGGGATGATTGGGTCGGGCTTCATCGGCAAGGTTCATTCCAATGCTTTTCGTCAGGTCGGCCATTTCTTCGAAGTTCCTTATGAAGTTCGCCTTCAGGTCATCTGCGGACGTGATCGGGCAAAACTAGAAACGGCGGCTTCGCGATGGGGTTGGAGCGAGATCGAGACCGACTGGGAGAAAGTCATCGCGAGAAAAGATATTGACGCGGTCGATATCGCTGTCCCGAATGCGCTGCACTCCGCCATCGCGATTGCGGCCGCGGAAGCAGGGAAGATGGTGCTCTGCGAAAAGCCGCTAGCTTCAACCCTCGAAGAAGCGGAAATTATGACGAAAGCGGTGCAGCACACACCGAATATGGTTTGGTTCAATTTTCGGCGCGTTCCGGCAATCGTTTTTGCCAAGCAACTGATCATGGAAGGGCGAATCGGCCAGCCTTTTCACTATCGCGCGCTTTATCTCAATCAATCGGGAAATGATCCTGCCAAGGCGAACACTTGGCGCTACAAACGGAGCGAAGCCGGAATGGGAGCTGCCGGAGATCTGCTCTCCCACTCCATCGACATAGCCCTTTACCTCAACGGACCAATCAAGGAGCTAGCTGCGATGACGCACACCTTTGCTCGCGGTAGGGATGTGGATGACGCGGCGCTGCTGATGGCCCGCTTTGCCAACGGCAGCATTGGCACCTTCGAGGCGACGCGCTACGGGGTTGGGTGCCAGAATCGGAATACGTTTGAACTCAACGGCTCGAAGGGAATGCTAAGCTTCACCCTCGACGACATGAACCAGCTTGATTTCTTCGACGCTACCGAACCGATTAATCTGCAAGGCAGGCGCAGCATTGCTGTCACTGCCCTGGATCATCCCTATGGCAAAAATTTCTGGAAGCCCGGCCATGTGCTGGGATACGAGCATCCGTTCATCGCCACGCTTGCGGATTTTCTTAACTCGATAGGCGGGCAAGAACCGTTTCAGGTGAACTTTGAGGACGCGCTCGTTGTGCAACGAATCCTGGATGCGATCGAACGCTCGTCTGCTTCGCGTGGCTGGGTGAGGGTTGACGCGCCCGCTGCGTAAACGACGATTCAGATTTCTTCCCATTAAGAGTCAGCGGTTCGGTGGCGCACCAATCACCTCCAGCGCCAGCGTGGCTAGCTCAACATCCTCGCGCGACGAGAGCCCGCTCACTGCGACCGCCCCAGCGACGATGCCATCTTTCCAGATGGGAATCCCCCCGCCCCAGCCCACGAACCTGGGATCGCCATAGTACGCGATGTCGTGTCCTTTTTCAGGGTGGCGCACCTTTTCTCCAATCTCTTTTGTGGGTTTGCGCTCTCGGGCCGCGGTCCACGCCTTGTTGGCAGCAATGCGGATCGAGGAAATAGGAGCGCCGTCCATGCGGGCGAAGGCGATCAGTTCGCCATGAGAATCGGCGACGGCAACCACAACGGACTTCTGCACGGCAGCGGCCTTCTCGACGATCAGATCGATGATTTTCCTGGCCTCAGAGTAGTCGATGACGGGAACGTTCCTCATGCGGTTCGGAGACAATCTACCTGAATGGATTCAAAGGAGCAAGGGGTGCAGCCCTTCCGGTTAGTGAGATATTGCCTGGAATGCAAAAAAAGGGGCTGGGCAAAAGCCCAGCCCCTTCAAACTTGCGCGACTCAGAAAATAAACTTTAACGCGAACTGAATCAAGCGTGGGTTGGCGTCACCATTGTCGGATGTAATCTGTCCGAAGCCGTTATTCCCCGAGCCCGTATAGGTACCGTTGAAGCCGGTCCCCGGTACGCCAAACTGCGGGTGATTGAACAGGTTGAAGAATTCGGTTCGGAATTGAACACTGAACCTTTCGGTGATCGGCGTGGTTTTGAATATGGCGAAATCAAAGTTGTTGATTCCGGGAGCGCGCAACGAGGAATCCACACGCGATTCGGTACCATAACCCCACGCCGGCGGTGCTGAAAAGCAATTGACGTTAAAAAACTCTGTAAGGCTGCGGGAGCCCCCCTTGCTGCATCCGGCTACAGCGTCGGGTCGGATGTTGCTGATGCCGAAGCCTGCATTTTCCAGAGGAGTGGAAGCACCAGCCCAGGTAATCTTGAGCGGGAAACCACGCTGGAAGGTGGTGATGCCGTCGATTCCCCAACCGGATACAACTTTGTCTTCAACTCCTGTGGCGCCGCTGAGCCATGTTTTGCCGTGCCCAAAGGGAAGATCGAGCACGTAGCTGATGACCAACCGCTGGGACACATCTTGAGAAGAAAGCGACTTCTCTCCATTCAGATTGTTATAGTCCTGCACCTGCCCGACGCCGCCGGTTTCGCCCGACCCTTCGAGCCAACTGGTGAGCGTGTCGGTGTTGCTCAACAGCTTCGAGTTCGTGTAAGCCACCAGCAGCGTACCACCACCCTGAAATCGACGAGTTACAGTGGCCTGCAACGAATTGTAGGTGCTACCGCAACATCCATATCCGCCCAGGCTCAATCCGGTGTACTGCGGGTACGGGCGAAGCAGCTGTCCAGCAAGAATAGTGGGGGTGCTTAACGTAGCATTCGGAGTTGACAGTGGGTTTGCCACGGGCGTGGCAATCGCCGGGGTTTGGCCGGCAGCAAATTGTGCAGCGGCCTGGGCGACGTACGAATCTGGAATTTGATTAATGTTCGTCGAGTACTGTTGGAGGTGGACCCCGTGTGCGCCTGCGTAAGCGACGTCCGCAAAGAACCCGGCCCCAAGCTGCCGTTGAATATCAAGGTTGAACTGCTGGACGTATCCATATTTCGGGTCGGTATACGGTGCCAGCGTGGGGTCACCGTTCGAGGCTACAAAACTGGAGATGTTGGGTGTCTGAGCCGGGTAGGAGGTGCGGCCGGGCGGCGGCAAGATTCCGCCTGTACCAAACGGACCCGGCGTCGCGCAAGTGAAGGTTGCGAACGAAGTGCCAGCCAAGGTGCAGTTGCTCGAGTCAAGGGTAGCACTCGGTGTTAAGCCATGGTTCAACGTCGCGAAGAACGGCGTGGTCGCAAGGTTAATCACATCGTTGTCTGGATTGAGGCCGAAAGAGATGTAATTCGGGATCCAGAAGATTCCATAACCGCCGCGGATGACAGTTTTCTGATCCCAACTGTAGGCAAATCCAAGCCGGGGCGAGAACTCCTTATAATCCAAGGGCAGATTATTCCTGCTCGTGTTCACTCCGTTGCCGACCAATTGCGCGTCGCCTATGCACGGAGATGATGGATTGCCGTTACAACCCGTAACTGTCGCGTTGGTGACGTTCGGACTCCAATAGCTCAGGCGATTGTACCGGTCAGACCATGTTCCCGGAAGCTCGTAGCGGAGTCCCAGGTTCAAGGTCAGTTTCGTGCTGACCTTCCAGGTGTCAGCACCATAGAAGCCGCGGTAGGTCTGACGGCCAGCCGTCTGCGCCGGAACCTGGGCAGAACCTTCTGTCTGGTTCACGAAGGAAGCAGGTCCGGGCTGCGCTAAACCAAGCAGAAAATCGGCAAACGGGAAGCCAGTGTTTGCGGCGGGATTCGCCGCAAGGTTTGCCGTCCAAGCGCCCGAGAAACCAAATGCGCCGCTGGCGATGTTGGTCTGGTAGTAATTGTCCAGACCCAACTCCCATTGAACGCCAGCCTGGAAAGTGTGCTTGCCGTGAATGATCGTTACCGAAGGCGAAACGTTGTACTGCGTATTATGGTCGCCGATCGCGCTGTTGCCTTGGCTCTTCCCTACGTCGCCGGGAAACGGAAAGGCTGGCGTTGGGGGCGTGCGCATGCTGTCAGGAACTTCGCTGTTGTAGCTGGACGGCCATCCCAGCCCGGTCAAATCGTAACCGGCAAGGAGTGGTGCGCGGAGGTAAATGAAACGGCTGCCCGAGATATTCAAGTCGCCGATAATGTTCGGGCTGAAGACGTGGTTAAAGTCAATCGCCAGAGCCTTGGTGTGATAGTCCTCGGCGCAACGGTCGTTGCACAGACCAGTATTGAACGGATTGGTCGGAAGATCAAGCAAACCAAAGTAAGTAAAACGAGCGAACATGCGCGTTTTGTCAGTGATGTTCACGTCGCCACGAGCTACAAACTGGGTGTTATTGCCCCCGGCGCTGGTAGCTGCAACGTAGTTGCCGACCGCAAAGCTGTTCGCCGATTGCACAGGCGCGTAGTATTTATTCCACAACGCCAGACCCGCCTTGCTGAACTCGGATGTCGGAATGATGTTGCCCGGGTAAGGCGACCGGGCTCCGGTCATTTGGTTCACCGTATATGGATCGTAGAGCTGAATTCCCGGAAGCAACGAGGAAAAATTGCCTTGTTCGAACGCTGCGGTTGGTATTGTCGTCGTGATGGGATTACCGAACCGCTGCCGGAACTGCTCCCAGCTCGTGAAAAAGAACACCTTGTCCTTAATGACCGGACCACCGACGTTAAATCCGTATTGGTTTTGAACATATGGCGCAGTGGTGTTGGGCTGGCCGGCGAGCAATTGACTCTGCTTGATGAAGTAGTCGTTCGAGTTCAGAACCTTGTTGCGGAGAAACTCATAAGCTTCGCCGTGGAAGGTGTTGGTGCCAGACTTCGTGCTGAAGTTCATGATGCCGCCGGAGAACTTGCCGAATTCCGGTCCCAAGTTGTTGTACTGGACTTTGAATTCACCAACTGAGTCTTGAGTCGGAATAATGATTGGTAAATTGATGTAGCCGATATTGAGAGGTTGTCCGTCGAGGTACTCGGCGCTCTGGTTACCAAACGAGCCTCCCACCTGATAGTTGCCCCAGCTAAAGGGATTCTGGCCGACCGGGGTGCCTCCAGATCCGCCTTGCGCGACTGCAGCGGGAGAGATCGTGATGAGGTTAAAGATGTTACGGCCATTCAACGGAAGCTCGTTGGCCTTGCGCTGCTCAACGACTTGGCCCAGAGACGAGGTTTCGACCTGCAACAAGGGAGTTTCGGCCGTTACTTCCACGGTCTCGCTGACCTGGCCCACCGGCAACGTGGCGTCGATATGGGTGTCCTGCTGAACCTGAACAACAACATCGGTCCGTGTGAAGTGCTTGAAACCGGCCTTCTCGATGTCCAGGCGATAATTTCCGGGCACTACGTTCACAAAGCTGTACAAGCCTTGGTCGCCTGTGGGCTGAACACGCTTGTCCTGGGTTCCCGTGTTGGTGAGAGCGACTTGAGCACCGGCTACGGCTGCACCGGTGGAATCCATGACCGAGCCATCGACCGTGCCGTATGTATTTTGACCGTGAAGGGAAAGAGAAGTCGTGACCACCAGGACTGCTGAAAATATCAGCGTCCATAACCTGCGAGACGGCATACACACCCCCACACCACGTTTTGTGGAACGGCGAAAGTTTTAAATACCTGAATACTCGTTGTCAAGCAAAAAGTAATCTTTTTGCACTAGGGCATCGATTTTTTGAATCATGAGAGTAATCGATTTTTACATCGGGGTAATCGTTTACGCGGGTAATCGATTACTTTGCCCGGCTGTGATGTTATGATCCTTGCGCCGTGGCCGTTACCATGCTAGATATCGCGCGAGATCTCAAGGTCTCGGTGGTGACGGTGTCCAAGGTTCTCCGCAACCAGGGCCGGATCAGCGCGGCCACTCGCAGGCGGGTGCTGCGCCACGCAAAGGAACTGCATTACCAGATGAATTGGGTGGCGCGCAGCCTGGTCACGCGTCGTACCTACACCATCGGCCTGCTGCTGCCGGAATTCACTCATCCGTTCTTTGCCGAGATTGCACGGGTAGTTGCGCAGACGGTGCGGCCGCACGGTTATCACGTAATCATTTCGTATTTCGAAGAAGATCCCGAATTGGAACGAAGCGAGGCTGATTCCCTATTGGCTCGCCAGGTGGACGGGCTCATCATCGCGTCTGCCCAACCGGCTCGCTGCTTAGATCTGTTCCGTCAGATTCAAGGGCGCAAAGTGCCCTATGTCTTGATTGACCGCCCTATTAAGGGGGTACAGGCACCCTTCGTTGGAGTCGACAATCATGCCATTGGCAGATTAGCGACCGAGCATCTGATCTCGCGCGGGTGCTGCCACATTGCCCACCTTCGCGGTCCCGAGATCGGAATCTCGGCGGAACGCCTGGCAGGTTACCGTCGAGCGCTTGCGAAACACGGCTTGCGCCCCCAGGCTGGTTACGTTGTTTCGGGCGGTCACGGAGATGAGACCGGTTATGAAGGTATGCAGCGATTGCTGCGATTGCGTCCGGCTCCCGACGGAGTTTTTTGTTACAGCGACCCGGTTGCAATCGGCGCCATCAAGGCCATCCTGCGCTCCGGCCTCAGGGTACCCGACGATATTTCCGTTGTCGGAGCCGGCAACGTTCACTACTCCGACCTGTTGGCAGTTCCCCTCACTACCGTCGACCAGGGCGCCTGCCAGATGGGGGCCAGGGCTGCTGAACTGCTGATCGAGCGAATCATGCATAAAGGCACGGCGCGGCCTAAAAAGATCTTGATCTCTCCCAAGCTCATAGAACGGGAATCAACCCGGCGGTAAGCTTACTAGCTAACAGGGAACTCACGGATTCCGACGCGGTCTTGGTGCCGCTTTCGGAATGACCCAGTTCCCGAATTTCAGATCGCGGAAGCTTGGCGCTCCGTCTGTCAATTTTGACGGCTAAGAGAATCGCTTTCTTAATAAGCCCGTGTGCAATAAAGGCCTCGGGCGCGATATGCTAGGCCACTGAAGGATTCCCGGGTTGCTGAAAACTCTGTTGCGCATATCGTTTGTCTTGACACCGGCACTGGTCGTTGCAGCCCTCGTGGCGCCGGTATTCGATGTCAAACTCCCGCCCGGGTTGGATTTCATCCTGCAGAATTCTCCTACTGCCCAGAAGTATCTGATCGAAACCATGCCCGGAGGGGTTGCTCTCCTTGACTACAACAACGACGGCTTGCTGGACATCTTTCTGGTCAACGGCGGGCGAATAACCAGTCCCATGCAAACTCCAGAGAACTTCGACCGTCATGACCCGCGCTATTGGAATCGGCTTTACCGGCAAAACAAAGATGGAAGCTTCACCGATGTGACCGAGCAAGCTGGATTGGCGAATGCTGGGGATGGAAATTACGGAATGGGCGTGGCGGTCGGCGATTATGACAACGACGGCTATCCCGATCTGTACGTCACCAACTACGGCAAGAACATTCTGTACCACAACAACGGCGACGGCACTTTCACCGACGTGACTGTAAAGGCGGGAGTAGCCGCAGGCGGCTGGTCGGTCTCGGCGGGATTCTTCGACTACGATAACGACGGGAAACTAGATCTGTTCGTGACCCGATACATGGATTGGGACACCAAACACAGCAAAGATTGCGGCGGCAATTACCATACTTACTGTCCGCCAGAGGAATTTCCCGCGACCACCAGCATCCTTTATCACAACAATGGCAACGGAACCTTTACCGATGTGAGCCAAAGCTCCGGGATCGCCGCCAAAAAAGGGCGCGCTTTGGGTGTGGCTTTCGCCGACTACGATGACGACGGCTACACCGATATCTTTGTCGCGAACGACGGCATGCAGCAATATCTGTTTCACAACAATGGGAACGGAACTTTTAAGGAAGTGGGTCTGGAAGCCGGCGCTGCCCTTTCTGAGGACGGTCGGCGCTTATCGGGCATGGGAGTCGTCTTTCAAGACTACGACAACGACGGCCGGCCAGACGTGATCGTGACCGAATTGCCCCGAGAAATTTACGGGGTTTATCACAACGACGGCGGCTCATTTAGTTATCGCAGTCTCGAAACCGGCCTCGGCGTACTCTCGAGCGGAAGCTCCGGCTGGGGCGTGGGGCTGGAAGACTTCGACAACGATGGCTGGAAAGATTTGTTTGTTGCCCAAGGGCATGTGCTGGATAACGTGGAGCAGATCGACCCTTCCCTGCATTATCGCGAACTGCCGTTGCTGGCGATGAATCACAATGGGCGCTTCGAACGGGTCGATTCCGGAAGTTCGACTCCCGTGGCTGGCCGCGGAGCGGCGTTTGGCGACTTGAATAACGACGGCTGGCAAGACGTGGTGATGACCTATCTTGGTGGCCATCCTCAAGTGTTCATGAACCGCGGTGGCAAGCTGCACTGGCTGGTGCTTACGCTGCGCGGGACGCGTAGTAACCGTGACGGCTTCGGGGCTCGGGTGAAAGTAAACGGGCAGATGCGGTTTGCGACTTCCGCCGGCAGCTATGCTTCGGCGAACGACAAGCGCCTGCATTTTGGACTCGGAACCGCCGAAAAAGCTAAAGTGGAAATCGTCTGGCCGTCAGGCATCCACCAGACGCTGGATGATGTTCACGCCGATCAGTTCCTGGAAGTCCGTGAGCCGGAGAAACCGTGATCCGCACATTCTTGCTCTTATGGTTTGCGTGGCAGACTTTATCGCCAGAGGCCGCCCAGCATATGCAGGCTGGAATCGCGGCTGATAAGCAACGACAGTTTGATGTCGCCATCGCCGAGTTTCGCAAAGTCACCGAGCTTGAGCCGACTTTGGCCGATGGCTTCATCGGCCTCGGCCAGACCTACATGGAGAAACACGATTTAGCTTCGGCGGTTGCGCCGCTAAAGCGCGCTCTCCAATTGAATCCAGATTCGGCGCCGGCTCACCAGTTGCTTGGCTATGCGCTGCTGGCACAAGGCTACGCGGCGCAGGCGATTCCCCATTTGCAGCGAGTAGACGATAAAACCGGGCTGGGAATTGCCGAGATTCAGACCGGGCAATTGCCGGAGGCGATCGCAAATCTGCAAGCCGCACTGGCCGCGCGGCCGAATGATCCGGATCTTCTCTATTACATCGGTCGCGCCAGCGGCCTGCTATCGAAGCAATCGATTGACACCTTGCTGGCCGCTTATCCTGACTCTCCTCGCGCGCACCAGGCGATGGCCGAGAACTACTTCGTGCTGCGGCAAATGCCGGAGGCCGAGAAAGAATACCGCGAAGCCTTGCGGCTCCGCCCTGAGATACCCGAAGTTCACCTGGAACTGGGCGAAGTGTACGCCGGCGCTTTTCAATGGGCGAAGGCGGAAGAGGAGTTTCGGGCGCAAACCAAGCTGCAGCCCGGCAATGCGGAAGCAGCGTACCGTCTGGGAACCGCGTTGTTGGAGCAGGGCAAGGCGCATGAGGCGCGGGCGGAACTTTTGCGCGCCGACAAGTTGCTCCCCGACATGCCTGAGACACTTTATTCCTTGGGGAAAGCGGCAGCTCTCGAAGGTGACAGCGCCGCTGCCGAAAAAGCATGGACCAAGCTTCTTTCCATCGAGAAAGAAAGTTCTCTCGCAGCCCAGGCGCATTTCGGTCTCGCAAGTCTCTATCGGAAGCAGGGGAAGACGGAAGCCGCACAGCACGAAATGCAGGAATTCCAAAGGTTGCAGGGGGGGTCGAATCAGCAAGCGCCGAGCAAATAACAATCCCGGCATGAGTCCTTTGTGTCCCTTTGTGTCCTTTGTGGTTTTAGAATTTGCGGCTCGTCAACCACTAAGGACACAAAGGTACACAAAGGTACACAAAGGAAGGGCGGTCTTATGTGGTATTCGGCAAAACGGGAAAGCCCAGCGCTTCAAGATCATTTTTAAGCTCTGTGATCGATCGGAACTGAATCGCGTGCATTCCTAGTGTGCGGGCAGCCCGCACATTTGGTTCGCGATCGTCCACGAACAATGTCTCCGCTGCCGAGGACCCGAGCCCTCGGAGGATGTGCTCATAGATCGCTCGGTCCGGTTTGATCAATCTCACTTCCGCGGACAATGTCTTGAATGTGAAGTTCTCCATCCACTGGCATTTCGTGCGCACATAATTGACCAGATCCCATGGCATATTGGACAACAAGCCAGTCTTAATTCCCTCCGTGTAGAGCTGGCTCACCCATTCGAACATCCCCGGATTAGGATGGGCCCAGATTTCAACCTCTATTTCGCGGAGGATTTCGATCTGCTTGCGATCAATTGAGGAATTTGCTTGAGCTGCCAGCTTCAACCAATATTCCTCTGCGGTGAGATCGCCGCAGTCATAGGGACCGCGACTGGCTTCCCACAGCTCGAAAAAAGACTCCGAGCTCACATTAAACATTTCCCCCATCCGGCCGAACTCTTCCGCCGTGGGGCGCCGCACAAGCACCTGGCCGTAGTCGAGAATTACTGCGCTGATCTTATGAGAACCGTTACGACGCTCTGTGGCCACGTGGCACTCTCCTGCATTCTCATAGTCTCTTTTTCGCATTCTTTCGTCCAACGAATTTACTCAGACACGATGCTTTGTCTGGCGCGGGCGAGAGGGTTTCCGCGAGCTTCGGCTCAGCGGCGTATACTGCGAATTCCGAATGCAAGATTGCGCGCGGCATTGCGGGGACGTACGAAGGCGTAGTACAAATCCAACTGCACGAGATTCGGAGTAAAGCCCCGCGCGACGAGTTTCGCCGAGAAAGCCGGCGTTGACAGAAACTAACGATACTCTCGTGATTGGTGTGGATATTGGTGGCACCAAGGTTGCGGCCGGCCTGGTAGACGGCAATGGTGAAATCAAAACTCAGGTGCGCACCCCAATGGTGGCGAACCGGTCATCCACTGAGGGATTGACCGCAGTGGTATCGGCAATCGACCTCCTTTTGGCTCATGATGAGAAAGTGCGGACGCTGATTCGGGGAATTGGTATCTGCGCGCCGGGGCCTTTGGATCCGCATACCGGTGTTGTCGTGAACCCTCCCAATGTTCCGTGCTGGCGCAATTTTCCCCTCGCGGCCGAGGTCGCGAAAATCTATGCCGTCCCCGTAAAGGTGGAGAACGATGCCAACGCGGCCGCGTTGGCCGAAGCTATATGGGGCGCGGGGCACGGCTTTCACCATATTTTCTACGCCACCATCGGCACCGGAATTGGCACCGGCATTGTGTGCGAGAAAAGGATTTACAACGGCCGAACCGGCGCCGCTGGCGAAGGCGGGCACATGAGTATCGACTACAACGGCCCGCGCTGCGGATGCGGCAAATTGGGCTGCATCGAAATCCTGGCCGCGGGACCGGCGATCGCTCGCAGAGCGCGAGCCAAGTTGATAGCCGAGCCAAATCCCCACTCGACCATTCTGGATCTTGCCAAAGGGAATATCGATGCCGTCACCAGTGAAATGGTGGGCCATGCTTATGTCGCCGGTGATCCCCTGGCCAAGGAGATCTTGGAGGAAACCGTCAAACTGCTGGCGCTCTGGCTGAGCAACATTGTTGATCTGCTGGAACCGGACGTAATGATTATCGGTGGCGGCGTTGCCGCGATGCTGCATCCTTTTTTCGGAGAACTCTCCAAGTGGCTGGTGCAATATTGCGTCAATTCGCGGAGCCAGGAGATCCCTCTGCTCAAAGCACACTACGGTGCCGACGCTGGAATTGCAGGCGGCGCAGCGCTTTGCTCTGCATTCGCGAGCGTCCAGTGACGGGCGGAATGAGTTATTTAAGCAGAGTCGCGACGGCTCGAAGACATCGATTGCTTACATCTTAGATAAGGAGCCCTGATGAAGTTAACGCTATTTTTTCGCCGCCTTGCAACTGGGGTATTTTCGGTGTGCTTCCTTCCTTTGATGCTTGCGTTGCCGCTCGCCGCGGCGGAACCTTCTTCCCGAACTCTCGACTCGGGTTGGCAGTTTCGCGCGGTCGGAGATACTGATCATTCCGACGTCAAACAATGGCATGCGGCCCAGGTTCCCGGAGTAGTCCACACCGACCTTTTGCACAACGGTCTGATCCCTGACCCGTTCGATCGCGACAACGAATTCCACCTGCAATGGATTGGATTGGCAGATTGGGAATACCAAACGACATTTCAAGTCGACTCGGCCGCCCTCGGACGCGATCATGTTGATTTGGTTTTTGATGGGCTGGACACGTTTGTCGATGTCTACCTCAACGACCAGCCGGTTCTCCACGCCGACAATATGTTCCGCCGCTGGCGAATCTCGGCAAAGCCGCTGCTGAAACCTGGTGCGAATACGCTCCGCATCGTTTTCCATTCGGCAGTCACGAAGATGCTTCCCTACGTCAAGTCATTGCCGTATGTATTGCCGGCAATATCAACCAATATTTCCGAAAACGAAGAAAACATTGCCACCGCTCCGTACACCCGTAAAGCGCCTTATCAATACGGTTGGGATTGGGGGCCGCGCTTCCTGACGGAAGGCATTTGGCAGCCCATCCGTCTTGAGAGTTGGGATACGCTGCGCATCGACAATTTCCATATCCACCAGGAAAAGATCACGACCGACACGGCCAGTGTCATTGCCGAGTTGGATATCGAAGCTGGCAAACCCACGACTGCCACTCTCGCTTTTGCTCACGACGAATTGTCTGGAGCCCAGACAAATGATGGAACCCAGACGCTTCAGCTCGATGCCGGCATGAATCACGTTTCATTTCCGATTCGTATGGCGAAACCGAAGTTGTGGTACCCGGTCGGATACGGCCCACAGAGCCGCTATCGATTCTCATCCGTGATTCGCACTGGTAAAGAAGTCGTTGCGCGAGCCGACGTGAAAACTGGCCTGCGTTCCGTGGAACTGCGGCGCGTTCCCGATCAATGGGGAAAGAGCTTCGAGTTCGTCGTCAATGGCATCGCGGTATTCGCCAAAGGCGCCGATGTCATTCCATTCGACAGTTTCCCCAACCGCGTCACTCCCGAAATTCATCGTAGGATTCTGCAAGCGGCCCGGGATGCGCACATGAACATGCTGCGCGAATGGGGCGGCGGTTACTATGAGTCCGACGATTTCTACGACATTTGCGATGAGCTCGGCCTCATGGTCTGGCAAGAATTCGCCTTCGGCGGAGACATGGTTCCGGGGGACGTTGCGTTCCAGCAGAATGTCCGTCAGGAGGCGGTCGACCAGATCAAGCGTCTCCGCGACCATCCCAGCATCGTGATCTGGTGCGGAAATAATGAGGTGGAGACCGGATGGTACCACTGGGGAGATCGCCAGGAATTCAAGGAATCCATCTCGCCGGAGACGCGTGATCGCGTCTGGCAGGACTATGTAATTATGTTTGCGGATATCCTGAAGGGCACGGTGAACCAATATACGGATCCGACGCCTTACTGGCCCAGTTCTCCCAGTGCCGATTTTGAAGAAATTCCTGACAATCAGCACAACGGCGACATGCACTACTGGGCGGTATGGCACCAGCAAGCGCCAGCGGAGGATTATACCAAGCAGTTTCCCCGCTTCATGACCGAGTACGGATTCCAATCTTTTCCCGAGATGCGGACCATCCGCGCTTTCGCGAATAAGCCTGAGGATTTCGACATTCGCTCCACCGTGATGCAGGCGCACCAGAAGAATAAGGGCGGCAATGAACGCATTTTGACTTACATGTTGCGCGAATACCGCCAGCCCAAGGATTTTGCCTCGTTTGTTTACTTGAGCCAGGTGCAGCAGGCCGAGATCATCAAAATCGGCGCTGAGCATTTGCGCCGCCAGCGTCCGCGCACCATGGGTTCTTTGTATTGGCAGCTGAACGACTGCTGGCCCGTCGCCTCGTGGGCAAGCATCGACTATTACGGACGGTGGAAAGCGCTTCAATACTATGCCCGGCGCTTTTATGACGATTTGCTGATCTCGCCTTTCTTGCACGACGATAAAGTCGATGTCTACGTCGTGTCGGACAAGCTACAGCCGCTTTCCGGAACCATTCATACGCGGCTGCTCGATTTCTCTGGAAATGTTTTGCTCGATCAAACGAAAGACATTCAAATCCCCGCGCAATCGAACGCCATCTATCTGACTTTCGAGAGAGCTGATCTCGCGTTGAAGGGCGATCCGCACCGTAGTTTTCTGGTCTTCGATCTGGACGTGGGCGGGAAGAAAGTTTCCAGAAATCTTATTTTCTTTGACGCGATGCACAACCTGGATTTGCCGGTCATGCCCAAGATTGAAGCCACGATCACCAAAACAGGCGCAGACTATACGATTACCTTGCAGTCTTCGAAACTCGCTCGCAGCGTCTATATTTCATTCGGAGATCTCGATGTCGAAACCTCCGATAATTACTTCGATTTGCTCCCGGGCGAGTCGGCCGTCGTCACGCTGAAATCCGCCGCCACGATCGATCAGCTTAAGAGCGCGCTGAACGTCACGTCGTTGACGGAGGCGTACGCCGCCAAGTAATTCGGGCGCGCGTCTTCGGCCCTTGGCCGAAGTGTATACTGTGCCAGAATTTCGAGCCGCCATGCGCACGTCAGACGTGGACTTTGAGGATCTCGCGTGAACGTCATCACCGTCGGCGAAGTGCTTTGGGACATCGTCGGGCAGGAAGAACACTTGGGCGGCGCTACTTTTAATTTTTCAGCCCACCTGAGCCGGTTAGGACACGACGTTTCATTCATCAGCGGAGTCGGTGCGGACGAACTGGGCCAAAAGGTCATCGATCACATGTCTCGCCTCGGCCTGGTGGCCGATTATCTTGGTACAGACAAAGATCACCCAACCGGTACCGCTTCGGTTGAGCTGGCCAGCGATGGACAACCGAAGTTCGTTCTTCAACGGCCGGCAGCATACGATTTTCCGCAGCTCACAACCGCCCAGCGCGACCGATTGTTTTCGCGGCCCGTCGATTGGATTTATTTCGGAACTTTGCATCAGATCTATCCGCAGGCTCGGCAACTCACGGAAGATCTTCTCGGCCGGGCAGGGGCAGCACGCCGTTTTTATGATGTGAACCTTCGCTCCGACGGCTACACGCCAGAGTTGATCCAGTCGCTCATGGCGCGAGCGACTATCGTGAAGTTGAATCATGAAGAGGTCGAAGCCATTTCCCGCATGTTCGGCACCCGGCACGGTTCGCTCGAGGAGTTCTGCCGCAACTACGCCAACTCATACAGATGGGCCGGGGTGTGCGTAACTCGGGGCTCTCTCGGGTGCACGGTGTGGATGGAGGGGCAATACATCGAAGCGCCCGGCTATCCGGTTCAAGTTGTGGATACGGTCGGTGCAGGGGACGCTTTCGCCGCCGCCTTCCTGCACGGCCTGGGAAGCGGGTGGCCCACCCCGAAAGTTGCGGACTTCGCCAATCGCGTGGGGGCTTTGGTCGCCAGCCGGAGGGGGGCCATCCCGGATTGGACGATTTCTGAAGCCAATGCCCTGGAAGCAAAACTCGGACGGCTGGAGACGGCATGAGATTGAACGCGGTCTTGTTGAAGAGCACTGGGGTCGCCGCTTTGGGCGGTCTGCTATTCGGGTTCGATACGGCCGTCATATCGGGCACCACGGGCGCGTTGACGCAGGTTTACGGACTCTCGTCGAAGAGCCTGGGAATTACCGTTTCCATTGCCATTTGGGGCACAGTGTTCGGCGCGATGCTCGCCGGATTTCCGGGAGAGCGTTATGGAAGGCGCGATAGTTTACGAATCCTTGCTCTCTTCTATCTCGTTTCGGGGTTAGGATGCGCTGCCGCTTGGAGTTGGTCGTCCCTGGTTGTATTTCGCTTCATTGGCGGCCTGGGAATCGGCGGTTCGTCGGTGCTGGCCCCGATGTACATCGCCGAAATTGCCCCCGCGAAATGGCGAGGCAGGTTGGTCGGATTATTTCAGTTCAATGTGGTGTTCGGCATTTTGCTCGCATATTTTTCAAACTACCTCATCGCGCTTGCGCACCTCGGAGCAGCGGAATGGCGGTGGGACCTGGGCGTCGCTGCATTTCCGGCCGCGCTGTTTTTTGTCATGCTGTTCACCATCCCGCGCAGCCCGCGGTGGCTGGTCAAGAAGGGGCGCGTAGATGAGGCAAGAACCGTGCTTCAAATGACCGGAGATGAGAACTACGAGCACGATCTGCAAGAGATCGTCGAGTCCATCGACGTTGAACAGAAACAGGTGGCCGAGAAATTGTTCACCAGAAAGTATGCTTTCCCGATTTTCCTTGCGGTCAGTATCGGCATGTTCAATCAGCTGTCGGGTATCAACGCTATTCTTTATTATCTGAACGACATTTTTGCCCATGCTGGATTCAGCCGCATCTCGGGCAATCTTCAAGCCGTGGCCATCGGAGCCACCAACCTCGCCTTTACCATGATCGCGATGTCGGTGATCGACAAGCTGGGCCGCAAAACCTTGTTGCTGGTCGGTTCGGTCGGGACCGCAATATGCCTGGCTGGAGTCTCCGCGATTTTTTTCACGCATAGCCATGAGAGTCTTCTGGTGTGGCTGTTGGTGGGTTACATCGCCTTCTTCGCATTTTCACAGGGGGCTGTGATCTGGGTTTATCTCTCTGAAGTCTTTCCCAACTCGGTGCGGGCCAAAGGACAAAGCCTGGGCAGTTTCTCACACTGGTTTATGAACGCATTAATCTCCGCCATATTTCCTCTGATGGCAGCCTCTTCCGGCGCGTATCCGTTCGTCTTCTTTTCCGCAATGATGGTGTTGCAATTCTTCGTGGTTTTGTTGGTTTATCCGGAGACCAAGGGCCTCACGTTAGAGCAGATGCAGAAGGAATTAGCAACCACGTAGAAGCGGAGCAGGCAGTTAATTTGCTGCGGCAATCTGACTCAAGAAGACCGACGACTCTAAAGCAGCGAGAAACCGAAAAATGCGGGTCGAGGCGCGCTAAAAGTACGTCCCGACTAAAAGGCCGAACTCTCCACCCCGAGCGGCGCGGCTGAAGCCGCGCCCTTCCCGTCAATGGCTCAGCACGTCGAGGAACGGCTGCGGCCTGGAGTGAGCGCTCCAATCGACCTTTCTTATGGAAAAGCTCTTACCGCGCTCGTGCCTTCCGTGCTCGTTTTAATCGCTTCCACTTTCAGCGTTTCCGGTTTCTTCCGCTCAAGAGCTGGCTTACCCATGTGCAGGCCAAGCGCTTGCTCCAACTGGGTCATAAGGGTTCGCAGGTTTTCATCCCCGGCGTCCAAAACGGTTCGCAAGTCCGCACTGGCTGTCATGGCTTGCTGATAGGCGTCGCGAGCCTGGGCCAAAAGATCCACATGTTGCATGAACGCCGTGGCCGACTTCCGGAAGTCTTCCACTGCACCGATATATGTCGCCATAATACCGTCACCTTTATCCAACATCACTTCACTCCTTTGGGTTGACTTACTCTCTTCGCGGGCATCAGGGGCGGGCCAGATCAGCATTATGACCGTGCTGGCCCAGAAGTCAAACTGATTTTCATCCCTCCGGCGGCCACATTCGGCGGACCGCTCTTCAGCGGCCGGCTGCAGAGACCTTGATCTCTAAGACTTAAAGCCACAAGCTTCGGCGGACGGCCGCTCCCAATCGGGTTTTGAGCTCGTTCGCTCCCCGTGTTCTCCCCAATCCCGCGACCTCTTCTCCCTCTCTCCCTTTGGCTGGCGCCTGTTTCGCCGCTGTCCCTGCCTGCTGTTGAGCAGAGAGGCTTTGCAGGTTGGCCGTTAGCCGGGTATAGATCTCGTTCCACGTGGCTCCGTCAGCGCTTTCAGAGATGAGCTTGTACACCTCCTTCAAGCCCTCGTCGGCGTTCGAATCCAATCCGTTCGGTTTGCCAGGGTCCTGGGCGGTCTCGGATTGACCGAGAGATACCAGAAGGATGACTCCGCAGCGGTTACAGAATTGGCTGTCTTGAGGATTGCGATGTCCGCAGGAAAGGCACATCACCTTCGCCGTGTCCGCGTTTGCCCTGTTGAAATCAGTTGCTTGGGGTTTCGCGTCAGAGGGTTGGACTTCGAGCGGACTATTTCCGCGGGAAGAATAATTGACGAGTGTCTCAACCAAACGGGCCAATAGCCTCAAGGCGGTGACATGCCGCTCCCCGAATTTTTTGGGCTCATTGGAAAGCACTTCCAGAACACCGGCCACCTTGGGACCGTCGAAAACCGGCACGGCCAAAATCGAGCGTATTCCCAACTCAATGCACCCTGAACCGTGAATTCTTGGGTCGTCCACCGTATCGTCACAGCCGATGACTTCGCCAGTTCGCACACAGGTCGCAGTGAACCCTGCATCGGGATTCAACCGCGTCCCTACCGGAGGCGCCAACTCGCCGGAACAGGCCCGGCATGACATGTCCTTCCCGTCCGAAAGGACCAAAGCGGCGCCACTCGCACCCGTTGCGTACTGTGCGCTGCGAATGATCTCTTCCAGTGTCCGGTTAGCGTCGAAGTCAGAACGCGATGCCCGCGGGCTGATCGAGTCCTTCTCTACGATGCTTGGTTGTAAGGTAGCAGCCATAGCGCATCCTCCGAAGCCCCAAGGCAGTCGGCATTCTATCCGATTGTCCAACCCAGAGACACTACACGAAAGGGCCCATCCGTTACACGAACGGGCTAAGGTGTGGAATTGCTGGGATTTATAGCTTGCTCAAGAAATCCACGATCTCTGGCTGGCTCCATTCCACGGGGCCGATAAACTTGCGCCGCACGATGCCGTTACGATCAATAACGTAGGTCTCCGGCCACTTGAAGGTACCGTAAAGAGAGCTGGTTTTCTGATCCGGATCACGCACCGTCGGGAAGTCTATCTTATAGTCTTTCAAGAACTTATGGTAGGCATCGCTATCGACATCAATACTAACTCCTAGAACCGTCACGCCCTTGTTCTGGAACCGCTCTTGCACCTGCACCAGCGAAGGCATCTCCTCCGCGCAGGGAGCGCACCACGAAGCAAAGAAGTTGAGGAGTACGACTTTTCCGCGGAATTGGCCGAGGGAGACTTTTCGGTCGGCGTCCTGAATGGTGAAGTCGGGAGCCGCAGTGCCGATACGAGGCGGCCGGGAGCCGCGATAGCAGCCGGATAATAGAACTGTAGAGACGATGAAGAGAACAGACGTGCGCCGCACAAAGATATAATACCTAATTCGGGCGATGGCGGCGCAAGATCCAGTAACGGAGCGGCCGGTGGTCTCGGTGATCGTGCCGGCGCGTAACGAAGAAGCTAGCCTCGGGGCTTGCCTGGAATCGCTGCTGGCTCAGACTGGGATGAACTTCGAAATCATTGTTGCGGATGATGGGTCGACCGATCGCACACGCGAGATTGCACAATCGTTTGCCACAGTGCGAGTGATCGACCCGGGCCCTTTACCGTCGGGCTGGAGTGGCAAAAACAATGCCCTCGCGGCAGGCGCGAAGCAGGCTTGGGGAGAGTGGTTGCTGTTTACGGATGCCGATACAGTTCATCGGGCCGGATCTTTGGGGCGTAGCCTGGCGGAAGTGCGCCGGCAAAAAGCGGCGTTGCTTTCCTATTCTCCTGAACAGGAAGTGCACGGGTTTTGGGAGAAAGCGGTAATGCCAGTGATCTTTGCCGAGTTGGCCTCAAGTTATCGTCCCTCGGAGGTGAGCGATCCGGCGTCGTCTGCGGCTGCTGCGAATGGGCAGTACATTCTGATATCGCGGGAAGCGTATGAAGCAGTAGGCGGACATGCAGCGGTCGCGACGACTTTGCTCGAGGATGTGGCGTTGGCGCGGGCGGTGAAGGGTTCGGGACGCAAGATCTTCTTTCGCTATGGTGGCGATGCCGTACGAACCCGCATGTATCGCAGCTTTGCGCAGTTGAGGGAAGGATGGACGAAGAATTTAGCCTTGCTGTTTCCTTCGCCGGCGAGGTTGGCGATGTTGCGGTTGACGGAGTTTGTGCTGATCGTGGGTGGCGTCGCGACGACGACGGTGACGGGTTTGCACGGGAAATGGCGCCCATCTTTGATAGCCGCGATTGTGACAGTGGTTCTATACGGTCTTTTTCTTAAGAGAATCCGTCGGGCGCATTTTTCGTGGAATGCAAACGCGTTGGCGCTCATCGGCCTGCCAGTTTTCTCGTATCTCCTGCTGCGATCGCGTGCACTCAGTAGGAGAGGAAAGATCAGGTGGAAAGGACGGACCTACGCGGGGATCGGCAGGACAATGTCTTTGCCCGCGGCAGGAGAATGATGTCCAATGGGAACGCGTTTAACGGCCTTGCGGTGTGCGCGCTCGGGGGTTCCGTCTTTTGTTATCTTCGACACGTTCCTTCCTGGGGCTATTTGTTGTCGACTTGGGCCATTGTCTTCTGGGTTGTCGGTTTAAGGAAGTGAGTGGTGGAATGGTCTATCTAACTCGCAAAGCTGAATTTTCTGCTTCGCACTACTATCACAACCCGGAGTTGTCCTCAGCGGAGAACCAACGCATTTTTGGCAAATGTAATAATCCCAATGGCCATGGGCATAACTACACGCTTGAAGTCACCGTGAAAGGAGAAGTGGACCCACGCTCCGGCTTCGTCGTGGATCTTAAGCAGTTAAAGGAAACAATGAGCCGGGAAGTGCTGGATGCGCTTGATCATCGCTTCCTGAACAAAGAGGTCCCGGAGTTTCTTACCCGCATCCCGACCACAGAGAACCTGGCCATCGCGATCTGGCAGCGGCTTTTGCCAAAGTTGAAAGCCGCGCAACTTCATCGAATCCGCGTCTACGAAACCCCCGACCTGTTCGTCGATTTCTACGGGGAAGCATGAAGGCGTATCTGACGCGGCGATACATGTTCTCGGCGTCGCACAGGCTGCACAGCGACGCCATGTCAGACGCAGAAAATGCGGCCACCTATGGCAAGTGCAACAATCCCTACGGGCACGGGCACAATTACACGCTCGAGGTGATGGTTAGCGGGCCGGTCGATGAGAGCACGGGCATGGTGTGTAATCTGACCGACTTGGACGCTTTTGTGCAGCGCCAAGTTCTGGAATGCTTCGATCATCAAAACCTGAATACCCTGGCGGAATTTACCAGAACTGTCCCGACAACGGAGAACTTGTGCATGCTCGTCTACGATATTTTGCAGCGCGGCTTCCTCCACGCTCATCTGGAGAAAGTACGGTTTGAAGAGACGATGATGAATTCGTTTGAATATTGGGGCGAGAATCGAGTCATTGAGTAATTTTGTAATTGGGTAACTTAGCAATTTCATGTTTAGAGCGGGCTTCAAATTACACAATCACTAAATTGCGCAATTACTCAATTGTGAAATCGGGAGACCATGACACCTTCGGTTGAAACATCGACTTTGACCGGCGCCAGCTTTGAGGACCTGGTACGCGAGATGATCGTACGCTTGGGTGAAGATCCCGCGCGGGAGGGACTGGTGCGCACCCCCAATCGCGTGTGCCGCGCTTACGAACATTTGACGAAGGGTTATAAAGAAGATGCCGAAGCAATGCTCAAGAAAGCATTGTTCACCGTGACTTACGACGAGATGGTCATCGTGAAGGACGTGGAGATGTTCAGTTTGTGCGAGCATCACATGCTGCCATTTTTCGGCAAAGTGCACGTGGCGTACATCCCGAATGGCAAGGTAATTGGGTTGAGCAAGATTCCCCGGCTGATAGAAATCTTCTCGCGGCGTTTGCAGATACAGGAACGCCTCACGACGCAAATTGCCGAGACGATCCAGAAGGCCATCGAGCCGCAAGGAGTGGGCGTGGTGATCGAGGCACGCCACCTCTGCATGATGATGCGCGGCGTGGAGAAACAGCATTCAGCAGCGGTTACCTCGTCCATGCTGGGCTCCTTCCGCAACGAGCAGGAAACCCGGACGGAGTTTCTGTCCCTGATCCACAACCGCACGAATGGGGTTTAGGGGTTTAGAACGCATCAATCCCGGTTACGCTCTGCCCGATAATCAGGGTGTGGATGTCGTGCGTTCCTTCATACGTCTTTACCGATTCCAGGTTCATCATGTGGCGCATGAGCGGGTACTCGTCGGCGACGCCGTTCGCTCCGAGAATGTCCCGCCCCATGCGGGCGCACTCCAGGGCCATCCAGACATTGTTCCGCTTCGCCATCGAGATGTGTTGCGCTCCAGCTCTGTCCTGGTCTTTGAGGCGTCCTACCTGCAGCACCAATAATTGGCCCTTGGTAATTTCATTGATCATCCAGGCCAGCTTTTCTTGAACCAGCTGGTGCGAGGCGATAGGTTTGTCGTGGAACTGCTTGCGCAACTGCGCATACTGCAGGGCGCAGTCGTAACAGGCCATGGCGGCGCCGATGCCTCCCCATGCGATCCCATAGCGCGCCTGATTGAGGCACATCAGCGGGGATTTTAGGCCGCCGCTTTCCGGCAGGAGATTGGATTCGGGAATGCGTACGTCCTGCATCGATAAGCCAGAGGTCACGGAGGCGCGCAGTGACCACTTGCCGTGAATGTCTTCGGCTTTAAAACCCGGACGATCAGTCTCGACCAGAAATCCGCGGATCTTGTTGTTTTCATCCTCCACCTTCGCCCAGATCACGGCTACATCGGCGATGGAACCGGAGGTGATCCACATCTTTTCGCCGTTGAGAACGTATTCTTTTCCAACCTTGCGGGCGCGGGTTCGCATGCCGCTGGGATTCGAACCGAAATCCGGTTCGGTGAGCCCGAAGCAGCCGAGTTTTTCGCCCTTCTGCATCGCCGGCAGCCAGGTTTGCTTTTGCTCGTCACTGCCAAACGCGTAGATGGGATACATCACCAGCGCGGACTGCACACTCACGAACGAACGCACACCGGAATCACCGCGTTCCAATTCCTGCATCACCAGCCCGTACTCTACGTTCGACATCCCCGCGCAGCCATAACCCTTGAGGCTGGCTCCGTAAAAGCCCAACTCGGCCATCGGCTTAACCAGCTCACGAGGGAAGCGGCTGGCACGATTGCACTCTTCAATAATAGGAATGAGGTTGTCTTCGATAAACTTTCTGGAAGTGTCGCGCACGAGCCGCTCGTCATCGCTGATCAGCGCATCGAATCCGATAAAGTCCACCCCTCGAAACTTTAGTGCCATGAGATGCTCTTTCTGTTTCTCGCTCCGAACAGGCGCCGCATATTAAGGAAGGGGAAACGCTCAAACCTAACAAAGGGATGGAAACGCGTCAAACGGGCGTGACGGCACCCACCTGAGACGACGAAGAATCACCAGCAGATCGCGCGACCAGACAAAGCCGTACGCGGCAAACCCCCGCGTAAGTCCAAGCACCGCCGGGAGATTCATTAGAAATTTACAATTCTGTAACCGCCTTGTAACAATCAACACAGAGCCTAGGGTGGAATTAAATTCTCAAGGAGGACTCCTCGCGTGATTCGTCGCATCGCGCTTTTGTGTCTTGCTCTGTCAGTCCCCGCCTTTGCGCAGACCACATTGAATGGGGCTGGCGCAACGTTTCCCTATCCGATGTATTCGAAGTGGTTTAGCGAGTACCACAAGGAACATCCCCAGATCGAAATCAACTACCAGTCCATTGGAAGCGGTGGCGGCATTCGCCAGGTCTTGGCCGGTACGGTAGATTTCGGCGCCAGCGATGGCCCGATGACCGATCAACAGTTAGCGGAAGCCAAGGTAAAGATCCTGCACGTGCCTACTGTCCTGGGCGCTGATGTTCCAGCCTATAACATTCGCGGAGTAACCGCCGAGTTGCAATTTACGCCGGAGGCTCTCGCTGGCATTTTCCTCGGCAAAATCACGTCCTGGAATGACCCTGCTATCGCGAAGGCAAATCCGGGTGTCAAATTGCCCGCCGATCAGATCATTGTGATCCACCGTTCAGACGGGAGCGGTACGACCTATATTTGGACGGATTATCTCTCAAAGGTGAGCCCGGAGTGGCAAAGCCAGGTTGGGAAGGGAACTTCGGTCAAGTGGCCGGTGGGCTTGGGCGGCAAAGGAAATGAGGGCGTTGCCGGACTGATCCGCCAAATGCAAGGTTCGATCGGCTACATCGAGTTGATTTATGCGGTAGAAAATAAGATCACCTACGGGAGTGTCAGAAACGCGGCTGGAGAATTTGTGAAAGCCAGTCTGAGCAGCGTCACCGCAGCGGCAGCCTCAGTGAAGAGTATGCCGGCGGACTTCCGTGTCTCGATCACCAATGCACCCGGTAAAGATGCGTACCCTATTTCGAGCTTCACTTGGCTGCTGATTCCCGCCCAATCCAAGGATGCTGCGAAAGGCAAGATCCTCGCCGATTTCCTGAACTGGATGGTGGATGACGGGCAGAAGATGACTGCGGATCTCTCCTATGCTCCGTTGCCCGAGAATGTGGCGGCGAAGGTCAAGGCCGAGATAAAGCAGGTTCGGTAGTCGATTTTAAGCCTCGCTTGGGCGAAGAACCTGGGCAAAAAAAACAAGATCAAGAGTAGGATTATGGGCGCCAGTTCAGTTAACTGGAGCCCTTTTTTTCAAGCTAGACATTGCGGCGAACGAATGCCTTATACTTCTAACGATGAGATTTTTTCTTGTGTTCCTTCTTGCAGTCGCCTCACTGCCCGGTTTGAATGCGGCCGAGAAGCTTTACCAGTCGGGCAAGATCGTGGATATTCAGCAGAAAACAAAGACTCGAATTCTCTATTATCAGGTTGATACGCCTGTTACCAAGGAAGATCCTTATTTCGAAGTTTCCGTGCAGGTGAAAGATACAATTTACGTCGGAGACTATAGCCCGCGCCATGCCGGGGACGCGTTGCCCGAGGAGTGGAATGTGCCTCAGACCGAGGTCCGGCTCAGGCTGGATAGGCATTACATGTATGTTATGCGTCCGGCCGGAACGGAGTTACAATTCGTAATTACGAAACGCATGGCCGCGGCGCCTGCGCAGACGATATCAGAGCCCTCTTCTCCCAAGAAGTGATACCGCAGATGTAGTTTGAGCATCCGATTGATTTTCGTCATTCTAGGTTATGGTTCGCGCCTCGCTCGATAATTCGGCTTATTACATCAATCGTGAAGCCTCGTGGCTGGCTTTCAACCGGCGTGTGCTCGAAGAAGCGCAGGACGAAGGAAATCCGGTACTCGAGCGACTTAAATTTCTCGCCATTAGCGCCAGCAATCTCGACGAGTTTTTCGAAGTACGCGTGGCTGGCCTGGTGCAACAGATTGAAGATGGATATACAGAGGCAGGTCCGGACGGACTTACTCTTCTGCAAGAGCGCGACGTCGTCTCGCAAGAGACGCACGAGTTCGTGGACGACCAGTACCTTTGCTGGAACGAGAAGCTCCGGCCGCTGCTGGCGGAAAATGGCATTCGCGTGCTTGGCCTGCATGAACTGGATGCCAAGGCCCGAGCTTTCATCGCCGATTATTGCGAACGCGAACTTGATTTATTGTTGACTCCGGTGACAGTCGATCCCGCGCATCCTTTTCCGCGGGTCATTAACAAGGCCCTGTGCGTGGCATTCCTGCTGCGCCGCCGGCGGCGCTCGTCCATGACCTATACCGGGGTCATTACGGTGCCACGCGCATTGCCCCGTCTGATCCGGCTGCCTTCGGAAGGGACCGACGATTTCATTTTTCTGGCTGATCTCGTGGCCTATCATGCCTCTCGGATGTACCACGGCTACGACATCGTTTCCTCAGCGGCGTTCCGCGTTACCCGTAACAGTAATCTTTATCTGGCTGAGGAAGAATCCCGCAACCTGCTCGAATCAGTCCGAACCGAGCTACACAATCGCCGCAAAGGTGATGCTGTACGGCTGGAGATCGAATCCGAGGCTGATCCCGAAATCATCGCGCGTCTGCGCACCAACTTCGGCTTGGAATCGTGGCAGGTGTTTTCCGTCAACGGAGCGGTGAACCTTTCGCGTTTGTTCAACATTTATGAGCAGACGGAGCACCCTGAGCTCAAGTTCAAACCTTTTCTTCCGCGCGAGCTCCGCCTTACGGCGAAGTCGCAAGATCTTTTTGAGGAGCTTCGCCGCCACGATGTTCTGCTACACCACCCCTTCGACTCTTACGATGCGGTAGTTTCATTTATTGAAGCAGCGGCGGAGGATCCGCGGGTGCTCTCCGTGAAGCAGACGCTGTACCGCACCAGCGAACATTCGTTGATCGTTCCCGCGCTGATGTCGGCAGCAGCCAAGAAGGAAGTCACCGCCGTAGTGGAATTAAAGGCGCGATTTGACGAAGCCTCCAACATCCGCTGGGCGCGCGATCTGGAAGACGCCGGAGTGCAGGTCTTCCACGGCTTGGTGGGGCTGAAAACGCACTGCAAATTGTCGCTGCTGGTGCGGCAAGATCCAGACGGCGTGATGCGTCGTTATGCTCACCTCGGCACGGGCAATTACAACACCACCACAGCTAGGATTTATACCGATTTAAGCGTGCTGACCGCGGACCCGGAGATAACCGGCGCTGTCCACGATGTGTTCAGCTTTCTCACGGCCTACGCAGAGCATCCCAATTACGGCCCTCTCATGGTCGCGCCGCTCGATCTGGCGGAACATTCCTTGGCGCTGATCGCCCGCGAAGCGGAACACGCGCGTCATGGCCGTCCGGCCCACATCATCGCCAAGATGAACGCACTGCTCGACAAGAACATCATCACGGCTTTGTACAGAGCTTCGCAGGCAGGGGTGAAGATTGATCTAATTGTCCGCGGAATGTGTGCTCTGCGCCCGGGGGTGCGCGGCGTAAGCGACCACATCCGTGTGCGAAGTATTGTCGGCCGCTTCCTCGAACACAGCCGCATTTACTTTTTTGCCAATGGTGGCGAGGAAGAAGTGTATCTGTCGAGCGCCGACTGGATGCCGCGCAATCTTTACGAGCGAGTGGAAGTAATGTTTCCAGTGAAAGATGAGCTATTACGCGAGCGTGTGCGGCAGGAGATTCTCGAGGCATATCTAGCCGACAATTTGAAATCCCGCTTTCTACAGAAAGACGGGAGCTACGTTCGTGCCTGGCGGACACAGGGAAAAAGAAAACCGCCGACCGGAGCAGCGGCTTTTAGCGCCCAGGATTTCCTCATTGCTCTGGCCGAGGGCAGGCAGGTGCTCGATGCAATTCCGCTCGCGCCAAGTCCAAAAAACCGACGAGCGACTGTCGGAAGGGAACGGTAACGCAGTATGATCGTCTACTTTCTGCGGCACGCCAACGCAGGCGAGCCCATGGCAAACCCGAACAAAGACGAGAAACGCGCGCTCGATAAAGAGGGAATCGGGCAGTGCGGACTGGTCGGCCGAGCCTTGGCTGCACTGGACGTTCAGGTGGATGCCATCGTTTCCAGTCCACTCAAGCGCGCCGCTCAGACCGCGTCGCTGGTGGGCAACGAACTTAGTTATGAGGGCAAATTGCAATTTGAAGACGCGCTCCGGCCGGGCGCTTCCTTCGCGGACTTTCGCCGACTGCTGGAGAAATATTCCAAGCAGGAGGCGATCATGGTTGTCGGCCACAATCCAAATCTCAGCGAGTTTCTGGGGCGCAGCATTAGTGAAACCGGATGCGAGGCCGGGACAGAGCTGAAAAAGGGAGCAGTGGCGAAAGTAGAAATAAGCCGCAACTCCGCGCTCCTGCATTGGTGCTTGACTCCGAAGGTGCTGCGCGCGCTCTATGCCGCCGCAGCCGAGAGTTCGCGACCGAAGACTTCACGGAAATAGCTCTGTTCCTTTTCCACCGCCCATAATTCCAGGTCGACACTGCTTCTCTGCTTGGTAACTACCGTCAACTTTACTTCGCCTTCGTGCACGCGAATGCGTGCCGTCCGGATTGCTGCGGTACGACTAAGGTTCAGAGCACGAGCCAATCGCAGCAGGAGCGACGCTTTGAGCACACATTCCTGGTGTTCGGTGGGCAATGCCTTCATGGGAGCATCCCCGGGCGCTGGCCGCGATTTCCCCAGATAGCGCGCGATGGCTGCGATGATCCGCCGCTGCTCCGGTGTGTAGCCCAGAATCTCGGAGTTGGAAATAATGTAATAGGCATGGCGATGCCGGCCGTTGCGGTTGACGTAATCGCCTACTTCGTAGAGCATGGCAGCCGCGGAAAGCCATTCCTCATATTCTGCCGGCAGCCCATGCACGGATTTTAGCGCGGCAAACAACTGCATCGCAGAGGCGCGGACGTGCAACGCATGGTCCATGTCGACTCGATAGTGGGAGACGGCGGCGCGCAGCGAATCCCAGCGTTCGGATTCGATCTGCTTTCCTGATCGTGTCGTGCGGTCATATTCGGCCGCCATCTGAGCCAGCAACCCATCGCGCAGTCCCAGTGCCGAATAGCGGAATCCGGCGAGTTGACAACGCTCCAGAAGTCCAAGGTACACCGCTGCCCCCGGCACAATGATTTCGGCACGCCGTGGACCGACGCCGGAGAGTGTTTTACGTTCGTCGAGCGTCAGGCGCGCCAGCAGCTTTGCGATGCGTCGCATTTGTGTTTTGGACACGGTAGCAGCGCGAGAGCCTTTGGTTTTGTAGAGGCCGTGGCAGATCGCAGCCAGCGACTCCGCCGTCCCCGAGGTTGCAATGACCACCTTGGGGCGGGCGCGCTTGATCCGATCGGCCGTGCGCTCAATTTCACGCGAGATGAATCCGCGCAATTGACGCATTTCGGACTTGCGCGGCGGATCATGGCGCAGAAACTCATTGGTCAACCGAACCGCGCCCAGTGGCAAGCTGACCGTGTTTCGGATGTGACCATCGCTCGAAATGGTTAACTCGCAACTGCCTCCGCCCAGGTCCGCCATCAGCACCGGAGATGAGTTCACTCGCAGGGTTGAAACCAGCCCCAGATGGATGAGACGAGCCTCCTCCAATCCTGAAATGATTTCGACGTCCCATCCGGTCGTCGAGTGTACCCATTCCAGAAACGCTCGGGCGTTGCGCGCATCACGCAACGCGCTGGTGGCAACCACCCGCACGGAGTCCGCGCCCGCATTCTGTACCGCGCGATGAAACCGCCGGAGCACTTTGACAGTCGTGGCGATTGCCTCAGGCGACAGAAAGCTGCTGCGGAAGACCGATTCGCCTAAACGCGTGACTTCCCGATCTTCATGAATGTTCGTGAGGCGATGCCTGGCGAGGCGAGCAATTTTCAGACGCACCGAGTTCGAACCAATATCAACGGCGGCAAGGGTCGGCATGGCGGAAAGGCAACAGTGTACCCCTGAAGCCGGAGGTGCCTGAAAAAAATGTCAAATGAGAGTCGCGGTCAGGTTGTCTGGCTAACGGACCGCTTTAAATGGATTGAATACTGGAACGCCGAGAGAGGCGAAATCCCGCTCATTCCGTGTTGCCACTGTCAGCTCGTGAACTCGCGCGCTTGCGGCGATCATTGCGTCTTCAAGCAAATCATCCGGCTTTGCGTGCATCAGGCGGGCCCATTCCCGGAAGCACAAAGCGTCCATGGCTAACACTTGGTAGGAGTCTTCGACAAGGTCGATCCACGCTTGGATTTGCGATGCCTTTTGGGGGTCTTGACTGCGAGTTCGTTCCACTCCGGCCTGCAGCTCGCCGATGGTCACCGCGGAAAGGTAGATCTGACTCTCTTGTAGTTCAGACAGCCACCCGATTACGGCGCCGTGAGGCTTCGGCTTACGCAGTTCAGAGACCACGTTCGTGTCAAGTAGAAAGCGGTTCACCGGAACTCAACGGTCGGGCGCCGGCGAAATCTCCGACGTTCAGGAATCAGATTCTCAAACCGCGGGCCGGGACCGATCAGCAGTTCTTTGAGACTGGGTCGCGCCGAGTCTTGCAAACGGCGCCACTCTTGGATCGGCACCAGAACAGCGGTCTCAATACCGCGCCGGGTTACGATCTGGGGGCCGTTCTTGATCGTGGCGTCCAGGAATTCGCTGAAACGAGCCTTCGCATCCTGCACTTGCCAGGAAGCCATGAGTCACCTCCTCTCGATTGTATAACTAGTCAGGTGACTAGTCAATTGATGCAAGACATTCACTGACCGTAACTAGCTGAAGAATATGGTGGTTGGATATCAGGCAACCGCTGCACTTGCTCCTGCAGATTCCGCGGAGGGTTTGCGGCTTGGCACAGCTGCGGCGCGCACTGGTTCAGACTTCTTGCCGGAGAACGCGGCCCGGGCTTCAGCCACGGCATCCACACTTTGGCGGAACTTTGCCTGCGTCACATTTCGGAGCATCGCCACCAAAGCTGAATCGCGAACGCCACCGAATAGAGCTTCTGCTTTCTGCGTCAGTTTCAGCCAGTCATGCCAGTCGCCGATGACGTCCTGCATGTGCTTGAGTTGGTCAACGATCTGCCTGGCTTGTGCGTCATGCTCAGCGAGTTCGGCGATATAACGAGCCCGCTTTCCGATGATCCGATACTGGTGAAGCGTTTTTTCGGTAAGCGTGACGTGATCTCTACTGAGCTTGGCGAGCTTGTTCAGGGTTAACCTCAGCGGCTCTGTATCCTTGGGAATCTCGATTTCGCCCATCGCACGCTTCAGTCGTTTCTTCACCTCGTCCGTGGTCTTGTGGCTGAAAGCCTGGGCGAGTCTCTGTTCCTGCTTGGCGCGCTCTTGCGCCAGAGCAGCCACAAACTCAGACTTGTGTCCGTTGCCCTCGGGAATCTTCAAGCTTCGCAAAGACGCGATTTCCACATCCAAGTCCCGTACTCGCCCGGCCTTTTTCCGCAGACGCGATAAAAGTTTGAGCAGCTTTTTGTCGTTGCGACTCAACTGCGGGACAACTTCGCTAAGCACAGCCTCGACTCGCCGGCTGTTGGTGCGAAACTTGTGCACGCTTTCCGGAGCTGGACTCTTTGCAAGCCTGGTCAGTTCGCGAGCCAATCTTTGAAAAACCAGCCGGCTGCGTTTTAAGTCAATGGGCATATCCAGTTCTCAGATTGTGAGAGTACGAAAAGTTACAAGGGAAAGCGACAAAATGCAATCGAGGAACTTTGAGGGATTCGTTCCTCTCGAACCAAGCTCAACTCCACCCCATCCCCACAACCGCAAGCCGGTATTTTAACACTGCTGTAACACGATTCTGCTAGCCTGCCCCTAGATGGCCAACCGAGCTCTAGGAGCGCCACATTTGAAAGGACCGCAACCCATTGCAAAACCAGAGGTTGTGTCGAATGCGGACGCACAAGCCCGGCCGCTTCTCAAGACCGGAAGCAGCCACGTTGCCGATGCTATTTTTCGCTTCGCCATGCTGGCTTGTGGCCTGTGCGTGCTCGCGCTGGTGGGAGTGATTCTGTATGAACTTCTAAAAGGGTCGAGGCTTTCGTGGCACGCCTTCGGCTTGAAGTTCTTCTTCCAAAGCGAATGGGATCCAGTGAACCAGGAGTTCGGCGCGCTGCCTTTCGTCTACGGCACGCTCGTGTCCTCGTTCCTGGCGCTTCTTCTCGCCGTTCCTCTCGCGGTTGGTGTCGCCGTCTTCATCACTGAAATGTGTCCGCGCTGGCTTAAGGGACCATTGGCTTTTACGACCGAGCTTCTGGCGGCAATCCCCAGCGTGATTTACGGGCTGTGGGCGATTTTCGTGTTAGTGCCGCTTTTGCGCCAATATGGAGAGCCTTTTTGTGCGCGTTATTTCGGTTGGACGGGATTGTTCGACGGACCGCCCTACGGTATCGGAATGCTTGCCGCCGGAATCATTCTGGCCATCATGGTCGTGCCGATTATTTCTTCGATCACGCGCGAAGTGATGACCGCGGTACCCCAGCAGCAACGGGAAGCCGTCCTCGCTTTGGGGGCGACACGATGGGAAATGATTCGAACCGGCGTGCTGCGAAATGCGCGTGCCGGGATTTTAGGCGGTGTGATTCTCGGTCTCGGCCGCGCCCTCGGCGAAACCATGGCGGTCACTATGGTCATCGGAAATCGGCCCGAGATTGCGAAGTCGCTGCTGGCTCCCGGATACACCATGGCCAGCGTGATCGCCAACGAGTTCAGCGAGGCCACGGGCGACACCTATTTAAGCGCTCTTATTGAGATCGGATTGGCTCTGTTTATCGTGACGATTATCGTAAATATTCTGGCGCAATTTCTGGTTTGGACGGTTACGCGCGGCACTCCCGCGAGAACTCATGCCTGAAACCGCCGCCACCACCGCAGCAGCAGCCCCCATCAGTCTGTGGCGGCGTGGCATGAATTTCTTTGCCACCTTTGCCGCCGCGGCCTCGGTGGTCCTGGTGCTGCTCCCGCTCGGCGCCATTTTCGGATATCTGGTTTACAAAGGGATCGGTTCAATCAATTGGGCATTCCTGACCCAAACCCCCAAACCTGTGGGCGAAGCCGGCGGCGGCATGGCGAATGCGATCGCTGGTTCTGCATTCATTTTATTGATCGCCAGTGTAATCGGTGTTCCCATCGGAATCGGTGCAGGAATTTATCTGGCAGAGTACGGACGCCACCAACTGGGAAACATAATCCGCTTCACCGCGGATGTGCTCAACGGTGTTCCCTCTATCGTGGTTGGCATCGTGGCTTACGCGATTGTGGTTCTCGCGCAGGGACATTTCTCGGCGTTGGCCGGGGGCGTTGCCTTGGCCATCATGATGATCCCGACCATTACTCGCACCACGGAGGAAATGCTTTTATTAGTGCCCAACGCGGTGCGGGAAGCAGCTTACGGGTTGGGCGTCTCCCGCTGGCGCACCACTTTGTCGATTACTTTGCGAACCGCAACCTCGGGCGTGATCACCGGTGTTATGCTGGCTTTTGCGCGGGTAGCGGGTGAGACTGCCCCGCTTCTGTTTACCGCCTTCGGCAACCAATATTGGAACTGGAAAATGAATCAGCCGACGGCTGCGCTGTCATTGCAGATTTTCACTTATGCGATCTCACCATTTGATGAGTGGCATCGCCAGGCCTGGGCGGGATCGTTGATTTTGATCGTGCTGATCGTATTCGCGGTCAGCGCGGTTCGCATCGTTGCTGGCCGCGGAATGCTCAAGGGAGCGAACTGAAGCATGGGCGTCGGAATTAAAGTTGACAAGCTGAACGCCTGGTTTGGCAAAACACAGGCCCTCTATGACATCACCATGGAGGCGCCCGCCAACCACGCCACCGCCGTGATTGGACCTTCCGGCTGCGGCAAGTCTACCTTCGTGCGTTGCCTGAATCGCATGCACGAGACCGTGCCCGATGCTCGTGCTAGCGGCAAGGTTCAAATTGGCGAACTCGATGTCTACAACGGCACTTCAGCAGTGCAGATTCGGCGCCGGATCGGCATGGTATTTCAAAAACCCAATCCATTTCCGACGATGTCGATCTACGACAACGTGGCGGCCGGACTAAAGCTCAATGGTTTCCATGACCACCATCGACTGGATGAGATTGTGGAGCGCTCGCTGAAACTTTCGGCGCTGTGGGATGAGGTGAAAGATACTCTTCGCAAGAAGTCAGGCGCCAGCTTGTCCGGCGGACAGCAACAGCGGCTCTGTATTGCGCGCGCTCTCGCGGTTGAACCCGAGGTCCTGCTCATGGACGAGCCGTGCTCGGCGCTCGATCCCATTTCAACCGGCAAGATCGAAGAATTGATCTTCCAGCTCAAGGAAAAGTTTACAATCGTAATTGTCACGCACAATATGCAGCAGGCGTCGCGCGTGGCTGAGTTTACTGGCTTCTTTCTGTTGGGCAAGCTGATCGAACTGGACAAGACGGAAAAGATTTTTACTACTCCTTCCGACAAGCGTACGGAAGACTACATTACAGGCAGGTTTGGATAATGCGCACCCGCTTTCAACAAGGACTGGATGATCTTCGGGCCCGATTGCTTCGCATGGGCGGACTGGCCGAGCAGGCCGTCGATCGCGCCTGCCAGGCTTATATTGACCGCGATCTGGCGCGCTGCCATATGGTGCTCGAAGGCGAATTCCAGATCAACGTTGCCGAACGCGAAATCGACGAACTGGCGTTCGACTTGCTCGCGCTTCAGCAGCCGATCGCGGTCGACCTGCGTTTCATTCTGGCCGTCACCAAGATCAATTCGGATCTGGAACGGGTGGGCGATCAGGCGGTCAACATCGCGGAACGCGCCATGGATCTGGTGGAACTTCCCAAGGCTGACCTCCCGGTCGACATTCCGCGCATGGCTGCGGCGGTTTCCGCCATGGTGAGGCGTTCGCTGGAATCGTTTATCGAAGGCAAAGCTGAGCTAGCACAGGCGGTGCTCGAAATGGATAACGTGGTCGATCGCATGAAGGACGAAGCTTTCATCACCCTCGTCAAGACCATGAACGAGCGGCCTGAGGTAACCCGGCAGGCCCTGGATGCGCTGCTGGTCGCCCGCAATTTAGAGCGCGTGGCCGATCACGCCACAAATATTGCCGAAGACGTAATTTTCTGGGTGCGCGGAGCCGACGTTCGCCACAACGTCGCACCGGAACAAGCAGCTGTGCAGCAGGCGAGCACCGACACCCACTAAAGCGTCGCTGAAGTTGTTTCGCAGATTTATTGAGACCGGTCAGCTTGCCTGACCGGTTTTGCTTTTCCGGTGATACGCTAAAACATTCTTCCACCCCGGAGGCAGCGCTTGCGCAGGATCGTCTATTTGTACGCCTTGCTCTTTCTCATTGCCATACCCAGCTTGCTTGCAGCACAAAACCCGAAAGGACAGCAGATATTGCTTCCTACGAGCAAATCCCTGACGCTTCCTTCGCCCGGCGTGCTCGATTCGCTGAACGGCTTCGCTGCCGCTATGGCTGTGAGCCCCGACGGGCATTACGCTGCGATTCTGAACGACGGATACGGCACCCAGAAAAATCAGGCGCATCAGTCCATTGCGATACTGGATCTGAACACCAATCAACTCACGGATTTCCCCGAAGATCGCCTATCCGAAGACGCGCATCAGAGCTACTTCGTTGGGTTGGCGTTCAGCTCTGATGGTCAGCACATTTACGCTTCGATTGGTTCGATTACTGACCCTACCGGAGAGAAGCCGGGTGACACGGGAAACGGGATCGCGGTTTATCGCTTTCATGATGGCAAAGTCCGTTGGGATCGCTTTATAAAAGTTCCGCCGCAACAGATTGCCGCCGGAAAGAAAGTAGCGCAGGGCGTCCAGAAAACCGACAAAGGGACTGTCCTTCCGTATCCCGCGGGCCTCGCCGTAATCTCCGGCACTAACGCTCGTGACAAGTTGCTCATCGCGAACAATCTTTCCGACAACGTGGTTCTGATCGACTCGGCAAGCGGGCGCGTACTAAAGCAATTCGACCTGAGCACGCACGAGTTGATTCCGTCATCGTTTCCTTACACAGTGGTTGCCTCGCGCGATGGCCGCCGCGCCTGGTGCAGTCTATGGAATGCCTCGCGCGTGGCCGAACTCGACGTGGAGAAGGGAATCGTCGCTCGCTGGATTCCGCTGCTTAAGCCGAAAGATCCGGTTGCCCCCGGGTCGCATCCGACCGCCATGCTGCTGAGCCCGGATGAAAAGCTGCTTTACGTGACGTTGTCGAATGCGGATCGAGTAGCGGTCGTGTCAACCCAGACCGGCAAACTTCAGCGGTTCCTTGATACGACGATCGCAGCCGAAAAATACACTGGCACGTATCCTAGTGCGCTGGCGCTTTCCGCGGATGGCAAGCGTCTCTTCGTTGCCGACGCTTCGGTAAACGCGATCGCAACTTTCTCGACGCGCCCCGCGTCCTCCAACCCGACTGGAGCGTCGGAGATTCCAGTTGATCGGGCGTCCGGTTTCGTCCCTACCGATTGGTATCCTACGGCCCTAGCCACTGCGGGCGAAGATCTTTTAGTTGCGACATCAAAAGGGCAGGGAACTGGTCCCAACAACGGTCCTGACAATCTACAAAACGCGAAAAGACATCGCGAGCATCCTTATATTGCGACTCTGCTCTATGGCTCGATTGCCCGCCTCAACATTCAAGATGCCGAAAAGCAACTGCCGGAACTTACACGCCAGGTGGAGGAAAGCAATCTTCTGCATTCCAGCGCAGCACAAATCAAGTTCGCACAGAATTCCAATCCGATTCATCACGTGATCTACATCATCAAGGAGAATCGCACTTATGATCAGGTGCTTGGAGATCTGAAACCGGGCGACGGCGATCCGTCGCTAACCATGTATGGTGCGGACGTGACGCCCAACCAGCACAAACTCGCATTGCAGTTCGGGGTGCTGGACAATTTCTTCGATAGCGGCGAAGTTTCGGGCAACGGACATAATTGGTCGACCGCCGCCATTACCAGCGACTACAACGAACAGACCTGGCAGATTAACTACCGCAGCCGGGAGCGCACCTACGATTTTCAAGGGAGCGTGACCGACGAAATCCCTCTCGATGAAAATGAGCCGGATGTAAACGAGCCGGGCACGGGCTACATCTGGGACGATGTCGCCAGTCACGGCCTCACTTATCGCGACTACGGAGAATTCATCTACGGGGTGTGGTGCAAGGCCACCGAAAGCAAGGCAACGGTTCATGAAGGCACGCCGGCCCCGAATTCTTCCTGTCCGAAGAACGAACTGAGTAAGGGAGACGCGTTGCCGCCGAATGTTGGCCAGCCACACGGCTCACCCAGTCCCTGGCCATGGGCGGTTCCAATGCTGAAAGCCACGAAGCCGACCAAAGCGGTGCTGCGCGATCACTTCGATCCTCTATTCCCTGACTTCAACACGGAATATCCCGACCAGCTTCGCGCCGATGAATTCCTCGACGAGTTCGAGGGATTCGTTCGCGCCCGAAAGGAAGGCAAGGCCACCGAACTTCCTGCGTTCGTTCTACTTTATTTGCCCGACGACCACACGCACGGCACGGCTGCGGGTAAGCCGCGCCCGGCTGCAAGCGTCGCCGATAACGACCTCGCCGTCGGTCGCGTCGTTGAGGCGGTCTCGCACAGTCCTTACTGGGACGACACAGCCATTTTCATTCTCGAAGACGACGCCCAGAACGGCGCTGACCACGTCGACGCTCACCGCTCCATCGCCTTGGTGATCAGCAAGTATTCGCCGGGCTCCGCTGACCATCCTTTCGTCGACCACCATTTCTACACCACAGTAAACCTGATCCACACCATCGAGGCGTTGCTGGGTTTGCCGCCGATGAATCAGAATGACGGCTATGCGCCTTTGATGGCACCGCTGTTTCCTGGCGCAGGCAATCAGCCGTCGTTCACCGCCGATTGGAGCAATCGCGATAACGGTTTGATCTATCAGATGAATCCGGAGAAAGGGCAAGGGGCGAAGGAATCCGCCCAGATGGACTTCACCCACCCAGACGCCGCCAATGCGGCAATGCTCAATGCAATCCTGTGGCGCGATCGCAAGGGAGATCAGCCCATGCCTGCAGCCCAGCATAAAGTGTTTACCGACCAACCTTGATCACGTAGCCCCGGACGCCTCGTCCGGGCAGCGAGCGAAGCGACCAACGATTTACACTTCAACGTCGAGCGCTCACGCCGGCATCCACATCGGCAAACGAGAACGCGTTCGAAACATTCGGGTACTCTTTCCCCGCCACTTCCACGTACGGATACACAAAATAATTCAGCGGCTTCCCATCCTGCTTGGGGCTCAACTCCAGATCGCGTCCCATCGTGAACTCCACTCGATTGTCGTCGTGCGCCCCGAAGAAGTAGTCCTTTTTCTCGGGATGCTTCCACGCCTCTGAGATATCTACCGGAACCCAGCCGTGCTTAGACTCAAAGAACTCAGCCCAGCAGTGGTATCCAGCTATTTCGCTTGAGTGTTTGTCGGGGGGAAGCGGAAACCCAATTTCAAATCGTGCCGGAATCCCCTGGGACCGCGCCATGGCGATGAACAAAGAATGGAAGTCGGTGCAGTTTCCCTTCTTCGCATCGCAGGCATAGAGCACGTCACCTCGCCCCCAACCCGTGCCGGTCTTGTCGTAACGCATGGTCGTGAACACGTAATCATAGATCGCGCGTGCCTTGTCGAGCGGTGCCGTCTTCCCGGCAGTGACCTTCGCGGCCAGTTCCGCCGGCAATCCGGTCGTGGGCACGAGTGCATCCGGGGCGAGATCTTCCGTTCTCTCCCGGTCGCTGAGTTTCACGGTTTCGAGATGCGGAGCGTAAATGCCAAAGGTCAGCCGCTCACGGCGGACGACATCGTATACAACCTCGAAATGCAATTCCGCCTGCTTGGCTTTCGAAGTGTCGGCGTAATACGTTTCATTCCCGAATTTCGATTCGTGGGTTTTCTTCAGAGGCAAGTCCCCCGTCGCCGAGACGACCTTCACGACCTGGAACGCATCCGAGTGCGCCTCCGGAATCCAAATTCGCACCTTCTCACCGGACGGAACATCTTTAACGGTGAAGGCATAGTGAAAAGTGAAATGGCGTGTCTCTTGTGCCGCCGCAATCCCAGCTACCGCGAGCAACAACAGCGGCAGCAAAAGCCATATTTTTCTTAACATGAGCACTTTCCTTTCGTAGTGACGGATACGGTGAGATGAAACGACACACCGGCGTTTAGAGTGGCACCGTCAAGTGAAGCCGCATCGTAGCACTGGCATCCGAGGAGTTCCTCCAGCCGGCGGGCAGACCCATATTCTAAACGAAACTCATGGTTGCATGGCGCGCTTGCAATCGAGCCACAACGGCCCGGGAGTGACAAGATCTCATCCCGCTTCAGTTAAAATCTTGGCGTGCCCGCTGCCATCGAATGCCGCGAGTTGCGCAAGACCTACGACGGCAAAGTCGAGGCCGTTCGGGGGCTGAGCCTTGAAATTCAGGGCGGGGAATGCTTCGGGCTCTTGGGTCCGAATGGCGCTGGCAAAACCACCACCATCGAAATCCTTGAAGGGCTACTCCACCCCACCTCTGGGGAAGTCACGATTCTCGGTCACACCTGGCAGAAGAATCAGCGCGAAGTACGCGAGTGGCTCGGCATTTCGCTGCAGGAGACTCGTCTCTCGGAGAAATTAACCGTTCGCGAGACTATCGAACTCTTCGCCAGCTTCTACCGCGAGCCCCGTTCCGCGGACGCAGTGCTCGACGACCTGCAACTCAGCGATAAAGCGGACGCTTTTGTGGGCAAGCTTTCCGGCGGACAACGCCAGCGCCTGGCGGTGGCGACGGCGCTGGTGGGTAATCCCAAAATTCTTTTTCTCGACGAGCCCACCACCGGACTCGATCCCCAGAGCCGCCGCCAGCTCTGGGACATTATTCGAAACTTCCAGCGCAACGGCGGCACGGTCCTGTTAACCACGCATTACATGGACGAAGCCGAACGCCTTTGTGATCGCCTGGCCATTGTCGACCATGGCCAGATCATCGCCGAAGGCACGCCTTCTGAGCTGATCGAGCGCCTGGGCGGCCACCATGTGGTCGAGTTTGAAGCCAGCGGCGACTCGAGCGATGGCATGACCCTGCAGACTTGGCGCGCTTTGCCGGGCGTCGAATCGGTGCGCCATGACAACGGGTTGGTCAGCCTGACCGTGCGCGAGCCGCATCGCACGATCCCTGCTTTGCTTATTGCAGTCGAAAAACAAGGCTCACAACTTCTGCGGCTCACCACGCGACAAGCCAGCCTTGAGGATGTGTTCGTCAACCTGACCGGCCGCCACTTGAGGGAAGCGTGACCGCTGCATATCTCGGCGGGTGAAGTCTTGAAGGGGCGCGGCTTTAGCCGCGCCATACATGGCTTTCAAAGACCCCAGGCAAGACTGGGAAGCCGTGCCTTTTCCAAGCTCCGAAGCCCGACTGTTTCTGGAACCCTCTCAGCTGAGCTGTCCAGAACCGATAAAGACGCGGGCTTTAGACCCTGAGGCGACCGCGGTTTTTCCTCCCGCTTGATTGATCAAATGGCATGGACACCAGGGCCCTCAGCGTGCGTAGCGCCGGTAACATTGACTTGCCCTCATCCCTATGTGACAATCCGCCCATAATCGCTTTTTCCGCAAACTAGTCTGGATCTTGAGCGCTTGCTCCCGGCCGTGGAGTTCATGGCCATAACAGTATGGCCATCGCGAAAGAAGGAGTACTGATTTTGCCTGCCTTGCTCGCCATCGCCGGCGGATGGACCGACTACCGCTCCCGCCGCATCCCCAACTGGCTGACCGTTCCCGGCCTGTTGCTCGGGATCGCAGCCAATTCCTGGCTGCACGGATGGCTAGGATGCAAAGATGCCTTATTGGGCGCCGGACTGGGTTTAGGGCTGCTTCTGCCCTTCGTTCTGATCCGCAGCCTTGGCGCGGGCGACTGGAAATTCGTAGGCGCGTTGGGCGCTTTTCTCGGCCCGCAAAACCTGCTGACCGTATTGCTGCTTGGGATATTGGTCAATGGTCTGATCGCGGTAATTATGGTCATCCGGAAGAAGCGCGTCCGCGAGACCGCCCGCAACCTGGGACGCATGTTAGCCGCGCTTCTGACCATCCACTTGCCCAGCCCCGACCTGACTCTGGATAATCCAGACTTGGTGAAGGTTCCGTTTGGCGTGGCAGTGGCCATCGCGGTTATTCTGTATACAAGCCGGCAAGCCTGGGTTTGAAATAGGCGCACGCCTCCCGCGTGTGCAGAAGTGAATTAGAGGTGGATCAGAAGTGGCGAAGACGACAAAAATTAGCCTAAAAAAAATAGCCGCCGGAACCACCGGCTCCGAAATCGCCGAAGCCGCCTTGGTGATCCCTATTTTTTTCATGATCATGTTGGGAATCTATTGGTTTGGAAGAGCGCTGAACAGCTACGCCACCATCAATCACGCGGCACGCGAGGGCGCGCTCATGGCGACCATGTCCAACTGCGCGAGTTGCGGGAATACCCCAGTCGCGGCGCTAACGGTCGCCAACACTGTGACGGCCGCGTTACAAGCCTCGGGACTCGATCCCAATCAGATCCAGGCCTATGCTCCACCGTCTCCCGCCTTTTGCGGAGGAGCCACACCCACATGCAATTCCGCTAACGACAACATCACGGTCTGTTCCAATGTGCAACTTACCCCGTCATCGTTTTCAGGGTCGCCGGCTTGCGGGGTGACCGTAAGCTTTCAATATCCCTACAACTTCTCGCTTCCTTTTGCCGTGCCCGGTAACGGCCAAAACACGTTTAACCTGCAGCTGAAGGCGAACGTGCAGATGAGGGGAGAATATTGAGGCGGGTGACCGGTCCTAACAAACTCGCTGCCCTGTGGCGGACTATCCACCGACTTCGAGATTCGTCAGCGGCGGCCTTAATGGAGTTCGCCGTTGCGCTTCCACTACTGGTGGTCCTGGTCATCGGAATTTTCGATTTTGGCGGAGCTTTTAACTTAAAACAGGAACTAAACAATGCAGTGCGGGAGGGTGCAACTTTCGGAGCCAGCCAACCGACGAACGATCTCTTCAATGCGGGTACCCCTGGGTCCGTCGATGCCGCCCGTTACATCGTCGCTTCCTACCTCCTAGGCGCAAGGCTCAATGATTGCGGTTTGTCAACCATGGCAGCGCCGGGGAGCCAGAGTGCGCAAATGACCTGGACTTACACCACCACCGGGACTTGTCCCGGCACACTACAATTGACGATTCAACGCCCGTGCGTTTCACCAAAGTGTCCGGTAGTAAGCGGGTCCCCGAATGTGTACATACCTTATACCTACGTTAAGATCTCATATCCCTACCAATGGCATTTCAATAACGTCATTCAGTTGCTGATTCCCGGCGCCAGCTACACGCTTTCGAGCATCACCACCGACGCCGCGGCGGCCAACATGAACTGAAGGCATGAGAATGAGGCAGAGGAAAGGCTGGAGCCGACGTAGGCAAGAACGAGGGCAGACGATCATACTGGTCGCGATCTCCTTGATTAGCTTGTTAGCTATGGCGGCGCTTGCAATCGATGTCGTTACGCTCTACGCCGCTCGCAGTGAAACCCAGCGGGCTGCGGATGCCGCCGCCCTGGCCGGTGCCAAAGCGGTCGCCGATTCGGGTTTCACCACTCTTCCGACCACAGATACGAATTACGCCGCGGCGCAAACCTTGGCTCAGACCATGGCCACGAACGCGGTCAATGCGATGCTGAGTGCCAACCCGGTGATCAATCAGGTGAGCGGAATACAGCCGGCACTTGTGGGGACGCCGACAATCACCTTCCCCGCCTCCGCGAATCCAGCCAACAGCAATCCCCAAATCACGGTCACATTACAGGTGACTACGCTTCCCACTTTTTTTGCGAAAATCTGGGGAAATCGAACCGCGACCGTAACCGCCTCCGCAATCGCCGAGGCCTACAATCCGGCAAATGTGCAGAGCTTCACGCAAATCGCACCCAAGGGCGTGAAGCCTTGGTACATCGCGAACAACGACCCGGGGACCACCGCGTTGACGCCCTTTATTACCCCCGCAACCGGTGCTATCGAACCTGGTGTGATCGGAAAGACATTCAACCTAACTGCTGATTGCGCTGCTCATCCGCGTAACTCCTGCACGTTGAATGATTCCCCTCCTACAGCCCACAACGCTACGAACCAAATCGACTACGTGCCGGCACAGGTTACATTCAACGTCAACGACATTTGTCCTTCCGTTGCGTCGTGTACGGAAGATCCCCGCTATCCAGATTATCAATACAGCGTTCAGTGCTCCGATGTGAATCCGTATCCTTGTGGCGGCTCTGTAAACAACACCACCTGGGACAAGACAGTGAATCCCCGAGGGGGAAACGGTCCCAGTGCCTTGGGAGCCGAATGCCTGATTCACGCTGCGAGTGGGCAGGACTTGCTGCAGAATCCCGGGCCGTGGCCCAGTGATCCTTTTGAGTTCAAGGCTCAAAGCGGTCCCCAAAGCGGGTACGCGCTCACGACGAGCAGTTCGGTTGTCACGATTCCAATCATCGACCCGACAACCTTTCAGGTGGACGCGCCCCTCGGGGTCACCGTCATCGGATTCATGCAGGCGTTCATCAATCAAGTCCAAGACGGAACCGGAGGCACGAACCCAGGCGACATCAACGTCACAGTACTCAACATCGCCGCGTGCAGCTCGACACCCAAGGGCGGAAACGCCGTCGTCGGCCAGGGTACTTCTCCCGTTCCCGTCCGCTTGATTACGCCGCCCTAGAACCACATCCTTACTTCGTCAGCGGGGTCAGGATCTCTCCCAGCACATCTCCCCCTTCGGCACGCTCCAGATGCGGGCTTCGGATTCCATCGTGGTAGGCGATGGAATAGGTCTTAAAGAATTTTGCGTTCTCGACCAGCAAATCGATGGACTGCTTGCTGTCTTGCGACGCGCGCAGCGCATCCAGCAAAACATCCCGCGACCAGGCTCGGCCGTTGATCGCGATCAGCTTCATTCCCGGACCAATCCCCGCCGCGTAGGCGGGCGATCCATAAATCACGTCCGAGAACGTGCCATCCTCCTTGACTACCAAACCCAGGGAGTACGAAGCGTCCACGGACTTGCGCAGTTTGTCCACAGTCTTGATCAACAGGTTGGGCTGATCGGTGTAGACGAGCCGCCATCCGCCTCGTTCGATGCCGCCCAGCGGCGCGTGTGGATCGGTGGAATTCACCCGCGAATTTAAAAGCCCCGCCCAGTCATAGGGCGCGACCTGATTCAGGGCCTTCACCACATCGTCAAAAGTGTAAGGCACAACTTTCGGAGGACCACTCTCGCCGCCGTAAAAAAGACGACAAAAATCGTTGAGCGATTTCTGCCCCTGACTCTGTTGTCGAATAATCGTGTCCACCTCGAGCCAGATCAACTCGCCCTCGGGATAGTAGTCGAGCGAGCGCCGCCAGCTCTGCCATTCCGGTCCTTGCAGCCGCAGGATTTGCACCGACCGCGCCGTATCCTCGAGTGGACGCCAGGTGCGTCCTGGGCGATGGTCGAGCATGGCCGCCGTGGCCGCCAAAGCTTCGCGATATTGGTCCTGCGTCCACAGCCCGGAGCGCGCCGCCAGAACTCTTCCCAGATAGTCGGTCAATCCCTCGTACACCCACAGCAGATCACCGATCATCGGATCCTGATAGTTGCGCGTGGCCAATCCTGCCGGACGCCGGTACTTGCCATTCCACGAGTGGGTGAACTCGTGCGGCAGCAGGTCGGCGTTCAGCATGCGTAAATCGGGATCGAGCAGCGCGCGCTCGCGCACGCTGTTGTCGCTCGACTGATGATGCTCAACCCCGTGATGACCAGCCTCATCGCTGAGCGTGAGCAGAAAATGATATTCAAGATAATGCCGCGCCCCGAACAGAGCGCCAGTCTCCGCGACTAGCTTGCGGTAGGCAGCTTCGTCGGCGGGCGACATCGCCAAGGCCGCATCGCTTTCGCCGACCATGTCGATCACGTGCACGGGTGTTTCTCCCGGCTTGGTCAGTTCGATCTGGCGGTAGTACTCGCCTGCGATGAGTGGAGAATCAACCAGCGTAGTCAATGAGACAGGCTTGAATCCAACAACTTCATTGGTACCACTTTTCGTGACCGCAGCTGTTGGCAAGGCTGTCCCGAATCTCCAGCCTTGTGGTGGCGCGACCGAAGCTTGAACTTCCACCGCATCCGAACTCGCACCCTGCGGGTAGAGCACGACCTGGTTCCAGTTCAAGTCGAGAACATTCGTGGTCGCCGATGGTCCGCTCGCACCCGCGCTGCCGTCGTCGGTAATGGTATCGAATGAAACCTGCAGTTCAGTTGCGCCTGCGGGCACGTCGACGTGGAAGGCATACATATCTACGGGATCGCGTTGCCACGCCAGCGTCTGGCCTGCGGCTTCCATCTTGATACCGGTGAGATTGACGATTGGCCCTGAAGGACGATGATTGCCGGGAATCCACTTCGGATAAACCAGGGTGAGCGGACCCGGCTTGACTGGAATCGTCATCCGAGAGTGATAGATATTGCGCGGCGCGTCGGTCAAATCGACTGAGAGTTGCATCGATTGAGCGCCCGCGAGGTCGGACACAAACGAAACGAAAATGATCAGAGATAGTGCAAACAGAAAGCGCACGCGCAACTCCATTCTTGGCAAAAGTCAGGCGCAGGTGAGCTTAACGGAGACGAAGGTGCGGACGCAAATCGACCCCAGCGGCTACGATTTCGAACCTTTTCGGCGACGCCAATAGATTCCTATGATGCCCGAAGACACCAGCAGCATGGTCGCGGGCTCGGGAACCGGAGGCGGCGGAGGCTTGTGATGGGGGCAAGGATTGCTTTTTCCCGATCCCGCGGCCAGCTCATCTTTGATATCAAGTGGCGGGCAGCTACCGGTCGGAATCGGCGGCGGAAAAATCGGTGGCAATCCGCCTCCGGGGAACGGAGCGGTCCCTGAACTGATTAATGTGGGCGGACCCGCGGCGCCCAGGCCTGCGTACTCGCGCGCTGGTCCCGTAGCGTTGAAGTCTCCAGGGAAGGGAATCTGGCCGACGCTGCCGTCGAATGGCTCTTCAAACTTTGCGGCTGGGGGCTCGACGGGTGAAACTACGGGCTGCGCGGTTTCCGAGATCCGGTTGGCGCAGCGGACGCGAGCCGTCATTTTTCCATCGGTGATCAGCTTCTCGCCTTTATGCAGGCTGATTCGCTTCGCAGTCCAGTAAATACTGTCACCCATGCGATACGAAAGATAGACCAGCCTGGGCTGGTCGAGTTCCACGATTCTGGCATTGCGAAAGTCGAAGCCCGCGTAGTGGCTGCCGACGATGCGATCGTGATCACTCACCTCACGCAGATCGTCCGGCGTCTGGACACCTCCGGGAATGACGGAATAAGGGTAGACCACCCGGCGCTGAACCATCAGCGGCGGCGACACCGATTTCATCGCCAGCAGGGACAGGTTCCGGCTGAGCTTGCCTTGTGTCCAACTGAGGTCCGTCTGATCCGAGGTGACGCGAGAGGGCCTAATCAGCGAAAGCCAGGACTGGCGAGCCGAAGACGAGCGAACCGAAAAACTCCACCACGCGCCGAGGTAGAGAAGCCCCAGCACCGCGAAGGCAAAGACCGTTCGGCGAACCCGCCTACGCTGGCGGGACCTGCTCGTACGCACCCGCACAGACCTCCCCGAGTCACTCATACCAAGCCCCTGCCGCAAATCCTTCGGTTCGGAACAATTAGAAAGCTAGCTTCCCTGAGGCGCTTGCCGTTCTATATTCCTTCCATATTTGCGACCACGCACCTGCTGATATGGCTGGAGTTTCAATTTTCTATGTGGGCACATGGTAGCAGAGATAGGAAGAGGTTGGCATAAAACCTCTGTGCACTTTGTTGGTTCTTCCCGAATTAGGCTAAGGCCTGCTGCCGCGGCACCGAGGCTGCGGTTCAGATTGCACATATTCTGGTACAGGTCTGCGTGCACGGCGAACTCGACCACTAAAACACTCTGGGAATGCATAGGCGGAACATCATACCGGAAAGAAATCCAACAGTCCGACGGACTCGTAAGCTCTTTGATTTCAATGTCGTCTCTGCGGGAAGGTTTGCATGGACACTGCCCGGATTTTGAGGGTACTATCTCCCGAACCCGTCCTATGCCTGCCTTCCCCGGCACGCACGCCGGTACCTTCGGTTAGGACGGTTCCGGTTATGACTCTCGATGGCACCTTTCGCTCGCGAATCTTCATGCTCCGCGCCTGCTTTACAGTTTTTGTACTGATCTCTATTGCTAGGGCGCAATGGAATGAAAAAGTGCTCTACAACTTTCAAAGCGGTACTGACGGAGCGAACCCCGCTGGCGGAGTCGTTTTCGACCCGCAAGGCAATCTCTTCGGTGCCACTCAGAATGGAGGATCATCCTCGTGCGGCGGTCCGGGTCAATGCGGCACGGTCTTTGAACTGACTCCTCCCGTAGAGAAAGGCGGGAAGTGGGCCGAGACCGTGCTCTACATCTTTCAGGGCCGAGCTAATAAAGATGGCGAAACCCCCGAAGGCGGTATAGTCATCGACGCGAAAGGCAACTTATACGGCACGACAGGCTATGGCGGTACCGGAACGTGTACGCTGCTCGGAGAGCCGGTAGGTTGCGGAACGGTGTACGAGCTTTCGCCGCCAGCCAAACAAGGTGATCCTTGGACGGAGACTGTGCTCTATAGTTTCCAGGGCAATAAGGACGGCTACGTCCCTTCGGGTGACATAGTATTTGACGACAAGGGGAATCTTTACGGGGTGACGTTATTTGGTGGCGGAAAAGGCAGGAACTGCGGCGATGATCTTTATCCGAATTGCGGAACCGTCTGGCGGCTAAGTCCGCCGAAGAAAAAAGGCGGCGCGTGGAAAGAAAAGGTGTTGCATCGTTTCGCGGGCGGCAAGGACGGAGCTTGGCCCAACGGCGGACTGGTGCTCGACGGCGCAGGCGCAGTTTATGGGACGACCTTCCATGGCGGTTACAACTGCCCTTATAACTCAAATCTGGGTTGCGGTACTGCGTTCCAACTAATACCACCGACAAACAAGGGTGGGGGCTGGACGGAGAAACGTGTTCATATCTTCAAGAATCACAAGGACGGCACTGAACCCAACTCTGGCGTCATCTTGGGTCCCGATGGCGCTCTCTACGGGGGCGCAGGAGGAGGGGCCAAGGGAGGGGGAGTCATTTACCAACTGGCGGCGCTAGGCGGGCAGTGGAAGGAAACGGTTGTATACGAATTCAACAGCAACACCGACGGTTATGCACCATCGGTTTCGTTCTTCAACTCGAAAGGAGTTCTCTATGGCACAACCAACGAGGTTCCAGACCAGGCCGCTGGCAGTGTTTTCCTTCTCAATCCGCATCAGGGCAAGCGAAACGTCTGGACCCTCGCTGAGCTCTATGAATTTACTGACCATGCCGAAGGCGCTTTTCCTTTCCCTCAGTTGGCGGTTGACGGCAGCGGTCGCCTTTACGGCGCGACACTTGAGGGTGGAACGAGCAATAACTGCAGCTTTCAAGGCTGTGGAGTCGTCTTTGAGGTTAAGCCATAGGAAACCCTCAACTTGTCAGCTGGGGACAGCCTGTCGTGGGCGGAGTTTTGGAAGAAAGAGCAAGAATCTTAAAATTTACAACGAAGGAACTACGATGAGGAATAACGCTAAATTGGCTCTATAGTTGAAACGAGAGTTCAGCGTTCAGACGGTTTCTGCATCGGGTTTATTTCTCCGGGCCTACGGCAGGAGGCTTGGCGCTGGCGGAATCCTTTTCAATTTCGGCTAGGCCCTTCTTGGCTAACTCGATTTCGTCCGGCTGCGTCGCCAGGTGGAGATAGAGCTGCATGTGTTCCGCGGCTGCCTGGTAGTCCTGTCTATGTAGCAGGATCATGGCGAGCAGGTATTGCAGCTTCGGAATCTGACGGTTTTCGTCGACGCGGATTCCCTGAAGCGCGCTCTTTTCTCCATCGTCAAAATTTCCCAGATAGCAATTGGCCACAGCGTTGTCGTAATAGGCGTCGGGAAAATTGACCGGGTTCAGGCTGATCAGTTTGCCGGTAATGTCGATCACACCGTGCCAGTCGTTGGCCTGCATGGCGATCCGCGCCAACCCGTCGTAGGGATTGACGTACTTGGGATCAGCAGCCACGGATTGCTCGAAGGAGTGCTTGGCCGACTGCGTGTCCTGCTTGCGCAACTGCAGCCATCCCAACTGATACCAGGCGGTGGCGTATCGAGGATAAATCTGTACCGCTTTTTCAAACGATTTCTGAGCCTCGTCCCACTTGCTCTTTTTTGCTTGCTCGATGCCCTTTTCAAAAGCCTTCTTCGCGGCGGGAGGGGCAAGGGCGCTGGTCACGCTGATACTGGTTCCGTCCACGTGAGCCAGGCGGTGCAGCGGGACTCTGCCTACATCGATGGTGCTGGTCGTGTTGGCCCGGCCACCCATCTCCACCGGTTGTGAAGAAAACCCCGCCAGTTCGGCCTGGAGTTGACACTCACTTATCTCGGACGGAGATTGACCGCCCGAGCGAATGGGCGCACTCGAGCTGCTGGCGTCGCTGATAGCCGCGGACTCTGCCGCGTGGGAGTCCCCGAATTGAAAGCTGAAGTAGCCGCGGGAATTGCTGTAGGTCTGGCTGCGCCGTTGGCCCCGACAGATGGTTTGAATCATTGCCGGCTCGGTCAGTTCAGTTCCGTCATCCAGCACGACCTGACCTGAAATAAAGACGCCTGAGGGCATCGGAGAGGGACTGCTGGTTCCGATTCCCGGGAAAGTGCTGGGAAAGTTTGATCCCGGTGCACCGACGGAGGGTCTGCTTCCCCCCGGGCGGCCTTGCGCGAAAGCAAATGCACTCAAGGCAAGGACGAGAAAGGAACCACGAAGAAAAAAGATCCGCATGACACGCCCTACCGTCTGCTACGGGAGTATATGCCCTTTGTCGAGCAGGAGAGACACTTTGTTGTGTTTTGGCAAAGATTTTACAAATGAGGCTGCAAAGTCAGACGGGCTGCGTCACGCGCCGGCGGAGGAGACCGAGGCGTCGTCCCGTAGCCCTGAGGGAAGGTTTAAGGGCGCTTGTCGCGCCCTACGGTACTAAAGTTTTCTGTCTTAAACGACGATATTTCAACTGATGCACGTTCGTGGGAAAAGAGCATCGAAGGAGCACCCTGTGAAAGCCTTAATCGCTGAAGACGAACCGCTGTTCCGCAAACTTCTCACCCAGTTGCTGTCTTCTGAATTCGAGCTGACCGTGACCGAAGACGGCACCACCGCATTGGCAAATCTTCGGAAAGTAGACGGGCCGGTTCTGGCGATTCTCGACTGGGTGATGCCCGGGTTGTCGGGACTCGAAGTATGTCGCGAATTGCGGGCGCGTCGCCAAACAGCAGGCATTTACGTGATTCTGCTCACGGCCAGAAACAGTGCGGCTGATATCGTCGCGGGACTTCGAGAAGGCGCCGATGACTACGTGACCAAGCCGGTTCAGCCGGAGGAGCTTCGGGCGCGGGTACAGCTTGGCTGCCGGATCATCGAATTGCGGGCGGCGCTGAAGATCGAGATGGGAGCGCTGGCCGTGGCCCTCGCCAAGGAAAAGTTGCTCCTGAGCCGGCTGGCATTGAGTCCGCAACGGCCGCCGCGCCGCGAATCGAAAAAAGGCGCTCCCGCGCTAGTGTGAGGGTCCGGTCGGCCTGCTAGTCTTGCAGCAGACCGAAAACCGCGACACTGTTTGTAGTGCCCACGTAGACTTTTCCATTGACGATGGTCGGTGTGCCAAAGTGGCTGGCACTTCCAAATTGATCGCGGTTATTTCCCGCCTGGCTGGAGTTGTAGAGCTCCTTCGCGAGGGTCGACGCATCGTATGCATGGAGGACGTCATTGGGATCGCTGTGCTCGATCGCCCACACGATGCCGTTGCTGGCGCCGTTGGCAGAAATACTTGGTGTGGTGCCCGGGTAGGTAAATGAAGCTGTGCTTCTTGAGTGCGGCGATGTCGAGAGTCTGGCTTTCGAGAACTGGAACTGCAGCAGGTTGTTGCCTTCCGGCCCGAAATAAAGATTGTCTTTGAAATAGGCCGGCGACGCCCATTCGCCGCCGCCAAGCGCTCCCTTGATTTCCTGATACACCGCTTTGTTATTGTTAGGATTGAACTTCCCCATGTTGGTACGATCCACGATATAGATGTTCTGGTCCTTACCCGCCCCAACGGCCAGGTAACGGGTCGCGCCATGGACATCTTTCATGGCTGGAAGCACAACTGCGCCTCCGGAGCCCAGATCTTCGTCCTCATCCGATTCCTCAACCGTGTTGAACATGTTGAAGTAGTCCGCCATGCGGAGTTTGTGGTTTGCAGTCGAGACCTTTAAGAACGCATTGCCGAAGTCACCTTTGTTAGGGAAGCCTTTGCTGTTCAGGGTGGTATCGAAGGTGCCATTGGCGTCCAGAAAAAATAGGTCGTGTCCGTCGGAAGCGATGCCGGCCCCATTTTGCCAGATGGACCCCTCATTACCATTGGGGGTGAGGTTAAGCACATCCGTTTGCGCCAGAGTGCTTTCGTTATACCCGATGAGCCATCCGGTGTAAGGACGGTCGTCGCAGTGCGAAGTCCACCCCGTATAGATCACGCCGTTCAGCAACAGCAGACCTTGCCGTTCCGCATACTGCCCGGGATCGAAAATGACGTATCCATCGTGACTGTTGTCGCCGGTGCCGGGGTATTTGGCCTTGACCGCGACGGGCCCGCCGAACTCCTCTTCTCCTGTGGTGATGTCGAGGGCGTGGATGCGTTGAAAATATTGCGTGGAGTTCTTACTCATAGCAACCACGTAGATGGTGCCGTGCGGGCCTCTGCCACGATCGATCACCGGGGTGGAGGTTATGCCAATTTGCGGACTGATCTGGCTGCAGCCGTGGTCATCCGATGGAGATTCGCCTTTTCCGAGTACAGACACGTGCCACAGTGGAGTCCCGACGTCGGCGTCGAAGGCATACACAGAGTCATTCTCGGTGACCGCGTAGACGACATTGTGTGTCCCCTTATCTGGAACTGAAACCGCCGATAGATATAACGATTGTGCGTCAATGATGCCGTCTACCGGAAGCGTGAACAACTTTCCAAAGCTCGCCGAGTTCACATTGCTGGTGGTCAGGGTGGTCTCATGCAGATTTTGACCAGTTCGCGCGATGTCATTGTGATAGGTCTTTACGTCGGTGGCCGAACTCGCCAGGGCCGTTAAGAGCGTAAAGCAGATCATGCAACTCAGCCCTAAAAATCCCGATCGAACGGTTCGGAATGAAAGGGCGCCAGTGATCGAAGTTGACCCGCAACCACGCCGACTGGGACACTGATTCAAGTTAGTAAAACTTTTTCGTTCACTTGCCATAGCGACGCAACCTCGAGGATTTTCTTTCATCCACTCTGCCGTACCCTACGGCGGCATCGGGGCTGAGCTTCCTTCATCTCGCACTTATCTGCTTTGAGTCAAACAGCGGAGCTTAGACATACGCTTTATCTTAGCGAGATCCGGTCCTGTATGGGCTCGCAAACATACACGGAAGTTCATGAGGAGGAAACTTTCAATCGGTCAAACCCAGGGTCGCCCGAAAACAATCAGCAAAAAGCCTCTCGTCTCCGCGAGCGGCTGTCAATATGAAAGGTTTTGCATAGAGGCGACTGGCCGAAAGGACGAAAGTTTCTTGGTCTTATATCTTGTCGAGGTGCGGGCCGGTTCTGTGGCCTCTTTATCGAGGATTGAGAGCGAGCGACCCCAAGAGGTCAAAATTCTTTATCGCCCTCCATCTCTTAATTGATTTGCATCAGGCTATGAACAAGGCGCTGATATCACGATAGCTCACCGCGTCCTCGGCAAAGCTAAAGGTTCCGTGCTGCCGCATTTCATCGGCGGCGCGAAGAAATGCTCCCAGCGCTGCGCGTGAAAGAGCGCTGCCGACGCTGACACGCCTGACTCCAAGCGCCGAGAGCTCGGCCAGGTTTAGTTGAACACCCTGCAGTCCCATGATCACATTCACGGGGCGATCAACCGACCCGACCACTGCTGCGATGTCTTCTTTCGTCCTCAGACCGGGCGCATAGAGAACGTCGGCACCCGCCTCCTGGTAGGCCTGCAGCCGTGCAATGGTGTCTTCCAAGTCAGGCTTGCCGACTAGATAATTCTCAGCTCGCGCCGTCAACATGAAGCGAAATGGAAGGTCGCGCACGATTTCCGCTGCGGCTCGGATTCGGTCGGCGGCGTGCCCTAGCTGGTAAATTGCCCCGTCCCCGCGCCCAGAAAGATCTTCAATGGATCCCCCAGCCAGCCCGACCTCCGCGGCCAACTTGATGGTTCGTGCGACAATTTCGGGCGAGTCTCCATAGCCGTTTTCGAGATCTGCGCTGACTGGCAGGTCCGTCGCCGTCGCGATCGCTGAAACGTGGGCCATCATTTCGTCGCGATCTATGGTATTGTCGCGCCGTCCCACCGAGAAAGCGTAGCCGGCGCTGGTCGTAGCCAGCGCCTCGAAGCCCAGATGGGCCAGCAGCCGCGCCGTGCCCACGTCCCACGGATTAGGAATGATGAATGCCTTGTCCCGTTGATGGAGTGCCTGAAAGGCCAGTCCTTTTGCAGCTTGGCTCAACATGCGAATCACCTTGGTTCTGCGAGGGTCGGTAGAAGACCAAACGTGCCATCGACCACTTCGACAAAGTTTCTTTCTTCGCGCAGGATCAGGCGTTTGATCTGCGCCATGGTGAAATTCTCACGCGCTTCCGGGTCGGAGCGCAAGCGGGCGCGGTAGGCTTCATAAGATGCCAGACAATCGAACGCGATCAAACCCCAAGCCACATTGTTCGTGCCCTCGTGCGGAAGAAAATACCCGACAAGATGGCCACCGCATCGAGGAATGATGCGTCCCCAGTTTTCGGCATATTGCTTGAATCCGTCCCGTTGGAAAGGATCGATCTCGTAGCGGATGATGCAAACGATCGTCATGAGCGTTCTCCTTGAGCCAAGGCCGATTTCTGTTTCAGTATGGCAGTTGCCTGACATGAACACTTCGTTTACTATCAAACTATGAATGTCGAACCCCATGAGAACGCAGCCGCCAGCATCGCGGCGGCCATCGGAGAGCCGGCGCGTGCCCGCATGCTGTACTGCCTGAGCGATGGTCGTGCGCGAACTGGCACCGAGTTGGCGATCGTTGCCGACGTAACTCCGTCCACCGCCAGCGTTCACCTGCAACGGCTAAAGAAGGAGCGACTGGTGAAAGTATTCGCGCAGGGTAAGCATCGCTACTACAGTCTCGAGGGGACGAACGTCGCGGCGGCGCTCGAAGCTTTGAGCGTGCTCGCCGGGGGATCCCGCGACGCATTTGTGCCGAATACGCCCAACCGGTTGCGCGCCGGGCGAACTTGCTACGATCACCTCGCGGGAAGTGTCGCCGTATCGCTGCATGACCGCTTCCAGGCGCTAAGATGGCTGGACTCGAATGGGAAGAAAGGCCACAACGGATACGAACTTACACTACGCGGGACCAAGGCGTTTGAAGCTCTTGGCATTGATCTCAAGCAAATCCGCGGACTGCGGCGACGATTCGCCTATGCTTGTGTTGACTGGAGCGAGCGGCGGCCGCATCTCGGTGGAGCGCTGGGCGCGGCCGTCCTGAAAGTCGCACTGAAAAGAAAATGGTTGGTTCAGGATCTCGACAGCAGGGCTTTGAGCGTGACGAGTTTCGGAAGACGCGAACTGCTGAATCACTTTGGCCTTCAACTTTGCAGGTAAGTTACGCCGCCGGAGGCCGAACTTCACGCAGCCGGCGCTCGAGAAATCGGCGCTCGCTGTCGTTGGTGACCAGGGCGAGCGCTTGCATGTAGCTCTCGGCCGCCTCAGGCAGGGAACCGAGGCGCCGCAGCAGATCAGCACGCGCGGCATGCAGCAGGTGATAGTTGGCGAGATTGTCGCTTGCAGCGAGCGCGTCGATTAACGCAAGCCCAGTTCCGGGGCCTTCGGCCATGGCCACGGCCACGGCTCGGTTCAGCGAGACAATCGGAGACGGCTGCACGCGCTCAAGAAGATCGTACAGGCGTACAATCCGCGGCCAATCCGTATCTTCAGCCCGCGCTGCCTGACAGTGCACGGCCGCGATCGCTGCCTGCAGTGCAAACGGACCAGGTCTTCCCCGAAAGGACTCTTCGACCAGAGGCAAGGCTTCGGCAATCTGCTTCTGGTTCCAGCGGGTGCGATCCTGCTCTTCGAGCACCACAATGTCGCCGGCGTCGTTGGTGCGAGCTTCCCGGCGCGCATCGTGCAGCAGCATCAGGGCAACCAGCGCCGTCGCTTCCGCCGGAGGCTGCGGCATCATCAGCGATCTCACCAGCCGCCCCAGCCGGATAGCCTCGGCGCAGAGGTCGGTACGCACCAGCGGTCCCACCCGCGTTGCCGCATACCCTTCGTTGAACACGAGATAAATCACCGTCAGGACGGCCTGGAGCCGCGCCGCCATGTCATTGGTCTCGGGAACGATGTACGGGATGCCGGCATCGCGAATTTTACGTTTGGCGCGAACCAACCGTTGCGCCATGGTCGTCTCCGGTACGAGAAACGCGCGCGCAATTTCGTCCGTCTCCAGGCCGCATAGCGTGCGCAGGGTCAACGCCACTTGTGCTTCGGGCGAGAGCGCGGGATGGCAGCAGGTGAAGATCAGGCGAAGGCGATCGTCGGGTATCTCGCTGGTGTCGTAATCTGGTTCCTCAACGGTCCGAACCAGGCCCGAGGTCGTATAGGTTTCAAGTTTTTCCTCAAACCGCGCTTTGCGCCGGATGCGGTCGATGGCCTTATTGCGGGCGGTCTGGATGATCCAGGCCCGGGGGAACTCGGGCACCCCAGACACTCGCCATTGATCGACAGCCGCTGTAAATGCTTCTTGCGCAGCCTCTTCCGCCAGATCGAAGTCGCCCACCAACCCGATCAAAGTGGCCACGATGCGTCCCCAGTCGGAGCGGTAAACTTCTTCAACGGCCTGGCTGACATCGGGCGCCATGCCTGATTGTAAATATATTTTCGGCTGAGTGTCGATTTCGCCGGTTGCCATTCGATTTAGTCATGGAAGCCGAAAACCCGCTTCTTCAGTCAAATCATCGAGGAGAGATCAATGCGATTCATGGTGATCGTCAAAGCCAATAAGGATTCGGAAGCGGGCATGCTTCCCACCAGAGAGATCTTTAACGCCATGGGGAATTACAACGAAGAGCTGATCAAGGCCGGGGTGATGCTCGCGGGTGAGGGTTTGCAGCCGACTTCCAAGGGCAAACGCGTCAAATTTTCCGGACCTAAGCCAACTGTGATCGACGGGCCTTTTGCCGAGACCAAAGAATTAATCGCGGGATTTTGGCTATGGCAGGCAAAATCGATGGATGAAGCGATCGAGTGGCTCAAGCGTAGTCCGTTCGGAGGTGGTGTCGAGATTGAGATTCGTCCGCTTTACGAGGTCGAAGATTTCGGGGCGACCTGGACGCCGGAGATGAAGGAGCGAGACCGGCGCCTGCGGGCGCAGATGGCCGAGAACAAATAGCGATGCGCCTTGGGAGATCGTGTTGAATCCGGTTATTCTCGGGCAGGGAAGGACAATGTTCGACGGTATCGCCGAAACGTTGGCCCTGAAGCTGACCAAGACGCGGACCTTTGGCAACGGCAATATCTTGCTGTGGTATGCGCCGACCAAGTAAGGCTGTCGATTTTGACATCTCCCGTTCGATTTACTCATGGAGAGAGCGAATGAAGTACATGTTGCTGATTTATGCCGACGAAAATGCGTGGACCGAGGGTGAGCGGCAGCACTGCTACGGGGAGTCAACCGAGCTGTCGCACGTGCTCAGGGCAAATGGACAGTTTTTGGGTGCATCGCCGTTGCAGCCGGTGTCGACCGCGACCCGCGTTCAGGTCCGCAACGGTAAGCGGGTGGTGACCGACGGACCATTCGCGGAGACGCGCGAACAACTGGGTGGCTATTTCATGGTTGAGGCCAAAGATCTCGATGAAGCGATCGACATTGCCGGCCGCATTCCGGGCGCGCGCAAGGGCACGGTCGAGATTCGTCCCGTCGTGGAGATTCCAAACTTGCCAAAGGTTTAGAACTGAGGAGAGCACCATGCGATTCATGATGATTCTTAAAGCCACGAAAGACTCGGAAGCCAGCAGGCCTCCGAATCCCAAGCTGGTGGCTGCAACCGCGAAGCTCGCCGAAGAGGCCAACCAGGCCGGGGTGTTGGTCGATTCGGGCGGCCTTCTTCCCAGTTCGCAGGGTGCGCGCATCCATGTGTCCGGGGGAAAGACGTGCCTGATTGATGGGCCTTTCGCCGAGACCAAAGAACTCGTCGGCGGCTTTGCGATTTTCGACTTGAAATCGAAAGAAGAGGCGATCGAGATGGCGACGCACTATATGCAGGTCCACGCGGATATCCTGGGACCGGCCTACGAAGGGGAGTTGGAGATTCGTCCAATATTCGGTGCGCCTCCAAACGGCGCCAAAGAATTGAATTCCTATGTTCATTTCAAAGGCCAGTGCGAGGAGGCGTTCAAGTTCTACGAAAAGTGCCTGGGCGGAAAAATCGACTCTCTATTTCGTTATGAAGGTTCCCCCGCGGCCAAACACGTGTCTCCCGAATGGGGCAATAAAATCCTGCATGGACATATGACTGTAGGCAAGCAGGTGCTGATGGGTATGGATGCCCCACCCGAGCGCTTTCAAAAGCCGCAGGGCTTTAACCTGAACGTCGGGGTTAAGAATACGGCGGAGGGCAAACGGATCTTTGACGCCTTGGCCGACGGTGCGACAGTGGTCATGCCGTTTGGGCCGACGTTCTGGGCAGCAGGTTTTGGTATGCTCGTCGATCGCTTCGGCATACCCTGGATGATCAACAGCGAGCAAACTTGAACTAAAACAAACTCAAAATCATCGATTTACACAACCAAAAATAAGGAGATGACGACCGTGGAAACAAAACCTACGCACGAACAAGCACAACTGCACTTACAAATCTACGAATTGCGGCGCGAAGCCAGACTCCGCCAGGCCCGCGATTGGTTCTTCAAGAACTTCTTCGTGGAAAATCTCGAGGACTGGATGCGCATCGGAGGACCAGGAACCGAAAACGGCACTTTTGCCATGATGGTGCTTAGTTATTGGGACCAGGCCTGCGCCTTTCTGAACTACGGATTGCTCCATGAAGACCTCTTTTTCGAGACCAGTGGAGAGTTTTTCGGCGTTTGGGAGCGGGTAAAACCCATCGTCCCGCAGGCACGGGAGAAGTTCGTGAATAAGCAGTTTCTCGCTCACCTGGAAAAAGCCGCGCAACGCTACGAAGTCTGGGTTGAAAGCCGCAATCCGGGTTACATCGCCGGTATGCGTCAGTTCATGAAGCAAATGCAAACTCAGTTTGCAAAAGCAGCTTAAGGCGTTCTAGTGCTAAGTGAATGACGATCGAGCCTGTGCCCAGATGTTTTCCCGCGACGCAGGCTCTCCAAATCCTGTTTTTCAGGAGCGATGAATGAACGGAAAGAGGAATGAGTTAGTAGCCTCCGTGTTGGTTTTCGTTTTGGGCGCATGTTGTCAAGGCCATGCTCTGGACGCCAAAACGCCCTGCCCAAGCATGGCCCCGCTTGACCAATACCTGATCATGGATCGCAGTGCCGAGATAACCCTGGCCCGTAGCGCGGCTCCCGAGTCTATCTCCCGCGATGCAAAGATCCTGGTCCTCGGGCGGCATGGCTACGAGACCGCAGTCGAAGGCAAGAGCGGCTTCGTGTGTGTCGTCGAACGGTCGTGGATGGCCCCGTTTGACGATCCCGAATTTTGGAACCCCAAGATACGAGGCCCGATCTGCTTCAATCCAGCAGCCGCGCGATCCGTCCTGCCTGTCACCTACAAGCGCACGGAGATGGTATTGAACGGGCAATCCAAAGCTCAGATCAAGGATGGTACGAAAGCCGCATTTGAAGAGAAGGAACTGCCCGCCCTGGAACCAGGAGCCATGAGCTACATGATGTCGAAGGGAGCGTACCTTACCGATGATGATGATCACAATGTGGCCCATCTGATGTTTTACGTTCCATCAACAGACGGGAGTACGTGGGGGGCAGATCTGCCCGGCTCCCCAGTCATGCTGAATCCTCAGTTCAGGGGCGCTGAACCCATAGACGTCTTCATTGTCCCCGTGGGCCGGTGGTCAGATGGGACATCTGCCCCGGTAATGTGAAAAGTCATCGGACGGCACGGCTGCGCCCTCGGATGCAGCAGTGACTTTCGTTGTCAGTGGACGCAAGCTCGGATTTATGAACGGAGAAATATATGCAAAAAATAATTCCATTTTTGTGGTTTGATCGCAATGCAGAAGAGGCAGCTAACTTCTATGCTTCGATTTTCAAGAATTCGAAAATTCTAAACGTTGCCCGCTACGGAGAAGCTGGACCGGGCCCGAAAGGGTCTGCAATGACAGTAACTTTCGAGCTTGAAGGGCAACAATTCACAGCGTTGAACGGCGGTCCGCATTACACGTTTTCTCCGGCCATATCGTTCTTCGTGAACTGCGAGACGCAAGCAGAAGTTGACGAGTTATGGGACAAGCTTTCGGCAGGGGGAAAAGAAGTGCAATGCGGATGGCTGCAAGACAAATTTGGCGTATCGTGGCAAATTATTCCCAGGGCATTGATGGAACTGATGAGCGACAAAGATCCGGCGAAGTCGCAGCGAGTGTTCAAGGCCATGCTGCAAATGAAAAACATTGATATCGAAGGCTTGCAGCGAGCTTATCGCGGTGAATAAATAAAAAGAGGAGCGAAGCATGAGCAAGGTGCGGGTTCTGGTGGGTACACACAAAGGCGCATTCATCCTGACGTCCGATGGCAAGCGCGAAAAGTGGGAGGTTAGCGGTCCGCATTTTGCGGGATGGGAGATTTACCACATGAAGGGGTCGCTTGCGGATCCGAATCGCATTTACGCATCGCAAACCAGCGGCTGGTTCGGGCAGATCATTCAGCGCTCCGACGACGGGGGCAAAACCTGGCTGCAACCGGGAACGCCGCCTGGAGAAACGCCAGCGCCCGGTCCGCCGAAAGCTGCGAGCAACAAATTCGTCTACGACAGCTCCGCTGAAACTGGCAAGGCGCTGACCACGCATCAGTGGTATGACGGAACGCAACATCCGTGGGAGTTCAAGCGGGTGTGGCATATGGAGCCATCGCTCAGCGATCCCAATGTAGTTTATGCCGGCGTGGAAGACGCCGCGTTATTCCGTTCGACGGATGGCGGCGAGAATTGGCAGGAACTCTCCGGCCTGCGGGGCCACGGTACCGGCCCCAAGTGGCAGCCCGGCGCTGGCGGCATGTGTCTGCACACGATCATCCTGGATCCGAGCAATCCTCGGCGGATGTGGATCGCGATCTCGGCTGCGGGCGCCTTTCGCACCGACGATGGCGGTAAATCGTGGAAGCCGATCAATCAAGGACTGCGTTCGCAATACATCCCCGACCCGAAAGCCGAGATCGGTCATTGCGTTCACCACATTGCGATGAATCCGAAGCGGCCGGGCGTGCTGTTCATGCAGAAGCACTGGGACGTGATGCGCAGCGACAACGCCGGCGATTCCTGGGTAGAAGTCAGCGGAAACTTGCCGACCGACTTCGGGTTCGCGATCGATGTTCATGCGCACGAGCCGGAGACAATTTATGTTGTCCCCATCAAAAGCGATTCGGAACATTATGTGCACGAGGGCAAATTGCGTGTCTTCCGCAGCCGTAGCGGAGGAAATGACTGGGAGCCGCTGACCAAAGGCCTGCCACAAAAAGATTGCTACGTGAATGTGCTGCGCGACGCCATGGCGGTCGACTCGCTCGACAAGTGCGGCATCTATTTCGGGACCAGCGGCGGGCAAGTGTACGCCTCGGCTGATGCCGGAGATACTTGGGCTCCGATCGTTCGTGATTTGCCGGCGGTGCTATCGGTCGAAGTGCAGACGCTCGGGTGATCGGATCGTCATGATACGAGTCGCGCTGCCTCAGCATCTGCGAAGCTTGGCGCACGTTGGCCTAGAGGTCGAACTCGAGGTTCAAGGTGCGGTCACGCAGCGTTCCGTCCTCGACGCGCTCGAAGCCGCCTATCCCATGCTGCGCGGCACCATTCGCGATCACACAACCCTGCAGCGCCGCCCTTTCTTACGTTTCTTCGCCTGCGAAGAGGATCTGTCTCACGAGTCGCCCGATGCTCCACTTCCCGACTCGATCGCATCTGGAGCGGAGCCCCTTCTCATCATCGGAGCCATCGCCGGCGGGTAGGGAAGTGGCTGGCAAGATGCAATCGAGGCGAGTACCCTATTCCTTCGCTCATTCAACCGACGCTTATTTAGCTGAGTCAGTGATGGAGGAATTTCCGGTGAAGCATTGGATCGTGTGTGCCATTCTCGCACTCGTAACCGCCAGGTCAGTCTCCGCCCAGCAAGGATCTCTGAGCCAGAACCCAGTCGATCCCTACAAGCCAACCTTAGATCGGCTGGAATCGCTGACCACTCTGCCGCTGACGGATTGGCGCTTTCATGCAGACGTGGCGCATCCTGAGGATCCGTCGTTGGATGACTCCGGTTGGCAAACCGTAAAAGTCGGGGACAAATGGTCGACGGGATCTCGCGTGTTGCGCCGCTGGGTCGAGGTTCCAGACAGGATCAACGGCTACGCCCTGCAGGGCTCCCGTGTGAAATTGGATCTCAGATTCGACTTCAATTGGAATAACAAGGGCCCGGTCACGATCGCAGTCTTCTCCAACGGGTCGCTCATCTCGCGCGGAGACGACGACATGCAGCAACCGATTCCCCTGACTGAAAACGCTCAGCCGGGGCAGAAGTTTCTCATCGCTGTGCGCATCGATGCTCCGGAAGTCGAAACAGAATTTCATCACGCGCAGTTGACGATTGAACCTACCGCCGGCCGGCCCGATCCAGCGATGCTGCGAATGGAAATCCTGGCGGCGCGTCCGATGATTGCGGCGTACGAAGAAGGCCGAACGCAACGCGAACAGCAACTCGATGCCGCCATCAAAGCTATCGACTTTTCTCCGCTTGAAAAAGGCGATCAAGTGGGCTTTGACGCGTCGCTACGCCAGGCTCAAGAAAACTTGCAAAAGTTGAATCCGTGGCTGAAGCAGTTCACGGTGCGCGCGATAGGGAACTCGCATATTGACATGGCGTGGTTGTGGCCGTGGACTGAGACGGTCGAAGTCGTACGCAATACGTTTCAAAGCGTTCTGGATTTGATGCGCGAGTATCCCGACTTCAAGTTCACCATGTCGTCGGCGCGAACTTATGAATGGATGCAAGAAAAATATCCAGCCATGTTTGAGCAGATCAAGCAGCGGGTGAAGGAGGGACGCTGGGAAGTCATCGGCGGCATGTGGGTCGAGCCTGATTTGAATATGCCGGACGGCGAATCACTGGTGCGGCAGATTCTGGTGGGCAAGCGATATTTTCAGAAGAACTTTGGCGCTGATATCAAGATTGGCTGGAACCCGGATTCGTTTGGATACAACTGGCAGCTTCCGCAGATCTACAAGAAATCCGGTATCGATTATTTCGTGACCAGCAAGCTGCTCTGGGCCACGGACTACACGAAATTTCCTTACCGGCTGTTCTGGTGGGAAGCGCCCGATGGAAGCCGGCTGCTCACGTATTTTCCCCATGAATACGCCAACGACTTTAATCCGGAGCCGATGACGAAGGATCTGTCCCTCTACGCCCCGCTGATTTACGGGACCAAACTTACTGATTCGCCGCAGATGCTTTACTTGTACGGAATCGGCGACCATGGCGGCGGCCCGACCCGGACCATGCTCGACCGGGCCGATCGGCTTCGCGATCCGAAAACCGTTTTTCCGAAGATTGACTTCAGTACAGCCAAACAATTCTTCGTCGACCTGAACCAGGAACTTCCAAGTCTGAAAGTGCCCACCTGGAACGACGAGCTCTATTTTGAATATCACCGCGGTGTCTACACGTCGCAAGCCGACACGAAACAACGAATCCGGGACGATGAAGAACTGATGCTCGATGCCGAGAAGTATGCCTCCCTGGCTTCGCTCTTCGGCCACCCGTACAGGCAAGATCAGTTCGAGTTTGCCTGGAAGAATCTGCTATTCGATCATTTTCACGATGTCATGCCGGGTTCCGGAATCGCGGTGAACTATCTCGACGCCAAGCGAAATTTGGAAAATGTTGCTCGTTCGGCGCAGGAAATCACGAATAGTGCGCGCGACGAGATTCTGGCTCACATCAACACCCAAGGTGAGGGCGTGCCGGTTGTCATTTTTAATTCGCTTTCCTGGCCGCGAACTGAGGTGACTGAGGTTGAAGTGCAACTGCCTACCCGGACGCCGCAGGTGGAAGTAGTGAATGCAGCGGGCCTGCAGGTTGAGTCCCAACTTCTATCGATGGATGCCGCCACCAGTAGGGCGCGGCTGCTGCTGCTCACAGCCAATGTGCCGCCACTTGGTTACGAAACTTACTTTGTTCGCCCGGCGGGGAGAGCGCGACTCGTCGGTATATCGCAAGTTGTGAAAGCGACTCACGACATGCTGAGCAATGGCTACGTCCGGCTTAAAGTCGACGAACAAACTGGCTGCATCACCAGCCTCGTCGACCTGCGCAACCAGACGGAAGCGCTCGCACCTTCCGAAACCGACACCGGTGGCCCCGAGACATACCCTTGCGGAAATCTCCTGCAGGTTTTTGTCGACAAGCCCAAACGATGGGATGCCTGGAACATCGATGCCGATTTCGAGAAACAACGTTGGGATTTGGACAAAGCCGACGAAGTAAAACTGGTCGAGGGTGGGCCACTGCGCGCCGTGATTCGCGTCAAGAAACATTTCCAGAACTCCACCTTCGTACAGGACATTACCATGTACGCCGGAGTGCCGCGGGTTGATGTAAAAATGCAGGTTGACTGGCATGAGAAGCATATTTTGCTGAAGGTCGCGTTCCCTCTGAGCGCGCACAGCGACAAGGCTACCTTTGAAATTCCATATGGTTCAATAGAACGTCCGACCACGCGCAACACTCCGGCCGAACAGGCAAAATTCGAGGTCCCGGCACAGCGCTGGGCCGATCTTTCAGATGCGAAGCACGGCTTCAGTCTGCTCAACGACAGCAAATATGGATACGACGCCAAGGGCAATGTCCTGCGTCTGTCACTGCTCCGTTCGCCGGCCTGGCCCGATCCCCACGCCGACGAAGGTCATCACGAATTCACCTACTCGTTGTATGCGCACGCCGGGACCTGGCGGGACGCGCAAACCGTGCGCCGCGGCTACGAACTGAATTACAAGCTGCTCGCCTCAACCATGCAGAAGCACGAAGGCACTCTGCCGAGCGAACATTCTTTCGTTCAGATTGAAGGCGACAACGTTGTCCTCACTGCGATCAAGAAATCAGAAGACGATGACTCACTCGTCCTGCGGTTTTATGAGTGGGCGGGGAAAGAATCGGATGTAAAACTCCATTTACCCCCAGGAGGGCAGTCGGCGTCAGAAACGGACCTCATGGAAAAACCGATTGCCGATCTCACGGTTCAAAACGACGCCGTCACCGTGCATACCAAGCCATACGAGATTAAGACGCTGAAGGTCCGGTTCGCGCGCTGAGCCTACGTAGTGGGCATGGCACGCGGCCAATGAGTCAAACCTGGTGGAGCTAGTCGGGCTCGAACCGACGACCTCATCGTTGCGAACGATGCGCTCTCCCAACTGAGCTATAGCCCCACGCGTCGGGAAACATCCAAGTAACAAAGCGATTTTATCAGTGTTCGCGTGCCTGAGCCAGATGCCAACGGTTGCTCCGCGCACTCATGAGCTTTCCCTTCCGCCCAGCTTCGCGCTATAGTCTCTGTCCGGTTCTTTTGGAGGCTTTCTATGGTGAGTCAAACGCGGCCTGAGGGCAAAGTCAGGAGTTTCGGTCAAAATATTGAGAGCGACCTGGCTTCGAGATTTTTGCGCGTGGTGGAAACTGCGGCCATCGCTTCGGCTCGCACTATGGGACAGGGCGAGCGCAAACTGTCAGACCAGGTCGCCACCGAAGCAATGCGGCAAACCATGGACGCCATCCCCATGCGCGGCACCATCGTGATCGGCGAGGGTGAGCGTGATGAGGCTCCCATGCTCTACATCGGAGAAAAGGTCGGTGCGGAGTTTCCGGATGGGCGCGAAGTACCCGAGGTCGACATCGCCGTAGATCCGCTCGAGGGAACCAACCTTTGCGCTACCGGAGCACCCGGCTCCATCACCGTGCTGGCGGCTTCCGAGCGCGGCGGACTGTTAAATGCTCCCGACTGCTATATGGAGAAAATTGTGGTCGGCCCTTCTTGCAAAGACGCAGTGGAACTCGACGCGCCGGTGGCCGACAACCTTAAGAACATCGCCAAACGAATGGACCGCGACGTGGAAGACCTGGTCATTATTGTGCTCGATCGCCCGCGCCACGAGAAGCTCATTGCCGATATCCGCGCCGCGGGGGCTCGCATTCGACTGATCGGAGACGGCGACCTTTCGGCTGGCATCGCCGCTGCCGTTATTGGCACGGGTGTACACGCGGTGATGGGTTCTGGCGGCGCGCCGGAAGGCGTGATTACCGCTGCCGCGATCCGCTGCTTGAACGGCTACATGCTTGGACGCCTGGTGGTCGACAGGCCTGAGTTGGAAGAGCGCATTGCGCGCATGGGTATTAAGGATAAGAACAAAATCTACGAAGCTGAAGATTTGGCTCCGGGCAAGCAATTGATTTTCGCCGCCACCGGCGTAACCGAGGGTGCGTTGCTGAAAGGAGTCCGTTTCTTCGGCGAAGGCACGCGAACCTCGTCGGTGATCCTGACCTACCGCACAGGGAAGGTGCGCTTCATCGATAGCATCCATTTGGAGAAAGGCCCGGATGTGAAGGTGCGGTTCGCATAATTTCTGTAAATTCAAAGATCGCATGCCCGGCCTTGATATGATCTCGTGATGAAAGTTACTGAGCGCCGTGTGGCTCGCGCCCTGCGACCCGGCGGTGTGGAGGTTATCGAAGTCAGCCTTGAGCAGCTACCCCCTTTGGAAGCTGGGGAAGTGCTGGTGCGAGTTGAAGCGGTTGGCCTCAACCACGCGGAAACGTTGATTCGTTCCGGTTCGTACGCGGTGCGCTTGCCGTTCCCATTCTTACTGGGCGGGGAAGGCGCGGGGACCGTGCTGACCGCGGGACCAGGCGTCACGATCCCTTCGGGCACGCGAGTGTGCTGGGCGGCGGTTCTCGGATCGTGCGCGACCTTCCTGATTGTTCCCAGTTCCATGGTCGTCGCAATTCCTGAAGATGTCACCATGGAGCAGGCCGCTTGTGTAGCAGTCGCAGGGCTCACTGCCGGAGGTCTCGTCCGTGTCTGGCCTTTGCAGAACGGGTCGACGGCGGTGGTGTGGGGCGCGGCAGGGGCGGTTGGCCGGATGCTCGTCGCCCTGCTGGCCGATCGCAGAGTGAACGTGATCGGCATCGCAAGCGGCGGTCGCGTTGATGCAGTACGCGACGCGGGAGCGGTTCATGTGATCGACCGGTCGACTGGGGACGTGCGCGATCCAGTGCGCGCCTACACCAACGGACGCGGAGCAGACGCCATCTTCGACCCAATTGGGGCAACCACTTTTCAAACCAGTCTGCAGATGCTGGCGCCGCGTGGCTGCCTGATCAACTACGGCGAACTGTCCGGTCCGGTGCCTGCTGTCGACCTGCACCAGCTTTTTGCCGGATCGGTTTTTGTGACCAAATACAACGGCACGCGGTGGGTCGAAGGAACTCACGAGTTTGCCGGCCTCATTTCGCAAGCATTGGCCCTGGCCGTTAAACGGCCTGCGGTCGTCAGCGAGATCGCCGGGCGATTTTCGCTCGATGACGTGGTCGAAGCTTATCGCGCACTGGAATCTGGTCCGCGCGGCAAGGTACTGGTAATCCCCGGCCATAACGCTTCCCGATGAGTCTTGCTCCAGGCTGCCACGCCATGGGCGAAAGAAGATGCGGCAGTCGCGGATTGGACATCGAATAATAAACGCACGGAGCTGCAATGATTGAGGCAAAAGTACTCTGGACCGACAACCATCGTTTTTTGGGGCAGGCTGGCAGTGGACACGGTATTGTCGTCGACGGCGACAGCAAAACCGGCAGCAGTCCCATGGAACTGGTTTTGATCGCATTGTGTGGATGCACCGGTTACGACGTGGCCAGCATCCTGGCAAAAAAGCGCGAGCCATTTACCAGCATCGAGGTACGAGCCGAGGCCGATCGTGCCGCCGCTCCGCCAACTGTCTACACTGCCATCCGGCTGGTCTATCGCGTAGGAGGAAAGGTCTCGCACAAGGCGGTCGAAGACGCGGTGCGTTTGTCCGAAGAGAAGTATTGCTCGGTTGCGGCGATGTTGAACAAGACGGCTAAGATCAGCTACGCAATCGAATACGCGGAACCCCACGAAGCCATCTGATCAATCCTTGCCCAGGCGAATGCATCCCGTCCGCGGATATTTATACATCGCCAGCGCCACGTTCTTGTGGGGTGTGGCGGCCACTCTGGGGCGAGCCGCGTTTACCGGGCGGCTCTTACCCAAGGGCCAAACGCTTCGGCCAATCGATCCACTCATCCTCTCGCAAAGCCGCACTACATTTTCTTTTATTGTTCTTCTGTTGGTGCTGGCGGTGTTGCGCGGCTGGAAGCGATTGCGCCTGCCCGTGGCCGATTTGTGGCGGATGTTCGTGCTGGGAATTCTGGGCGTCGCAGCGTCGAATTACTTGTACTACCTCGCGATTCAAAGAACCAACGTCGCCACCGCCATCATCCTGCAATACACCGCGCCGATATTGGTTTTGCTGTACACCGTGGTGCGAGGGCTGCAGAAGCCAACCGTACAGCGAGTGGCGGCCGTGGCGTTGGCCGTGACTGGAATTGCTTTGGTGATCGGAATATTCGGCTCGGCAGGATTCCGGCTGGACACAATTGGTGTCTTAGCGGCGCTCGGAGCAGCGTTCTCATTCGCCTTCTACAACGTAGGCGGTCACAGCATCCTTGCCCGCTACGATCGCTGGACGGTGCTGCTGTACGTCATCTTGAGCGCATCGCTGTTTTGGATTGTGGTGAACCCGCCCTGGAAAATCGTCGCGGCGCATTATACCGACAGCCAGTGGTTGTTTTTGCTCGTGTTTTCGTTGCTTTCCGTGCTGGCGCCATTTGCGCTTTACTTCGCCGGACTCCAGCATCTGGAGCCCACACGCGCCATCGTGGTCAGTTGTTTAGAACCTGTATTCTCGATCGTCATCGCTGCGCTGACGCTGGGCGAAGTGATGAAGCCGCTGCAGACGGTCGGAATCGTGCTCGTTCTGGTCGCCATCGTCGTGGTGCAGTTGCCCGATCGGAAATTACACGAAGAAATTACCCTGGTCGAGCCCATGGAATGATTTCGAGGAGGTCACGAAGGTAACCAAAAGCGGCAGTTTTAGACTAGGTTTTTGCTGTCAGACGCGGGATGCTTTAGGGACGGGTGTTTTCTCGCTCTTCGCGCTGGAGTCTTTCTATGAAGCTTTCTCGCATCGGCTGTCTGGTTGTTTTCATGATGTCCTCTTTGCTTCCCTGCTTCGCGCATCATATGGCCGTCGTCGTAAACAAGGACAACAATGTTGGCGAAGTCAGTTCGGTGCACTTGGGCAAAATATTCCGTTTGGAAGTTAAGAAGTGGCGCGATGACAAAGACGTGATTCTGGTCCTGCACAAGAATTCCAGCGGGGAAATGAGCACGCTGGAACATCTGAGCAAGATGTCGTCGAGCGAGCTCAAGTCGTTTATCGCAGCTCATCAGGGATCGATCACCATGGTGGATTCCGATGACGATGTGCTCAAGGTGGTAGAGACGATGCCGGGCGCCGTGGGTTTGGTCGATGTTCGCTCGATCAACGACCAGGTGAACGTCGTTCGAGTCGACGGCAAGCTTCCCATGGAAGACGGCTACTTGCCCCATTAGGTCGAGACAATTCCCAGGCAGCCCAGATTCTTCATCGAAAAATCAGGTCTTTTTCCGATCTTTCAATCGCAACCAATGAAAATAACGTCGGGCCTGCCTTACATCTCTACTAATCTGCTCGCGTAAAGCTTCCACTGAGGGAAACTTGATTTCGTCCCGCAGCCTCCGCAGGAAGTGAATCTCGACTTCTGTCTCCGGATTCAGTTCGATGGGATGAAAGTTGAGCAGGTGGGTTTCGATGGCAAAAGACTCGGTCCCGAAGGTAGGACGGTTTCCGATATTGGTCACGGAATCGAAGCACTCTTCGCCTACGCGAGTGCGGCTAATGTAAACCCCGTCGCCGGGGACAAGTTCTTCATACCGGCTCAGGTTGATGGTAGGAACGGTGTATTTCGAGCCGTAGCCCCGCCCGCGGCCGGCGATCGACAGGATACTAAACGGGCGAGCTAAAAGATGCCGTGCGCGGCTTACTCGTCCGCCCCCCAGCAGCTTGCGAATTTGAGTACTCGACACCGGTTCGCCCCGCAGCCGTAATTCCGGATAGACCTTTACTTCGAAACCCATCTCACGGCCGAATTCCGCGAGCAAATCAATGTCGCCTGCCGCCTTGTTGCCAAAGTGAAAGTTGAAGCCTTCGTGTACCTCGCGAGCTTGCAGACTGCTTTTCAGAATGTCATGAGCGAAGTCTCGCGGTGTCATAAGAGAGAGATCACGCGTAAAAGGCAGCATGAGAACCGCATCGATGCCCGTGGCTTCGAGCAGGCGCAGCTTTTCAGCGGTAGGCGTGAGCAGCTTGAATCCGGAGTCAGGTCGTAGAATCCGCACGGGATGCGGTTCGAACGTGACCGCCACGGACTTGCGGCCTTGCTCCCGCGCACGGGACACGATATTCGCCAATACCCGCGTATGCGCGCGATGCACGCCGTCAAAATTGCCTACGCTCAACAGCGTTGGGCCAAAGCCAGCGGGAATCTCTTCGAGTTGATGAAAAATGCGCATTGCATTGTTTGTGCGGTGCGTCGCCTTCCCCCGCAGCCGTTGAGACTGAACCTCTACGACAGGTGCAACGCTCTTCACTCCGAAATGCCCGGCCACAAAAACTAAATCTCAAATTCCAATTTCATCCCATCATAAGAAAGCCGCACGTTTGGCGGTAGTGAGGCATTGGTTGCCTCATGGGGCAAGTCATGGCAAATATGGGTAAAAAAAGCGCGTTTGGGGTTGAGCCGCTCGACGATGCGCAAGGAATTCTCGACCGTCGAATGGGTGGGGTGCGGAATGTGTCGCAGCGCATCCAGAAACAAGATGTCGAGATTCTGCAGTTTTGCGAGCGAGGCCTCGGGCACGCTGCTGTGATCAGTCAAATAAGCCGCGCTGCCAAAGCGGAAGCCATCAATCTCCGCGTCCCCGTGAATCACCGTGATCGGCTCAAAGCGAGCTCCAAACAGATCAATCGGACCGGCGAACGATCTAAGTTCAACTTGAGCCAGTCCGCCATATTTGTAGTCCGCGTCAAAAATGTAGCGAAATGTGCTGCGAATAAAATCTGCTGCTGCCGGCCGCGCATAGAGCGGTAGCTTGTTGGGCTTATGACGAAAACTGAGGGGGCGCAAATCATCCAGGCCGAGAATGTGATCGGCATGGCTGTGGGTGAACAGCACAGCATCTAGTTTGCGGACGTGTTCGCGGATGGCCTGCTCGCGGAAATCGGGGGTGGCGTCGACCAGCACGCTCTTGCCGCCAAATTCGACTAAAATCGACGGCCGAGTACGGCGGTCGTGCGGGTCGGAAGAATGGCACACGGAGCAGTCGCAGCCAATGGTGGGCACGCCCATGGATGTGCCACTACCCAGAACCGTGAGCGTAGCCTTCATCGCTTGGTGGCTGCGGCAGTCGACGCCGGAGTCTGCGGCGGACGGGCCAGCGCGTTGGTGACTTCAACGTAAGCCATACGAAGTTCGTAAAGACAATTTTGCAGAAAGTTTTCCTCGGTGCTGGTCAGGTTGCCTTTGGTTTTCTCGGAGAGAAGGCTGAGCGTGTCGATGGTCTGGCGCGCTCCGATCAAATCAACTCGCGGCTGGCCACCCTGTTCGTGCATCAGTCCTAGTTGAAGCATGGCGGACATGTACAGCGAGGCCATGAAACGCTCGAATGTCATCTCCAGTTCTTTGCTGGAATGCCCACTCAGTTCCACGTGAGCGTCCAGATCCTTGGCCGACTTCCGGTACGCATCCGCCTGTTCCTTCTGCTCCGCGGCCGTGGGAGCGGGTGGCGCGTCCGATTCGAGCGGCGATGCAGCGACATCCGGCGGGGCAGCCGACGCGGGTTGCGGAGCCGGCGCCGCGCTGGAGACTTCTTCGTGAGAAACTTCTTCGCGAATTTCGCCCTCGGAAGTAAACAAACGCCGGTCAGTGACGGTAAAGCTTTCCTGCTTCTTTTCAGCCATAGATTTCCCCTTCGATGTTTATAGGTCTTGGCGCTGGAATATTCCGGAAAACGGCAGCGCCGCGATCGACATCTGAGTGCTGCCTGCTTGAATTTGCTTGCCCGGAGCCGCGAGTTCGCGCCGGATATAACCCAAGGCCACAGAACGCGCGCCGCCGGCAAGGGGCAGGGAAGCGACACTCGTAATCTCGCCGATATCGCGACCGTCAGCCTGAATCTTTGCGCCCACAGCCGGCAATGCGCCTTCCACCTCAAAGCCAGTAAACTTGCGATGCACGTTGCCACGGGAACGAATTCGCTCCACGATCTCCTGCCCGATGTAGCATCCCTTGCTGAAATGCAACGCGCGCGCCTGCTCCGTCTCCTGCGGCAAATCACGCTCGCGAATGTCTTGCCCGTAACGCGGAATTCCCGATGCGACCCGCAGCAACTCCAGGGTGGTTGCGCCGACCGGCACTGCGCCAGCATTCGTGAGCGCATCGTGAAGAACGGTTAGGTGATCGGGGGCGAGCCATAACTCATACGATGCGACGCTCGCGTTGTCTCCCCGCAGCACGGTTACGGCGATGTCCCGCCAATTCAGATCCAGGAATTGCAGCGGATCGAGGTTCGGTACGTCAAATCCAGCGGCACGCAGAATATCTTGCGACTTCGGTCCTAGGACCCCGATCGTGGCCAGTTTGTCGCTGACGTCCGCGATCTCGACGTCGTCCATGATGATGTAGTGATCGAAGGTCGCCAGCAACTTTTCTGATTGTGACTGATCGGTATCGATCAGCAAAGAATCGCCGCGATTGTAGACATAGAGGTCGCCCAGAATATGCCCCTGCGGGTTCAACAGAAACGCATATATGCCGCGTCCCTGAGCAAGGTCGCGGATATTATTCGTGACCATCCCATTCAGCCAGCGCACCCGATCGCCCCCGGTAATCGCGAGTTTGACTCTGGAGCTGAGGTCACAAAAGCCGCAACCCGACAGCAGTGCGTCAAATTCAGAACGCACACGTCCAGAATCCGTCACCGGAGAAGCCGGGTTGTCATGAAAGACAATGGAAGTCATACGATCACTTCGATTATACAAGGGCAAGAGCGAGGTGGACTCGCTGATAGTGCCTCATCCCTTTGTATTCTTGCGCTTAGCCATGGCCTACGAACCTCAAACGTTTGGAGCGCCGACAGCGGTCAAGAGTTAAAGATTCTCTCCGGCGAGCCGATAAACAGGACGAAGGGGAGGTATCGATGATTACGAATGCAGTCCAAAGCTCGCCAGCGACGCAAAACGAAACCGCGGTAAAGAAGGCGCCGCCCCAGAATACGGCACCCCAGTCGTCCGTCCCACAGGACAAGGTGACGCTCAGTCCTCAAGCTCAGACTCAAGCACCGGCACAGGCTCAACAAACAGTTTCCGCCGATAAGGACCACGACGGCGATAGCCAATAGTTTCGCTCCCAAAATCGAACATCAGATGAGGCCACGCCGAGCTCGGGAGTGCTAACAGACACTTCCCGGGCTCGGCAATTTATGCGACCAGCCGAACTCCGCCGATGTTCTTCTGAGGGAGGTCCGCGTCGCAAGCGCTCTGAGCAAACCTCACCGCGACTGTGTTACCTTTTCTGCGCGTGAGTTCAAAAAAGAGAATTGCAGTTATTCCGGGTGACGGCATTGGCAAAGAAGTTATTCCCGAGGCCGTAAAGGCCATCGCAGCCTCCGGCGCAGAGCTCGAAACCTCGCATTTTGATTGGGGCGCCGACCGCTATCTGGCAGACGGAGTCACAGTGCCGCCAGACGGCTTCGCCATGCTCGAGCGCGACTTCGATGCCATCCTGGTGGGCGCTTTCGGCGATCCGCGTGTCCCTTCGAACATCCATGCCAAAGAAATCCTCCTGGGCATGCGCTTCAAAATGGATCTGTACGCCAACACGCGTCCAGTCCGTCTGCTCGACGCCACACTGTGCCCGCTCAAAGGCATCGAACCGAGGCATATTGACTTCGTTGTCATCCGCGAGAATACCGAGGGCGTTTACACCGATGCCGGAGGCGTATTTAAGAAAGGAACGCCCGATGAAATCGCCATACAAGAAGACATCAACACTCGGAAGGGCGTGGAACGCATAATCCGCTTCGCATTTGAATATGCCGAACGCCACTCGAAACTGGACGGCTCTCCGCGCAAACGCGTGCTCATGTGCGATAAATCCAACGCCATGACCCATGCCGGCGGCCTCTGGCAGCGTGTGTTCAAGGAAGTGAGCGGAGAATATCCGCAAATCAAGACTGAGCACATGTATGTGGACGCGCTCTGCATGCAGATGGTGCGGGATCCGCGGCAATTCGACATCGTTGTCACCAACAACATGTTCGGCGATATCATTACGGATCTCGCGGCCGGGCTGCAGGGCGGGTTGGGCATGGCGGCCAGCGGCAATATCCATCCGGGAAAGACCTCGATGTTCGAGCCGGTCCACGGATCGGCGCCGGCGATTGCAGGGAAAAATGTCGCCAACCCCTTTGGCGCAATCCTGACAGCAGCCATGATGCTTGGGCACCTCGGCCTGACGGAAGAAGCTAAAAAAATCGAAGCCTCCGTGCTTGAGGCCGTGCAGCAAAAGCGTACTACGCAAGACATCGGCGGAGCGCTGGGAACGAAAGAAGCCGGCGATTGGGTGGCGGAGAAGGTTGGTCGCAGCTGAAACGATTCGTTAAATTTGTCTCAGCAGTTAGACGTTCAAGATCTATCCGTGTTGATCCGCGCAAATCCGTGGTCACGAATTTTTCAATTAAACATCGCCCTTAACCTTCGCACCCCCGCCAGTGCCGTTATATATCGTTTGTCCATCAAATAAGCGGTGGCGTAGCATTCCTTCGCCTTCTGCCAATTTCGCTTGTGCTCGTAGACGCGGCCTAGATTGAAATGCGGATAAGGACGCGCCTCATAGCGGGGCGCGACCATCGCTTTTTGAAACCAGGGCATGGCTTCATCCCATTTCTCTTGTTCAATCATGTAAGCCCCGATATCGTTGTAAGGGTTGCCGAAATCCGGATCAACTTTGATCGCCTGGAGGCACTCGGCGATGGCCCGCTCGTAGTCGCCGAGGAACGAATACGCCCAGCCGCGGAAAGTGTACGCCTCGGCGGTCGCGAACGTCTCGATGGAACGGCTGTAGAGCTCGATGGCTTGCTGATACTCGCCCTGCATCTGGAGTTCGTAGGCTTTTTGAAAGTAATCAGCCGCGGTTTGGCGAGGATCGTCTTCGGACATAAATGGACCCAAGGACTGAAATGAAGAAATTGTATCGGAAATTATCGCTTCTGCTGGCGCTCGTCCTGGTATTGATCCCGGCTTCGTGGGTCTGGGCGCAGTCGCCAGCACAGCCGCCGCAAACCAGCCCGGCGACAGCAGCCACACCTCACAACCCAGAGCCCGGGCAAGACAAAAAGACGGCCCCCGCGGACGCGGACAAGCCGGAGCAGAAAATCTCTCCGAAAGAGGCAGAAGAACTTTTCCGCGACGTCGATCAGATTATGCAATTTGCCAGCAAGGAAACTGGCTTGCCCATCAAGAAGGAAGTCAAACGGCGCCTCGTCAGCCGCGATGAGGTAGTGGCCTATCTGCAAAAAAATATGGCTGAAGACAAGGATGCGCAACGCTTGCGGCGTTCCGAGCTCGTGCTGAAGAAGTTTGGACTTCTGCCGCGCGATTTCGATCTGCAGACGTTTCTTGTGGCGTTGCTGCGCGAGCAAGTGGCGGGTTATTACGATATCAAGACCAAAACCGTGAACCTGTTGGACTGGATCGACAGCGAGCAACAGCGTCCGGTGCTGGCGCACGAACTCACGCACGCCCTTCAAGATCAGTCTTTCGGCCTGGAAAAGTGGATGAAGGTCGGCGACACCGACCTGAATGACAAGAAAGAGACAACGCCTGCAGACATTGAAAACGACGAAATCAGCGAAGCCCGCCAGGCCGTGGTTGAGGGCCAAGCTATGGTCGTGCTGGTCGATTATCTGCTGGCTCCTACCGGCCAATCCATTGTTTCGTCGCCGCAAATCGCCGACGCCCTGAAAGAAGCTATGCTCGTGGGTTCGGCCGATTCGCCTGAATTCAAGGACGCGCCCATTTTCCTTAAGGAAGAATTGACTTTCCCCTATCGCTATGGCTTGGATTTTGAGACGGAACTGCTTCGTACGGGCGGAAAGGAAAAGGCTTTCGCGTCCGCATTCGCCAATCCACCGCGAACCACGCGCCAGATTATGGAGCCGAAAACGTATCTTTCGGGAGAGCGACTCGATCCCATGCGCGTGCCGGACTTCCAGCATGACTTCAAGAATTACGAACGCTTTGACGTGGGAGCGATCGGGGAATTCGATGTTGCAGTTCTCCTCGATCAGTACGCGAGCACAGAGGTTTCGCGCAATTTGTATCCCCACTGGCGTGGCGGATATTACTACGCCGCCCGGCCCAAAGGAGAGCCCACGGCGCCGCTGTCGCTGCTCTACGTCTCGCGCTGGTCGAGTCCTGAGAAAGCATCAGCATTTGCCGCCATCTATGCTCAATCGCTAGCGAAGCGATATAAGCACGTGAACGAAGTGACCGAGGACGAGCAGCAGGTTTCTACGAATCCGAAAAAACCAGAGGCGTTGCCTGGCACGCGCACCTGGATGACCGAGGAAGGAGCGGTAGTGATCGATGTCGAGGGGGACTGTGTTCTGATTACTGAGAGTCTGGACCAGGCGACAACTGAACGGCTAAGGCAGGAATTGTTTGGCACATTCGTTGCAGATGGGAAATAAGGCTGTCGATCTGCGACATTGACGATGAAGCTGAATCGATGCGCGGTTTACGGATTGCGCATTGCGAGGAAGGCCTATCCCTAAAGCCATTCGCGCCCTCACTTTTGTATAATCACCAGTCCGTTAATATCGAGCAAATTCTCAGGGGGATTCTTGTCGCAAGCGGAAATCGGCATCATCGGCGGTAGCGGGCTGTATTCCATGCCCGGCCTTAGCGACGTGCGGGAAGTCAAGCAGCAAACTCCGTTCGGAGATCCATCTGACCCATACGTTCTGGGTACGCTCGAGGGTCGCAGGGTCGCATTCCTGGCGCGCCACGGACGCGGACACCGCATTCTCCCCACAGAATTGAATTTCCGCGCCAATGTTTACGGCTTCAAACAGCTCGGCGTCGAGCGGATCGTTTCCGTCTCTGCGGTGGGATCGTTGAAGGATGAACACAGACCGCTCGATTTCGTAATTCCCGATCAGTTCTTCGATCGCACTCGGCACCGCGTAGACACGTTTTTTGGCGAAGGCATCGTGGCCCACATTGCCTTTGCCGAACCCATTTGCCCTGAACTTGCCCGCACCGTAGAAGCTGCCTGCAAGAAGTCAGGCGTGACTGGCAAACGTGCCGGAACTTACCTGTGCATGGAAGGACCCCAGTTCTCAACCAAGGCGGAATCCAACGTCTACCGCAGTTGGGGCATGGACGTGATCGGCATGACCAACCTGCAAGAAGCCAAGCTCGCGCGCGAGGCCGAGATTTGCTACGTGACTGTGGCCATGGTGACCGATTACGATTGTTGGCACCCTCATCATGACTCAGTCACGGTCGATCAGGTCGTTGCCGTCTTGCTGAAAAATGCTGAGAATGCCGCCACGGTTGTGCGGCAGACCGTGGCCTCGATGCCAACCAAACGAAATTGCAAGTGCGGCGCGGCGCTGGCGCACGCGATTCTCACCGACCGCGACCAGATTCCAGCCGCCACTCGTGAGAAACTCAAGCTGATTCTCGACAAATACCTGGAGACCAAACCCTCATAATGAGCATCCTGGCAGTTGGTTCCATTGCTTTTGACACTATCGCTACGCCCTCGGGGCGCGTCGAAGATGTGCTGGGCGGCTCCTGCACATTTTTTTCGCTGGCCGCGAGTTATTTCACGGAGGTTCGTATCGTCGCCGTAGTGGGCGACGATTTTACCTCCGAACACGAAAATGTTCTGAAGAAACGAAAGATCGATGTTCGAGGCATCGAACACGCCAAAGGCAAGACTTTTCGCTGGGGCGGGCAATACCTCGACAATCTGAACGAAGCCAAAACCAATTTCACCGAGTTGAACGTGTTCGAGCGCTTTCAGCCCCATATTCCACCGGAATACTCAGATTCACAATTTCTTTTTCTGGGCAATATTCATCCGACGTTGCAGGCCGCGGTTCGCCACAAGACGGACAACGTCCGTCTCACCGGCGGCGACACCATGAATTACTGGATCAACGGTTTCCGTCCAGATTTGGTTGAAACCCTTAAGCTCGTCAACATCCTTCTGATCAATGATGCCGAGGCCAAAAGCCTGGCGGGTGAACCCAACCTGCTGCGGGCCAGCCAGAAAGTCCTTGCCATGGGACCGCAGGCGCTGGTCGTCAAGCACGGTGAATACGGGGCAACCATCTTCTTTCGCGAAGGCGCATTTGGCATTGGACGGCATCCCTTTCGCGCGCCCGCTTTGCCCATCGAGGAAGTGAAAGATCCAACCGGAGCCGGGGATTCGTTCGCTGGTGGATTCATGGGATACATCGCTTCACAAGAACAGCTGAACCGCGAAGTCTTGAAGCGGGGACTCTTCTATGGCGGCGTGATGGGCTCCTTTGCGGTGGAGCGCTTTGGCACGGAGCGCTTGCAATCCCTCACCCGCGAAGAAATCGATGCCCGCTTTCAAGTCTTTCGCGAATTGACCCATCTGGAATGAGCACGCGGCGAACCAGGTCCGACCGATGAAAGCGCAGCCTGCGAAAGCCCAGCCCGCTCGCTACTGGGACCGCGAAACCGCGCTCGTGGCCCAGTTCGCCGCGTGTGTATCGTTCATTTCCTTCGCCTATTACTTCCAGCATGGTGGCCTGCTGCTCTACGGCGATGCCGTGGCGCACATCAATATCGCCCGCCGCGTCTTCGACTCCCGCACTCCCGGGTTGTTGCAACTCGGCACGGTATGGTTGCCGCTGTTGCATCTGCTGATGATTCCATTCTTGCTGTCCGATACGGCATGGCAGTCGGGCATTGGCGGTTCCATTCCTTCGATGGTGGCGTATGTTCTTGGCACTGCGGGCATCTTCCGCCTGCTGCGAAGCGCCCTGAGCACCGATTTCGATCCCGATCCCCCAGCGAGAATTGCCGCATGGCTGGGCGCGATCACCTATGCTGCGAACCCGAACCTGATCTACCTTCAGACTACTGCCATGACGGAGTCGCTGTACCTCGCGCTATTCATTTGGGCGGTGGTGTACTTCAGCGACTTCGTCCGGCAGTCATCACAGAAGGAAAACCCACCACGTTCGGCGTCCTCGTCATTGATGAAGTGTGGGTTGTGTCTTGCCGCCGCCTGTCTCACGCGCTATGACGGATGGTTCCTCGCGGCGGCAATCTGCGTTGCCGCATTCGCAGTGCTGGTGAAGTCGAGAACGAACAAACAAATTCTGCCTCGTCGTTTTGCGAAATTCGTTTTGCTCGCAGCGGCTGCTCCCACGCTCTGGCTCGCGTATAACGCGATCATCTATCGAAATCCGTTGGAGTTTGCTAACGGACCCTACTCCGCCCGCGCCATTGAAAAGAAGACCGCAAGCCCAGGATTTCCGGGTCACCCAGGGTCCCACGACTTGCCAGTTGCGTTCAGTTATTTTCTGAAATCGGCCGAACTGAACATGGCACAGGGCCAGTGGAAAAAACTATGGGTGGCGCTGCTCCTGGCCGGAACAATCGCGATTCTGATTCTTGACCGCAGATTGTGGCCCCTTCTCTTCCTCTGGGTGCCCATTCCTTTCTACATGCTTTCAATCGCGTATAGCGGCGTTCCGATTTTCGTGCCTACATGGTGGCCGTTCTCGTTCTATAACGTCCGTTATGGACTGCAGCTTCTTCCCATGTTCTCCGCGGCAGCGGGAGTGACTATATATTCTCTGCTCCACATTGCCAAAAAAGACTCCGCGAAGACGGTTCTTGTCTGCCTCACTTTGGTAGTGTTGGCCTTGAGCTACGCGTTCATGTGGCGGGCGCAGCCTGTGTGCTTTCGCGAGGCTTGGGTAAACTCGCGAACCCGCATCGCGTTCGAAACTGAACTGGCCTCCAACCTCAAGAAATTGCCGCATGAATCATCCTTGCTAATGTACTTGGGCGACCACGTGGGGGCGCTGCAACGTGCCGGCATTCCCCTCCGTCGTACGATTAACGAAGGCAACCATCGTCCCTGGAAAGAGCCTACCGATGCTGAAGGTCTTTGGGAACGGGCGTTGGCCAATCCTTCGCGATACGTGGACTTCGTAGTTGCGATGGAAGGCGATCCGGTCGACGTTGGCGTGCGAAAGCAAAACCTCACGTCTCTCGTCGTCATACGCACCGCTGGTCAACCCGCCGCCACCATCTATTGGACGCACCGTGCTCCAACCTCTGGCTCTCTCCAGTAATCACGCCGGTTAATGGCTTGGACCACGTACGCGTCGGCATCAAGTTTTCCGGTGGTAAAATCCAGCCAGTTCACGTCTTATGCCTTCGATACAGCACACCTACGATGTGCTTCAGAACGAGATGACTTCGGTTGTCGGGGTCTCGATCGCGCGCCTGATGCTGGCGGCGATCCTGGGCGGTCTCATCGGACTCGAGCGTCAACTGAAGCATCGCCCCGCGGGATTGCGCACCAATCTCTTCATCTGCCTTGGTGCAGCGATGTACACGCTGCTCTCGGACGCGCTCGCCGTTAAGTTCCTGGGAGACCACACTCGCATTGCCGCCCAGATCATTCCCGGGATCGGCTTTATCGGGGCCGGTTCCATCCTTCATTCTCGAGACAAACTCGTCACGGGACTTACAACAGCGGCAACCATTTTCGTCGTAGCCTCGGTCGGCATGGCCGTCGGGGGCGGACTTTATCTCACCTCAATTTTTGCCACTGGACTGATTCTGCTTTGTCTCTTTTTATTAGGCCGTGCGGAAGAGCGATTTGGTTTGAAGGCGGCGGTTTACGGTTACGAGGTTGCCGGCCGCAATGCCGACGAAATCACCCTGGAGGTCAACCGCATTCTGGAAAGCGTCCACGGCATTACGGACAACTTGCAGGTCGCCAAGACTCCGCAGCACGTGCGGGTTCAGTTTGAGTTGGAGGCAACCCGGGGCCAGCAGGAACAGATTCTGCGCAGCTTGAAGCAGTCTCCGGTTTTTGAAAGTGCAACGCCGCTGGGCCCGGTGGACGTGGAATGAGTTCGCCCGGCATCGCTGTCCCTTTCGTTAAGGCAAGCGCCTGCGGAAACGATTTCCTGATCATCGATGGCATTCATGCCCCAGCCGACATGGCCGAGTTCAGCAAGCGTATCTGTGATCGGCACCAAGGAGTCGGCGCTGACGGAGTAGAGTGGCTTTTTCCGGCGCAAGATGCCGATGTGCTAGCTCGCCTCTTCAATGCTGATGGATCGGAGGCGGAAATCTCCGGCAACGGCACACGTTGCGTTGCCGCCTACCTTTGCTCCGAGCAGGCGAAAGAAAAAGTTGTGATACGGACTGGCGCTGGCCTGAAGACCTGCACGTTTACCTCGCGCACCAATAATCATTACGAGTTTGAGATTGCCATGGGCGAGCCCGCAGTCGAGGCAGAGCTCTCCGTAAGACTCGCGTCCCGCGAAGTGCGCGGCATTCCGGTCTCAATGGGCAACCCGCACTACGTCATCTTTGTGAATGAATTTAATCCGGACTGGCAGGTGGAAGCCGCCGAAGTCGGACGGCACAACTACTTCAAGCATGGCATTAACGTTGAGCTCGTAAACGTCACGGATAAAATAAATATCAATGCCAGGTTCTTCGAGCGCGGAGTGGGTGAAACCCAGTCCTCAGGGACGGGATCGTGCGCCGCAGCAGTTGCGAGTATTGTCACCAGGAAGGCCGAGTCTCCGCTCCGAGTACATACGCCCGGGGGAGTACAAACCGTCCGATGGGAAGAACAAGTTTTCTTGAGAGGGGCGGCTCAACTGGTCTGTCGCGGAGAATTCTTCTCGTAAAGGACACGCTGGCCCGGACGCCCCGGCTGGGCAGCCGAGTTAAGCTCGGCAGTTATCGACGCTCAACCGTCACCGAAGTAACAAATCGAGTTTTTCGCAGCCTGTTAAGATTGACCGTCCGAAGACGTTGATGCCATGCCGTCGACCTCAGCCATTCCGCGCATCAAGCCGCCCGCGCTTCAGCTGGGCGACACCATCGGAATCATCGCTCCCGCCAGCAATATTAAACCAGAGCTTCTCGAAGCCGGATGCCAGTCACTGCGACGAATGGGATACAAACCTTTCTATTTCAACTCCATTCTCGAGAAGGATCTCTATTTCGCCGGATCAGCAGATCGCAGGGCACGCGAACTCGACGAAATGTTCACGCGCGATGACGTCCGCGCCATTGTCTGCGCCCGCGGTGGATACGGCGCCAACTATCTCCTTGAAACTCTGAATGTCGAGACCATCAAAGCTCATCCCAAGATTTTCGTCGGCTACAGCGATATCACCAGCCTGCTCACCTGCATCACGGAGTCTGTCGGCCTCGTGACCTTCCACGGTCCCATGGTCACAAAAGATTTCGCTAATCCCGACGGGGTCGATCTGGTCTCGTGGGACGCCGCAGTCCGGGGGACTTCTGCCTGGGAAGTAAATTTTGGACCAGAATCTGGAACTAACTCTTTGTTGCCGGGTTCCGCTGAAGGCATCCTCTATGGCGGCTGTTTGTCGATGCTGGTGGCTTCGTTGGGCACGCCATATGAGATTCACACAGCGGGAACCATATTGTTCATCGAAGACATGGCCGAGAAACCTTATCAGATCGATCGCATGTTGATGCAACTGAAATTAGCGGGTAAATTCGCAGGCGTTCGCGGCATCATATTCGGCGAAATGTTGGATTGCGTGCAGAACAAAGATCAAGGCTACACTTTGGAAGAAGTTGTCTTGCGCGTCGTCGGAGACTTGGGCGTTCCGGTGGCGTATGGTTTGCGCTCCGGTCACGTGTCGCATCGCAACATCACGCTTCCGTTCGGCGTGTCAGCAGCGCTCAATGTGAGCAGAAATGAAGGCAGCCTTCGCATTCTGGAATCGGCCACGTGTAGGGCGGACACTCCTGTCCGCCGCCTTTGACTTTAGATTCGAGCGGACGATAGCGTTTGCTCTACACGACTGAAATGAAATATGCCTGATAACAAACACATCCACCTGATCGGGATCTGCGGTACGGCAATGGCGTCGCTCGCCGGCATGTTGCAGCGGCGCAGCTTTCGCGTAACCGGTTCTGATACTGCTGCGTATCCGCCCATGTCAGATTTTCTGGCGTTGCTCGACATTCCCGTTGCGCCATTCGCCGTGCAGAACCTGCAGCCTCCGCCCGACCTGGTGGTCGTTGGCAATGCCATCTCTCGCGGCAACGTGGAACTGGAGCACGTACTCGATCAACGCATCCCGTTCAGTTCGTTGCCCCAGATTCTTCACGATGAATTTCTGCGCGGCAAAGAAGTGCTCGTCGTTGCCGGTACTCACGGCAAGACCACGACGACCTCCATGCTGGCGTGGATTTTTCATACCGCGGGTTTACAACCCTCTTTTCTGATCGGCGGGATCGCGGAGAACTTTGGCAGCAGCTTTCAAGTGGGCCAAGGCAAGCACTTCATCCTCGAAGGCGATGAGTACGACACGGCGTTCTTCGACAAAGGTCCGAAATTCCTGCATTACTTTCCCGACTCCATCATTCTGACCTCGGTGGAATTTGATCATGCCGATATTTACAAAGACCTCGACGCAGTCGAAACTGCTTTCAAGCGCTTGGTGAATCTTATTCCTCGCCGCGGCCGTATCATTGCCTTCGATAGCGGCGCGAGCCTCGATCGTTGTCTGGCCCGCGCATTTTGTCCGGTGGAGCGGTATGGTTCGAGCCCGAATGCAGCTTGGAGAATCACCAGCCTGCATTTGGAACCGGGACGAACCACATGGTCGGTCGTGCGCGACGGAAAGCCTTGGGCCGACTTCGAGTACGCCGTAGCTGGCGAATACAACGTGTGGAACGCTACCGCCGCTGCCGCAATGGCCGCCCAATGCGGTATTTCCCGCGAAGAGATTGCAGCCGCATTGAAAACTTTCAAGAGTGTGAAGCGACGGCTCGAAGTCCGCGCCAAGGTGAATGGCATAACCATTATCGACGACTTCGCGCATCATCCCACGGCCATTGCGGGAACCCTGACAGCGTTGCGCTCAAGCTATCCCGAAGCACGCTTGTGGACCATTCTCGAGCCGCGCTCGAATACACTCCGGCGCAACGTGTTGCAGAACGAATTGGCGAAAAGCTTGGCACTCGCTGACGAAGTCGTTGTCGCGAATGTCTTCAAGTCGGAAGCCATCCCCGACGCCGAACGCCTGGACTTGGCAGCAGTGGCGGTGCAAATTCAGAAGCACGGCCGGCGGGCGCGGATTGTCCCTACGGTCGACGGCATCGTGCAACTGATCGCTCCCGAGTTGCGGTCGGGCGATGTTGTTGCCATTCTTTCCAACGGAGGATTCGGCGGTATTTACGAGAAACTTCCCGAGCGCCTGAAATCGATTGGTCCAGTTCTGCCGCAAAGTTCTAGTGCCGAGAACAAGCTTATTTTGAGCTGAACGACATGGACACTTTCACGCTATAGCAGAAAAACAACCGGGGCGACATGTTCCAACTATCCTGCTTCAAACACGAAACCCATCCGTCCGGAGACGAGTACCCTTGATCCGCACCTTTGTGATGCTCGGCTTCTGGGCCGCACTGCTGCCCTTCGCGGCATTGATCGGCTTTCCGTGGACTTTGATCACGGGCGACGTCAGCATGCTCTATCGCATGACCATGTGGGGGGCATTCACCGGGGTTCGGCTCGCGGGAATCCAGGTGCGGACCGTCGGCCTGGACAAGATCGATCCGGCCCGTACCTACATCTTCATGGCCAATCACGTTTCCAATGTTGATCCCCCGATCCTGATGCCGCTGATTCCGCGCCGCATGTCGATCATGGTCAAGAAAGAGTTGTTCCGAGTTCCGGTATTGGCGAGGCTCATGCGATTCGGATCGCTCGTACCGGTGGATCGTGGGAACCGCGAATCGGGAATTGCTGCAGTCCGGGGCGCGGCGGATGTAATCCGTCAAGGCATCAACATGGCCGTTTATGTCGAGGGTCACCGCTCCTTCGATGGCAAGCTTCTGCCCTTCAAGAAAGGGCCGTTTTATTTGGCCGAAGAGTGCCGTGTGCCGATTGTGCCGGTAACCATCGTAGGCTCCCACTACGTTATGCCCAAGAGAAGATTTGCGATCAAGCCGGGGATTGTCACCGCAATCTTTCACCCGCCGATCGAACCGAACGATTTCGGCAACCGCGACTGCCTGATGGCGAAAGTCCGGAAAGTCATTAACAGCGGCTTGCCGCCTGAACTCCAAGAGACAACCACAGAAGACACTGGCGTTCACGAAGGAAAAGCGTCGGCTTGAAATATATTCCGATCCGGTCGGGGACGTTGCCGAAGTCGTGAGCCCCTCCCGATCCGCGCAAGATCCTTCATCCGGCTAAAGCCGGTTTCAGGATGAACGTCTTTCGGCTCTCATCTGCAAAAACCTTTTCGCTCAGACGTCATCCTGAGTGGCCGAAAGGCCACGAAGGATCTCGCGCGGTACAACCATCACCTCGATCGGCTCCTGTATGGCGTAATCCGGGCCCGAGGGTGATGGTTACTTCAGCGCCGCTCAGCCGAGGCCGATCCAGCCGATCTTTCTACCGAAGCGACGGGTTGATAGGCCAGGTCGTCTTCGGCGGAACACTCGTGCTGGTTTGCATGCAGCGCCGTGGGTTCCGCGCACGCCACCAATCCAACAGACGGAACCCTAGCCATTTTTCGCGCAGCGTTATGGCTGCGTTGATCGAGTTGTGCGTCCTTCACATGAGCCTTGCTCGCATTCGCCGCCGGCGACAAAGACTTCGCCGTCTGTTGATACTGATGCGTGGCTACCGACGATTGAGAAGAGTGAGCCACCGCCGGCGCCTGCGCAGGATGAACGACCGCGCTTGGTGCGGGGTCATACCAGTCCGGACTGACGTCCTGCTGGCCATAAGCCGGGAGCAACATGATCGTAAACATCGCACCAAATAGCATTGCCGAGGATGCCAGTAGTCTGTGGGGTCCGATCTTTTTTATTCCGTTCATCAAATCACCTCTGTAATGGATTGATCTCGACTCCTGGAAGTTACCGGGAAGAAATCATGGATGCGATATTGCCCCGGATCGCAGGCGGTGTCCATGGAGATGGTCTGAATTGATCTGAAGCGATCTGAAGACGAATGAGGTTCTGGGGTGGTCTTTAGCTGCTGCGATTAGGTATCAGACTTCGGCCGGTCGTCGGCGGAAGCCTTCGAGGTTCCTCGGGGGTTTTCTGGATCCAACCCGGCTGCGGTCATGATGGCGCGCCCCAGTTCTTCAGCGGAAACCACAAAGGCTTCGGCTGGCGGCCGGCTGCTGCCATTTTCTTCGGCGGTAGGCGCGACGAAGCGGTAGCCCCGGCCAACTACAGTCTGGAGGTACTGCGGCTCGCCGGCATCATCCGCCAGAGCGCGGCGAATCTTGCGGATGGCGGTATTGATTCCCTGTTCGACGTCGACGAACACGTCCTTGCTCCACAACTCGGAGGAGATTTGCTCGCGCGTGACCAATTGCCCCCTTTTTTCGACTAGAAACATGAGCAATTGCAGCGGCAAACCCTCCAGCCGAATCGGGATGCCACGGCGACAAAGCTGAAAGCGGCTGTAATCCAGCTGGAAATCGTCGAAGCGGATCGTCTTCTCCGGCACAACACAACTCCTGCATCAATCGCACAGACGAGCAGTTTCACTGCACAGCGGAGACGCGGCAAGACGCGTCTCTACGGGTTCACAAATTTTGTCCCGTCCGGTTTGCGGTGTCAAGCCCTGTCTCTACGAAAGGGCGACGTATGTCACGGCTTGCGGCTGGCCCTCGCTCAAAATCAATTATCAAACTGGTACTAGCCTTTTTTCACCCGAACGGCTTTCGCGATTTCAGGCAATCTGCTTAGCAACGCAGAATACTTCAGCCACAATTTGTGATCGACCGCCGGAGCCCCGCTGACAATCGCTCCGGGCTCAATGTCGCCCGCAACTCCGCTTTGCGGAGTGACGATGGCGCCATCGCCAATCTTGCAATGGCCCACGACTCCGACTTGCCCGGTCAAAATGACGTTGTTCCCTACCTCAGTCGAACCGGCAAGGCCGACTTGCGATGCCAGCAGCGAATGTTCTCCGATGTGTGAGCCATGACCGACCTGCACGAGATTGTCGATCTTCGTGCCGCTGGCAATGTGGGTTTCGCCAACGCTGGCGCGGTCGATGCACGAATTGGCCTGAATCTCCACGCCGTCTTCAATAACGACCGGCATCGGCTGTGGGATTTTATGCCAGTGGCCGAGATCGTCTTTCGCGAAACCGAAGCCATCCGCGCCAATGACCGCGCCATTCTGCAGCAGCACGTTATTTCCCAAGCGGCAATGTTCGCGAACCACCGCGTGAGCGTGAGCCATAAAGTGATCGCCGATTTTCACGCCACGATAAATGACGACCTGCGCCAGCAGCACGGCGTCCCTCCCAATCTCGACGTCTTCGTCGATCACGACGTATGGTCCGATGTGCGCGCCTGCGCCGATCCGTGCAGAGCCGTGAATGACTGCCGTGGGGTGAATTCCGGGGGCGTATTGATGAACGGGGTGAAACAGAGCGACGGCACGCGCGAAAGCCAAATACGGATTCTTGCTCCGCACCATCGCAGTCGCGAGAGCAGGGAAGTCCTCAGCAACAATGACGGCAGATGCTTTCGTCTTCCGAGCCGCAGCCGAGTACTTGGGGTTCGCCACGAAGGTAAGTTGGCCAGGGCCAGCTTCTTCAATTCCAGCCACGCCTGTGATTTCGGTATCGGGCGAGCCGTTTTCCAGGCGCGCGCCCAGCGCAGAAACAATCTGTGCAAGTCTCATTGGAGTGTTAGCAAGAACGAAACCGATTGTAATTGAGGCGCAGCCGAAGCGGAAAAAAGGATCACCAACCACCCCGAGGATGCGAACTGCAAGAGCCCCCTCACGCATGATCCCCCGAACAGGCGCTAGGCTGTAGGGCGCGCATCCCGGATGGAAATTTCCCCCTGCTCTATAAAGCGACCAACACGAAGAAAAACCCTCACAAAAAGTAAAGTGTTTAATTTTTGTCCGGATGCGCCCTAGAACCACAGTCCCCATAGCCAATCGACGCTGGCGTGGGTAATCGTCGAGGCGGCTACGCGACGGTGTTCGCGCCATGCCCGTCCGTAGAAAATACCCGCGATCGAAGCTAGTAAGACGTAGTGCCAATTGAAATGCGCCGATCGCTTGTTGAAGTGCGAAAGTCCAAACAGTACCGACGCCATCACCAGCGCAGCGCGCCGGCCCACACGGCGTTCGAGCAGATTCTGTACCCACCCGCGAAAGAACAGTTCTTCCGGCAGGGCGGTGAAGAGAAATATCAGCGCCCATCGCACCACGGCCGAGCCTACCGACGGCAGGTCGGCATGGGGATGGATAAAACCGAGCGCCAAGCCCAGGGTCAAAACCAGAGGCATGAAGAAGACAAGCTCGCGCAATCCGCTCTTCCAGTCGCTCCAGCGCAAGTGAAAATCGAAACCCGTTCCAGTAAGCCCGCGGATCGCGAGAAACCCGTACAAACCAATGTCAACCAGCAGCAATTCGTTTAAGGCGCGCAGTCCGGCAGGCCATGCGGCATCGAACCAGCGCAAATCCACCGCCAACCCCAGGGCTAAGAGAATAACGCCATCCCGCCAGTCGCCGCGCTGCTCCGGATCGACGGACGCAGCCTGCTCCAGCAACCAGGCAATTACCATTGGCAGAACAGCATAGAGCGCGAACCACTGCCATCGAAAAATATGTTGAGAAATGGAAACCAGAACATAAGGCAAGACGCACAGCGCAGGAAGGGCGATGCGTACGGCCGTCGGCCAACGTTGTACTCTTCGCGTAACCCGCTCTGCGGCAAACCCGAAAGCCACTGCGGGAGCGAGTTCCATCACCAGCCCTGCGATCGTTGCCGGGGTCACATTCTGCACCGGGCATTATCTTAGCCGCAGTTGTCTAAATCCGGGCAGCGCGAAAAAAGCTAGCAATCGAGCCTGAGAAAAAAGGGTGGCCTACGGCTGAGCTAGGCAGGGCACTCAGAGACACCGAGAACCATGATTCTTGCAATCGTGGTCGCCATATTCCTCGCAGCCCGGCGATCTTGCTGCAAGAGAACTGGCCGCATGAAGCCAAATACCAGACCAATCGTCTTGATCGCCTGGGCCAATCCTTCCATTTCTTCCTCGGACAGCGATCGGCGCCGCTTAAAGTGCTTAAGACGCCGAACGAACGCCGGCACATGCCGCGACAAGCCCGCTTCGCTCAGGATGCTGCCTACCCGTGGTTCCACCAGAGCCCGCGAAATGGTCACGCGCAGGAAGTCTCGATCGCGCCACATATTCATGACTTCCCATTCGACCAACTGAAGAACTTCCTCTTCGAGCGTAGGCGCCAGCGGCAACTGGTCCGTCAACTCCACTACTTCTCGCGAAACCCGCTGCTGAATGAGCGCCAGTAGCAGGCCCTTCTTACCCCCGAAATAGCGATGAATAAGACCCTCCGCGCAACCCGCGCGAGCCGCAATCTCGGCAGTTCGGGTTGCCTCATATCCGCGCCGGGCAAAAAGTTTAGTGGCCGCTACGATCAGGGACTCGCGCTTGCCTGCAGGATCGTGCAGCCGGGAGAGTGTTGAAGGTGCTGCTCCGTTTCGGTGATGTATCGCCTCGCGAACCTTCACGTCGTACTCCTTCACGAAGGGATCCGAGCTGAACTAGCTGCCGACTGCGATCAATTGGGGGATGGAGACTGCTCGCGGTTACAGCACCACTATTGTAGTCCGACCAGTGGGCAGGAGAGGGAACTATTTAATGCGGCCGCGCGAACCAATCGAATTTGGACCGTCGCGCGTCCCCCGTGACAGGTTTACTCCAAAAAGAACCAACGGCTCGAAAAAGCGCGCGGACAGCGGCATCTACCTATGCTGCGCACCAGGGCGAGCAACCTCGACGGCTTTATCGTTATTTTTCTCCAGGTGCCCTGAGTTTTCAGTAAACGTGTCCCGAGACAATGCTGTTCCGAAGATGACCAGAACCAATGGCCAGAGCGACGATACCAGCGCCTGCTGAAAGAAACCATGCACGGATTGCTGGTGCAGCGCGGCATAAGCGTATGCGGTTTGTACGAGCACCAGGATCGCAGCCGGCAATCCTCCCAGCGCGGCTGACCCGCTCACCAGGATCTGCCGCAAATGGGCCACAGCCCCGGCCGTATTCGCATACAGAATGAACATCCCGAGCCCGGCGAGCACTGCTCCCGCGATTGATTTGAGAATCCGAACTGTGGGCTGATGCGCTGCCATATCTGCCTCCCTGGGCCGTTTTTGTGTCTCACTTATTAGTCGAACGACCATGTGCCCAATCGACAGGTGCACGATCTTTTTTGGGAAATGATTGGGAAATATTCCAGAGGGCATCCCCCCCAAAGCTTTCTCACAGGACGACAGGTGTACACTACCGTCGCCCCAGGCCAGTTCCCCCCATAGAGGTTCTGGGCAAATCACGGAGGATGTAAATCATGAACAGGAAACTGTGGAGAGTTTTCGCAGGGCTGTGCGTGTTAGTGATGTCCGCCGTCTGGGTGGTGCCGGTAAGTGCACAGATGTCCGAAGTTAAAGAGAAACCGCCGATGTATTCGTACGTGGCCTTTTGGACCCTCCCGCGTACGCAGTGGGCCGAGATGGCAAAGTCAAACGCGGCCAATGCCAAGGTCCTGGACAAGGCCGTTGCCAGTGGCAGCATTGTGGGCTACGGCAGCGACGAGAATTTGATTCATTCCGCCGACGGCCCGACTCATGACGGATGGTGGTCGGGAATGTCTATGGCGGCTGTGCTCAATGTGCTCGACGAGTTCTACAAGTCCGGCAACGCCACTTCTCCGCTCCTTGCCAGTGCCACCAAACACTGGGATAACATTTACGTCAGCCGCTATTACAACTGGCATTCGGGCTCGTGGAAGGATTTGTACACTCACGGGTCGCTCTATAAATTGAAGGCGGACGCGCCGAACGATGCGGTGGAAACGCTCAGCAAAAACCTGGTCGGGCCACTGCTGGAAAAAATGCTGGCCGACGGCACTATTCACGAGTACGAAATCGACACCGAAGCCGTCCACACCCAAGCGCCTGGCTCGTTTTGGGTCTTTTACCTGGCGGCCAACGCGGAGGCCCTGGACAAGGTGAATGCCGCCATCCGCGACACCCTGAAGGCGAACCCGTTGGATGGCCCGGCATTTGGTTCCATGACAGACGGCTCCGAGCATCGCGACTATCTCGTGCGCACCAGCGCTACCTACAAATAGCTACCGGGCATCTTCGGTCAAGCGAAAGCCTTGCCCAGGCGAAACGCTCGGACGGGGCATTTCTTTGCGTAGCCAGCTCGTTATCGAAACAAAGCCGCAAGGGTTCGGAAGAACTCTGCTGGAGTCGCGATGTGCAACCCCGTCCGCTGCGCGACTGACTTCGTGAAATGCTTGGTGTTGTGAGTGAGCAACCAGTCTGGTTTGCTGGCCATGGCAGAGAGGAGCACCGGAACGTCGGTTTCGTGGCGAATCAGATGTCGATTCAAGTTCACCAAGTGCCGGTCCGGATAGGGAACGAGTTCCGAGTTGGTCAGCTTGATCAGCTGGCGATAGTCCTCAATGAGCCGATCCGCATCCAGCGACGGCAGACGCTCGGCGTGGATAAGAAGGTTTTCTTCCACTTCGTCTCGGACCGCTTCGGCCAACACCAGTCTGCAAACCTTCGCCGCGCAGAGCGAAAGCGTAGCTTTGTCGAGCCCCCATGCGGAGACGATCCCGCCGGTCAAAACATTGGAGTCGAGAAACAGGCGAATTCTGCGTTGGCCGGTCACTTCTAACGCTGACGACGGGGGCGGCGGGGCACGCGGCTCTTTCCGTAATGGCGAGCGAAAACGCGACTGCGCGCCTCGGGGAGCGTGGCAAGCAGGTCCTCGGCGGTGAGGCCAGCATGCGTGAGGACTGAGCTCATCTGCTGGCATAAGTGCTCGAAGCGCCGTTGTTCCGGCAAAAGGATCAGTCCATCTCCCAGTCGCAGGACAGCAAACGGCGCGCCTGTCCCCAAGCCGAGATCCTGGCGAAACTGTTTGGGAACCGTCAGTTGTCCCTTCTCGCCGATCTTGGTCGTGGTCAAGTATTCAAGAGTTGCGTCGCGGGATGCCATAGGTAGGAAAATCCTACCACAGGATATGCGGAGTACCAAGCGTGATTATGGGCCGATCAGTGACGAAAGAGACCCGCCCAAGCGAAAGCTTGGACGGGGCACCCTTCAGAGTGATGTGAAACGCGATAGGGTGGGCCACCCCGCCCAGCATAGCCGTAAGTGGACTACGTAGTTACTTTGCTAGCGAGTCGTCGCAGGTATGCGGCAATATCATTAACGCTGGTACAAATGATGTCCTTTCCTTTGTTCCACCGTCGTTCCGTATCGGCAATGTTGAAGTCTTGCATCGGCTCAGCCGATGCGGGGCCTGCACGAGAGACAAGTTCATCTCTCAACAGGTGAACATCTCTCATGCAACAGTCGTGATAGTCAAACGTGAAATTACCTCGATCCCCATTTCGCACAGACTCAGCGTCGCGACCGTAAGCATCATCGGCGCCCAGTTTTTGGAGCAGTTTGTTCGCCTTATCGTCTATCAAATTAGCTTCATCAAGCGCAAACTTTACGAGGGTTTGATTGCAAAGATTCTCATATGGATTTGGCCCCGATCCCAGTTTTGTACTACACGAAGGCGGTTCTACTTTCCGTGCTTGTTCCTCCAATTTCTTATTGATGGCCTCCTGCTCCTTGAGGTTTTGTGCTAATTGTTTTGCCAGTTCTTTTTGCCCGTCTCCGGCTTGCGGCGGCGGAGCAATTGGCAGGGACGCAGCAATCGGAGCACCTGAGGGATTCGCAGTGTCGGACGCGTGCCACCGTAGGGATGCCTTCCAGATATTCGCAAGGCTAGCACCTTCGCCTCGTTTTGCATTCTCCAGCACCCCGCACATAAGGAACGATATTGACGAGAGAACTATTAGGCTTATCGTGTCGACCCACAGTCGAGTCGGCCATTCCTTTCTGGTTTCTTTTTTCCCATGTAGTTCTTCGGCGTAACAACACCTGATGAAAATCATCGCCATCGCTAGCACGAACAGGACCTTGGTTGCGCCATATCCTAGCAATGGCGGATCGAATATGAATGCGATGAAAATAGTTGCCGCGGTCAGAATTGGAGTCCATGCTCCCCAAAAACCATTCCATAAGAGTGCGATAGCCGCCTTAGGATGGCTAACCAGCATCTGCGTCCATTGCCACATCTTCCTAATTGCGTGCCGGATCTCACTAGGTTCAACCGCCGCCCATGCGAGTAGCGTACCCGCCGCAAGACACAGAACCACGAAAACCATCGCGCATACCTCCGCAGTGATCTCCGGCTGTTTCCCGTTTGGGAAATAAATGCGGGATCATGCGGGAAAGTATACGCTTTACTCCGCGCCAAATGCAGGACCATTGACATTAAGGCTTTAAATACATATACTTGTGCGGATTATCAGCAGCAACGATTACAACTTGCCCATCATTCTATGGCATAATGTCCATAGGGGAACAAGCCATGGCGACATCAGTTCCGGCGGGTAGAACTTTAGGGGAATATTTGCGGGAGTGGTTGGGGGCGCGCTTTGCTTCGGAGTTGGAGTTGGCTGCTTTGGCCGAGCGCGGGTTGCCGCTGACCACCGTCGGCCGGATGACCAAGCACGGGTTGACTCGGGACGAGGTGCATGCGCTGGTGATTCATCGGCGGACCTTCAAGCATCGCAAGAGCAGCCATCAGAAGTTGTCGCGCGAGGAGTCGGACCGGGCGATTCGGACAGCGCGGATTCTGTCGCGCGCGCAGGCGACATTCGGCGATTCCGATGCGGCGCTCGAGTGGGTACGCGCGCCGAAACTGCGCTTCGAGGGCAAGAGCCCAATTCAGATGATGTTGACCGAAACCGGCGGGCGTCTGGTCGAGCAAATGTTGGTGCAGATCGACGAGGGCATGTTCGCGTAAGTATAAGCCATGCCCGCGTAGACGCGGACGCGTCCGGGTGGCCGAGCAAAGCTAGGCCGGGTTCGCCTCCCATAAAAATTCTGTCATCCCGACCGGAGCGAAGCGGAGCGGAGGGACCTTGTGTTTGACCCTCCCGTCGCGATGATCGACCCCTCCTACCGACCATTCCACGCGAGTGTCACGATATTGTATGTTTCTTTGGCGAATCAGCAATCACGAGGGGTTGGATGGGCGCGGCGGATTGCTGGCGTCCGCGCGCTGGCACACCCTGGGGCGTCCGATCGTTTATCTGGCGACGAGTCCGGCGGGGGCCCTGACCGAAGTGTTGGTGAATCTGGAGTTGGATGCGGCGCGCTTGCCGCGCAACTACGCCCTGCTTAAAGCCGAGGCGCCCGATGATATTCCGGTGAGGCGCCTCGAAGCAAGTTCTTTGCCCGAAAACTGGATCGCTGACCTGACTATCTCAAGGAACCACGGAGACGATTGGCTGGCGGGCAGGGAATCAGCCTTACTGGAAGTGCCCTCCGCAATCTTGCCGGATATGTTCAATGTGTTGCTGAATCCGCTGCATCAGGATGCGGGTCGCATTCGCGTAGTTTCCCAACAGGCTTATCCGTTTGACCGAAGATTCTTCAAGGTGCGCAAGTGAGCGGGAGCGACTCCCCTTCCAAACAGCAGCGGGCAGGAGTGTCCGCTCTACATGGAAGACCGCGCCTGAGTTAACCCTATTCTCCGAACAAAGGTACCTGTCCCGCGTCTGCCGGAACGCCGCGCCGTTGACGCCGGGTCGCTCCAATCACGGCCAGCACGGTGAGAGACTCGAGTGCGCTACGCGGGACAAACAGGCGCTGCGTGTTAGAGCGCAGGTCCGGCGGGTTGATCAGGAAGCCTTCGGCGGTGTCTAACGAGAGGTCGTTCGGCATCATGCCTTCGAGCACTTCGTTGTCCTTGAAGCGCAGCCGAACCCAGAGTCCCTCGGTACGAGGGCGAGTAGTGAAAGTTTTGCGGCTGGGCGAGTCGGCATCCTCGAATTCACGCACGAAGTAGACGACTTTAATGTCTTTTAAGTCGATGGCGACCACATTGCCTGCGGTGTTAAGCAACTCCAGCTTGCCTTCCCGGACAAAATTGGCGGGAGCGACGTAGCCGTTGATGGAATCGCGGTCCATCTTCCGGACTACTACCTTTTTGTGGGTGGAGGGCATAGGGATCGGCCAAAGCAGCCCTAGCAGGGCTTTCCGCCAGCGACCTTAATCAGATTCTCACACTTTTGCCTCGAACATAGTGAGTCATCTCATTCACAGTAGCCAAATTGTTAACATTGTGTTATTTTCTACAGTTTGCTGCCATCCAGCTCAACTTGTCTAAGTCTAGTCTACAGAGCAGTTTACGTAGGACGTGCCGAGGGCCGCAGGGCAGGCCGGAATGCGCCCTGTGGAAATCTTACTTCGGTCAGCCGTAGGTATTGAGCCGCGATCCTGGGAATTGCAGCCTGGTAAGTTCTGAATAAGGCATGGCTGATTACATTTACACCATGGAAATCCGTCTGACCCCCGACCAGCAGCGGGGGGTCACGCTGGTACAGGACATTGCCCGCGACGCGGGCATGAATATTTACCTGACCGGTGGCGCCGTCCGCGACATCATCAGCGGATTCCCCATCCGTGATCTGGACTTTACGGTTCAGGGCAATCCCCTCAAACTGCAGAAACAACTCGAACACGCCGGAGCGGCGGTCGCGTCGGCGGACGACGATCTAAAGACCCTCTATCTGGTCTTGCCCGGCAACGTGCGTGCCGAAATCAGCACCGCCCGGACCGAGCGCTACGAGAAGACAGGCAAGCCTCCGATCATTGCGCCCGGTACCATCATCGAAGATCTGCGTCGGCGCGACTTCACGATCAACGCTATGGCGTTGTCGTTGAATCCCGGATCGCGTGGTTTGTTGATGGATCCGTTCAATGGTGCGGCGGACATCGAAGCCAAGCTGATCCGCATTCTGCATAATTATTCGTTCATGGAAGATCCATCGCGGCTGATTCGCGCCGCCCGTTTTGCCGCGCGCTTTCATTGGCCGCTCGAGGAGCGTACGCAGGCGCGGATTCAGTCGGCGAAGGAAAACAACTACATCGAATACATTACCGACCGGGCGATCGGGCAGGAGATTGAGCAACTGGCCTACGAGGACGATCCGCTGCACATCGTCCGCGTGCTCGAAAAAGAAGAGTTGCTGAAGGTGCTCAATCCGCACTGGTCCACCGCCAAGGTAGATACGGCGGGACTCGGACAGTTGATGAAAACCCGGCAACAGATGAATCAGCTGGGCTACACGCCCGATCCTTCACCAGCGGTGCTGTATTTCCTGACCGCGCGGCTCGGCGACAAAGATATTGCCGACATGCGCAAGCTGATTCCGCGCAAGGATCTGGTAGCCGCGTGGAAGGATTTGGAAGACAACGCCAAGGATCTCGCCAAGCGCCTGACCGGCAAGGAAGCGGCGACGCCTTCGCGCACGTGGAAGTTGCTGTCAGAAGCGCGTCCGGAAATGGTTCTGTTCCTCGAAGTCACAGCCAAGCAGCAAGCGGTGGCGCAGAAGATCAAGAACTTCTTCGGCAAGTGGCGGCAGGTGCAGCAGAAGCTTCCGTTGCTTGAGATGACGGAACTGCGCATCACTCCGCCGATGCCGGAGTACCCGAAGATTGCGCACGACGTATTCATGCTGTTGCTGGATGGAAAAATGCGTTCGCGAACAGAGATACTGAAGTTCCTAAAACCGCTGGCGCCACCACCCCCGCCACCCCCGCCGCCTCCGCCGAAGCGCGGCCGCGCCGCCAAGGCGGCCGCTAACGCACCTCAGGCTGTTACTGCTCCCGTGCCGGGCAAGAAGAAGGGAAAAAGCGTTGCGCCAGTCGTGTCCGCAGCAACGCCCGCCGCGAAAGCTGAGGTTGCGAATGCCCCAGTTGCGAAAGCCAACAATCCGCCGAAGTCCGAAAAACACAACTCAGCGAAGAAGGCGGCACAACCTTCGAAAAAGACAGTGAGCGGCAAGAAGAAAGCCAAAGGAAAAAAGAAGAAGCGGTAACTGCGCTCACCAGCGCGCCGTAGGCCTCGAGCGCATGGGCCTCGCGATCAGGCGAGACCAGATTCCCGCGCATTTTGTCGATGCCGCTTCTTTTAACAACGTCCGGCAATTTATGAATCGACGCCGCTTCATCTCCGGCGGGTTGCGTGCCGCAGTTGCAGGCTCAGTCGGCGCCAGACTGTTTGCCTTAGAGCATCCGCCCATCATCCACAACCCACCGACTTTCGCAGCGGCACCGTCTACGCGGCATCAGTTGGACCGCCATCGCTTCGGCGTCAACTACACCCCTTCGAAGAATTGGTGGTTCTGTTGGAATGAATGGGATGCCGATCCAATCAAACGCGACTTGGACGCGATCGCTTCCCTGGGAGCAGACCATCTACGCATCCTGCTGATCTGGCCTTATTTTCAGCCCAACCCAAAGTGGATAAGCCCGCTTCATCTGGAACGTCTGGATCAATTGCTTACATTGATGGGCGAGCGGCATCTGGACGCCGTGGTTACCGTCTTCACCGGCCAGCTGAGTGGCTGGTTCTTCTTACCGCCGTTCAACAAGCCGGGAGCCGCTTTCTACAACGACGACGCCATCTGGGGCGCGCAGGAGATCTTCGTGCGCCAATTGTCCCGCGTGATCAAAACAAAAGACAACATCATCGGCTTCGACTTCGGGAATGAGCTCAACACCTGTTGGAGCGCAGAACCGGCGGTTGGCGATGTTTGGATGAGGAAGATGTTCGCGCTCATGGAGGAAGTCGATCCCAAAGGCCTTCACGTGAACGGAGTGGACGAACTGCCCTGGTTTGAGTCGAACACGTTTTCTCCGCAAGCCCTGGCGGCTCGGCCCATGCCGGTAATGCACTGCTATCCATACTGGTCTGGTGCGCTGAAATACGGCGGTCCCATGGATCCGCCCAGCGTGAAGCTGCTCGCAGCCATGGCCAGTCTGATCCGGTCGTACGCTGCCGACCCGCGCAAGCCAGTGTGGGCGGAAGAGTTCAATACCTGCATCGAGGCGCTGACGGAAAAACAACAGGCGGAATGGCTGGAGAAAGCGGTGCTGGCGGCCATTGATTCCGGAGTCAGTTGGTTCAGCTATTGGGACAGCCACGACGTGGACCGGAAGTTCGAGTTCAACTCACTCGAATACAGCCTTGGCCTGCTCACCAATGACGGCAGGGTGAAAGAACAAGGCAAGGTCTTCAAGCAACTTGCTGACGCATATCGCGGCAAGCCCGTTGTGTTTCCGGCCCAGCCTCTGCCGCCGCCCCCGGCCCATCGCAGTCAAGAAACGTCCTGGAGCTGGATGCTCGATTGGATGGGCTGGAAGGCGACGAAGAGTTAAGCTCTTTGAGGCCGTACATGAAAAAGCTCGGGAAAGTTCTTCTCTATTTGGGGATAGCCGTCGTATTTCTTCTGATTGCGGCGATCAGTCTCACCATTGGCTGGCGGCCGTTTATCGGCCCGAAGGCGCGGTCTCTGACCTCACGAAAATTCGAGGCGACGCCGCAGCGACTGGAACGTGGCCGTTATGTGTTCGAACTGGGCGGCTGTGGAGAATGCCATTCGCAGCACGTCTGGACTAAGCACGGCGCGCCGGTAATTCCCGGCACCGAAGGCGGCGGACAGTGGGTGAAGATGGCCGACCTGCCGGGGCGTGTGGTCGCGCCGAACCTGACGCCCGATGTGGAAACCGGCATTGGCGGGTTGAGTGACGATCAAGTTGCGCGGGCGATTCGCGAGGGAATCGGGCCCGACGGACGAGCTCTGTTCCCCATGATGCCTTACGAATTCTTCCGATACATGTCGGATGAGGATCTGGCGTCGATTGTTGTATACCTGCGATCCCTGCCTCCGGTCCGCAGTCAGTTGCCCAAGACGGAAATCATCTTTCCGGTGAACTACCTGATTCGTAGCGCGCCTAAACCGGTGACCGCGCCGGTTGCCAGTCCCGATACGGCTGATCGTTTGAAGTATGGAAAATATCTGGTGACCATCGCTGGTTGCGAGGAATGTCACACTCCAAAAGACCGCGGCCAGCCCGTCGCTGGTTTCGCCTATGCCGGCGGATGGCTGATGCGAGGTCCATGGGGCGACGTTAGCACCGCCAACATCACGCCTGATCCGTCGGGCATCAGCTACTACGACGAAGCCCTGTTCCTCGAAGTGATGCGCACCGGCTACGTGAAGGCGCGAGAGCTGAACTCGATCATGCCCTTCGGAGCCTATAAGAATCTCACCGACGACGATCTGAAGGCGATCTTTGCCTACCTGCGGACGGTGAAGCCGGTGAAACATCGTGTGGACAACACCGAGCCGCCGGCCTATTGCAAGCTGTGTAGGCAAAAACACGGCGGCGGGGATCAGAACTAGGTGGGGATCACAACTAGTGGTTCGGGCTTACTCCCGCTTGCGCCCAGCGCTATAATGTAGCTATGCAGCGCTGGCTGGCAGTTGCGGCCTTGGGCGCGGCTTTCCTTGCCCTCCCGTCGTGGGGACAACGTCGCGGCGGAGGTGGCGGAGGCTTCGCGGGACATGCCGGATTTTCCGGTGGCCACGCCGCGTTTGGTGGTCGTGGTCCGATGATAGGCGCACGCGGCTTCCCCGGTGTTCAACGTGGCGGCGTCAATTTCGTGATGGGTGGTTTTGGTCACGGCGGCTTCGGCCGCCCGGGCTTCGGATACCATCGTGGGCGCTACGGGCGCGGCTGGCCCTACGGCGGGTATTACGGCTATCCATATTATGGTTGGGGGGATTACGGGGACGACTCCTATTCCTCGGATTCCTATCAGAACTATCCGGTCTACGATGATTCCGCTACGTACGCGCAAAACGACCGGCAGCAGGCGGCGATTGATCGACTGGAAGCTGAGGTCGATCGTTTGCGCGAAGAGCGAGAGGCGCGCCAACCTCAGTCGCCCACTGCCTCAGCGCCGAAGACAGTGGTGCCTCCGACCGAGTTGGTTTTTCGCGACAAGCATACCGAGGAAGTGCAGAACTACGCCATCGTCGGCCAGACATTTTGGATACTGAATGCCGAGAAGGCAAGGAAGATTCCGATCGCGCAGCTCGACATCCCAGCCACCCAGAAAGCGAACGAAGATCGCGGCGTCGACTTCCAGTTACCCGAGTGACGCTCCTGGCCGCCTGTAGAGACGTAGCCACGCTCTACACAGTCTGTGGATAACTTGTTCCGTAGCAGCGCGAGTTTCCCCGTTAGAATGAGCCCCTAAGTACAATCAATAAGAGCCCCCATGTCCCAATTCGTTCATCTCCATCTCCATACCGATTATTCGATGCTCGACGGCGCCTGCGATGTGGACAAACTCTGCGAGCGCGCCAAAGAGCTGGGCATGCCCGCGGTTGCCATGACCGATCACGGCAATATTTTTGGCGCCGTACATTTTGTGAACGCGGCCAACAAGGTCGGGATCAAGCCCATCATTGGCTGCGAGCTGTATATCTGCAAGAAGGACGATCACAACATCGACCGCACTCCGCCCGACGGCGACACGTATAACCATCTGCTGGTCCTTGCAGAGAACGAAGAAGGCTATCGCAACCTGGTGAAGATCACGTCGGAAGCATCGCTGCATGGCTTCTATTACAAGCCCCGCGTGAGCAAGAAGTTTCTGGCAGAACACTCCAAGGGATTGATCGGGCTATCAGGCTGCCTGAAGGGCGAGGTTGCCGAACGATTGATGGAAGAAAAATACGACGCGGCGCGAGATGCAGCCGTGTTCTATCGCGACATTTTCGGCAAAGATAATTTCTTTCTGGAGATTCAAGATCAAGGTCTGGAGATGGAACACCGCATCCATCCGCATCTGTTCCAGTTGGAAAAAGAGCTGGGCCTGCCGATGGTGGCGACCAACGACAGCCACTACCTGTGCGAAGACGACGCTCACGCGCAGGATGTGATGTTGTGCATTCAGACGGGGAAGTCCATCCAGGACACCAACCGGATGAAGTTTCATGGCACGGACTTCTATGTCAAGAGCCACGACGAAATGTTTCGCGTGTTCAAGGACGCACCGGACGTGCTTTCGCGCACTCTGGCGATTGCCGAGCGTTGCAGCACGAGGTTGGAAAAAGTCAGCAATCCCTTTCCACATTTCGACGTGCCTGCGGGCTACACGCTGGACAGTTACTTCGAACACGTCACTCGGGAAGGCTTTGCGCGGCGGTTGGAGTCACTGCGAAGCTTGCAGGCGCAGGGGCGAGTCAAGCACAGTATTGCGGAATACGAGCAGCGTTTAGCGCGGGAACTCGCCATCATTCAGCAAATGCAGTTTTCGGGATATTTTTTAATTGTCTGGGATTTCATCCGCTACGCGAAAGAAAATAACATTCCGGTGGGACCGGGCCGTGGATCGGCGGCGGGATCACTGGTTTCTTATTCGATGAACATCACCGATCTCGATCCCTTGCAGCACGAACTGTTTTTCGAGCGATTTCTGAATCCCGAACGTATTTCGATGCCCGACATCGACATCGACTTCTGCATGAATCGCCGGGACGAGGTGATCAATTACGTCACCCGAAAATATGGCCGGGAGAATGTGGCCCAGATCATCACTTTCGGCACCATGGCGGCGAAGGCGGCGATCAAAGACGTCGGCCGTGCCATGGATATTCCTTACACCGACGTGGATCGCATCGCAAAAATGGTTCCGACCACGCTGAATATCAAGCTGGAGCAGGCGATTAAAGATTCTCCCGCGCTGCAGCAGGCGTATGAGAGTGAGCCGCAGGTGCGCCAGTTGCTCGATACCGCGCGCAAGCTGGAAGGCTTGGTGCGCAACGCGGGCGTTCATGCGGCGGGCGTGGTGATTTCTCCGCGTCCGCTTACCGAGCTAGTTCCACTATTCAAGACTAAGAACGACGAAATCGTTACCGCCTTCGACATGGTAGCCATCGAGAAGATGGGCCTGTTGAAGATGGATTTTCTTGGGTTGACCACGCTCACGATTCTCGATGACACGCTCAAGTTGATCGAGCAAACACGGAACCAGAAGCTTACTCTCGACGAAATTCCGCTCGAAGACAATAAAACCTACGAAAGCGTTTTTCACAAAGGACTGACCTCCGGCATTTTCCAGTTTGAATCGCACGGCATGCGCGACGTGTTGCGCCGCTACCAGCCGAACTCAATCGACGATCTCACGGCATTAAATGCGCTCTACCGCCCTGGGCCGATCCAGGGCGGCATGATCGACCATTTCATCGATCGCAAACACGGGCGCAAGAGTATCGAGTACGAACTGCCCGAGCTGAAGGAAATGCTCGAAGAAACCTGGGGCGTGATCGTGTATCAGGAGCAGGTGATGCAGATCGCGAATCGCTTGGCGGGGTACTCACTCGGAGAGGCCGATCTGCTGCGTCGCGCTATGGGCAAGAAGAAGCCGGAGGAGATGGCCAAGCAGCGGGAACGCTTTGTCGAGGGCGCAGTGCAGCGAGGGTACCCGCCAAAGAAGATCGAAAAACTTTTCGACCTGCTGGCCAAGTTTGCCGAATATGGTTTCCCTAAGGCCCACGCAGCGGCGTATGCGCTGCTCGCCTATCACACGGCCTATCTCAAGACCCATTACTCGGTCGAGTTCATGGCGGCGCTGCTGACTTCGGTAACCGGAAATACCGATGACGTAGTGAAATACATCAACGAATGTCGTGAAATGGGGATTGCCGTCGAGCCGCCTGACATCAACGTGAGCGACGCCAACTTCACGCCGCACGGTAGTGCCATTCGCTTTGGTTTGGCGGCGGTGAAAAACGTCGGCCACAATGCGATCCAGTCGATGGTCGCGGGGCGCAAAAAACTGGGACGTTACGGCTCGATTTACGAATTCTGCGAGAAGGTGGATCTGCGGCTGCTCAACAAACGCGTTTTGGAATCTCTGATCAAGAGCGGCGCCATGGATTCGCTGGGACATCGCGCGCAGTTGATGCACGTGCTGGATAAGGCGGTTGATCGCGCAGAAAAAGCTCAGCGCGACGCCGAATATGGCCAGCATGGTTTGTTCGGCGTGTTCGCACAGGACGAAGCGCCGGTCAACAATGACAAGTTGCCGGATACACCAGAGTGGGATGAACACACAAGGCTGGCCGCGGAAAAAGAAATTCTTGGGTTCTTCATCACCGGACATCCCCTGGAAAAATATAAAGACAAGCTAGAAGATCTGCGCGCCTTGAGCACCGCTGATATCGCCGCTATCAAGGCTTCCACCGGAAAAGACGAAAACATCTGCACCGCCGGCATTATTACGAACCTGCGCGTGCTGAAGTCGAAAAAGGGGGACTTCTATGCCCAGGGCGCGCTCGAAGACATGTCGGGCTCGGTCGAAATGATCGTTTTTCCCGAGGCGTACCGGAAGTTGCAGGATAAGGTGAAGTTGGAGGTGCCGGTGTTGGTGCGGGGCGGACTACGCATCGAAGAAGGCGTAAATCCGAAGCTGACGGCCAACGACATTATTCCGCTCGAGGATGCCAAGGTCCCGTTGCCGCGCTCGCTGCGAATTCGCATACCGGTGGAGACGGCGAATGAATCCGTGGTCGATGCACTGCACGCGCTTTGTGCGCAGCGCAAGGGCGAGGCGAAAGTGCTGTTTGACGTGGAACGCCAGGGCGATTTCATGGTGGTGATGGAGGCGGAGGGCTATAATGTCCATCCAGACCGCAACTTTGTGTCCCAGGTGGAAGAATTGTGTGGCCGCGGCGCAGTGCGGGTCATTGATTAAAACGTTTTCGTAGAGACATAGCTAGCTATGTTTCTACAAATGGATTTAGACGTGCGGCGAAAGAGATCCATTTCCAGGAGGGCTGATTTGCAATCGGCGTCGGCTCCGGCTACAAACGCGCTGCTGGTAGTGGCGGGCACGGAGTTTCTCCTTTCGATGGTGGAGGCCCGCTGGGCTTCCCGGAACGGTGACAGCAGGAAGATGGAATCGCAACTGAGAGCGCAGCAAGAGTTGGGCAGAATCGAGCAGCAACTGGAGCGATTGCAGGCGTTGCCCGGGCAGGACGAGGACATCCGCAGCCAGATCCAGCAACTTCACGATCGCATTCAATCTTTGCACGCGCAGGTCTCGGCGCATTTCAGCGCCTGGCAGAAAGCCGAGTTGGCGAGGAATGCGCAGCGCCCGCTCATGAGCGAGTATGTAGACCGCATCTTCACCAATTGGAGCGAGATTCACGGCGATCGCGGTTTCGCCGATGACCACGCCATGGTTTGTGGCATGGCGCGGTTTCACGGGCATGAGGTTGTGGTGCTCGGCCATCAGAAGGGCCGGGATACCAAGCAGAATGTTTATCGCAACTGGGGCATGACGAATCCCGAGGGCTACCGTAAGGCCCTGCGGGTGATGAAGATTGCTGAGAAGTTCAAGCGGCCGGTGTTTACTTTCGTGGACACGGTTGGCGCATACCCGGGACTGAGCGCAGAAGAACACGGCCAGGCCGAAGCCATCGCGCGAAATCTGCGTGAAATGGCGCGACTGCAGGTGCCGATTATTACCACCATCACCGGCGAAGGCGGCAGCGGCGGCGCGCTGGCGATCGCGGTGGCCGATCGGGTATTGATGATGGAAAACGCCATCTATTCCGTAATCTCTCCCGAGTCCTGCGCCGCGATTATGTGGCGCGATGCCTCGAAGAAAGAACTGGCCGCGCAAGCCCTTCGCATTACGGCGTCGGACTTGTCTGAATTCGGGTGTATTGACGGCATTGTCCCCGAACCCGAAGGAGGCGCTCATACCGATCACGACGCTGCAGCGGCTCTGCTGGATGCAGCCCTGCAGAAGCATTTCGGCGAATTGATCAAAATGCCCACCCAGGAATTAGTCGTATCACGATATAATAAGTTCCGCAAGATGGCGCAGTTCTTGCGCGTGGAGTGAGCGCACTCCGTGTTTCCTAAGCAGGTACTTTCGTTCCTGAAATTTCGTTCTTCACGCGTGTTCCCAACCATCCCCGTGCCGTATAATTGACTGTTCGCCTCATTACTCCAAAAAACCGCCGAGCGGGCGAAAACCCGCCCCAGTCAAGGAAGGATGCAGGAATGGCCACCACGGATGTAGCGCTCCACGAGGCCTTTGGGCAACGGGAGCCGAAACGCGTCGTCAACAACATGAGCATTCAGGTTGCGACCGTGAATGGGTCGGGTTCGCAGAGCTCCAATACCGTGCTTCTGCGCAGTATTTTTCAAATGGGTGTTCCGGTTTCCGGCAAGAATCTGTTTCCCTCAAACATTGCCGGGCTGCCAACCTGGTACACCATTCGCGCGAATAAGGATGGATACATTGCGCGCAAGAAAGAAATCGACTTCGTCATCGCCATGAACGCCGAAACCGCGCAAGAAGATGTGATGACGCTCGCGCCCGGCGCGGCCGTGCTTTACGACGAGCCTCTGAACCTGAATAAACTCCGCAATGATCTGATTTTTTATCCTGTCCCTTACGACAAACTGGTCGCGCCCGTCTGTCCCGAAGCCAAGCTGCGCAAGCTGGTCAAGAACATGATTTATGTCGGAGTCGCGGCGCAACTGCTCGGAGTCGAGATCGCCGAAGTGGAGAAGGCCTTGCGCAAACAGTTCGCTACCAAAGTAAAGGCTGCGAATCTAAATCTGGCCGCTGTGCGCGCCGGCTTTGACTACGCTACCGCCAATCTTACCAAGCAGGATCCGTACTTCATTCAGCGCATGGATAAGACCCAGGGCATGATCATTGTCGATGGCAACTCCGCGGCGGCGCTGGGCTGCATGTTCGCCGGAGTCACAGTCGTCACCTGGTATCCGATTACGCCCTCGTCGTCGCTGGTAGAAACTTTGATTGACTACATGAAAGAGTATCGGATTGGCCCCGACGGCAAAGCGACCTTCGCCATTGTGCAGGCGGAAGACGAACTGGCTGCGATTGGCATGGTCCTGGGCGCTGGCTGGGCGGGCGCTCGTTCGATGACTGCGACCGCCGGGCCGGGCATCTCGCTGATGGCCGAGTTCGCCGGCCTTTCCTACTACGCAGAAGTCCCCGGCGTCATCTGGGATATCCAGCGTGTCGGCCCGTCCACGGGATTGCCCACGCGCACCTCGCAAGGCGATATTCTCTCAACGGCGTTCCTTTCTCACGGCGATACCAAGAACATCCTGCTTTTTCCCTGTTCGGTGGGCGAGTGTTTCACCATGGCCCAAGACGCCTTCAACCTTGCCGAGCAATTTCAGACTCTGGTTTTCGTGATGTCGGACCTCGATCTTGGAATGAACAACTGGATGTCCGATCCCTTCGAGTATCCCAAGGCGCCAATCGACCGCGGCAAGGTGCTCACGAAAGAGGATCTCGACCGCATGGGAGGCTTCGCCCGCTACAAAGACGTGGACAACGATGGCATTGGCTACCGCACTCTGCCCGGCACCGACCATCCGGCGGCTGCCTACTTCACCCGGGGGACGGGCCACAATGAAAAGTCAGGCTACAGCGAGCGCCCCGACGATTTCGAAAAAAACATGGAGCGCATCAATAAAAAGTTCGAGACCGCGCGGGCGTTTGTGCCGCGGCCCGAATTGATGAGCGGCAAATCCAAAGCCAAGATTGGCATCATTGCCTACGGCACTTCGCACTGGGGGATTATTGAATCCCGCGACCAGTTGCGCGACGAATACAACATCGAAACCGACTATCTTCGCCTGAAGGCCTATCCGTTCTCGCGCGAGGTGCATGAATTCATCGAGCAGCACGAGCGGGTCTACGTGGTCGAACAAAATCGTGATGCCCAGATGCTCAGCTTGATCAAGCTGGACATAAAGCCGGAACTGGTCACGCGGCTCCGCAGCATTGCGCACATTCACGGGCTGCCGCTGGACGCGCGCTCGGTAACTGACGAACTCACGAGCATGGAGGGAAAATAACGTGGCGACCACGACGGCGACACCTACGCCTGCACCGAAAGTCAATCGCATCGGCCTGACCGTTCTCGACTACCGCGGCGGCAAGACCACGCTTTGCGCCGGTTGCGGCCACAACGCGATTTCCGAGCGCATCATCGACGCCATGTATGAAATGGGCGTGCCGCCCGAACGGGTTATCAAGCCCAGCGGCATCGGATGTTCTTCCAAGAGTCCGGCGTATTTCATGAGCCGCTCGCACAGCTTTAACGCGGTCCATGGCCGCATGCCTTCGGTCGCGACCGGAGCTGTGCTGGCGAACCACAGGCTGATCGCGCTCGGCGTCAGCGGCGACGGCGATACCGCTTCGATCGGCATCGGGCAGTTTGTTCACCTGATGCGACGCAATCTGCCAATCATTTACATCATCGAGGACAACGGAGTGTACGGCCTGACCAAGGGGCAATTTTCCGCCACTGCCGATCTCGGTTCCAAACTGAAGACGGGCGTGGTCAACGATCTCCCTCCGATCGATACTTGCGCCATGGCGATCACGCTGGGTGCGACTCTGGTCGGGCGTTCGTTCTCTGGCGATAAGCGTCAACTGCACAGCCTGTTGAAAGCTGCAATCGCCCACCGGGGCACGGTTATGCTCGATGTAGTTTCGCCGTGCGTGACCTTTAACGACCACGAGGGTTCGACGAAATCTTACAAGTACATGAAAGACCACGAAGAGCCGTTGCAGGACATCAGTTTTGTTCCGTCGTTCGAGGAGATCAACGTGGATTACGATCCAGGTACCACGGTTGAAGTCACCATGCATGACGGTTCCCACCTGCGCCTTACCAAGATCGAAGAAGACTATGATCCCACCAATCGCATCAAAGCCATCAGCCGTTTGCACGAAGCCCATGAGAAAGACGAAGTTCTGACCGGTCTTTTCTATGTGAACCCCGACGCCCCCAGCTTTATGAATATGCTCAACGTAACCGATGAGCCTCTGGCCACACTGCCCGAATCGATCACGCGCCCCGGAAGGGAAGCGCTTGATCAGGTGATGGAAGAGTTGCGATGAGCGGAAATCCTTAGTTCACCCCGACAATCTAGAATTATCGGAATGGCAACTTGTAGCTGGAGCTTACGCCTTGGGGCTGATCTCGGTTCCGAACGAATATTCATTCAACGGACCAAAGCGTTTCTTCTCTGCATACAAACGCCAGCGCCTCCACACAATGCGCAGGCTCGCCATGACGGGAATCGAAAGGTAGACGCCGAGCACGCCGGCGATTTCCGCGCCGGCCAGTACGCCAAAGATCGCCGCCAGAGGATGAAGTTCCATGCTGTTTCCCATGATGCGGGGCGAAACCACATAATCCTGAACCAGACGCCAGGCGATCAGGAAACACAGTAGCATTAACCAGTGGGGATAGCTCATGAGCAGGGCGACCGCCAGAATCACAACCCCAGCGACCAGGGGTCCCACGACCGGGATGAACTCCATCACGCCGCCTGCGGTTCCCAACACCAGCGCATAAGGCACTCGCGCCAGTTCCATCACTGAGATGTAAACCACCAGAGAAAGCGCCGCCAGTTCAAGCTGGGCGCGGATAAACTGCGCCAGCATCTGATTCAGATCGGTAAGTACGTCTTGCAGGAATTCGCGTTGCGGCCTGCTCTGCACGAGGGACAATCCGACTTCGCTGAAGCCGCGACCATCCTTGAGAAAAAATATCGCCAGAATAGGGACCACGACCAGAAGCCAGGACTGCTGGGCTACATCCGCAGCGCGCAGTCCGATCTGCTTGGCCACGATGACTAGCCGAGGATCCGACAAAAATCGCTGCAACAGCTCGGTTGTTTCTCCGCTCCATCCCCGTTCTCTGCCAATGGCATGGGCAAGGTCGCCGGTGTTGACGCGCTCCGTGAGGGTTGGCCACGCGTCGCCCAGGCGGCGTGCCTCGCGCACTGTTCGCGGGCCGACGAAGAAGAAGAGCGTACCCAGCAAGATGAGGAACAGCAGATAGATCAAAGCGATGGCGCGTCCCCGGTGCCGGGTCCATTTCTGGATGCGGGAGACGGCGGGATCGACCAGATAGGCAAAGAAAATGGCGAACAGAAACGCAATCAGGGTACGGCGCGCGATGTATAAAAAGCCCAAGCCCAACGCAAACAACAGTGTTGTCGTCAGTACTCGTGCCGTGCGTGAGTCGATCAAAGCCAAACCGGGGCCGCCTTAGTCTCGTACTACTTCCGTGTCCTCACTCGCAATCAGTATTCGTTGCAGCTTAAACTGGTCGTCGAGCCACATCGCCCAGTTGCCCGACTCGCCATTCAGGTCCAACCGGTTCAGCTCCCGCTCCACCCCCCGGATCGTCACCTTTTCTCTGCCGGCAAATTCAAGCGTCACCGAGACCGAAGAGCGTGCATGCGCATTCAGCGCGCCGAAGGGAACGCGCTGTTTCAGCGGACACTGAAGCGCACCGTTTTCCCGCTTGCAGCTGGTGGCCAGGTATTTCCAGGCTAGGACTTCTCTTTGCACGAAGAAATAATCATCCAGCAGGCTGCTGGTTGCGGGAAGCATAAACGGCTGTTCCTGTTCCTTGGCCTGCGGACCGCTCTTGAAGCGCTCGATCAGAAAATCCTGACTGGTTACAACCACCGCCTGCGATTGTCCGGGACTTAGTTCTTTCCATTCGTACTTTCGCAGTTCGCCGCCGGGCCCCATCTGCCATTCCGAGGTTTGTTCCGCTTTATCAGCTCCCGCCTCGCTCTTGAACCGCGAAACGATGGAGCTGCCGCTACTGCCTTGATGGATGGAGAAGGTTTCGGTCGCCACCCGTTGTCCATGCATGAAGACACCAAATGATCCGGAATCAACCATCTCTGTGGGCGCTGGCGCATCATCCTTCTTCTTATCCGCCGCCGCTGCCGCCAGGAGACAAAGCGCCCCCAAACCTAAAATCTTCCCAAGTACAATTCCGTTCTTCAAAGTTCGTCTCACTCCAGACCCAAACTGCATGCCACCTCCGCCGCGATCGCGTCGACATCCTTACCGTTGGTTTCAATGCGGACAGCCGCCTTCATGTAGAACCGCCGCCGTTGTTCATAGAGCTCGCGAAACTGCTTAGGGTTTTGTCGCAGGGGACGCGCGTTCGGGGCTTCCTGGCATCGCCGCAGCAATTCCTCCACTGGCGCATCCAGGAAAACCGAATGCACCTCCGCTTTTTTAATCAAAGCGGCCTTCCCCGGCTGCACGAAAGCTCCTCCGCCCAGTGCTACCACGCGCACCGAGGAACCGAGTTCTGCCAGCAATTCGCGCAGCGCAACCGTCTCGGCTTTGCGGAATTCCGCCTCCCCCGACTCGCGAAAAATCTGCTCGATGGTCTTTCCTTCCCGAAGCTGAATGCGATCGTCCAAGTCTTCGAACGGCAGACCTAATCGGCGGCTTAAAGCCTGGCCCACGGTGGTTTTGCCAGCGCCCATGAAACCAACAAGAAACACCGTCCGCAGCGCGCGGACTTGGTCTCGCGCAAGCCGCTTGGCCGCGGGCCGCGAACCGGGTCTGGTTTTCATGGCCGCCGATTTACTGAAACGGTTCTGCACCCGCCCAGTCCGATTGCTTCAGGTTTGATTGTTCAACGTTTCTTGAGGTGAATTTTACCACTGAAGGAGAGCAACTTAACCGAGGATGCGGCCTCGCCCATCGTACCTGCGAAGGCACTCCCGGCTCGGGCAACAAAGGTGGTATGTTCCGGTTGCAGCGGGAAGTCCTTCTCCACGGTTCCCTGAACCGAGCGAGCGACCACTTCGATAGATGCATAAGCGGGCGCAATAGCTTCAATATCGCCGCTGTGGCTGGTCAAGGCGTAATCGCCTCCGTCGCCAAAATCCCCGTCATAGTGGATCTTGCCGCTGTTGGAGTTTACGTGAACCAGCGAACCGTTTACCGCATTCAGCGCGACATCTCCGCCGACCGAGGTGATCTCCACGTGTCCGTCGCTGACGTTTGTCAAGGTCACCGGGCCGTTCAAAGTTTTTATCTGAATGTGCCCCGCGCTGATATCGCGTACCTCTACGCTGGCCGTACTACCTTCCAGCATAATGTCGCCATGGAGCTTCTCCACCTGCAAAGGGCCAGTGGTCGAATGCAAAGTCACACTTGCATCGGCGGGCACAAGGACCTCGTAGTCGACCCGACCCGTCTCTGCATTTGCTCCTTCAAGAAGATGAGAAAAAACAGAAACTCGGCGCCGGCTCTTGCTGTGGTCAACTTCGACTTTGCTGGAGTACAGAATTGCCGTGATTGCCACCACCTTGCCCGGACCCGGCTTGACCGAAATGGCCCCGTATTGGTTGACGATCGTAACGCTGGCCCGGCGGCCAACTTTGAAATGCATTTCCTGGCGTGTGGTCTCGGCCGCTGCCAGCGCAGCTAACACAAGGATCGTTACGACGGCATAGGATGTGGCCCGCTGCATAATCAACATCTCCCCAAGTGCCGGCGGCGCAATCCGTTGGCCCCGACCGGCTATTCTACTATGGCAGGGAACGGTCCAAGGCCATCTCGTAGACCATGGCCTTCTGCTCGTATGCACTCCTCAGGTACTGTTGGGCGACTTCGTCATTCGGATTGTTGTGCGCCGATTGCTCCGCGTCCCGGATGTAAGCGTTCACCGATCGCAGGTCCGCCTCATACGTAGCTCGCATGGCAGGCGTGCGCTCCGCAACCGTCTTGAGCACTTGCAGATCATCACCCGCCATCACGTCATTCGGATTCGTCTGCAGATTCGCGGTTACCAGGCCTGCAGGCGATTGCCGTTCCGCCACTTGCGGTTCACCGGTCCCTCGTTGATAGATCAATACTCCGAAGACAATCAGGAAAGTGGCCGCCAACGGCACCAGCCAACGCAGTCGCCAACCCCGCATACTTGGGTGAGTTCGCGAATATTCCAACTGGGGTTGATGGATCAACCCCTCCTGCCGCAGCGCCACCTCAATCGAGTTCCAGACCCATGGGCTGGGATCCTCGGAACCCTGCAAAAGTCGTGCCTCTTGGGATATGGCATCCAGATCCGCCACCAGCTCCGAACATGTGGAGCAGGACTTCAAGTGCTCTTTACCGCAACCGCTCCCAAGCTCTGGCAGGACCCGTCCAAATTCTTCACAGGTCATACTACCTCTCCCCGATCCCTCTGTTAGTCTAGGTCCTCACGGCTTTATGGCTTTTTCAGCTCTGCTCGCTTTGAGGATCTCTCGTAACTTCATCCGCGCTTTGTGTAACTGTGACTTGCTGTTACCGATGGAACATCCCACCATCTGGGCAATTTCATTGTGCTCGTAACCCTCAACATCATGCAGCAAAAAAATCATTCGATAACCCGGAGGCAACGCCGCAATCGAACGCTGCAATTGCAGCCGGTCCACCGACCCGGCCAACCTGGGATCGTCGGCCCCTGGCTCTTTTCTGGGGGCATCTTCTTCCGTCTCAATCGTCTCTTCCAGCGGAATCAGCGAGAGACCTTTCTTGCGCAATTGCATCAGGACAACATTCACCGCCATTCGATGCAACCAAGTGGAAAAAGCGGACTCGCCCCGAAAGGTTCCAATCTTACGGAACAGCTGCAGGAACGCTTCCTGGGTCAGATCCTCGGCTGCGGCCGTGTTCGACGTCATCCGAAGGCATAGGGAATACACCCGGCGCTTGTGCAGGCTGTACAGCATCTCAAAGGCATCGGCATCTCCCTGCTTCGCCCGCTCGATTGCCTCTGCTTCCGAAAGCCTGTCGCCCTGTTTTTTCGCGTCCGTCAAGTCGTCTTTTCCGGCCGCACTCTTTCAGATGCGGCGTAAGTGTCTTTTCGTTGTACCGCTTGCAGGTACTAAGTCAGGCCCTTCGAGTAGCGCAACCGGTTGCATCCAATGAGCTTGCCGAGAGCACCGTTTTCTTTGTGACCTTCGTCACCTATTGAACGCCGGGAACCTTTATCTCGATGTCTTCTCCGGTTCAATTATTTGTCTCTATAGATTCAGTACTTGTGGGAAAAGACCCAAAGAACGGCTGCAGCCTGCATCTTAAGCCGGCGCCGAAGCCGTGGTGATGGTTTCCAGCCCGTGGCCGTGCGGCCCGGTTTCCCGTTCATGCAACAGGAACGCAAAGAACACTCCGAGAAAGCCCAAAATTGAGAAAATCCACATTCCCAGATGGTAACCACCCGGATTCTCCGCGCTGGCATGGCCAAAATCATTAGCCCAGCCGATTACCAAGTTAAAGCCAAACAATCCAATATTCTGGATCATCGTCATCAGCCCATACGCCGTCCCCAGCTTCGACTGATCGACGATATAAGCCACCGACGGCCACATCACCGCCGGAATCAGCGAAAACGCCACTCCCATCATGGCCATAGGCACATAGAGGTTAATCTGCGTGTAGCCCATCATCAAGTAAACCGGAATGAGCAGCAGGGAACCCAGCATCATCAAAATCGCCCGCTTCCCCACCCGATCGACCATCAGCCCAAACAACGGCGTTGCCACCATGGCAAAAAGGGTCAGGGTGCTCGACAGGAACCCTCCAAACTCCCGCGAAGTCCGATGCGCCTCCATAAAGAATTTGACAGCGAAGGTCTGGAAAGGGAAGATGGCCGAGTAGAAGGTGACGCAAAGCGCTACGATATACCAATAGCTCATCCCAAACTTGAACAAATCCGCGAAAACGACTTTGTCGGTTGAGACTCCCCCCAGGCTGTAAATCTTTTCAGCATGCACTTCCATGATCCAGTAAATGATCGCGCCAATCACGCACAGACTCGACACGCCCAGCGCGATCAGAAACGGCCACCGCCAGTTGGCATAGGCGGCTCGCGCCCAAGTGGGGGAGTTCAACGCGGCAAACGAACCCAGCCGGCAAATGGTCAGGTTGATGCCAAAAGCAAAGCTCAATTCCTTCCCTTTGAACCACCGCGCCAGAGCCGCCGTCACCGCCACGATCAGCGACTCCGCACCCATGCCAAAAACCAGCCGCCCGGTCGCCATCAGCCAAAGATGCCCCGATGCCACTGTTATTGCAGGTCCAATAAAACACAGAACCCCAAAAATCATCAGCGACTTTCTCAGCCCGATCCGGTCAATCAGAACCCCGCCGATCACCACGGTGAAGATGTTGGGGAAGCTGTAAATGGCCTGCAAGAGCCCAATGTTCGAGTCCGAAAAACCCAACTGTTGCTTGAGCACGTCGGCCAGAGGGCTCAGCGCGTCATAAACGTAATAATTCCCAAACATCGCGATACTGACGAAAATGAGTACCATCCACCGGTACAACCGGGAAGGCTCGGGCCGCAGAGACTCGACCATCAACTCTCCTTTGTTAAGCAACCAACGGGAACCCAAGACGATAGCAGAAGCCAGCAAACTTCGCACAGTTCAAGTTATCGTGGAGACAGCTGCCGCCGGCTGTCCAGCGAACGCTTGAAGTTTGGATATGCCTAGAATAAAGACTGTCATCCTGAACCCGGCTTCAGCCGGGCGAAGGATCTCGCGCGTACTATTTCAAAACTGCCCACCCCTTTTCCTCGACACCCCGCTCCGTGATAGAGTGTTGCATCTCGGAACTGGAGGGCGTCGTAAAGCCCAGCCAGAAGCCGCTCCGAAGGAGTCATGTATGGGGCAGGTTTACGATATTGTGAAAGACCGCCGAGTTTACTCCATTGACGCCGACAGCAGCGTCCTCGAAGCCGCTCGCTTTATGATGGAGCACAGCATTGGCGCTTTGCCGGTGCTGCGCAACGGAGAGGTCGTTGGCATCTTCTCCGAGCGCGACGTCATGAACCGCGTTGTCGCCGCCGGACGCATGCCCGGAACTACCAAGATTGCCGAGGTCATGACCGCCAACCCCAGAGCTATCAGCGTGGACGAGACTGTCGAGAACTGTCTCTTCCTGATGCGCGAATTCGGCTTCCGCCATTTGCCCATCACGGATGGCAAGCAATTGAAAGGCCTGGTATCGCTGCGCGACATCCTCCTGCGTTATGTCTCGCAAAAAGAATCCGAGTCTCGCCGCGCCGCCAGCTAAACGACCCAAAGGAGAGACGGGCATCCTCGCCCGTCAAGACCCACGAAGCCCCGGACGCCCTCCTCCGGCCGTTGCGCAGCGCGGCAGGGTCGTATTAGCGCTCAGGATCGATGCATTCTGCCAGAATGCCGTACCCTACAGCGCCGCCGACCGTCAGTTCGCAAGTGTTTTCGGGAAGGGCACGGCCTGAACAGACGGCGGAAAAACTTCCTCCCGCAATCCAATTCGGAAGGGCATGAGTTCACTCATGCCAGAAAGTGTCGAGAACAGGTCCGGGCTTCAGCCCTCGGGGTTCGATTTCCACGGACGAACTTAGGGTGAATCAACTCACGACTTCGTTTTCTCAGCAGCATCCTCAAGCGAACCTAGCCACTTCACCGGAAGATGCGCAGCCAGAGCATTCGCCAGGCGCTCATCAGCCGTAACCAGTTGTGACTTGGAGTTGATCGCCAGAGCGACATAAAGCGCGTCGTAAACAGCCCGGTCGAATGCGATTGCAATGGCAAAAGCCTCCACCAGAAGGGCATGAGAAGAAACGGTGGGAAAGTTGCGCTCGTGCATGGCATGAAGAGCGCTCTCTGCCGAAACTGCCTTAATCCTGTTTTGACGCACCGCCTTCCACAAAATATTGGCAATTTCCCCCCAGAACAAGTCCGGAACCACGAACCGCAGTTCGCCAGCAACGTAGGTCCTCAGCAATTCCAGCGCTTCCCGCGTGAGCGTTTCGTCACGCGCAGGAAGAATCCATTTGGCCGCGACGCTGGCGTCGACAACATAAGTCTTCACCGCCCCCGATCCTCACGCTGCAGTTCTTCGCTACTGGGAAAAGCAGCCGCCGAACGTGGCCGGTGCGACCGCAGGCGCTGCGCTTGCCTCAGAAATTGCTGTCTGGCCTTTCGTTCGGTCGCTGTAACAATATTTTCCTCTAACAGCGACACTACTTCCGCCGTGATCGACTTGCGATGCTGGCGGGCCCGTTCCCGAAGGCCCTCGTACACCTCATCAGGCACGTTTTCCACATAAAGCGTAGCCATTGTATACTCCTAGTAATAGTCTAGCATATACCTAGGCATTCGGAATATTGTCATCCTGAGCGCAGTAGCTGATGCGCGAAAAGGTCAGCTACGAAGTCGAAGGAACCCCTTTAAACCCACTGCCGCTCAGATGCCTCAAGGCAGTCTTACGTGAAACTCGTTCGCTCAGTGAACGGCCCAAGGTCGATCCTCTGCCGTTCCCCGCTCCTTTGTCGTAATTGACAGCACCGCCGCCCTGCACAACAATAAGAACAACACCCAATCCAATCGAGCGGAGAAAAACATGGCCGATGAAGGCGAACACCTGGTCGAAGTCCCCACTGGTGGGGGAAACGCAGTGAAGTGGATCGTGTCGTTGCTTGCCGTTTTGTACGTGGCAGGCTCACTTTACTTTTTGTTTAACCTGCGCGATCGACTCGACCAGATGGCCAAAGATCAAACCGCCAGCAACGCCCAGATCGCCGAACTCGGCAAACGCATGCAGTCAGCCGAGGCCGACTCCGAAACTCTGGCCAAACAACTCGGCATGACCAAGAAAGAGCTGGCCGACCGCTCGGCCGCGCTGCAGCGCGAGCAGGTCGCACAACGCGCGTCGCAACAACAGCTCGCGGAAGAGCAAAAGCAGCAGATGACTCAGGTGAATGGCGAAGTCGCCAACGTAAAAACTGATGTCGGCGGGGTCAAGACCGACGTGGCTTCCACCAAAGCCGAACTGGCTGCGGCCGAAGCCAAGCTGCAAAGCACCATTGGCGACCTGGGCGTACAGAGCGGCTTGATCGCCAATACGCGCAGCGATCTCGAAGTGCTCAAGCACAAAGGCGATCGCAACTACTATGAGTTCACTCTGGTCAAGGGCGCGAAGCCACAGCCCGTTTCGACGATCAGCCTTCAGTTGAAGAAAACTGACACCAAGCGAGGCAGGTTTACCATCAACGTCACCGCCGACGACAAGACCATCGAAAAGAAAGACCGCAACGTTAGCGAACCCATCCAGTTCTATACCGGGCGCGACCACCTGCTCTATGAAATGGTGATCTGGACGGTGGAGAAGAAAAAAGCTGTGGGATATTTGAGCACTCCCAAGAACGCGCCGGTGCCGGTTACGTCTGGGCAATAATCGCAGCTGCGTTCCGCAACACGTCAGCAAGAACCCGTCTTACTTCGTCAGGACGAGCGGGACCGGTTGATCGTAGGGTTGAATTGTCACACTCAGCGATTTGCGATTGGCGAAATCCTGTGGAGTTACTGGAAAAATAACGATGATTGTGCCCGCGATGCGGCCGCCAGGATTGATTTTGGCTTCGCGCTCCAGAGGCGCGAGCGCATGCTGTTTTAGGGTAGGGAAGGCCTGGTAATAACGGTCGAAGTCGGCGGGAGAAGCGGCGGCGTCGGTAAAGTTGCCGCTGCTGGTGTCGAGGCCGGCTTTGATGGTGTGGATCCAGTAAGGTTTGAGGCCGTTGTTCTGGAATGAAACATTGATCGCGACCATCACCATATTTTGATCGGGAACTTCCACCGAGACAATGTCGTCGATCGATCCGGTGGTGGCGGAGTGGGGCCGCTGCGCCAAGGCTAAGATAATGGCAACCACTGCGACCACTCCGACTCCGATGGCGACAATCTTTACCGGAGGCAGATTCTTCTTCGCGGTTCCGAATTCCTCGCCGATGTGAAACTGGGTTGCAGGTTGCGGCGCCGGAGGGTTTGGCGGCGCGGGTGGCGGAGATGGTATTTCGTCAGGCATAGGTTATCCATAGATTTTAGTCGCTTTGCCGCCCGATTGCCGCCGCAAGCGAGGGTACGCCGCTGGGAGATCCAGGGGTTATTGCGGGGACCGTGTCTTTTTCACTCTTCCCGCGTCGATCCCGGCGGGAAGAAAGCGGATGTGGGTCCGCTGTCGAAAATGTCCGGCGCGATGGCATTCTCGCCCCCCCACCCTTTCGCGAAAGGCGCGAAAGAGTGGGGCACGCTCATTTCATATGCGATTTAGATTTGCACGCACTTGGAATGGGCGGGCCACCCGGCCGATCTATTCCCTCCAGTTCATGTTGTTCTAGAATCTTTCGCGAAGAAATTGAAAAACGATGTAACCGACGAGTGCGGCGATCAGGGCGATTTCAAAATTGGCGGCGGTCAGAACATCTCCGACCGCCCACGCTACGCCCCTCTTCTGCCCCATGCCCGAGCGCTCAAACTCTCCCATCAGGAGATTGGAATAAAACAAAAAGATAATAAAAGCTACTTCAATGACTGCTCTCCAAACGTTTTTCTTCATGGGGAATCGTGACTCCTTGGCGGCACCGTCGCTCGTTGCTCTCGTGGAATACTAGCAAGCAACAGCGAAAACGCGAATGAAAAGCTTAACAGCAGCCGGCGTTTGACGGCGCATGGAGAGATGCGACTAAAGATGGCAAGTTTTTATGATCTGCGATTTCGCGGCGTCTGATCAAGACGTCGAATGGTTCACGGCGCGCTCGATGAGCGATTCCTGGCTGTTCACGGCCGGTTGGGCCGCGCGGCTGGGGCTTCGCGAATAACTGCCGTTCGGCTGCATATGGCGTGCTTTCACCGTGTCGGCCAGGTAAGTAGTAAGAACCTCGTCGTGCAAGTGGCGTATGAGTTTGGGGTCACGAACCGGAAACACGACCTCAACGCGGCGGTTGAGATTGCGCGGCATCAGGTCGGCACTACCAAGATAGATTTCTTCCTGGCCCGCATTGCGGAAATAGTAGATCCGGCTATGCTCGAGGAAACGTCCGACGATGCTGGTCACTCGAATGTTCTCGCTCACCCCTTTGATGCCTGGGCGCAAGCAGCAAATCCCACGAACCAGCAGATCGAGTTTCACCCCAGCTTGCGATGCCTGGTACATCAAACGGATTGCACGTTTGTCCACGAGAGCGTTCATCTTGAAGATCAGGTGTCCCTGTTCGCCGCGACGTTGGTGGTCGATCTCGCGCCGGATCATCACTTCCAGTTCTTCGCGCAGTTTAATGGGCGCGACCAATAGTTTTCGGTATTCTGCCTTGGCCGAGTAACCGGTGAGATAGTTAAACAGGTCGGTGCAGTCGGCGCCGATCTCCTGGTCACAAGTGAACATTCCAAGATCGGTGTAGAGGGTCGAGGTAATGGTGTTGTAATTGCCAGTGGATAGATGCACGTATCGCCGGATCATATTTCCTTCCTGACGCACGACCAGCGCGGTCTTGCAATGGACCTTCAGATCCGGCAATCCGTAGACGACATGCACGCCCTCGCGTTCCAGCCTGCGGGCCCACTCGATGTTGCTCTCCTCGTCGAAGCGCGCCTTGAGCTCAACCAGCACGGCAACTTGTTTGTCGTTTTCAACCGCCTCGAGCAAAGCTTCCACTACCGGGGCGTTTCGGCCTACGCGATAGAGGGTCACTTTAATAGCCAGCACGGTCGGGTCCTTTGCGGCTTGCTTCAGGAAGGAAACCACGGGTTGGAAGGAATCGAAGGGATGGTGAAGGAGAATGTCTTGCCGGCGAATGGCGGCAAACACGTCGTCTGTTTCCTCTTCGGAGCCAAGCGCCATAGGGATCGCTGATACGAACGGCGGGTCCTTCAGCTCGGGACGATCCACGGCCGCGAGATGCCGCAGCCGGGCAAGGGCCAGAGGACCGGTTATCTGATAGACGTCGTCGCGATTGACTTCGAGGTTCTCCATCAAGATTTTGAGAACTGACGGCGGCATCGCTTCGTTGACTTCCAGGCGGATGACGTCGGCGAAACGCCGTTGCCAGACGCCTTCTTCCACCGACTCCAACAAATCGCCCGCTTCAAGCTCCTGGATGGCCGTGTCTGCGTCCCTGGTTACGTGGAAGGGATGGGCCTCGAGAACTTTCATGCCTGGGAACAGCAGCTTCAGGTTGGCCACGATCAATTGCTCCAACCAGATAAAGCATTGCCGGGGGCTCTTGCTGGCTGCCCCTTTCTCCCGTCGAAGTGTTTTCACGGCGACCAACTGGGGAATGGAATTTGGTATTTTGACCCGGGCAAAATGTTCTTCCCCTTCTTTGTCACGGATGAGCACGGCCAAGTTCAGGCTCAAGTTCGATATGTGAGGAAACGGCCGTCCGGGATCAAACGCCAAGGGGGTCAGGGTGGGGAAAACCGTTTCATGGAAATATTTGTTTAAGGCTGAGCGCTGCGAGGCCGTCAATTGCGAATAGTCTGCGATCTCGATTCCAGCTTTGCGGAGGGACGGCAGGACCTGTTCCTGCCAGCACTCATGAGCTTCTTTAAATAAGCTTGCAACACGCTCCCGTATAGCGGTGAGCTGGGCTGAAGGAGTCATGCCATCCGGACCGCACTCGAGTACACCTTTCTCGACTTGCCGCTTGAGGCCCGCGACTCGCACCATAAAGAACTCGTCCAGGTTGGAGCCGACGATGGACAGAAACTTGACTCGTTCCAGTAAAGGGACGGTTTCATCCCGCGCTTCTTCGAGGACACGCCGCTGGAAATCCAGAAGACTGAGCTCGCGATTTATATAGAGGTCGGGATCGTCGGAGAAAGAAACGGCTGGCGCGGTGGCTAGTTTCTTGCTGGCTGTGCGGCCTCGCCCGTTGCGCCGGTCCGACTGCTTCGCGGCCGTCTTCGCGGTGATCACTTCCGGATTGCGGGGAGTACTCGTCTTTGCCATTGGGCTTCTGCAGCACGAACTGAAGGCCAATTGTAATTTGAAGAGCATATGTTCGTCTGTGATCTCTCCCATTGGGCCAGTTTTTAACCGGGTTGTAACAATCGGCGAGTGGGTATGACCGTTGCGGGCTCAAGAAACGGGAAGCAAATCGGCGAATACAAATCCATCATGTTCGATGACTTCTCCGCTTCGTACTTCGATCGGGCGAGAGAACACCGGTGCATCGTAGACAAAAGTATGAAATTCTCCGTTCTCGCCACATGGGTCGATTCCCGGAGGCAGGGTTTGCAGCAGGCGCAAGTCGTAGTCCTGACCAGCAAAGGATTTGGCGAGTTTCGCAGGGTCGATGCACGTAATCTTCGCTTTCACACCGGCTGCGATCATTTCGCGAGACAGCTGATCTGTTGGAATTTGCCAGACCGGAAATAAAGGCTCGATGCCGCTCCCCCGCAACTGCTGTACCCGATAATCGCGAACGTCCTGAAGAAACAAGTCTCCGAATGCGACTGCCGAGATTCCTTCGGCTGTCGCCCGCTGGCACAGGGCGCGCATTCGTTCTTCATATTCCTCGTTAGAGCATGGCCACGGCAGTTCGATCGCCCACAGCGGCAGTCCGGTTCGCTGCGCCTGTTCTTCAACCAAGGCGCGCCGGACGGCATGCATGGCCACGCGGCCAGCCTGCGAGTTAAAGGTCGTAATCAGCGCGGCAACCTGGAGGTCTGGGCGCTGGCGTAGAAGGTGCAGGGTCCAGGTGCTGTCTTTGCCGCTGCTCCACGATAAGGCGACCTTCTTCACATTTGGTTCACGGTGCTGCTTCGCGCCTACCATGCGTGCTTCATGGCTTTGCTGAATTGTTGGGCAGGCAGGGTATTGAGCACATCGTCTTTGGTCAACCAAGCCCGCCGCGCTTGCAGGACGCCATAGCGGATTTTGTCGAGGTGCGAGGTGTGGTGGGAGTCGGTGTTAATCACGATCTTTACTCCATATTGCTTGGCCAGACGGAGATGGCGGTCGCAAAGGTCGAGCCGATCAGGATAGGCATTTAGCTCCATGGCGACTTTGCGTTGAGCGGCGGCTTTCAAGACCGCATCGACGTCGAAGGCGTAGGCATCGCGGCGAAGCAGCAGGCGTCCAGTGGGATGCCCGAGGAACGATGTGTTGGGATTTCCCACGGCCTTGAGCAGGCGATCGGTCATTTCGGGGGAACTCTGGTTGAAATGCGAATGCACGCTGGCGATGACCAGATCCATTTGTTCGAGCACAGAATCGGAGAGATCGAGTGTGCCATCGGCCAAAATGTCGACTTCGATTCCGGCGAAGATGCGGATGCCGTCCATCTTGTCGTTAGCGGCGCGGATGCGCTTGATGTGCTCCACGGCGCGCTGGTCATCGAGCCCGTTAGCGAAGGCTAAATTTTTGGAATGGTCGGTGATGGCCATGTATTTATATCCGTGCGCTCGCGCGGCCTCGGCCATTTCTTCGATGGTATTGCGGCCATCGGTTTCGACGGTATGCATGTGCACATCGCCCTGCAGATCAGCCTGTGCGATAAGTGCGGGCAGGGTGTGCTTTTCGGCGGCGTCAATCTCGCCGAGGTTCTCCCGAAGTTCTGGAGGAATGTAATCCAGTTTCAGCTTGGCGTAGATTTCTTCTTCGCTTTTTCCGGCGACGGGCTTTTCGTTGTCCAGTCGGGAGAGGCTGTATTCGCTCAAGGTGTAGCCCATCTTTAAGGCGCGCTGGCGCAAGGCGACGTTGTGAGCCTTACTGCCGGTGAAATACTGCATGGCAGCGCCAAAGGAGTCGGGAGAAAGCAGCCGAACATCAACTTGCATTCCGCCGCGCATACGAAAGCTGACCTTATTTTCGCCGCGCGCGATGATGTCCATCAATCCCGGCAGCTTGATGATGTGCTCAATCAGTTTTTGCCGTTCTTCGTCATCGCAACAAGCCTTGCCCGTTACCAGAATGTCGAGATCGCCCACGGTTTCGCGTCCACGGCGCAGGGAACCGGCGGGAGTAATGTTTTCGATTCCTGGATAAGCGCGCAGGTGTTCGATGATTTTGCCCGCTTGCGCTTCGGCTGCATCCAGAAGAAAGCGGCCAGCGATGCGGCGATAATCCTGAATCGATTTAAGCAATTTCTGCTCTTGCTTTTCGCCCATGCGAGGCAGAGTGCGAATCTTTCCTTCCTGAGCTAACTTCTCGACGCCCTCGGGATCGCAGACCTGGTAGGCGCTCCAGATGAGGGCGATGGTTTTGGGCCCGAGTCCTTGAATCTTAAGCAGGTCAAGCATCGAAGGGTGGTATTTCTTGAGCAGCTCGGCGTGCAGAGAAAGCCGTCCCTCTTTGAACATTTCTTGCAGGTTCAACAGCATTCCCTTGCCGATGCCGGGGATGGCGAGGACTTTCTTTGGCTCGCTGATCAGGTCTGCGATCTGTTGGGGGAAGGCTTCAATGGCCTCGGCCGCATTGCGGTAGGAGCGGATGCGGAAGGAATCCTGCCCGTCGATTTCGAGCAGGTCGGCGGTTTCGTAGAGGATACCGGCGATGGCCTTGTTGTCCATGAGGAACCAAGATTACAAACTATTGGGCAAATGTCGAGAGGGCAGAGCCGGGCCTTTCCGGGTTCGCTGGCTTGAAGGTCAAGACGCTTATTTTCAAATTGTTCGCTAGGTTCAACCTGGATTGAAAATCCGCCCCCCGATGTTTACACAAGCAGCTTGACGTCGCCCGCTGCCACTACCCGTTGACAGTTGAGCGGAAAGATGCGATTGTATTGGGAATCCAAGAGCATTTAGCTGGCAATTATGGAAAGGCTCACCCAAGCATCGTTGTCGTCGTGGAAGCCAGTTCTTTGGTTGCGGGCGGAGCTGTTTCGGGTACTCATTCTGCTGGGGATTTTTATTATTACGGGTGTAGCTGTAACACCCGGAGCCAGCGGATGATGTAGCCCAGAAGAGATCGAACCAGAGGCCATCATCCAGAAAAGATGATGGCCTTAAGTTTTTGGTGGGCTGTTTTGATCGGCCAAGCACGGAGCGTGAATGAACGAAGGCAAACTCAACAGCGCAGCCCTTACGCAAGGACCCAGCCGCGCCGGGGCTCGCGCCATGTTGAAAGCGGTGGGTTTCACCGACGAAGACCTGAAACGGCCTCTGATCGGAGTAGCCAACACCTGGATTGAAATTGGCCCGTGCAATTATCACCTGCGCGAGTTGGCGGCCTCGGTAAAGCAAGGCATTCGAGCCGCCGGCGGCACACCCATGGAATTCAATACGGTTTCCATCTCGGATGGAATCACGATGGGAACCGAGGGCATGAAAATGTCGCTGGTCAGCCGCGAAGTGATTGCCGACTCGATTGAACTGGTCGCGCGGGGCAATCAGTTCGACGGCATCGTTGCGCTCGTGGGATGCGACAAAACCATCCCCGGAGCAATTATGGCGCTGGCGCGGCTGAATATTCCGGGCCTGGTGTTGTACGGCGGATCGATTGCCCCGGGGAATTACCACGGGCACGACGTCACGATTCAGGATGTGTACGAGGCGGTGGGAGCGCATGCACAGAAGCGGATGAGCGATGCCGACCTGCTGGCGATGGAAAACAGTGCGTGCCCCGGAGCAGGTGCTTGCGGCGGGCAGTTCACTGCGAACACGATGGCGATGGTCTGTGAGTTTCTTGGTCTTTCGCCGATGGGCAGTGCCAGCGTTCCGGCGTTGGATGCGAAGAAAACAGAAGTGGCTAAGGCTGCGGGCGCGAAAGTCATGGAGTTGCTAAAGCGCGATCTTCGGCCGCGGCAGATTCTCACCCGTGAGGCGTTTGAAAACGCGATTGCCAGTGTGGCTGCTACCGGCGGCTCGACAAATGCCGTCTTGCATCTTCTGGCAATCGCGTACGAGGCTGGGGTGGGCCTCTCTTTGGATGACTTTGATCGTATCTCGCAGCGTGTGCCGTTGCTGGCCGATCTCAAGCCGGGGGGAAGATTCGTCGCGACTGATCTTTATCACGCAGGCGGCACGGGGCTGGTTGCGAAGCGGCTGAACGAAGCAGGGCTATTGCGCGAAAACGCCATCACCGTCAGCGGTAAGAGCATCGGTGATGAGGCGAAGGCCGCGACCGAAACGGCGGCGCAAGAAGTGGTCCGTCCGCTGGGCAATCCCATCAAGCCGACTGGGGGCCTCGTCATCCTCAAAGGCAATCTTGCTCCGGAAGGATGCGTGGTCAAAGTGGCAGGACACGAGCATCTTCAGCATCACGGACCGGCGCGCGTTTTCGACAGCGAAGAGGCGGCTTTCGCTGCCGTGCAAGAGGGTCGAATTCGAGCTGGGGATGTGCTGGTCATCCGGTATGAAGGTCCACGCGGCGGACCCGGCATGCGCGAGATGCTGGGCGTGACGGCAGCGCTGGTCGGCGCAGGTCTCGGCGATTCGGTGGCGTTGCTTACCGACGGCCGTTTCTCTGGAGCGACCCATGGATTGATGGCCGGTCACGTCGCGCCGGAGGCAGCGTCTGGCGGTCCGATTGCCGCGGTTCGCGATGGTGATGTCATTGTCTTCGACGTAGGGCGGCGTGAATTGCGCGTAGAACTTTCTGACGAAGAAATTCGGAAGCGGCTGGCGACCTGGAAGCAGCCGGAATCACGTTATCGGACCGGCGTCATGGCGAAATACGCGCGGCAGGTTTCGTCGGCAGCGCTGGGTGCGGTTACGAATTAGGAAAACTACCCTTGTGTCCCTTCGTGTCCTTTGTGGTTGACGAATTTTCAAATGCTCGAACCACAAAGGACACGAAGGGACACAAAGTAAGAAAGTCATGGAGCTTATGAAGAAAACCGGTGGTGCGATTATCTGGGAATGCCTTAAGCGGGAGGGCGTGAAGCACATCTTCGGTTATCCGGGTGGCGCGATCCTACCTGCCTACGACGCGCTTTGCAAATACCCGGAAATCCACCATGTTCTTGTGCGCCACGAGCAGGGCGCGGCTCACATGGCCGACGGTTACGCTCGTGCTGGCGGAGGAGTCGGAGTCGCGATTGCAACCTCCGGACCGGGTGCGACCAACCTGGTCACGGGGATTGCCACTGCGATGATGGATTCGTCTCCAATCGTGTGCATCACTGGCCAGGTGGGCAGCAAATTAATCGGATACGACGCTTTTCAGGAGACTGACATCACCGGCATCACGCTGCCGATCACCAAGCATAACTATCTTGTCACGCGAGCTGAAGATCTTGCTCCCGCGATGCGAGAAGCTTTTTGGTTGGCAAAGTCGGGGCGCCCGGGGCCGGTGCTGATCGACGTCACCAAAGATGCGCAGCAGGCGAGTTGTGAATTCGACTGGGAAGCGGCCGAACCTCGGCACCGAAATTGCTGTCTGGCGGCGAGCTCGTCCACGCCTCAGTACGGCGATGCGCTCGAGTTGATTAATCATGCCAAGCGACCTGTCATTTTGGCAGGCCACGGCATTCTGCTTTCGGGCGCGATGCGCGAGGTGTGCGCTTTCGCCGAACGGGCTCAGGCTCCAGTAGCGATGACGCTGCTTGGCATTGGTTCTTTCCCCGCTTCGCATCCCTTGAACCTCGGCATGATGGGCATGCACGGCGAGGCTTGGGTCAACACGGCAATTCAGGAAGCGGACCTACTGCTCGCATTCGGTATGCGCTTCGACGATCGCGTCACCGGCAATCTGAAGACTTACGCGCCGATGGCGAAGAAGATCCACATCGAGATTGATCAGGCCGAGGTCAACAAGAACGTCAAGATCGACGTGGCCCTCATCGGAGATTTGCGCCAGGTGCTCGGCGAACTTTTACCTCGCGTCGATGCGGGCAACCGTGAGCCGTGGTTGTCGAGAATTCATGAGCTGAAAGGCGACTCGGCGGTCCGCGACATTCAGAACTTGCCGGACGATCGTCATCTTTATGCCGCCCACGTCGTGAATGATCTTTGGCGCGAGACCTCTGGAGATGCAGTCGTGGTTACCGACGTCGGCCAGCACCAGATGTGGGAAGCGCAGTATTACAAACACGATCTGCCGCGCACGCTGATTACTTCCGGGGGTTTGGGCACGATGGGTTTCGCTCTGCCTGCCGCTATCGGCGCGAAGTTCGCGCGACCTGACGCCGAAGTTTGGGTCGTGGCTGGCGACGGAGGTTTTCAGATGACCATGGCCGAACTGGCCACCATCGCTCAGGAGCGTCTCGACATCAAGGTTGCCATTATCAACAACGGCTATCTGGGCATGGTGCGGCAGTGGCAGGAATTTTTCTACGAGCGCCGTTACAAAGCTACTCCGCTGTATAGTCCGGACTTCGTAAAGCTCGCCGAGGCATTTGGTTTGCCCGGCGCGGCGGTTCGGCGGCGTGGCGATGTGGTTCCAACGATTCGCCAAGCCCGTGAACATAAGGGTACGTATGTGATCAATTTCTGCGTGGAGCAGGAGGACTCTGTCTTCCCGATGGTTCCTGCGGGTGCCGATCTTCACGCCATGATTCGCCGCCCCAGTCCGTTGGTTGAAACTGCGCAAGACTTGTGAGGAAACATGCTGATGACACTGGTGGTCCAGGTAGAGAACAAGCCCGGAGTGCTAAACCGCGTGGCATCCCTTTTTCGGCGGCGCGGTTTCAACATCGAGTCGTTGACGGTCGGCCACACGGAAAAGCCCGGCGTCTCGCGTATGACCATCGTGGTCGATACTGACGAGGCCGGCGCTCTGCGGATCGAAGCCAATTTGTACAAGCTGGTGCACGTCCAGCGCGTCGAAAACGTTACATCGACTCCGTCGGTGTTTCGCGATCTGGCCATGATTAAAGTCGCCGCAACTCCGGAAACACGGGCGGAAATCATGCAACTGACACATGTCTTTCGCGCCCGCATTGTCGACGTGAACAGCGAATCGATGGTGATTGAAACTACCGGCGCGGAAGACAAGATCGACGGCCTGGTTGAGATATTGCGCGGCTACGGCATTCTTGAGATGGCCCGAACTGGCCGCGTCGCGATGACACGCGGTCCCAGACCCGAGGCTTCGACAAACCCATCTGGTCAAGACGATTCGTTGGAGGACGAATCGGTGTCGTATTCGGTTTAGTAATTATTTGTGGAGGTAAGTATGGAGAACCTGAAAGAGAAGCTAGAGAAAACCCTGGAGGAACATCAACGCGAAAGCGGACTGCACATGATCGGAGGTCGTGAACGGCTGGTGGCGCGACTGCTGAAAGTACTCGATCCGCCGGCTCATGGCGCAGCCAATGCCGATTACACTCCGTCGGATGAAGACGGACGATGCTGTCAATAACGATCAACTGTGCCAGCAAGGCTGAGCGCATCTCGAGCAACAGAGTTTAAAAGGAGAAACGAAATGGCAAAAATGTATTACGACAACGATGCCGACCTGGCACTCATTCGGGGCAAGAAAGTCGCGGTGATCGGCTACGGTTCGCAGGGTCATGCGCACGCTCTAAATCTTCGTGATAGCGGAGTCCAGGTCGTGGTCGCGCTTTCCGAGACCAGCAAATCACGCGCCCGGGCTGAAGCCGAGGGCCTTCGCGTGGTTTCGCCGGCGGAAGCTGCGATCTGGGGGGATGTCATCGTATTCCTCGCTCCCGACACAACTCAGCCCGGCATTTACCGGGAAGCGGTCGCGCCCAACCTCACGGCGGGAAAAACGCTGTTCTTCGCCCATGGGTTTAACATCCATTTCGCGACTATCCAGCCGCCCGCCGACGTCGATGTGATCATGATTGCCCCGAAAGCCCCAGGCCATCGGGTGCGCGAGGTCTTCATCGACGGTGGCGGAACGCCCGGGCTACTGGCCGTCTATCAGGATGCCAGCGGGTCGGCGAAGGCTTTGGCTCTTTCCTACGCGAAAGCGCTGGGATGCACGCGAGCTGGCGTCATCGAAACCACATTCGGCGAAGAAACCGAAACTGATCTCTTCGGAGAGCAGGCCGTTCTTTGCGGCGGGGTGAGCGCGCTGGTCAAAGCCGGTTTCGAAACCCTGGTCGAAGCGGGATACCAGCCTGAGATCGCGTATTTCGAGTGCATGCACGAGCTCAAATTGATTGTGGATCTGATGTACCGTGGGGGCTTGAACTACATGCGTTACTCCATCAGCGACACCGCCGAGCACGGTGATTACACCGGCGGACCGCAGTTGATTACGGACGAAACACGAAAGACCATGCGCCGTATGTTGAGCGAGATTCAGCGCGGAGAATACGCTCGCAAGTGGATCGCGGAAAACGAAGCCGGGCGTCCGTGGTTCAACGCCACACGCAAGAATGAGCAAGCCCATCCCATTGAACAAGTGGGAGGACGTCTGCGCGAGCTCATGACTTTCCTGGATCCGGTGCGGATTACGCCGGACGGGAGTCCGGAGAAAGCGTCTCAGCCAGCCGCTGAGTTTGTTTCCAGCGGCGCTGACTAACGAAAAGAAGAGGTAGAACCTATGCAGGTATACGACTGGAATTTAATGCAACCGGAGGCGGTGACTGACCTGTACCGTCGGACCGTCGCGCAAGGCGAAAAGATGAGCGTGGCTCGGCTTGAGGTCGCCAAGGGTTCGTCCACGCGAGTCCATTGTCACGAGAATGAAGAAGTCATCATTCTGTTGAAAGGATGTTGGCGGTTTCATTTCGTAACGGGCGACGTGATGCTGCGACCTAATCAAATGCTCACCATTACGCCGGGTGCGGAACATTCGTCGGAGGTGCTCGAAGATGTGGTGGCGATCGATGTGTGCAGCCCCGCGAGGGAAGACTGGCTTACGGGCTCGGACCACACTCTGCACAACGATCCCGATCAGTGTTTGTGGGGCGTTTAGCAGTCGGCTTCGAATACGAAAACTATGTTTGAGCAAACTCACTATGTGTGGATGGATGGAGAAATCGTGGCATGGGACGATGCCACGGTTCATGTTTCATCTCATGCGCTTCACTACGGCACGGGAGTGTTCGAAGGAATCCGTTGTTACGAAACTGACCATGGTCCGGCGATTTTCCGGGCGGACGCGCATCTCCAGCGATTTCGCGCCTCGGCAGAAGTGTACGGTATCGAAATTCCCTTTTCTCCGGAAGAACTCCTTGAGGCAATGTGCGCTCTCATCCGCATGAACGGCTTTCGGAGTTGCTACATTCGGCCAATCTGTTACTACGGCAGCAAGAGCCTCGGCCTGATGCCCGATCGCTGCCCGGTACAGGTCAGCATCCTGGTCTGGCCATGGAAAACGATGCACGGGGATGGGGCGTTAACCAGGGGCGTGCATATCGGAGTGTCGCGCTGGACCAAGTTTCACTCCACTATGATGCCCACCACCGCGAAGGCTTGCGGGCAGTACATCAACTCGATTCTGGCCTTACGCGAGGCTGTCCGCGAAGGCTTTGATGAGGCTCTCTTGCTGGATCTCAACGGAAATCTCAGCGAGGGCGCGGGCGAGAATCTGTTTCTAGTCAAAAATGGTGCCGTGCTAACCAACGACGCACGCCACTCGATTTTGATGGGAGTGACACGCGATGCCGTGATCGCGATCACTCGCGACCTTGGCATTCCGCTTGAAGTTCGTGAACTTCGCCTCGAAGAACTGGCGTCGGCCGATGAGGCTTTCTTCACCGGAACGGCCGCCGAAGTAACTCCCATCCGCGCCCTGGACGGCAAGCCGATCGGCAGCGGGAAGCGCGGGTCTATCACGGAAAAGATCCAACAGAAATTTTTTTCCGCGGTGTATGGGCGCGACCCGGCGTACAGCAATTGGCTGCACCACGTGCCCGTCGGGATCGCCGAGGCCGGTGTAAGCGAGCTTGGATGATTGCACGATTGGCGAGCTTTACTCACAAATGGTCACACTCGAGGACATTCAGAGCGCGCTTCGCCGGATTCGTCCGAGCATCGGCATTTCGCCTGCGGCGCAGTCCCATGAACTTTCTCGCATAGCCGGCGGCCCCGTCTTTCTCAAGCTGGAGAACCTGCAGAGAACGGGTTCCTTCAAAGAGCGTGGAGCGCTGAACAAACTCCTCATGCTGAGCGCGGAAGAACGAGACCGAGGACTCGTGGCCGCCTCGGCTGGCAATCACGCTCAGGCCGTGGCCTATCATGCGGGCCGGCTCGGAGTGAAGTCGCAGATCTGGATGCCGCTGACAACTCCTCTGGCAAAAGTCTCGGCTACACAGAAATATGGCGCCGAAGTTGTGCTGCACGGAACCAGTTTCGATGAGGCCTATACTGCGGCGCGCGCTCACTGTTGCCAGGAGCGACGTACGTTCATTCATCCATTCGACGATGACGACGTTATTGCGGGGCAGGGTACGTTAGGACCAGAATTGCTCGAACAACTGCCGCAACTTGGCACGGCGATTGTGCCGGTCGGGGGCGGTGGTCTCATCGCCGGTGTCGCGGTCGCCCTTAAAGAGATGCAACCACGCATACGGCTCATTGGTGTTCAGACCTCTTTGCTTCCTTCCATGTCCGCCGCTCTGCGAGAAAAAGCCCCGGTAGCTTTGCCCGCCGCGTCCACCATCGCCGATGGCATCGCCGTGCGTTTGGCCGGCGAAAAGACGCTGCCTCTGGTGCAAAAGTATGTGGACGACCTGGTACTGGTGGATGAAGAGGAAATCGCGAACTCAATTCTCTTTCTTCTCGAACGGGAAAAAACCGTGGCAGAAGGTGCAGGCGCAGTCGGAGTCGCGGCTCTCCTCCATGCCAAGATCGATCTGAGCGGCCAAACAGCCGCGGTCGTGGTATCAGGCGGCAATGTCGATGTCACCTTGCTGGCACGCATCATCGAACGAGGTTTAGTGAAGGATGGCAGGCTTGTGCGTTTGCGGATTCATCTTCCCGACCATCCTGGCGCCCTCAATCGGCTCACGGGTGTGATTGCCACGAAACTCGTGAACATCGTCGAGACCAGTTACGAGCGTGCCCACTACGGCGTGGGGTTGGGCGATACTGCGATTGACCTCACCATGGAAACGCGAGGCCCGGACCACTACGGAGAGTTGGCATGTGCGTTGACGAAGTCGGGCTACGACTTCGAGCGGGTGATTTAGTCGTTTGTTCCGCTAACCGGACGCGGACAAACAGGAGTTAGGAAGTCATGATTATCAACATGCGGGAGCGGGCCACCGAGGCAGAACTCCAACACGTGATCGACCGCGTGAAGGAGGCCGGATACCAGGCGCACGTCACCCGTGGAGAAGAGCGCACCATTGTCGCCGCAGTCGGCAGTGGCGGCCGCCGTCATGAGTTGGAGGCGCTCGCGGCTGCACCCGGAGTCGACGGCGTGGTGGCGATCGCCCAGCCTTTCAAGCTGGTTAGCCGCCAGGTAAAACCTCATCGTACGGTTGTCAACATCGGTGGAGTGCTGATCGGAGACGGAAGCTTCGTCGTGATTGCGGGCCCGTGTTCGGTCGAATCGCGCGAGCAACTGTTTTCGACAGCGCATGCGGTGAAAGCCGGGGGAGCTCGATTACTCCGCGGGGGTGCTTACAAGCCGCGCACCTCCCCTTACGAATTTCAAGGCCTGGGCGTCGAGGCGTTGCGGCTGCTCAGCGAAGCGCGGGAGGAAACCGGCCTCCCCGTCGTCACGGAGGTGATGAGCACAGAAGATGTAGACGTGATCTGCGAACATGCGGACCTGTTGCAAGTGGGTGCACGCAATATGCAGAATTTCGCGCTACTGCGCCGCCTGGCAAAGGTAGAGAAGCCAGTGCTTTTGAAGCGCGGACCGTCGGCCAGTGTCAGGGAGTGGTTGCTGGCTGCCGAATATCTAGTCGCAGGAGGCAACCCTAATGTCGTCCTGTGCGAGCGCGGCATCAAGACATTCGAGACGGAGACTCGGAACACCCTCGATCTCGCATCGATCGCGTTGGCTAGAGAACTAACGCATCTACCGGTGATTGCCGACCCTTCGCACGGAACCGGACGTCCCAGCCTGATTGCGCCTATGTCCCGCGCGGCAGCGGCGCTGGGTGCCGATGGCCTGATGGTTGAGGTGCATCCGTGCCCGGAACGCGCCCTCTCTGACGGCCCTCAGTCTTTAGATCTCGCGGGCTTTTCCCGACTCATGCGAAGCTTAGCAGAGCCTTTGCGAGCGGTTGAGCCGTAGCCTGAGGTCGATTCCGGCGGCAGTCCTTAGGAAGCGATCTGCATGCCAGTAGCATGATGGTAGTATAATGGTAGTATGAAAGAGAAGACCTCAATCACACTCTCCGGCGAGGTTCTGGCGGCTATTGATCGCATGGCTGGGTCGAAACAATCCCGCTCCGCCTTCATTGAGCGCGTTCTGCGCGAGTTCCTGCGGGAGCGCGCCCTCGCCGCCATCCAGAGCCGCGACCTCGAACGGATTAACGACGCCGCCCACCGCCTCAACGCTGAGGCAATCGACGTCATGGAATATCAGGCGCCTAACGACGCCGACTGATTGTTTCTGGAGTTTCTGTGAAGCGCGGCGAACTTTACCGTGTGTACAAACCCGGAGGCGATCCTAAGCAGTACCGCACCTTCGTGATTGTAAGTCGCCAGGTTCTGATCGACTCTCAGTTCTCGACTGTCATCTGCGCACCCGTGTTTACCCACGGGGAGGGCCTGTCTACGCAGGTCGCGGTAGGAACAGACGAAGGATTGAAGCATTCCAGTTGGATTATGTGCGACCACCTGGTGAGTTTGCGTAAGACCGACCTTACCCAGTTCCTGGGTTCGCTCGCAAAACCGGAGTTGGCCGAACTGGACCGCGCGCTAAAGATGGCGCTGGATCTCGTATAGACCAAGGCTACAAGTTTGACTACTGGGCATGGAACGGACGGTCCGGTTTGTAGCGAGGGCGAATTCTTCGATTCACTTTACTGCCAAAATTCACCCTTCCGACGTTCCCCGATCTCCTTTTACTGCCTCCTTCTGCGGCTTGGATACGCCTTCCGCTATACTAGGAATGTATGCCGGTACTGAAGAACATTGCCGCCATCGCCAAGGGCATGAGCATTACGTTCATGGAGATGTTCCAGCCCACGCAGGTGGAGAACTATCCGGATGGTCCGGGGCCGCTTCGAGGCGCCAAGTTTCAGGAGCGCTTTCGCGGTGTGCACGTCCTGCAGCGCGATGAGAATGGCCTGGAAAAGTGCGTAGCCTGTTTTCTGTGCGCGGCATCCTGTCCGTCGAACTGCATTTATATCGAGGCGGCGGAAAATACCGCCGAGCATCGGGTGAGCGGAGCGGAGCGCTACGCCAAGGTTTATAACATCGACTACAATCGATGCATTTTCTGTGGCTACTGCGTCGAGGCTTGTCCCACGGATGCAATCACCCACGGACACGGCTTCGAAATCGCCAGCTTCAACGCCAGCAACCTGGTTTACCGCAAAGAACAAATGCTGGCTCCCCGGCCAGCGCACATGGGAGCAAACGCGGTGTTCAATCAAGCTGAGGTAGCGGGTGGCGCGCCGGCAGTGCCGGTACCAGGGAGCTAGTTTTTCAGTTCTTGTCTGAAGGATGGATGACGCCGGTCCCCCCAAACCGAGGACCGGCGTTTGTATATAGGGATGGTCGTCGGCCGTTGGCCAAAGGCGGAAAGTTAGTAGGCGGACCGGCAAGGTCCCGGCCCTTGACTAGCGACTAACGACCAACGACCAAAGACCAAAGACCAAAGACGTAAACAATGTCTGACTTTCTCCAAACCGTTCGCGAGCGCGTCGTCATCTACGACGGCGCGATGGGCACGAACATCCAGAAGCGCAATCCCACACTCGATGACTACTGGGGCAAGGAAAATTGCAGCGAAGTGCTGGTGCTCAGCCGGCCTGACATTATTCGTGATATCCACGGCGACTTTTTTGGCGTGGGTTGTGACGTGGTTGAGACCAACACCTTCGGCGGCACCAGCATCGTGCTGGGCGAATTTGGTCTTGCTGACCGAGTCGCGGAGATCAATCTCGCGGCGGTCAAGATCGCCAGGGAAGTCGCCCAGCAATTCTCCACGAAAAGCAAGCCCCGGTTCGTCGCGGGATCGATTGGTCCAACCACAAAGTTACCTTCGCTCGGTCACATCAAATTCGATGACATGGTGGCCACCTATATCGAGCAAGCTCTTGCGCTGATCGAGGGTGGAGTCGACATTCTTCTGATCGAAACCGCTCAAGATCTTCTGCAAGCAAAAATCGCGGTGATCGGGGCGATCGAAGCGATGGAGAGAACTGGAAAGCGGCTGCCTGTCCAGGTCCAAGTCACACTTCAGGAAAGCGGCACCATGCTCTTGGGCACGGAAATCGGCGCGGCGCTGACCGCACTGGAGCCGTTCGACGTAGACATCATCGGCCTCAACTGTGCGACCGGACCAGTGGAGATGAACGATGCGGTGCGTTTCCTGGGCGCAAACTCGACCAAGTGTGTTTCCGTGCTGCCCAACGCTGGACTTCCGCAGAATGAGGGGGGACATGCTGTCTACAAGCTGACGCCTGCAGAATTGGCGAAATATCACAAGCATTTCGTTCAGGACTACGGGGTCCGTGTCGTGGGCGGTTGCTGCGGGACGACGCCCGAACATCTGAAAGCCGTGGTGGACGCCGTTTCCGGCAGTGAACCGGCAAAGCGCGAGGTGAAACCGACTGCGGCTGCCTCGAGCGCCTACACCTCGGTTCCTTTCGATCTCGATCCCAAACCGCTGGTCGTCGCTGAAGAGATGAATACCACGACCCGGGTTGAGCATTTCCGCAACCTGGTGCGCGGCAAAAAGTACGACGATATTCTCGCGCTCGCGAAGAAGCTGGTGAACGAAGGCTCGCACATGCTCGACCTGTGCTGCGCCATCGTGGGCGAGGATGAGAAGGGGTACATCACCTCGATTCTGGAGAAAGTCGCGACGCGCGTGCCCGCGCCCATTCTCGTCGATTCCACCGAAGCCGATGTCGTCGAAGAGGCGCTCAAACGCATTCCTGGGAAGGCCATCATTAACTCGATCAATCTGGAGGATGGCGAGAAGCGCACTTCAAAAGTCTTGCCTATGGCAAAGCGCTATGGTGCGGCGGTGATTGCACTGACGATTGATGAAGATGGCATGGCGCTCACCGCAGAAAAGAAGGCGGCGATTGCCAAGCGCATTTATGAGTTGGCAACGACGAAATACGGCATTCGTCCCGTGGACATTATTTTCGACGCGCTCACCCTGCCGATTTCGACCGGCCAGGAAGAATATCGCTCGGCAGGAATCGAGACCCTGAACGCGATCAAGCGGATCAAACAAGAGCTGCCCGATGTGAAAACGATTCTCGGGGTCAGCAACATTTCGTTTGGGCTGGATGCTTACCCACGGCGAGTGTTGAATTCGGTTTTCATGCACGAAGCGGTGGATTATGGCCTCGATATGGCCATCATCAACTACGTCAAAATCTATCCGTTATACAAGATTCCTCATGAGGAGGTTGAGCTTGCGCGCAAGCTGATCTACCAGGACCGCTCGGATGGCGACCCGCTGCAGAAATACATGCAGCATTTTGCCGGCACTAAGGGGAAGATGCAGTCATCGACCACGGCGCACGTGGAAACACTCTCAGTCGACGACAAGTTGAAGTTTGCCATCATCAATGGCGAAAAAGCGGTGGGCGACGGGGCTCACAAGAAAACTCTCGAAGACCTTCTGGAAGATGCGTTGCATGAATACACCCCGCTGGAGTTGATCAACACCGTGCTGCTGGACGGAATGCGCACAGTCGGCGAATTGTTCGGCGCGCGCAAGATGCAATTACCCTCAGTGCTCGATTCGGCCGGAGTGATGAAGCAGGCAGTTGCATACCTCGAGCCGAAGATGGAGAAGAAGGCGGGCTCGCAGCAGAAGGGAACCATCGTCCTGGCGACCGTGAAGGGTGATGTTCACGACATTGGAAAAAATCTAGTCGACATTATTCTCACCAATAACGGGTTCAAGGTGGTCAATCTTGGCATCAAGCAGCCGGGCGATGCGATTATCAAGTCTGCGCAGGATCACAAGGCTGACGCCATCGGGCTCAGCGGGCTGCTGGTCAAATCTACGCTGGAGATGAAGTACGTCATTCAGGATCTGGAACGGCAGAAGCTGGAATTTCCTGTGATCTGCGGCGGCGCGGCTCTAACCAGGAAGTATGTCGAAGATGACCTGCGGCGCGAATATTCGAATGCCGTCTTCTACGCCGATGACGCCTTTGCCGGCCTGCACATCATGGAAGACTTGGCCACGGCGAACGGGAAGAAGCAAGCTCGCTTGCAAGAGGGCCGCACGGTAAAGGAGTACGCGAAGGCCTCCGCAGTGGATGAAGAATCCGGCCCGGTTTTCGCTGAGCGGAGCGCGGTGGTTAGCGATGCCCCCAATATTCCCACTCCACCGTTTTGGGGTGTGCGAGTGAGGAAGGATTTTGATCTACGCGAAGTTTTTCAGTACATCAACGATACCGCACTGTTCAAGAATCAGTGGCAATTGAAGACCGCATCGCAGGAAGACTATGCACGGCTGGTGGAACAGAAATATCGTCCGATCAAAATGCAGTTGCAGGAAGAGATTATTGCCAGCGGAATTTTCGAGCCTAAGGTGGTGTACGGATATTTTCCTGCTCAGGCCGAGGGCAACGATTTGATCGTCTACGAAGAGACGCGAGCGGGGGCGCCCGCGCCGCACGAGTCATTGCGGTTCACTTTCCCGCGGCAGCGGGAAGGCCGCAGGCTTTGCATTTCCGACTTCTTTGCCCCCAAAAGTTCGGGAAAGATGGATGTGCTCGGCCTGTCTCTGGTGACCATCGGATCGAAAGCATCGGAAGAAACCCAGCGCTTGTTCGAGGGCGGCGAATACACGCGCTATCTGTATCTTCACGGGCTCAGCGTGGAAACGGCTGAGGCCCTGGCGGAATATCTGCACAAGAAGATGCGCGAGGAACTGGGCATTGCTGGCGAAGACTCGCCTCACATTCGCGATCTATTCCACCAGAAATATGAAGGCTCGCGTTATTCGTTTGGCTATCCGGCGTGCCCCAACCTGGAAGATCAGACCAAGCTGTTTGTCCTGCTGCATCCTGAAGAGAATGTTGGCGTAAAGCTGACGACCGGATTTCTGCTGGAGCCGGAGCAATCGACCTCGGCCATCGTGGTGCATCATCCTCAAGCGAAGTATTTCGTGGTGTAGGAAATTTCGCTGCGGATTTACACGGATTCCGGCAGGAACAAAACCAGATCACCAAGCCAGTCTGGAATGGAACAATTGAAACGCATCCTCCTCCGCGTAGTTGGCGTAGCTGTTTTGTTGGCGACACTCACCTACGCCATCGACTATCTTGTGGTCCGTTTCAAGATTCCCAACGGGCGCGATCCGTTTTCTACCGTCACCGTCCAGCCCTATTATGCGATTCACGAAAAGAATGGCAGAACGGAGTACGATTACGCCCCGCCGGACAACCAAGTGTGCGTTCGCTCGCTGTTTCCTCATTTTGGCTACAGCCCGTGCTGGTATTTGAAGCGCCACACAGACAAGCGGATCGATATTTAAGCCGTTGAGGGCTTCTCTTCTTTTTTTATTTCCCAGTGGTACCATAGCTTTCTGTTTTCAGAAATCGCAGATAACTGGAATCGCTGATGACCACATCATCCCGCTCAGTCGCGTCCCCCCGCGTGGTGAGCATAGAGGATTTTCGGCCCATCGCGCGCCGGCGCTTGCCCAAAGCGGTTTTCGATTATCTGGACGGCGCCGCCGAAGGCGAGGTCACACTGCGCGAGAACTGCCGCGCCTTTGAGGACATAACTTTCCGCCCGCGCCACGCCGTCGTGCCCCAGAGTTGTGAATTGTGTACGCGGGTTCTGGGTTTTGATCTGTCTCTCCCGTTCTTGCTCGCTCCGGTGGGATATAGCCGTCTGATGCATCCCGGCGGCGAAGTCGCGGCGGCAAGGGCAGCTGGCGCCGCAGGTACTGCCTATATTCTGTCCACGATTTCCGGACACAAGCTGGAAGATGTGAAAGCAGGTTCAAGTGGCCCGGTCTTCTACCAGCTCTATCTGATGGGTGGCCGCGGCGCAGCCGAGGCTGCGATCGAGAGAGCCCGGGCCGCGGGATTCTCCGCCTTAGTGGTCACGATCGATACGCCAGTCTCCGGTATGCGCGAAAGGGACTATCGCAACGGCATGAAAGAACTGATCAGCGGTAGCGTGCTGGAGAAAATTCCCTACATCCCAGAATTGTTAAGCCATCCCGGATGGCTAATCAGTTACTTGCGTGATGGCGGACTGCCTGGACTTCCGAATGTCATCATCCCCGGCGAGGGGCCAATGAAGCTGGTCGACATCAACGCAGCCTTAGCCAGGGCCGCCGTCACCTGGAAAGACTTAGGTTGGATCCGTGAGCGCTGGCGCGGACCGATCGTGGTCAAGGGGGTGCTGACGGACGAAGACGCGCGACGGGCTGTCGACGAGGGCGCGGCAGCCGTGGTGGTTTCGAATCATGGTGGCCGACAACTCGATTGTGTTCCGGCTTCGTTGAGAGCCCTGCCTGAAGTTGTAAAGGCAGTCAACGGTCGAGTTGAAGTACTGATGGACGGCGGCATTCGGCGCGGTACAGACGTGATCAAAGCCCTCTGCCTTGGCGCACGCGCGGTCTTGTGTGGTCGTGCCTACGCTTATGGTCTCGCCGCGGCGGGTGAAGCCGGCGTGGTTCGAGCGATTGAGATCTTGCGAACCGACGTGGAGCGTACTCTCAGGCTCTTGGGTTGCCCGTCCGTTACCGCCCTTGATCGTTCGTACGTGAATGTTCCGAAGAGCTGGGAGTGGAGTTGATTTTTGTCGGTAAAGAAGCTGTGCCAGTATTCTCCGGCCAGTTTCACAATTCTATCAGGCACTGAACTCTCTTCAACGGGAGCAAGTCATGCATTGGACTCAAACGTACGATCCGTTCGGTCATTGGTGGCTGTCGACGCTGGTGGCGGGGCTGCCGATCATCGTACTTTTTGGCCTTCTGGCCGGCCTCAAAGTCAAGCCACACTGGTGCGCCATCGCGGGCGCGCTGACGGCGATGTCCGTTGCGATTCTCTTCTTCAAGATGCCACCGATCCTGGCCGCGATGAGTTTCGGCTACGGTGTAGCCTTCGGCCTACTCAAGATTGCCTGGATCGTTCTTGCGGCTGTTTACTTGTACGACATCGCGGTCGAGACCGGGCAGTTTGAAATCATGAAGGAGTCGATCGCCGGAATCACCCCCGACCGCCGCTTGCAGGTATTGTTAGTAGCTTTCTGCTTTGGAGCCTTCATAGAGGGAGCAGCAGGTTTTGGTGCGCCGGTGGCGATTGCTGGAGCTTTCATGATTGGGCTTGGGTTCAGGCCATTTCATGCCGCTGCCCTGAATTTAATTGCCAACACCGCGCCGGTAGCCTGGGGCGCAATCGGAACGCCTGTTCACGCCCTCGCTGCCGTCACCGCTCTTCCAGAATCCGATCTTAGCGCCATGATTGGCCGCATCCTTCCTTTCACGGCCGTCCTGGTTCCGTTCTGGCTAGTCCGGACCATGGTGGGCTGGCAGGAAACTTTTGAAGTCTTGCCTGCCATTCTCGTTGTCGGGTTTTCTTTTTCGCTGACCCAGTTCTTCTGGTCGAATTACGTCGATAGCAATCTCGTGGACATTATGGGCGGCGTGGTCTCGATTGTCGCGGTAGTAATCTTCCTTCGCTTCTGGAAGCCGAAAAGAATCTGGCGCTTCGATTACGACAAAGCTGCGAGCCCGCTGCCGCCGCCCACCGCGGAGATCGACGATCAGTTTGGCGGAGAGTGGTCGGCCAAGGAGTTCGATGGTTATTTAAACCCACGCTCCTATACAGCTGGCCAGCTCTTACGAGCGTGGATGCCCTTTGCGATTTTGTCCGTCTTTGTGCTTCTGTGGGGGCTTCCCTCAATCAAACTGGCCATGAATCGGGCGACTACGCCGGCGTTTCGGGTTGTGCTCGCGGATGGCAAACCTCGTCCGGGTCCGCCCGGCTGGGATGTGCCTCACTTGCACAACGCTGTTTATCGCGCTGCGCCAGTCGTGACTAAGCCGACTGCCGAACCGGCGAGATACGACTTCAACTGGCTGTCGGCAACCGGGACGGGCTGTTTCTTCGCTGCCATCGTCTCCGGACTGCTGCTAGGGATGAGTCCGGTTCAACTCATGAAAGTCTTTTGGCGCACGCTGGTGCGTATGCGACTTGCCATGATCGCAATCTCGTTTATGTTGGGTCTGGGCTTTGTCACGCGGTATTCGGGCCTCGACGCCGTGCTGGGCCTCGCCTTTACCCGCACGGGTTGGCTCTACCCGTTCTTTGGTACATTCCTCGGCTGGCTCGGGGTCGCGCTCACCGGCAGCGACACGGCTTCGAACGCGCTTTTCGGAAGCTTGCAGCGAATTACATCGCAGCAACTCGGCATCGATCCGATTCTTATGTGCGCCGCCAACAGCGCCGGGGGAGTCATGGGCAAGATGGTCGACGCGCAATCCATTACGATTGCCACGGCTGCTACCGAGCAAGTCGGCAACGAGGGAATTATTTTTCGTTTTGTAGTGTGGCACTCGGTTGCTCTGGGTGCCATCGTCGGAGTCATTGTCATGTTGTATGCGTACGTGTTCCGCTCCGCTGTGCCGCATGGATTGATGTTTGTGAAGTGAAAGCGAACTCGGTTAGCGGTGCTACGAAGAGGACGGTTCCTCTTGTCGCTCCCGCCGAACGTTCTCGGGCGACAAAAAAAAGGACGATCTCGACGTTCCTTTTGCGGAACGTCCGCATCAAAATGGTCGTGTGAGCTATCGAACAGAAAGGACCGCAGTCAGAGTGATCAATGAAAATGACAGACAAGTCGGGGAAACAACTGACAGCGACAGAATCAGAGACCGGGTTGCCGCGAAGGTCGGGATACGAGCCAAGCTGCCGCCTGAGCGGGCTGCCTGTTTGGAAATCAAATGGCTGATCGGACGACGGGAAATCTCGAAGCGGACTCTGTTCTGCCGGCCCTCACCGAACTTGCGCTGGACTTGCGCTGGTCTTGGAACCATTCGACGGATGAGCTTTGGAGGCGACTCGACGAAGACCTCTGGGAGCTGACGCAAAATCCCTGGGTCGTTCTGCAGACTGTTTCCCGGCAAACCATTCGCGATGCGTGCGCTGATCCTGCCTTCCGCAAGCAAGTGGAGCAAACTGCTCTCCGCAAGCTCGAGCGCGAAAGTGCGTCGGCCTGGTTTCAGACAACGCATCCGCGCGCAACCCTCACTCAGGTTGCCTACTTCAGCATGGAATTCATGCTGAGCGAAGCGCTTCCAATCTATTCCGGCGGTCTCGGCAACGTGGCCGGAGACCAACTCAAGGCTGCAAGTGATCTGGGTGTCCCCGTAGTCGGGATTTCGCTTCTTTATCAGCAGGGGTATTTCCGCCAGGAAATCGATCGCAACGGCTTCCAACAAGCGCTTTATCCCTTCAACGATCCCGGACAACTGCCCATCACGCCTCTCCGCGACAAGGCTGGCGAGTGGTTGCGTATCCCACTGCGTCTCCCTGAGGCCACTCTCTGGGTGCGCACCTGGCAAGCCCAGGTGGGAAGAACAAAGCTGTACTTACTTGACACCAACGACTCTGCCAATCTGCCGACTCATCGCGGGATCGCCAGCGAATTGTATGGCGGAGGACCCGAGGTACGGCTGCTGCAGGAAATGGTTTTGGGCATGGCTGGCTGGAGAGTCTTGTCCGCTCTTGGGTTTTGCCCAGAACTTTGCCACCTGAACGAGGGGCACGCTGCCTTTGCCGTATTGGAGAGAGCTTTCAGCTATATGCAAGAGCACGATCAGCCCTTCGACGTCGCGCTGACGGTGACGCGGGCCGGAAATCTGTTCACTACTCACACCCCGGTCGAAGCCGGATTTGACCGATTTTCGCCGGGATTAATGAAGCAATATCTCGAAAAATATGCTGAGCACGAACTAAGAATCGGATTCGAAGAGCTTATGGCTTTAGGAAGAAGAAATCGATTCGATTCTTCTGAACCGTTCAACATGGCCTACCTTGCCGTCCACGGGAGTGGTGCTGTCAACGGAGTAAGCCAGCTTCATGGCAAGGTCAGCAGGAGAATCTTCCAGCCGCTTTTCCCGCGGTGGCCTGAGGTAGAGGTACCGGTGAGCCACGTGACCAATGGTATTCATGTTCCAACATGGGATTCAGCGGAAGCGGACGCACTGTGGACCAATACCTGTGGCGCCGACCGTTGGCGAGGAACCTTGGAAAGTGCCGGGTGCGTAACGAGTGCAAGTGATGAGCAACTCTGGGAACTGCGTACGAAAGCCTGTCAGTCTCTCGTCGAGTATGCGCGCAAGCGTTTGTCACGACAGCGTCTGCACCAGGGCGCATCCGCACAGGAGATTGCCGAGGCCGAATCCATCTTCGATCCAAATTGGTTGACGATTGGTTTCGCTCGCAGATTCGCAACCTATAAACGTCCTAATCTCCTGCTTCGTGACCCCGAGCGGCTGGTCCGCATTCTTACCAACCGCCAACGTCCGGTGCAGCTTATCCTTGCTGGCAAAGCACACCCGCAGGATCAGGCGGGACAGGCAATGATCAAGCAATGGAGTGACTTCATCGCCCGTTCCGAGGTTCGTCTGAATGTGGCCTTCCTTAGCGATTACGACCTGCTGCTTACTTCTCATTTGGTCCAAGGGGCGGATCTGTGGCTGAACACCCCGAGGCGGCCATGGGAAGCTTGCGGTACCAGTGGCATGAAGGTTCTGGTCAATGGCGGCTTAAATTTATCCGAACTCGACGGCTGGTGGGCTGAGGCTTATTCCCCCGAAGTGGGCTGGGCTATGGGGGATGGACAGGAACATGGCGATGACGCGAAGTGGGACGCTCATGAAGCCAACACTTTGTACGAACTTCTGGAAAAGGAAGTGGTTCCGGCTTTCTACACCCGTGACCAACGAGGAATCCCGACAGCTTGGGTCGCGAAAATGCGTGCCAGCATGGTGCAGTTGACTCCCAGGTTTTCATCCAATCGTGCGGTACGCGAATATGTCGAAGAATTCTACTTGCCGGCGGCCGTCGCTTATCGCGCGCGCGCCGCTAACGAAAGCAAGCTTGGGATTGAAACGTCCGACTGGTCAAAGGCGATCGTGCAGCACTGGTCCAGCGCGCATTTCGGTGTCGTGAACTCGCGTCGCGATGGAGAGCACCATCTTTTTGAGGTTCAAGTCTTCTTCGGGGAACTCGATCCGAATTCGGCTGACGTTGAACTCTTCGCCGAGGCAACGGCTAGTGGAGGGCCCTTTCGACAAAACATGGACCGGTCACGGCAACCGGATGCTTCGGGCGGTTACATCGTGTATTCATCGAGGGTTCCGGCGAGCCGGTCGGCCAGCGACTACACTCCCCGACTCCTTCCGCATAAATCGGGAGTGTCAGTGCCCCTGGAAGCGAATCAGATTTTATGGCAGCGCTGAACTGGTCGCGAACCGCAGGAGCCATGGCCAACCAAGGGCGCTAAACCGATCGGAAAAAGTCCGATGTAGAATGCCGAGCCCGACTCCGTCGCTTTTTCGCACATAGTACTCGATCTTGTAGGGCTCAACTAGACGCCTGATCCCGTCATCGTAAACGAGCTCGACGAGAGTCTGCGATCTGCCGGCCGCGGCGAGCGCAATTACGACTCTGGGTGGAACTGCCGTGAGCAGCGGTATTTTTTCAGTCACGCAGTAATGCCCTGATCGTAATCATGGGCGAACGGGAAAGGCAGATTATCACCTCCAACTACTACGAGAATGTGACTGGAGAACTGGATCAAGCCGCTCAGACCTACGAGGAGAACATTTCTAACTACCCGCGGGATTACGTAGCTTATGGCAATGTGAGCTTAGTGTATTCCGGACGGGGGTGATATGAGAAAGCCGTCGAGTCTACCAAACAGACCATCCGCCTCGTGCCCGATCAGCCAGGCCCGTACCTTAATCTCGCCAATTTCGTCCTGGCGCTGCAGCGTTTCGACGAAGCGCGGGTGATCTAGTCGGCTGTCGTTCCTTTGCAGTAACCAGCAAGCCGATGTTCTTTTCCAGTTGAATCTCGTCGGCACCTGCCTAATCGCCGACGATTCCGTGGTCTTCGCCCTGAATATCAACGACGTATCCAGCCACGTTCCCGTCGTTGTTGATGCGCAGCAGCACCGTACTGGACGCGCCCGTTACATCCGCTTGGTAGAAGACGCCGCCAATGCGCACAAACCCATGGTTTGTGTCTCCATCATCGCTAAAAGTGCCGGCGATCGAACCGGCGTCGTTAATGCCGTACGTCCAGGAGAACTTTGTCTTTGGATAGTCGATGGAGGTGTAAACCTTTTTGCTCCGCAGAAACCCGTGTGGGTTGCCACTTGAGTCGTAATAGTAGCCGACAATATCTCCACTGGAATTAATGCCGATGGCAGCGGTGAACATCGCGCCGGGAAAGTCGATGGTGGTGAAAACCCCTTTCTTATCTACGAAGCCATGCTGTTGGTCGTTGGCATCATAATAGGTTCCGACGATGACACCTGCTTTGTTGATGTCCCAGGCCTCCGTGTAGTTAGAGTTGGGGAAGTCGACATTCACGAAACTTTCCCCGTTGTAGAAAAACCCGTGAATCCGATCCACCTTGTCCTCGTAGCTGCCAACCATTTGGCCAGAGGCATTGACGCCGTTGCATTCGCTGGTAACGCCGCCCGTTATGTTGAGCGGGTGGTAAGACGTGCCCCGAAAATAAAATGCGACATTAACTAGCGGGTAAGCGAACTGGCCCACCGCAGTCCCATCGTTGAAATCAAGGATGATCGAGTACTGCGAACCCGGAAAATCAACCGACCTGAAATGGTAAGACTTCTTCTGGGCTAGCCCCAAGGCGACGGCGTCTGGCTCGGATCCTGCGGTTGCCGTATGGTGAGCTGCGCCGAACGAGTTCACTGGGAGACCCAGAGCGCGGCGAACACCGAGCTCGCCCTCGATCCCCCTCCCCCTCTCTGCAGGCGCCGCTTGCGCTAACACAAGGCAGCTTTGCCCGGCGAAGAATGCGATCGCAAGAATTGCGACAGATTGAAGCAGGGTTCGAGTCATATGGGGTCTCCTGAAAAGTTGAGTCGCCGGTCACTCAGTGACTCGACTAGTGACCGATCACGCCATGCGGCTCTCCTAGACTATCGATTACGGCTCCGACCACGCTCCCGTCGTTCTTGATGCGGCGCAACGACGTAATGGCCGCGCCCGGCACGTCCACCCGGTTGAATACTCCGCCAGAATGTGTAAACCCATGCGCTACGTCGCCGGCATCCTCGTACTCACCGGCGGTTGCGCCCGCATCGTTAATTCCGTATACGAGGGTGCCGCTCGCGCCCGGAAAATCGATTGAGGAATAGGCTTTCTTCTTCAGCAGAAACCCCTGCGCTTCTGCCGAATCGTAATAGACGCCGACAATCTCACCACTGGTGTTGATCCCGCATGCGAGGGTTGCTATCGCGCCGGGAAAGTCGACGTTGGTAAATACGCGCCCGTTATAAAGGAAACCGTGCTGGACGCCTTCGGCATCCCAATAATCCCCTACGATGTGGCCTGCATCGTTGATATCAAAGGCTTCTGTGCGGGTCGAGCCCGGCGGATCGACGGCGGAGAAGTTAGTCCCGTCATAGAGAAATCCATGTACTTCATCCCCTTTATCTGTGTAGCTGCCCACCATTTGGCCAGAGGCGTTGATGCCATACAGATTAGTTATCGGGGCAAAAGAGAACTGCAACATATGGTAGGAAATGCCGCGAAAGTAGAACCCTTGGCTAACGCCCGGCGATTCCATGGAACCCACGACGGTTCCGTCATCGAAATCCCAAACCTGGGAGAAGCCTGCACCCGGGTAATCGATCGACCTGAACTTGTAAACTTTCTTCTGAGCCATGCCCAAAGCAACAGCGTCCGATTGCGATCCGGTGCTTTGGCGAGGGACTGGCGGCAGCGTTGCGGGAAGGAACGGCGCATGTCGAAGATCGAGCAAAGATTGCGCGTGTCTGCCGCCGTCTGCGGGGACCGACTGCGCCGTCAGCCATCTACTGGGCGCTGCGAAGAAAGCTATCGTCAGAATTGCCAGAGCGTGAAGCAGTTTTCTCGTCATATAAGATCTCCTGAGATTTCCACTACTTTCGTGATTGACCTTGAACCCGTCGGCAGGCTGACTACTGACAACTGCCTGTTCGGCTCAAATGCAGCTTCTCTCCATCACCAACGAACCTTAATGTCCGATGATTCCGTGGGACTCGTTGAGACTGTCATACGCGAATCCGACTACGGCTCCGTTGTTCTTGATTCGAATCAAGAACGTATCGGTCGTTCCCCCCAGAACATCCACCTGGTTAAACAAGCCGCCAGAGTAAGTAAAGCCGTGAAATGGGCCGGATGCGTCTTCAAAGGTGCCGGCCACAGCGCCCGAGTCGTTGATGCCGTAAAGGTAGGTGAGTGCGGCTTGTGGAAAGTCGATTGGGGTATAGGCGTTGTTGCTCAGCAGAAACCCGTGGTAGGTCGAGTTGTACCAGCAGAAGCCAACAATCTGTCCACTGGAATTGATTCCGGCAGCGTTGGTTCCATCCGAATTGGGACAGTCGAAGTTAGTATAGGCCCCATTTGTGTACACGAACGCGTGCGGGACATTGTTGATGTCGTAGTATGTACCGACGATCTGCCCTGCGTCATTGATGCCTACGGCAGATGTTCCGTAGACACTGGCCGCAGGATCATTGAGCGTAACGAACGTTGTCCCGTCATAGAGAAACCCGTGGACTCCTTTCGAATCGTTGAAGCCGCCCACCATGTGGCCGGCCGCATTGACGCCGTAGACAGCGCTCACTGTGGCGCCGGGCACTTTCAAAGTGTGATTGGTTATGCCCTTAAAGTAGAAGGCGGTCTCGGACGTGCTGAAGCTGTAATACCCGGCGGCTATTCCATCGGCGAAATCATAAATTAAGGATGAAGTCGCAGCGGGAAAGTCGACCGTCCTGAACTGGTAAACCTTCTGCTTGGTCAACCCCGAAGGGGCCGCATGCTGGTGCGACCCAATTCCCTGCAGGGCCCCTGTGTGAAAATTCAGGAGGCCTGGGAAACCAGGGCGAATACCGGTTGGCACATTCAATGCGCCGCTGGCTGAAGGGGCCGACTGCGCCATCAATACGTGACCTTGTCCCGGGAGGAACGTCAGCCCGAGAATTGCCAGAGAGTAAAACAACTTTCTTGTCATATGCCGCCTCCTGAGAGTTGAAATCGTTTCTACCCTTTGTGACCGTCTTCTATTGAAATAAGGCAAAAACCCGCAAAAGCGTTTCAGAGTGATGAAACTTCGTTCAGACCCCGCCCTGCCAATGTGACTAATGGCCGATCACGCCGTGGTATTCGCCGAGACTATCCTCGATGAATCCGGTCACGTTCCCATCGTTCGTGATGCGGCAAAGTTCGGTGGCAATCGCCCCCGGCACGTCCAACTGGTTAAACACCCCGCTGGAGTATGTAAACCCATGCTCGACATCGTTGACGTCGTAATATCCGCCTGCGATTTCGCCGGCATCGTTGATTGCGAACGCGTAAGTGCCGATGGCGCGCGGGTAGTCCAGCGACGAATAAACGCCTTTGCTCAACAGAAACCCATGGGCGTTGTTGGAATGGTCGACATAAAAACCAACAATCTCTCCGCTGGAATTGATACTGGTAGCTAAGGTATCTTTCACGCCGGGAAAGGCGATGGCAGTGAAGACACCATTGGTGTCCACGAAACCGAGTTGGAGATTGTGGGCGCCGAGGTAATCTCCCACGATCACGCCATCGTCCGTGATGGTTCTCGCCTCGGCGTATTTCGATCCAGGTGGGTCGAGTTTAGTGAACTTGCCGGCGTGATAGATAAATCCGTGGCCTTTCGACGCCGAATCAAAGTAGCCACCCACGACTTGGCCAGAAGCGTTGACTCCGAATGCGGTGGTCTGAGTGGCGCCGGGGAAATTTAGCGAATGGTACGTAGTACCATGAAAGTAGAAGCCATATCCTTCGTTGCCCGGGTACCGGAAGAAACCTACTGCGGTGTTGCCGCTGTAATCCCAAACTCCGGAATCTGTTGCACCCGGATAATCGACCGACCGGAATTGGTAAACCTTTTTCTTGGCCGACCCCAAAGCAACAGGCTCAACGCGGGGACCGAGACTTTGATCGGTTGCATCAGACTTCATCGCAAGATCCCTCGCTTGACGAACTCTGCTCAGCTCTCTGGCCTTGCCGCCGCTATCACCCACGAAAGCTAGCTCTGCTGTCGACACCTGACCTTGCTCTAGAAAGAGCGCTAGCGCCACGATTGCCAGAGAGTAGAGCGGACGGCCAGTCATAAACCACCCCGCGTGTTGCTGCCGCTTCCGCTGGAAAACGTGACATCACAAGTCGTGGTCGCACCACCACTAGGCGAGGCTGCCTCGGTGAGAACATCTCGGGTCTTGTCCATCGCCACGCACAGGGATGAAAGTGCAACAATCACGAAACGCGTTGATTTTCTGAGCATTAGGCATCTCCTTTAGGGTTCCTCGCTCAAAACTCCGAGTTCTGGAACCTTTTCTCGCGGTGCCATCCTCTGTCTCTAAACAGCGTAAACACGGGGAAAATCTGATCATCGGTCTTGCAGATTTTTTCTGGGCTTGCGATTGCAGGGCGCAAGTCGCCATTTTTCAATTAGTTCCCGTTGACATGTGCATCCGTTATGACTAGCCTTATCCGAACGCATCCCCCTTCCGAGGCGGATTCTTGGGGCAGGATCCAGCAGGCGACGTCACACGGTTGTTACAGGGCTGGCGGGCTGGCGATCGTCAGGCCCTGGATGCCCTGTTGCCGATTGTCTACAAAGAATTGCGTCAACTAGCTCACTTTCAATTACGCCGGGAGCGGCCCGACCATACACTGCAAAGCGCCGCTCTGGTCAATGAAGTCTATGTTCGCTTGGTCGGGCTGCATCCGCCGCGGTGGGAGAGCCGCTCGCATTTCTTCGCCATAGCGGCCCAGCAGATGCGTCAGATCCTCGTCGACTACGCGCGCCGTCATCGAGCCGGGAAACGCGGCGGAGGTGAGGAAACGATCTCGCTTGAGGACACCACAAGGCTGTCGCCGCGGAAGAATAAGGATATAGATGTGGTAGCACTCGATGACGCGCTGAACGCTCTGGCGCACGTGGATGCGCGGAAAGCGCAAGTCGTGGAACTACGCTTCTTTGCAGGATTGAACTTCGATGAGACGGCGGAGGTGCTCGAGGTGTCGGCGGTGACGGTGGCGCGCGATTGGACCACCGCGCGCGCCTGGCTGCATCGCGAGATGAGCCGTGGATCTCCCGATGGACGCTGAACGCTGGAAACGAGTCGATGAGTTGCTGCAGGCGGCGCTCCGGGTGCCGGCCGGGCAGCAAGAGGAGTTCCTGCGGAAGCAATGTGGCGGCGATTCCGCGTTGCTGGAGGAAGTCCGGTCGCTGCTGACCTCCCATCACAAGGCGGGAAGCTTTCTGGAATCGCCCGGGCTCCACGTCGCCGAAGTCGCGCCAGAACTGCCTACTCGGGGCCTGACCCGGTCGGGATCATCTCCTTCCACCACCGGCCAAACCGTTTCTCACTATCGCATTCTGGGCCCACTGGGCAGCGGCGGGATGGGCGTCGTCTACAAAGCGGAAGATACTTTGCTCGGCCGGATGGCGGCACTGAAGTTTCTCCCCGAAGATACGGCGCATGAACCGGCGGCATTGGTGCGCTTCCGACGCGAGGCGCGAGCGGCGTCGGCGCTGAATCATCCCAACATCTGCACCATTTACGAAATCGGCGAGCACGAAGGACGAGCGTTCATCGCCATGGAGTTTCTGGATGGCATGACGCTGCGGGGGCGGATCGGGGGACGCCCCCTGGATATGGAAACTCTGCTGCCTATGGCCATTGAGATTGCCGACGCGCTGGAGGCAGCGCACAGCGAAGGCATCGTGCATCGCGACATCAAGCCGGCGAACATCTTTGTGACGAAACGCGGCCATGCTAAGGTGCTGGACTTTGGATTGGCGAAGCTGACGGGGACGCTGCGGGGAAAAGATGAGGTCCGGAGTGGAGAAGAAGAAACCGCGCTCACGGCGGATCCGCTGACGGGTCGAGGTTCGGCGTTGGGGACGGTGGCGTACATGTCACCGGAGCAAGCGCGAGCGAAGGAACTGGATAGCCGGACGGATTTGTTTTCGTTCGGAGCGGTGCTTTACGAAATGGCTACGGGGGAGCAGCCGTTTTGCGGGGAAAGCGATGCGACAATCTATGATGCGATTTTGAACCGGGATCCGGTCCCGCCCGCAGATCTGAACCGGGAAGTGCCGGCGAAACTGGGCGAAATCATCCAGAAGGCACTGGAGAAAGACCGGGACCTGCGTTACCAGCACGCCGGCGATATCCGCACCGATTTGCAGCGACTGAAGCGTGACAGCGATTCGCAGGACCGGCTAATTTCCACTGGTTCCCGGCCCACAGCAGGCGTACCTGTACACTCTATATTGTCGCGCAGACTGGTTTATGCAGGTGTCCTTTGCGTCGGTCTTTTGGCACTGTTTCTAGCTCTGCGTTGGCGCGACCTTTCGACGCGAGCGCCAAAACCGTCCATGACCGAGCGACAAATAACCCACAATCCTCCGGAAAATCGAACTTTTGGATCCGCACTGTCGCCCAACGGCAAGCTTCTGGCATTTACTGATACACGCGGCCTTCATTTAAGCGAAGTTGCAACGGGTGAAGTTCATGAGGTCGTGCTCCCGACCGAAGTCCGCAATCTGGTATGGGATGTTGCATGGTTTCCGGATGGTCAGAAGGTGCTGGTAACGACGAATTCCATCGACGAAGGTCACGCCATTTGGCTGGTCTCCATTTTTGGGGGCGCGCCACGCAGACTATGGAGCCGGAGTTTTGCGGCGACCGTCTCGCCCCAGGGAAGCGCGATTGCTCACATTGGCGGCGAAGGCCACGAGATTTGGATCTCCGGACTAAACGGCGAAAATTCCAGAAAGGTGCAGGAAGACAAGGCACAGTCCTACGGCGGCGTGGCTTGGTCGCCGACTGGGGATCGTCTGGCATATGTAAAAGGACCGAGCGACGGCGGGATGATCGAAACGATTCCTGTTTCCGGGGGCGCTCCGAGCAACATTCTCTCGGATTCGCGGATCTACGTCGATTCTGACGTCGCGACGTTGCTCTGGCTTCGCGATGGACGATTGATTTTCAACCTGGGTGCGACTTCCAGGCTCTTTCAACTTCGCACACAAACGGTGACCGGATCCCCAATCGGGGTACCCACGATCCTTGCAGACCCCAGTGATGGGTACACGCTGTGGGCGAGCGCCACTTCCGACGGAAGCCTTATGACGGTTACCAAGTCCCGTACTTGGATGAACGCATATTCGATCCCTCTGCGAAGAAGCATGACTTCCGAGACCCCAACTGCATTAACCACAACTCGGAGTATCGATACCTGCACGGGATGGAGCACCGATGGGAAGAGCGTTCTGTTTCAGTCCGATCGGATCGGCAGGAATCAGATTTTTCGGCAGAAGCTGGACTCGGACGAGAACGCCGAACCGCTGGTCCCAGGGTCCGACGACCAGCAAGGCGCTCAAACTACTCCTGACGGAAAGTGGATTCTCTACTGGTCCAGTCCCCATAGGATCGGTCAGCCCGCCACAACGATGCAACTGATGCGCTTACCCGTTGCTGGTGGGTCGCCGGAGAAGGTTCTAGAGGCCAACAACGATGCTGACGCGTCGTTCATGTGTTCCCGAAGCGCTTGTGTCTTATCGCGGCCAGATGGCAGCAAGCTTGCTTTCTACCAGTTCGACGCAACCACCGGCTTGGGATCGCAGATCACCAAGCTGGACTTCATCCCGGCGTACTGGACTGTTTCCCCGAGCGGAGCGTATCTCGCCATCACCACGGCGGCAACGCATCCAACGGTAATGCTCGTTAACCTTGCCAATTCGACACAGCAGACCCTGGCGATTCCACAGGAGTGGGCGATCCGAGATCTTGCCTGGGCCGTGGACGGAAGGTCGCTTTTTGCCGTCGGCGTCCACGATCGAAGCAACGCAATTCTGAGGATCGAACTGGACGGTCAAACGCGCATCTTTTTGGATCGTGGCAAGAACCATGCTGCACATTTCCTGCGTCCGTCGCCGGACGGACAGCACCTGGCGTTCAGCGAGTACACGTGGGAGAGTAACAACTGGCTGTTGGAGAACTTCTAATTTCAATCGTTGTCGGAATTCTCTGACATGCGTTGTGACAACGTTCAATGGGGTCGAGGAGCTAGTCAGAAGTGGACCAAGGCTTCTTCAACTCCCGGAAAGAAGCCGGCTCTGACATCCCCATCCCGAAACAAGCCAGGGCGGAGATGCAAAGCTGTTAAGGGCAACGTTGCGTTTATCTGAGATGGAGGTCCGTTATGATCGCAGTCGCGAGAGATGAGTGGTGAACGTTCCCAATGGACGCTGAGCGCTGGAAACGAGTAGACGAGTTGCTGCAGGCGACGCTCCAGGTGCCGGCGGATGAGCAAGAGGAGTTTCTGCGCCGGGATTGCGGTGACGATGCTGAGTTGCAGCAAGAGGTTTCCTCCTTGCTGAGCTCGCATCACGAAGCCGACAATTTTATGGACCAACCCTTGATCGTGGGTGCAGGCCTGAAGAATCCCGCGCTGGAGGACGATTCGTTCGTTGATTCCTTAACCGGGCGGGTGGTTTCGCATTATCGTATCCTCAGTCATCTCGCCCATGGGGGGATGGGAAGCGTTTGGCTCGCCGAGCGTAACGACGGACGATTTGAACGCCGGGTAGCGATTAAGTTCTTGAACATCGCGGTCAACGGCCCTCTGAGCCTGGAGCGATTTAAGCGCGAAGGTGCCATCCTCGGCCAACTCGCCCACCCAAATATTGCCGAACTGATCGATGCTGGAGTTACAGCTGCAGGTGAGCCATTCCTGGTTCTCGAACATGTCCAGGGGAAACAAATTGATGAATACTGCGATGAACACCTACTCGACGTAAACAGTCGAATCAAGCTGTTCCTGGACGTGCTGAGCGCGGTGGGCCATTCGCACAGCAATCTCATCGTTCACCGCGATATCAAACCTGCCAATGTGCTGGTCACAGACGACGGCCACGTTAAATTGCTGGATTTTGGCATTGCGAAGCTTCTATCGGATAGCGGCGATCCTTCCGCTCCCACACGGCTGACGCTCGAGGGCGACAAAGCTCTGACCCCGCGCTTCGCCGCACCGGAACAAATCATGTCCGGCCCCATCACCACGGCCACCGATGTCTATGCTCTCGGTGTGCTTCTTTATCTCCTGTTGAGTAGCCAGTATTCCGCCGGAGAGGGTCCTCATTCCGCCACTGACCTGGTTCGGATCATTGTCGATTTAGAAACTCCCAAAATGTCGTCATCTGCGGCGTCCGCCGGCACCGACAACACGGCGGCAGCGGCAGCCGCAAAACGCGCCACAACTCCCGACGGACTGCGACGGCAACTTCGCGGAGATCTTGACACGATTGTCGGTAAAGCGTTGAAGAAAAATCCTACCGAGCGCTACGTTTCCGTGGCCGCTTTCGCCGACGACTTGCGCCGCTACCTGGAACACGAACCCATCAGCGCTCGCCCGGACACCATCACCTATCGCGTCGGCAAGTTTGTGCGCCGCAATCGTGTGGCAGTCACGGTGGCGGTCGCCACTCTCTCGCTCGTCATTGCCAGCCTTTCTGCTGGACTTTACGTTGCCAATCGTCAGCGTACCATTGCTCAAAAGCGATTTCTGGAAGCCCGGCAGTTGGCCAACAAGTTTATCGACCTTGACGAGCAAATCAGAGGGCTGCCCGGTGCCACGAAGGTCAGGAACCAGATCGTATCGGACACTTTGCAGTATTTGACCGTACTCGGACGTGATGCGTCTGGGGACAAGGATCTCTCCCTGGACATCGCCCGCGCCTATGTCCAAGTGGCACACGTTCAAGGGGACCCCACCTCCCCGAATCTTGGCCTGTTTTCAGATGCAGAAACGAGTTTGAATAATGCAGAGCGATTCCTGCAACCTGTGTTGGCGCAAGATCCCAACAACCGCACCGGGCGGGTCCTTGCCTCGACAATTGCACACGATCGCATGGCCCTGTCGGATGCGCAGGGACGTTCAGAACAAGCTTTGACCGAGGCCGATCAGACAGTCGCGCAACTCGATCGGGTGGTCGCTCTGGGGAACCTCACGCCTTCAGAAGTTTATGGTGTGGTTTATCGCTATACGAATGCGGCGGAAGAATACGAGACCCGACGGCACTTCGACAAGACCGTACACTATTGTCAACTGGCCCTGGATCTTTCCCGACAGGTTGCGATGGCGCGTCCATTACAAGGCAATATTTTTCACGCTCTGGCGTATTCGCAGTGGCAATCGGGGGATTTGGATGAGGCGCTCGCCACGACGTATAAATCTCTTGAAATAGTCGATAAGGAAGCTGCGACTGGACATGCGACGATGCGATCAAATCAAATCAATGTCCTCTTGCATCAGGGAATGATTCTGGGAAAGGCGGATGGTGAACTTAGCCTGGGCCGTACGGCGGACGCGCTCGCGGTTTTTCGAAAGGCATTGTCCATTGCCGAAGAACGCGCCAGCAGCGATTCGAGCGACGCTCTGAGTCATCATCAGGTGGCAGAGGTAGGATTGGAGATCGGAAACATTCTGCGGCACACGAACCCCCAGGAAGCTTTGGCTATTTACGACCACTCTCTGGCCACAATCCGGGAAGTGAAGTCCGGCTCCCAGGCGCAACGCGATGAGGCAGAATTGCTAGTCGCTTCGTCCTATGCCGAGCAACGGGTCGGTCACAGTGAAGAGGCCAGACAGCGCATCGACAAAGCATTTCTCCTTCTGCGGGATGCAAAAGTGTACCCGGCCGAGAAGATCGAGCCTATGAGCGAGGCTGACCACGCCTTGCGTGCCTCGGCCGACTATCTGGCGGGGACTCGTCAATACAGCCAGGCCATTAACGCGTATGAGGATCTCGAGAAAAAACTCGTGGCCTGGAATCTCAATTCGGACACCGACCTTCGCGATGCGGTTTGTATTTCGCGCACATGGATGGCTCTGGCCGAGCTTTACAGGCAAATGGGACGCACCGACGACGCTGTCGAACTGGAAGATCGCAGCAAAGCAGCGCTCAAACATTGGACGCAAAAACTTCCCAACAGTTCCCTCGTCGTCGTTAGACAAGCTTTTCTGGAAGCTAGGCTCGCGGTTCTCCCACCGCTTGCCTCAAGCAATGGGAAGTAGCTTGGTAACATCAAATAAAACACGATAGTAGTGACAGATACATTCCAAGCTGCTCACGCCCAGTGCGGTCCAGCGCGATTCAATCTCAACCCCGTATTCGTTCCCTATAGCATAGTGCCGAGCACCGCTGTCATGTCTGGAAGAAAAAGCCGCCGCAGAGTCGATGCGAAAGATGCGCAACAAACTCCGATCCATTGTCACGGAATCGTCATGAATACGCACAATCTGATGAGGCGATCATCGATTCGTCGGTTGGATTAGTACCGAGAAATGGCATTGGTTTTCGCCGCTCGGTTGCTCTCGAGTTTCAACTATTAAATCTTAGCTTTCCTTACAAACCCGTCCTCGCTCCACTCTTCCGAGCCCACGCCGTTATGCACAATAAACAATCCGGTCGGATCGTATTTCTTCTTCACCGACGCCAGCCGTGCATAATTGCTTCCCCAATACGCTCGCTGCCAGTTCTCCTGAAAAAAATTGCTCTCCGAAACGTACGCTCCGTCATCCGGCACGATCGCGCGCAACTCGTTTACGCACTTGTGAATCTCTTGCCGGAAACATTGCCTTGAGTTCCTGCTTCGTGTAAGGCTTCGGCGGCTTCTCGGCGTAGTCGAGTTCCGCCAGGATCTTGCCTGCAATGAAAATGTCCCGTGCGCGCAGGAATGTGTTTCAGCGTCTCGAAAACATTGTGAACCGTGGGATCGTCCAGATCGCTCTTGTGGTCTCGCAGGAATTTGACGTACCGCAGAAGGTGCTTGCGGTCGACTTGGTCGAGGTATCGCAGGTTCTGCCGCGCCGTGAAGTCGAGGAAGAATCCGAGGCGGTAGTTTTACGCTCGCAGCGTCTTCTCACTCTTGCCGGAATTTGGTAGTCAGTTGGTAGTCACGTACTGTAAATAGCAGAAACTAAAGTTCTGGCGGAGAGGGAGGGATTCGAACCCTCGATACCCGTTAAGGTATGTCCGCTTTCGAGGCGGATCGTTTCAACCGCTCACGCACCTCTCCGCGTGAAAAAACTGTTGGTCAGTGGCTCGCGGTCCATTGCCAGTGACGGTCGAAGATCTTATGGTTCGACTACAGAGGCATTCTCCTCACGGGCGAAAGCCCGGATTTTGCTGTTCCCGTCGGCACGGGCTGAAGCCGCATTCAATCAAGCTGCTGAAGCTAGGCTCAACCACAATCCGCCGGCGACTAATCACCGACGGCTAACGACCAGCGGCTACTTGTCTTCCATGCGTCGGTTTCTGAAGAACGACTGCAGTATCTCGGCGCAACGGCCTGCCAACACGCCTCCACGCACTTCCGTTCGATGATTCAACTGAGGGTGGTTTAGCACCGCCATCACCGAATGAACCGCGCCCGCTTTCGGGTCATCCGCACCGTACACCAGGCGTTTCAGACGAGCATGCACCAGCGCGCCTGCGCACATGGGGCATGGCTCAATTGTAGCAAACAGCTCACAGTCTCCCAGGCGGTGATTACCTAAGTTCGCCCCGGCTTGGCGAAGGGCGACGATTTCGGCATGGGCCGTCGGATCGGACTCGGCGAGATTGCGATTCCAACCTCGGCCGATGATCTCGCCGGAACAGACCACGACCGCGCCCACCGGAACTTCGCCAGCTTCGAGTGCTCGTTGCGCGGCGCGGAGAGCTTCCTCCATCCACGATTCGTCGGAGGCCGTTGTTGATTGCTTGCCTTTGGTCATGCTTCGTAAGCAGGCGTACGTGCCATTGTAACCGCCCAGCGCGGACGTGCATGCCCATCCGGATGACGAAGGGGTGTTATTCGCGATAAGAAAACCTGATTACACGTTCTGTTCTAACTCTTCTAGCGATTCCACCCGCGGCAGGCCACATTCCCGATACGCTCCCGATACGTCAAACAAGATGGCCTGCATTCCCGCCTGGGTCGCGCCCAGATAATCGACAGAGTACATATCGCCGACGTATAGACTTTGCTCCGGGGCGACATTCATGTCGCGCAGGGCAGCCTCGAAAATCGCTGGATGGGGCTTCTCATACCCAACTAATCCCGAGTCGGTAATCGTGAGGAAACAATCGACGATGCCGCACCGCGCCAGCACATCGGCAATCTTGCCGTCGGCATTGGAGATGACTGCCAGGGGATAGCGTTGTCTAAGCCGCAGCAGACTCTCTCGCGTACTTGGCAGAATATCGCACCAGTTCGCGGACACGCGGGTGGCTGTGACCAGAGCATCGCGCAAGGCATCGTCGCGAACTTCAAGCTCCGCGAGCAAATGAGAATAAAACATGTACCAGAAGCTATGATCAGCCTTGCCCTCATGCTGCAAGAGATCGAATTCTTTCTTGGTTTTTCGCGCGATCGCGTGCCAGTGGTCAAGACTCGGACTCAGCTTTCGATGGTGAAGTGGCGCAAGAATGAGCTTTCGGTCAGGGAAAAGAAGGGTGTTTCCAACATCGAAGAAGATTGCTTTTAGGGCGGGCATTGGGCGCGACAACCCTACTCCGCTTCTTCATCCCGCTTTTTGCCGTAACGGAGAGCCAGGCCAACGCCAATCGTCATGAATCCAACCGGGGGAATAAGCAGGACCACGACTCCACGAGTGATCGCATTTTGGCCTTCTTTGTTCAGGGCACGCGCCGTGCTATAGCACATGGCGCAGCTCTGGGCAAAGGCGGGACCCGCCCACAGCGCGAGTAACAGGCCCAAGATGGCAAAGCGCAGTTTCATCGCACTCCCAAATGTACGATCCGAAAAGCGTCGGGGAAGAAGATGCACATCAGGCACAGGCAGGCGCAGACAGCGGTCATCATTACCCACTTCATGGCGGCGATCTCATATTTCAAGTGCATGAAGTAGCCGATGATCAGCGCCGACTTGATGATCGACAAAATCATGAGAGCTTCCAGCATATGCAGCGGCTCAAAGACTCGTCTGTACGCGAGCATTACCTCGACGGCCGTGAGCAGTAGCAGCGCTCCCCAGACCCAGAAGTATTGTCCTTTGCCCTCGTCGTGCGTTACGGCGACGGTGTGCATTTAGTTTCCCCTTCGACTCTTTCGTACTCCTCGCGAGATCCTTCGGGCCTGATGCCCCTCAGGATGACGTCAAAACCAACAACATCACACCCGCGTGGACATCAGATAGACCAGCGGGAAGATGAACATCCAGACCAAGTCCACGAAGTGCCAGTACAGTCCGGCGATTTCCACGTCATGCGCGTCGTAGTCTTTGGGTTTAAGGAACAGGATCACAGCGGCAATCACGAATCCCAACAGCAAGACGTGGACGCCAATATGAAACACATTGCCGGCGGGAGTGAGCCACCACACCAGGCCCCAGAGGGCCAGCAGAATCGGCAGAAACGCCTTGCGCAAGGAAACTACACCCAGATAGATAACGCCAATGGTGACATGCAGCATGTGCATGCCGGTCAGCGTGAAAAACGTTCCACCGAACTGGGGCACGTTGGCCGCCCATGGATTCTTGAACGGCGTCATACCTTCATCGATCAGGTGAGTCCATTCTTTAGCATGAAGCACGATGAAGGCGGCACCGAAAAACATGGTGAATAGAATCCAGTTGCGTGTCCAACTGCGGTCGCCACGCCTCGCAGCCAGCACCGCTAAAACCATAGTCAGCGAACTGGAGAGCAAACAGCCGGTCATGATCGTAGCGTTGGTAATGCTATCTTTGCCGAAAGGGGTGGGCCAGTCGGGATTCGAAATGCGTCCGTAGCTGTAAGCGAACAGCAGCGCTCCGAAAGTCAGCGTATCGGAGAGCAGGAACAGCCACATCCCGATCTTCTTGGAATAGGTGCCGAACAAGGACGGCTCGTAAACATCGGCCATCCTATGTTGCACCGCGACTTCAGACATGTTTGATGTCTCCTTATGCTCGTGTGGCGCGGGCGCTCCCGCCCACGCCTGCCTCTAGCGCACAAACCACAAAAGCCCGAAAATGTAGAGCCATAGCAAAAACATGAAGTGCCAATACCACGCCGTAACGTCGACCACAATACGCCGCGCCTCTACCGGTTTGTGCAGCAAGGAAACGGCGGCCGCGTAAAGCAGCACCAAAATCCCTCCGGCCAGGTGGACTGCATGGGTGGCCGTCAGTAAATAAACGAACGAACTGCTTGCGCTCGTGGCCATATAAAAGCCGCGATCGGCGAGTTCGCGCCAAGCCATCCACTGCCCGGTCAGAAATCCGCCGCCGAGGACCACCGTCACTCCCAGCCAGGGAAACCCTCTGTCTTCACCCAGAGAAACCCCAGGGATGGAACGAACGGGCGCCAAAGCCGCCTGCCGCGTAATCTGCCGCCTCGCCAACTCCGCCGTGATGCTACTGACCAATAACAGCGCGGTGTTCACCAGCAAGAGAGCGAGGGGAAGGTCAACCGGAATCCAATCGCGAACATACGTGTTGGTGCGTTCATCGAGAGTCGGCAAGCCCCGGCGGACGACATAGGCGCTGGTCAGTGAGACGAAGATCATGGTGACCGAAGTCAGCCCGATCGCCAGTCCCAGTCGGAGGCGTCGCAGGCGCGCTCCGTAGTCGGGCGAGCCGTCGCCGCGTCCATCGCCACCACCGCCATAAGCAGGCGGACGCGTCCCTCCGCCGCCCTGCCCGGTCTTCGGGACCTCAATCGAAACTGGGGAACTCAAAGTTGCCATGTGTTGTGTAGCGCCGGCGCCCTCGCCTGCGACCACGACTAATGTGATGCCACCGTCGCCGGATCGGTTTGCATGATGTAATCCCGGGGTGCGCCGGGGACGCTGTACTCATACGGCCCGTGATTTACCACTGGGGTGCGTCCGCCAAAGTTGTCGTGCGGAGGCGGCGTCGCCGTAGTCCACTCTAACGTGGTGGCTTCCCACGGATTGTCGCTAGCCTTTGGACCTTTGAACATGCTCCAGAACAAATTGATCACAAAGATAAATTGAGCCGCCACCGTGATGATTGCGGCATAGGTCATGAACTCGTTGAGGGGAATCAAGCGATGCAGATAGTTGAGTTCTGTGAACTGCGAGTAGCGCCGGGGCTGGCCGGCCATGCCCAGATAATGCATCGGCATGAAAATGCAATACGTGCCGATGAGCGTGATCACGAAATGAACGCGGCCCCAAGTCTCATTCATCATGCGACCGAACATCTTCGGAAACCAATAGTAAGTTCCGGCGAACATGCCGAAGATGGCGGCGACTCCCATAATCAGATGGAAATGGCCGACCACGAAAGCGGTGTCGTGCAACGGAATGTCGAGCACCGGCTGGGCTAAGAATGGCCCGCTCAATCCGCCGGACACGAACAGGGAAACGAACCCAATGGCATAGAGCATGGGCGTCTGGAAGCGTACGCGCCCGCCGTGGATCGTTCCCAGCCAATTGAAAGTCTTGATGGCCGACGGAACGCCGATGGCCATGGTCATGAGCGAGAAAGCGAAAGCCGTATATGGGCTCATGCCGCTCATAAACATGTGATGACCCCAGACCATGAATCCCAAAAGGCCGATAGCCATAATCGCGTACACCATGGCCTTGTAGCCGAAAATTGGCTTGCGCGAAAAGGTCGAAAGCAACTGCGAAGCCACGCCCATTCCAGGCAGAATGGCGATGTAGACCTCGGGGTGTCCGAAGAACCAGAACAGATGTTCCCATAGCAGGGGTGACCCACCCTTATGGCCCATCACCTGTCCGTTGACCACAACCAGCGGAACATAAAAACTGGTTCCCATGTTGCGATCCAGCAGCAGCAGAATGCCTGCAGAGAGCAGCACACCGAAAGCCAGGAGTCCGAGGATCGCGGTGACGAACCACGCCCAGCAGGTCAGTGGCATGCGCATCATGGTCATGCCCTTGGCGCGCAGGTCGAGTGTAGTGGTGATGAAGTTCAGCGCCCCCATCAGCGATGCAATGCAGAAAATTGCGATGCTCGTGATCCACAAATCGGCGCCGAGTTGTTCTCCCGGTCCCGAGTTGGTGAGCGCGCTGAGCGGGGCATATCCGGTCCAGCCGTGCAGCGGAGGTCCTCCGGTCACGAAGAAAGCCGCTAGGATCACGACGAAAGCCACGAACGTGGTCCAGAACGAAAGCATGTTCAGAACCGGGAACGCCATATCTGGCGCGCCGATCTGGATGGGCAAGAAATAATTTCCGAACCCGCCCTGCGGCGCTGTGGTCAACACGAAGAAAACCATGATCGTGCCGTGCATCGTGAGCAGGCTGAGATAGGTCTCAGGCTTGATCTCGCCTATGAGCGGCAGAACAGCCGTCGGCCAGATCATGTGAAAGCGCATGAGCAGCGACAGGAACATCCCGACAAATACCGCCACCAGCGCCAGAAAGTAATACTGAATCCCGATGACCTTGTGATCCAGGCTGAAAATGTATTTGCGGATAAAGCCCTGAGGAGCGTGCGAGTGAATTGTAGCGCTAGTCGCCATTACTGTTTCTCCGCCTCCCGTGCCGCCAGCCATTTATCGAAGTCTTCCTGGCTCACCACGTGCAACATGCCATGCATTTTGTAATGCCCGAGTCCGCAAAGCTCGGCGCAGGCAATCTCGTACTCGCCAATCTCGGTGGGTGTGAAATGCATATGAATGATGAGCCCTGGAACCGCGTCCTGCTTGAAGCGCATCTGCGGCACAAAAAAACTGTGAATCACGTCCACCGCGCGTTCGGTAAGATCGACTTCCCGGTTCACCGGAACATACATGGTGCCGGTGACCACATCGTCTTTGGACGCGGGATCAGTTGTGTCCAGCCCGACTGCAGCTTCGTTTCCGGCCGAAGGATCCATCAGCTTGGGATCGGTGCGGCCATACTTTCCGTCCGGACCTGGGTAGCGGAAGTACCAGGCAAACTGCATGCCCGTCACTTCCACCGGAACCGACCCCGCCTGCGCAGGCGCGAAGCGCTCCGACGCCCAGATAGGACTGCCCATGAGGTTCAGCCCAATAAAAAGGATGGCGGTTAGGGCGGTCCAAATCACTTCCATCCTGGTGTTGCCGTGAGAGTAGGTCACCTTGCTGGCGCTTCCTCGGTCGCGATACTGCCAAACGAACAGGCCGAGAGCGCCCTGGGCGGCCACGAATACGATCCCCATGAGCACGTAAGTCAACGCAAACTGATGATCGATCCAAGGCGTCGACGTCGATGCCCCATGCGGTAACCACCAGGTTTTTGCTGCGAAAAAGTAAGTGCTGACAAAGGTGATCAACCAGATAATCACGAGGAGTGCGAGGCCCATCTACAAGACCTCCGAGGGTCGGGGTGTGCGCATTGTCATAGCTCGCCAAAAAACACGAAGCTGCGTTCGGCCCCGAAGTTTATCACAGCCCTCTGTGATGCGCACAAGGACTTGTTGTGGAAGGAATCGAATCGGGAACGTAGCCTGCTGACCTTCGAAAATCAAACTTATCCACAACTCTCGGAAATCGGTTTCCTTTGTGCTTCGTGGTTTAATGATCCTGACGCTATGCCGAAGAAATCCACAGGCCGCGGCCACGACACTCGTTACCTGCACATGCAGAAGAACCATTGCTTCGCTTGCGGCCACGATAACCCTGATGGCATGCGACTTAAGTTCGCCTATGACGAAGAGACCGATTCCTTTGTCTGCCGTTTCCAGTTGGGCAAACGCTATACCGGCCCTCCCGGCCACGCCCACGGCGGCATCATCGCAACCATCCTGGATGAGGCCATGGGCAAGGTGAACAAGTTGCGTCACGTAATCGCGCTGACCTCCGAGATCACGGTGAACTACCTCAAACCTGTTCCGCTGAACCAGCCGCTGCGTGTGGAATCGCGCGAAGTCCGCGTCCACGGACGGCGGCACATTAATAAGGCGGAAATTCTCAATCAGAAAAACGAAGTGCTCGCCCGTGGCCAGGGACTATTCATCGCCATCGATCCGCAGAAGATGTTCGCCAAGTTCGTAGAGAGATAAACATTGTGTTGGACGGGCGTTCATGCTCGGTACTTGTCCAGCGCCTGTGCCAGTTGCTCAACTCCCCGCCGGATTTCGCGTCCGTCCACGGCGGCGAAACCCAGCACCAGTCCCTCGCGCCTTGCGCGGCCCCATGCATAACGGCTCACCGGCACGACCTCGACCTGATGCTGAGCCGCAGCCTGGGCCGCTTGCTCCGCGGACCGCCCGCCGTGGAGCCAGCCCACGGTTCGCAAGCCGGCTTCCACCGGAGGAATCTCCAGCAATCCCGCGAGCCGCTCCCGAGCAGACTCCACCAGCACCGACAAACGCTCGGCATACAACCCCCGCATCCGCCGGACGTGCCGGGCAAAGTGACCTTCGCGAATAAAATCGCACAAAATCGCCTGATCGATCAGCGGCGGATGATGCGTGCTCACCGACTCAGCCGTCGCAAAAATGTCTACCATGTCGGAGGGAACTACCAGATACGCAAGCCGCAACGCGGGGAACAGAACGTCGGTAAAGCTGCCAGCGAAGATTACCACTGCGGCCCGATCCAAGCCTTGCAACGCTGGAATCGGTCGCCCGGAATAGCGATATTCGCTGTCGTAGTCGTCTTCGAAAATGATCGTGCGCGATCGCCGTGCCCATTCAAGCAGCGACAGCCTTCGTCGCAAACTCATGGTTACTCCCAGCGGGAACTGGTGGGCGGGGGTTACGTAAACCAGCCGGGGACGTGCCTGGGGCCAGCGTCGTAGTCCAGCCTCGAGGTTCAATCCTTCGGAATCGACGGGCACGGCACAGATTCTCGCTCCTACAGCGCGGAACACCACCGCAGCGCCGGGATATCCCGGTTCCTCCATCCACACCGGATCACCCGCGTCGAGCAGCAAGTGCGCCACCCGGTCCAGCGCCTGTTGCACACCGGAGATGATCAGCACCTGATCTGCGGTGCACTTCACACCGCGCGAGGTATTCAAGTACTCGGCGACAGCTTCGCGCAGCGGCCGGTAGCCCAGCGCTTCTCCGCCAGCCAGCAAACGCGCCGAGACTCGCCGCAAACGTCGCGTTGCCACCTTCGCCCACAGGCTCATGGGAAAAGCATCGAGCGCGGGCTGGCTGGCGCGAAATGCCCGCGCCGGACGAGGTTCAGCGCGAAGCAACGGCCGCAACCGCCGCGCATAAGCGGAAAGCGGAATGGCACGCCGTCGCGTTCTCGCAGTCGATTTCGTGCGCGGCGCCTGCAACAACTCGTCGGGAAGAGTCTCGCTGACGTACGTTCCCGAGCCTACCTTGCCTTCCACATACCCTTCCGACCGCAACTGGTCGAAGGCGGTGACAATCGTCGGACGAGAAATTCCGTATTGTGCCGCCAGATCGCGCGTAGCAGGCAGGCGAGCGCCCGGGTGCAACCGTCCCGTAAGAATCGACGAGCGCAATTCTTCGTAGAGCCAGCGATATAAAGGTATGCGCGGCTTCGGTCCTCGAAGGTTTAGCGGCAGCGTGCTCGATTTTTTCGCCATAACTCGCCTAGGTCGCCCCTTTTAAGGTTGTCATTCCGAGCGAAGCGAGGAATCTGCTGTTCGCCTGCCCAGGGAAAATGCAGGTCCCCTGGCTGCTCAGGATGACAAACGTGAGAAAGTGGTATGGACAGATTATACGAAAATGGACATTCCAAGCTAGCCAATAGTTTTGTATCGTAAAAGTAGTTCCGCGCGAAAAGAGGATTTATGTCGCAAAACAACGGAAGATCCACCAGCCTGCGCCTGAAAACCGGCCTGGCAGAAATGCTGAAGGGTGGCGTCATTATGGACGTCACCAACGCCGAGCAAGCCGTGATCGCAGAAAAAGCCGGCGCGGTTTCGGTCATGGCTCTCGAACGCGTGCCCGCGCAAATCCGCGCTGAAGGTGGCGTAGCCCGCATGGCTTCGCCGAAAAAGATTCGCGAGATTATGGCAGCCGTCTCGATCCCGGTGATGGCCAAGTGCCGCATCGGCCATTTTGCCGAAGCGCAGATTCTGCAGGAACTGGGCGTGGACTACATCGACGAATCCGAAGTACTCACTCCCGCCGACGAAGCTCACCACGTCGACAAACACGCTTTCACGGTTCCGTTCGTATGCGGCGCACGCAACCTGGGTGAAGCCCTGCGCCGCATCGCTGAAGGCGCAGCCATGATTCGCACTAAGGGCGAGGCCGGCACCGGCGACGTAGTCCACGCCGTGAAACACATGCGGCAAATTGTGCAGGAGATGAAGATACTGACCGTGCTGAGCGAAGAAGAACTCTATGCCAAAGCCAAAGAACATCAAGCACCCTATGAATTAGTGCGACTCGTCGCCAAAGAAGGGAAGCTGCCGGTGCCGAATTTCTCCGCCGGAGGGATCGCTACACCCGCCGACGCCTCGCTGGTCATGCAGCTAGGCGCCGAATCCGTCTTCGTCGGCTCCGGCATCTTCATGCAGGACTCGACGACCTTCGCTAGTCCCGAAGAAGCGGCGAAGCGCGCCAAGGCAATCGTCCAAGCCGCCACGCACTTCAACGACCCTAAAGTATTACTTGAAGTCAGCGAAGACCTCGTTGGTGCGATGAAAGGCCTAGCAATAGCCGCGCTGGACGAAGCCCACATGCTGCAAACTAGAGGATGGTAGCGGTCTATGAGCGCCGACCCAGACAAGTCTCTTTCTGCACCCGGGCCGAGTTGCGTCTTGGCTAGCCGGGACTATGCAGACATCGCGCACTTGTCGAACCCGAGCGTAATTGAGCGGATTTTGTCGAAGACGCGGGCAGAAGCAACCACGTACGTTGGGGCTCTCCTTCAGTCAGGAGTCTCGAGCTATGTGCTGGCAGGCCCCAAAGTGGCGTTATCTGCGATGATAATCGAGGCGTTGACCGACCTATGCAGGGAAGTTTCAGCCTGGCGGAAAGCGGGGACGATTCCGGAGGATTTCTCCGGCAGACCGTCGGGCTACCAAACATGGGTTGAGCTTCTCAGCGAGATCGATTCAAACCCGGTCGATGCGGAGCGTCTAAAAGCGATGAAGGCGATGTTCCTAGCGGCCAATAGGGTCAATGCGACGGATGGAGAGAGCCTTTTAGCTTATCAGCTGTTCCAGGTGGCGAAAGGTTTAAGTTCAGGTCAATTACTGCTTCTGAGAACTGTGTACGGTAACTATCTAAGCTATCTGGGAGGTCCGCGGACTGGCGGGTCTATCTCAACTCGGGAGTGGCAGGCTATGCTTGCGAAGAATCTTGGACATGGGCTGTCTGCTCTGATTGGCCTGGACGAGCGGAAGTTAGTGGAGCGGGGCCTAATCGCTCCTTGGACGAACAGAGAGGAGCACATGGTGCCGCTGATGGACGGAAGAATGACGGATTTAGGAATCAAGTTTTGTGAAAATATTGGAAATTACCAAACCGAAAGTGCAGGCTCCTGACTAATTCGTAGTGATACCTTATGACTATTGGTGTTCTTGCTCTGCAGGGCGATTTCGACGCGCACCGCAAACGGCTCGAAGAACTGGGCGCGGAAGTTGTGCTGGTCAAAAAGCCCCAGCAACTCGACGAGATCGATGGCCTCGTGATCCCCGGCGGAGAATCGGGCACATTTCTCAAACTGCTCGGCGAAGCCGGATTCGAAAAGCTCAAGCAGTTCGTTCATGTAAAGCCAACCTTCGGCACCTGTGCGGGCGCAATCCTGCTCGCCAACGAGGTAGAGAATCCGAAGCAGTTGGGACTGGGCGCGCTTGACATCCGCATCCGCCGCAATGCCTACGGACGCCAGATTGACAGCTCGATCCGTGAGGGCCGACTGGGCAGCGAGCCGATCGAGATGGTCTTCATCCGCGCTCCAAAGATAGAACGCGTGGGCCCGGGAGTCGAAGTAATCGCCACCGAGGGCAACGATCCTGTCGCAGTCCGGCAGGGAAAAGTGATGGCAGCTACGTTCCACCCCGAGCTTAGCGAAGACACACGAGTGCATGAGTCCTTCCTGAACTTGGTCCGAAGTCAGGGTTAGAAATTCATCAAGGCCCGCGATTACTACCACGCTTAGGCGCTCAAGGCCTCGCGCCCCAACGAGGGCAAGAATTTCTCCAGCTTGTCATAGCTTGCGGCCATGCCGGTCTGCATCGGCGACTTAAGCACCGCATTCCGCGTCTCGCGCGAGTTGTAGAGAATTGTCTGCGTGAGCGTGGTCTTGCCGGCCTTCTCCACCAGGACGATCGTGTCCACGGCCTCTCCCGGATACCACGCCTCGTCGAACACCTCCGTGACCACAATCCGCTCAGGCGCCGCAACCTCGCGATAGATGCCGCCCATCCCCATCTCGCGTCCGTCGGCATCGCTCTTCCAGACATAGCGATATTTGCCGCCCGCCCTCAAATCGACCTCGCAAACCGGCATCGACCAGCCATCTGGCCCAAGCAACCACTGCTTGATTAGTTCCGGCTTGGTGTAGGCGTCGAATATCAGGTGGCGCGGTGCATCGAAGACACGCGTCACCACAATCTCTCGGTCGCCGTGTGCCGTAATGTTAAATGTTCCGCTGTTCTTCATTTCTGCTCTCCTTTCAATGTGAACGTTTCTTTTTCTTGTTCTTTGACTCGCCAATTTGAAGCTCATGCAGAAGGTTGTCCAGACGCCGGAACTGCGCTTCCCAGAACTGACGATAGTTCTCCAGCCATTGCGTAGCCTCGCGGAGGGGCCGGGCTTCCAATCGCCGTGGACGCCGTTGCGCATCGCGTCCCCGCGAAATCAGCCCCGCGCGTTCCAGCACTTTAAGGTGCTTGGAAATCGCCGGCTGGCTCATGGCGAACGGCTCCGCCAGGGCGGTTACCGAAGCCTCGCCCTTGGCTAATCGAGCCAAAATGGCTCGCCGAGTAGGGTCGGCGAGGGCCGCGAAAGTTGTGTCAAGAGTGTACATAACTGCACAGTTAGATAACCGAGAAGTAATATAACGGAGATGGCACTTCCTGTCAAGACCAAATTCCGCCGCTTATGAAGCGGCCCGCCAGACAAATCGATCAAAACGTTTTTCTTGACAAGTTTATCGCGTAACCGTACAGTTACACATTATGCGGAACCGAGCGGTTACATATTCCACGGAGGCGACTTTTCAAGTTCTAGCCGATCCGACCAGAAGAGCGGTCTTGGATCTTCTTCGGAAAGGAACTCAGCCAGCGGGAGAGATTGCGCGGGTTTTTCCGGTCTCGCGACCAGCCATCTCGAAACATTTGCGCTTGTTGCGGCGGGCTCATCTCGTCCAGGAAAGACGCGAAGGCCGTCATCGCATCTACCAACTCAACCCAGAGCCACTGAAAGCCGTGGATGCGTGGCTGGAGCACTATCGCATCTTCTGGCAAACCAGCCTGGCAAACTTGAAGACGTTTGTCGAAGCCGAGTACGCAAAGGAAACTGCCCACGATCGGGCAAAACACAAATAAAACAGGAGAAACGAAGATGAAAACACTACGCATCGCAGTCTGCATTATGTTGTTTGCGACCGCAGTTTTCGCCCAGTCGGACGCGCAGAGGTCCTTCGACCAGCTAAAGTCGCTCGCGGGTTCCTGGGAAGGAAAGAACTCGATGGGCGAGCCGGTGCAGGTCACTTATCGCATGACGGCAGGAGGATCGGCTTTAATGAGCGAAATCGTCGGTCACGGCGAGACCATGATCTCGATGATCAACTTCGACGGCCCCAATCGCCTGCTTCTCACCCATTACTGTGCGGTTGGAAACCAACCGCGCATGGTGGCGACCGCGTCCCCCGATGGCAAAATCATCACCTTTAACTTTCTCGACGCCACCAATCTCGAGAATCCGCAGTCCGCACACATGGATCACGTGGTCATCGCCATGCTCGACTCAAACCACCACACCGAGGAGTGGAATTTTGTCGACCACGGCAAGTGGACGAAGGCAGTTTTCGATCTGACGCGCAAGTAAGCGGAAACGCAAGGTTCCCGACCGGGAATCGTCGTTCGCGAGCGAACGATGATTCTTCGTTCGGGATGGAAAAATAGTCAGGAGCAAACACGATGGCTACAACATTCGTCACGCCCGATCAGGATGCGATTGTCACCGAGATTCACATTGCGGCGCCGGCGGAGAGGGTATTTCAAGCGCTAACTGACCCTCAACAACTCCCGCTCTGGTGGAACAGTGAAGAATGCACCACCGAGTTCTTTGAAATGGACACGCGTCCCGGCGGCCAATGGCGCTTTGGAACGAAGAAAACTAAATCGAACGTCAACGGTGTGAATCAGTTCTTTTGCCAGGGCGAGTGCTGGAATGCGATCCGCCGCACTTGCTGGCGTACACCTGGATTGCGAATTGGCACGACGACAAATCCCGCACAACGATTGTCCGTTAGGAGCTGACGCCGACCAAAGACGGCACTCACTTGAAAGTCACGCATAGTGGTCTGGCTGAGGAAACGGCTGCCCGCAAGGATTACGGTGGCGGCTGGCCTAACGTCGTCAAGCTGCTCAAACAATTTGTTGAGAAATAACCGGAGAAGGATGGCAGCACCTGCGGTTACCGCCGCAGAACAAACCAGTTTCAGGAGAGCTTATGGCAACAGCAAGTATTCTTCCCGATCAAGACACGGTGGTGGTGGAGATATTTATCGCGGCTCCGCCGGAGCGCGTGTATCAGGCAATCACCGATCCCGCGCAGACGGTGAAGTGGTGGGGGCAGAAGGGTGTGTATCGGCTCACCGGAGGACAGTCCGACGTTCGTCCCGGAGGCAAGTGGTTCACGGAAGGGATGGGAGCGGACGGCAAGGCGTTTCGGGTCGAGGGCGAATATATCGAGATCGATCCCCCGCGTTTGCTGGTACACACTTGGCAAGCCGACTTCGCCAACCATCCCAAGAACACGGTGGTCCGTTGGGAGCTGCAACCGCACGGGGTGCATGGGCTGCAACACGGCGGTCCGCAAAAGGTTGGCACCGGTACCATGGTGAAAATTACCCACAGCGGATTTGCCGGCGACCACCAAGACGCGACCAATCACGGCGAAGGCTGGAAGCGCGTGCTCGGCTGGATGCAGGCGTTTGTCGAAAGAGGGGAGACGATCGACACGCGCAAAGCAAATAACTGACTCCAGCTGCCCAACGCGTGATTTCCCGAAATGGGAAGCGGCTCGCATTTTGTCGTGCTGAGTAGCGTGGAGCGGGCTAAGCCATAAGCTGGTGGATTAAGGCGCGGCCATTGTCCCCGAGTTTAACTCACTCAAAGGTGCCGTGAGCCATTTCTCGGACATCGCGCTCGCCTGCGTCGGGCCATTCATAGAGCCGCCTGAACTAGAGACGCAAGTCTGGCGGAGTTAGGAACCGCGCCCAAGCAAAAGCTTGGACGGGTCACCCCTGGCCAGCGGGTCATATAGACTGGGGGGAGCTAGCGCGGCTGATTTTGAGCGATGCCCGCGAGCGTTGAAGCCGCTTCCCGTGACATGTCTGAGGCGTTTGCCAAGAGAGTCGTGCTAGTCAACTTCCCATGAAAGGCGGTGAAGTATGGAAACCGTTTCCACCTTACGGCTGAATTTGCTGCGCCTGTTCTATCTCGTCCTGGTCATTGGGATTGGATTGGGGATGCATGTGTGGTCCATGATGATTCACCAAGTCTATTCAATGGGAATGGATTCCGGGGTCAAGATCTGCATGCTGTTCGCTCTCTCCGTCCTGTCCATACTGGGCCTTCGATACCCATTGCAGATGCTGCCCGTGCTGTTCTGGGAATTCACGTGGAAGGCCTCCTGGCTGCTCGCCGTGGCTCTGCCGCACTGGCTCCGGGGGCAATGGAGTAAGGATCTTGGCGCGAACACATTCGCAATCGGAATGATCGCAATTTTTATCCCGCTCGTCCCCTGGTCGTATGTCTTTGAGCACTACGTGAGGAAGTCGGGTGACCGGTGGCGGGGCCGCGCACCGGTCTCGGCAGGCGAGTAGCGTTACCGCCGTTTGGCGGCACCTGATCGTCAAGGTGCGACCTGAGCCCGATCCAACGTGCACAGCGCCGAATTTGATGCCAACAGGCGACAAATAACGGACTGACGAAGGCGTCTCAGGCGGTCAAAAGTTTCCAACACTCTCTTAAGCAATGCCTCCAAGCCGCGCTATGCTGCGCGAGAAACTCTCCCTGGGGGAAAACCCGGGGACAGGCGGGAGGTTTCCGGGCGAAAGTGCGTCTCAGGTCGAAGTGCAGGGATCCTTCGTTGGCGGGCCTTCGCTTCGCGACGGCCTGCACTTCCTCGGATGACAGTCGGGGCGTGGTGTCTAAAAGCCCCGCCCTCTCGCACAGGACGCGAGAAGGACAGGGCACCCGCTTTATGCGTGGTCGAAGCATGGGCCACCCCGCGATCTCTCGGTCATCCCAGATTTTGAGAAAGCCAAAGTCAACGGCGGCGGACGGGAGTGTCCGCCCTACACATCCGCATTAGTGCGCTTTGGCAGATTCATCCGGCACCCGAGTCTGATCTGTGATCCAGTTGACTTCCCAGGTCTTGCCTCCATCGGCCGAGAAGGATTGTTCAAAGTGCGGCGTGTTGGTTGCCAGGTTCGTCCAAACAAATCGAATAAGGATCACTTTGCCGTTCACCGTGTCTTGAGCGTAAAATTCACCGCGTCCATTCTTGAATTCGCCGATCTGGGGCGGGTCCAGGACGCCAATTTTGCTGTTGGCCCAATAAAGGCGCCACTGGTGGGATTGAGGATTGTAGAGGCGCAAAGTCAGACCCTCAATGTGGCCGGCATCGGGGCTGTCGACCTCGATCGTGTCCAACTGCGCGCGGCCATCCCAAATTTTGTAGCAGACGCCGGTGCCGTCAAATTCGGCCCAGGTCGTAGAACCGGTTAACGGATGCATGAGCTTCTTGAGCTGATATTTCCAGGCACCAATGAGGGGGTCAAAGTCGTGTTGCCCATCCCGTTGAGTATCTTGAACAGTAGCCTTTGATGCCGCGGGATTCTCCTGTGCGAAACCCTGAAGATTGGCCGAGACGACAGCTATGCTGCACACCATGAAACCAGCCCGAACGAGTTTGAGCGCGTTCATCACTGCCTCCTTCAACAATCTTGTTCAGCTAGCAACTTAGACTTACTTCATTCACGGTGGATAGCGAAGAGAAATTTACCTCGGAGCGCCGCGTCCACTTCACGCCCGAACGAAGAGAGGAATCTGCTGTCTCCTGGAGCCACAGAAATCGGCGGCCCAAACGACGGCAAACAGAATGACAATGAATGGAAGTCTAGCGATGAAAGTTCGGTCCCAGCAACGAAACGTCATCCTCGGCAAGACTGCGGATGAGTTCGCTGCTCAGGTAATCGCCGCCGGCGGCTACGGTGTTGCCGTAGCGCTTCTGGTAGGTCGCGCGGCTCTTGTCGATGTCTTCCTTGAGGCGGTCGTACAAATCTTTGTGCTTGCGGCCTTCAGCTACTTTCGCCTGGTTGTAGAGCTTGATCTCGTCCATCAGCAGCCGGGCAAAACGCTGCGCCTTGCGATGGACGTCAGCATCTTCCGGTGACATGTGCGCAAATGCATCCGTCGCCGGGGCGGCGGCTGCGGCCGCCATCGCCGCGGGTGCTGACACCACTTCGGCCACCGCCTCTGCCATCGCGGGTTCCTCGATTGGGACTGGATCCGCTGCATGTTTCGGCGCGTGCGCCGCAAATGGATCGGAAAAGGACGATACCGTCTGTACTGGAGGCGCTTCGAACTTTTCGCTCGCGCCGGCCTCAGCCGCGCCTTCCTTCAGGGCTTGCTTGCGCAGCGAAGCTACTTCAAGCCATGCGCTGGTAGCTGCGACCAGCAGCTCGAGTGCGGCGGCTTCCATCTTTCCGCCGCCTGCTGTTCCGGCGTCGCAATAAACCAACGCGGCAACTTTGTCCTTGAGACGCAAGGGAAGCAGCAGCAAGGAATCTTCAGCAGGGGCCCCGAATTGCGAAATGAAACGCGGATCCATCTCTGACACACCCGCGTTGACCGCTGCTCGCGACTGCAAGGCCCGCCCCGGCGCCCGGCTGCTGACATCCAACGAAAAATCTTTGACATCTTCGCTGTTATCGAACCCGCGTCCTTGCCATCCCGTGGCTGATCCCGACTTGATCACAAACAACGCCGCGCGCCCGCTATAACCCGCGGTGCTTTCGAGCAGAGCCCGCAAAATTTCTTTTTGCGTCGTACCGGCGTGAATAGCCGAGACCGCATGGAGTAGGTCGGCGGTCCCACTGCCCAATCCCTGGGCTGCTCCTCCCACGTGCGGTTGCACTTCTTCGAGAACCCGGCGAACCAGTTGTTTCCGCAACTCGGGAAGATGGCCTTCCAACACTTGAGAGACGGCCTTCTCGACAATTTGATCAATCGAGGTTTTATGTGCCATTGTTGCCCTGACCACCTTGCTACGTCCCGAGTACCCATGGGAAGGACACGATTTCAGTCGTGCCGCCCAGAGCCAAAAAACACCTTGGAGGCTTCAGCCCCTGCGATGACGAACGTCGCAACTTAATCGACGGTTTCAATACTCTCTTGCTGCGATGAATGCGGATCGCCGTCCTGATGCATCCAGCAAAAGTCTGATTATAAGGCCACTTCGTCGAGTTTCAGGATGACCGAAGTAACGTACTCCAACCGTGAAACGCCGCCAGATGGGATTTGACCCAAATCGCCGAGGCGCGCAATTCGTATCGGGATACCCCTATCAACCACATCGCAAACACCGCCGAATCAGCGCCGCTTCAGCCTTCGCTTTCGACATTTCTTCACCACTTGCAGAATCCTGCTAAACTGTTGCACTCAAATTACGTCAAAACAGTTACGCGCGAACGCTGGTAACCAAGTAAAATAACAGTTCTTGATCTCGCGCCGCGTGAAAATTGTTGCATCGGATGAATGATGAGTACCATCCAACCCAAAATAGATGAGCCAGTTTCTGACGAGCTGGCCCTTGTGCAAGCGGCGAAAGCCGGCGACGTCGGAGCTTTTGAAGATCTGGTTCGACGGTACGACCGGAACGTTTTTCGAATCGCGCAACACATCACGCAAAACCGCGAAGACGCGGAAGATGTGGTGCAAGATGCGTTCCTGAAGGCGTACAGCAATCTGCATCAGTTTCAGGGCCAGTCGAAGTTTTATACCTGGCTGGTGCGCATCGCGGTGAACGAAGCGCTGATGCGGTTGCGCCGCCGCCGCCCCGAGCGCATGGTTTCGCTCGACGAGGACGTTAAGACGGAGGAAGACTCGCTGCCCCGCGAAGTCGCGGACTGGAGTCCGAATCCCGAGCAGCAATATAACCAGGCGGAGTTGCGGGAGATTCTGACTCGAACTATTCAGGGGCTGCCCGCGAGTTTTCGCACGGTTTTTGTGCTGCGAGACGTAGAAGGGCTTTCGACGGAAGAAACTGCCGAAGCGCTGGAACTCAGTATCCCGGCGGTGAAGTCGAGGTTGTTGAGGGCTCGGCTGCAATTACGCGAGCGCCTCAGCCGCTTTTTTCAGCGACGCGAGAACGGCAAGGAAAAACCCGAGATCGGAGACACCAACCAGTGAAGTGCGCGGAATTTTTGAATGAGTTGACCAACTACCTTGATGGTGCGATTGATGCGCGCACAAAAGCTGAACTGGAAGATCATCTGGCCTGGTGCCACAACTGCTACGTGGTCTGCGATACCACCAAGAAGACCATCGAAATTTACCGCGACTCTCAACTTTACGAACTCCCAGAAGACCTTCGCACCCGACTCCGGACCGCCATCGTTTCGAAGTGTCATGCCCGCAAGAAGACTGGCCCGGAGCACGTTTGAGCACGGTCACTTCCGCTTAACCCCCTATTTCGCAAGCCTATCTGCATCCTCGCAACTGAAACGTTCGCGGCGGGTTTCTCACTATGGAAAGTCGACGAAACCTTTTTCTACAGGATGGAATCTAAGGGATTGACAGTAGACACGCACTTTGATTCCTGGATGGGCGAGTCAGGCGCTGGGCTGTGGAGGTGAAACGTGATTGCGAAATTGGTCGATGCTTTCTTCGGTTGTTGGCATAATCGCTACAGTTTTCCTATTACCGTGAGACCCGGCTCCCGCAAGGGTTTTCGACCCTCCTCGGCAGCGGCGTTGACCGGCATGTACGTAGTGTGCCTGGATTGCGGCAAAGAATTGCCCTATGACTGGAAAGAGATGAAGGTCATCGGTTCACCTTCGGAAGCACGCCACTACGCCCGGGAACTGGCCACGAGAGAAGCTGCATAATCGGAACCGCAAACCGACATTTTGCTAAGCCGCGACTGGGGTTCGCGGCTTTCCTATTGCCTGGAGTGAAGGGTGGGCCACCCCAGCGTAATCACTGCGCGCGAGATCCTTCATCCGGCTGAAGCCGGATTCAGGATGACAAAATTCTAGTTTTTCTTCAGGATGAGCTGTTCTGGTCATACGTTAATGCTCAGGCGCGAATACAGGGTTTACTGTATTGGCTGCGGCAGAAACATCGGCTAGACTGAACAAGTTCGACGGCTACTTTAAAGGGCGGTCATGGGTTAGCGTTCAGCGAGGCTGACGTTCGACCCTCACGATCGCCTCCCCAAACTTTAGATCTTTCCCGCGGCTTGCTTCTCCCTCCTACCTGAAGCTGTGTCTCCGCGATGAGGGTTTTACCCTCGTGCGGCCGGCGCGGCTGCCTTTTTCGGAAGTATTTCGCCGATGCGCCGAATCTGGGCTCCCACTCCGCGTAGTTTTTCTTCAATGTGTTCGTAGCCGCGATCGATGTGATAAACGCGGTCGATAATAGTTTCACCGTCGGCAACCAGAGCAGCCAGCACCAACGATGCCGACGCGCGCAAGTCGGAAGCCAGGACGGCGGCGGCGCTCAACGGTGTTTTGCCACGAACCACGGCACGGCGACCTTCAATCTTGATGTTTGCGCCCATGCGTACCAGTTCCTGGGCGTGCATGAAGCGGTTTTCGAAAATGTTTTCGGTGATGATCGAAGCGCCGTCGGCCTGCGTCGCCAAGGCCATGTATTGCGCCTGCACGTCGGTGGGGAAGCCGGGATATTCCTCAGTGATCATGTCAGCGGCTTTCGGCGGATTGTCACCCATGACGCGAACTGAGTCTGCAGTGTGCGCGGTCTTCACGCCGACTTCCTTTAACTTCTCAAGCAGCGCTCCCAGATGACGCGGATCGCAACCCGACACGTTGAGGTCTCCGCCGGTGAGCGCGCCGGCGATGATGAACGTGGCGGCCTCGATGCGGTCAGGAATAATGCGGTGCCGAGCTCCGTGCAATTTGCTGACCCCCTTTACCCGGATGGTCGAAGTACCAGCGCCTTCAATCCGAGCCCCCATCTTATTGAGCAAGTCGGCGAGGTCGGCGACCTCAGGCTCGCGCGCGCAGTTTTGCATGATAGTTTCGCCATCCGCGAGAGTCGCCGCCATGAGCAGATCTTCGGTGCCGGTTACGGTGATCTTGTCGAAAAGAAGTTCTCCACCGTGCAGCCGTTTTGCAGTGGCTTCAACATATCCGTGATCCTGCGTGATGGTCGCGCCGAGGAGCTCGAGTCCTTTGATATGCAGGTCAATGGGACGGCCGCCAATCGCGCAGCCGCCGGGGAGTGAGACACGGGCGCGGCCGCAACGGGCTACGAGCGGGCCGAGTACGAGCGTCGAAGCACGCATGGTCTTGACCAGTTCGTAAGACGCCTCGGGCGCGGTCAGATTCTTGCAGGAGATAGTAGTGCGATGCTGGGCGCGTCCGTATCCCAGTTCGACTTCGGCGCCCATGGCGGCGAGGAGCTTGCGTGTGGTCTCAATGTCGCGGACCTGCGGAATGTTTTCGAGAACGACTGGTTCCTCTGTGAGCAGAGCGGCGGCCATAGCGGGAAGCGCGGCGTTCTTGGCGCCGCTGACGCGAATTGTTCCCAGCAGCGGATTGCCGCCGCGTATTACGAATTTATCCATATCGCGATTTTCCTGTAACCACGTCGCACGCTGCAGACGGTGAGCAACTGCGAGGCTCATGGGGTCCGTCCAATCTGTGGCGCTGAGATATTGTACGGGCGAAACCGGTTGGTGGTGGATGTGAATTTGTTAATCGGAAGGGCACGGCCTGTGGATGGATCTTTGCGAGGGGCAGAAAAAGTCGAGCTTCGCTCGACTGGACAGCCGGGGGCGGCTGTCTCCATGTGAGTTTGGCAGCGCTACAAAGCGCGGGCGGCGTTGATGGCTTGGCGGACGTGGCCTCGTGTTGCCTTCAACGCTTCGATTGCTTGCGGCCGGCTTACCTCGGCTTGCAACATGACTAACGCTACGGGAACATCGTCTCCGGTGGCTTGCAGGGCCTGCTCGGCGGCTTCGCGAGTAATTCCAGCGGCTTGTTGCAGCATGGTTAGGCCCCGTTCGCGGAGCTTGTAATTCTTTACGTGGACGTTAATCATCAGGTTGCCGTAGACGTAGCCGAGGCGAGTCATGGCCCCGCTCGAGAGCATGTTTAGGATCATCTTTTGCGCCGATCCGGCTTTCATGCGGCTCGATCCCGCAATGACTTCGGGACCAACCTCGGCGACGATGGCGAAGTGCGCGGCTTTTTCCAGCGGAGATCCTGCGTTGCAGGTGACGGCAATAGTTTTGGCCCCGTGACGGCGGGCATACGCGACGGCAGCAATAGTGAATGGAGTGCGACCGCTGGCGGCGATTCCAACAACAACGTCATTCTTTCCGGGCTTCTTTTTCGCCATTTCCAGCTCGCCGAGTTCGCGCGAGTCCTCGCTGGCTTCGGTGGCGCTGTACAGCGCTTTGATTCCTCCGGCGATGATGAACTGCACGGTCTTGGGATCGGTATTAAATGTGGGCGGACACTCAGAGGCGTCGAGCGCGCCGAGACGGCCGCTGGTTCCGGTGCCGATGTAGATCAGTCGGCCTCCTTGTTTGATACCTTTTGCGATCAGATCGATTCCGCGAGCGATCTGCGGCAAGGCAGCTTTCACGGCGGCGGCAACTTTGGCGTCCTCAGCATTGATGATTTCAGCGATTTCGAGCGAGGACTTCTGGTCGAGATTTCTGGCGGCGCGGTTGGGCTGCTCGGTGGCAAGGTGGCTTAGCTTCGCAGTGGTGATAACGCGTCTCAACCGTTTGTCTCCGACGTTTCAGCAATTGACTTCATCGATAAAGTTTCCGGGTTGATGTTGCGCTGCTGGGCTACAACCAGTCGCCGGTTACCGACATGCCCGCTACGAACAGCGCGCTGCACGTGACTCGTTCGGCTAAAGCCATCAGGCTGGTCGCGTACCACCGAAATCCTTTCATGCCCCAAATCCAAAACCCACATGAGGCGAGCGACGCGTAGCCGCGAAGAATAGCAAGTGAGTAAGCACTAGCCAGTGGTGTGGCTTCCAAAGGCCCGTCTGGAATGGTCGCTGCTTCACTGCTGCCCAGACCAGACTGATCGCGCCGAGAGCGAATGCCAAGCAAATTGGGGGAACGATCGTGAACTCCGAAGCCCATTTAGAAAACGTTAACGCCGTATGTATGCGTTCCATGTGGTCTTGACTCGAAACAGCTTACTACCGCACGGCGCTCAGTGGGTAATTGTTCAACCGAGGCAATTACACGAGGGCCGTGGCCGGGGCTACGTGTGCATCAGCAAACATTACGGGCCTCCCAACGATTCAACTACGGCATCGTGAAACTTGGGGCGGAGTTGCTTGATGGCTTCGTTCTTGCAATCCGGCCAGGTGCGGTTGGTTAGAAAGGTTATGGACAGTTGGCGATCCCGGTCAATCCACAACGAGGTTCCGCTGTAGCCGAGATGGCCGAATGCATTGGTCGAGAAATATTTTCCCGATTGCGATGGCGATGATGGCGTGTCCCAACCCAGGGCGCGCGACGTGCCGGACGGGGAAGATTCGCGACGCGTGAACAGTGCTACCGTTTCCGGGCGAAGGATAGGGCACCCTCCGGAGAGCATCGCATGGGCAAAGATGGCGAGATCTCCGGCGCTGGCAAACAGGCCCGCGTGCGGGGCAACTTCGCCCATCACGCTGGCATTTTCGTCCTGCACTTCTCCCTGAATGACGCGGTGACGAAAAGATTCATCGTTCGCCGTGGGCGGGATGGACGCTCGCCACGCCAATGGCGGGTTAAACGCTGTGTGTGTCATTGCCAAGGGCCCGAAGACTTCGTGCTGGCAAAAGCGGTCGAGAGATTCGTCAGCAATCCGCTCGAGCGCTACTCCCAGGATGATGAAACCGATATCGCTATATTCGGCCTTCGCGCCGGGATCCGCTACGAGCGGAGTGGCGAAGGCGGCGGAAAGAAGTCCATCTCGCGTCTTAGCGCGCAGAAAGAGCTTTTCGTACGCAGGCAATCCCGAGGAGTGCGCCAGCAACATGCGCACGGTCACGGCATCGCGGCGTGGGTCTTCTCCCGCGAACTCTCCTACAGCGGCCACGACTGGCAAATCCAGGTCAAGTAAACCTCGTTCGTACAAAATCATGGCCATGCTGGTGGTGGCGATGACCTTTGTGAGGGAAGCAAGATCGAATACGGTGTCTGCTGTTGCTTCGGGAGAGTTTGCTTCGTAGGTGAAACGGCCAAAGGCCTTCAGCGCGACGAGATTGCCACGGTGCGTGACGGCTACCGAAGCTGCCGGGAAGACACGATCGGCAATGGCCTGTCGTAGTAATTCAAAAGCGGGCGCGAAAACCACGTCCTGCTGGTGATCAGCCGGAACGGGCGCTTTGATCCCAGCGGCGGAATTTGCTCCCGGGAAGGGCTTCGGCAAAGAGGTCGAGTGCTCGATGTTCGGTTTATAACAAAGTTCCCGGAACGCGTAAAGATCACGGCTGATGGGCTCTAATAAAACCGATGACCGAAAACCAGTTGTCAGTTCGTCGTTCTCGGTTCTCAGTTAGCGGATCCAATGGTAGCCCACGCTTACCTGGATTCCGTTGAACTCGGGGTTCCTGGTACCCAGATTCGCGTTCGAGATGTGCGACCATCGGCAGCCGATGTCCACAAATTGCCGGCGCTTGGTGAAGACCTGAATGCCGCCGCCGCCGCGGGCGGTGAAGTTGAAATCTGAAGTGTCTCCGGTGGGGAAGTTGGTATTGGTGCGAACTGCGCCTCCGGCCAATTCGATGTAGGGCGCGAGATGACTGGTGTGGAGGCTGGAGTTCCAGCGCAAAATGACCGGCTCAAAGCCACCGCCGTAGATTGTCTCGGCGCGGAATTGGCGAAAGAGAGGGATCACGGAGATTCCGAATTCAAGGCGTCCGCGCCGCCAACCGCTGCCGATTTCATCGGTCAGTTCTTTGCCTATGAAAACTCCCGCGGTCAGGATCTGCGCCTCGGCAAAAGAGTTGGTGTTCTCTTCGCCGGTCTCGCCAGCGGCCCAGACGGCGAGGTCCCAATTCCGCCGGTCCGCTTCGGATTGCGCATGAAGCGGACGCGCAACAGACAACAAGAAAAGAAATGCAAGGGCGGAACGGAATCTGCCAATGACGTTCATGGATCGATCCATTATCTTTTGTAACATGTCCGGCCGTCCGGGAACCCATCTTCCATTTGGCACACATGGCACTCCTTACTTCGGTTTGTTGAGCGGGTTGCCAGGCTTGTGTAGAGTCAGAGTATCGGCATGATGAATCAGTGTGCACGCCTCCGACGGTGCGTCTCCGGCTTTGTATGGATGACGTTTCTCTTTTCCGCGCTGCCCGTGCTGGCTGTTGGGCGAAAAGCAACTCCTTCGCGCGGCCTGGGCGTCATTGACTCAATCGTGCAGGAAGCCATCCGCGATGGGCAAATTCCGGGCGCGGTCGTGCTGGTCGGGCACGATGGCCAGGTGATTTATCGCAAGGCATTCGGCGAGCGCGCGCTCGAACCGCGGCGCGAGGCCATGACCGTAGATACGATTTTCGATTTGGCTTCGCTCACCAAAGTGGTGGCGACCACCACGGCGGTGATGCAACTGGTGCAGAAAGGCGAGATTCGCCTCAACGACCCCGTGGCCAAGTACATCCCGGAATTCGGGGAAAATGGCAAAGAGGAAATCACGGTTCGCGAACTACTCACACATTTTTCCGGCATGCCCAAAGATCTGGATTTATCGCAGCCGTGGGAGGGCCGCGAAACGGCATTGCGCATGGCGTGCGCAGAGAAGCCCATCTACCCGCCGGGTTCGCGATTCCTGTATAGCGACGTGAATTTTATCGTGCTCGGCGCTCTGATGGAGCGGGTATCAGGAATGTCCCTGCAGGAGTATTGCGAGAAGAATATTTTTGCTCCGCTGAAAATGACGCGCACGCGGTTTCTGCCCCCGGCTTCCTGGTTGCCGAAGATTGCGCCGACGCAGTATGACGAGCATGACAAAATGCTGCGCGGAGTGGTACACGATCCCACGGTTCGACGGATGGGTGGCGTGGGTGGGCAGGCAGGGCTGTTCTCGACCGCCGACGATCTAGCCAAGTTTGCCCAAGCTTTGCTGGACGGCAGCGTGATTCTGTCTCCATTGACAATTGAGAAAATGACCACGCCCGAGCAGCCGCCGACATCGCCGGTCCTGCGCGGCTTTGGGTGGGATATTGATTCCCCTTTTTCGAGCAACCGCGGCGATTTGTTGCCGGTGGGCTCGTTTGGGCACACGGGATTCACTGGGACTTCGTTGTGGATCGATCCCACGACGCGGACGTACATCATTGTGCTGACCAACGCGGTGCATCCGCGCGGGAAGGGAAGTGCGGTCGCATTGCGCTCGAAAATTGCGACGGCCGTGGCTGCGGCTCTGCCGCTCACCACGGCTGAAAAGACCGCGCTGCAATGCAAGAGCATCACGGGGTACAACGAGGCGGAGACGGGCGAGCGTCGAATGGTCTCTCGCAACGGCGAAATAAAGACGGGAATCGACGTACTCGAAGCGCGCGGCTTTGACCTCATTCGCGGAACAACGGAAAAGAAACAAATTGGATTGCTGACCAACCAAACAGGAGTGGATTTGCAGGGACGCCGCACCATTGATGTTCTGGACCAGGCGGCGGGAGTTTCGCTCGATGCCATTTTTAGCCCGGAGCATGGAGTGACGGGCTCTCTGGACACCACCGACATTGGCAATTCGAAGGACGCAGCAACGGGCGTTCCGGTCTACAGCGTTTACGGGGCAACCGATGCCGCGCGGCGGCCTTCGCTCGAAGTGTTGAAGACGCTCGATGCCGTCGTCGTCGATATTCAGGATGCCGGCGTGCGCTTCTACACTTACGAAACCACGCTGGGATATTTTCTAGAAGGCGCAGCCAAGGCCGGAATCGACATCATCGTGCTCGACCGGCCCAATCCGATTACCGGATCGTTTGTGCAAGGGCCGATCCCCGATCCCGGCCATGAAAGTTTTACCAACTATGATTCTCTGCCCGTGCGCCACGGAATGACCATGGGCGAGCTGGCGAAAATGTTTAATGTCGAGCACAACATCAATGCACGACTGCAGGTTGTTCCTGCCGAGGGATGGATGCGCGGCGACTGGTACGATTCGACGGGCCTGGCGTGGGTGAATCCGTCGCCGAATCTTCGCAGCCTCACCGAAGCGACCTTGTATCCAGGCGTCGCGCTAATCGAGGGTACGAATGTTTCCGTGGGACGCGGCACGGATACTCCCTTTGAATTGCTGGGCGCGCCCTGGACCAATAGTGGCGAATTGGCGCAGTATCTGAATGCGAGAGAGATTTCCGGCGTGCGCTTTGTGCCCGTCAGTTTTACTCCGACAGCCAGCGCGTATGCGGGGCAGAAGTGTCAGGGGATCAATATTATTCTGCTGGATCGTGATGCGTTTGACGCCCCCGAGCTGGGGATTGAACTGGCGTCGGCGCTGCACAAGCTTTATCCCGAGCAGTTTCACATGGAGCGTATGAACGATCTGCTGGTGAACCAATCGGCCTTCGACGCAATTGCGAGGGGTGACGATCCGCGGCGGATTGCAGACGATTGGCGCGAGCCGCTGGAGAAGTTCGCTCAGATTCGGCAGAAGTATCTCATTTACAAATAAAGTCAAATATTTCGAGCTTCGCTGGGTACCGGACGTGGGCTCCTCGTCTACCTGTGCATGGCGGAGGCATTTAATGCTGGGCGCTCGGCGGTCATATTGGCTAGAATGGTTGCGCTTGTTTGCAGGCCGCTCGTCCAGGAGAAGTGAACCGCAATGTCAGCCAGTCCAAAACTTCCAATGCCGAATTCTTTCTACCGCTGTGCCGGCCCGAACTGTGGTCTGTTGAAACGATCGACCGATCGATGGTGGCTGATGTGGACCTCTTTCGGCGAATACCATCGGCCGCTGTTGTATCTGTGTCCATGGGACGAAGAGATCGCTGCTCGCGAGGGTACGCTGCATGTGTGCGGAGAGCTTTGTGCGCAGAAGCTGCAATCGCAATACATGGGGAATGTGCGGGAAAACGAACTCAGGCGCTCGGCGGGTTAGATCGTGTCGTGCAGCCTCGACTAACTTTCCTCATGTTTCTTGCATCGTACCTGCATCGAGATTGATATCGGCGCGACCAGGCGGGCAGGCCTGATTATCGTTAACGTCATCGAGAGGTGTTTCATGCGCGTGATACTTGGCGTGTTTTTCTTGACCGCCTTGGCCGCCGGTCAGTCGAGTCCCGCGGCCAAGCCGGGTACCGCTTCTACCGCTGCGTCTCCAAATGCTGCCAGCGAACTCACAATCCCCGCCGGAACCAAAGTTCCGGTCGAGTTGAAGCACGCGGTTTCGAGCAAGGGGACGCATGAAGGTGATGGGGTTTATGCGGAGACCACTTTCCCAGTTGTGGCCAATGGCCGAGTTTTGATTCCAGCGGGCACCTATGTGCAAGGGAGAATTAGTCACATCCAGCGCGGAGGCCACATCAAAGGCCGGGCCGAAGTTCTCATGCATTTCACCACGCTCATCTACCCCAGCGGATACACCGTGCTTCTGCCCGGTGCGGTGGAAAATGCGCCGGGAGTGGATAAGACTTCGGTGAAGGACCAAGAGGGCACGATTCAGTCCGACAGCCAGAAAGGCGAGAAAATCGGAACCGTTGCAAGTACGACCGGAACCGGAGCCGTGGTTGGCGGGCTCAGCAACGGCGGCAAAGGTGCATTGATTGGCGCGGGAGTTGGCGGTGCGATTGGGACTGCGATCGCTATGCTAACCCGGGGAAATGATGTGAAACTCGACGCCGGCACAACCTTGGAGATCGTGATTCAGCGCGATGTTCCGCTGGATGCCAGCCGCGTGCCTACAACCACAAGGGCGTCTTCGCAGCCGTGAAGGATTGCCCAAGTACGCCCCATGTGATTCACCGATCTTGAAGACTCAAGATCATTGCCAGTGTCTCAATGCATTATGAAAGAGCGCCCGGATTGAGCGGGTGGGATGGCTGGCGCCGCCTGCGCTCCGCTACGCTGTGCGGGGCTTCGCTCCGCTCCGGCGGCGAGAGAGTAGGTGTGCGGGGGAAAGA
>JBAVAQ010000071.1:0-56820 GCA_049585795.1 Terriglobales bacterium | reverse complement strand
CCAATGCGGCGGAAGGCGAAAAGCAAACCTTCCTGCTGTTCGCGGGGCCGGGCGATTCCCGTATGGCGATTCCCTTGAGCACGCTGGCGCGGCTGGAAGAGTTTCCGGTGGCGCAAGTGGAAATGTCGGGCAGCCAGTGGGTGACGCAGTATCGCGGACAGATCCTGCCCTTGATCCGCCTGCAGGTGGTGCTGGAGGAGCGGCGCAACAAGTTGCGGGCCCTGCAAGCTCCGCCGGCGCTCGATTCCGGGCCGATTCAGGTGCTGGTGTTGCATCACGAGGGGCGCTCGTTTGGGCTGGTGGTGGAACGGATTCTGGACATCGTGGAAGACCGGGCGGATGTGCGCTCGACGGCCACCCGGTCGGCGGTGCTGTATTCGGTGGTGATCGGGGAGCGGGTCACGGAAATGCTGGATATTCCGGCCATCCTGCGGCGGGCGGAGCTGAGCCCCACGGGGGCGGAGGCGAAAGCCCGAGCGGCGGAGGTGGCAAACTAAACCATGGCCCACACTTCACAGTTTTGCACCTTTTATCTGGACAAGCTGCTGTTCGGGGTGGAGTTGAAAGGGGTGCAGGAGGTGATCCGTTCGCTGGACTTGACCAAGGTGCCGCTGGCGCCGGAGGTGGTGAGCGGACTGATCAACCTGCGCGGCCAGATTGTGACCGCAGTGGACTTGCGGCGGCGGCTGGAACTGGAGCCCGCACCACCGGACGTGCTGCCTATGAACGTCGTGGTGCGATCGGAGGACGGCGCGGTCAGCCTGCTGGTGGACGAAATTGGCGACGTGGTCGAAGTCGACGAAAGCAGCTTCGAGCCGCCCCCGGAAACTCTGCGGGGCAGTGTCCGAGCCATGATCGTCGGAGTCCACAAACTGAACGACAGGCTCATGCATGTGCTCGACATCGAAAAAGCCTGCCAGATGGCAGAGGCGACGGAGAGCGTGGCAGGGCGATAGCTGGCAACGTGATGAGCGTTTGCACCGCGTTGTTGGCATTCAGGCGGCTCGAGAAGGAGATGTTGAGCGCTGGTTCAGCAGAGAGAGTGAACGGTCGAATGTTCAACAACATGAAACTTACGCCGAAGATCGTTGGCTCGATCGTGCTCACTCTGCTGGTCACCTCGAGCGCTGGCTTCTTCATCACGCAAAACCGAATCAACACCCAGGCTCAGGAGGCCTTTGTCGACAAGCTGCGAAAGACAGATGGGATGGCGGGGGCGGTTCGCAACTACTTCTCCGCGAACGTGGACATCTATGTTCCCACTCACGAATTTAAACAGGTCAAACAAGTTCCTGTAGTGGTCGCCTGGAATATTGCTCGTGACTATGCCGAGTCTCAGGGCATGAAATTCTCGACTCCCTCGTTGCACCCGCGCAACCCGCAGCACGCGCCGGACGAGTTCGAACGCGAGGCTCTGACAAAATTCGAAAGCGACAGCGGCCTGAAGGAGTATTTCAAGCGCACGGTCGTCAACGGCCAGCAGGTGATGCGCTATGCCCAACCGGTCCGCTTGACGGGGGACTGCCTGATTTGCCATGGCGATCCGGCAGGAGCAAAAGATCCATTCGGCTATGCAAAGGAAGGCATGAAGGTGGGTGATTTGAGGGGAGCCTTCGTGGTTACAGCGCCACTGACGGCAGTGCAGGAAGCGGCGATGGGTAACAATTTAGCACTTCTGCTATTGAGCGCTGTGACCATGTTGCTCACAGCGGGGGTCGTAGTGTTCCTGGTTCGACGCGTCGTCGTTCGACCAGTCGCGGAGGCTGCAGCGCTAGCAAATCAAATCGCCAACAACAATTTGGTGGTGGCTGACATCGAGGTTCGTGCTCACGACGAGATTGGCGACGCCGGAGCAGCGCTCAATACGATGAAGAACAATCTGCATGAGGTGATTCAGTCGATCGCCGGTTCGGCGCTTCAAGTCGGCAGCGCCAGCGAGGAATTGAATACCACGAGCCAGCAGATTACGGCCAACTCCGAGGAAACCTCGGCCCAGGCCGACGTAGTTTCGAAAGCTGCCCAGGCCGTCAGCCAGAACCTGCAGACGGTCGCGACCGGGGCCGAAGAGATGGGCGCCAGTATCAAAGAGATTGCCAAGAACGCCACCGAGGCGGCCAAAGTCGCGACCTCCGCCGTCAAAGTCGCCGAGGCCACAACCGCCACCGTCTCCAAGCTGGGAGAATCCTCCTCGGAAATTGGCAAAGTCATCAAAGTCATCACCTCGATTGCTCAACAGACCAACTTGTTGGCGCTGAATGCGACCATTGAAGCCGCGCGAGCAGGAGAAGCTGGCAAAGGCTTTGCCGTTGTGGCCAATGAGGTGAAAGAACTAGCCAAGGAAACCGCGAAAGCTACGGAAGACATCAGCAACAAGATTGAAGCCATTCAGAGCGACACCAAAGCGGCGGTAGATGCCATCGCATCGATCAGCGGCGTGATCAACCAGATCAACGAGATTTCCGGCACGATCGCCACGGCAGTGGAAGAACAGAACGCAACTACCAACGAGATGTCGCGCAACGTGACCGAAGCGGCGCAGGCCAGCGGGGAGATTACCAGCAATATTGCAGGCGTGGCAGAGGCGGCCCAGAGTACGACCCGGGGGGCCACCGATACGCAGAAAGCCTCGCAGCAACTGGTGGAGACGTCGGCGCAGCTTCGTCGCTTGGTTGAGCAATTCAAGATCAATACCGAGGCGCGTAACCAACGAGGCGTGACGACAGAGACGCGAAACAAGGCGGCCCACGCGGGTGCATAAGAAGCACAGCCATCGCCGCTTCGAGAACTGAACGACTTTAGCCGACAGGTGAGATGAGTCCAGGGAAACGCGCATGCAATGGACAATTAAGAAACGCCTGGCGACCCTGACCATCAGCGGGTTGCTGTTTGTGGCTGGCGTCAGTGTGACTGGATATTGGGGCATCAGGTCAGTGGAGCAAGCCACGACTCAAGTCACAGCCACGGGCATGGCGATTCGCAGTCATATCGAAGCCGGCACTTTCAACGACATGACCTGGGCTGATGTTTCGGCGATCTTTGCCAAGAAAGGTCAAGAACAACAAGACAACTTGGACAACCTGGCCCTGCATTCCAAAATGCTGGCTCAAGGCATTGCCACGGCGCGAGCCTTAGCCACGGACCCCGCCATTCAATCGGCATTGGACGACGAGGGTCGCCTGGTTCAAGAGTACCTGAGCGCCGCCGATGCGCTGGCTAAAGCCATGGTGCGTGATCCCGCCAAAGTCGACTCAGGAGCATGTTACCGGCTCTACCTCGGGGTGCAGGAAAAAATAGAAGAAAGCAGCGATCAGTTGGAGCAGAGCGGAAAGCGGGCGGTGACAAATGCCAGGGGAAAAGCCAAGAGCGCGGCGTGGGCCATGTTTGCGATGTGCGCTCTTTCGCTGTTGCTTTTGCTGGCCGTGGCCACCTGGGTCGCGCTCAGTATTACCCGGCCGCTGGATTCCTTTTCCAATAAATTCCAGGCGATGGCCGAAGCCAAAGATCTCACCGTCCGGGTGAATCAGGAACGCCGGGACGAGATTGGGCAGTTGGGGAAATCCTTGAATCTGTTTGTCGAGAAGGTGCACGAACTCTTGACCCAAATCTCGGCCAGCGCCGGGCACGTTTCCAGCGCAAGCGAGGAACTCAGCGCCACCAGCCAGCAGATCAGTGCCAACTCCGAGGAAACCTCGGTGCAGGCCAACGTGGTTTCCAACGCTACTCAGCGGGTCAGCCAGAACCTGCGGACCGTGGCCACGGGTGCGGAAGAGATGGGGGCGAGCATCAAGGACATCGCCAAGAACGCGACCGAAGCTGCCAAGGTCGCAACCTCGGCGGTCAAGATGGCGGAGACTACCACCGCTACAGTTTCCAAGCTGGGGGACTCCTCGACGGAGATTGGCAACGTGATCAAAGCCATCACATCGATTGCCCAGCAAACCAACCTGCTGGCCCTGAATGCGACCATTGAAGCGGCACGCGCGGGTGAAGCCGGTAAGGGATTCGCCGTGGTCGCCAACGAAGTGAAAGAACTGGCCAAGGAAACCGCGAAAGCTACGGAAGATATCAGCAACAAGATTGAAGCCATCCAGAGCGACACCAAAGCGGCGGTGGAGGCCATCGCGTCGATGAGTGGCGTGATCAACCAGATCAACGACATTTCGAACACGATTGCCACCGCAGTGGAGGAGCAGAACGCGACCACCAATGAGATGTCCCGCAACGTGGCGGAAGCGGCGCAGGGCAGCGGGGAAATCACCAGCAACATCGCGGGGGTGGCGGAAGCCGCCCAGAGCACCTCGCGAGGATCGGCCACGACCCAGAAAGCGGCTCAGGAACTGGTGCAAAGGTCCGCGGAACTGCGGGGCCTGGTAGCGCAATTCAATCTCAGTGCCAGAGACGAGGAACCAGGCGCGACCTCCGGCGAACCAATGCGTAAAAGGGTGGCCCATGCTGGTAGCTAAGCTCCATGTAACGCAGCCCGGTGGCCGACGGACCCGATTATGAAACGGATATACCCGGATTAATATGACTCCCGTTCGTATCCTGGTGGTGGACGATTCGGTGGTGATTCGCAGGCTGCTCTCTGACACTTTGTCGGGAGACCGGGCGCTCGAGGTGGTTGCCACGGCGAGCGATGGGCGAATTGCGCTAGCCAAGATTTCGCAGCTCAAACCCGACCTGATTACGCTCGACATCGAGATGCCGGTGATGGACGGTTTGGAAACTCTGGCGGCGGTGCGCCAACTGTATCCCAAACTGCCCGTCATCATGTTCAGCACGCTCACCGAGCATGGCGCCGCGGCAACTCTCGATGCCCTCGCGCTGGGAGCATCGGACTATGCCACGAAACCGAGCAATACCGGCAGCCCGGCGGTTGCCATCGAACGCATTCGCGGCGAGCTTATCCCCAAGATCAAGGCGCTGTGTGGCGTAACTCCACTGAAACTCGCGCCACTTCCGGGGTCGCGTGCGGCACTGAAAGTTCGGGCAAAGTCCAATGCGCGCATCGAAATTGTGGCCATCGGAACTTCAACCGGCGGCCCGAATGCCCTGGCGGAAGTGTTGCCGCGGATTGCGAACGACTTCCCCGTTCCAATTGTCGTCGTGCAACATATGCCACCGATTTTCACCCGCTTGCTGGCCGAACGGCTGGCCAGCCGCTCCGCGATTCCCATCGAAGAGGGGAGTGCCGGGGCAATTCTTTTACCCGGGCATGCATGGATTGCGCCAGGGAACTTTCATATGAAGGTAATACGGGCGGGCTTAACTGCGCGTTTGAACTTAAATCAGGGGCCGGCCGAGAATTCCTGCCGTCCCGCGGTCGATGTACTGTTTCGCTCGGTGGCCGCGGCCTACGGGGCGAACGTTCTCGCCGTAGTGATGACCGGCATGGGCTCGGATGGGGTGCTTGGAGCGCAGGATATTAGCGACGCCGGCGGAGCGGTCATCATCCAGGACGAGCCTTCCTCCGTGGTGTGGGGCATGCCTGGCCTGGTGAACGCTTCGGGATTGGCGGACGCTGCTTATCCGCTCGATCAGTTGGCGGCCGAGATCACGCGCCGGGTGGCGCTGAGCCGCGCCCCTCAAAGCGGCGCCGGCATGAAGAGTCGAGCGATGTTGGAGCGGACGGCAAAATGACCATTGCGACTCAACCCGCAGGCGGGCCTCTGGCAGCGAACAAAGGCGATGTTTTGGACCCCGTGTATCGGCAAATCCGCGATCTGGTGTACAAGGTTTCGGGTATCTACAAAGCCGAGGACAAACTTTATCTTCTGGCCGATGGCTGCGGCCGGCGGATGAAACAGTTGGGGTCGCGGACCCCGCGCGAGTACTGGGATCAGCTGACCGCGCAGCCCAGCCGAGATGGCGAATTGCGCCAACTGCTGAACGAAATCACCATCGGTGAGACCTGCCTGTTCCGCAGCCAACCCCAGCTCGACGCGCTGCGGAAAGTCATCCTGCCAGAGGTCGTTTCCGAGAAAGTCAAGCAGACCACAAAAAGGCTGCGCATCTGGAGCGCGGGCTGTTCCACCGGCGAGGAGTCTTACACGCTGGCCATGAACATGCTGGAGGAAAGGGACCGGCTTTTGCAAGGCTGGACGGTGGAAATTCTGGCCACCGACCTCAATGACCGTTCAGTCGAAACTGCCAAGGCCGGAATCTATGGCGACTACGCGGTGCGCAATACAACCGAATATTACAAGCGGAAATATTTTGTGACCCTGGATGACAAGAAACTGCAGGTCCGCCCAGAGGTGAAAAAGCTGATCACCTTCAGCCGGCTGAATCTGCAAGATGATTCCAGGATGCTTTTCATGAAGGGCATGGATCTGATTTTCTGCTGCAACGTGCTGATCTATTTCGACGGAGTCTCGAAGGCCAAGGTGATCAATCACTTTTTTAGCAACCTTAACTTCGGCGGTTACTTTTTCCTCGGAACCTCGGAATCGCTGATGAAATTGAACGAGCAGTTTCACCTGGTTCATTTTCCCGGAACCATCGCGTACTGGAAACCGTCCCTGAACAGTGGCAAGCTATGAACTCATCTTTTACCGCAAGCATTCGAGAGCGCGTGCAGCAGATCGAAACCATGCCAGCCATTCCGGCGGTGTTTCTGCCGCTGCTCAAGTTGTTGAGCGGTTCGCCGGAGGACGCGAAAGTGGAGGAGGTGGTACGTCTGGTGTCCTATGACAACACCGTAGCCGCGCAATGCCTGCGGGTGGCGGGCTCGCCTTTGTTCGGCATGGCCCAGCCGCCCAAATCCATCAAGACTGCGGTGATCAGCCTGGGACTGCGGCGGGTCGAAACCATCCTTCTGACCTGTTGTATGGGGCAGGCTTTCCCCGCCACCAAGTGGGTGCTGGATCCGGCCGTGTTCTGGAGGCACTCGCTCGGATGCGCTCTGGTATGCCGCAAATTCAGCGAGAAGCTGGCGGCCGCGGACGTGGAGAAAGCGTATATGGCCGGCCTGCTGCACGACATTGGGTTCATGGTGAACTGCCTGGTTTTTCCCAAGGAATTCGCCGTGGCGATGGAGCGTGCCTGCCGTGAAGAGATTCCACTAGGCGACGCCGAACATGCCACAATGGGATTCACCCATTGCGAGACCGGGCGGGCGCTGGCGGAAAAATGGAACTTAGCCGACGACGTGGTTGAAGTAATCGCCCATCATCACGTCGTCGAACAAAGCGAAAAAGCGCAGCCCCTGGTTGCCCTGGTGCACCTGAGCGACCTTCTCTGCCGCATGCGCGGTCTGGGTTACGGATACTATGAGCGGCGCATGGTGGACTTAATCGCCGACCCCGCATGGGCCATTCTTTTGAAGGAACGCCGCGATCTGGAGGGCGTTGATCTGGTGCGATTCACCTTTGAACTGGATGAGGCGGTCGAAGAAATCCAGGAACTGGTCGCCACTGTGTTTGGCTCAGCGCCGGGGCGAAGCTGAGACTGTTCCACCGATTTTCTATCAGACTTCGCTTAACCTCGGATCTGGAGACGGATGAAAAAAAGTGCGCCTTCAAACAACAGCCTGAGGTCAAGAACAGCCGAGGCCACAGAGTGCGTACTATAATTCTTGCCTGTAATTACGATAGGCACAGAGAGCATACAGCCGTCGCCTAGTCCCGGAATCTTGTTCTTAAAGTTGCCAGCCACCATGTTGCAGACTTCGCCGAGGGCGTCGGACACCTCGGGGCTGCCGTCCACCACCTGCACGCCAAGCATTTTGGAGGCCATGAGCGTAGCCGACTTCGCCCCACAAGACACGGTGAGGGTGCCGCACAGTTTTCCGGCCAACCCCACCACAGATGTCGTATCGTGAGAGCTGTCGGCCGCGACCTCCGGTACTGCCAAATGGCAACCCAGCATCATCTCGAAAACCTCGCGTGTGGCTAGCTCCATTACCGAAAGCCACTCTCCGTGCCGGTTATTTGCGGTAGGCGACCCGTTTAGCTGCTTCATGGTTGCCCGGCAGCATGATTAGGGTTCATAGGTCTGCTTCGGGATCTATCGGCACGGGTGCGGCAGGACTTGAGACGCCACGGGGCTCCGGCGAGATTCGCATCGCTCGCGACGCCGCTCGAACGCGTGATTGATTAGGCCTCAGTAGCAGGTTGATCCGGCACAGGACTGATGATTGAGACCAAACTGCTGGGCGCGGTCGTGTGCAATCCGCACTCCGTTTTGTTGAAACCGAACCAGCGACCCGCTCGCGCATCTTCTCCAGGTTGTACACTTCTTGTGCAATGGGTGCAGCCAATGCTGGGATAGCCTTGATCGTGCAACGGATTGTAAGGTAGGTCGTGGTCGTGGATGTAACGCCAGATTTTCCCGCTGGTCCAATCGGCAAGCGGGTTGATTTTGACTAGATGAAATTTCGCGTCCCACTCTACCTTGAGTGCGCCTGCTCGGGCCGGGGTCTGGTCGCGGCGGATGCTGGTTACCCATGCCCGCAGCTCCGACAGCTTCTTTCGTAGTGGCTCAACCTTTCTGAGATTGCAGCAAGCATCCGGATCATGACCCCAGAGTGCAGGACCATACGAAAGTTCCTGACCCGCGGGCGTGTGCGTTGACTTGATCCTCTCTACTCTGATCCCGTAACGCTTTTCAATTTGCTCCATCAAGCTGTAGGTTTCGGGAAATAAGAAATCTGTGTCGAGAGTGAAGATGCGGAAAGCCGGCTGTACCCGGGCGGCGATGTCAATGAGCACCACGCCCTCAGGTCCAAAGCCCGAGGCAATTTCGACATAGCCTCCGAAAGTTACGAAAGCCCACCGCAACAGATCCTCCGGACCCCACTGCTCGAGCAGTTCATGAATTCTTTCGACCCCCTCTTTCATGCTCCCTACTCCTCATCTCCGAGTGCGACGATCGAACTGCGTGAAACCTCCGGATCGGTATGCGCAACCAGAGAAACTTGACTCGAAGGCAAACTGTTCCACGATATGAAATTCGAAGCTCCGAGCTCGTTTCGCAAGTACCGACGATCCGCGTGACGGAGAACTTCTCCAATCACGAGAAGCGTCGGCGCGGGCATTCGTGGCGCATTCTTCAATCCCTCTATGTCGGTGGTAAAGATTCGTTCTTCCGAAGTTGTAGCGCGCGAAATAATCGCGCAGAGTGTTTCGTCCGAAAGCCCAGCGGCGCGGAGCTTGCGGGCAATTTCCGAATAGCGGTATCCCGGCATATACACCACGATAGTCGCACCCAACGAAACCAGAGCCTGCCAATTGGTTGGATCGACCCCGCTGGCCGAATGCCCGCTCAGAAAAACCAGGGCATGGGAAGATTGACGATGCGTCAAGGGGATTTGCGCGCTCGACGCAGCCCCGAGAGCCGCTGTAATGCCGGGAACAATCTCAAACTCGATGTTCGCTTTGCGCAGGGCCACGATTTCTTCGCCGACGCGCCCAAAGATGAGGGGATCGCCGCCTTTGAGCCGCACCACCTGTAATCCCGATGCCGCCAGAGTGATCATCAGGAAGTTGATCTCTTCCTGGCTGATGTTCTTTTTTCCGCAGCGCTTGCCAACGTTGCGGACTTGCGCGTGGGCGGGAGCAAGTTGGAGTATCTGCGTGCTGACCAGATCATCGTGCAAAACGACATCCGCCTGCTTCAGCACGCGAGCAGCTTTGAGTGTGAGCAATTCCGGATCACCGGGGCCCGCGCCCACAAGGTAAACTTTGCCTGTCATACTGCGGCACCTTTCTTATCGAGGTTTGCCTCGGCTGCGAGCGCAGCCTCGAATGCCTCGACGCTTGCCAGCGATTGCAGTAGCTCACGCTTGCGTTCCGGGTCAAGAGTGCTGGCGAGAATTTTTCGCCGAGTTTCACCGAGCTCTGCGACCCAACGTGCGTATCCCAATCCGAACTGACGCTCCAGTTGTTGCCGGATTTTCTGTGCCAGCGACGGACTCTGCCCCGAGGTAGAAATCGCAATCTGCAGATCGCCGCTCTGAACCACCGCCGGATAATAGAAATCGCACTGCTCGGGAACATCCACCACATTGCACAGAATGCGGCGCGATTGCGCTTCACCAAATAAGAACTCGTTGAAATCGCGCGAAGATGTGGCCACGACAACCAGAAAGACATTGTCCAAATCCGACAGAACAAAGCCGCGCTCTTCGAGAACGATTTGGCCAACGCGCGCCCACTCCCGCACGGCTTCGCTGGCGATATGCGCAACCACGCGAATCCTGGCTCCGGTCGGCAATAGCCCGCGAATCTTGGGCTCGCCCACTCGCCCGGCACCAACGACGAGCACCTGGCGGCCATCCAGCTTCACGAACATGGGAAATAGACTCTTCACTGCCTCTCCCCTCTATATCCAACTAACCTTCGATTCCATGGGGCACGCGTCCCGGCGACAAATCGCGAGGAACTGGTTCTACGATTTCTCCAGCCAGAAACGCCCGCAGTTCGGCGTCGCCATGGCGCGCGAAAAATTGCCGCAGATTCTCGCCGTTCGAACGATTGATCAAATAACGGCGCAACAGGCGCTCAATCGCGTCCGGCACTTCCGTGGCGAGGCAGCGATAGCCGACCGGCCTTGCGATCGACTGATGCAGGCCAACCGCGCCCCCCAGGCAGAAGTAGTACGCGTCCAGCATGCGATCGCCGACTTTCAGCTTTTTGCCTTCGATCCCGATGTCAGCGATCCAGTGTTGACCACAACTGTTGGGGCATCCGGTGACGTGGAGCTTCAGGTGCTGTTCGAAGCCGGGGAGCCGTTCTTCGAGTTCTTCAACCAGCCATCGCGAAAAGCTCTTGGTCTCGGTGATGGCGAGCTTGCAAAACTCCGTGCCGCTGCAGGCCACGGCTCCGCGCCAGAACGGCGAGCCGCCCACTCGCAATCCGATTGCATCCAGTTCCTTGGCGAGTGACTCCGCCTGCAACTGAGGCACATTCACGACCAGCAGATTTTGCATATTGGTGGTTCGCAGCTCCCCGCTTGCAAAACGATCCGCGAGATCAGCAGCGGCACGCATTTGTTCGGCTGTAATTCGTCCGCGCAGAACCGACGCTCCCACGTAGCAGTAGCCGGGTTGTTTCTGCCCATGGATTCCAATGTGGTCGCGGTAAACATCTGCGGGCGCGGCTTCCTCGAACGCGGGATCCAGGCGAAAGCCAATCCGCTGCTCCAGTTCCTTTTGGAAGCCATCAGAAGTCCAACCGTGCTTCAAAAACAGGAACTTGAGCCGTGCACGCTCGCGATGCTCCCGCAACTCGCTCGACTCGCGGAACAGTTCGGCAACGCCTTTGACCACCGGTTCGACCTGGTTCCAGGGCACGAACGCATTCAGACGCGTGGCGAGATGAGGCTCGGCCGAGAGTCCGCCAGCTACGCGCAACGAGAAGCCAGTTTCCGGCCTTCCATTGAGGGTGCGTGCGATCGCAGTCAAACCGATATCATTGATCTCCGGATAAGCGCACCAAACCCGGCAGCCGGTAATCGAAATCTTGAATTTGCGAGGCAGGTTGTAGAAATCGGCATTGCCGGTGAGCATCCGGGCTGCAGCAAGCGCGAGCGGCGAGGCATCGCAGATTTCGTCAGCGTCCACGCCGGCCACCGGGCAGCCGGTAACGTTTCGTGCAACATCGCCGCACGCGCCCATGCTGTTCAGGCCGCATTGCCAAAGCGCTTCAAGAATCTCCGGAAGTGCCTCGATGGTGACCCAGTGAAGCTGGATATTCTGCCGCACGGTGAGATCGGCGATTCCGCGCGCGTGACGCTGCGTCAACTCAGCGATGCTCCGCAGTTGAGACGAATTCAGAATGCCGTTGGGAATGCGGATGCGGAGCATGAAGCAGGGCAGCGCTTTGCCCTCGCCGCCTTTTCCGCCAACCACGCCGGCGCCGTCTCCCTGGGTGTAAACGCCCCACCAGCGAAAGTAGGTGCCCAGCCATTCGGGAGGAATGGAATCAAAGCCGGTTCGCGCGAAGCCTCGAATCTCGTCGAGCGCCTCCCACGGGTTTTTCTCCCGCTTGAGTCGCTCGACTCGTTGTGCTTTCGTCTCTTTTATAGTTTCAATTTGTGGCATAAAAAGAAAAACCCACCGCCAGGTTCCTGCTGGCGGTGGGTTTATAATTGCTGGGTCTAAAAAATCTCTAAGTCAGCAACCTCCCGGCGCCAGAAGACACGACTGCGCAACAACAAGTACAACAGCACATGCAGTCGAAACTCTTCTGGTACTGGTCTGACATTCTGTCGTCGATTCTAGGGTGCGCTTGCGAATCTGTCAAACGCGCACTTCTACAAAGATGCAACCAGATGCAACCGCGGTGCAAATATTCCGTAATTTGCTATGGGCGTCCGGAGCAACGCTTTGCTCGCGCTACAATCGATTGATAAGATGAGGGTTGTAGTCTGTGATTCGCGCATGGATCCAGGCATTCTTTCGGATCGACCTAACTTTGGTCTTTGATCTGTCGTTATCTAAGAACCACAGCGTGTAATTTGATAATGTTTACAATTAGCGCAGACTGTCCCTTCCTCTCCCCCTTTTTATTTCGCGATTTCATCTAAATTGACATCTTAAGATTGCGTGCAGGAACTCGAAAAATCACGGCCCGGTTTGCAGGACCTCCTGAACAAACCCATTCGCGACCTCGGTCTGACCATCGAAGGTTCGCCACTGCAACGCCTGGTGCAACAGTTGTATCGCGAGCTCGAGCAAAAAGGGTTGGTGAAATTTCGCCCACTCTGTTATCTCACCGACGAATGGGGATGTCCGTCGGGAGAACCAGTGATTGGCATTCCTTTTTATCTGGCGAACGCCGATCTGGCTCACCTGGAAAAAGAGATGAATGACCTCGAGGATACTCGCGAGGTCATGATGTATCTCCGGCATGAGGCTGGGCACGCGTTCAATTACGCGTACAAGCTTCACCGCACGCCGGAATGGAAGCAGCTTTTTGGTCCGTTCCGCCGCCCTTATCACGACAACTATCGTCCTATTCCGTTCTCGCGAAACTTTGTGCGTCATCTCGCCGGCTGGTACGCGCAGAAGCATCCGGATGAAGATTTTGCCGAAACCTTCGCCGTGTGGCTGACTCCGCGATCTGCGTGGCGCAAGCGTTATCGCGGTTGGGGTGCGATGGCGAAGTTGCGGTATATGAATCGCATCGCCCGGCAGTTGGGCAACGTTGATCCAATTCGCCGCCGCGGGCGCACAGACATTACGGTCGATGAGATGGAAGCCACGGTCGCCGAGTTCTATCAGCGAACCAACGATGAAGTCCCGCTTACGGACCTGGCATTGGACTCCGACCTGCGCGACATTTTCGATGCGTCCAAACGTCGCAAGACGGCAAAGCCCGCAGGTGAATTCCTGCACGCGCAGAGAAAAGCAGTGGTGGACAAAGTGGCTTATTGGACCGGAGCGCAGCGTCCGCTGATCAAGAAATTGATCGAGGTAATTGAGAAAAGAATCGACCAACTCGGATTGTTTGCCGACGCCACGCGAGAGTCCGAACACTTGATCCAGATCACGGTCTATGTGACGGCTCTGGCCATGAATTACATGGCGCGAGGAAAGTTCGTGCATCCATGATTTTTCCAAATCGAGGGCTTTCTGGGAAAGAAATGAAGAACTATTCTGTTAGAAGCTGGAGGCTGCAATGACCAGCGCGAAGCTGAAGGTCGCCGTGCTGTATGACGTCTGGGAAGACGAGACGGCGGCTGCCGAGGTTGTCGCAGAGGAAAAAGCCTCGGCACGCAAGCCTAAACCAAAACCGAAACGCAAGACGCGGACCGAAAAAGAAGATCGCGAAGAAATCTTCGAGGCTCTTGAGAAACTTGGCCACGAACCTTTCTATCAAGTGCTCGATGGCCGCCCGCAGTGCTTGACCGCGCTAGCCAAGTGCGACGCGGATCTGGTGTTCAATCTCACTGAGTCTTTTGCCGGCGACGACACCAAAGAAATGAACGTCGCTGCGTATATGGACCTGCTGGATATGCCGTACACCGGCGGCGGTCCTCATGCGCATTTCCTGGCGCAGGACAAAGGCACCGCAAAGAAAATGTTCGAGTTTCATGGCATCAAGACGCCGTTCTTTGCAACTTCTTATCGTGGCCGGATCGAGCATGCCCACGACATCTCGTTTCCCCTGATCGTGAAACCGGTATCGGAAGATGGTTCCATCGGCATCAGCGCCGACGCCGTCGTGGACAGCGTGAAGGAACTGATGGAGAGAGTGGAATACATTCAGAACGAGTTCGATTCACCCGCCTTGATCGAAGAATACATCGAGGGGCGCGAGATTTACGCCGCTATTCTGGGTAGCTACGAACATGCGCAAACCCTGCCGTTGGTAGAACTCGACCTATCCCGCCTGCCCAAGGGCACGCCAAAGATCGCCAGCTACGACGTGAAATTCGAAAGGGATACCCAAGCCCACAAGCTGACCAAATCGCACCTGGCCACCGATCTCGATGAGGAGACGACGAAACGTCTGCAGGAAACCGGATTGGCCGCCTATCACGCCGTCAAGCTACGCGACTACGGCCGCATTGACATGCGCCTCACGCCAAAAGGCGAAGTGTACGTGATCGAAGCCAACCCCAATCCATGGCTTTCGAGTAAACAGGAATTTGCCATGGCCGCTAAGGCCTCGGGCCGATCCTACACCCAGCTCATCGGCGAAATTGTAGACATGGCAATGCAGAGATACGCGCCCCGAAGTGGCTCTGAGACTATTGCTTGAGGAACTGCTAGGCTACTTTCTTCCGTTTCTGCCTTTTCACCATTTGCACGACTGGCAGGGGAAGCTGCAGCGTCCGCTCCTCCGTTTCCCGTTTGGAAAACGCCCGAATGGCAATTCCGTCCCCATTTGGGAATGGATTCGAAACCGCCTCAAATTCCTGACCGTAAATGCGGATGCGCTTGGATTCGGCATAGCCCATTTTCTGGAGTTGAATGCAAACTTCGTGAAGCTCGATGGATTGCTGGCTGGGAGGTAAAATATTAATATTCACGATGTTAATATTGTATCGGATGTGCAGGATGCCGTCTTGCACAGGTATCACCCAGCCTTGTGACACTCCAAGTGCTTTAGCTTCAGACGTTTGATCGCTAGGACTGATCGGCCTTAAGCCGACTTCGGCAAACTGGAATCGATGGTGCCGAAGACGCGCTTTTTTAGCAGCTCGGCAATGCGATGTTTGACGTATCCATCTTCGGTGATATGAGCCGCGGCTGTGTCGTCCAAGTTCGACACAACTAGGCGGTCCATAGGGTCGCGCTTGGCAAAATCCGGATCAGCGCGGTAGCAGAACTGACAGTCCCGGCCGGTGGGCGTGTCCTTACCCAGTAATTCGCGATGAAAGAGATCCATGTCGACCTTTTTCTCCTCACCCGAGGTGTTTGGTTGTAACGAATGCGGCACACATGTATACCACAAACGATAGGTCAGAACGCAAGCGGCAAATTTCCGATCGGCATAGTGATCGAGACGCCCCCTTCGATGCGCCGGCAAAAACGCGACTGCACGGATCACGCCCGAAACCTGACTCAGGCGAGCGCCACCCTCAAAAAATATGTCTGAATCCCCAGAACAGGAAGCCGGAAAGCATCATCGCCACCGGAAGAGTCAGCACCCACGCCAGCGCGAGATTTCGCACTGTCGCCCACTGCAGACCCGAGTGATTCGCATACATGGTGCCGGCGACACCGGAAGAAAGCACGTGAGTCGTGCTCACCGGCAAGCCGAACCAATCCGCGGCTCCGATCGTGAACATTGCCGTAATCTCCGCCGCAGCGCCCTGCGCGTAGGTCAAATGGTCCTTGCCGATCTTTTCTCCTACCGTGATCACGATTCGCTTCCAGCCCACCATAGTGCCCAGACCGAGCGCCATCGCAACCGCGACCTTCACCCAGCCGGGAATGAATCGGGTGGCCTTATCCAGATGGGTTTTGTAATTGGCCAGCACGGCATCGTCCGCGGCGGAGATCTGCGGTTGGCCTGACTTTTTCATTAATCGGAGAGCTTCGCTCACCACGTACATGTCATTACGGAAGTTGCGAACCCGGTCGGGCGGTACGTTGCGAAGTTCTTTGAACAACGACATCTCGTCGCCGATGTCGGTGACTAATTGCCGCATTGCCAGCATGGTGTTGGGAGTGAAGGTTTTGGTGCGAATGTAATCGGTCACTTCCTCGCGCGGGTCGCCAATGACCGCGTCCGGCGAGACGTAATGGCTCAGCGTCTCCGCGGTCTGTTGCGAGACCGCAATAAAATCCTGCGATTGCTTGGCAGTTACGGCGTGGTTCAAGGCGTATGCCGTAGGAACCGTACCGACCAGAATCAGCATGATTAGGCCCATGCCCTTCTGTCCGTCATTCGATCCGTGGGCGAAGCTCACCCCCGTGCAGGTGAGAACCAGCAAGGCGCGAATCCAGAATGGCGGCGGTTCGGTTCCTTCCGGGGCTTCGTACAATTTCTTATTCTTCAGCAAAACCTTCGACAGCAGCAGGAGCAGCGCAGCCATGACGAAACCGACCAGCGGCGAAAATAACAGAGACTTTCCGATATTGCTCGCCTGGCTCCAATCCACGCCGCTGGTCCCGGTTTTTGGCGAGAGCAACTGATTCGCGATGCCCACCCCGATGATCGAACCAATCATGGTGTGAGAACTGGACGCGGGCAAACCAAAATACCAGGTTCCAAGGTTCCAGATAATGGCAGCCACCAGAAGGGCGAATACCATGGCAAACCCGCCTTTGCTGCCCACTTGCAGAATCAACTCCACCGGTAGCAGGGAAACGATGGCAAACGCGACCGCGCCGCTGGAGGTGAGCACACCCAGAAAGTTCCAGAATCCCGACCAGACGACCGCGATATGAGGCTCCAAAGAATGAGTGTAGATCACGGTCGCCACGGCGTTCGCCGTATCATGGAATCCATTCACAAATTCAAATCCCAGGGCCACCAGCAAGGCCAAAGTCAGCAGAAGATAGGGCAGGATGGACGTGCTGTGATAGCCCGATAGATCAGAGACCAAGCTGATCGCGGCATAGGAGACGCCAATCAACAGCATTCCTCCGAAGATTGCCATGCCCAGTTTTCCGGGAGACTTTTGCAGTTTTGAATCCAGGACCGATGTTGCTGCAGTGGACATAGGGCTCCTCGCGCCGTAATGGTCAATTCGGCCGGAGACGAACCGTCCGAAGCTGGCAACTATACGCAAGGATTGTTACGGGAGTATGAAAACTGTTGAGAAGTTCAGATGTCAAAATTGCTTAACTCAGTCGAAAACCACCGTCTTGTTCCCGTACAGCAGAACTCGGTTGTCGATATGCCAGCGCACAGCCCGTGAGAGCACAACCTTTTCAAGATCGCGGCCTTTCTGCAACAAGTCGTCGAGAGAATCGCGGTGTGAAATGCGCACCACATCTTGCTCAATGATCGGACCGTCGTCGAGCACCTCAGTGACGTAATGGCTGGTCGCACCGATCAGCTTCACACCCCGCGTGAACGCCTGATGATACGGTTTCGCGCCCACGAACGCCGGCAGAAAAGAATGATGAATATTAATGATGCGCTGCGGATATCGGTTCACAAATTCATTCGAGAGAATCTGCATATAGCGCGCCAGTACCATGAAATCGGGATTGTGCTGCTCGATCAGGCTCAAAATTCTCTCTTCCGCCTGGCGCTTGTTATCTTTCGGAACCGGGATCGTAATGTAGGGGATGATCCCGTAGAAATCCGCGATCGGTTGATTGTCCGGGTGATTCGAAATAATCAGCGGAATGTCGCACGCCAGCTCGCCGCTCTTGTGACGATAAAGCAAGTCCACCAGGCAGTGGTCATACTTTGAAACCAGAACAATCATTTTCGGGCGGTAATTGGACCGGGCCAGTCGCCACCGCATCCCGAATCGTTCGGCGATGGGACTGAAGTGCTCGCCGAAGTCCGCCAGATCGATATCAAAACCAGCCGGATCAAATTCCACCCGCATCAGAAACAGATTGGATTCTTCGTCCGCGTGCTCGTCAGCGTGCAGAATGTTCCCGTTGTGCCGGAAGACAAAATCAGAGATGGTCGCGACAATGCCTTTGCGGTCGGGACACGAAATCAGAAGCACAGCAGAGTTTTTCATTCTATAGCGTCGGCGCGTCCGGGCGCCTCGAAATGCCGGCTCAGCCAGGGTTCCCTCTGTGCACCTTTGCGTCCTTTGTGGTTAAAGCTTTGCGAAGGTATCAACCACAAAGGGCACGAAGGTACACAAAGAAATGCATTCTCTTCTTGGCGCCGCCAAAAGGGCAATGCCTACTTCTTCAGCTCTTTCAATATCTCTCGCGCCGCGTTCGCACCCGACCCTCCGGTTAACCCCGCTCCCGGATGCGTCCCCGAACCGCACAAATACAAATTTCGAATCGGTGTGCGATACCGCGCCCAATCCAGCAGCGGACGCATGGTGAAAAACTGATCAAGCGCCAACTCCCCGTGGAAGATGTGTCCGCCCGTAAGCCCGTAGGTATCTTCCAGATCCTGCGGCGTGATGATCTGGTGCGTGAGAATCAACTCCGGAAGCTTCGGCGCATACTGTGCCAACGTCCTGACCACAGTGTCCCCGAGCGCAACGCGCTGGCTATCCCAATCGCTGCCCTTCAATTTGTAAGGCGCATATTGCATGTAAATCGACATGACATGCTTACCCGCCGGCGCAAGCGACGGATCCGTCACCGAAGGAATCGCGATCTCCAAATAAGGCTGCTTGGAAAAATTCCCATACTTCGATTCATCGAAAGCCCGCTCCAGATAGTCGATCTCCGGCCCAATGTGGATGCGCCCGCTCAAAGCGCTGGTATCGCTCTGTCCCTTCAGAGCGGTGAACTCAGGAAGGCCCGACAGTGCGAGATTCACTTTTGCCACTGTTCCCGGCATGCGATAGTGCTGCAACTTCATTACGAAATCCGGCGCGAGGTGAATGGGATCGACCAGCTTTAGCAATGTCCGCTTGGGATCAGCATTCGAAATGATGGCCTTCGCACTAATCTCCTCGCCAGTCGAAAGCACGACGCTGGTGGCTGCACCATCCTTCACGCGAACTTCAATGACTTCAGCATTGCTTCGAATTTCCGCGCCCGCATGGGTCGCTGCGGAAGCCATAGCCTCGGCGATCGCTCCCATCCCACCTTGCGCGAAATACGCCGAGCCCGCGGGATGAGCATCTCCCGCGCCGCGAATCAGAAGCACCAGGCTCGTGCCCGCCGACCACGGGCCGAGAAATGTTCCAAAAATGCCGCGAGCCGCGATGGTCGCGCGAAGCAGTTCAGTGTCGAAATATTCGGCGACCAGATCCGCGACCGCCATCGGTCCCCACCGCAGCAGCCGGTACATATCCTTCTTGCCCAGGTTGCGGATCGATCGTCCCGTCTGCAGGATCCCCCACAAATCACCACGGTTCGGATGGTCGATATTCGGAGGCGCCAGCGCGAGCGCTTCGCCAATTACCTTACCCACCTTCGCCAGCGATACCTGGAACTCGGGATACTTAGCTGCATCCTTCTGCGAAAACTTTGCAATCTCTTGCGCAGATCTTTTCGCGTCGTTGTAGAGAATCAGCGCTCGCCCGTCTGGCGACAACGAAACCACGCCGACCTCTGGCGTGATCAGCCTGAGGCCATGCTTTTCCAATTGCATGTCACGCACAATGCCTGGCCGAAGCGGCCCCGCCGCGTGCGCCAGAATCGAACAGCGGAAGCCGGGATGGAATTCCTCCGTGATCGCAGCTCCGCCCGGTTGTGCCCGCCGCTCCAGCACCAGCGGTTTGTATCCCGCCTTCGCCAGATAAAAAGCAGTGACCAGCCCGTTGTGGCCTCCGCCAACGATGACGACATCACGCGCGTCAGGCATGCTCTTCCTGTAAAAGCATTACGCCGCTCCCTTGAAGTCTTTCAGAATTTCCAGCGCGGCCAGTCGTCCTGGCCCACCCATAATTCCGCCGCCCGGATGCGTCGCCGATCCGCACATATAAAGGTTTTTGATCGGTGTGCGAAACTGCGCGTATCCCGGCACCGGCCGCAGAAAGAAAAGTTGCTCGAGTGAAAGCTCGCCCTGAAAAATATTGCCTTCGCTCAAACCCCACTCGCGCTCCAGATCGAGCGGCGTCACCACCTGTTTGTGCAAAATGATGTCTCGAATGTTGGGCGCGTATTCGGCAATCGTGTTGATGACGTTGTCGCCGAAAGCCTCTTTCTGGTCGTCCCAGTTGAGGCCGGGTCGCAGTTTGTAGGGAGCATATTGCACGAAGCAGGAAAGAATATGTTTCCCCGGCGGCGCGACCGATGGATCGGTCAGCGTGGGAATCACCATGTCGATATACGGACGCCGTGAAAAATTGCCATACTTGGCATCGTCATAGGCCCGCTCCATATATTCGACGCTGGGCGAAATCGAAATCGCTCCGCGTAAGTGGGCGCCCGGACCCGGAATCGCTTTGAAGTTGGGCAGGGCATCCAGCGCGAGATTCACTTTGCCGGAAGATCCTCGGAACTTATAACGATTAATCTCTTCCAGGAAATCGTCCGGCAAATTGCCCTTTTCAATCATCTTTACAAACGTCAGCCGCGGATCGACGCTCGATGAAACAATGTCTGCGTAGATCTCGTCTCCGCTGGCCAGCACAACGCCCTTCGCTTTGCCATTCTTCACAATGATCTGCGCAATCGCCGCCTGGGTGCAGATTTCCACGCCAGCCTCGCGCGCTGCGTCCGCAATTGCATTGGAAATGGCGCCAGTGCCGCCGCGGGCAAATCCCCACGAGCGGAAGGCGCCGTCGATCTCTCCCATGTAGTGATGAAGCAGAACGTAAGCAGTTCCCGGAGACCGCACACCGAGAAACGTTCCAATGATCCCAGAAGCCGACATCGTGGCCTTCAACACATCGGTTTCGAACCACTGATCCAGGAAGTCGATGGCGCTCATGGTCATCAACTGCACCTGGTTGTATTTGTCTTCGCTGGTCAGTCCCTGAAAGCGCCGGCCGAGGAAAAGCAGTTTCATCAATTCCTTCGGATTCAGCGTGGCCGGATCGGGCGGCACCATGCTGAGAATCGGCTTCACGAAGCGGCACATTGCCTGCATCGCTTTGCCGAACTCGTCATAGGCCTCGGCGTCAGTCTTGGAATGGCGCGCGATCTCACGATGCGTTTTTCCGTGATCGTTCACCCGCCATAAGTGGTCGCCGTTTGGCATGGGAGTGAACGTGCCGTCGAGTGGCAGGATCTCGAGCCCGTGGCGGGGCAGATCAAGGTCGCGAATAATTTCCGGCCGCAGCAACGAGACTACGTAAGAACACACAGAAAATTTAAAGCCGGGAAAAACTTCCTCCGTGCATGCCGCTCCGCCCAGCACATGGCGCCGCTCAAGCACGAGAACTTTTTTGCCCGCGCGCCCCAGATAAGCGGCGTTGACCAGGCCGTTGTGGCCTCCGCCAATCACAATCACGTCGTACTTCGAGTTGCCCATATATTTATTCAACCGCCATCACTATTTCGAGTTGCCGATAAACATTTGATTGGCGTCATCCTGAAGGACCTCGGTCCTGAAGGATCTCGCGCGCAGTGGCACAGCTTCACCGTACGCGGACAGTCTTACCGGTTCGCGCGAGATCCTTCGCGGCTGAAGCCGCTCAGGATGACGTCATTCGGAAAAGCTTCGTAGAAAAAGGACTCAACATTCTACCGGGCAGCGCAGCTTTTGTCTGCAAGCCGGGCTGACTTCAAGTCACAAGTGAAACCACGACCGTTTGCCGTCGCGCCGCGCCGCTGCATATAATCCAGCGTGCGACAAACTGTTGAAATGTAGCTTGCTACGTTTCTGATCAACCAGGAAACCTCGAGGGGTCTACAGTGCCCGTAGGAACCGCGTTTCACGAAAGAACGTTTCCGCTCTGCCACAGCCTCAATTACCGTGAGTGGTCGGGATACTACACCGTCAGCGTCTACGAAGTGCACCACGAGCACGAGTACAACGCCATCCGCAACGCCGCTGCGCTGATCGATATCACACCGCTCTACAAATATCTGATTACCGGCAAAGACGCCACCAAACTCGTCAACCGCGTGATCACCCGCGACATCGGCAAAGTATCCGTGGGTCAGGTGATCTATTGCTGTTGGTGCGACGAGCAGGGCAAGGTCATCGACGATGGCACCGTCACCCGCCTCGAAGAAAACAAATATCGCTGGACCGCTGCCGATCCCAGCCTGCGCTGGTTTCGTCAGAACGGGACCAACATGGACGCCCAGGTTGAAGACATTTCGGAAAAAGTCGCAGCTCTGGCTTTGCAGGGACCAACCTCGGGCAAGTTGCTGAAAGCCGCAGCCGAAGCCGACATCGCTAATCTGAAGTACTTTCGCGTAACGCACGGCAAAATCGCCGGCGTTCCCGTCGACATCTCGCGCACCGGATACACCGGCGACCTCGGGTACGAAATCTGGGTGCCATGGAGCGACGCGGTCAAAGTCTGGGACGCGGTGATGGAAACCGGCAAACGCTTCGACATCCACGCCGCCGGCATGTTGGCGCTCGACGTGGCTCGCGTCGAAGCGGGATTGTTGTTGATCGAAGTCGATTACACCAGCAGCAAGAAAGGCTTAATCGCGTCGCAAAAATATTCGCCCTACGAATTGGGATTTGGCAAGATGGTGCATCTCAACAAAGAAAACTTCATTGGCAAAGCCGCTCTGGAGCAAGACCAGAAACAAGGAGTCGCGCGGCAGTTCGTCGGACTTGAAATTGATTGGACCGAAGTCGAAGACCGCTACGAAAAATTCGGCCTCACGCCCGCCGCACCCAGCCAGGCCTCGCGCGTCGCCGTTCCCGTCTACTGCGGCGAGAAACAAGTCGGCAAAGCAACGTCGACCACATGGTCGCCGGTCCTAAAGAAGATGATCGCGCTAGCCAGCATCGAAACTTCACACTCCAAACTCGGCGCCCGACTGCAAATAGAAATCACCATCGAAGCCATCCGGCAGAAGGTCACCGCAAAGATCGTGAAGATGCCCTTCTTCAATCCCGCAAGGAAAACAGCAGTCCCCGTTTAGCCATCCGTTGTCTGGGGACGGATCTCTGACCCGTCCAACCGAGCGAAGCTCGGTGCCGTCCAACATCGCTTACTCTGCCACCGCCGCCTTCCGCCCGCTCCACTTCCAATACAAATATCCGGGTACGCCAATGAGAACAATCATCGTTCCTGCCAGCGCTTCTTTGGGCCGCGTGAAAATCGTATTCAACGTCCACGCTGTCCCAATAAGCACATAAATCGCCGGCAGCCAAGGATATCCCGCACAACGATACGGCCGCGGAATCTCCGGACGCTTCCAGCGCAGGATGAACAATCCGATCACGGTCAGCGTATACGACAACACCATTCCATAGATGACGTAGGTGTAAAGCTGATCGTAGCGGCCGCTGATGGCGAGCACGGCCGCCCAGATCCCTTGTCCAATTAAGCCGAACGCCGGGGTGCGCCATTTGGGATGGATCTTCGCCATGCTACGAAAGAAGACTCCATCCTGTGCCATGGCCAAACAAACGCGAGCGCCGGAGAGCGTGCAGGTGGCGGCGGCGCTGAAACAAGAGATTGCGATCATCGCCGAAAGCCAAACTGCGGCTCGGGGCGAAAACAATGCGGCTGCGGCAGCGTGCGCGATGGTCTCATGCTTGGCCACTTCGCTGAGCGGCAGCGCATATATATAGGTGACGTTCATGGCCATGTAAATCGCGGCCACGGCGAGCGTGCCCAGCACCATTGCCAGCGGGACGTTGCGGCGCGGTTCCTTCACTTCGCCGGCTACCCAGGTGATGTAAACCCATCCGTCGTAAGCCCAGAACACGGCGATCAGTCCGACTCCCAGAGCCGAGATTAACTGCGACGGGCCGAGACCCATCGTCAAGCCGACGCCATGTGAGCTGAAGTTTGACCAGTGTCCCTTGCCGATGGCAAATCCCAACACCACAAACGCCGACATGGCAGCGAACTTGGTCCAGGTGGAGACGTTCTGCAGCAGCGCGCCCCATCGCAGTCCCATCACGTTGACGGCCGTCAGCACAGCGATCAGGACCAACCCGACCATGTGTGCGCGGGTCAGCGTGATGCCGGCAAACACGAGCACGACGTGCTCCTGCGAAATCACCGGGACCACTTGCCCCATGTACGCTGCGGCGGCCACCGCCAGCGCGGCGATCGAGCCCCCATTGGCCACGCTGAACAGCATCCAGCCATATAGAAACGCCGGCAAATCGCCGTAAGCCTCTCGCAGATACACATACTGTCCGCCGGAGTCGGGGAACATCGATCCCAACTCGGCGAACGCGACGCAGCCAAATAGAGAAATTACCGCGCCCAAAACCCAAACCAGCAGGAACAGCATGGGCTGCGGCAGGGGTCCCGCAATGTCTTTGGCGGTCAGGAAAATCGAGGATCCGATGATGCCGCTCACCAAGAGCAAGACCGAATCCAGCAGCGACAGCCCGCGGACCAGCGTGGGCGTGGCTTCGGCCTTTTCAGCTAACGCCGCTGATGCGACGGGAACATCCATCAATCACCCATCCCCAATTCGTCGGCCGATTCGAGCGGCGTGCCACAGCGGCGGCAGATTACGGCCGAGCAATCGCCGCAGGTAAGAGGATCGGAAACTTCGACTGCACACTTCGGGCAGTAGAAAATTTCAGGGGGAGGTTCGGCCTGAGGCTGCGGATTTGAAGCCATGAGGAAGCCAAATGTAGCATATCCTTTGTGTGCCTTCGTGTTCTTTGTGGTTAATGCCTTTAAACTTAACCACAAAGGACACAAAGTTACACGAAGGAGATGCAACATGGCCGACCAGCGCGCAACTTCCGACGAGATCCTGCAGCAGGAATTCAACCGCTGGGCCGAAGCCGGCGAAGGCGAAAACATGGAGCGCCATCACCTCGACATCACCGGCAAGACCATCCGTCTGATGGATCTTCGCCCCGGCGATCGTGTGCTCGACCTGGGCTGCGGCTCGGGGTGGGCCACCCGTCTGTTGGCGCGGCTGGTCACCGATGGTCCCGAAGGCTTCGGTCAAGTGGTCGGCGTCGATGTTTCCGACGAAATGATCCGCCAGGCCCGCGCCGCCTCGAAAGACTTCGAGAACATTCTCTACGCGTGGGGATCGGCGCAGCAGATTCCGTGGGAAGAAAACTTCTTCGACAAAATGCTATCCGTCGAATCGTTCTACTATTATCCCGATCAGGAGCGCGCGCTGGCCGAGATCTTCCGGGTCATGGCGCCGCGCGGGCGCATCTTTATTCTGATTAACCTCTACAAAGACAATCCCTACTCGCTGCAGTGGGTCGACAAGCTCAAAGTCCCGGTCCACGTGCGCTCGGAGGCGGAATACATCGACCTGCTCAAGAAACATGGATTCGAAAACGCCGAAGCCCGCCACATTCCCGACGACACGCCCACGCCGGATGACTACCAGACGAAATCGTTTCAGAGCATTGAAGACTTACGTGCATTCAAGCGCATCGGCGGGTTGCTGCTGATGGCCTCAAAGCCGGACGTGCGCACCTCGGCGCCGGGACACACCATTTATTGAATCGGGACACGCCGGGGGGTGGCCCACCCATTCCGACCTCAAATCTAAATCACACATAACAAAGGGTGCCCCATTCTTCCGCGTCCTTTGCGGAAGGGTGGGAGGCGACAAAGCAGACGCCAAACGATCGCCGGGGCGATAGCGCTACGACGCCCCCGGTTTTCACGCCACCACGGAGACTTCGCCGTGGAGCTTGCGCGTTGGCCTTACGATGATTTCCACGTCCTGGCCGAGCGCGGTGAGGAAGTCCATGAGGCGTTCGACGGAAAAAGCGCCGGCGCGGTTGCGCATTAATGCGGAGACATGAGGCTGCTGGATGCCGAGAATCTTTCCGGCCTCCGCTTGCTTGAGGCCGCGCCGCTTGATGAGGCGGTAGATCTGCAGGGTGAGCTTGGCCTTCAACAGTTCCTGTTCGGGATGAGGCAGGCCGAGGTCGGCGAAGACATTTCCACTGCCTTTTTCTACTCGCGGTCTTCGTGAAGCGGACGGTTTTTTCGTTCTCATGGTCATTTCAGTTCTGGCTTTCCCGGTGCATCCGTTCGGCCTCAGTTAGGCGCTGGCGGATCAGGTTCATGTCCCTGGTGGGTGTCGCGATGCCTTTCTTCGATTTCTTTTGGAAGGCGTGCAAAACGTAGACCGCTTCCGCGAACCGAACCGTATAGACGGCCCGCCATGTGCCGCCGCGATCCTCAGCGACAATCTCAATCACGGAGGCTCCGCCAAAACCCCCGCAGCGGCTTTGCTGAAGGGTCGACCTCTCCTTGCTGCGCGGCATAGAGCGATTGGCCGATGTCGCGCCGCACTTTCTGGGGAAAGGCACGCAGATCTTTCCGGCTTGACCCGACCCATGCGATCGGCCGTTCCATGGTCATTATACATGAATACGTCTATATGTATGTTGTGTCAAGATGTCCGGTCGGAATGCTTCGCGTCCCACCCTTCCGCAAAGAGCGCGGAAGAATGGGGCACCCTTTGTTGTTTGTGATTCAGATGTCCGGTCGGCATGCGTGCGTTGGCACCGTCGTCTTCGATCCCAGGTATGATTACAAGGCGCGACAAAATCCAGAGATCCTTCACTTCGTTCAGGATGACAGAGGGGGTGTGGGACCACTTCGTTCAGGATGACAGAGGGGGTGTGGGACGAAGACAAATCTCTCAGTCAGGGTCTTTGGAGACTCCTTCCCGAATTGACCTTCTGGCCTTTCTGGTAGATATTGTGGAGGGATGGACGCTGAACGGACCATTTCCGAGATCGAGTGGCTGGAGCGCGTCTACGCGGCGCCGGATACCAGACCGCTGGGCGCAAGCGACATCTCGGCCGCGAATCGAAGGCACGACGACCTGCTGGCGCATAGTCCGTGGTTTCGGCTTTGGCAGCAGTATGGGGTTTGTTGCCGCTAGGGAGAGCATTATTGCACCCACCATTCTCGCTGCAACCGCAGAAAGCCCCTTTTACCGGAGACAAGGCATTAAGTAAGAATCGGTAGACCAAAGCCGGCGGACGAGTGTCCGCCCCACACGGTCTTGGCTTAAGGCCCGGGCGGCTTTGCGGTAGGGGCAGAGTGCAGAGATCCTTCACTTCGTTCAGGATGACGGATGGGGTTTGGTTCAGGATGACGGCTCGGTTTGGTTCTGCCGAAGGGCACCTTGCGAGGTTCGAAGCCCACACAAACCCTAATCTCCTCAATCACTTACGCCCATCCAATGCACCATTCCACCGCTAAACCCCATTTTTGCCCCTTTCATTGGGTTGTGCGTGCCAGGGCGGCATTGTATTCAATAGGATAGTGGAACCATGAAATCCAGGCAGGGGTCCATCGAGAGGACCGCCTTCCTGTGAAGTAATAGTGGTGAAGGTTACGGAGTGAAGGTCAAACAGGGGTAGGGCTCTACAGGTTCAACCGTTTGCAGGATCGAATTTGAGTTTTGCCCAGGGAAAATTGGCAGATGCCTGACTTGCCATAATCCCAGCAGTAGAAAGCGAGAGGACAATGCACAAGCCAGTGAAGTATGTGGAGAAAGCAGTCACCGTCGCCGCTACCGGCGCGTGGGCGGTATTCGAGCGCTTGAATCGGATTAAACAGAATCCTTCTCCTAAGCCGAAGTGGTCTGACAAGCCTCTGCTCAAGTCGTATGAAAAGACCAAGCCTCCGCTAGGCTGGCCGCGAACGACCGACTCGCTGTGCCCCAAGTGTGTGCCTGAAATCCGCCAGCAGATTCTCGATGGCCAACTGCCGGTGGAAATTTTGTCGAACGAAAAGGTGGGCGAGATCAAAGCCCAGATCATTGAGCGCGACGGCAAAATCCTGATGATCAAGGATTGCGAGAAACATGGTCACTTCGAAGATGTCATGTCGATTGACACCGACTTCTCGCGGCATCTTGAAGAAGTGTTCCCAGGCCGTGACATTGTCGCGCACAATGACGAGAAGTTGCATCATCACGGTTCGAGCACGGTCAAGTATGGGCGCGGCTCGGTGCTGACCATCGACCTGACCAACCGTTGCAACATGATGTGCGATCCGTGCTTCATGGACGCGAACCAGGTCGGCTTCGTGCACGAGTTGAGCTGGGAAGATATCAAGACCATGCTCGACAACGCGATCACGATCAAGCCGCGGCGCCAGATGTCGGTACAGTTCTCCGGCGGCGAGCCAACTTTGTCGCCGTATTTCCTCGACGCTGTGCGCTATGCCCGCAAAGTTGGATACAACAGCGTGCAAGCCGCAACCAATGGAATTGAATTCGCAAAGAGCCTGGAGTTCGCGCAGCAGGCCGCTGAAGCTGGAATGCGGTACGCGTATTTGCAATTTGACGGAATCGGCAACGCCGCCAATGCCCACCGGAAAGTCGGCAACCTGTTTGACGTGAAGTTGAAGGCGATTGAGAACCTGCACACCGCTGGAGTGGAAATCGTTCCGGTGGTAACGATCGTGAACGGAATCAACAACGAGCAAGTGGGAAGAATCATTAAGTTCGCCTTGGACAATCCCAAGCGAATCGGATTCTTGTCGTTCCAGCCAGTTAGTTTCACCGGCCGCGACGAAGCCGTGACCGACGATCGCCGTGAAGCCCAGCGCTACACGCTCTCTCATTTGGCCCACGATGTAAAAAATCAAACCGGCCTCGGCGAGCCAAGCCGCGACTGGTTTCCAATCTCGTTCATGGGAACTTTCAGCGACTGGGCCGACCTGATGCACGTAGACGATCCCAAAAACAACTGGGGCCAGCTCTCCTGTGGTTGCCACCCTAATTGTGGGACGGGGATGGCTGTAATGATCGATAAGGAGACCAAGGAGGCGGTTCCGGTCACGGCGTTTTTGAAAGGCGATCAGCTGGCTAAGGATATTCAGAAAGTCAACGATGCGGCGCGAGGGAAGTTTCTTACGATTGTTGGGATGGCTTTGTGTTTGATGAAGAACTACGATCCGTTCCAGTCGCCGACGCATTTTAAGCTGATGGATCTTTTGAAGAAGTTTGATAAGAACTTCAATGCTACGGGGAAGAACTACGGGAAGGTTGGTCCGGACCGGACAATTGATGATGTGATGAAGCGGCGGCAGGACCGGTGGAATTTCCTGTTTATCGCGGGGATGTGGTTTCAGGATTTGTTCAACTACGATTTCCGGCGGACGGAGCAATGCATTATTCCTTATGCCACGCAGGAAGGCGAGATTTCGTTCTGCGCTTACAACACGGGCGTGGGCTGGCGGAACATCATCGAGAAAATGCACATGACGGCTACGCTTACCAAGTGGTATGAGGAGCATGGACGGCATGAGATCTTCGCGGGCGGCAAGAACGTGAAGATGGAGTCGACGGCGCACTCTTTGTTGCTGAAAGATGAGCTGGTGACCAACGAAGAGCAGCACGATCTGGATAAGCTTGGCATTGCCAAGAACTCCGGTGAAGAAAAGAAGCGGGCGCGCGATGCCAAGCAGGCGGCGGCGCGCGGTCCGCAGAAGGATGATGCGGCTTACAATGCGCGCATGGCTGCCCTGTATCGCGAAGTCGTGTTGCAGGAGAAGCCGGTGGTCGCGGAGAACGGGTTCATTCCGCTGGGGGCTTTGACTGCGTCCAAACCGCGACCGGAAGTGGGTGAGCCGGTTTTGGGGGATTAGTTCGCGAAGTCTTTAAACGCTCGAAGGATATTGAGGGCCGCCAAGTTTGGCGGCCTTTTGTTTTCGAGCGAGGCTCGCCGCTTTTCACACAAAATATAGCGTCGCCTCCCACGCTTCCGCAGAGAACGCAGAGAGGATTGGCCACTCTCGATCTAATTTCTGAAGAACGGACGCGAACCTGGGCCCCGGGTCAAATTCATCGAACACCCAGCGAAAACCCCCGCCCAAGCGGAGCTTGGACGGGCCACCCTCGAGAGCAAAGTGAGCCTGTGTGGTCCGGGCCACCCGCGCCGCGATTACAAGAATGGGGGAGCATTGCGAGACCTCATGCTTCGAGAGAAGAAAAGCTAATTGACTTGCAGGTTTCGGGCACGTAAGATTCGGCGGGAAAACTCGGGCGGAAGTGTACCGCCTGCACGATGTTGGCAACAACAAAAACGACGGCCATATTCTTAATCCTTGGAACCGCCTTTGCTGCTCATGGACAGACAGCCCGGAGAGGGCAGCCGCCTCCGACCTTATTGAAGTTTTCGCCCAATGCAGCGGGCGAGTTGACGGCTACTGCGCCGTTTTCGTTAAAATTGTCCAATCCCTTCTCTTCGAAGACCGAGTTTGCTATCAACGCCAGCACAGGCACTCTCCGCATAGTTTGCACGTGGGAACCGATTGATCCTCTGCTAATAGGCATTACAGCGGCTGCAGGGCACGGACTGCCGGGCCGGATCGGCTTGGCCAGCCAGACTGGACAAAGCCCTATCACCTTCGAAGTTCAAGTAGAGCCCGAGCAAGTCGCACGGGGTCCAGTTTACGTCGAGGTAACCCCCTCACCCTTCCAACGAGGCAGCACGGGTGCGGTGCACGGAACAATCGTCGCGAGCATAGTCGCTAAGGAAGCGGAGAAAGTCGATGACCAGGAGCGCGTTCATAGTGCCATCGAGGAGGGCAAGCTACTCTCACCATCTGAAGTTAATGCGATGGAGATGAAGCTAAAGTCGGATCCGCATGACTGGTCGACCCGACTGTCGCTCTTGGCGTATTACACTTCGAGCGCCGACTTGCGAACAAGCAAGTCGCAGGTCGTAGCCGCTCGCCGGCGGCATATTTTATGGGTAATCGAGAACCGGAGCACGGCGACCGACGTCTTTGATATGCCTGAGTTCCAGATGAGCGACAAGGGGCCCTTAGCCGATCCGCAGGGTGCGAAACGGGCCGAACAGGCATGGCAGAGGGCGATCACCGACCATGGCCAGAACAATCAGGTAATCTTGAATGCCGCGCTTTTCTCCGTCCTATTCGATCCCGCATTCTCCGAACGATCCTTGCAGGAGGCGAAATCGAACAGCCAAGACGAGCGCTACCGGGACTGCATGCTGGGTTGGCTATACGCGACTGTGTTGGTTTCAGGAACCGACGGCGCTTTCCCAGAGCACGCACGTAGTATCCTGACCACTTCCCGCAATGCGGTCTTGATTGCAACTGCGGCTCCTGTACTCGCGCGCCCGGAGCCAAATTTCTCCAAGACCCCTCAACCGCGAATCTGGTTTTCTCGACCCAAGTACATCGAACTGGCGGAGGAGCTTGCAGCGCGGGCGGTTTCGCTTGAGCCCAACAATCCATACTTTTTGTGGCCGCTGCTCAAAGTCCTCGGCGTAGAGGTGGACACGGCCGAGGCGCCGGACCAGAAGCTCGTGGCCCAAAAGAAGGTTTACGGTCTTTTCCAGCACTTCAATGACATAGCCGTCGATCCCGGATACCGGACACTGCTGCTGCCTGTCTTGGCGAATCTGGCGTTTGACGTAAAGGACGATAAAGCGGCGAGAACGTATGCGACACAGGCTCTCGATCTCGCTTCCCATGCAGGCGACCGCACGATCCAAGGAACATCGGTTGGCCCTCAGGCTATCCACGATGCGAACGACGTGCTGGGGCGGGTCGCCCTCCGCAACGGCGATCTGCAACAGGCGAGGGAATACCTGCTGAAAGCAGCACCTGTCGGGGAAAACATGAATACGCTTGGGCCTAGGATGCTCTTGGCCCAGGCGCTACTCGACCGAGGAGAACGCGAAGTCGTGCTGCAATACTTAGACAAAATGAAGACATCATGGAAGAGTGGAACAACCCAGCTCGATCACTGGATCGCCGCCATCAAGACGGGCAAAGCGGAGAGGTTGAACCTTGTGGATACGCCAATCCCCGCACCCCTGAGATTTTCGCCTACCGTCTCCCCTTAGTCGTTTAGCGAGGTGCTTCCTACGAGTTCGCCTCAGGAGCTAAAAGCCCGGATCTTTTTCAGCCCGCTCCGGCACGAGTAAACTCGTACCCTTCCCCGAATCCGTACGTCTGGGCGAGGGTTTCCGTAGCCTTGAAGCCGTGCTCTTGCCCGAATCCCGAGCTTCGCTCGCAGGACAGCCGATGCCGACTGTTCCCACGTGATCTCTTACACTTCTTGACCCTTGGGCGTCCGAGAGGAATGTGTGCCTACTCTTTCTTAGGCTTCGTCCTTTTGGGCGCTATTGTTTACAATAGGGTGTTTGTCCACAACTTAGAGAATAGATTGGCACCCATGGGTGTTGAGGGCTTGTCGCGGTTTTGAAACGATCGAATCACAATTCGGACGGTGGAGGCCGGGTGTACTGGCGGGTGGAGGGGAGTCTGCTGGAGCTGACCACTGTGCGCCCGATTGCCTTTTTTACCTGGAACGGGCAGACCTTTATCGAACGCTGGATGCGGCGGGGGTTGGTGTTGGTGATGGCGGTGCTGCGTCCTTTTTTATATGCGGCGAACCGGGTGTTTGCGACGCGCGTGGTTCACACCGTGCTGCGCGGGGTCAGCCGCGACCGGTTGGATCTGCTGGGCGAGGAATATTTTCAGTACAAGTTGAAGCCGCAGTTGAAGCCCGAGGGGGTGCGGGCGCTCAAGGGATTGATCGACTCGGGTGCGGATGTGGTGCTGGTCAGCCAGGGACTGGATCATGTGATGGGTCCGCTGGCGCGGCATTTGGGCGCGAAATGGGTGATTGCAAACCGGCTGGAGTTTCGCGATGGCATGGCGACCGGGAGATTGCTGGATCCGGTGATTCGTCCGCGTGGAGTGTTTGCGCGGATCACTGGGGCAGGGCCAGATGGGAGGCGCGCTCCGGAGCAGTTGGTTCGGGATTTGAGTTTGGGCGGTTCCGAAGGGTCGGGTGCTGTGGCGTTGCAGACGGCGGTGATTCCGGCGGAGCGGCAGTTGCCGATGCTGGAGCGTCCTATTGTTCACTTCGATGGCGGGCGCGAGGCGGGGCCGCTTTCGGTTCGATCGACGCTGGCAGGGAAGCAGGTCATGCTGATTGGCGTGACTGGGTTCATCGGAAAGGTTTGGCTGGTCAACCTGCTGATGGACCTGCCGGAGATCGGGCGGATTTATTTGCTGATCCGGCGGCAGAAATCGAATTCGGCGCAAGGGCGGTTTGAAAAATTGGTGGAAGAATCGCCCATCTTCGATCCTTTGTACAAGCGCTACGGCGCGGGCTTGGCGCGATTCCTGCGCGAGCGGGTGGAAGTGGTGGAAGGCGATGTGGCTGCGCCGGATCTCGGTTTAGCGCCGGATGTGTCCGAGCACTTGCGCAAGAATCTGGATCTCATCGTGAACAGTTCGGGGTTGACGGATTTCAATCCTGATTTGCGGGATGCTCTGCTGACCAACGTAGATGCGGCGGTCAGCGTTGTCGAATTCGTGCGCAAGTCGGATCATGCTGGATTGCTGCACCTGTCAACGTGCTACGTGGCGGGGACGCGGGATGGGCGAGTCAGCGAAACCCTGCGGCCGAATTACACTCCGGCCGGCGTGGCGAATTTTGATGCGGACGCAGAGTGGCGTTCGCTGCACGAATTCGTGAGGCGGGCGGCGGAGAAGGCCGAAAGCGCCGAAGTTACCGAAGAACTGCGGCGGCAGGCGTTAGAGAAGGAGCACGCCTCCAAAGATTTGAAGGGCGCGGCGCTGGAGAACCAGATTCGCAAAAACCGGGTGCGCTGGCTGCGAAACTATTTGACTGAAGCGGGGAAGAAGCGCGCGAATGAGTTGGGCTGGCCGAACACGTACACGCTGACAAAGAGTCTGGCGGAGTCGTTGATTCACAAGTACGGAGCGGGTTTGCGAATTGCGATGGTGCGTCCGGCAATTGTGGAAACTTCCGTGGAGAAGCCCTTTCTTGGGTGGAATGAGGGCATCAATACTTCGGCGGCGCTGTCTTATCTGCTCGGAACATACTTTCGTCAATTACCGTCGAACGAGCGCAAGCGGTTGGATGTGATTCCGGTCGATGCAGTCTGCCGCGGGATGACGTTGATTGCGGCGGCGATTGTGGAGCGACGGAATGCAGCGATTTACCAGTTGGCAACTTCGGTGACAAACCCCTGCGATATGCGGCGGTCGATTGAGCTGACTTCTTTGGCGCATCGCAAGCATTACCGTGCGCTGGAAGGTCTGCAGAGCTGGCTGCGCTTGCGCTTCGACGCGATTCCGGTTTCGAAGCAACGCTACGAGCGCATGTCGGCGCCGGCGCAGAAGGCAATCGTAAAATCCATTCAACGGATTATGTCGCCGCTGCCCCTGCGAAAGACGCCGCTGGCACGGGCGGAACGCAGTCTGGAAAAAGTGGAAAAACTCATCGAATTGTTCGAACCATTCATTCTTTTAAACGAGCATGACTTCGTAGCGGAGAATGTGGAAAAACTGACCTACGCGCTCGCGCCGGAGGAGAGAGCCGACTTTGGCTACGATACGCGGGGCATCGACTGGTGGGAGTACTGGATCAACATTCATATTCCGGCGCTGCGGCGATGGACTTATCCGTTGATTGAGGGGCGTCCTCTGGAGGCGCGGCCGTCGCGGACTTTTCAACTGGCGGAAGCTGAGAGCAACGGAGAAACCATTAAAACTGGCACAAACGGGGCAACGTGGCGATATTCCTGACCGGATCCACGGGATACATCGGCGGGCACGTCGCCGCCAATCTACTGGACGAGCACGGGGCTGCGCTGAACGTGCTGGTGCGGGCGCGTGATCCGCATGAAGCCGAAGTGCGATTGTGGCAGGCTTTGCAACTCCATCTGGACTTCTCGCGATTCTATGAATATCTGCAGACGCGGATTCGGATCTTTCGGGGGGATTTGACCGAGCCGCAATTTGGGTTGGGGCGGGATGACTACGATCGCTTGATCCACACCACGGATTCGGTGATTCATTGCGCAGCCTCGTTGAATCGGAAGTCAGAAAAGAGCTGCCTGAACGTAAACCTGCGGGGCACGCTGGAAGTTTTGCAGCTAGCCATGCGGGTACATCACTATCACGGGCTGCGTCGGTTTAGCCATGTGAGTACCGTCGCGGTGGCGGGAAAGCGCAAGAATGAGGTCGTCACCGAGGATAAGTCGATTGATTGGGAACGGTCGGATTACGATCCGTATGCGCGTACGAAAAAATTTTGTGAGCACATGATCCGGCAGCTTCTGCCCGAAGCGCCGATTACAATTTTCCGGCCAAGCATCGTGCTGGGCGACAGCCGGCGGGCAGAGACTACGCAGTTCGATATGGTGAGGGCATTCGTTTTCCTGGCGGGTTTGCCGGTGCTTCCGTTTCGGCCCAATGACAAAATCGATATTGTGAACGTGGATTTTGTTGCGGACGCGATCGCGAATTTGCATCAAAAAGACAATCCGCAGTATGACACCTATCATCTTTCGTCTGGACGGGAGTCGCAGACCTTTCGTGAATTGACCAGCGCGCTGGCTGCGGCGCAACAGAAACGCGCGCCTGTGTTTATGCCCCTGTTGGAACAGCCTTTTTCCGGGACCGTGAACACTCTGGCGAATCGAAAGGGAGCGGTCGCGCACGGAGCGTCGCTGATGAAAGTGTTCATGCCGTACCTGGTCTGGAATACGGTGTTTGACAATACGCGAGTAACGTCGGAGTTGGGCCGCAGGCCTGCGCCATTTTCGCAATACAGTTATCCATTGTTGAAGTTCAGCCGGGAGACGAATTTTTCTTTCAGGTATCAAGACTGGCCGGCCAAGATCGGAGGGTCCGCGGCATGATGGATTTCGTGCTCGAAGCCTGGGTCAGCGCGCTGATTGAAAAGTCGAAGGCTGGTTGGATGCTGGGCCAAGGGAAGCCGTGGCATCCGGGAGAAAAGTTGAAGCTGCTATTCGCCGGGTACAACGGGACGCGCAATATGGGATCGGATGTGCGCGTGGAAGAGATGCTGCGGCAGTTGCGTTACATTCTAGGCGTGGATCGGGTCGCGTTCAGCGTGATGACGCAAGTTCCGAAATTCTCTCAGGGATATTTCGAGAGTACGGCGCAGGTGCATCTGCCGGATATTTTCCCGCCTTTTTTGTCCGACGAGGTGCCGAAGCACCATGGCGTCGTGGCCTGCGAAGGATCGATGTTCAAAAGCAAGTTCGCCAATGCGTTGACCACGATGATGATTGGGTCATTGGGTATTGCGGCGGCGCAGAATAAGCTCTCTGTCGGATACGGGGCTGAAGCTGGGCATATGGATCCGCTGGTGGCGAAGATGTGTGCGCGGTATTGCCAGAACTCGCTGGTCATTACGCGGAACGAAGAATCGCGCACGATCTTGCGCGAGTTGGGAGTGCCCAACGAATTGGGCACCGATACGGCTTGGACCTTTGAACCGCACCCTGCAGAGTTTGGCAGGAAAGTGCTGCGCGAAGTGGGATGGGATGGAAGCACGCCGGTGCTGGTGGTGTGTCCGATCAATCCTTTTGAGTGGCCGGTGAAGGCGTCGGTGGCCAAGTTCGCGCTGCATGAGTTGGCGGGGGCATATAAGGAAAGTCACTATCGCTCGGTTTACTTTCATAATTCGGGGCCCGAAGCGGACCGCGCTTATGAGCACTACCTTACGGCGATCGCGAATGCGGTGGATGCATTCCGCAAGCAGCGAAAGGTGTTTGTGATCTTGGCCGCGACGGAACGGTTGGACGCGCGTCCGGCCTCACGAATTTCTGAAAGGCTGGGTGGCGTGCCTGTGCTGAGTTCGGAAGACTACAACATGTATGAATTGGTGAGCGTGCTGCGGGCTTGCCACATGATGGCGTCGTCGCGCTATCACGGGATTGTGACGTCGATGCCGGCACTGGTGCCGTCGGCGGGCATCACCATGGATGAGCGCATTCGCAATCTGATGCGCGAGCGGGGGCACGAGGATCTGCTGATGAATGTGGATGACGTAGACCTGGAGCCGAAGCTGTTGGCGGCGCTGCTCAAGTTAAGCCAGGAAGGCGAGAGAATCGCCGACGGCATCGGGCGAACGGTCGTGCGGAATTTGAAAGTAATGGCGCGCATGGGTGTGTACTTCGAAGAAGAAGTGCAGCGGCGGTATCCCGAGTTTCCGACTCGCAAGGGAGAGTGGGGTTGGGAGGATTATTTACCTCCAATGAGCGCGGGGCTGCACAGTCTGGTTGAGGCTTATAGCTGAATGCTTTGCACCAGAGAGACACAGAGGGAAGCTCGCCAGTGAGTTTTCTCGACGACATTTTTGCGAAGCTCGAGTTGGCGAGGGAGAAAGTTCTTTTGCAAGATCTTGCTGGCGGGGAGGCGCAGCGAGCTGCGTCCGTACAGAGCGGGAACGGCTTGCTGGCATTAATCACCGAGGCGCGGGCCTTTCTTGCGGCTGCGGGGTTGAAGAAGGGCGATCGATGCGCTCTGCTGGCGCATAACAGCATTCGCTGGGTCGCAATGGATCTAGCGATTATGGCGGAGGGATTGATCGTGGTGCCGCTTTATGCGCGGCAGGCTCCGGCGGAACTCGTGGCCATGATGAAGGATTGTTCTCCGGCGTTGATTTGTTGCGGGGATGCAATGCTGCGGGACGCGATTGTGGAGAACTGGCCGGACGCGCCGGCGCAAACGCTGTTTGAGGATGTGTTTCCCGGTGATTCCCGCCCCTTGCAAAAGGCGCAAGGAGCGGGGCACCCCCAAAGGATGGGGCACCCGGAGTCCCAGCAACTAAACGATTCTGATCCGGTCACGATTATTTACACGTCTGGCACGTCGGGTGAGGCGAAGGGGGTTGTGCTTTCTGCCGGTAACGTCGGGCACATGCTGGGCTGCACTTCTGAGCGACTGGATGCCTTGATGCAGAACCAAGCGGGGCAGGATCGCGTGTTCCATTATCTTCCGTTTTGTTTTGCTGGCTCCTGGATCATGCTGCTGACCTGCCTTTTGCGCGGCAATTTGCTTTCGCTGAACACCGACCTGAGCAAGATTGCCAGCGATATGCGAGCGGTGGCGCCCGATTATTTTCTCAACGTTCCCGCATTGCTCGAGCGGATGCGGAAAGCGGTGGACGAACAGCTTTGGAAGACTAGCGGTGTGGTGCTCAGTATTTACAGTCGCGCGAAAAGCGCGTGGATGCGCCAGCAAGAGGCGGGGGCAAGCTTGGTGGATTCCATGTGGCTGGCGCTGGCCAAGACGGTCGTCTTTCCTACCATCCGGAGGAAAATGATTGGTTCGCGTTTGAGAGCTTTGATCTGCGGCTCGGCGCCGCTCAGTGTGGAGACGCAACTTTATTTCATGATGCTGGGCATCCCGGTGTTGCAGGTTTACGGGTTAACTGAGACCACGGCGATTTGCACCATGGACGAGCCCGGTCAGGTGGAGCCAGGCCGGGTGGGGCCCGCGATTCGCGGGATCGAAATGAAGTTAGGCGAGAACGAAGAGATTGTGGTGCGTGGGCCGAATGTTTTTCTGGGATATTGGAACCGCCCGCAGGAGACGGCGAAAGCCTTGCGCGACGGATGGTTTCATACTGGCGATCAGGGTGACGTGGATGCGGCAGGGAATTGGCGGATTGTTGGACGCATCAAGAATTTGATCGTTCTGGGCTCGGGTCACAACATTGCTCCAGAACCGATCGAAGGGGAAGTGTTGCGGAATTTGCCGGGAGCGCAGCAGGTCGTGCTGGTGGGCAATGGGCGCGGATATCTGTCGGCCGTCGTGACTGGGGATGTGACCCGAGAACGGGTACAGGCTGCGCTTGATGCGGTGAATCCGGGCCTGCCGCATTACAAACAGGTGAGGGCTTTTTATGTCTATCCCGAGCAGTTGTCGATTGAGAATGGCTTGCTGACTGCAAATGGGAAGTTGAAGCGGGATTCGATTGCGGCGCGTTTGAAGGACGAGATCGAAGAGATGTATGGGGTGAAGCAGGCTTCGTGAGTTCGGTCAAGGGTATTCACCACTGAGGATACGAAGGTTCACAAAGGAAAGCGGCGGGACATTGCGTTTTGGTCGATCGAATGAAATCTTTTCACGGCGAAGCTCTTTCGTGGTCACTCGAGAACGGCGTAGTCGAACTGGCGTTGCATCGCGCGCCATGCAATGAGATTGGTTCGCTTATGCTGGAAGAACTCGAAAAGTTCGTGCACGCTCTCGACGGCGTTCAGCACCAAGCTCACGCCCTCATTATTTATAGCGAGGTGAGAGCCGGGTTTTGCGCTGGCGCGGACTTGCGAGAATTATATGGGCGTTCCCAAGAGCTGGAACGGAATGCGGCTGCGAAGGGTGTCCGCGATTATCTCGAGCGCATTCACCGGGTGCTGAATACTCTCGATGCTTCGCCGTTGACCACCATCGCGGCGGTGCACGGAGTGACATTTGGTGGTGGTTTTGAGCTGGCGCTGGTATGCGATCTGATTATCGCCGATAAGATGGCGCGGTTTTGTTTCCCGGAGTTGCGGCTGGGATTGATTCCGGGTTTTGGGGGGATTCCGCGTCTGAAGCGCGATCTGGGGAATGCGGTGGTTCGCGATCTGCTGCTCACGGGACGAAGTTTTAACGCGACCAAGCTCCAGCAGGTTGGACTGGTGAGCCAAGTGGTGGCGGAGGGCGAGGCGGTGAGAGTGGCGCGGTCAACAGCAATTCAGCTGGGAAAGTTTGACCGCCAAACCGCGGTTGCGGCGAAGCGATTCATCAAGCCAATTCCATATGAAGAGTTGAGGGAGGAGATTGATATTTTCTGCCAGCTCTTTGTTCAGCCGGCGGTGGACGCGGGTTTGAGGAAGTTTGCGGAGAGTGTGGATGCGCAGCCGTATTTGCCGTAGGCATTTTCGTAATGCCGAATGCACAGATCCTTCGCTTCGCTCAGGATGACAAGCGTTTATATACTACGGGTTCATGAATGGCAGTAGCCAAACAAACACTCGAGGAAATCTTGGATCTTGCGGCCGCGCATTTCAAAGTGCTGCGCGAGAAGCTCACCCCGGACGATGATTTTTTTAAAACGTTGGGGATCGACAGCTTGCAGGCTCTGGATCTGCTGACGCGGCTGGAGCATCATTTTCATATTGAATTGCCTGATTACGAATTGCAGGGAGTGTCGGACTTCAGAACGCTGGCTGAGCGCATCCAGGCTCGATTGTGATTCGCCGGGCGGGGGAAGAATTCAGTTCTTAGTTCTTTGTTCTCAGTTCTCAGTCTGTGAACTGATCAACATGCTTTTCTATTCTTAATGCTCAATCTCGACCAATACACTTGTCTGGGCGCTGCTTTGCGGGATGCTCTGGACCGCTGGCCGAACGAAACTTGCCTGATCGAAGCGGATCGAGATCGAGAAAAAACGCGGCTTACCTATTCTGACTTCAAAGATGTGGCGCTGCCGCTGGCGCGGGCTCTCGAGGATGCTGGGTTTAATTCCGGCGATCGCGCGGCGATCATCATGACCAACCAGTCGAAGTGGCTGATTTCGGCATACGCCGTTTTGTATCGCGGCGGCGTGCTGGTGCCGCTCGATTACAAGCTGACGGCGGCCGAGCATTTGCAGTTACTGGCGCATTCGAAGGCGAAAGTCCTGATTGTTGAATACTATCTTTGGCGCGCGATCGCGCAATCGCCGGAGTTCAAGAATCACAAACTGACGAAGGTGCTGGTCACGGAAGCGCCGCTGGGAGCCGATCTTGCCGGGGCGCATCGCTGGGAAGATTTTCGCCGCAAGGGTGATCCGGGGTTTGTCCCGCGAGAGCGCGAGGATGCGGCTTGCATTGTCTATTCCTCCGGTACTGGCGGGCGACCCAAAGGATGCGTGCTCACGCATGAGAATTATCTGGAGCAGTGCAAGGCGCTGACGGCGTGGTATCCGTTCTGGCCGGGGGTTCGCTACCTCAGCATTCTGCCGACCAACCACGCGATTGATTTTATGGTTGGCTTCATCGGCCCGTTCGTTTGTGGCGCTTGCGTAGTGCACCTGCGCACGCTGCGGCCCGAGTTCGTGCGCGATGCGTTCGCGCGCTACAAGATCACCTATGTTGCGCTGGTTCCCATGATTCTGAAGAATCTGGAGCGCGGGCTGCGCGCCAAGTTCGATGAATTGCCTGGCGGCAAACGTTTCTTGCTCCGGCGAATGATCGCGCTGAATAGGTCTTTTACCCGCAAGCAGCCTAAGGTCGGTCTGAGCCGCAAACTTCTGGCGCAGGTTCATCAGGGGTTCGGCGGAGAATTGCGGGCGATGTTTACCGGCGGGGCATTCATCGAGCCTTCGACCTTGCAGTTTTTCTACGATCTCGGCGTTCCCGTAGCCAATGGATATGGGCTTACCGAGGCTGGCACTTCGCTTACGCTAAACGACCTGAAGCCGTTTCGCGCCGACACCGTGGGTAAACCGTTGCCGGGAGTTGAGTTGCGTATTCTCAATCCGGATTCCGAGGGGATTGGTGAAGTTGCGGTTCACGGCAAGACGGTGATGTCGCACTATCTGGATGACCCCGAATTAACCGCGCAGACAATCGTGGACGGTTGGCTGGTCACGGGTGATCTTGGCCGTTTCGACGGCAACGGGCACTTGCAGCTTTTCGGCCGCAAGAAGAACATGATTGTAACCGAGGGTGGCAAGAACATTTATCCCGAAGACATTGAGAATGCCTTTGACGGGCTGGCGGTAAAAGAGTATTGCATTTTCGCGGCAAACTATCTGTGGCCGGCGAAAAGCCTCGGTCGCGAGGTGCTGGTTCTCCTGCTCCGCCTGGAGCAGAACCAGGAATTCGGCGATGCCTTGAAAAAAGAGATTGTCGAGCGCAACCGGCGCCTGCCAGATTTTAAGCGGGTCGGCGGATACCTGGTGTATGGGAAAGACTTTCCTCGAACCGCCTCCATGAAGATCAAGCGAACCGAACTTGCTGAGGACCTCCGCAAAGTTCTCGGCCGCGCCGCCGTGGTCGAATTGTGAGCAACCCGCAGATTTTTCTGGCCGTAGTGAATCCGGCTGCGGGCGGAGGGCGGTGTCGTAAGCTGGTTCCAAAGGCGCTGGATCGTTTACGAGCGGGCGGAATCAAGCTGGACGTCGTCGAAACCACTGGCCCTGGGCATGGAACACAGCTAGCGCGCGACGGCTACGCGCGCGGGTATCGGAAGTTCATCGCCGTGGGGGGCGATGGCACATCGTACGAGATCGTTAATGGACTTTTTCCGCGCCACGATTCTGACGAGCCTGTCACCCTGGCGTTTCTTCCGCTAGGAACCGGCAATTCGTTTCTGCGCGAATTCACTGACCGCGGGGTGGAACACGCCATTGAGGCAATACTCGCGCGGCGGTCTCAGCCGTGCGACGTTTTGCGGCTTCATCACACGCAAGGCGTTCTCCACTACATCAATCTGCTGTCGATGGGCTTCGCCGCGGACGTTGCGACCTTGCGGGCGCGGCGTTTCAGCGGGTGGGGAGAACTCGGTTACCAGTCGTCCATCTTCATTACGCTGGCTCGGTTTCGCCGTCGGCCTTTTCCTTTGCAGGTAGATGGCGAAGCGGAGATCGACCGCCGTCGCTGCCTGTTTCTGACTTTCAACAATAGTAAGTTCACGGGCGGAACCATGATGATCGCGCCTAAGGCAGAGGTGAACGATGGCCTGATCGAATATGTTCGCTGGGGACCGATTGGACGCCTGGGACTGATTCGAAATCTGCCGACGCTCTATGATGGCACGCACATTCAACATCCTTTGGCCGAACGGCGAGAGGCGAAGCGGATTGACTTCCATTTGGACGCGCCCGGGGATGTGATGGTTGACGGTGAAGTGCTGACATTGCAATGCCAGACCCTGGATGTGCTGCCATCGGCTCTGCGCGTCGTGGTATAAGAATTTATCCCTATGTCTCAAGAACGCAGAAAACGACAACAACAGCGGAAAGGGCAAGCAGAGCCCAATCCGAACCGCACGCGTCACATAATGATTGCCATCGTGATCGTGGTTGTATTTGCGGGCGCGTACTATTTTCTTTGGTACAAGCGCACCAGTCGGCTGGACGTGTTTGCAAAATGCCTGGGCGTGAAACAAGCCAAAATGTACGGCGCTTTTTGGTGCGAGCATTGCGCCGCCCAAAAAGACATGTTTGGTTCGTCGTTTCAGTACGCCCCTTATATTGAGTGCGGGATCAAAGGCTCGCGGGGCATCGAGTCGGTGTGCACCCAGGCCGGAATCAAACGCTTTCCTACCTGGATCTTCGCTGATGGCACGCGGGTCGAGGGCGAGCACGAGTTGGATTTTTTGTCTGCGCAGACGGGATGCAGCTTGCCATGAGCGCGGCCGCGCGGCGGGTGTTTCAGTTGATTGCCTTTCTGGCCTTGGCCGGAATCGTGGTGTCTTCGGTTTCGCTGCGTCATCACTATGGCACTTCACAAACCAACTATTGTGATTTTGGGGCCAGTTTCAATTGCGACATCGTCAATCGCAGCATTTATTCGACCGTGCTTGGAGTTCCGGTTGCGCTGATTGGCGTGCTTGGCTACGCACTGCTTCTCGGTCTAGCAACGTTTTATCGGACGAAAGCGGAAACTCCGTTCGCGCTCTTGACCGCGTCCACAGCGGGATTAGGTTTCGCCCTCTATCTGACGTATATCGAGAAGCTCGTGCTGGCGACCTGGTGTATTTTGTGCCTGTCGTCGCTGAGTTTGATTGTTCTCATTACTGCACTCTCGTCGTTTCTGGTAGCAGTGGCTGTGCGCCAGAACTGACCCATTTGCCTTGCTGCGCTCGCACCGCCAGGACGCCAGCGCCTACTTTTCACAATGGAAGAAGTGACTCAAGCGCAAGCCGTGCCACCGAACCCATCCGTGACCGGCGATCTTCGGTTGCACGAATTTCACAGCCGAATCTTTCGCAACACGCGGATGCTGCGGGTCTGGCTTCCCCCACGATACGACGCGCCCGAGAACGGCACTCGACACTACGCCGTACTTTATTTGAACGATGGTCAAAATCTTTTTGACCGCGCCACGGCCTTTGCTGGCGTGGAATGGGAGGTGGACGAAACTGCCGACCGATTGATCCGGCAGGAGGTCATTCCGCCGCTGATCGTTGTCGGAATCGACAATGCGCAGAATGATCGCATCAAGGAATTCTTGCCATACCGCTCGTTTCATCCGCCGGTGTTGCGGCCGCAAGGGAAGCGCTATCCAGATTTCTTAATGAATGAAGTCATGCCTTTTGTGTACCAGCGATATCGCATTGCCCGAGGTCCTGAAAATACCGGGCTGGGTGGGTCATCCTTGGGCGCGCTGATTTCGTTGTACACGGCGATGTACCGGCCGGGAGTGTTTGGGCGCTTGTTGCTGGAAAGCCCGTCGCTCTTCATTTCTAATCGAAGAATTTTGAAATACAGCCGGGATTTTCGGCGATGGCCTGAGAAAGTGTTTCTGGCGATAGGCACACGGGAGGCGGGCCGTGAAGACAAAGACAAACAGGTCGTCGAAGATGTCCGTGAACTCGAAAAAACTCTGCGCCGCGCGGGGCTGGACGAGAGCCGCTTGCTGGTGAAGATCGCCGAGGGCGCGTCGCATAACGAAAGCGAATGGGCCAAACGCTTTCCGGATGCGCTGAGTTTTCTGTTCGGGCAAGCCGGTGATATTTAGGTCGTCTTCCCAGCGTTCCCGAGCAAGTCCGGCGAAAAGTGCGCAAGCGCAAGACGCGATTCTTTCGGCCCCGCGGTTCTGCGAGCACGGCCGGGTTGATCTGCGGTTAGACATTATTGCCCGACGCACTGCTAAAATGCCCTGCACCGATGCTGCGCGCACCCATCGCCAAGACCGTGCTGAAGCTGGTTACCTCAAGGCGCGTGGTTTTTCTGGTTGCGCTGACAGCACGGCTATGGGTGTTGGCTCAACTCTTGCCCGCCAACGCCTGGCGAGACTTCTATCAATACAACGAACCATCTCACATTGCCTGGTCGATCGTGTCGGGATCTGGCTACAGTTCTCCGTGGGCTAACACGCTGGCGATGTCAACGGCCCAGCCGCCGCCGGTCTACCCCTATTTGCTGGCCGGTATTTTCAAGTTGGTGGGCGCTTACAGCTACCTGTCACTTTGGATCGCAGCCGGATTGAATGCTGTTGTCTCATCGCTTACCGCGGTCGTTATTTTACAGATTGGGAAGCGGATATTCGGAACTCCGACCGGAGTCTTGGCGGCTTGGATCTGGTCCTGCTGGATTTACGAGGCGGTCGTATCGATCCGGTTGTGGGAGAGCAGCCTCTCAGCCTTGCTGCTGGCGGTTGGATTGTGCGTGCTGCCAGAGCTGGCTGGTTCGGTCCGGCCAGGGCTTTGGCTTAGCTTTGGAGCCCTTGCCGGTCTAGCTGCTCTTACCAACACGACCTTGCTGTCCGTCTTTCCGTTTTTCTGGCTGTGGCTATGGCTCAGCTGCCGACGTCGGGGGCTGTCGTGCGGTAAGTGGTTGACAGCTTCGATTGTGGTTTGTGTGTTGGTCGTGCTTCCCTGGACGATACGCAACTACGCGGTCTTCCATCGGCTGATGCCCATCCGTGACAATTTCGGTTTGGAGCTTTGGATTGGCAACCACGAAGGGATCACGCACGTTTTTGACCGTGATTTTCCCCTTCTCGATCCCACCGAGTACAACCGCCGGGGAGAGATTCGTTTTATGGAGGCAAGGCGCGATATCGCGCTTAAGTTCATTAGCGACAACCCGGCGGCGTTCTTGCGATTGTCGGCGCGCCGCTGTTACCAGTTCTGGACTGATCCAGAAAAATCAGCGTGGCTGGGGCTGAGCCTGCTCGCATGGATTGGTGTGGTTCTGGCGCTCGGGCGCAAGGGATTCGGCGCGATCCCTTTTGCGATTGTCATGCTTGTTTTCCCACTCGTCTACTATGTCACACACGTCTTTAGCAGCTATCGTCATCCAATTGAGTGGGCGATATTGTTGCTGGCGGCATACACGATGGTCTCGGCCGTGGAAGCCGCGGAGCCGCTGCTATTGCGACGCCGTTTGATCGACACCGGTGTCTAGCGGCGGCCTTACGGGTTCTTGGTAAACCCGCGAGTAGGGAGAAAGTTTTGGCGGGGACTCGTCGGGCTCAAGCAACCACACTCGCCGATTCTCGAAGTACTGCAAGAGTTCCCGGTTCTCCTGCTCGCCCATGTCGCGCGCCCACACTACCTTTGCCGCATCAATATCGGCAGGGTCGTAAACCCACTCGCTTTCGGGAACATGGCCGTTTCCATAACGCACTATCACTAAGTGGTCCCCGGGCGAACTCTCCAGAACACGCAGCACGGCCGCGCGTTCCAAATTCCCGCGCGGATATACCGGCTCAATTTGTGCATGCGCAATTACAGCGGTAACTCGCAGAACCACCATTGCACAGGCTATCAGCGGAATGGCTCGCAGCAAAGAAAGGCCGACCGGTTTTGTCCGCCATACCCAAAATCGCAAATGACGCATGCATTGCAGGATAATCAGGTAAAGAAGGCTGGTGGCTGCAGCGAAATAATGCGCTGAGAACCAGGTTTCAACTGCCAGGCTAAAGACAAACACCCCACCCGCGAGCAGAGCGAAACGCATGCGACGGTCATGAACGATCCACGGGAAAGCCAGCAGCGGAATGGTCAGAGCGGGTCCGAGATAGAACGCCCAAAACGTGCCGATCTTCGTCATGCTGTGGCGGAAAAATCCCGTTAATGTTCGGTTCGCCTGGTAATAGCTGAATTCCTTGTTATAGAAAATACGCATCATGGCGTGATCGTACACTGGTTGCGGTCGGGGCCCCTGCCAAACGAAATATGGTCCGCGTGCATAGGTGGTGCGGTTTACTTGGTATGGAAGCAGAATCGGGCTTCCGGTTACCCGGTAGTTGTAATAGGCGGAACCCAACGCCGCAATGACCAGAACTAGGGCGAGGGGTGCGACTACGCGTGTAAGCGAGATGGAGAGTTCTGGGCGTCGGGGCCCGACCAGCCAGACCAGCATAGCCACGGCGACCGTCAGACTGAGCACGAATCCTTCATACGGGCGGCTGTTGGCGAGGATGGCTAAGCCCAGCCCCATCCAGAACGCATCACGCTTATGAGGGTGGCGCCGTAATCGCGGCAATGCCCCGAGCACCAACGCTCCTCCCAAAGCCACCACTGAGGCGCACCAGTAACCGTTCATCCAGTAGCCGAAAATGCCCAGCCGCAACACCGCCACCAGGCCGCCGAACAGAGCCCACGACGGAGGCAGCCAGCCTTGAAGCATCCAACACAGCGCGCTGCACATAGCTGCGGTGATAAGCCATTGACCGATCCATGGATGTCCCAGCAGTTGACCCGCAGCCAGCACCAGGCCTTGCGCCGGCGGGTACATCGACATGTAGGTCGGTCGTTGGATGACGTGGAAGGTCTCGAAATGAACCCACATTGGGTGAGTTGGATTGGTCAGGCGTCCGTGGGCAAAGGTGTCGGCAGCCAACAGGTAACTGAACTCGTCATGCGCACCAGGGACAGCGATGCCAAGCACCGGGATCAGCGCCCCGCGAATCGCGAGAACCAGGACTCCCACGACCGCAATCGATAAAGTTTTTCTGCGCGCGAGCCTGCCGAACCACTGCTCGATATGGCGAAAGGATGATGGGCTCGCGGGGCATTGCGTGAAAATCATGGCGGCGACCGCTAGAACCAAAACCATCTCGATAATATCGAGAGCCCACCGTGCCAGCTCTTTGGACACTTCGGACATGGTCAGCGGATTTTCAATCGGCGACAGGCGATTGTCAATGCCGATGCTAAAGACAAAGTGGGAGCAAACTCAGAAAGCCGCGTTGGATATACTTCATTGGCTCGTAAATTGTTTCTGATGCGACAAAAAAGACCGCAATGAATAAATTAATTCGAAGGTCGCTTTGGCTTGGCGTTGCCACTCTTGGCGCGTTGGCGCTGGGCACGATTGCGCTGCACCGTGGAGAAGAAATCAATGCCATGTGGCTGGTGGTCGCGGCACTTTGCGCGTATGCATTGGGCTATCGTTTCTACAGTAAATTCATTTCTGCGAAAGTGCTGACGCTCGATGCGCAGCGAGCCACTCCAGCCGAACGCTTGGAGGACGGTCGCGATTTCGTTCCTACCAACAAGTGGGTGCTCTTTGGTCATCATTTTGCCGCCATCGCCGGACCGGGGCCATTAGTCGGCCCGGTGCTCGCGGCGCAGTTTGGGTATCTTCCAGGGACGCTTTGGATCTTGATCGGCGCGGTGTTTGGCGGGTGCGTGCAGGATTTTGTGATCCTGCTATTCTCGGTGCGGCGAGATGGAAAATCGCTGACCGAAATGGCCCGCGAGGAAATCGGCGTCGTCGGCGGGTTCGTGGCCTACATGGCGGTCATCAGCATCATCGTGATTCTGCTCGGGGCTGGGGCTTTGATCGTGGTGAATGCTTTGAAGTCGAGTCCATGGGGTGTGTTCACTATCGCGATGACCATTCCGATCGCGGTGTTGATGGGTTTTTATTTGCGCCACTTGCGTCCCGGCAAGGTACTGGAAGTTTCGTTTCTGGGATTCGTTCTGGTGATGCTCGCGATTTTGGGCGGACAGTGGGTTTCGCAGAATCCAGCAGTCGCTCCGTGGTTCACGCTGACCGCTCCCACTCTCGCCATCGTGATTATTATTTACGGATTTGCCGCCTCGGCATTGCCGGTGTGGTTGTTGCTTGCGCCCCGCGACTATCTGAGCACGCTCGTCAAGCTGGGAACGATTGGATTACTGGCGTTGGGAATCGTTGCCTTGCGCCCCACGCTGCAGATGCCTCCGTTAACCAGGTTTGTCGACGGATCAGGACCGATCTTCGCCGGCAAAATCTTTCCTTTCGCTTTCATCACCATCGCCTGCGGCGCCATCAGCGGATTTCATTCTTTGATCTCGAGCGGCACCACCCCAAAGTTAATTCGGCGCGAACTTGAAACTCGCATGGTGGGTTATGGTGCGATGATGTGCGAATCCATGGTGGCAATTCTGGCAACAGTTGCGGCTTGCGTGCTTTCGCCGGGGACTTATTTCGCGATCAATAGTCCGGCCGGGATTGTGGGCCAGTCGCCGGAAGCCGCCGCGGCAACCATCAGTGCCTGGGGATTCCCGGTTTCTGCCGCGGGAATGCATTCGCTGGCGCAAGCCGTGGGCGAGCAGACTTTATTCAATCGCACGGGAGGCGCTCCGGCTTTTGCCGTAGGGATGGCCCACATTTTTTCCGGCAGCCTGGGTGGGCAGGCGGTGATGGCCATCTGGTATCACTTCGCGATCATGTTTGAGGCGTTGTTTATTCTTACGGTCTTAGACGCCGGTACGCGCGTGGGCCGCTTCATGGTGCAGGATGCGCTCAGCCATATTTGGAGACCGCTTGGCCGGACCAGTTGGTACCCCTCGATTCTGGCTACGAGCGCGTTGATCGTGGCAGCATGGGGATGGTTCTTGTGGCAAGGCGTAAAAGATCCGCTGGGCGGAATCAATTCGCTCTGGCCACTGTTCGGGATATGCAATCAGTTGTTAGCAACTGTCGCGCTTTGCGTGGCGACGACGATTCTCATCAAGATGGGGAAGGCAAAGTATTCCGCGGTGACTTTGGTTCCACTCGGCTGGCTGGTAGCGGTGACGTTTACGGCATCGTGGCAGAAGGTTTTCGATCCCGATCCGCGCATCGGTTTTCTGGCCCATGCGCGGCAACTGGCGGCTTCGGCCGCTCCCAGTCACGAACTGTCGCGGCTGATTCTTAATGACCGGCTGGACGCGGCGGTCGCGGGAGCCCTGGTCTGTATGGTTGCGCTCATTTTGCTGGAGTCGGTTTCCTTATGGGTAAGCGTGCTCTCCGGACGTATGCAGGCGAGAGTTAAAGAAGCGCCGTTTGTGCCGACGCGGTTTGTCGCCGAGGAGCAGGGATGACGCTACTCCGCCAAATGGCCGTCACTTTCCTTGCAACTCTGCGCGAGATTTTCGATGAATCTGCTTACTCGCGCTTTCTGGCGCGGCATGAGATCAGTTCGTGCCCAAACGCTTATGCAGCGTTTCTGCGGGAACAAGAAGGGATCAAGTCGCGTCGCCCGAAGTGCTGCTAGCTTTGACGATAAAGCGCCTCCTCGAATAGGCTGTACATTCCTCGATGAGCGGCGAAGCAGCCATTTCCGTGCGAGAGTTGCGCAAGGCTTACGGGCCGGTAGAAGCTGTGCGCGGCCTCGATTTCGAAATCCAAACCGGAGAAGTATTTGGCTTGCTCGGGCCCAATGGTGCGGGCAAGACTACCACGGTGGAAATCCTGGAAGGTTTGCGTCCGCGCAGTGGAGGGCAGGTTTCCGTCTTGGGTTTCGATCCGGAGAAACAGAAGCAACAGCTCAAGGATCGCATCGGCGTTTGTCTGCAAGCCACGAATCTGCCGGATAAGATTCGGGTCCGCGAAGCCCTGCATGTGTTCTCCGCTTTTTACAGCCGCAATGTCGATGCGAACCAAATCCTGAAGCGGCTGCAACTCGAAGACAAGCGGGATGCGTTCTACAGCACACTTTCGGGCGGGCAGAAGCAGCGGCTGGCTTTGGCTTTGGCGTTGGTCAATGATCCCGCGTTGTTATTTCTTGACGAACCGACCACCGGCCTCGATCCCCAGGTTCGCGCCGAGATTCATGGCCTGCTGGAACAGTTGCGGGATGAAAAACGAACCATTCTGCTGACCACGCACTACATCGAGGAGGCCGAACGGCTTTGTGATCGGGTTGCGATTATTGATCAAGGACGCATCATCGCGATGGACACACCCGGCAAGTTGCAGCAGCAGAGCCGCACGGCTTCGACCATTGTGGTCACTTGCGATAAAGCGGTTCCGGCGCAGCGTCCAGTATGGGCCGCCGCGATCGAGAGCATTGTGGATTCAACCGGTCATACCCTGACGGTGATGTCGCGTCGCCCCGCTGCCACGCTGGTGGACTTGGTCAAGTGGGTCGAACAGAGCGGTCTTGAACTGGTGGATGTTCATCTCAAGAAGCCTACGCTGGAAGATGTGTTCATTGAATTGACCGGCAAGCGGCTGCGGGAGTGATGGATGCGTCGGAGTGCACAGATCCTTCGTTGGGAGCCCTGCGCTGGCGCGCAAGACTCCGCTGCCTCAGGATGACAGCTTAAGAGCTCGGGATGACAGCTTAAGGAAATGAAAAGTTATATCGCGCTCATTCAACTGGACCTCAAGCTGGCGCTGCGGCAGAAGTCTGTCTTGTTCTTCAATTACATGTTTCCGCTGATTTTCTTTGTGGTTTTCGCCCAGGCTCTGCATGGGGATCGCGGCAACGCCATGACTCAGATCGTGACCATGGTGATCATCATTGGGGTGCTGGGCAACGGGTTGTTCGGGGCGGGCATGCGTGCGGTGCAAGAGCGCGAATCGAACGTACTGCGGCGGTACAAAGTCACTCCAATTACGCCGGCGCCAATCTTGATTGCGGCGACTATTGTGGGGTGGATCATTTTTATGCCACTGGTGCTGTTCATGTTTTGCGTGGCGCACTTCGGCTATGGTATGCCATGGCCGGAGAGGATGGGATCGATTCTTCTATTTGCGACGCTGGGAATTCTGGCCTTTCGCGCCATCGGAATGATTCTGGCGGCGGTGGCGAATTCCATGCAGGAAAGCCAGATTCTGGTTCAACTGGTTTACCTGCCGATGTTGTTTCTGAGCGGGGCTACGTTTCCGACTTCGATGTTTCCGTCCTGGCTGCTGATCGTGACGCAATTCCTGCCGGCCACGTACTTGGTTTCGGGACTCGAAGGAATGATGCTGCGCCAGGAAAGCCTGGTGGCGAACGGTTTTCCGTCGCTGGCTTTGTTGATCACTGTGTTCGTGGGGCTGTTCATTTCTTACAAGCTTTTCCGCTGGGAAAAAGAGGAAAAGATTCGTGGCTCGGCCAAACTCTGGGTGGGCGCAGTAATGTTGCCGTTCATTGTGCTGGGCTTATGGCAGGCGCACACCCAGCAGAACGTCGCCAAGACCAGGATGCTGAACCGGCAACTGGCGCGGGGCGAAACTTACCTGATTCGCGGGGCACGCATTTTTGTTGGCGACGGAAAGGTGATTGAGTCGGGCGCGATTTTGATTCGCAACGGCGAAATCGCCGATGTGTATGAAGGGGAAGGACCCGACCCGAGGACAATGAAAGCCACGCCCATCGAGGCGGCCGGCAAGACGGTTCTGCCCGGACTAATTGATGTCCACGTGCACCTGGTGGCGCCGGGCGGTTTTTATACCGACATGACGCAGTACAATCCAGGGTCCCACATGCTGCGCAATCTGGCGGCTTACCTGTACAGCGGCGTGACTGCGGTTCGAAGCGTGGGCGACCCTTTAGACATTGTGCTCAAGGTGCGATCGACGGTGAATAGCGGCCAACGGCTGGGCGCAGAGCTTTTCACGTGTGGGCCACTCTTTACTGCTCAAGGTGGACACGGCACGGAATATTTCAAGAACATGCCAGAAAATATTCGCGACCAGGCGGAAGCGCAGTTCACGCGCCTTCCTGCTTCCGCCGATGAAGCGCGTCGTCAGGTTGATGAACTCAAGAGCTCGGATGTTGATTGCATCAAGGCCGTACTGGAAGCGGGTGGAGGTTCGCGCGTCTTCAATCGTCTGGACAGCGCGATTTTCCAGGCCATCGCGCAGGAAGCTCATGCTCAGCAATTGCCTCTGGCTGTACATACGGGGGATGTTCGCGATGTGGCCGACGCAGTGCAGGCGAGCGCGGATTCCATTGAGCACGGTTCGTTCCGTCAGGCCATTCCCGAAGCCTTGTTCGCGGAAATGGTCAGGAAGAAAATCTTCTACGATCCGACTTTGAGCGTGGGCGAGGCGTTCCGGGACTTTGCCGCTGGCAATACCGATTTGCTTAAGCGCTCGCTGGTGCAGCAGGTGGGGCCGACCGATTTGATCGAAGGAACCGAGAAGGAAATGGCGTCTAAAGACGTTGAGCCTATCCGCGAGAGCATCGCGCAATTTCCTTTCAACTTGGAAACCGGGACGCAAAATCTGCTGCGTGCTTATAAGAACAGCGTCATGCTGGTGACCGGCAGCGACGCGGGCAACTTCCTGGTCCTTCACGGGCCGACGGTGCAACACGAACTCGCACTGTGGGTGCGCGCAGGGATTCCTCCTGCGGTTGCGCTTCAAGCTGCCACTTACAACGCCGCCCGCTTGTTGCGCGCGGAAAATCATATTGGTTCGATTCGCACGGGTAATGATGCCGATCTGCTGGTGGTCGATGGAAACCCGCTCGAGGACATCGGCGCAGTGGAGCGGATTTCAATTGTTTTTTTCAAGGGCGAGCAACTCGACCGGTCGGATCTGTTCAATCAGGATTAAAAGACGCAGAGTAAAGCATCAGGAGTAAACAAAATCTCATGTGCCGGGTGCTAGACTCTGGTGGATGCGGGTTCTTGGCATTGATTGCGGAACCGAGTACACGGGTTACGGCGTGGTCGAGATCGGACGCGACGGCAGGTTGATTTGCTTGGCCTGCGGCGCGGTTAAGCTTTCCGCTCGCGATTCGATGCCTTCGCGCCTTTCGATTATTTTCGACCGGTTGGGCGCTCTGATTGTGGAACATCGGCCGGACCGGGTTGCGATTGAAGATGTTTTTTATGCATTGAACGTGAAGTCGGCGCTCAAGCTCGGGCAAGTGCGCGGGGTAGCGATGCTGGCCGCGTCGTCGGCGGGGTTGGAGGTCGCCGAATACTCGCCGCTCTCGATTAAATCAGCGGTCGTCGGCTACGGCAGGGCAGAGAAGCAGCAGGTGCAGCATATGGTCACGAGACTTCTGAACTTGACCGAGGTTCCCGAGCCACCCGACGCCGCCGATGCCCTGGCCATTGCGATTTGCCATCTGCACACCTCGGCCACGCTGGAACGCCAGCGGGCATGAGGGGATTACACGCCTCGAGAACAATTTGGCATAATTCTTTCTGCATGTTTTCCGTTCAGTTGCCACCCGAGCGTGTTCTGATGGAGCGAGGGGCATCCCCGCCTGTCGGATGGTTTGAGTGCCGGCACAGGTTTTTTCGATTGGTTGCTGGATGCTTGATCTTTTTCTGTAGCGCCGTCGCACAAGCCCAACCAGCAGTCGTCCCCACCGTCACGTTTACATGTGATTTTCCTGGCTCCGAGCCCGCGCATTACGTCATCTCGGTGACTGAGGATGGCCGTGGTTCGTACGACTCCGACGGCAAGCTCAGCCCGGACGCGGACGGAAGTGATACTTTTCATTTGGATTTCGCCGTGTCTTCGGCCGGGCGGGCTCGGGTTTTTGACCTGGCCAAACGGGCTCACCATTTCGAGGGGCAGATCGATTCCAAAAACAAGAAGTTGGCTTCGACCGGGACCAAGACCCTCGCCTACAAGGACGCGCAGAAGAGCACCGGCGCTTCGTATAACTATTCGCCCGTGGCGTCGGTTGAGGACTTGACCACTTTCTTTCAGTCGCTGTCGACGACCCTGGAATTCGGCCATCGGCTGGATTACCAGCTTCGCTATCAGAAGCTTGCCTTGGACGAAGAGCTGAAAAAAATGGAAGAAATGTCGAACAACGGCGAGCTCGTGGAAGTTTCAGCGGTCGCTCCCGTCTTGCAGAAGATCGTGGATGATCAGGCTGTGATCAAAGTAGTGCGAGCCCGGGCTCAACGCATGCTGCAGCTTGCGGGTGCCGGGACCAGGTAACCGGCCGGCGCCAACCGAATATATGTGACATTCGGACAACGAAAGAGCCCGAATCGTGATCTAATAGCGCAAGAGGGGCCTTTCCCGGGGGTGTTCTATGTCCAGGCTAAGCATCAAGCTGCTGATGCACGCGGCGGCAGCTTCTTCTCTGATCTTCACGATTCCTTCCTTTAGTGTTCCAGCTGCTGCCGATTCGCAAGTCCGCATGGTGCGATTGAGCGAGGTGCAGGGCGACGTCCAGGTCGACCGCAACACCGGGCAGGGGTACGAGAAGGCGTTCCTGAATTTACCCATCACGCAGGGAGTAAAGCTGCGCACACGAAATGACGCCCGCGCGGAAGTGGAATTCGAAGACGGAAGTACAATGCGAGTCACTCCAGATACGGTGATCGAGTTTCCGCAGCTCTCACTGCGTGACTCTGGAGTGAAGGTCTCAACCGTCCACCTGCAGGAAGGCACAGCTTACCTGAACTTCTCGGGAGCGAAGGATGACGAGTTCGCGCTGACTTTTGCTCACGAGAAGCTGACGCTGGCGCATTCCGCCCATCTTCGGATTGAAATCGCCGACGTTACTGCGACCCTAGCCGTATTCAGTGGCGATGTACAGGTCGCAGGCGATTCCGGGACGGTAGCCGTCGCCAAGAACCATACCGCGACTTTCGACTTGACGGATGACGATCGGTATAAGTTGGCCAAGGATCTGGAGCCGGATCCCTTTGACGCGTGGGATAAGGAGCAGAATCAATACCACCAAGCGTATGCCAGCAATTCCTATAGCAGCTATTCGCCGTATGCGTACGGCACCAGCGATCTGAATTATTACGGCAGCTTTTCTACCTATCCGGGCTACGGCACCATATGGCAGCCGTATTTTGCGGGCGCGGGCTGGGATCCTTTCATGAATGGCGCATGGGCATTCGCTCCCGGTTTCGGTTATGGCTGGGTCTCGGTGTATCCATGGGGATGGACGCCGTACCACTACGGCAACTGGGTTTATCTGCCAACGGGCGCATGGGGCTGGCAACCCGGCGGCTCGTATATAGGATGGAACACGCCGCGGGTTATTAGTGCGCCCACGCACTACGCTTTGCCACAGCCACCGAGTTCCGGCCAGGGCACAGTCATGGTGAACCGAGGGCCCGCTCCAATCGAGTTGGGAAGATCGTTTAACAAGCTGCAAATTACGAAGAACTCGGCCGGGTTGGGAATTCCGCGGGGAGGCATCAAGAACCTGAACCTATTGTCGGGTAGGGTCGAGCAGCAGGGGTTTGCCACAGCCAAGGTTCACAGCGCGCCCGTGGGGGTGGGTTGGTGGAATGGCGGGGGCGGGTACTATGGACCCTCTGTGCCGGCAGGAGGTTGGCATGGCGGAGGCCTTTCCAGCGCCTCAGCGGAGGGTCATTCTAGCGCGGGTCATTCCAGCGGTCATCGTTAGAGTGAGAGATAATTTTGCCTTTCGCGGGCGGCCATCGAGCCGCCCTTTCTGTTTGCATCGAGACTCATGTGTCGATCGAGAAGAGCAGCATAACGAGTGCGACGCCCTGGCTTCGTCAATTGTCGATTCGCGCGGTAATATCGAATCGGACTTTGCACCAAGATGAATCCGCTTAAGCGAAGTGCGAATGTGGAAATTGCTGTTGTGTCCGGCACGCTGCGGGTCATAGTACGACCTTCGCCGCACTGGTTAGTGCTGCTTTTCCAAGCCGGAATAATCGCTGTCGTAGCTGTTTTGGCACTGTGGTCGTGGGTCAAGATGCCTCTACTTGAGCGCATCCTCGTTGCTGTTGCGGTTATCGGAGCGATAGCGGGGTGGTTTGAACAACTATTTGGTTTTTCAGAAGTGATCGAGGTTGACTCGACAAATCTTCGGGTTCGCAAAGAGACGTTTGGCTGGGAGCGCACAAGAGAATACCCTATCGAAAAATGTACGGACCTCAAGCTTCAGGACGAATCGGGATACCCTCACGGGCTGCAATGCAGGCTTGGTCGTTTGAGGACCATCGAGTTTTGTTTTGGCTCAGCGTGAAATGGAGAACAGGCGTTCTCCGTTAGTGTAGATTCCGCCCCTTCGGGGCGGGGATTTTCAAGGCATGTTGGGGTCTATCGTCCGATGGCTTTTTCCTCGCAGCGAACAG
>JBAVAQ010000070.1:0-36826 GCA_049585795.1 Terriglobales bacterium | reverse complement strand
AACGCGATACGAATACGAAGCCGCCTCTCGCGGGGCGGCTTTGCGGTTGGAGCAGGATTTTGTTGGACGCTGTTAGCACCTTTGGCTGGATTGGCTCGATTGTTGATTTAACCTCTATTACACTTATTGAGGTTTGGCCAAATCTTTTTGCTTCACTTTCACCACGGTGATCTTGGAGAACCCTTCCTCAAACGATGGCTGCTTCAGTTTGCCAGCCATGCGCCGCATAGCGTCCTCGGGCACTTTACGCTCCCGGCGCTGGTTGCGCATAAGACATACTTCGATCGGCACATCGAAAAATACGGCCTGCACTTCATAGCCATAGTCCTTGGCCAGTTTGATCCAGCCGCTGCGTTCATGAGGCGACAGATTGGTTGCGTCCACATAATTCATCGGACGCTTGGCGATCAGCCGCGCCTTCAACATGGAACGCAGGTTGGAAAAAATCAGATCCTGGAAGCGCTGTTCTGTAGGGTCGTCGAATAATAATGCGCGCAACAGATCGCTCGACAGAGGCGTGACGTTGTGGCGTTTGAACCACGAACTCTTGCCTGAACCAGGCAGCCCAATCGCCAGGACAACTACACCTTTGGAAGGACGCTCCAACGTGGCGACCTGAGCTGGGGTTGAAACTGCCCGCGAAACCGGAGCGGTCGGCACTTCACTTTCCTTCAGAGCGGGCTGCCCTGATTTACCCGCATCAGCCGGTGCCACTGGCGAAGCCCCATTGCGGCTGCGGCCGCGCCCACCTCTTCCCCGCCGTCGGCGACGTTTGGCCGCGTCTTCGTTTCCGGGTTGCCGTGGTGGCGCCGTCTGCGGCTCAGCCGGTTGCAAGTCGTGCGCTGCTTCCGGCTGCACGGACGCAGGACTCGCCTCCGTTACCTCGGCGACCGGCTGCGGGTGGGCTGGCTCAGTATCGTAAAAAGCGGGCTGCAGCGGGGCGGGGGTGGTTTCGCCAGCTTTCCCCGGCTCCTTCTTGCGACGCTTCAGACGTTCGCTCATCCATTTGCGCATCTCTGGCTTGTAACATACCCAGAGCCTCAGGAGCAACGTATGCCGTCACCGGCGTACCAAGCCGGTTAGCGCGATTTTGCTTGGTCTCATTGGGGTTGCGATATTTCAGCTGTGGAAAAGCTCCGAAGTGCGCCTCACGAGGCAGTCCGCGACCGTCGCCCTCATTTTTCAGCCGCCTCGCCTTCCGGCTCGTACAATACTCCCATGCCGATCCCCCGCGAAATTCAGGGCCAGAAATACATCAGCCTCACGACTTTCCGCAAGAGCGGGGTCGTGGTGCCCACGCCCATCTGGTTCGGAGAGGAGAACGAGAAGCTTTATGTGATGACTCGAAGCGACTCAGGCAAATACAAGCGCATCCGGAACAATCCTAAGGTCCGAATCGCTCCCTGCACTGTGCGAGGCAAAATCACTGGTCCTGAGTTTGACGCGGGGGCGCGCATACTCCCTCCGGAAGACTGGCCCCCCGCCCGCAAAACGATCAAAAAAAAGTATTGGCTGGCACGAATTCCTTTCGTGTGGAGCAAGAAGAACGTCTACATCGAGATCGATGGCTTTACGTCGCATTCGTAATGTCTTCGTCACGTCTTCCCAAATCCGGCTCCGAGCGGACCTCGCCGCGACCTTTCGTGCCCGCGACATTTGCTGCGCTTCTCTTTCCCTGTTAACATTTTGTGTTCCCGGCCCCGCATTCTTTTCAGTCGTATCTTCATTCTTTTCACGGAGGCAAGATGGCTATTAAAGTAGGCATTAACGGCTTCGGGCGCATCGGACGGAACGTCATGCGCGCTTCGCTCAATGATCCGAACATCGAATTCGTCGCCGTCAACGATCTCACCGATCCCAAGACGCTCGCCCACCTGTTCAAATACGATTCGATTCTCGGCAACCTGAAGAATCAGATCTCCGCTGGAGCCGACAGCATCACAGTCGACGGCAAGACTTTCAAGGTTTTCGCCGAAAAAGACCCGGCCAAGCTTCCCTGGGAGTCCGTCGGCGCTCAGATCGTGCTCGAATCCACGGGACGCTTCACCGACGCGAATGAGGCGAAGAAGCATCTCCGCGGACCGGTCAAGAAGGTCATTATTTCCGCGCCGGCCAAGAACGAAGACGTGACCCTCGTGCTCGGCGTCAATGAACAGGTTTACGATCCGGCCAAGCATCACATCATCTCGAACGCTTCCTGCACCACCAATTGTTTGGCGCCCATCGTGAAAGTGGTGAACGACAATTTCAAGATCATCGTCGGCTCGATGACGACCATCCATTCCTACACCAACGACCAGGTGATTCTTGATTTCCCGCACAAGGATCTGCGCCGCGCCCGCGCCGCTGCGCTTTCCATGATTCCGACGTCGACGGGTGCAGCCAAGGCGTTGAAACTTGTCATCCCCGAGATGGCGGGTAAACTCGACGGTTTCGCCATGCGGGTTCCCACGCCCAACGTCTCAGTGGTCGACCTGGTCGCGCTGGTTGAGAAAAAGACTTCCAAAGACGAGGTCAACGCCGCGCTGAAAAAAGCGTCGCAAGATGGCCCCTTGAAGGGCTACCTCGGATATGAAGAGAACGAACTGGTCTCGGCGGACTTCCGAGGGGACTCGCGCTCCTCGATCGTGGATGCCCCGATGACTCTTGTAGTCGGTGGGACCCTCGTTAAGGTAATTTCGTGGTACGACAACGAGTGGGGCTACTCGTGCCGTGTGCGCGACCTGATCAACTACATCGGCAAGAAAGGCTTGTAAGCAGCGCCGCCGTCTGGCCAACTGTCGCGAGGGCATCTTGCCCTCGCCGGGAGCCTGTACGATACCGAAAGTCCGCGCAGCAGCAAGGAATCCAATGTCCAAGCTTTCCATCCGCGATCTGACCATCAACGATCACCGCATCCTCATGCGCGTGGATTTCAACGTGCCCATGGAGGACGGCCGGGTCATGGACGATACCCGTATCCGTGAAACCCTGCCAACCATTGAATACGCCTTGCGTCACGGCGCGCGGCTCATTCTGGCTTCGCACCTCGGCCGTCCAAAGGGTAAGCCCAATCCTATGATGAGTCTGAAGCCCGTGGCCGAGCGGCTGCGCATGCTTCTGGATAAGGAACTGGCACGGGGAGAGAACGTCGGATTCTCTCCCGAATGCGTGGGCGCGGAAGCCGAAGAAATCGCCGGCAAGCTGGAAAAAGGACAAACCTTGCTTTTGGAAAATCTTCGCTTTCACGCCGAAGAAGAGGCCAATGACGAAAAGTTCTCCAGGCAGCTCGCCAATCTTGCCGACTATTACGTGAACGACGCCTTCGGGACGGCGCATCGTGCTCACGCCTCCACCGTCGGGGTCACCAAATTTGTGAAGAAGTCTGCAGCCGGGCTTCTCATGGAAAAGGAACTGCGCTATCTGGGAAAAGCACTGCAGCATCCCGAGGAGCCTTTCGTCGCCATCCTGGGCGGTGCGAAAGTGAGCGATAAGATCGCGGTGATCCAGAACCTGATGAGCAAAGTGGACACTCTCCTAATCGGCGGTGCGATGGCGTATACATTCCTGAAAGCTCAAGGCGAGCAGGTGGGCAAGTCGCGCGTGGAAGAAGACAAACTCGACCTCGCGCGTCAGCTTCTGCAGGAAGCCAAAAAACATAAACTGAAGTTCTTGTTACCGGTCGATCACATTGTCGCGGACCGAATTGATGTCAATGCAGTCGTGCACGTGGTGGGAAGCGGGCAACCAATCCCGCCTAACATGATGGGCCTCGATATTGGACCGCAGACCGTCGAACTCTTCTCGGAAGAAATTTCCCGTGCTCGCACCATCGTCTGGAATGGCCCCATGGGAGTATTCGAAGTTTCTCCCTTCAGCAGAGGAACCTTCAAGATTGCTCACGCCATCGCCGAAAACGTGGGCGCGATTTCGATCGTGGGCGGTGGCGATTCAGTAGCTGCGGTACACTCTGCCGGGGTTGCTGACAAAGTCACCCACATCTCGACTGGCGGCGGCGCATCCCTTGAATTCCTGGAAGGAAAAAAGCTGCCCGGCGTGGAGGCGCTCACCGAGAAGCGTTGACCTGTCTGGAGACAAGTGTGTCCCGTTCCGAAACTTGTATCTTGTTGGACCGCGGGAAGTTCATAGAGTTTCACGGCCCGGCCGATATTACCCAAGAGACGACCGACGCCGTGGTAAACGCGGCGAACTCATCGCTCCTAGGTGGAGGCGGAGTCGATGGCGCCATTCACCGAGCCGGCGGACCGGCGATACTGGCTGAATGCCGGCGGATTGTCGGCGCCATCGGAAACTTACCTGCAGGGCGGGCGGTGATCACAACCGGCGGACGCCTGATGGCAAAACACGTCATTCACACCGTGGGCCCGGTCTATCGCGGAGGAAAAAGTGGAGAAGCCGAAAAGCTGGCAAGTTGTCATCGCGAGTCAATCCGGTTAGCCGATCAGCACGGTATCAAGTCTCTCTCCTTCCCCGCCATCTCAACCGGGGCTTTCGGGTATCCGGCCGCGGAAGCCGCATCGATCGCGATTTCCTCTACGATTGAGGCTTTGGCTTCGGCAGCCCATGTAAGCACGGTTCGATTTGTGCTGTTTGACGTTGCGACCTTGCGAGCGTACACGCGAGCCGCGAAAAAGCTGCAGAACCAGACTCCCACTCTGTCACACCAAATCGAAAAGGGATCGCCATGAGAAAGAAGCTGATTGCTGCCAACTGGAAAATGTACAAAACGCCCGACCAGACTCGCGATTTTTTTTGCGACTTTCTTCCCTTGGTCTCGAACCATGATCGCGATGAGATCGTCGTGTGCCCGCCATACATCGATCTCTGCGCTGCCGTGGAAGCGGTCAAGGGAACGAACGTCGCAATCGGCGCTCAGAACCTGTATTGGGAAAAAGAAGGTGCGTACACCGGCGAAGTCAGCCCCAGCATGCTGCTGATCGTCGGCTGCACCCACGCGATCATCGGACACTCCGAGCGCCGCCAGTATTTCGGCGAAACCGACGACATGGTGAACTTCAAATTGAAAGCCGCGTTGGAAGCGAGCCTCACGCCCATCGTTTGCGTTGGAGAAGTTCTTGAAGAACGTGAAGCGGGGCTCACTGAAGACGTACTCCGCCGCCAATGCCTGCGTGCCTTCCACGCCATATCGGGCAAAAAAGCCGGCAAACTCGTCATCGCCTACGAACCCGTCTGGGCGATCGGAACCGGCAAGACCGCCACCCCCCGGCTCGCGGCGGAGTCTCACCGATTGATTCGCGGAGAAGCCACCAAAGCTTTCGGCGAGCAGTTCGCAGACAACCTTCGCATTCTCTACGGTGGCTCGGTGAAACCCGAGAATGCCAAGGCGCTTATGTCGGAGGAAGAAATCGACGGCGCCCTGGTAGGCGGCGCCAGCCTGGATCCAAAATCATTCGCCGCAATCGTAAAGTATTAACCGTAGTTCACCACAGAGACGCGGAGTTACAGAGAAAAGAAAATCTCAGGAATAAGACGGTCTTTAGCCGTTCTAGAGAAGACCCAAGTTTTCTCTGGGACTCTGTGTCCCTGTGGTAAGTAATCCGGGCTATTTCGGCGCTGCGGCACGTTGTCTTACCGTAGTGATAAAAGTCGTCGTGGGACGCGTATGGGTTCGATCGCGACGGTAAGCCAATCCCAGCTCGCGCCATAGCTCCACGCCTTGAATCGGAATCAGCTTGACCCGTTCCGCCAGCACTTGGTCCCGGGCAAAGCTCGAACTGATCAGCGAGACGCCGAGCCCAGCGGCAACAAAGCTCTTGATCATTCCAATACTGGGTAATTCCATTCTGATTTGCAATTGGGAGCGGTAAGGCCTGAATAGCTTGTCCATTACCCGGCGACTGTAACCGGTTCTAGGTAGCAGCAAGGGCTGTGTGATGATGTCTCCGACGGATACGTGCTTATGCTTGGCCAAGGGGTTCTGCGGGCTGACCATCAGCATAAGCTGATCGCGAAAAATCGAGTGCACCTTCAGGCTCGGCGATTTCACGGGCAGGGTCACGATACCTACGTCGATCGAACCGTTTTCCAGCTTTTCGATGATTTTGTAGCTGAAATTGCGATAGATGCTGACTTGCACTCCGGGATAGAGCCGGCAATATTCGGCGAACACTTCGGGCAGGACGTACAGGCAGGTGGCCTCGTTGGCGCCGATTAAGAGCGTGCCCCGAGGTGTGGCGCCCTGGTCCGCTACCGCTAAGAGTGACTCGTCCCGCATCCGCAAAAGCCGTTCGGAGTAGGCAAACAATACCCTTCCTGCCGGCGTAAGCCGCACCGACTTGCCAGAGCGGTCGAGAAGTTTGTCTCCGTATTCCTGTTCGAGCAATCGAATCTGGCTGCTCACGGCGGATTGTGAGCGAAAGACTTTTTGTCCCGCACGCGAAAAACTGCCCAGTTTGGCGACTTGCAGAAACGTTACTAGTTGGTCAAAGTCCATGGTTAGTGTGTGATTATAGCGGAGACGGGGGAAAGCTTAGCAGAAAGGTTATCGATTACCCTGCAGCGCCCGCTGCTTGCGATACGACGGCAAGCCATCGAGCGGGACCACGCGGGCGAGATCGACAACAGGAGTTTGTTGTCTGCCGAAACGCGTCAGGATCGCGTCCCATGTCTCCACAACCGAGCAGGCCAGAGAGAGTGGCTCGACACGGCTGAACGGTAGCGGCCGTTCGCTGCGCAATAACTGGCCAGCCCACGGACTTCCGGTAAGACGCTCGTGCCTCCGGAGAACACGCCGCAGCCACAACTCTTCCTTGAGTTCAATCGGGACCATCCTTACTGACTGGTCGTTAAGCACGCGTGCGACAGCGGGATCGCGCAGCAGGTAAGCCAAACCGCCTGTCATCCCGGCTCCGAGGTTCATTCCCGCCGGCCCGAGAATGACAGCCACGCCAGCAGTCATGTATTCACAGGCATGTTGGCCCACCCCTTCGACCACAGCCAGTGCGCCGCTGTTGCGCACGGCAAAGCGTTCGCCGGCTCGGCCTGCAATATACAACTCTCCGCTGGTAGCGCCGTACAGGACGGTGTTCCCGGCTAATACATCTCCGCGCAGAGAAGCTTCTTGCCCGGCGGAGATAATGATATTCCCGCCTGACAAACCCTTGCCTACATAATCGTTGGCTTCTCCAAAGAGTCGCAGGTTGATTCCGTGAATAAGAAATGCACCAAAACTCTGGCCCGCCGTACCAGCGAAGTTGTAATCAATCGCTGTCGGAAAGTCGGCGCGCTGGCGCAGGACCTCACCGGACAAATGGGTTCCTACCGCCCGATCCGCGTTGGTAATCGTAAAAGGTTGCGAACGACTCATGCTCGTTTGCGCGGACTTCCGGCTAAGAGCAACCTGAAGGGCGCTAGCCGACTCGCGCAGGCACGCGGTTTGTGCTGGCACGGAAATTGGCTCGAGCAGTTCTGCTAAGGCGCGCGCTGCCTGCGGATTGAGCGGCTGAAGTCGCTCGGCGGCGCCGACGATCGCGTCGATGGATCGCACTCCCATGGCAGCGAGCAGTTCGCGAACCTCGACGGCCACGGCGCGGAAGTAATCTTCCACCATTTCCGGTTTTCCGGTAAACCGCAGCCTCAACTTCTCGTCTTGCGTCGCGATCCCCACCGGACACGTATTCAGGTGGCATTGGCGAGCCATAACGCAGCCCAGCGCCACCAAGGCTGCTGTGCCAAAGCCAAATTCATCAGCCCCCAATAGCGCGCCTACGATTACATCCCGTCCGAATTTGAATCCGCCGTCTACGCGCAAGCGAACCCGCCGACGCAACCCTGCACGCACCAGCGCGGCGTGGGCATCGCGCAACCCAATTTCCCAGGGCATGCCGGTGTTCTTGATCGAAGTCAGAGGAGACGCACCCGTACCGCCGTCGTATCCGCTGATGGTGATGACGTCCGCCCCAGCCTTGGCAACGCCGGTGGCGACAATGCCCACGCCGGTGCTCGAAACCAGTTTGACCCCAATGCGCGCCTGCGGATTCACTGCTCGCAGGTCGTAGATCAGCTGCTCCAAATCCTCGATGCTGTAAATGTCATGATGCGGCGGCGGCGAGATCAGCATCGTGTTTGGGACTGAATGCCTCAGCCGCGCAATGTACGCTGTCACCTTACCCGCAGGCAGTTGGCCGCCCTCGCCCGGCTTTGCCCCCTGCGCGATCTTAATTTCTAGCTCGTCCGCGTGAACGAGGTAGTCCGTGGTCACGCCAAATCGCGCCGATGCCACTTGTTTGACTTTGTTGTTAGCCTCCGATTGCTCACCATAGACTTCAGGATCCTCGCCGCCTTCGCCCGTATTGCTGCGGGCTCCCAGCCGGTTCATGGCAATTGCCAGCGTGCGATGGGTTTCGGGGGAGATCGCTCCGAGCGACATGGCCTGAGTGCTGAAGCGGCTGAGTATGGAAGCGTCGGACTCAACCTCTTGCAGGGGCACGGGAGTAGCCGGCGCGATTTCTAAAAGATCGCGAATCGCCACCGGCTCTCTGGTTGCAGCAACATCGGTAAACGCCCGGTAATTTTCTTGAGTTGGCGTTTTGATGTAGTGATGCATTCGCCGCACCAGATCTGGCGAGGTCGAGTGACGTTCTCCTTCGCGGCGGAACCGGTACAGTCCGAGATCGCGCAGTTGGGAATTTTCAGTTCTAAAGGCCGCGGCATGACGTTGAACGCAATCTTCAAGCAGTTCATCAAGCCCTTTGCCGCCGAGAGCTCCACCCGCGTCTTCGAAGAAGCTTGCCCTAAGTTCTTCGTCGAGACCGATCGTTTCAAACAGTTGGCTGTTGCGGTAACTGGCAACGGTCGAAATTCCCATGCGCGCCATTACCTTCCGCAAACCCTTTTCCACGGCGAGACGATACGCAAACGCTCCGTCGGGACGCAATCTCGCGGCCTGCTCCAGTGCAGCATAGGGCAAAACAGCGCTGGCACCGGCCGCGATCAGCAACGCAACATGATGCGTGTCGACAACCTGTCCGGTTTCGACGACGAGGGGCACATTCCAGCATCCCGCCTTCACCATCGACTTCCAAACCGCCGCCAAAGCCAGCAGTACGGGCAACGCCGCATTGTTTGCACTTACACCACGATCGCTCAGCACCACAAGTTTGGAACCTGCAATCCCCGTCTGCTGGAGGCTCTCCAAAACTCGCTTCGCGCCTTCGACTCCGTCAGCAATCGGAGAGGTGCAATCAATCTCCTGAACCGGCTGTAACTTGTCACGGATCAGTTGCAGTTGGCCCGAGTCCAGCAGCGGAGAAGGAAGCAGTAGGTTTTCACCCAGATGAACGTCGAGCGACATCACGTGGGTTTCGCGGAGCGGGTCGATTGGCGGATTCGTCACCTGTGCGAAACGCTGCTTGCAATGTTCCCACAGCGGGCGTCGCATGTTCGACAAAAACGCTGAGGGCGCATCGTCGCCCATGCTCCACACCGCTTCCTGCCCATTTTGAATGAGCGGCTGAAACAGCAATCGGAACTGATCGTCGCTCCAGCCCAGCGCCGATAAAGCTTTCGTCGGCTCCGATGTCGAAGCGATAGACACTTGGTTAGAGGGTTCAATCTGTACCGCGGCGGTATCGGAAACAAAATCACGCCACTCGCCAAGTTCTGGAACGCTTCCTGGGCGGAGAAATCTGCCCTTCGCCGGATCGACCATCAGCATTTCGCCCGGACCTAATCTCTGACGTTCAATCACATTCTTGTCGTGGAGGTCGGCAATCCCCACTTCCGAACCGGCGACGAGCAGGCCATCCGATGTCAGCGTGTACCGCAATGGCCGCAATCCATTACGATCGAGCTTCGCGCCTACGCTGAATCCGTCGGTGAAGATCAGCGCGGCGGGGCCATCCCACGGTTCCTGCTCCCGCGCGTGGGCTTGCAAAAAAGACCCGAACTCCGACTGCAAGTCCGAGCCAACCCCCTGCGCCGGAGGAACCATGCACCACATCGCGGCCGTCGGGTTGTAGCCTTTGCGAAGCAAAATTTCGAGCCCATCGTCAAAACTCGCGGAATCGCTCACGTTCTGCTCGAGCAATCGCACCGTCTCGGCCAGACCGAGCGTCCGCCGCAACTTTGATTCTTTGGCTCGTAGCCATCTGCGATTCGCGCTGATGGTATTGATCTCGCCGTTATGGGCGACGAAACGAAATGGCTGCGCCAGCGACCAACTGGGATTTGTGTTCGTCGAATAGCGCTGATGAAAGATCGCGAAAGGGCTGACAAAATCCGGATGGGCAAGATCAGAATAAAACGCTGGCAATTGCTCAGGCGTCAACAACCCTTTGTAGACTACGGTCCTTGAAGAAAGAGAACAGAAATACGTCGCGCTGGGAGCGATGGACTCTACCTCCTTGCGGAGGCGAAACAGGTCCGCTTCAATATCGACCGTTCCTTCCGCGGGAGCCAAAAAGCACTGCTCGATGATAGGAAGAGTTTCCAGCGCGCGCGGGCCAACAATCGAAGGATCGGTGGGCACGGCGCGCCATCCTAACAATTTCAGTCCATGCGTCGTTGCCAGTGTGGCGACCAGACCGCGCGCAGCATCCGCTTGGCGGCTGGGAAAGAAAACCATGCCCAACCCATAAACCGATGGCAATTCAATCCCAGCTTCGCGCGCACAGTTACGGACAAACTTGTCCGGGATTGGAGTAAGCAGACCCGCTCCGTCGCCACTTCGACCATCTGCATCCAGTCCACCGCGATGGCCGAGCCGGCGTAAGGCTTCGAGCGCCCGCTCTACCACCTCGCGCGAACCTGGGCTGCCAAGCTGCGCGACGAACCCCACACCGCAGGCATCGTGATCGACGGTAGCGAAACCCCGAGTCATCTTACATTGTGTACCTTTGTCAGGGCCGGAATGTACAATCAAGAATTTCGATGGCAGCGATGTATTTTTTGGGGAGGGCGGAACTCACCGCAATCCTGCGTAGTCAGGCATTCGCCTTTATGGATTCAGAGGTATTACTGCGGAGGTGAGCGCTTGCGAAGCACCGCTCTGCAAAGCCTCTCTTAATGCGGCCTCAACCTGCTTCATCTGATTACTCGCCAGCTTCTTCCGCTCTGCGGTGAGATAGAAGACGTCAATGGCCATCTGCCCTTCGGTGTCGATGAGGGCAATTTCGATGTTGCACTTCTGATGGGCGAAGCAGGAAGCAACCGTGTACAAAAGCCCCGGACGATCCTGCGCAACCACCTGCACCAGCGTGCTGTTCGAGGAACATAGGTTGTCCAACTCAATCGAGGTTTTTATCTTTACCTTGGGCGTGGCTTTCTTCTCCTCGGCTTGCATCCGGCTCTTTAACATGCGCTCGAGATCCGCTTCTCCCGTCAACACGTCACTTACGCCGCGCTTGAAGCGCTCCCATTCCGAGAGGTTCAGTTCCAAGGTCCGAAATCGATCAGTGAAATAAAACGTATCGACGACGGTTCCGGTTTGGTTCGAAAAGGCATTCGCCTTCACAATGTTCATACCCCACGCAGCCAGCGTTCCCGCCACGCGGCCGAAAAGAAAAGGACGGTCGTTCGTAACCAGAGTCAGTTCGAACCAGTGGCGGCCGCGCTTGAGATCAAGCTGGATGGGATGCTTGCCCAGACTCTCCGCCATTTCCAAATGGTGTAGCACTTCGTTCGCCGCATATGTTCTCAAGTAGCGCTGCGGCAACCCTTCCAGAAAAGCTTTCACTTTCTTGCCTGCGACCGGAGCCAGCGACCGCAAGCGAGTGATTTTCTCATCATTCAGATCGGCGCCAGGGTGCAGTCGTTGGTCCACATTGCGATTGAGTTGATTCGCGGCCGCAATGTAAAGCTGCCAGACGTTCTCCGCCTTCCACGGAGTCAGCGCGTCAGGGTTCACCGCCTTGATGTCGGCATACGTGAACAGGCAAAGCATCTTCAGACGCTCGGGGGTGCCCACTTTATCGGCAAATGAGGCGACGGTCGGCGAGTCGAAGATATCGCGGCGCAGCGCGGCTGACATTTCCAGATGATTCGCAATCAGAAAAAGCACGGTTTCGCGCTCCGATGACTCGAGGTCCAGACGCTCCAGGCATTGTTCCGCAATTCGCAGGCTGCCTACCACGTGATTTTCGGATTGCGCGCCTTTGCCAGTGTCGTGCAACAAGAGAGACAAATAAAGCAATTCCGGCTGTTCGAGCTCATCCAGGATTCCGGCGTATTGCTTCTCCCACTCTGAATGAGGTTGCCGCAGCCGGTGCAGGCTCTCGATCGCCAGGAAAGAATGCTCGTCGACGGTGAAGCGATGATAGAAGTCGCGCACCACCAACGAGTCGATCGCCTTCAACTCGGGCAGAAGCAAAGTCAACAAGCGCAGCGAATGCATGGCGCGCAGCGCCTGTGCGGCATGGGGTTGAGCGAGAATTTCTCCCAAATAAAGCCAAAGCTCCGCTCCGCGAGGCGGCGTCGTCGCCAGCGATGGCAGTACCTGCTCAATCTTGTATTCCGTGGTCGTGCTCAGCCGCACGTCGTGATGCGCCACGAAATGAAATAGACGCAGCAATATCTCCGGGTCTTGTAGCGCGGACGATTGGCGAAGGAAAACCAGGCCGTCGACGACCGAGAAGTCAGCATCCGAAACTCGTGCCCGCAAATTGTGAAAGTGTCGCGAAAGCGAAGACCACGCCGCCGGAATTTCTTCGAGCAGCTGCGTGGCCGTGCGATGCACCGAACGAGCGTGGCTGAAATAAATGCGCATCCAGTCGGCCGGAGCGATTTCGTGCGCGTCATACGTTCCGATGCCGCGTTTGGCCGCTTCTTCCTGCGCCTCCCAGGACAGCATATTGTCGTCGCGGCCGTAACGCAGATGCAGAAAGCACCGCACCGACATCAGAAAATCGAGCGCGGGCTCGAACTGCTTACGTGCTGAAGATGACAGCAGCGTCTTGGGATCGGGCCAGTCGTGCAGCTTCTCCATCGACGAGAGCTGGCTGAGCCAAAGCGCGACATTACAATCCCGCAGGCCGCCGGGGGTGTCCTTGACATCGGGTTCGAGGTGAAAGATTGTGTTGCCAAATTTCTCATAGCGTTTGCGCGTGACGTCGGCCAGTCGTTGCACCAACGGCTGGGTCTCGCGGATCATCAGCTTGGGGATGACTTTGTCGTGCAGACGAACGAAAAGATCATGATCTCCCGCGAGGTAGCGGCAGTCGAGAAGCGAAATCGCAAACTCGACATTGGCGGGATCGAAACGGTCACATTCTGATAAAACGCGCGTGGCCGGACTCACCTTGAGGCGCAAATCCCACAGGCCTTGCGAGAATCCTCGAACTCGATCCTTGAAAGCTTCTTCGGTTTCGTGGTCAGCGTTAAGAAAAAGCAGATCGATATCAGAGTGCGGAAAAAGCCAACTGCGTCCGAATCCGCCCAGAGCAACAATGGCAAACTTCCCTGGACCGTGCTCGTCTGGACAGATAATTTCTTTCCAGAGATGAATACCGATCTTTTCCACCAGCGCAGTGCGCTGCGAAATGGCCGCCCAGCCATTGCCCGTAGCAGCGAAGTCCTCCCGAATCCGCGCCGATTCTGTAGTGTAGAGATCCCGTAGTTCGCTGCTTAACGAGCCTGCCGTGGTCATAGCGTTTGATCCGGGCCGAACCTCACGCACTCAGCAGCGTTCTTGTGGCTGGGGGAATGTTGAGTCGATCTATGCTCCTCGCGCTTGCCGCATCACAGAGCATCCTCTCCGCGTTCATCGTTGCGGATGCGAATGATCTCATCGATGTGTGAAAGAAAAATCTTCCCGTCACCGATTTTGCCGGTCCGAGCGGCGGCAGAAATTGCCTGCACGACTTTTTCAACCATCGGATCAGCGACGACCAACTCGAGCTTGATCTTGGGAATAAGATCGACGGTATATTCCCGGCCGCGGTAAAACTCGGTGTGTCCCTTCTGTCTGCCATGGCCGCGAGCCTCGAGTACGGTCATGCCTTCGATGCCAATCTCGTGCAGCGAACTCTTTACGCTTTCCAGCTTGGAGACTTGGATGATGGCTTCGACTCTGGTCATCGCGATTCGTACAATCCTACGCCAAAATCTCCGAAGCTGGAATTGTTGTTATTAATTCTCGTTCTGTTGCAGGATCGGAGACTCGAATTTCATCGCACTCGGCGACCGGCTCACAGGTTCGTCCTCGAGGCCCGTCGGCGTGCCGGCGGAAGAAATGACATATTCCGGATACGCGGAAATCCCGTGTTCATGCAAATCCAACCCGTACAGCTCTCCCTCGCGCGATACCCGCAGCATGCCGGTTGCGTTTACCAGATACATAACGGCGTAGGCAACCGCAAAAGTCGTCGTCGTGATAATCAGGCTCCCGAGGGCTTGCGCGGTCAGCACCTGCGTGCCGCCGCCGTAGAGCAGTCCCTTGAGCGCCGCTGAATTGTCCGGCGCGACCGGGCCGGTCGATCCGTATTTGCCGCAGGCAAACAGGCCGAGCGAGAGCGTTCCCCAGATGCCGCACATCCCATGCACGGGAACCGCGCCGATGGGATCATCAATGCGGAGCCACTCCAGCAACTCGACGCCAACGACCACGACAACACCAGCCACGCCCCCGAGAAGAATTGCGCCCGTGGGGCTCACCCAGTAGCACGGACACGTGATGGCTACCAACCCGGCAAGGAAACCGTTTATTGTGAAGCTCACATCCCACTTTTTACTCGGGATGTAAGCGTAAAGCATCGCGGTCAGCCCAGCCGCGCATGCGGCCAGCGTAGTGTTCGTGGCCACCCGGCCAATACCTTCGAAATCCATCGCGGAAAGTGTGCTTCCCGGATTGAAGCCGTACCAGCCGAACCACAACAGCAGGCCGCCGGTGGCTGCGATCGTCAAATCGTGTGGCAGCATCGGACCGCCGCCGTCTCGCTTAAATTTTCTGCCTAGCCGCGGTCCAAGAACGATGGAGCCAGCCAGAGCGATGACGCCTCCAATGGTATGCACAACCGTGGATCCGGCGAAATCGTGAAAGCCAGTACCCAGGGAAGGAAAGAAATGACCTTCACTGCCCATCAAGGCCAGAAAACCATCAGGCCCCCACGCCCAGTGCCCGATAATCGGATAGATGAAGCCCGAGACGGCAACGCTGTACAGAAGGTCGCCAACAAAACCGGTGCGACCGATCATTGCGCCCGAAGTTATTGTCGAACAGGTGTCGGCGAAGGCAAACTGAAAAAGCCAGAACGCCAGAAATGCAACGCCGGTACTTTCGTAGGTTGCGGGAACGTCTTTCAGGAAAAACCAGTGGTATCCGATGAAGCCATTGCCGTGGCTGAACATGAAGGAGAAGCCAAAAGCCCAGAAGAGCAAGCCGCACAGGCAGGTATCCACAATGCATTCCATCAGGACGTTCACCGTCTCACGGGAACGGCAGAAACCCGCCTCCAGCATGGTGAATCCGACCTGCATTCCGAACACGAGGAAGGCCGCGATCAGCGTCCAAACAGTGTTAATGGGGTTGACAATGTCTGCGGCTTTAACTTCTGCATCGGCCGCGTAGACGCGTCCGAAAAACAGGCCCGAAGCGACAGTAATAAAGAGCAGGACCACGGCAACGCCAGCAGCCTTCCCGAGGAACAAGAGTTTTCCGTAGCGCTGCCATTCCGGATCGCGCAACCGGACGGCCAAACGGGAGAATCTCTCGCCTGGAGACAGTTTCTTCCGGCTCTGCGGAAAAGCACGCATCGCATCGCTCCTTGACAGGGCTATTGGGGGAACTGCATTTCACAATGCTGCTCACGTTCTACCCGAATCGCGAATCTACGGGTAAACTCGGCGAATCCGTGGCTACTCAGCACGACAGTAAAAGACCGAAGCAGCCATCGTCCAATGCATAGTTCTTATCACAAGCATCGGAAATATCTCTGCAATTTAAATTTATGGCGGGCATAAAGGAGATTTATTTCGCGCTTCGCATCCCAAGATTTGGCTTACGCGATGATGGGACAAAATCGAGGGGACCGCAATCGGCTGACTAAGCAAAGATACGCCACGGCTCGTCAGGGCGACGGGTCCTGACGAGCCACGCCGCGGTACCTGTTGCACGCTAGGCGGCGGCTACCAAATGGGCTTACCGTCTTTGTCGCGGAAGACGAAGGTCTCACTGCCGCGGGTAACTTCCCGGGCAAAAATCGTTTCTACACCCTCAAACAAAACCTTCGTGCCAACCACTGTGACCTCGTCACCCTTGTTAAAGACCAGATCGTAGGTCCTCACAAATTTCGTGCTGGCGAGGTGAACCTCGATTGTCTTGTCAGGAGACAATCTCAGGATCAAGTGCGACCCCATGCCACCGCTCATCGGGCACTGACGGTCTCTTACTTCTTCCACCGTCCCTTTGAACGTGGCCTCGGCCGCGGGGTCATACTTTGGAACGGTGACGCCCGTATTAGACTTCTGCCCCACGACCACTAGCGGTATGGTCAGGGCGAGGGCAACAACGGTAAAGATCAGCATGATGCGCGAGGTTCTCATAGCCACCTCCTGCGAAACATCCAACTTCTGACTTAAGTGTGGCCCTGTTTCATCCGGCGTGCTGTGATCACCATCACAGGGCGGTGTGAGGAGAGATAGCTGTGGGAGAAACGTCTGAAGAAACCAAGGTGTATCATATCGGGTTGCCAGAGGCCTGACAAAAAAGAGGCCCTGGCTCGGAGAAGGGCAATCATGAAAGGTGACGCAAAGGTCATTGCAGTACTGAATCAGGTATTGAAAGCGGAGCTGACAGCCATTAATCAATATTTCCTCCATGCTGAAATGTGTGAGAACTGGGGCTACGAGCGCATGGCCAAGCACACGCGCGCCGAATCGATCGAAGAGATGACCCATGCGGAGAAGTTGATGGAGCGCATTCTCCTGCTCGACGGCGGCCCTAATATGAGCGATTACTTCAAAATCAATATCGGCCAGACCGTCGGGGATCAACTGAAAAACGACCTGCAACTGGAGTACGACGCGGTCAAGCGCCTGAATAATGGCATCGAAACCTGCGTGAAAGCCGGCGACAACGGATCGCGCGAACTGTTGGAAAAGATCCTGAAAGACGAAGAACACCACGTCGACTGGCTCGAAGGCCAACTCCACGCCATCAGCGAAATGGGCATGGAAAACTACCTCGCGCAACAACTGCACAAAGGCGAAGAAGAAGAGGGCTAGCTACGTCGCGGGGTCCTTCGACTGCTGCGTCATTCGCTTCGCGAACGACCCTCCGCTCAGAATGACGGACCTTCCCCTTTTCCGCTTTATTCGCTTCCGGTCGTGCCCCGACCGACGACAAGAATGTTCGTCGGCCTCAGCCCGAATCAAAGCAGGCGCGATTGTAATCGGGCGGTGTGACCTAGCTCGCACCCACCAGTGACTCCTGTCACAGCCACTTGGCCTCTCCTTCTAGAAAATATCTGGGAAGGTAAGCCATGGGGAAACATGTTTAACATCCTGCACGCTGAGTTTCTGGCGCCGGGGATCAAGCGGTTCGTGATCGAGGCGCCTCGCATTGCACACAAGCAAAAACCTGGACAGTTCGTAATCCTGCGGCTGTACGAGCAGGGCGAACGCATTCCGATCACTATAGAAAGCTCCGATCCCGAGCGCGGAACGATTGGCATTGTGGTGCAGTCGATCGGCAAAACCACTCATCTGCTCAATTCGCTGAATACGGGCGATAGCATTCTGAATGTGGTCGGGCCGCTCGGAAAACCGTCGGAGATCCAAAAGTTCGGCACGGTTGTCGTAATGGGCGGCGGCGTGGGCACGGCAATGGCTCTGCCGACCGTCGTGGCGCTGAAAGGCGCGGGCAATCGCGTGATCTCCATCGTGGGCGCGCGCAATAAAGAGCTCGTAATTCTCGAGCGCGAACTGCGCGAGGTCAGCGATGCGCTCATGATCACCACCGATGACGGAAGCTATGCCGACAAAGGCTTTGTCACCGACAAGCTTCGGCAATTGATCGAAAACGGCACGCGCATCGACCTGGTGCTGGCCATCGGTCCTATCCCCATGATGAGAGCGGTGGCGGACATGACGCGCAAAGAGCACATCCGCACCATCGTCAGCCTGAATCCGATCATGATTGACGGCACCGGCATGTGCGGCGGTTGCCGCGTGCTGGTCGACGGAAAGAGCGAGTTCGCCTGCGTGGACGGCCCCGAATTTGACGCCCACCGCGTGGATTTCGCCGTGCTGGTGCAGCGCAATTCCATGTATCGCGCAGCCGAGCAGAAGTCGATGGAAGCATTTCAGCACCAGACCGAGGCGCAGCGTGAGACCGTTCATGCCGGCGCGTGCGCTTTGCAAGGAGGCATTCGGTGACACAGTCGACCAAGCAACCCTCGTTGAATGTTTTGCCCCTGAAAGAGCGCATGAAGGTTCCCCGCCAGCACATGCTGGAGCAGCCTTCGCTGCTGCGTGCCGCTAACTTCAAAGAAGTGAACCTCGGCTATTCCGAGGAACTGGCGCGTCAGGAAGCGTTGCGTTGCCTGGAGTGCGCCAAACCGCAATGTACGAATGATTGTCCGGTGGGCGTTAAGGTAAAAGACTTCGTGCAACTGATCGTGGCTGGCGACTTTCTGGCCGCAGCCGCCAAGATTCGCGAAGACAACGTGCTACCCGCCATCACTGGGCGCGTTTGCCCGCAAGAAGACCATTGCGAAGGCGGCTGTTTGATGGGCAAGAAAGTTCAGCCGCTGGGAATTGGATATCTCGAGCGCTTTGTCGCCGACTACGAGCAGCGCTATCTGGATATCAGCAACCTGCCCAAAGCCACGCCCACGGGAAAGAAAGTTGCGATCGTGGGCAGCGGTCCCTCGGGCTTGACCGCGGCGGGTGATCTCATCCAAAAAGGACATCAAGTTCACGTATTCGAGGCGCTGCACACACCCGGCGGCGTCCTGGTGTATGGCATCCCCGAGTTTCGCCTGCCCAAAGACATCATTCGCGAGCAAATCGATTACATGAAGGCCATGGGCGTGGAGTTCGAAACTGACGTAGTGGTCGGAAAGACTGTGACTCTCGACGAACTTCTCCAAGAAGAAGGTTACGACGCCGTTTTCATTGGCACCGGCGCGGGATTGCCCCAGTTCATGAATATTCCGGGAGAGCACCTGAACGGCGTCTATTCGGCGAACGAGTTCCTGACACGAATCAATCTGATGCACGCATACGAGTTCCCGAAATATGACGAGCCCATGCTCGATCTCCACGGCAAGGATGTAGCCGTGATCGGCGGAGGCAACACGGCACTGGACGCCATTCGCTCGGCGTTGCGTTTGGGTGCGAGAAAGGCGTACGTGATCTATCGCCGCAGTGAAGCCGAGATGCCAGCCCGCAAGGAAGAAGTAAAGCACGCACAGCAGGAAGGCATCGAGTTTCGAGTCTTGACCAATCCCATCGAGTTTCTGTCGGACGGCAAGGGATGGCTGAACGCCGTCCGCTGCATGCGGATGGAATTGGGCGAAGCCGATGCCTCCGGACGCAGGCGCCCTGTGCCGGTCAAAGGCTCGGAGTTCGATTTGCCGCTTTCTGTGGCGGTGATTGCCATTGGCACGGGTGCGAATCCGTTAATCCAGAGCACAACACCCGGACTGAACACGAACCAGCGGAATTACATTGAAGCCGACGTCATGACGCAACGCACGTCGCGTAAAGGAGTTTTTGCCGGCGGCGACATCGTCACCGGAAGTGCCACGGTGATTTTGGCCATGGGAGCGGGACGGCGCGCCGCGAAATCAATTCATGAATATTTGACCTCAGGAAAATGGTAGGGCCCGACGTGACGCGCCTCACTACGACGGTTGTTCGGCATCACCGCCTTAGTTGCGGACAGGCTTTCTAATCGAGAGTAACCGGATGCGCGGCGGCCGTGGCCACACGAATCTCGCGCCAAGGAGTACGTCAATGAACGACCAGGATCTTCTACAGTGTCCATTACTCCGGGGACTCGACCCTATGCACCGGGCGCAACTTATCGGGCTGATAAATGACAGTGGCGTCCGCAAAGAGCTCGAGCAATGTCTAGCGGAACACACCAGGGCCGCCGAGGCATCGGGGCAACCCGCAACAGTATGTGTCTCGGGCAGACAGCCTGGGGATTTCGATAAGCAAGTTCACAGCTGGAACCCGCAACGCTCTCCTTGGAACCGAAGTCCCAAGGAGTAAAGCAAGAGTGCTGAAGACATGGAAACGCTTTCCCGGCGTTCGTGTGATCCATATCACAAAGCGTTGTGCCTTCTGTCATAGCCGGAATAGCGTCCGCAAGTCGATGATGGCAGTAGTCAAGGAGGGGCGGCGATGATGCTAGCGTATCGACTTCTCCGCTTAGTCGAGAACCACTCTGAGGCCCTGGCGGCAGGGCTCCTCGAAAAGACACAAAACTCCCCATTGCTTCCTAGCTACCGCAATGTCCCACCCGGCGAACTCGAGCAACGGGTGTACGAAATCTATCGTCACCTGGCGGACTGGCTTTTGGGCAAGAGTGAGTTGGACGTCGAAAAGCGATACACAGAAATTGGGGTAAAGCGCGCCCGGCAAGACGTGCCCTTAAGTCAACTCATCTGGGCGATTATCCTGACCAAGAACAACCTTTGGGACTTCCTGAAACGAGAGGCCGTACTGGATCGTCCCGCCGAGATCTCCGGTGAGCTCGAAGTGGAGGAACTGTTGGATCAATTTTTTGACCGCGCCATCTATTACGCCGCGGTCGGTTATGAGCGAACGTGCGTGTCGGAGCCGTTACGGAAACTGAGCTCTGTTCGATAGGGGCAATAAATGTCCTGGGAACTTGAGTACAAGAACAAATTGCGTAGTGCGGATGAAGCGTTGAGTTGTGTCCAGTCCGGAATGAGAGTCTACATTCAGCCGGGGTGCGCCGAGCCGGAAACTCTGGTCGAGGCGCTGATGCGCCGCGGCCCCTTTGTGCAGGACGTAGAAATCGTTCACATGATGACCATGGGAGCGGCGCCTTATGTGGCTCGTGAGATGGCGGGACACTTCCGGCACAATGCCATGTTTATCGGCGGCAACGTGCGCGAGGCCATCAACGACGGGCGCGCCGACTACACCCCGATTTACCTGAGCGAGATTGAAGAACTCTTCGAGACCGGCGTCATGCCAATCGATGTTGCCCTGCTGCAACTCTCTCCTCCCGATCCGCACGGTTTCTGCAGTTTCGGCGTGGGTGTGGATACGTCGCTCACGGCTGCGAAATGTGCTCGCTACGTGGTGGCGCAGATCAACGATCAGATGCCCCGCACCTACGGAGACTCTTTCATTCATGTGACTGAACTAGATGTTGTGGTTGATTCTTCCCGTCCTCTGTGCGAAATGAAGCAACCGTTCATCACCAACATGCATAGGGCTATCGCCCGTAATGTGGCAGATCTGATTGAGGACGGAGCCGTGCTGCAAACGGGCATCGGCGGAATTCCCGATGCCGTCCTGCCTTTTCTCATGGATCGCAAGGATCTCGCGGTTCACAGCGAGCTCATTTCTGACGGCGTAATCCCTTTGATCGAAACTGGCGTGATCACCGGAGCGCGCAAGAATTTCAAGCCGCGGAAGATCATCCTGGGATTTGCTGTCGGCACGAAACGGTTGTTCGATTTTCTGGATAACAATCCGATCTTCGAGTTCCATCCCACGGCCTATAGCAACGACCCGGCGCTGATTGCCCGCAACGACAACATGGTGGCAATCAATTCCGCTCTGCAGATCGATCTCACCGGTCAAGTCTGCTCCGATTCCATCGGAAGCCAGTTCTATAGCGGCATTGGCGGGCAAGTAGACTTCCTGCGCGGCGCCGCGCGCTCCAAGGGCGGCAAGTCGATTATCGCCATTTCGTCTACCGCAAAAGATGGGGCAATCTCGCGGATCGTGCCTATGCTGAGCCCGGGCGCGGGAGTAGTTACCTCGCGCGGCCTGATCCGTTATGTCGTTACCGAAAACGGGGTCGCATACCTGCACGGCAAGACTATCCGGCAACGGGCGCAGGCTCTGATTGACATAGCACATCCCAAGTTTCGGGAAGAACTTTACAACTTTTGCGAGAAAACCAGATGGCTGCAGCGGCCCTTAGCTGCGGCGACAGCAACGAGGTGAACCATGGCAGGGCAAGCGCGCGGTAAGGTCACAGTCGATATCGAAGAATGCAAGGGATGCGGGTTGTGCCTGGAGTCCTGTCCGCCCAAATGTCTGGAACTGGCCGCGGACTTGAGCCCGTACGGGGTTCATCCGGCGCGCTACAGCGGACACGACTGCACCGGATGCGGAATCTGCTTCTATTGCTGCCCAGAACCGGGCGCGATTACGGTCTATCGGGTAAAAGGAAAAGGAAAGATATTCGCAGCGGCGCAAGGAGGCGAACATGCGGCAGCTCTGTAAAGGAAATGTAGCTGTAGTCAAGGGCGCAATCCTCGCCGGATGCCGCGGGTATTACGGATATCCGATCACTCCAGCCAGTGAAATCGCCGAGGCTGCCGCACTTTACTTCCCTCAGGTGGGCGGGACTTTTCTGCAAGCGGAGAGCGAAGTCGCCGCCATCAACATGGTTTATGGCGCAGCCGCAGCGGGGGTCCGCGTGATGACTGCATCTTCGGGCCCCGGCCTGAGCCTGATGCAGGAAGGTATGTCCTACCTGGCCGGGGCAGAATTGCCTTGCGTGATCGTCGATGTCATGCGCGGGGGACCGGGCCTGGGCAACATCGCGCCCGAACAAAGCGACTATTTCGCCATGGTAAAAGGCGGTGGCCATGGCAACTATCGCAATATCGTGTTGGCTCCCGCGTCGGTGCAGGAGATGGCCGAGCTTACCATGCTGGCCTTCGATCTCGCCGACAAGTACCGTAATCCGGCCGTCGTGCTGGCGGATGGCTTCATCGGACAAATGATGGAGCCGCTCGACCTTGAATATCGCGAGATTCAGGTCCCCGAGAAAATTTGGGCCGTGAAAGGAACACCGGAGACGCGGGCTAACCTGGTCAGTTCCATCTATCTAGAAACCGACGAATTGGAAGACCACCAGCGCAGAATGGAAGCCAAGTACATTCGCGCGCAGGAGGCCGAGCCGCGCTGCGAGCTCTACCACACCGAGGACGCAGATGTGCTGCTGGTTGGTTACGGCATCGTTTCCCGAGTGCTGCTCTCTGCGGTCGATGCGCTGCGCAAAGACGGCGTGAATGCAGGTTTGTTCCGGCCCATCACTTTGTGGCCATTTCCGTCCAAAGCGCTGAAGAAGGTAGCGTCCAAAGTGGAAAAGGTTCTGGTCGTCGAACTGAGCAATGGACAAATGCTGGAAGACGTGCGCCTGGCGGTGAACGGCAAAGCGCGGGTGGAATTCTACGGGCGGGTCGGAGGTAACGTGCCGTCAGTCGCGGAGCTGCGACAGCAAGTGTTAGACCGAATGGCTGTAGAAGTGTAAGCGCAGAATTAGTCGCAAATGGTTGTGGAAGGGCACGACTTTAGTAGTGCCGCTAGAGGCAAATAGAAATTGGGGCTTTTAGCCCAGAGGGACTTCGCCATCCGACGAGGATGTGGTCCGAAAAGGACAACGAAAATGCCAATCGAGAGCGTGATCAGTACGGATCCTGAAATTAAGGCCGAACCCGAACTTGAGCCCAAGCACACTGACGAATATGAGGTAGTCCACTCCCGGTCACCGCTGTTCTATGACCTCTACGAGCGCAAGTCCGAACTGAAGCACCAGACGCACTATTGTCCCGGCTGCGGGCACGGCGTGGCCCACAAGCTCATCGCCGAAGCCTTGCAGGAACTCGGGCTGCAGGATAAGACGATCTTCGTGAGTCCGGTGGGATGCTCAGTATTCGCCTACTATTATTTTGACGTAGGTAACGTGCAGGTCGCCCACGGTCGCGCGCCCGCTTCGGCGACGGGAATCAAACGATCTTGCCCGGACAAAATCGTCATCTCCTATCAGGGCGACGGCGATCTGGCGGCGATTGGCACTGCCGAAATCGTGCATGCCGCAAATCGCGGGGAAAAGATCACGGTCTTTTTCGTGAATAATGGAATCTACGGCATGACGGGCGGACAGATGGCGCCCACCACTCTGGTCGGGCAGAAGAGCACAACTTCTCCCTGGGGACGGCGGCCTTCGAACGAAGGCTTTCCTTTGCATATGGCGGAACTGCTGGCTTCGCTCGAAGCGCCCGCATACATCGAACGCGTTGCCCTTTCGGATAACAAAAACATCATGAAAGCTCGCCGGGCGATCCGCAAGGCGCTAGAACTCCAGCGCGACGGCGCCGGCTTCTCGTTTGTCGAAATCTTGTCTCCTTGTCCGACAATCTGGGGCAAAGATCCGGTAGAAGCGCGGCGTTGGGTGCTCGAAACCATGACGTCAACCTTTCCGTTGAATGTTTTCCGCGACCGCCGACCTGCAATTCCCGCAGAGAACGAGCCACCACAGCGTCCGGTTGCCGATGTGCTTGGGATCAGTCCAAGAGCCGAAATACACGACAAACCAAAACATGCCCATCACTTCAAAGACGTGAAGATCAAAATCGCCGGCTTTGGCGGGCAAGGCGTGTTGCTGCTGGGCCAACTGCTGATTGAAATGGGTATGCGTGAAGCACTGGAAGTGAGCTGGCTGCCGTCGTATGGGCCCGAAATGCGTTCGGGCAGCGCGCACTGCCACGTGTGCTTGTCCAAAGAGCGGATTGGATCTCCGCTGGTCTCCCACCCCGATGTGCTGGTGGCTATGAATGAGTTCTCGCTGCGCAAGTTTGCACTTGAAGTAGTGAGTGGTGGGCTCATTCTATACAACGGCGCCAGCCTTCCTGCCGACTTCGCCGCTCCGGGAGTGCAGGTATTCGCCGTTCCGGCTGTGGAAATCGCCGACAAGCTCGGTTCGACTAAGGCAGCCAACATTGTCTTGCTGGGCGCCCTATTGGAGGAGACTGAGTGTCTCGCGCCCGGAACTGCATTCAGCGTGCTCGAAGACAAGGTGAAAAAGCTCGACCTGTTGGAAATTGACCGCAAAGCCCTCACTGCCGGCCGCTTGTTTATCGACGATCAGGCGCACATTGGCGCAGTAAGTCAGCCAGACGGTTTCGCTTAGAATCGAAGAAGGGTCAAAGGTTAGTAACCCTTTCGAGGCCGCTTTTCATCCCGCAATCGTAACGTGCTCGCGAACACTCTCCTCTGTAGGGGAAACTTCTGTCAGTGCGCTTCCGCCGCTCGTTTTATCAAAGATCCGGCTCGCAGAGAGAGCAACACGGGAGGCCTTATGTTTTGGGGGACCATCAGGCTGAGAATGTTCCATAATGACCGCGACCACCAGCAGGATTCCGATGGTGCCAAAAATGATCAAAGCGAGCAAAGCCATTATTAGAATTGGCATAACTCCACCTCGCTATCCAGATTGTCTCTCTCAGTCGTTTAGGGCGCGGTGACCCCAGTCACCTGTCAACGTGACCCGTGGATCACCAACTGAGTTACCCAGCAGGCCAAACTGTCCGTAAAAGTCACGATTGACGGTGACCTGGATCACTGCGCCTTACCCCTCCCGACGTTGAAACTCTCCACTAGGCAGCGGTAGCGCTGCTGAGTTCTTTTACATGTAGTTGCTGGAGGATGGGACCGGTGGTTACTTTCGCAACATCCGCAGGACCGCGAAAAGAGCTGCTAATTCTATCGAGTTGCAAAACTTTACAAGGAGAAAACGAAATCATGAAGACCACGAAGCTGGTAATGCTGGTAATGACTATTGCGGTAGCCCTTTTCATACTGATTCCCAATCTGTCCTGGGCCGCCGATGACGGAGCCTCGATCTACAAAGCAAAATGCGCAGCCTGTCACGGAGCGGATGCAGCGGGCAAACCCGCAGCCAAGATTCCTAGCTTGGTTTCTGACGAGTTAAAGAAAGCGTCCGATGACGACCTGGCCAAAGACATTACCGAGAAGCCGAAACACCCCGCCACCATCAAGAGCCTGACCCCCGACCAGGTGAAGATGGTTGTGCCGTACATTCGTACCTTACAGAAGTAAGCATTGGCTGTTCCGATTAGCGCACCGCCGCTGTCGCGCAGCTGATTGTCGGGCAGCGGTGAAGAAGGCGGCAGGACGAGTATGAAGATGTCCGGCTCAATTCGGCGGACCGAACAGAAACTCGGCCCATCCGTGGCTAAGCGGAAATCTCCTCCCTTGTTCACCTTCCAGGATGGAACAGCCCTCCCGGGTCCGGGTGCACACCTCTCCGGACCCGGCTTTTTCTTCGCAGTCGGTTGGCCGAAGGTGTTCTGTACGGTTCCCAAGCCGGTTCCGTTGCCGCGTTCATTGACTTCATACATCATTCCGCTCGAACGGAGGTCCAGTTTGGGAGCAGCGAGGAGCAATTTTCATGAGCAAGGCCCTGCTATATGACGCCACGATGTGCATAGGTTGTAAGCAGTGTGAAGGCGCCTGCGCGCAACAAAACAAACTACCCTATGACGACAGAGTAGCCGCAGAGTCCGTCCAATCGGATCACAAATACACGGTCGTTCTCACTAAAGATGACAAGTTCATGCGCCGTCTGTGCATGCACTGTGAGCATCCTGCCTGTGCGTCGGTTTGCCCAGTTGGAGCCTTCCATAAAACAAAAGAAGGTCCAGTCGTGTACGACGTCTGGAAATGTATTGGCTGCCGGTATTGCATGACTGCCTGCGCCTTTGCTCAGCCGAAATACGAGTGGCATTCGCTGAACCCTCGGGTACGCAAATGTATTATGTGCCCCGATCGGGTCCTCGCCGGCAAACCGACGGCGTGTGCCGAGATCTGTCCGACTGGCGCCACCAAGTTCGGCGAACGCGATGACCTAATTAAGGAAGCGCAGGACCGCATTCGTCAAAATCCATCCACCTACAAGCCTCGTATCTATGGCCTTAACGAAGTTGGAGGAACATGCGTCCTCATTCTTTCCAGCGTCAACGTTGAAGAGTACGGGTATCCTGCGTCGGCAAAAATCGGAACGACCCCGATGCCCGAATACACCGGGCGAGTGATGGAGAAGGTTCCAGACTTCATTCCCGTATGGTCGTTGGTCTTGGGAGGCATTTATTGGATTTCGCATCGCCGCGAGGAAGTAGCCGCCGCGGAAGCAGAAGATAAAAACGGGAGCAAGCAATGAAGATCAAGCTGACCTTCTGGCGAATTGTATTCCTGGTAATCATGGTCCTGGGCGCGTATTCCACCGTCATTCGTTATTTCTATGGCCTGGGCGCGGTTTCAAACATGAGTGATCAGTTTCCGTGGGGGCTCTGGATCGGCTTCGACTGCCTGTGCGGGGTCATGCTGGCGGCGGGCGGCTTCTGCATCGTGGGCGCGGTGTATTTATTCAACGTCGAGCGGCTGCACAGTGTTGTGCGTCCCGCGGTGTTAACTGCGTTCCTGGGCTATCTGCTCTTCATTGTTGGGCTGCTCTTCGATCTTGGCCGCCCTTGGTACATTTGGCATCAGCTCATTTACATGAACCCACACTCGGTCATGTTCGAGGTGGGCATGTGCGTGATGGCCTACACCACCGTCCTCTTCTTTGAATTTCTTCCCAATGTGCTAGAGCGCTTCAACCTGAAGACCCCCATCAAGTGGATTAAGAAAATCTATGCCGTACTGGTCGTCCTGGGGATTCTGCTTTCGACGCTCCACCAGAGTTCGCTCGGATCGCTTTATCTGATTATGCCGAGCAAGCTGCATCCCTTCTGGTATACGCCGGCCCTTCCCTTCCTTTTCTTTGGATCGGCGATTGCGGTTGGTTTGGCCATGACGATTTTCGAATCCACGCAGAGCGCGAAAGCCTTCGGCCGACACCTGGAACTTCCGGTTCTGGTCGAACTTGGTGGAGCTTTATTGGTTGCTCTCTGGGTCAACGCCTTGCTTCGCTTCGAAGATTACTTTCACCGCGGCATGTTGCGCCAAATCATCAAGCCCAGCTACGAAGCATACTTTCTGTGGCTTGAATTGATGCTGGCATTTGTAATTCCGATCACCATGCTCAGCTTCAAGAAAATCCGGCTTTCGCCAAACGGCTTGTATCTGGCATCCATCATCAGTCTGCTCGGATTCATTACCAACCGTCTCAACGTCAGCCTCACTGGCTTCGAGACCTATGTCGGCCATCACTACGTGCCCAAGTGGACGGAGTTCTCCGTGACCCTGATGATTATCGCGATGGGTTTCGCCCTGTTCGGGCTGGCGGTGAAGTACCTGCCTATTTATCCCGCGGAAGAACCTGCGGCGGGGCAGCGCCTGCGAACCGAACCCGGGCCGGTGGTTGCTACGGCGGCATTAGGCCATGCGGGAGATTGAGCCAACTCGCGACCCGCTGAGATGGAAGCGGCTGACCCAAAGCGTCAGCGCAAAGTTGATTGGATCTCTGTTAGCGGTAATGATCGTGATCTTCGCGCTGCTCGGATATTTAAACATCCGCTTGCACCGCCAGCACCTGGAAGCAGCGACCCTGGCCAGCGCCGAGCGAGTCAGCGATGTGATCAAGCGCAGCACCACCTACTACATGCTGCGCAACGATCGCGAGGGGCTCTACCACTCGATTCAAACTATGGCTGATGAGCCGGGCATGATTAAGGTTCGCATCCTCGATCAGGAGGGGCGGATCAGCTATTCAACTGATCCGACGGAAGTCAGCCACGTCCTCGACAAGACCGCGGAAGCCTGCTACGGCTGCCACACCCAATCGCAGCCGCTGGCACGCCTCAATCGCCCGGACCGCTTCCGCATCTACCGCAATGGCGGCGGCCACCGTGTGCTCGGAATTATCACTCCCCTGGAAAATCAACCTGCTTGCTCAAACGCGGCCTGCCATGCGCATCCCGACAGCCAACAGGTTCTAGGCGTGCTGGACGTAAATCTTTCCCTGGCCAAAACGGATGTGCAACTCGCGGACAGCAGCGCCCGCATGCTGTTTTACACCACGGGCGCAATGCTGATTGTGGCAGCGTTGAGCTGGTTATTCGTGTGGCGTGTGGTCGGAAAGCCTATCAAGGCGCTCAAGAAGGGGACAGAACATCTTTCGCGGGGAGAACTTGGCTACCAGATCGAGGAGCGATCCCAGGACGAGGTGGGCGACCTGGCTCGTTCCTTCAACAGCATGAGTCTGCAATTGCGCGCGGCCCACAAAGAAATCCTAACGTGGGCAAAGACACTTGAAGATCGGGTTGAGCAAAAAACCACAGAACTCAAGCGCGCCCACGATCACGTATTGCATGTAGAAAAAATGGCTTCCATCGGAAAGATGGCAGCCGTCGTGGCGCACGAAGTGAACAACCCGCTCTCCGGAATTCTGACCTATGCCAAGCTGCTCCGGAAATGGGTGGGATCGGGCCAGATTGAACATGAAAAACGCGAAGACGCGATGCAATGCCTGGAACTGATCGCCACTGAAAGCCGGCGCTGCGGCGATCTGGTAAAAAACTTGCTCACGCTCTCACGCACGGCACCCATGAATATCCAGTCTACCGACCTGCATGCCGTGATTGATCGTTGCCTTCTGTTGGTCCGGCATCAACTTGAATTAGCTGGCATTCAGCTGCAGCTAAATCTCCCGGACGATCTGCCACGCGTTCCCTGTGACCCGGCGCAGATGGAACAAGTCTTTCTGGCTCTGATTATGAACGCGATCGACGCCATGCCAAGGGGCGGAAATCTCTGGATAGAGACGCGGCTGAGTCCCGACGAAACCGAGATCACTACTCAGGTGCGCGACGACGGAGCCGGCATTGCTCCCGATGTCCTACCCCAGATCTTTGAACCATTTCTGACCACAAAAGAAAGTGGACACGGAGTCGGACTGGGACTGGCTATCAGTCGCGGCATCATGGAGCGGCATAATGGCCGCATCGAAGTCGAATCGGAGTTGGGCCGTGGCACCACTTTTAAAGTGACTCTCCCAAGCCAAGCGGGAGGCGCAGCACTGGCAAGCGTGGGCGACAGGGATGTCGTAATGAAGTGAGGTGATTTCAAGTGAACACACAGGGGAAACTGCTGATTGTGGACGACGAACTGAGCGTGCGGGACTCGCTCGGCAAATGGTTTCGCGAAGAAGGCTACGACGTGGCCATGGTTGAAAACGCCAGCGACGCACTGACCCGCTTGGCGGAACAGCGCTGGGATGCGGCTCTGGTCGACATCAAAATGCATGGCACCGATGGAATCGAGCTGCAGCGGCGAATGCACGAGGTCGATCCCGGACTCATCGTGATCATCATGACCGGCTATGCCTCGGTCGAGACTGCGGTCGCCGCCTTGAAGAATGGCGCCTACGACTACGTAACCAAACCGCTCGACCCGGACGAGATCGCGCACCTAGTGAAAAACGCGCTGGCGCATAAACGGACCACGCAGGAGAACGTACTTTTGCGCGAAACCGTTGCAGAGGTGGCGCGCGCCGGAGAACTGATCGGGCAAAGCAGCGCCATGCGTAAGATTTTCGACGCCATCGAAACGGTTGGCCCGACGGACGCAACCGTGCTCGTCACGGGCGAGAGCGGCACCGGAAAAGAACTGGTTGCGCGAGCGATCCATCAGGCCAGCACGCGGAAATTCCATCCCCTGGTCGTCATTCACTGCGGCGCTCTGACTGAGACGCTGCTTGAAAGTGAACTCTTCGGACACGAGAAAGGCGCATTTACTGGCGCGCAATATCGCAAGAAGGGAAAATTTGAAATCGCCGAAGGTGGAACGGTTTTCCTGGATGAAATCGGCGACATCACCCTCAAGACACAGACCGACCTCTTGCGGGTGTTGCAGGAACGCGAAATCACCCGCGTGGGCGGCAATCAGATCCTCAAAGTCGACTTCCGCTGTATTGCTGCGACCAACAAAGACCTGGAAAAATTGATTGAGGAGGGTAAGTTCCGTCCCGACCTTTTCTACCGGCTCAATGTTTTCCGCATCGAACTGCCCCCGCTGCGCGACCGCCGCGAGGATATCCCTCCGCTGGTCGATCACTTTGTTCGCAAGTTTTCCCTGGCCATGAACAAACGCATCAACCGGGTTTCGCCCGGGGCGATGAACCTACTGCAGCAACAACCCTGGCTGGGCAATGTTCGCGAGTTGGAGAATGCGGTCGAGCGCGCCATGGTTGTGGGCACGGAGCCGGAGCTCCACGAACAGGACTTTATCTTCAAGCCACAAGCCGTGCCTGCGGCCAGCGGCTCAAGCAAAACGCTCGAGGACATGGAGCGCGCCCACATCCTGCGCGTGGTCGAGGAATGCGGCGGCAATCAGAGTCACGCCGCGGAGATACTCGATATTGACCGGGTCACCCTCTATCACAAACTGAAGAAATACGGATGGACTCGCACCCCGGCTGAACCGATGAAACTAACTCGATAAGGCTGGCACGATGAAGCTGCTGCAAATCTTGCCGATCGGGAACGTGGATGACGGGTTGCTCAAGGATCTGCGTCCTGCCGTCGAAGAAACTTTTCGCGTTCCCTGCAAAATCCTGCCGGTCCGGCTGGATCCGGAGTTTGCCTTCCACGGAGAGCGGCAGCAGTACCACTCGTCAGAAATTCTGCAGCGCATGCAGAGTTTTCTTACCAATGAGTCCTGGAGAATGCTGGGCATCGGCGCTGTCGATCTCTACATCCCGATTCTTACTTTCGTTTTCGGCGAGGCGCAAATGGGTGGGCCCTGCGCCCTAATCTCGGCTCATCGGCTGCGTCAGGAGTTTTATGGCCTTCCGCCGGATGGTGAGCTCTTTCGTCAACGCGTAACCAAGGAAGCGGTTCACGAACTGGGACACACGCTGAATCTGACTCACTGCGAGGATTACCGTTGCGTTATGGCCTCCTCGCACGCCGTGGAGTGGATTGACCTGAAGGAAATCGCGCTGTGCGCCGCCTGCCGGACAGCAGTTATCCCAGCGGAGCAGATCGAGCCCACGCGGAGGTCCTGAAGGCGTTGGCCGCATTTCTGCTGCAGAGCTTTGCTCCGCCTTGGCGGGCGAGGGCGCCCGTCCCCACGCGAGCAAAAGTTAATCAACCGCAGTGCAGTCGAACCTACGAAACTTTGAAAACGGATTTGGGCGGCGCGCAAATGGATTCAAACCAGCGGCTGATATATACCTGAGAGTGGGCTTCGCCACAGAAATGCCGGGCCGTGGGGCTGCTGGCAGCAGTGAGCTCCCACTTGATGACCGTGAGCTTCTGATCTCCGCACTCGATTACGAACCAGTGAATCGGATTGTCACTCACGATCCCGCAAATCTCGCATTGAAACTCCTTCAAACTCGACATGCCTTCTCCGTTGAGCAATGGCTCGGAATAGCTAGTATAGCGGCAAGTCAGCGTGCGAAAATCCTTGTGTCGTCTCATGGAGGCAAGAAGCAGTTCACAGATCCTTCGTTGATAGCCCTTCGCGAGCGAAGGGCTACGCTTCCTCAGGAAGACAAGGTATCAAGCTGGCGGTCGTCGATCTCGAAAGCCCGGGATGCTCGCCCGTACCGACCCTTGGGTAGAGTGAAGAGAATTATTACGGTGATGAGGGCCAAAACCGCGAGAATGAAAATGCTGCCTTCAGGGCCGGTGGTTCCTCCGCTGAGGATGGGCTTGCCTACAGGGTGGTTGGCGAGCAGATGGTGCTGAACCATGAGTCCGCTGTCCGGCACGCCGTAAAGAAAGGATTGGCCCCAATCCCACGAGGTGTGAAGGCCAATCGCCCACCACAGCGAACCGGTGCGCCAGAGGCTCAGGCAGAAGACCATGGAGGCCAGGCCGGCGGAGAGCAACCCAATGGGCGATTCTCCAGGATTGCTTTTGTGCCCGAGGCCGAACAGCAACGACAGGATGACGGCCGAGGTCCAGAAGCCCAAGACTGCGCTGTGGCGCGTCTTGAAGGCCCATTGGTAAAAACCCGCGAGCCCGCGGCTGAGTGTGTACAGGACATAGCCACGCGTCAGGTACTCCTCAAGCAACCCAACCAGGAAAAAGCCGGTCAGCCAAATCGCTCCGTAGTAAAGAATGTCACGGCCATAAACCAAGCGTCCGTCGAAGACCAGGAATCCGCTCTTCCAGAGGATCAGGATGAGCACCGAGAGACAGGTGACTCCCCAAGCCAGGCCGGCAAAAAAGTGTGTGAGCATGCGGCTGTCGCCCAAGCCGTAGACAGAATTGGGCCGGCGCTCAATCTTCGACATGATCCAGGTGACGAGCACCGTTATCAGGAACGGAATCAATTCGGCAATGAAACCGAAGCTTGGCGAAATCTCGGTTGGGGCCTTGGCAGTCTTGGGAGCGGGCGGATGGAGCTTGTGCCCGATGCGGTTTGCGCAGAAAGCTATGGCCGCGAAGATTGCGATGAAGATGAGGAGGCTCCAGCCGGCTCGCAGGCCGTCTTTGCCGATGAATATCTTGTGGAGAGTCGATGGGCCTTCAGGTGGAATCGCTTCCGTGGGAGTCAGAGTTGGGTTGTCGTTAGGGGATGGGACGTCAGTCTCATTGTTCAAGGGGTCCCTCGAGTTGCTGACAGTATATACGCAGGAGAGAACTCGGTGGTTCATTCCTAGGCGCCGCAGAGGCCCCGTCCCCCATACGAGTAGGATTCTATAAAAGCGCCGGCCGCCCGGTCTCCGTGGCTTTCGCCTTGGATCCGTGCGGCCGGTGTTCCAGCGGTCTTGGCGAGGCTCCTCCACCTCTCCAGGCACGCGAGGTCGGCTTATGACAGGAAGAACTCTTTCGCCAGTGGCAGCCACTCCTGGTCCGGAATCTGCGCGGTGAAGTTGTCCACGGCCACGCCGCCGTCTTGAGCGAGCGCGCCCAGCGGCATTGGCATGTGGCGTTGCAGGCGGCTTGCGGACTCCTCTGTCCACCAGCGAGCCAGCGGGCCACCCAGCAGGTTGCGGAAGCTGGTCTTGGCATCCGGGGCTTGCACGGTGAGCAACCAGCCGTCGCCGTAGGGATCGCGCAGGGCGAGCTTCGCATCCTTCGTAATCGCCGGGTTGATATCAGACACCGTGCCCTCGATGGGCGAAACCATGTCAACGGCGCAGCCATCGCGATGCAGTGTGCACATCTTCTGGCCTTGGCGAATCCATTGCCCGCGTTGCGGCAGCGTGATGCTCTCCACCTTCCCGGTTAGCTTGGAAGCAAAATCGTCCATGCCCACCCGCACCAGGCTGGGGCTCTCGCTCAATGCCCAAGTGTGTCCGGGATGGTAGCGCAGGTTTTCCGGCACCTCGAAGCCGCCAACCAAGGCTGCCTTCAACCGGGCTACGACGTCTGCCTTGGCTGGAGCGACCTGCAATACCGGCTGCACAGCGGCGTGGCGACTGCGGAAATGATCAATCAGTAGGAAAGCTGCGAATGTGAAGAGAACCAGTAGGACTGTCATAAGTCACCTCGTCTTTGTTTCTGTCGGAGGGCCGTCTTTGCGAGCCGCTCACACTCTTCTAAAGGCAATCGCCGGGCCAAGTCGCTGGCGGATTGCGGGAAGCGTCGTGCGCGCTGGGATCTCATGGGAAACAAAGCGGATCGACAGGAAACCGATTTCGTTGTTCTGGATATTGCGCGGAAATTGTCAACAACCCTTTGATAGAAAATGCAACAGGCCAAAGGTCGTATCTTCGGCGTTCGATGTATCCCATAAGAATGACGGTTTGCAATCAGTCGCTTACGGGAAGAATGCAATGATGAATCTCGCAACAGCAAGAGCTGAAGAATGCAACGTTCAAATCTGGAAGCTGAGGGAGAGCTCTAGCAGAAGACTGAGAACCGAGAACCAGCAACTGAAAACTGTCTTTCGTGAGCGAGTCCAAGGACAGCCCTGTCAATGACCACGTTAAACCCGGGATTTATGCGCTGCCCGCGGTGGTATCCGCCAAAGACATCCAGCCCACTTATTCGGCTCCCGTATTAAAAATGGGCCCGAATCTCAGAAACAAGATCGAGGCGAAACGCTTCACAAGGTTTTGGAGCAGGCGTGGTTTATTCATTTTTGGGGTTGCATTAAATATCGTGATTTCTTTGAACCGCCAAGAGAAACAACGTTCCGCTAGCGTTGGATCCAGGAACCAAATAGGGAAGAAATCTTTCATCGCTGGGAGAAATATGGCCCCCCCCAGAGGGACAACCATCAGACATAGCCAAATTAAGACGCTGCCTAAGAAAGAGCTTGCCACCCGCAACAATTGCTGCTAAGTTAAAATTGCAGACAATTGCTAGAAGAAAAGCGCGGCCCCACAAGGGCCGCGTTTCTTTTGCTGCCACTTTTAGGGTTTCTCCACGAGATTTCCTAGGACAGGAGCTTTTCAAGGTATTTTATTTGTGACAAGACCGAAGGCGAAGATAAAGATCAAGCACTGCAAGCGGCGCGGGGAGTGAGCCGAGATGCGCTTCATGGCCATGGCGGCGGAAAACGGATTGGAGGTGACCAAGCCGTTTGGCGACTCGGCCCACTACGACTTCGCGGTGGAACACGCCGGCAAGTTTGCCCGGGTGCAGGTGAAGTCCACGGTCGCTAAATGCGGGCGAGGCTATGGGTGTACCGTACGGGGCAGCCAGGGTCCATACGGGCGCAACGCGTTCGATTACGTGGCCGTGTATTTGATCCTGGAAGACGTGTGGTACATCATTCCAGCCAAGAACATCCGGGGACAGTGGGCCGTCTGGCTGTGTCCGAACCTGAGCAATGCGAAGTACGAACCATACCGCGAAGCCTGGCACCTCTTGCGCGGAGAGTCGGCGAAAAGTGGCAGGGTCCGGTCCATTCAGGCCTGCGCCGAGGAGCACACGGTTTCTCGTCTTTGGGAAGGGCCCGACTTCAGTCGAGCCGCTCAGTCATTGGAAATGTGTCCGCGCTTTAGCGCCTGAGGTAAGCTCTTTCGTGATTGACGACTTTTTCCGCAGCCTCTTTAAGCTGTGCCGTTCGCAACCACTAACGCGTTTTCACGGCTACTGCAGCTCGTTACAGATTTGTCATCCCGACCTCGTTATGGATTGTCATCCCGACCGGAGCTTCTCATTCCCGAAGGGAGTAAACGGCCAAAACCGACCCGCCCAGAGCCCTGTTCTATGAGTTTGATAGACGCGTTAGCAGCTTCCTGCACGCACCGGTGCAGGGCAGAAGTTAACAGGAAATTGACAAAGAGTCTCATTCCCCGGTATCGGACACACAGGGTATCCGATTGGGGCATTTTGAGTGTAATCGCGATTTATCGCCAACTATTCTTTGTCTTGCCGGGCGGAGGGCCGGGCCTCTCGCTTCCGAGCCAGCGCATGAAGGCCCAAAAAACCGACGAAATACATAAGGGCTTGAAATAGCATCAAAGCACCCATCTTCCGATAATAGCCGCCAGTAAATAGCGCCACGATCGGGATGACAATCATGAAGTACGACACCACTCGGAGTGCCTTCGGACTCATCAGGCCGCCTTTAACTTTGCGACCGGTCACCAGACGTACTGACTTTGCGAGTACCCACAAGCAACCGAGCAGTAGGACGAGGCAGACGGCAACCCCCAAAATTGGGATTGGCATGTGGGAGGTCAGCACGAGTACGAGCGAAGCAAATCCGCAAAAGGAAGCCATCAAGCCCAGAACCAGTCCAGCTACAACTTGGACCCAACGCGGAAGGTCCCTTTCTCCGAGAGGAACCTGCGGTAGGTCGTCCATGGGCCATTCTAGCTCTCAGTTGACGCCATCAGCCATTACACTCACACCCCGCCGCAAGATTCAATGCATTATGAAAGAGCGCCCGGATTGAGCGGGTGGGATGGCTGGCGCCGCCTGCGCTCCGCTACGCTGTGCGGGGCTTCGCTCCGCTCCGGCGGCGAGAGAGTAGGTGTGCGGGGGAAAGAAGT
>JBAVAQ010000069.1:0-50398 GCA_049585795.1 Terriglobales bacterium | reverse complement strand
TGGCGAGGTTAAGGTGACGTCGGCCGCGGGCAAATGCACGCTGACCGAATCTCCCAAATCGCCGGTCGCCGATCCCAACAGTCCGGGATTGTTGTCGATTGGAGCTTTTCCACCCCGGCCCTTCTAACCCGATTACGGCGAACGCATCGCACAGTCAACGGGGAGCCGAAGAATTCTGACTTACCGATTGATGCTCTTTGATCCAGTCATTGGCTTGCTGTTCCGCCGCTGAGATCTGGGCGTGGGTCATTCGCGACGCCAGAACCGAGACGCGGTACTTACTGGCCTCGTCACCGCCTGCCTGCGCCAGGACCGACCAGAAATACGCCTTCACCAGATCCTGGGGAACGCCCCGTCCTGCCCAGTAGTAAGCGCCCAGAGTCGCCTGCGAGACCACGTGCCCTTGCTCCGCTGCCATGGAGAACCAGCGCACGGCTTCGGCATAATCCTGCGGAACCTCATCCCCGGTTGCGTAGTGAGCTCCCATCGAGAACTGGGCCGCAGCATCGCCTTTCTCAGCCAACTTGCGCAAGCCCTCTATGCCGCCAATCGCGACTGCGGAAGGCACGGGTGGAGTGGAAGAAGCTTTCGGCAATAGCTGTGATGTGGATGCGGAGGTGGTTTTCGTGAAGTTAGCGAAGTCGCGCGGCGAAATGAGCCAGGACCCGGCAAACACGACTGTGGCTGCAGCGGCAGCCAGGAGAATCTTGCGAGAGCGCGAAAAACCAGGCAAGTCCGTAGTCTCGACCGGAAATTCGTCGTCTACGCTGGCGACCGACGCTGTAGCAGAACCAGGTTTCGAAGCGGTAAGCGGCGCAGATCCGGTTTCCACGGATTCACGTCCAGCCGAGCCGTGCTCCGCCGATTCATTTTTTGCGCCCTCATGTTCCCCGAAAGAGGCCTGCTTGGCTGGAATACTTTCCGCCGCATCCGGCTCCGGCGCGCCCGCGCGATGGATTGCGCTGGAAACGATTCCCGCCAGGCGCTTAAGCGCCAGCGGATGGTTGGTGCTGAAGGCATAGGGTTCGGGGGCGAAGACTTCCAGAATTCCGATGACGGACTCGTCCCAGCGAACCGGTACTGCGATGATGGAACGAATGCCAAGCAGACGGCAACTCTCGCGATCGACAAAAGGATCGGTTTCGGAATCATCACAGCGCAGCAACTGGCCCGTCCGCACGCACTCGCCCGAAAAACCGGTGCCGATGCTGAACCTGGTCCCCCGCCCTGGAGCATCCTGCCCGGCGCTGGCGCGGCAAATCATGCTGGCGCCTTCCGTCAGACCAATCGCCGCCCCGGTTGCACGAGTGAAAGTCTGCGCTCTCTGCGCCAGCAGTTGCAGAGCTCCATCGAGGTTGGAGCCGAGCCCGTCTACCTCCCGCTTGACCGCAGCCAAGGCCGTCAGGATAGACGTATAGTCGGCGGGAGCCATGGGCTCGAGTTCCTGCCGCATCCAGTTGAACAGAGCGCTGTTTTCCGACGGCTTCGCAGGAACGCTTGGTGGCACAACTGCGGGTAAAGAATTCGCGGCCAGTTGATTTGCCGCTAAAACATCCGCCCGGTAATTGACGCACGCCACCATCACGTTCACGAACAGCCATTCCTTTAGCTGGCGGAGAGCGTCGTCCGGCATCTGCGGAAAGCTGATTCCGACCCGGCCCGATCCGTCGCACCAGATGACTTCGCCAGCAGTGTGAATACAGGCCCGAGTCGCGGTCAAGTCAAGACACAGATTTACGCTCCGCTGCACCTCCAGCGGAAACGATGTCTGAATGGCCATGCCTGCTTCGCTGATGTCCACGATCTCGCTCAGATCGAGAATCTGCCCACTCGCGCTCCCATTCAGGCTGGCGTATGCGGGAGTGTGTACTTTCTGACGTACCCGCCGGCGAGTGCGCAGAGGAGGCGGCAGTTCCCGGCCAGCCTCCGCCGGGTTGGACCCAAGGGTCTCCATAGAAAATCAGGGTTCCATCTTACCCCAGCTTGGCAATCTTTTATAGAGATCTAAGAATGGGAGTTCGACTGCCGCTACTCAAGGGTGTCCCTGAGAGGCGCGGGGAAACTCCGATTTGAATTGCGCAGCACTTCAACCTTTGTTAATCGTTTCTCAATGAATAAGGGTTTTTTAATGCTTATATACGCGAAATGTCTTTTTCCGCAGCCTACTCATGCTGGGGCGTGGATTTTCACTGCCAGTGAATACATCCCGATGAGAGCAATTGCCCAAATGCTTTTTCCTGGAATTCAAAACGGGAAGTGATATGTGAAAGTTTATGCGTTCTTGGCAGGTTGACCTTGCACTCAAGTAAGCGATGCTCCAAACTCCAATTTCAATCTACCCAATTCGAGTTGTCACGCAACATGACAAGCCGCAAACATCGAGGGAGCGAGCTCATGCCAGCAAATTTCAGGGACTCTCGCGTTCTCCAGTTCTCCGTCTTATTCGTTTTCTTCTTCATTGCGTTGGTTCCGGGCCAGGCTAGCCAAAAGGCTGGCGAGAGCGCCCAATCGGCCGACGCGTCTCCAGGCCAGACGCCTTCCTCGGATGCTTCCAAGTACGTGGGCTCCGAGACGTGCAAAACCTGTCACGAGGAACTTTACAACGCCTGGGAGAAGACCCCTCACTGGATGACCACACTGAATAAGGAGGGCGGCCCGTCGAAGCAAGGATGCGAGGGCTGTCACGGTCCGGGTGCGGACCATGTGGCGGGTGGCGGCGATAAAACCAAGATATTCGTCTTTGAGAACAGTTCCGCCAAGGAAATCAACACCCGCTGCCTCAGTTGCCACGCTGGCGGCCCGCAGCACATGGATGCGATCAACTCGAGACACGCGCAAAACAATGTCAGTTGCACCTCATGCCATTCACCTCATCACGCCCAAACCAAAGAGTTTCTATTGACCAAGGCGCAACCCGAGCTTTGTTACGGTTGCCATTTGCAGCAGAAGGCCCAGTTCGAAATGCCATTTCATCATCGTGTGAATGAAGGCCTGGTGCAATGCTCGGATTGCCACAACGTGCACGGAACGGTCGGACCTAAGCAAGTACGCACGTCGTCGACCCAGAATGCGGTTTGCTTCACCTGCCATGCCGACAAGCAGGGGCCATTTGTGTTCGAGCATGAGCCGGTGAAAGTCGAAGGATGCTCGTCATGTCACCTGCCGCATGGCGGCGCGAATGCTCATATGCTTCGGGTCAGCAACGTCAATCTGCTCTGCTTGCAATGCCACACCAACTCTGCTCCCAATAGCAAAACTGGTAACGCTCCGGGTGCACCGTCATTTCACAGCCAGGAAACTTTCTTCAAGTCGTGCACCCTGTGCCATAACCAGATCCACGGTTCCAACTTCGACCAGACATTTTTCAAGTAGAGGTCGCTTATGACTTACATGCAAGAGCGCAAGGCTGGTAAAACGGAAAGCAGGATCCAGATATATTTTGCTAGTGGCCGTGAGCTCAAGTTGGTGGTTCTCGTGGTAGCGCTGTTAAGTTTTTCGCCGCTGTCCAGCGCACAGAACGCTTCCCAAGAAACCAAAGGGATTGATTCTGGAGATTACAACATCCAGCAGTCCATCGAGGCGGGCTACCGAAGTACCTGGATCAACGGGAATACCAACACCTACGACACATTCGTGAATCTCGGATCGGGCCTTCGTTTGTTCGATTACTCGCTGAATATGCGCTCGCTCGACCACAACGGCTTGTTGTTCGACACTCTCGATTTCAGCAACTTCGGCTATGGCGGCGATCCCAATGACGTTACCCGCCTGCGCCTCGAAAAGAACAAGTGGTACGACTTTCGCGGGCTGTTTCGCCGCGACAAGGATTTCTGGGACTACAATCTGCTGGCGAACCCGCTGAACCCATCGCCTTCAACCCCACTCGTGGGCATTGCAACTTCGCCGCATTCGCTCGACCTGGTTCGCCGCATGCAGGATTACAACCTCACATTGTTCCCCCAATCGCGGGTGCGCCTCCGGCTGGGATTTTCGCATGATCGGGATGAGGGACCCGGATTCTTTACCACCGACGGCGGCACCATCCCGCAGTTTAATCAAAACTATAGCTACACCACCAACTCGTATCGCGCCGGCGTAGACTTTCGGCTCTTGCCCAAGACCACGATTTCCTATGATCAGTTTCTGAGTTATTTCAAGCAGGACAATATTGTCACCGATAATCCGCAGAATTCCGGCTTCCAACTGGCCAACGGTACGCCGGTCGACCCGGGCATTATCTGGAGTACGAACGGGCCGGTTGAAATTCTGCCGTGCGCCGCGCCGATTGTGGCCGCCCCCAACATATTCAATCCGAACTGCAACGGATATCTGTCCTACAGCCAGGCTGGCCGTCCGCGAAATTTCATGCCCACGGAGCGCCTGCGATTTCAGTCCAATTACTTCAAGAATTTTGAGACTTCGGGCTCTCTGGGTTACAGCACGGCGAACAACTCTATCCCGAATTTCAGTGAGATCGTAAATGACTACGTCAGCCGGGATGCGTCGCGGGGCGGCACAACCGGGGGCCCGGCCGACGCCAAGCGCGTCTCGGTGAATGCGAACTGGTCCGGAGTTTATTCGGTCACCGACAAATTTCACATTCTTGATTCGTTTCGTTACGACAACTGGCGTATGCCCGGGCTGTGGGACACGGCGGAGACCAATATATTCGGCCAACTTCAGCCCGGCCTGCTGGGTTTGGCGCAACCGCAATCAATATTTACCGCGGCAACATTCCTCTCTCTTTGCCCTCCGCCGTACACCGCGGCTACTTGTCCGAGTCACAGTGCGGGTTCGTCGGCTGACGTGGTTAACGGGCCAACTTACAGTTTCTTGGGACAGAACATCCGATCGAACACCTTCGAGCTCCAGTACGACGTCACGCCTCGCCTGACCGGCCGGGTCGGTTATGAGTACACCGCTCGCACCATTGCCGATTTCGACGCTACCTTCTATTCGGCGGAAACTTTTTTCCCGGGCGGAACCGGCGGAACCGCCGCGAACGATTATTTCGCCGCGCGCGGAGACTGCGCAGTGCCTTCAGCCTGCACCGCCACCGTTGATCCCACCACCGGCCAGCTTATTTCGCTGACTTTTACCGGCCCCGCGGCCGGCAATGATACATCTCGCAACATCACGGAGGTTCACGAGAAGACATTGGTCGCGGGCTTTACAGCACGCCCCATGGACAAGCTCGAGATCACTGGAGATTTCGCCTTCGGTTACAACGATTATTCCTTTACCCGCATCAGCCCGCGGCAGGTGCAAATCTATAAGGTCCACGCGAACTACAAGCCGCGCTCCTGGGTCGTCGTCGACGGCGCAATCGACTTCCACGAGAACCAGGATAACGTCGCCACCGTGAACGATCTGGAGCATGGCCGCAGCTACAGTTTCGTTACCACGCTCATCCCAAACTCAAAGGTGTTCTTCGATCTCGGCTACACTTACACCGACATTTACAATCAGGCGCAGATCTGCTATTACGCCAATGCTTTCGGTCCTCCGCCCGCCACTCAGTGCCCATCCAGTTTGGGCTACGCACCGCCCGCGATTCCCGGCTTAGGTGTTTACTCCAGCAAGCAGCACTTCTTTTATGGCGACATTATGTGGAAGCCGGTACCTCGACTCACCACCGGTGTCGGATACGCCGGGACCTTCGTGGGAGGCAATACGCTCGCCATCGATCCCTTGCAGGTGCCTGGGACTCTGGCGTTCAACTATCAGAAACCCTATGCGAGGGCGATTTTCGATTTGTACAAAGGGCTCAGTTATCGCATGACATGGAACTACTACGGGTACAACGGCAAGGGGCAGGCATCGAACGCGATACCAGGACTGGCCCCAATCCCTGCGCAGGATTTCAACGGCAGCACCACCGAATTCGCTTTGTGTTACGCGTTTTAAGACGGTGGCGGAGAAGTCGAACGCGAACCTTGCACAAAGTAAGCTTTCCTGAACTTTGGAGTGCCCCTGCGTGTCTGTGGTGAAGATCAAGCACTCCGGCGCTGACTGACCGGCTGGATGCTCGACAGGCGCGAAATCGCGGCGACCATCAGGCTGGAGAGCAATTGCATGGTTGCCACGTCGCGATGATCAAAGGCGTGAGGAGCGCCGGAGAGAACTTCAAATACGCCGAGCGTTCTGCGGAAATGGCGCAGCGGTGCGGCCAGAATGGAGCGCGCACCGAGGCGGCGGCAACTGGCAAGATCGACCAGAGGATTTCTCTCAGCGTCATGGCACAGCACGACTTCGCCGGTGCGGACGCAATCGGCTGAGATTCCGGAGTCCGTCTGCAAACGCACGCCGAGATCGGGCGCGGTGCGTCCAGTGCGGGCGCGGCAAATGATTTCGTCTCCGTGGCGCAGGGCGATGGCTGCTCCGGTCGCTCCGGTCAACGCCTGGGCGCGTTCCGCAATCACGCTGATCGCTGGTTCAAGATCGATTTCGCCGGGATGAATATTCAGTTCGTTGCTGGAAACGTGCACCATGCTATGCACTGGCTGCGAGCCCATGGCTCGAGCGTGGCTCCGCGAGGGAGCGAGAGTGGCAAACGAAGCGGGTGCACGATTTTCTGAAACAGACGCGGGTACGGTACGAAGCAACTCGCGCACCAGCCGATCCAATTCCGCGTCCACAATCAGATGAGCCCTTTGCTCTCCCCGTAAAGATCCTCCCAGTACGCGCGATAGGCTCAGCACCGCCCGCGAACCACAAGCCATGCAATAGGGAGTGTTGTTCTTGCTGATCAACTCACATTCAACGCAAAACACAGCGGTCTGCAAGGTGAGAAAGCTGATGTCTTGCCCGGTGAGTTTTTCTGCCATCTTTCGGATTTCCTCCCGCGATTTTTTTCATTGCGAGTGAATGGAGAAAACTACATGGGAGCTTCATGATGCAGAAGTGACCGGGCTGGTTCCTGCCTGTGGATAAATGGCGAGTGATCAGCTCGCTTGCGCGGCAACGAGTCCAGATTCGTGGTTGGTTGTGGATAGCAGATCCAGCGCGGGGTTTGCGGTGCGATCCAAGGCATCAGCTAAGGCCACGGGAAAAACCGAAATGAGCAGATTGATGTCGAACTGCAATTCGCGATCGCTATAGAGACGGTAGATGGTCATCGAACCGCAACGGATATTTCCGGTGGTCACGAGATCCAGAGTCAAGCACCAGGCGCTGGTCAACTCCTGGGCAAAGCCGCTGCCCGGCTTGGTCCAGCGCAGATACGGAGTTTCTCCCCACTGCGAGATCAGATGCAATCCGTTGATGCTGGGGAGTTCGGCGGATTGTGAGCGCAATCGCAAATCGAAGGCGTCGAAGTCGTTGCCCGACATCGCAGCCACCAGGATGCGCCAAAGTTGCCGGTAATCGTTCGTGACTTTCAATTCTTCCGTGGCTCTGCGGACGGCGAGGTTGTTAATAAAAATCTGCCGCTCCATGGTGCGTTGGGCCACGCGGCGCAGTTCCCCGAACTCCATGTAGCCGAGATGCTGCACGCCGATCCACACTCCGGTGCCAAGCACAGCCAGGACCAGCCCCAGCACATCGCCCCTTGGCCACAGCAAGAACAAACTGAGCAAGGCGAATAGTGCGGAAACGGCGTAAAGCGTGATCACCACTTGCCGATGCGATAATCCACGCTGCAAAAGCTTGTGATGAATATGCTCGCGGTCGGCGGTAAAAACCGGCCGCCCGCCAAGAAAACGCCGCGCAATCGAAAGAGCCGTTTCAAGGATAGGTAGCCCAAAAGAGACAACCGGAATGGCCACCGCGATGATAGTCGGGGCTTTCTGTGCGCCTTGCAGAGCCAGCGCGCTCAACATGAAGCCGATGAAAAGACTTCCGCAGTCTCCCAGGAAGATGGTCGCCGGGCTGAAATTAAAACGCAGAAACCCCAGAATCGATCCCGCCAGCGCCAGGGCCATGAGCGAAACCAGACCTGAACCTGAAACCAAAGCTACTGCGAATACGACCATCGTGGAAAAAAGAGCGGAGCCAGCGGCCAATCCGTCGAGTCCGTCAATGAGGTTGAAGGCATTGGTGACGGCGAGAACCCACAACACGGTGAGAGGAAGGCCGACGAACCACGGAAAACGGTGGCTACCAAAAAGCACGGGCAGATCAAGGATACGAAAGCCACCCGCAAACAGCATCGCCCCTGCCACAGACTGGACGGCGACCTTTGCGTAAGGGCTGACCGAATGAATGTCGTCGTAAAGGCCGAGCCCGAAGATCAGGCAACCAGGCAGCAGAATGTTGAGCAACGTCTTGAAGGAAAACCCTAAAGCCCCGGAGACGTGATGCCAACCGGCTGGCAAAGCGATTGCGAAGGTCAGAAGGAAGGAGAGAAAAATCGCGACGCCGCCGAACCGGGGGAGTGGGCGGCTGTGCAAGTGGCGCTCCAGAGCTGGCGCTGCTAACCATCCATGCGCGTTCGCCAGGTCGCGCACGAGTTTGGTCAAAACGAACGACAGCAGCAGGGACCCTATGAAGGTTGCGAGGTAGAAAGGAATCAACGAATTCCTCTATCGAAAGTGCGGCCGTGCGAGAAACCATCCATCGTTCTGCAACGCTTTCCTTCGATGCCTTGATGACTCGGGTTGAGGAGGAACGCGGTCCAACTCTTCCCTGGAATCTTTCGCAGAAATCGTTTGACTGCTGAAATCCTACAACCATCGCTCTCGCGCCACTATTCCCTGTCTTGGTACCTTGGGACGCGTTCGAGAAGGCAGGACCCGGATAATTCTTGCCTGTTTGCGATCTAAGCACTCATCTAGAACACCGATCTATCGCGGGTCTTGGCCGTGCTAGACTTCTTGCAAAATGGCAATGGATTCCCCGACAGCGTCGGTGCGACGGACTTCGCGCAAATTTGTCTGGGCTTGGGTCTTTTCTTCCCTATCGCTTGCGGCATTTTCGCCCAGACTTGCAGCCCAATCCACACAGACGCAAACAACTTCTCAAACTATGGAAAACACCGCGGCCTCGCCAAACCACGTTCAGCCCGGCGATGGGGCGGCAATGCCTTCAACTTCTGCGCTGAGGCTGGATGCGGGAGACCTGGTGGAAGTCGGCGTTTACAACGTTCCAGAGCTCACAACCAAGGCTCGCGTCAGCAGCAAGGGTGAGATTTATCTCCCACTGATCAACTATGTTCACGTGGCGGGACTGACCGCTGAAGAAGCCGAGGGCCTGATCCAGAAGCGTCTGGCGGACGGTGGTTTTGTTAAGAACCCCCACGTTGCATTGTTCGTGGATCAGTATGCATCTGAGGGAGCCAGCGTGCTGGGAGAAGTAGCCAAGCCCGGGATATATCCCGTAGCGGGGCAGCAGAGGCTTTTCGATGTCATTTCAGCCGCCGGTGGATTCACCGAGAAGGCGGGCCGCAGCATCCAAGTCACGCACCGCGATCAGCCGGACCAACCGATTACCGTTCCCCTCTCGCGCAATCTGGCCGATAACCCTGAGAGCAACATTCCGATCTTGCCCGGCGACACAATCATCGTGCGCAAAGCCGACTTGGTTTACGTGGTTGGCGATGTAGGACGACCGAGCGGGTTTCTTATGGACAGTGGGCACCTTACGGTGTTGCAGGCGATCGCTCTGGCTGGCGGTACGGGTCGTACAGCAAATCTGGGCGGTGCGAGAATCATTCACCAGGGGCCGGGCGGACTAAGCGAGACTCCGGTAGAACTGAAAAAAATCCTCCGGGCGAAAGCACCGGATATCACGATGCGAGCCGACGATATTCTGTTTGTACCCACAAGCACGGCCAAGGCCATCGCCGGACGTACGTTTGAAGCCGCAATGCAGGCCGCCACTGCCGCTAGTATCGTCGCCATCCCATAGCGACTATGACTTACGACTTGGTACCCGCACCGGCGGGGACGCGCGCTAGGCTGCAGCCGCTGAAGTGAACCGTTGATCCCTTGCCAACAAATCCTGCAATACATCGAGATAAGCCCTGGCGGTCTGCTCACGAGAAAAGTAATGGAGAACATGCTGCCGGCCATTGCGGCCGAGGGCCTCGCGCAAAGCGGGATCATGAGCCAACTGGATTACTGCCTCGGCCAGCGCGGCGGAATCTTCCGGCGGGATGAAAATTCCCGCGTTGGCTTGTTCCATCACTCTTCGAGCGTAGCCATCGACGCCGAGAATCACAGGCCGCGCGCATGACATAAACTCCAGCATTTTGGTGGGAAGGACTGTCTTGAAAAGCTCGGACTTCTTGAGCAGCACAAGGCATGCGTCTGAGGCGGTGATGTAAGCCGGGATTGTTTCACGAGGTTGCTGTCCGACAAACACCACATTGGTGAGTCCTCGGGAGCGGGCCAAAGAAACGATCTTCGCCTTCTCGGCGCCTTCTCCAACCAGCAGAAACAGAACTTCGCGTGCTCGTTCGCGCAGAAGAGTCGCGGCTTCCAACAGAGTTTCCAAGCCGTGTGCATTGCCCAGGGTGCCAATATAGGAGACGACGAATCTTTTCTCTGCGCCCAGTGAGCGTCTGAGGGCGGCGTTGGGAGTCAGCCTGCTGAATAGACTTGTCTCGACTCCATTCTCCACTACGGAAATCTTTTCTTCCGGAACCTGCCAGTGTTCGGCCAGATACTCCTTGAAAGCGGGCGTAACGGCCACAAGGTGGTCGCAACTGCGATACAGAAATCCGGCGATTTTCGCCAGCGCACGATGAAGCAGCGAATCGTGGCTGCTCACGCCGACAGCGTCCAGAGACTCGGGCCAGAGATCGCGAACCTCGAATACGAACGGGACGCGATTGCAGCGCGCGAGCCACCACCCTGAAAGCCCGACCAGCAGTTGCGGCGAAGTGGCAATGACGACATCGGGTTGGTGCAGGAACACGCCGGTGGCGGCCGCGGAAATGCAAAACGAACCGTAATTTAACATTCGCTCATACGCTTTCCGGTTGGGGAGGGGAAGCAGCCAGGTGCGAACCACATTGACGCCGTGGTAAGTTTCGCGCGCTACCAACCGGCGAAGCTTGCGGCGATATTTGGTCGGCACGATTCCAGTGGGATGATTGGGGAATCCGGTGAGAACTGTGACCTCGTGGCCGTCCTCTGCCCAAAGACGTGATAATTCTGCGGCCCGGCCGGCAGGCGCTCCCATCTCCGGCGGAAAATATTGGGACACATAAAGAATTTTCATGAGTTCTCAGTAGTAGCAAAGCTTGAATGCACTCTTGTAGCAAAGGGCGCGAGTGCGCTTGGCGCGGCTGTGCGCATACGCTTCCCATTTGTCAGCGTATCGCGCGAACATTTCCTCGCCGGTCAGGCGATGCATCACGCGCAACTGTACGACATGCAATCGATGATAGAAACGGCTGGCAACCATCGGCAGCAAAGTATTGGATTGCTCGTACAACGACCAGAAGCCCAGATCGTAGCGATCGAGATTTGTTCGAAGGGTAATTACGGCCTGCTCGAACAAATCACGCGCGGGATGGCTTTGCGTCATCAGAAAATAGTCATAGACGCCCCACGCAGCCCAAATGAAACCGTTCAGAATGTGAGTCGGAGGTGAAACGATGTATTCCTCGAACCAGAGGTTGCCACGCTCGTCCCTGAATGCGACGCCGCCTTCCCGAGTTGATTTGAGGAAGCTCTCGAACGCCCGCTGAGCGGCTTCAAAATATGCAACCGTACCGGTTTCGCGAAAGGCGCGAACCAGCAGCGAAATTCCCTGGCCTTGCGAGAGCGCGGAGTACCAGGGTGCTTTCAGCGGCGAACGATACTCCCAGTCGAAATGGTGATTCCACACCCACATGCCCGACGAATTTTGCTCCTGATGTCCGCACAGCCAGTCGCTGGCCGCAAGGAATTTCTGTTTGCGCTCGCTATTGTGCGTCTGGCAAAAAAGGTTGTAATTGCCGAGTCCCCACTGCGCAATCGCTATCGGGTTGTGCTGCAGGCCGATTTTCCCGTGGTAATTGAGCATCGGGATGCTGGCGCGATCGTATTGGCCTGGATAATCGGCTTTCTCGGCAAACTGCATGTAGTACTCGCCGAGTCGATGGGCGCTCGCGCCAGGATTTGCCTGAGGCGTTTCGTGCCAGAAAGTCAGATGGCTGTTTTGTGGACCGAGATAAGCACTGAAGATGCGCCGATAGTACTGCAGCCGACTCACAATTGGACCTTAGCATGAGAAAAACGCGAAGCTGATGACGTACGGGATTCCTTTTGGGATTGACCGGTCATATACGCCAGAAGGTGGTCTCGAGGTCAGCCTGCTCGACGGCGATAGTCGTGACTGCAAGCAGTCCAGTAGTGTTCTTGCCGTCGGGTAGGAACGCGTTGCCGTACTGGAACCAGCCCATAGGCCAGTAATCTTTCTTGCATTCGAAAACTCGATGCCATTGAACTCCGCCGGAACTGCCATACAGGCATGCTTTTCGATCGCGGTTGATCGTGCTCGGCTCAACCATCGTGGAGAAGAAAACAGCATTGCCCACGCGGCAGCCGTAGATCGACGAACTGTTCAGAGTCGCGACTTCAGAAAGATCTCCGCGGCGGTCGAGGCGATAAACGTGATTGGTTTCGAAGGGTGTGTCGGAAGAGAAGTACAGCGCGTCGCGGGTCGGAACCAGTGCGGCAGACCGCGTTTGCTGATTGCCACATAAAACTACATCTACAGTCTTAAAATCGCACGAGGCGCGGAGGATGCGGCACTCCGAGCCATGATCGCCGGTGAGCACCCAGAGGCAGTTTTCCCACTCGTCATAGACGATGTTGTGCACGTGGCGGATAGCGCCTTGGGGGAATGTGTAAGCCACATTCCAATGTCCGCCTTGATCGGTGGATGTGTAAATGTGAACTTCATCGCGATGTGGATTGTCGAAGTATTCTCCCCAGAAGATGTGGTCGCTCGTGGTAGTGGCCAGGTGCAGAGGGCGTGTGCCACGAAGTAGCTTGTGCGAGAGCCGAAATTCCGTCTCCCCGGGCCCGAGGGTTACGATGGCGTTCGGCACTGCGCCCACCAACTGACCAGATGACAAAGCGACGAGCGCGTGGAAACCATCGCGGAAGAGGCGCGATGCCAGGCGTGATGATGAAGTGATGCATCGCCATGCGTTGGGGTGGTATTGGCCAACGTGCTCCCACTCGATCGCGCTCGTTTGCGCACAGACCCTAGCGCGAACCACGCTGTAGCGGAGCGATGCATAAAGTACGTCATCGCGCCATGCCAGAGCCCGCATGCGAGGAAAAATTCCGATCTGAACTGGATTCAGTTCGCTACTCGGGTCGGGCGCCCTTACCGAGATTGCATGGGCTGCCATGAATTGAGCCTCAGTTGCTGGTTCTCAGTGATCGGTCCTCGCTCTTCACGCTTAGATAAGGCCCAATGGCCAGAACATCCATGCGCGTACGCTTGAAGCAATCGATCGCTTCCTCGGGCTGGCAAACAATTGGTTCATTTTCGTTGAAGCTGGTGTTCAGGACGACAGGGATTCCAGTTTGGCGCTCGAAGGCGCGGATCAAGTCGTAGTACAGCAGATTTTCTTCGCGACGAACGCTCTGCAAACGTCCGGTATCGTCGACGTGATTAACCGCGCACAGTTGGGCGCGTTTTTCGGGACGAATCTTATACACATGCAACATGAAAGGCGATGGGTGATCGTGCTCGAAATATTCGCACTGGCGTTCTTCGAGAATCGACGGAGCAAATGGACGAAACCACTCCCGCTGCTTGATGCGCGCATTCAGGGTATCTTTCATTCCAGGCAAACCAGGATGAGCGAGTATGGAGCGGTTGCCGAGGGCGCGCGGCCCCCATTCCATGCGTCCCTGAAACCAGCCGACGACGCTGCCCGCTGCGATCTGTTGGGCAACCGTATTGAGCAGTGGCTCTCGTTCGAGTTTGCGGTAGAGCAGGTTCGCTTGCTTGAGCGCGGATTCGATACGCGCATCGGAAAACTCGGGGCCAAGATATGAGTTCTTCATCAAGAAGCGCCGCGGCTGATTGAGAACTGCGTGATAAGTGTGCAGAGCCGCGCCGATTGCCAATCCTTCATCGCCAGCCGCAGGCTGGATCCAAGTCCGGTGAAATGGAGTGTGTGCGAAAAGCTTTCCATTGGCAACGCTGTTGAGCGCGCATCCCCCCGCCATAGCGAGATCGTCGCAGGGCACACGTGCATACAGTTGGTTGAGGAGATAGAAGAACACATCCTCGAAGCGGCGCTGCATGGCGTAGGCGAGGTCCATTTCGCGTTGCGTGATTTGCGCGCGTGGCTCACGCGGCTCACCGAAAGCCTCGATCATGCGAGAAGAGAAGTGCCGCGCCAGACGAACCGTGCCATTCGGCAAAACTTGCATGCCCTGATTGCTGCCTAGCGGCTTGAAGAAACTGTGGTTGAGGGCAAAGTGTCCGTTGTTCAACCCAATCACTTCGCCCAGTTGGTCGCAAAGCGTGTCAGTGCCATAGGGCGCGAGTCCCATGACCTTGCCTTCATCTCCGTATTGCGGATAGCCGATGAACTCGCAAATCATAGTGTAGAAGCTGCCCAGCGAGTCGGGCAGAAACACGCGATCAAGCACCTCGATGTGATTGCCTTCGCAGCGGGCCATCATGGTCGAAACGAAGTCTCCGGAGCCGTCGTAACTGAAGCCCGCGGCCTTCTCCCAGGGCGAGCAGTAGTACGCGCTGGCAATGTGCGCGATGTGATGCTCGAGGTGATGTTCGCGGAAGCGGAGTGCCTTGGGGTCGACGTCGAGCGCTTTGACAATCAGAGAAGCCACGTCGCGCATTGGCTGTTTACGCTGGCGCAAGCGGATCAAGTTCAGAATCTTTGCGGGATTGGCCAGAGTGTATTGAACTTTCTTGGCCAGGTTGGCATCGCTGTCCTGACCTACGGCCACGTGATCGACATCGGTCATCTTCACGCCAGCGAAGTCGAGGCAAGCTTTAATTGAAAGCGCGGGAAAACCGCCGTAGTGCTTAATGCGGTTCAAACGCTCTTCGGCAACAGCGAAAACCACCTCCCCGTCCTGCACAAGTGCGGCTGAGGCGTCGCCGTGAAACATGTTCAGTCCCAGAATCAACATCGGATGGAGAAGTTTCCTCGATTCAATTCCGCGCTTAGTTATTCATGCAAGCTTTTGCGCAACAAACATCAGCAGTGGTGCCCAGAGGCAGTTCCGCTGAGCCAATCCGGGCAGCGGTCCACCGAACGGTACGACCCTCTCGCCCTTGAAGCCGTTCTGTGCGAGCAAACGACCAAACTCCCGCCTTGAATATTGATGACGCGAATAATCCAGGAACTTGCACCAGCTTTGTCCCAGGAGACTACCAAGGCGATGAGAGGCAAGCTGCAATCGACGCGCCGCTGAATTGCGATTCGGCACCGAGACCAGTAACATTCCTCCCGGTTTAAGAACCCTGGCAAATTCGGTCAGGCAAACGCGGGGGTCGGGCAGATACTCCAAGACGCTGGAGCACAAGATTCCGTCGAGCGAACCATCGTCGAGGGCAAGAGAAGCGATCGTGCTGACGCAGACAAAGCTAAGCCGATCACATCGGGTTTCGGGCTGGAGGGATTGTTTAGCAGCAGCCACCATTTCGGGCGCGGCATCAACTCCAAGTACACTGCAGCCGCGCGCCGCCAAACACCGCGCCAGTGTTCCGGTGCCGCAGCCCGCGTCAAGCCAAAGAGTGCCCGCCAAGTTCTTCCCCTGCAGAGCCTTCTCAAGAACCGTCTCGCGCATTTGAAAAGAGCGCTTTCGGTACCGGCGCTCCCAGCCGTCCGCCAATGAGCCGTGATAGGCGACCCCCTCCGCGGCGATCATGGATCGGGTTGCGCTCATGCCTCGCTGTTCATGCGCAATTCGTAAATCTTGGCTTTGATGTGAAAGAACTGGATGCCCTGGAAACAACAATAAATAAGCCCGGGGACACCATCCAGAAATCCCAGGCGAAAGATATACTTGTACAGAAAGAACAGCAGAGGCGACCCCGGCAAGCCCAAACAATATTTTTTCAGCCAGCGGCGGCGCTGCGCCTGGGTTCCGCACAGGGCAGGAGGCAAGTCGTGGTAGCTGCTTTCGCCAGCCAGCCAGGCTTGCGCTTCCCAGTTCGAATATTCATCGTGTTTAAGGATGTAACGCGAAAGCGAATTCACGTTGTGATGAACCAGCGGATTTCGCAGCTTCGCCGTTCGCCCTTCGACCACAACCCTTTCATGAGCTTCCATATCACCCATGGAAGCGTCTTGATCCTTGAACCGGCATTCGAAGCGGCCCTTGGCGCGGCGAAGAAGTCGAGGACTGGTGTAGAAGCTGGCATCCCCGTGGCGAAGGACTCGTCCTAGGAAGTACATGCGCAAAGCAAAGTAGTAGCCGTTGTATTCGCGATGACGAATAGCTTGCCGGATTTCCTCCACTGAATCGGATGTCAGCACTTCATCCGCATCAAGCAGAAGAATCCAGTCATAGGCCAGCGGAAGCGTGTCCATGGCCCACTGACGCTTCTTGGGCCAACCGCCGCGATAGTGGAACTGAACGACTTTCGCGCCGAATGAGCGGGCAATCTCTACGGTTTCGTCGGTGCTTCCAGAGTCGACGACGTAAATCTCACCGGCTCCGCGCAGAGATTCCAGGCAGCGAGGCAAATTGCGCGCCTCGTTGCGGACAGGAATGATCACGCTCACGGGTAAGGAAACTTCATGCGACATCGGCCGCAGACGTTGCTGTTCCTCGAGTGTTTGCATAGTCGTGGTCAAGTGACTGGAAAACATACTACCGCTGAATCCGGCGCTCCCATATGACAGAAGAGATGACAGAGGAGCAGTAGTCTCAGGCAAGGCGCATCTGCGTGATCTGTTGACGCTCTAGAGACATTGCTGACGAAAGCCGCTTTTCGTGCACGATTCGAAGAGCTAGTTGACATAGACTGTCTAGCATTGTGGAAGAACAAAAGGAAATTCCGGTTCCGGGAGTTCCATGCGCATTCTGATTACAGGTGGGGCAGGCTTCATCGGGTCGCATCTTGCAGACTATCTTCTGGGCCAAGGGCATCGTGTGACCATCATCGACGATCTCTCGACTGGAAGTATGGAGAACATTCGCAAGGCCAAAGAGAATTCCCACTTCCAATACTGCATCGACACCATTTTTGACAAGCCTTTACTTGCGGAACTGATTGATGACGCGGAAATCGTATTCCATCTGGCGGCAGCCGTCGGTGTGCTTAATATCGTGGAATCGCCGGTGCGCACGATTGAGACGAATGTTGGGGGCTCTGAGTTGGTGTTGGAATTGGCGGCCAAAAAAAAGAAACGAGTACTGATTGCATCTACCTCCGAAGTTTATGGCAAGTCCACCAAGCTTCCTTTTTCTGAAGAAGATGATCTCGTGCTCGGACCGACCACAAAGGGACGCTGGAGTTATGCCTGCTCGAAGGCGATTGATGAGTTCCTCGCGCTGGCTTATCATCGCGAACGCAGGCTTCCGGTCACCATCGTGCGCTTGTTCAATACCGTAGGTCCGCGGCAAACCGGGCGCTACGGAATGGTCTTGCCCACTTTCGTTAAGCAAGCGCTTTGCGGCGACCCCTTGACGGTGTTCGGCAATGGCGAGCAGTCTCGATGTTTCGCCCATGTTGATGACATCGTTAAGGGACTGGTGCAATGTATTTCCCACGATGCGACGGTCGGCCAGGTCTTCAATCTTGGGAACACCGAAGAAGTCACCATGAATGCGCTGGCGGAGAACGTGATCGAGGCAACCCAGTCGACCAGCGCCATTAGATACGTTAGCTATGACGAGGCATATGGCGCGGGCTTCGAGGACATGCAGCGTCGCGTCCCTGACATCTCGAAAGCCCGTGATTGGTTTGGTTATGCACCGACACGGTCACTCGACGACATCATCCAGAGTGTCATCACTTACTACAGCTTGCGTGGGGAGGCGTCAACCCCACAAGCCGCTGCGTGTGCCGATTAGCGTTCCCCAGGCGCAGAACTCGATATTGTTTCGGCCCACTAGGCTGCGCGTGGATATCGGGCATCCGAACGTTTGAGGCTGTGCGCAAGCGAGATGACCTCATCCACGTGGGCACGCCACGAGAACTCACGCGACCGTTTTAATCCGCATTCGATAAGCCCTTCTCTCAGTTCCGAGGATTGTTGCACGTGGACCACCCTTTCAGCCAGTTGTTGCGGAGAGAAGCGCGGAAAATATGCGGCTGCGTTCCCACAAATTTCCCGGTGCGCGGGCAGATCGGAAGCCACGACGGGCAAGCCGCAGGCCATAGCTTCCACCAGGGGATGCGCGAATGTCTCGGCATAGGCGGGAGTCACGTAAATATCACAAGCGCGGATGACGTGCTGGAGCAGGTAATATGGAACCGCGCCCAGTTCGACAACTTGATCCGAAATCCCCAATCGGCGGACTAGGGCAGCTGTGGCTTTGGTCCGATGCGCACCAGAATTTTCCTCGGAGGAAAGCTTGCAGGTCAGGAAGAGCTTGACCTTCCTCCCACCCAAGCGCTGGCGAATATAAGGTAGGGCGCGCAACAACGTGTCGAAATTCCGGTAGTAGTTGTAGTGGCTGACGAAGATGAGGCGCAGGGCATTGCTACCACAGTCGATTTTGTCCTGAATCGCGGAAGGCAATGGATTTTGGTCTTTGAAGAAGATCTCGGGATCGAAACCATGATAAATGCTGACGACGTTGCCCCCAGTCCATGCGCGTAGAGTATCGGCGAAAGCCTTGCTGGGAGCCACCGTGCAGTCGGCCCACCGGATCGAGCGCCGAGCAAAGAAGGCTCGAACCCGAGTGTCCAATAGGATGCGGTACGCTCCGCGTTTACCCAGATCATCATAGAAGTCCGCGGAGGTATAAAGAGAATTCCCGGACAGAAGGATCTGAGGCACGGGCGACCGCCGTAGCGCGAAATTGCCGGCCGATATCAATACATCCGCACCGCTCTCGCGAATCACGCGAGGCAGCAGGCACTGTTCGTAGCCGAAGCGCGCCGCCGCGCCCCCTGCAATTTCCAGCTCAACGAATGAAATGTTGGGCGGATTGCCAAGCCCATCTCTTAGCTGTGGAGTAAGAGACAGAGTGGTGTGCAGACCTGACCGGGCGGAGAGTTGGGGAACGATGTTGCGCACATAGGTCAACCCACTCCCAGCGCTGGCAGCGAGACAGTTGAGGAAAATATGCATTTATCGACCGGTGGCGGCAACGCTGAAACTGCTGACCCAGTCGCCGGTGGCATTCTGTGCAGTCGGTGCAGACGACGGTGCGGGAAGAACGTCGACTAACATGAAAGCTAAACTCCAGAAGAAGATGCAAAGATAGTAGCCAACTGCGAAGAGCCAGTCTTCGAACCCTGCATGAACCAATCCCGCCACTAACACTCCGGCCAACGGAATTGCGGGTGAGAGCACGTTTCCTGTCCGCCGCATTTGGACCAGGGCTCGACCCACATTCACCACCATCAGGATGAGCAGCGCCAGGAACGGAACGTCTCCCGCGAGCCCCACCCATTCGGTGATCGCCAGGTAACTGTTGCCGTGCTCACGCGTGGCATCGCGAAATGACTCGAAGTGTGTGGATTGTTGTACGACGTCGCTACTGGTCGGACTGGTTCCAAAACCGCTGCCTAACCACGGGTGCTCCCGGATGGAGGAAACAGTCTCATCCCAAATGGGCCTACGGGATGCCATAATCCCATCTTCGCGATGTCCTTTGTACACGAAAACGGATGTCAGTGAATCCGAAGGTTGCTGATGAAGAGGAACCATCGTCGCGGCGACTGCGGCCAAGAACAAAGCAATGCCCAATCCCCAGAGCAGCAGCCGGTATCGGCGGAGTGTAACGCACATCAGAATGCAGGAAACGGCCGCCGCGACGATGCCAGCGCGAGCATAGCTGCTAAACAGCAACAGAAGCGCCAGCGCGAAAGCGAACGTTCGCCGCCAGCGCATGCTCGGCCGATCGCTCGCTAGAATTCCCCAAAGTAGAATTGGCGCCGCGACGACTCCCATCACAGCTCCCAAGGAGTTCGGATTCCCGAAAACAGGAAAGTCGAAGAGCAAATAGCAAATTGCCGTGACGTAGACCAGCAATTCGCTGCCGAGAAGCAACTGCGAAAAGAAACTCGCCTCCCTGCCCAGCACAGCCAGCCGCGCTCCGGAGCAGCCGTACAAAAATAGAAGCAGTAAGCTCATGGCCTTGAGAAAAGCCAAGTTCGGGTATGCCGACACCGCCGCCGATACCAGGGCCGCGACCACGCAGAAGAGCGCTATCAAATGGAATGTCCCGAAGGAGTAATTCTGATCTCTAAGATAAACAATCAGACCAGCAAGCGCGCCTGCGGCCAGAACCAGCCATCGCCCCGAAGTCCACGCTGCATTCAGCGGCAAGACCATACCGGCCCATAGGAAGACCGCGAGAAGAAGAGGAAAAAATCGCGCCCGGTAGTTCCAAATGGACGCAGCCAGAACTTGCAAAAATAGCAATGTCGCAAGGTCATCGGAACTACTGAAATAGGCGGGATGAAAAACCGCACTGTACACCACAAAAAGGCAAGACGTCGCGATCATGAGCGGCAGAAAGTAGCTGGACAAGCGCTCACTCATGCTGCGCGTCTCCGGTGCGGCTGCATTGCGCGGGCCATGCCCGTGGCCCAAGCTTCAGGCGAATAATGCTGGATGCGCTCCCGGCAGCGTTGGGCCATCCGTGATCGGAGATCAACATCGCGGGCGAGTTCGTCCATAGCCGAAGTAAGTTGACCGACGTCCCCGGTGGAAAAGACGCGACCATTCCACTGGTTTTCTATCAAGTCGGCGACACAGCCTGCTGCAGTCGAGGAAACCACAGGCAAACCGCACGCCATCGCTTCGTTGACAACCATGCCCCAGGTATCACTGTGCGTGGGAAAGATCAGGGCCTCCGCCAGCGCGTAATAGGCAGGCAAGCGTTCGCGCTGCGCGAAGCCGGCAAAATGAACCGATCCCGGGTGAATGGCGGCGGCGCATTGTTCAAGCGCAGGTCGCGCGACACCATCTCCCACAAACACCAGACCCATTTCCTTTCTAAGCTCGGGTGCCAGCGCGCCGTAGGCCCGAAGAAGATCAAAAATGCCCTTTTCTGGAATCAGTCGGCCAGTAAAAAGAAAAAAGCGTGCAGGTAATTGCAGGGCTTTGCGATGCACGGCCGGGTCTCTGCGAATCACTTCGGCTCGCCGGGCAAAGAAGTCGGTGTCAACCGCGTTCGGCGCGATAAAGATCATTTCCTCAGGAACTCCATAGTGCCTCAAGTACTCGATCGAGGATGTTCCAGGAACCACAAAGGAGTTGCAACGGCGCAGGAATCCTGTTTTGAGCAGTTCTACCAGGGCATGCCCACTGCGCAGGTCTTGACTCGTGCTCTCGGCCCAGAGAGCAAATGGAACGTGATTTCGTCGCGCCCAAGCCATGGATTGCCAGGAGGCGAAGTAGTTGTAGCCGCCGCAGACAATGAAATCTGGCGATGCTCGCCGCAGAGCCGCTTCTGTCCCCCAGTTCAGGAGGAAATTGTGCCCACCCACTCTTCGCCTCCAGGAGGGAAGCACCTGACAAGAAAAATCAATCTCATCTTTGTAAACCAGCCACTGGCGCTCGGTCGGATCGTTTTCTGCGAGAAAGATCACGTGCAGGTCGATCCCGTCCCGTCGCGCGAGCGCATTGAACACAGGAATCCGATAGGGTGCGATGATTTCGGTAATGATGACCATCCGGCAGGTCATGCCACGCACTCCCGATAGAGAGCAGCAAGTTGATCTGCCTGATGCGTCGTCGTAAGCCCGTAAAGAATCGTGCGGCGGGCCGCCTCACCGATCTGCTGTCGGAGTTGCAGGTTTTGGAGAAGCGTCGACAATGCGGTGATCAGTTCCCGCAGATTGCCAGGATCAATGAGCCAGCCGTTGGTTCCGTGCTGGATAATTCCATCGATGCCCTGGCCTCGGCACGCAATCGCAGGTTTTTCGGTAGACATTGCTTCCAGGTAAACGCAACCCAACCCTTCATACCGGCTGGGCAGTGCGAAGAGAATGCAGCGACGCATTGCCTCGGCAACTTGCTTGCGACTTTGGCGGCCGAGAAAACGAACCTTGCCGGCAATGTTGCATTCATTGGCCAATTTACTCAGCCGATGATATTCGGGACCGTCGCCAATGATTTCAACGGAAACATTGGGATAATGCGGAAGAACGGCCGCAAGCGCTCGAACCAGCAGTTCATGGCCTTTGATGGAAATCAAATTGCCAACACTGAGGATGCTGGTGGGCGGCAACTCGGCTGACGAAGGAGAAAACATCTGGGTATCGACGCTGTTGTAAATCACTCTGGCATTCAGCGGCCCCGCTGCGCTATCCGCCACCTTTTCGGCAACCTTGTCGCTGATGCAAATCACCCGCGCAGCCGAACGATAGACCAATTGTGTAACCCTTTTGCACCATTGGCCGGCGTGTCCGCGAACCTGGTTATCAAAGAATGCGTCCAGACCGTGGACGGTGACGACGCAAGGAATCCCCAACTCCCGGCTCAACAGAATTGCAGCATGCCCGCACGGCAGCGCAGCGTGAGCGTGAATCAGATCGATCGGCTGGGACCAATGCAATCTACGGATTTTTGAAATCAAGCTTGCGTAAAGGAATGCTCCTGCGGAAGCAAGACCGATTCCGCCCGGGAGGCAGGGATAGCGAACCCAGTTGGCCACGGGAGTAATCGCGTTCGATCCAGAACTGCTGCGATGCAACGGCCGCACCGCCACCACGCACGAATGCACTCCGAAGTGTTCCAGTTCCCGCAGCGGTTCCGCGATAAAACATCCTTCCGCGTCGTCGGAAGCCGTTGGGTAAAACGAAGTGAGTGTCAGGACTCGCATTGCGCGCTGATGGTTTTTTCCTCCGCGTGGGTGGTCCACCATCGGCAAATCCAGTTGCGTGCTGGCTGCCAAGGCGTACATAAGGGCTTAGTTCTTCCTCGAGACTGAGATCAAGTACGGACTGCCAAAGCGATTTCCTATGTCATCAAGTCCGGACACCCGCAACAACTTTCGAACAGTCCTGACGGAAAGATCGACAATTCGGGGGAGACGGTAAACCGGACGAAACGTCTTGTGATACTCGCAGTGCAGCACGCGCAGGCCAGCGTTCTCCAGTGTCTGACGCATGACCGCGCGCCGCATCAAGGGAAAGCGGTGGATGCGCAGGACTTCGGGAGCAAACCAGGCGCAAAGGAACCTGTGAATGTGAGTTAAATTGGGCACGATGATGACTACGAGTCCGCCGGGCTTCGCCCATTCCGTGTGTTTCTTAATCACAAGGTCGTGGTCGTCGAAGTGTTCGGCAAAGCCGCCTGACAGTACCAGGTCATATTTCTTAGCGGGGACGGAGGTAAAGAAATCCGCACTCAAGAGTCCCGCATCATGGATGCCGTTGTAAGCCAGATTGGCTCGAACATAGTTCATGTTGTTGGAATAATCGAGTCCGTCGATGCGGTATCCAAATTCCTTGCGTATATAGATCATGAAATTGCCGGTGCCACATCCAATCTCAATGGCATCGCCCCCGCCCGTATTCGAAAGAAACCTGGAGAGCACGGGGTGTTCCTCGCGTACCGGTCCGTCGTACAGTTCGACGGGCGGCAGCTTCTTCCAAATCGAATTCCAGTAGTGCTTGCCAGCGGCATCCCCTGCAATGTCACAAATGGACTGCTGCTCGGTTTGCGCAGATACGACGGCTTCGCAAGATGCGGACGAGCCCACCATTAGCCTCCCGTTTAAGACAAGTGCATCGAAGAGCTGGTTCGATTCGACAGACTGAAATTCAAAGCGTAAACACCAAGGTATGTTAAGGCGCCCAGAGTGACTAGTAACAAGACATGAACCGGAAGCAGCATCCGCACAACTACTAGAGTGCCTGCCATAACGCAAGTAGCTGGAACTGACAGTGCAACTGCACTAAACAGAGATGGTCGCGCTAAGTCCCTGGCAAAATGATAGTTCATCAACGCCACAGCACCTTGACTGAAGGCGGTTGTGAACGCGGCTGCCAGCGCTCCGTACTTGGGAATAAAGAGTAGATTCAGTACGACATTCGTCGAGGCCCCGATGAGGACCGCGACAAGATACTTCTTTTCTCGGCCATTCGGTATGAGTTGCGCTCCGCAGTAGCTGGCCGCGGGCCCCATAATGATGGTCAGCATCAGCCAGCGAAATAGAATTCCTGAACCGGAATACTGGCTGCCGAAGACAAACTGGGTGATGGGAACCGCCAGGATAAAGCCACCGACCGCGATCGGTAGAGCCAGACCGACGGTAGCAGTTCCGAACCAGTGGAGATATTTTTTTTCGGCATTGCGATTCTCAGCGGTTCGGCCCGAGCCCGCGGTTTCCGAAAGCAGCGGTAGAAACACCTGACCCAGGATCGGGAGGAAGGACATTGCCATGGTCATCAGTCCATAACTGGCCACGTAGGCTCCCAATTCAGCGTCGGCGCGATAATACTTGAGCATGACAACGTCAATCTGGTCATAGATCATGGACATTAGGCTCGAAAATCCCATGACGAGGCAGATTGGCAGGAAGATGCCCCAAGTTCGCGGTGAGATCTCGGGCAAGGGAATCTGATACTGGTGGCGTGCTGGCAGCCAGATCAAAAAGGTGCTCAAACCCAACGAGAGCAGGGTCGCTGATGGAATAATCCACGCGTCGCCGGTGCCGCGGACCAACGCCAGAATCAATCCGGCGTAGGCAAGTTGTGCCAGCGCTCCCCGCACTGCGATCAGGGACATACGCGAGCGAGCAGCGAAAACCCATTGTGTATCGAGACTCGAAGCCAGGAAGGCTAGACCAGAGAGCATGATCAAGAGGCGTGTCTGGCCGTCATGAGGCGCGAAGAACAAGGTGAAAAGCGCAAGGAGCAAGTAGGCGCCAGCCGCAAACACAACTCGTGCCCCAAGAACGTGTTTAACGAGGAATGAAACCCGTTCGCTGTTTCGCGCGGCTTCGCGCAGCGCATACGTGGAAAATCCCGGAGAAGCCAACAGGCCAAAAAAGCCGGCGACTGCGCCCGCGAAGCCCAATCGTCCGTAGGCCGCAGGACCGAGAGAGCGAACCACTCGTGGGAACACGATCAGCGGAATTGCCTTGTTCAGCAAGTCCAGTAAGAGCAAGGCAACGGAGTTGTTGATGATGCGAGTCAGACCCACTGGAGGAGACGGCTCTCGGCTCAATTGGGCAGTCGCGCTCATAGCGCGGTTTGTCTCCCCCGGCGGTGGCGATATCCGATGCGCCAGGCAACGACGTTTTGCAGATTATTGTGGATGCTCGTTTGCAGGCGAGCGCTTGTAGAATCTCGCAGGGAAGCATCGGGATGGATCATCGGAAATATTCTGCGCATCTTTAAGCGGCCTGACGTTGCACGACCACTTCTCGAAAAAGTTTGATCCACTGCTCCGTAATCCGATCCCAATCAAAGTTGCATGAATGGCGAACAGCGGCCGAAGCCATCGATTGCCGCAACCCAGAATCGCGAAGAAGCCGATCCAGCGCATAGGTTAAGTCCGAATCTGAATCTGCGAGGAAACCTGTCTCGCCATGGACTACGTAGTCCGGCCGGTACAGGTTCATGGCGATTGCCGGCAAGCCGCAAGCCATGGCCTGTCCAAGCACCTGGGGATGCCCCTCGAGAATGCTGGGGAAAAAGAAGACATGCGCTCTGCGCATTTCTTCCCCAAGCCGTGCGGACGTCAGATGCCCCAAGAAAGAAACATTGCGGCAATCGTGTTTCTGACACAAGGCGCGGCAACTTTCCTCGGTTTCACCGCGGCCGGCCACACGAAACTGCACGGTCGGCCAACGCGCCGCTTGCTGGATCACCAATTCGACGCGCTTCCGGGGCTGCAAAGAGCCGGCGTACAGAACCACCAGCGAATTGGAACTACGAGCCTGAGCGCTTTCTGTCTGCGGGAAGAAAAATCGGTGGTCGATGCCATCATGGATAATCGTTGACTCAACTCCAAAGGTCTCGCGAACCGTCTCCGCTACATAATTCGAATTGGTGCAGATCTTGTCCGCCTCAACAATCGACCGGCTTATCAGCCCTTTCGCAGTAAACTCGTTCATCATCATTACGATGTAGCTCACCAGCGCAGTGCCTTTTTGCAGGTACTTTCTCGAATCGAAGAACGCACGGTCAAGCGGACCGCATCGCGGAAAGAAATAGATATCCGGTTTGGAAAAAAGGCAGCGTTGGAACAATCGGACAGTATTCCAGTGATCAGTCCAACGCACTAACTCGGTATTCTGTCGCTCAGCGATCCGCGGATCGGGTTTGCCCTCCGAAACCATGGTCACGCGAAACTGCTCAGGGGGCAGGCGAGCGACAATTTCTTTTACAGTGAGATTTTGAGCATTCGTGTCATCCTCGTCCGCGCAAGACGGTGTGAAAATCGAAATCGGTCGAGTTGAACTTTGTATTTTCATCGCTGCTCGAATCAGAACTCAAACGCTTCGCTCACGGTCACGTGCTTTGAACAAGTTCATCCGTTGCTGCCGGTGGTAAAGTATGCCCAGCCGAAAACAGCCTTGCCAATCTGAAGGAGTCCACGTTTCTTACAGAAGCTTCCCGTGGCGACGGATCATGTTTTTGGTTCTCAAGCAGTTGAGGGACGTCCGCGATCTGTTCCGGAGATTCCAGAACATGGCCCACACCAAATCGCGCGTATTGTGGAACGTATCCGGAATAAGGATCTCTTAGCCACGCGCACAGGAAGACAGGAATGCCCAAGGCTGCGCACTCCAATGCTATGGACGACTGTACAGTCAAGGCGATTCGCGTGTTCTTCCACAACTGATCCGATGGTGGCCCTGTCACTACTTCGATCATGCGGGCATGCTCCGGAACGAAGCGGCGTAACATCTTCCGGTGGCTTTTCACGCTGTCAAAGGGATGAAGTTTGAAAACTAATTTCAGGCGGCAGCTTCGAGCGAGAGCGCACAAACGCGGCAAAAGATCGCCATAGACTTCGTCGTTGCGCCACCCGCCGCACTGATACGGTTCGGTGAAAAAAACCAGCCACGGAGCAGAGTGGGGAGCGATCCGATGTTCAGGCTGCGCTTTTGACGGCGGTAGTCCCGCCATCGCCATTTTCTCTGGTGGGACGTTACAAATGCGTCGCAGATAATCGCGCTCCATTTCATTCTTGACCAAGTAGACGTCCGCGTGGTTCGTCTTGATCGCCATGTGGTAGTTCAACCCACCGTGATGACAGGCGATTGCGGGAAGCCCGCGTTTCTTGGCCATCATGAGCGGAATGCTGGAGGGAGGATTGCTGTCGTCGGCGCAAAGGCATGCCGTCACATTCTCAGCTTCGAAGACTCGGCTCCACGCATCGCGTAGCGCCAATCCCCACCGCAGAAGTGAAGGAATCTGTCCCAGCAGTCCGATCGCGTCGGCCAAGTTCAATATTTCGTCGCCGCCCGCGAGATGCTTTCTTAAACCGTTCCAGGATTCGAGCAGAGAAGCCATTTCCAGCTTATCGCTGGGTGCGAAGTACGGCGTCAGCGATGCTGATCTGACGTTCGGCGGCAGCTCGGAAACATTAGCATTGTTCCGAGTGCAAACTAACAGGAACTGATACTCAGAAAGCTGTTCGGCATAGGCAAGCTCTATACGAGAAACATTAATGTAGGCTGACGGCAACAAGACGACAGGTTCCGCTGACGGCTGACGACGACGAACAAAGCGGCGGCGGATGGCATGATCGTTATCAAACCGATCTACAAGAACTTGAGCAAACTGAGTGGCATCAATTTGCAACAAGGTGTCACGATAGCGGCGGGCTCGGTGAATGACCGACTGAAAGCGGTTTTCCAAAATTGTCAGTCGAGCGCCCAGCAGTCGCTGCAGAGCCGTGGCAATAAGATGAGGCCGGCTCGCGTACAACTCGCAACTCCCGTCAAGTTCTCGCGAGAGGCGGGGTGCCAGAATCAGTTGTTGAAGCTGGGGCACAATTTCCAGCGAAAGCACATCCCACCAGTCGATTCCCGAACGGTCCACCATGCGGCCCATTCCGAGTTGCAGCAGTTGCTGAAGAGCCTGAAGATCATCCACTTCTTGAGCAAACTGGTAGAGGGTAAAGAGGGGACAACCGATTTCTCGTGTCCATCTGTCATACGTAGAGTCTGGGGCACGTCCAAGATCAATAATCAGGTCCCAGCGTTCACTGGGAGTTGGCGATAAAGGTGTGTCTCCGGGATGGAGCAGCAATACCCTCAGCTTATCCGCCCTCCGCCGGGACACGCCCAAGGATTCGTCGAACGCCGTACTCAAAGCGCGGAGAGGACTTGATGGCAGCAACAAGATGCTGTCGAGCAGATTCCCTGAGGTAATGTGCCGTCGATGTCGTGACGGTAACGTCCAACCTCGGTCGAGTGCCAGTCGCGAATCGCTCTTTGTAACTCTCTGTTCCCAGCCCCAGATCGACCCGATCGATTTGTGGATCGTCACAAGCGGCTTGCACGATTTTCGAGAGAAGGCAGAAACCGGGAGAAAACTTACTCCAGTCAATATCAAACGTTGGCTGATAATAAAACCAACTGCCAGAAAACCTGAATCCGTAATTCCAGGCCACCGGTTGGGGGCCCACTCGCAGGAGGGTGAGCACCATCCAACCTGCTGGAGAAAGCAAGCCAGCTAATTCGGTGAGGAAGGCCTGGCGCTGTGGACTTGCAAGATTGCTGTGGCGGCCGGAGGCAGAAAATCGTGTAATGTGAGCGCGCATAAATTCGGGAAGCGCAGCGTCCAGACTGTCACGTGACTTCAAATGGTCAACACCCACGGGGGCGTGCTTTCCCAGGCCTTTGAGGAAATAGCGAAGCGCTTTGCGAGTAACTGTGGAGTCCTTAAGGTCTCGCCGCTCCATGGACGATCCGAGTGCGATATGTGCGCAAAGGGAAGCAGGCCGAGAAAAAATCTTGTAACCGTGCGGTTGAGTTGCGGTCATGAAAGCGCACGCGGTAGCCGAACTTACGGGCAAACTTGCGGCTACTAATACGAACATCTTCAATCTATGCAGCTCGGCGAGGACCAGATCGACAAATTCCAGGCGGTTGGCAGGAGATGAAATAAAATCGCAATAGTCCCCGGTCGTGCTTGCCAGGAAGAATGTTTCTCGGCGCCGGTGATGGCTCGCGAGCGCGGCCACGCCAACCAGCGAATCCTGCTCGTAGGCCAAAATCAGCAGAGGCGTGACGGAATCCCGATAAGCACGGCCCACAGCGAGCGCCCATTCGTAGGTATAGAAGACTTCCGGACACTCCATTTGCCACACCAGATCGTTCCACTGGCGGGCCAGGTTGGCGTCTTCCGGAATTTCTCGATGCACAACTAAGCGCAAGATTTTCTTCTCACCCTAAGATTTCCATAACTGACTGTTGGTGCCGGTCTCTACTCAAGCGTTCGAACCTGCAACCGCACTCGGTCCTGCTGATCGAAACATTTCCTGCAACGACCGATGAAAGCCCGAAACGTGGGCTTCGAATTCCGCGAGACTCATGGCTGCGGTGATGTGTACCCGCGGCAATGCAAATTTCGACGTCTGCGCTCCAAAGCCTCCACCCGCGTTGAGAAATGCGCCTTTGAATCCGGCTCTCTCGGTCATTTGCGTTTCTCGCGATGTTACTGAGGACGAATCGCCGAAGGGATAAGCGAACGCCCACACTTCATGTCCCAGCGCCTGCTCGATGTCGCGCTTGCTTTCAAAGATCTCGGTCCATGCAACCTCCGGCGTCGCCCGCGAAAGCATCGGATGAGAGAGGCTGTGCGCCCCGATGCACATCCCAGCCTCAGCCAGTTGACGGAGTTCCGGCAGGTTCAACGTCATGAATCGATTCCTCAGCACGGGATCCTCGCGATATTTCGCATCCCACGGTTCAGAAAGTCCCAACTGCATCCTTATTCTTCCCAGCAGCGTCCTTCGACGCTTAGAGTCGTATTGCGAAAGCCTTCTTACTAGCTCCCACCACAACGAATGCTTTTCGTGTTCGGTTACTTCCGCTCGCAGTCCGATTTCCAGCAGTTCCAGAGAGAAGCTCGGGGGCCCTGCCAGGAGCATCAGATAAAGTTCTTCGTACCAAAGCATTGTCGACGCATGGCTGAGAGAAACGCCAGTGACAAAGAATAGGCACTCGAGTTCGAATTCCTGAAGAATAGGTAGCATGTCGAAGAGAGAACTGCGCAGGCCATCATCAGAAGTCAGCAACACGGAACGTGGTGGCAGTTCATGCTCGTCTTCGCGCCAGAGCAAAAATTCTCTCGGAGAGATGACGTTGTACCCAGTCTTGAGAAATTGCAACTGCTCGCGAAATGAATCCGCACTCACCAGGTTGCCATCGAGGGCGGAATCAAAGACTTTGTATCCTGCTGGCAAAACCCCGTGATAGGTAAGCACCGCCGGTCCGTCGCAGGCTGCGCGACGAAAATACCCGGCTTTAGAGAAGCCAGGATAAACAACGTGCTTCAAAAATGGACTGACTAATTTCATGCTTCGGACACCAAGTCCCAGCTCAGCGGCGTGCCCCGGTCAATGTTTCGCGAGGCATGTTTGCCGACGACCTGCGGCAGGTGCCGAGTGTGCAACCCGTGGCCTGGTCGAATCGACCGCACATTTTTCTCACTGAAAGCTTCCCCCTGTCTCACATCCCGGACAACAAAGAGCGACCGGCGAAAGCCGCGGCTGCTCCGTTCGCTATCGGTGAGCCCGAAGTGAATTTCTCCCAGAGCTTCCTCGGCAACTCGGACCGCTCCGACCATCGCTTTGAACTCGGAAGGCTCCAGGGAAAAAGTGCTATCGGGCCCCTTGAGCGACCGGGATAGCGTGAAATGCTTTTCAATGATGCATGCGCCCAACGCCACTGCGGCCACGGGAACCGCGATGTCCATGGTGTGATCCGATAACCCCACCGGAACTTGAAATCTTCGCGTCAACTCAGGAATGGTTCGGAGGTTCATCTCGCTGGGAAGAGCCGGGTAAGCGCTGGTGCATCGAAGCAATGCGATTTGCTCGGCGCCCGCCCGGCGAGCGGTCGCAACGGCTTCCTCGATCTCCTCAATAGTCGCCATGCCTGTCGAAATGATCAGGGGCTTGCCGGTGCGCGAAATTTTCTGAAGAAGCGGGATGTCAACCAGCTCGCACGACGCGAGCTTGTAGGCGGGCACGTCCATGCTCTCCAGAAAATCCACCGCGGTCGGGTCGAAGGCAGAGGAGAAGAAATCGAGGCCGAGATCTTCGGCGACCTGCTTAAGCCGGGGCTGCCAATCCCACGGCGTGTAAGCTTCGCCGTAAAGTTCATAAAGCGTGCGACCATCCCAGATCGTTCCGCTACGAATGTAAAAATACTCACGATTGCTGGGGATCGTAATGGTGTCTGGCGTGTAAGTCTGCACTTTTACCGCGTCGGCCCCAGATTCCTTAGCGGCATGGATAAGACGAACCGCTTGCTCGAAGTCCTGGTTGTGATTGGCAGAAAGCTCGGCGACCATGTACACCGGCTTCCCCACACCGATTTGTCGTGCGCCAATGGTGAACGCGCTCGTCATCGTGCTTCCGCGACTAATGAAAAAAGGCCGCCGACTTCGTTCGGAACAAACGGATTCCGCCGTCCGCTCCGCAAGATTTCGCACCCGTGTCCCCCTTCATTGAAAATCAAATCGAGAACGGAGGCATAGGGACAGAAAGGAGGAAACAGTTGCCGATACTGCGGATGTTCGTAGTGCTGGAAAACTACATCGATGCCCTTTTCGAGCAGAACATGCGATTCCTGCAGCAAGTAACTCGCGGAGCCAAGCGGGGAAACATATTCCTTTGCCCCAAGCGACGCGCAGATATTAGCTAACAACTCTGTCCGCCGGCCCCGCTGCCCCAATTCCGAAGACCGCAATAATCGCGTTCGAATCCCCAGCCTATGTACGAACCATTCGATCAAGTGGACGTCCAGATCCGCAATGAGAGCTTTTGACGAGCAACTTTCCGTCAATCTGGAACTCAGTTCCTCGAAATAGTCGTCGAAGAATGGCGCACGACGGTAGTTTAGTTCGATGGCGCGAAGATGATTGCGCCAGAATCCAAGGTCCCGAATTTCGGTTTCGTTGATCAATTGGCCAAATCGTCCGCGGAAAAGAACTGGGACGGTAAGCCATTGCAATCCTGTGGGAGTCTTGATGCGATTTCGCTGCTGCCACGATTGTTTCTCGAATTGGACGTTATCTAAGAAAACAAACGTGTCCACCTGATCGATCAGGTCAAGATACCCAATCCACGGCAGGTACGTGGGTTGTGAAATCGCTACTCTCACTCGGTGGCCTGGTTCTTTTCAGTCAACACAAAACGTTCAGTAACTTTCTGGAAGCCTAAAGATCTCCATAGTTCGGCGGCGCCATCATTGCCTTCGATCACTTCCAACTGAATCTTCGAGGGACACGACCTCCACAGTTCGTCGATGACCTGTCTGGCACACAATCGAGCAATGCCTTTTCGGCGATGCTCGGGAGCGATATAAAGTTCGTAAATCGCCCCCGTGAGACGTGGCAGGAACCGATGCTCTTCCACTCCGAAAAGAATGAACCCCACGCGCTGCGCTCCGGCGACGATCCAGCGGAGCGAATGCCCCGGATTTTTCGTGATGTTCTCGAAGTAGGAATTCTTCCAGTCCGGGGCGGGAGTGAAGATAGGGTTCAGTTCGCGGAAATGCTTCTCTGCCATGTTCAGGAAGTCATCGCGCTCATTTGGTTGGATGGGGCTCATGCAGAGCTGGGCGTGACTCAAGCCTTCGGGCAGAAGAGAGTCGAGAACTCGGGCGATGCCCTCACCGTTCACTAGATTCCTCCCCAATTGAGCCATTTTTAGCCTGCAATCCTTACAGGCAATCATTCCTTCGGCCGTGCGAGCGAGACTGTTCGGATCAAAATCCTCCACCGGGCCCATATTGTGGACCGCGCCCATGGCATCGAGTTCTGCAACGATTTGTCCCTGGGGCGGGGTACGGAAATAGCTTAAGGTGGGGCAGCCCATGTACAGAAGTTCCCAAAGAGTTCCCCCCCCACAGATGATTGCAATGTCGGATTGCGCCATCAGTTCAGGCATCTGGCTCGTGTTCCCTACAAAGTGGATTGGCACACCCGAACTTGTCACCGCCCGGCGTAGTTCGGCCAGTTGCGGATTACTGCCTCCTGCAACGACAGTGATGTCAAGATCAGGGGCCGAGATTTTCGGAAGAGCCTCGATCATGCGCCACGTAAGGTTATCGGGATCGCTGCCACCCATCGTGATCAGCAGATTCCGGCCAATCGTAGGAATCTCGCGCCGCCACTGACGCCACCTCTTGAACTCTCGCCTTAGCATGGCATAACGCGGGCCGAGCAGAAGTCGAGTGTACGCCTCACGATTCGCGTACATCCCCTCGTTGGCATGAACATTCTGATCCAGCACAAGATCGGCGAAGTAGTGTTGGCATTGACCAAGGTCATCTACAAACAACACCCTCAACCCGGCATTTTTCAGATTACGTTGATACTCCGAATCGAATCGATATCCGTCCACCACCACCCATTCCGCCTGACGATCGAGCATCAGCGATGAAACATTCCGGGCATCCTCGACGCTGTTGGGAGGGGCGTCGATTCGTACGATTTCCATCCCCTCCGAACGCAGACGGGCATCGATTGCGGGAGTCGATTCTGCCATAGCGAATACGACATTTCCGCACGCATCCTGCCACGCTTGCGCCAATGCCAAACAGCGCATCACATGGCCAGTCGCGATGGCGACGCTGGCGTCGGCCCGAATCACGAGAGTATTTGGTTCCATCAGGCTCCGTGCAGCGCTTTTTGGTTCACGTGTGAGTTCAGTTCGGCAAGTTCGGGTTCACGCTCCAGGACTTGAAGCGCCTCGCTCCAGCTAAAATCATCTTTGTTCCCAAATCTTGCGTAGATTGCGCGGAGTAATTCGAGGTCTTCGGCGGTATCTAGCGTCCAGCGATATTGGCTGTAGTCAATCCGTCCGCGCTGCGAAACCAGCCGGAATAGTTCTGGGTGCTCGTAAAAGTACGGCGTCACGTGTTCTCGTTGGTAAGGCTCGCGAGCGTCGCACCAGGCCTGTTCGAGTGCCGTCATAGTGAAAACCTCTACATCCAAGCCCCGCGGGTAAGTCCTCGGACAGGTGTCGCTGGCGTAGTCTCCGCGCTGCTGCTGAAAAAGCCGAATGGTTTCGTCCACCAGTTGAGCATCGATGAGGGGGCAGTCGGAGGTAATCCGCACGAGGGTATGAGCCGCGCACAATCGCGCTGCCTGGTAGTAACGATCCAGAACGTCATTCTCGGATCCGCGAAACGATGCGACGTCGAGCCGCCGGCATTCCCGAATAATCGCATCGTCAGCGACCGAATCGGTCGTGGCGACCACAATCTCGTTGACCAGCGTGGCTCGACGCACACGGCTGACGACCCGAGCCAAAACAGTCTCGCCTCCCAGATCCATCAGCACTTTGCCGGGCAAGCGAGTGCTGCCCATCCGAGCCTGGATAATAGCGGTGATTTTCACTTTTCTTATTTTTCCCGCATCGTTGCTGATTTATCTCTCGAAATGCGTCAGAACCTTGCCTAGCGCGTGAACTACGTCGTCAATGTCTCGGTCGCTCATGCCGTGAAACATCGGCAGACTGATCAGGGATTCATACGCGGCTTCAGCCACAGGACATTCGCCACCCTTGTATCCAAAACGATCGCGGTAATACGGATGACGATGAACCGGAATGTAGTGGACGTTTACGCCGATATTCTCGGCGCGCAGCGCGCGGAACACTTCGCCCCGATTCGCCGACAGCTTGGTTGAATCCAGACGTATCGGATAAAGATGCCAGGCAGGATTTACATCCTGTCGAGCCAGCGGCGGTAACACGCCGGGCATATTGCTAAACTCAGCAGAATACCTGGCTGCGATTTGCCTGCGTCGCGCCAGATTCGCTTCCAGCTTTTTCATTTGCTCCAGGCCAAGAGCGCAGGCAATGTCCGTGAGCCGATAGTTAAAGCCCAGCAGAACCATCTCATAGTGCCATTGGCCCAGACTCTGCCGTTGCCTTGCATCCGTGCTGATCCCGTGATTTCGAAAGCGGCGAAGCGTCTCGGCGAAGGCCGGATTGTCGGTCGTGACCATCCCTCCCTCGCCGGTCGTCAAATGTTTTACGGGATGAAAACTGAAGACGGTCATGTGTGCCACACTGCCCACGCGCCGACCGCGGTACTCCGCACCCAAAGCATGGCAGGCGTCTTCGATCACGATCAGGCCATGGCGGTCAGCCAGTTGGAGAAAAGAATCCAAGTCTGCGGGATGGCCAGCGTAATCGACAGGAAGAATCGCTTTTGTGCGCGGCGTAATTCTTGCGGTCGCCAGCTCCGGATCAAGGTTCAGCGTGTCCGCAAGAACATCGGCAAAAACGGGTGTTGCGCCCTGATAGAGCACGCAATTCGCCGTGGCGGCGAAAGTGAGCGGAGAAGTAATCGCCTCGTCTCCTGGTTGCAATCCACTGGTGAAAGCCGCCGCGTGTAAGGCGGCAGTGCCGGAGCTGAAGCTGACGGCATATTTCGCGCCCACCCAGGCAGCCATGGCTTCTTCGAACTCAGCCACTTTTGGACCGGTGGTCAGCCAATCGGAGCGCAGCGTTTCCACTACGGCCTGAATGTCGTTCTCATCGATAGACTGTCGTCCATAGGGCAGCAAAGTCTCGCGAACAGGCGATCCGCCGTGGATGGCCAGCACTTCACCGCCTACCGAAGCTACGGTCATAGGTTCCTTTTAGGCCGGAGCGCGTAGTTTCTCTTCTTCGGGCCACGCGACCAGCGACGGAGCACTCTCGCCGACCAGTTCGTAGAGTTGCTCGGCGCTCAACCATCGCGAATTGTTGTCACTGGTGTATCGGAAACCTTCGGGAAGCGGACGCGCCTGCTTCCAGTTCTCCTTTCGCCACCAGGGGTGCGCCGGCTGAATCACATACATTCCATCTACTTCTAGCGCATGGCGCGCTTCATCTTCCGACAGCAGCACCTCGTGCAGTTTCTCGCCCGCACGGATGCCGATCGATTCCACATCGCAACCGGGTGCAATTGCCTCGGCCATTTCAATCAGTTTCATGCTCGGAATCTTGGGGACGAAAATTTCCCCCCCGTGCATCTGCTCGATGCAGCGAACCACAAGCCTGACTCCCTGTTCGATCGTGATCCAGAAGCGCGTCATACGCGAATCGGTAATGGTGATCTTGCCCCGCTTACGCTGCTCCTGGAATAACGGAATCACGCTGCCCCGGCTCCCCAGCACGTTGCCGTAGCGGGCGCAACTGAATCGGGTATCCTGCGCCCCGGAGTAGGCGTTCGCCTGGATAAACATTTTCTCCGCGCACAGTTTGGTGGCGCCGTACAGATTGATGGGATTCACGGCTTTGTCGGTGCTCAAAGCCAGAATGCGGCGGACGCCTCGATTAATGGCGGCATCGATGACATTGCGGCCGCCCATAATGTTGGTTTGGATAGCTTCGAACGGATTGTATTCGCAGGCTGGAACCTGCTTGAGCGCCGCGGCGTGAACTACGATCGTGACCCCGGCAAACGCGCGTTCCAAACGCTCGGCATCACGCACATCGCCGATGAAATAGCGCAAGCTGGGATGATCGAAGCCCGCCGCCCGCATGTCATGCTGCTTGAGTTCGTCGCGGCTGAAGATGATGAGCTTCTGCGGGCGATATTCGCGCAGCATCAGCTCAACGAACTTTCTGCCGAAGGAGCCCGTCCCCCCGGTGACTAATACCACCTGCTCAGACCACTTCATCGATGCAATCCCTCGAAGTGAAATGCACTTACTAAACGAACTGGTGCAGGTTCGCCTTCTCCCACATCAAAATGAAAATTGCCAGCGCCAGTATAGCGGAGATAAACGCCGATCAAGCCTGCAGGAACCCCCGTTAACACTAAGGAACCCGTCGAATTCGGAGCGATAAGTCCTCACCTTGCGGTGCTAGACTGGGCCCACTTGCGAAACAAGAGACAGGGACTCGGGTTGCGGTGCTGGTTTGAAAAGAGACGGGAACATGAATCTGACCAGAGTCTCCGCCGCCCAGATTTTCTCCGGGAGTATTGATGGACTCGGGACCGCTCGTACCAGTGAATGGCCAAATCCTACGCGAACTTCAGCCTCGGCTTGCGCTTGGGTTCAACCGCAATGCTACACCGGGCGCTTATCCTGGGATTTCGGCTCAAGACTCTCTTCTGCGGGAGTACTTGCGTGTCCTGACCAAAAACAAGTGGGTCGTGCTTGGAAGCGTGGCGCTCGTTATGGCGGTGGTTGCGATTTCTACGCTGCGTAGCACACCCATCTACGAAGCCGTGGGCAGCATCGCCATTAACAAGATGGACCCGGTCACCTTCAGCCTCAAGGACTCATCCAGCAGTGTCGACTACTACGACCCGACCGACCTTGATACGGAAGTTCGAATTCTAAAGAGCGATCTGCTGGCTCTCCAGGTCATCCGGCAGCTAAATCTGGACCAGCGGCCGGAGTTCGGGGCCAAGGCCAAACCTTCGCCTTCACAGCTCGAGCTGACTACGGACGCCATGCAGCCGGATTCGGCAAGGACATCGGCCATCCTGGCCACCTTCAAAAGCAATCTTCAGGTGGCGCTCGTCCCTAATACGAGAATCATCGAGGTTCGTTACCGCAGCCCGGATAAAAACCTCGCGGCCCGCGTCGTAAACACGCTGGCAAATACCTACGTGGAGCAGAATTTCAAGACGCGATTCGAGTCCACCATGCAAGCCTCGGATTGGCTTTCCAAGCAACTGGTCGATCTCCAGATGAAGGTGGAAACCTCGCAGGAGAAACTGGTCAAGTACCAGAAAGAGCACGAAATTCTTGGCATCGACGAAAAGCAGAACATCACTACCGAGAAGCTCGACGAATTGAACCGGGAGTTGACTTCCGCCGAATCCGTCCGCATGGAGAAAGAATCGATCTACCACTTAGTACAGACCGGGGATTCAGACTCAATCGCAGCGGCCGCCAATGTTGACGGCGTGGCCAAAGGCTCCAGTGCCACCTCAACCTTGCTCGAAAAACTGCGTGAGCAGCAGGCCGATCTGAAAATCCAGGTTGCGCAACTGAGCACGCAATTCGGACCTGCCTATCCGAGGTTGGCTCAGCTCAATAGTCAACTCAAGGAAGTCGACGCGGAAATTCAGACTGAAATCCGCACGGTGGCGGCGCGTTTGCGCGGCGATTATCTTGCCTCCGTGCAGCGCGAAAGCTTGCTGCGCAGCGCGCTCGATCAGCAAAAGCAGGAGGCGAACAAACTCAACGAGAGTGCCATCGAGTATAGCCTGCTCAAGCGCGACGTCGACGCCAACCGCACCCTCTCCGAAGGACTGCTGGAGAGACTAAAGGAAGCCGGCGTTACCGCGGGCTTGAGGTCGAACAATTTCCGTATCGTGGACGTGGCTCGGGTTCCGACCGCGCCCGCAGGGCCAAACCTTCTCAGAAACCTTGGCTTTGCCCTGGCGCTGGGTCTTTCCAGTGGCATCGGGCTCGCGTTTCTTTTGGAAAGCATGGATAACACCGTGCGCACCCCGGAGCAGGCGCAAACCGTCTCCGCACTCCCATCGTTAGGCATGATTCCTCTCGGGTCTCGAAGCACCAGGGAGATGGGTGGTCATCAAAAGCTGGCATTGGCCTCCTCGAAAGAAGCTGTCGAACTGGTGACGCAATCGCGTCCCCGATCACAGATGGCCGAGTCCTACCGCGCGCTGCGTACTTCGCTGCTCCTCACATTTGCCGGAGGACCCCCAACCGTCATTCTCATCACCAGCGCTCTCCCCGAAGAAGGGAAGACCACGACCAGCGTGAACTCTGCGATTGTGTTGGCTCAGAAAGGCACGCGCGTTTTGCTGATCGATGCCGACCTGCGCCGGCCGAGCATCCACAAGACACTTGGCATGGGTCCAAAGATCGGACTGAGTAACGTACTCACCGGTGCCGCGACCCTGCAAGAGGCAATCGTTCCATCGACGATTCTGCCCGAGCTGTTTGTCCTGCCTGCTGGAACACCTCCGCCGAACCCGGCCGAACTTCTAGCTTCCGCGAAAATGAAGACTCTTCTCGACGAGCTGCGGAAGCAATATGACCACATCGTCATCGATTCGCCACCGGCCCTGTCGGTCACCGACGCCGTGGTTATGTCGACCGACGCTGACGCGGTCGTTCTCGTCATCCGGTCCGGACACACCACGAAACCAGCCTTGCGGCGGGCTCGCGACATCCTTCTGCAGGTCAATGCGCGAGTCTGCGGCGTGCTGGTGAACGCGGTCGATCTCAGCTCACCAGATTACTATTATCACTACGAATATCAGGGGAAATACGGCCACGGGTACTACCAAGAGGATCCTGTGAGCAGCGCGGAGGGAGTCGTTTCTGAAGCTACCTCCAACGGAGCTTAGTGTGGGGCACCATCCGGTTGGGACGCATTCGCATGAAATCGCTCCCCTGAAGGTCGCGCTTCAAGGCCCAGCCCGGAAGATCATCTTTCTAGGCGCATGCCTGGCGCTCGCCGTGTTTTACATCGGATTGATCGCAGAACAATTCCTGGCCGACTACTTTTCCGAGAAGCTTGATCTCGCAAGCCTGCAAATGGCTGCCCGGCTCGAGCCAGGCAATGCGGATTACCAATACCGCCTCGGACATTACTTTCTGCAGACACAGCAAGAACCACACACTGCGGCAAAATTCTTTAGATCGGCCGTTGCCCTAAACCCGCACAACGCCAGCTACTGGCTTGAACTCTCCAGAACCTATCGCCGGCTCGCAGACGGCGATCAGCAGAAGGCATTCTTGCAACGGGCCATGGCCGCCGATCCATCGACGCCGGAAGTTGCATGGGAGGCGGCTAATTTCTACTGGAGTCTGGGTGAAAAGGATGAGGCATTGCGCGAGTTCCGCGTGGTCCTGGAGAACGACCCTTACTTGCCACCTGCAGCCTTGGAGCGCTGCTGGCGGATCAAACCGGATGTGGACGCTCTCCTGCGGGACGTGGTTCCAGCCAATGCGGACGTTTACTCGTCGTTCTTGGATTTCTTGATCTCCAGGAACGAGCCGGCAGCCGCGGCAAAAGTTTGGACACAAATGGTGCAACTCCAGCACCCCGTGGAGACGCGGCATGTTTTCGACTACGTCCGATATCTCATCGACAGGCGGGAAGTCGCGCAAGCCCATCAAGCGTGGCGACAAGCCTCAAACTTGTGTGATCTTTCCGCATACCAATCTTCTCCGGAGAACCTCGTGGTAAACGGCGATTTCAGTTTGCCCGTGCTGAACGGCGGATTCGATTGGCTTTACGAGAAATCATCCGACGTCGCGCTGGCGCTCGATCCAACCGAGTCGCATTCCGGTCATCGTTCTCTCTCCATCGCGTTCGACAGCCGGGGAATCGAAGACGCCGGAATCCGGCAAGTCATTCCTGTCGAACCGAATACAGCGTATGAGTTCTCCGCCTATTTCAAATCCCAAGACTTGCAGGGGGCGGGTGGGCCACGGTTTTTGCTGGAGGATCGATTCAGCAAAGCAGATTATTTTGCCAGTGAGGAGCTCAAAGACGCAAATTTCTGGAAACAGGTAGGAGGAACATTCAGTACCGGCCCGGATGCGCAGCTGCTCGTCCTGCGCATTCAGCGAGTCCCCGCCGGGGACGCCATTCGAGGCAAGCTGTGGATTGGCGACGTCCAACTGACACCGCGCCATCTGGCCGCGGAACAAACTTCGGCGGGTGGCCAGTGACTGCTCCACTCCCGCTCACGCTAACGGCGGATGCGATTTCGCCTCGTCCATCTTTCCCCTCGAAGATGGATCACGTGTTGTTGTACGGCGTCTTTGCCATCCTGTTGTTTGCCCCGCTCGCATTTGGCGCGGTGGAGTCATGGTCGATCTCGATCATGCAACTGGGCGCGAGCTTCCTTTTCGCACTCTGGGCTGCTCGGCAGGTCGTGGCCGGTGATTTAGAGATAATGGGCAATCCCCTGTTCTTGCCGATGGGGCTTTTTGCCGGCCTCATCCTCTGGCAGCTTGCCACCGGACGAACCGCGTATCGTTTCGACACTTCCGCGATGGCATTAATGTATTGCGCTTACGGTTTGTTGTGTTTCCTGGTGGTTCAGTGTCTGCGCAGAACTTCACAAGTGAAAGCGCTCGCGTGGCTATTCTCCGGATATGGTTTCACGGTTGCCTTGTTCGCATTGCTTCAGGGAATCGCCTCCAACGGCAAGCTGTATTGGCTTCGCTCTCCGGCATCGGGCGGTTGGATTTATGGCCCATACGTAAACCATAACCATTATGCAGGGCTGATGGAGATGCTGATGCCGATCCCTCTGGTCATTTCTTTTGTTGATGATGTCCGGGACTCGCGCAGGGCGTTGGCGGCGCTCGCGGCAGCAGTGATGGCGAGCACAATTTTTCTCTCTGGATCGCGCGGAGGCATGGCGGCTTTCGCAGTGCAGATGTCACTGCTCGCCGGCTTTCTGCTCACGCGCCGGAAGAACTGGAAGGCCGCCTTTGCGTTAGGGGCCTTCTTGGTCATCGCGCTGGCATTATTGGCATGGCTCGGTGGGGGCGAATTGCTGGATCGACTGGCTAGCATACACAGCGGAGCCCGGACGGAGTTGTCCGGCGGCACTCGACTCACAATTGATCGCGATGCCCTGAGAATGTTCGCGCATCAGCCAGTTCTAGGATGGGGCTTGGGTACATTTCCTGACGCTTACCCACAGTTCAGTACTCTCGCCACCAATCTCCGGGTAGGCATGACTCATAACGATTATCTGCAATTGCTGGTGGAAATGGGCGCGCTCGGATTCGCCACCGGGTTGTGGTTTCTGCTGACACTGCATCGTTCCGCCTTCAAGAAATTGAAGCATTTCCCGTCCGATACTAACGCCGTCGTGACCTTAGCGGCTCTGCTGGGGGTGACCGGCATTCTGGTTCACAGCTTCGTGGACTTCAATTTGCAGATTCCGGCGAATGCTGCGCTCTTCTACGTTCTGTGCACGGTCGCCGCCATGGAGCCGTGTTTCGGCCGGCACAGCCGCAAAAGGCGGATCAGCGCTTCGCGAGATGGCGCGGTGCTTCCCCCGGCGTACTATCCTCGCTTCCAGTCAGGCACAAAAGAATAGCGTCGGGCTTCAAACTGCCTACGCAGATTATCGAATGACGTATCGCGCCGAACCGCGAAGTCATTGGGAATAAGCGGTCCAATCTATGGTTTCGATTGACTGAGAGGTGGATTCGAAGAACCGCACAGCAACAGGCAAGCTATTACGCCTCCGGCGACTACAGCTCCGCCCAAAACGTAGGGATTTGTCAATAGGCGGCCGCCTTGCGTCACCGGCGCTCCGCCGCCTTTTCGCTTTTTCTTGTTGCAGTTCCCCGAGTCGTCGGAAGTGGCCTGTTCGCCCTCGGACAGATTGGCCGTGCCTTTTCCGCAATTGACGTTCACATTACCCTTCCCGGCAATGACCTGAACTGTCCCGTTGGAGTCTTCCACTTCAAATTCCGTCCATGTGTTCGAAGCTGGGGTTACTGTGACGGTTTTGGCAAGAGCGACCATACCTGTGGATGTAGCTACGCTGACACTCCCGTGCTCCAGGGTCACAGTCTTTCCTTCAAACTTTACCAGGGAGTCGGGCAAAACCACCACGCCGGAGCCCGATGCATCGAGCGTAGCCAGTGAGTCCGACTGGGTCTTTATCGAATCACCCGGGAAAACGGCGGACGAGTGCGGCAATGGGGTCCCATTCAGCCAGACCGTGCCTTTGCCGTATAGCATGGCTGCGCCCGAATCGGCCGCCAGCAAGGACGCGGGACAAGCGGCGATCAGCATCCAGCAAACGACACTTCGCAGCATAGACACACTCACGCGCAAACTCTTCGCGATGATGCTAGCCCGCGAACCATCGACGGTCAATTGCCTAGCGTGGTCCCCTCGCAGCTCTCGAATCCAGAATCCTCAGCGCCAGCGGTCGACCAGTTTCCACCAAATTAGTTTTGACCACTCTTCGAAATTCACCTTGGCCCACTCTCGATGCCGCCACCATTGCACGCCAAACTCGCTGGCATCAAAGGCAGCCGCGATGCTGTAGTCCGTCGGCAAAACCCGCTTGAAAATACTGAGCGCGCGCCGGGTGTGGTAGTCGGATGTGACTAGCAGGATGCTGTTGGTCTTTTCGCCTCGAAGGCAACGGGCAACGTCCAGGGCCTCATCCCGGGTGGAGCGTCCGTAAATTGGGCAAACCGTGATTGCGCTGGCTTGCGGCAACTCCGAGACATATTTCCGTGCGATCTCCAGTTGGCTCCAGTGGTAAATCTTGGCCTCGGCTGGAACATCGAGAATCAGTCGCGGTGCGTAACCTTGATCGAGCAGTTCCAACCCTCGTGCCGGGCGCCGGTCCGTTTCCCCGGCCAGAACAACGATTACGTCCGACTTGCGGGGTTGATTCACGACTAGAAATCGCCCGGAAGTGGCGACCAACGCAACTATCAAAAGTCCTCCGATGATGATGACGAGTCGGAACCTTCTCATGGATTTGTTTTCCTGGGTTTCATAGCACTCGCCGGAACTTCTCTTCCGTCTGCTGGAGCAATCCAGACTACGCGAAATCCCGATTTTTGACAGTCAAACCGGCAAGTTACTTCGGTGAGCGCAGGTGTTCCCGCTCCTCAGGGCCCGAAGGTCAACATGGTAAAATCCAACACAGACCCATAAATCCAATCATGACCACTGAATCAATGCCTGCCACTTTGTTTTCCGAACTGAAGAACAAGATTGAGCATAGACAAGCCCGCGTCGCTGTCATCGGGCTCGGGTATGTAGGTTTGCCTCTGGCTCTGCTCTACACAGAGGAGAAATTCTCCGTTACTGGCTTCGATATCGACGCCCGCAAGATCTCTACGCTGGACCAGGGAGGATCCTACATTTTTCGCATTCCAGCGCCTGAGATTCAGGCGGCGAAAAAAAAGGGGTTCACCGCCACCTCTGAATATTCCCGGTTGACGGAGATGGACGCGATCATTATTTGTGTACCCACGCCCTTGAATGAATACCACGAACCGGATTTAAGTTTCATCACCGACACGGCCAAATCCATCGCGCCCCACTTGCGGGCGGGACATCTGGTGATCCTGGAAAGCACGACCTATCCCGGCACCACGGAAGAGGTGCTGATTCCCATCCTGGAGAAAGGGAACCGGCAGGGCCTTAAGGCTTCGCGTGGCGACGCTTCTAACGGGCAGGAGTTTTACGTTGCGTTTTCTCCCGAGCGGGAAGACCCAGGCAATCAGACTGTAGCGCGACGTGACATTCCGAAAGTGGTGGGCGGCCTTAATGCGAAAGCGTCAGACTTGTCCGCCGCATTGTACGGAGCGATTTTCGCCCGGGTGGTGCGGGTCTCTTCACCGGCCGCCGCCGAGATGACCAAGCTGTTGGAGAATATTTACCGTTGCGTGAATATTGCGCTGGTAAATGAGCTGAAGCTGTTGTCGTTGCGCATGGGGCTCGACATCTGGGAAGTAATCGAGGCTGCCGCGACCAAGCCCTTTGGATTTCAACCGTTCTATCCGGGACCCGGGTTAGGTGGCCATTGCATTCCGGTCGATCCTTTTTATCTTTCGTGGAAGGCGAAGGAGTGGGATTTTCGTACTCGCTTCATTGAGTTGGCCGGCGAGATCAACACCAACATGCCGTATCACGTGCTGGAATCCGTTGGCAAAGCCCTCAACCAACACAAGAAAGCACTGAACGGCGCCAAGGTGCTGGTGCTCGGACTCGCCTATAAGAAGGATATCGATGATCTGCGCGAGTCTCCGTCTCTCACCATCATAGAGCTCCTGCAAAAAGACGGCGCTCAGGTGAGTTATAACGATCCTTATTTCCCGACCGTCGGCAAAGGACGCAAGTACGATCTGCAAATGAAATGCGCTTCACTGGATAATCTCGGCCAATACGATTGTGTGCTGATTGTTACCGATCACTCCGACTATGACTACGCGGGCATCGTGCGCGAGTCACAGCTCGTGGTGGACACGCGTAATGCAACGCGCGGCATCAAGAGCTCTAAGATCGTTCACTGCTGAGGACAGACGCAAGTCTCTCTGAGCGTAGCATCACGAAAATCAGCTGGCTGGGCAGAACTCCGGCGGGTTACTGCTCAAGTGGGGCACGAAACTCTAGCTTTCGAATTTATTGCCCGATGGAGCTGGCAACCGACGAAAACACGTTGTTGGCGTTACCACCGATCAGACGAATGGTTCCGACCACGATCACCAGGATCACTGCGAGCATGACTGCGTACTCGGCGACGTCCTGTCCTCGCTCATCCGACCACAGTTGGCGCAAACACTTTGCCACAGATCCCTCCTTACTTCCCAGTTAAGTCCTCCTCAGTGAGCCGAAGAACCGGACCAGGCTGACAATGCAGCAGAGCCATCCCCTGATATCAGTTGTCCTCTAAATGGTAATTCTGTGGCGAGAACCGAACAATAGCTCTTAGGTGACGGAGGATGGCACCAAAGTGCTATATGCTCAGGCGATCGGTTTTAGGGGCAGGGATTGATTGACCGCGAACAGCGCCAGTTCGAGGCGAGTAGAAACCCCAAGTTTGTCAAAGATATTGCTAAGATGGTGCTTCACCGTATCCTCGCTGATTTTGAAGTACTCCGCCGTCTCCTTATTCGAATAACCAGCAACCACAGCGGAAACAATCTCCAACTCGCGAGGGGTAAGGCCGAATTTCTTTTGCCGGGCTTCTTCTCCCGAGGACTGCACCAGAGTTCGGAGGTACTGCACCAGGTTGGAGACGCTCTCGCGTCCCACCCAGTATTCTCCAGCCATCACGGTATGAATGGCTTTCAGAAGAAGCTGGGTGGCGGAGTCTTTTAATACCACCCCACGAGCCCCGAGTTGCAGAGCTTCGACAATTTGTGCTTTTTCCGCAGCTGCCGTCAGCAGTATTACGCGCACCGCGTTGGAATTCGAAGCGGAACTCATTTCACGCAGCGCCTCCAATCCGGGATGGCGCGGCATGGCGAGATCCAGCAGCAGAATGTCGGGCTTGAGTTGCCGCGCGAGCCGGACTGCCTCGGCGCCGTCACACGCTTCTCCGATCACTTTGAGGTCAGGCTCGGTTTCCAAAAGCCGGCGCAAGCCATCGCGAAAAATAGGATGGTCGTCGGCAATCAGGATGCGAGTCTGCGATCGTCGGTTATCCATAAGTTACTTGCCGGCGCTGCGGGACCGAGATCTCCAAACGCGACCCCTGGCCCGGATTTGATTCTATCGTGAGTTCGCCTTCAATCAAACGGACACGCTCCTTGATGACCAGAGGACCTTTCCCCAGCGAGTCGAGTTCGGCCTGAGAGACGCGCCCTGTGAATGGAAAGCCCTGCCCGTCGTCTTCGATCAGTACATGCCACGCGCCGTTGCGGGATCCCAGCCGTACCAGCACCTGGCGGGCTCGGCTATGCTTGCGGACATTGACCAGTGCCTCTTGCACAATACGCGCCAATTCCCTGCACACCGGCTGCGGCATATTGAGTTCGTCCAGATCCGAAAGGAACCGGGCGGAAATTCCAGTCTCCCGCTGGAATCTCTCTACCGTGTCCGATAGTAATCCCAAAAGCCTCTTGGAATCTACGTCGAGGGTTTTCATCTGCTGCATAAGCTCGCGCAACTTGAGAACTTCTTCGCGCAGCAGTCCCTGGATTCTGCCCAGTTCTTCGGTCACCAAACCAGGCTTGCCGGGGGATTGACGCCGCAGCACATCCACCTGCATCTCGACCGCGATGAGCGACTGGACAGCTCCGTCGTGCAACTCGCGCGCGAAACGTGCTCTTTCCAGAGCGCCCGCCCGCAGCCGCAAGCGGCGCAACAGAAGCACGTTGTAAACCGCTGGTCCCACTTGTCGCACCAATTCATCCAAGAACCGCAGCTCTTCTTCAATATCTCCCGCTAAGGCAGGATCCAGCAGAATGATTCGTCCTGACCATTCGCGTCCAAAGGCAAACGAGACGGTCATCAAACTCCGAAAATCATTCTTTTTAGCGAGGGGACCCAGAAATTCCGGAGTGAGATCCCGAATTCGGGCGCCCGCCTGGTCCAATCCAACAAGGGAAAAATCCTCCCTGCTGCGCTTGCCGCTTCGTCGAACGTAACAGGTCGCGGCTGGAGACTCATACAGGTAGGTCTCGCGGTCGTTCGCCGATGGCTCGAGCCATCGAAAAGAAGTATCGCCGTTGGCGCGGCGCAATTCGCCGACAAAAACGCGATAATTACTGGTTTCGTGAGAGGCAATCACTAACTGTTTTGCCCCATACATCGAGAGCATCTCGCCAGCAATTTCGCCGATAGTTCCGGTAAGCCCGGCTTCGACTCTCGCCTTCCCAATCGTCCTGGCGATCACCGCTTTCTCCGCGCGAAGCTGTTTCTGCTGCTCGGCTAAATATCCAAGCAAAAAGCCCAACACGAGCAGATAGACGGAGCGCATGAAAAGGTGTTTGGGCTCGAAGTCGGTGGCATTCACTTGCAAGAGAGGCAGGCCCAGTTTGTGGCTCAAAAGCAAGCCATTCACATGGTCGACAAAGTGCAAGTGAATCAAACAGAAGCTTTCTATCCAGAGCACCAGCACCGCTGCAACCGCGGTTCCCACCGTCTCCCACAGACCCCACCGGTACGCCGCCGCCGCAAGAACAAAGACAAAAAACAGGGAGAAGGGATTGCCCTGCCCCGTGGCAAAAGCCGAAATGAGAGCCGGCCAAATCACATCGCCGCTGTGAACCAGCAGCCGGAACGAGGGCGTCGATTCCTGGTGCCGGCGCAGAAAAATTATGATGAAGACGCCTTGGGCGACGTAGAAGGCCAGGAGCCCGTAGGCCCAGAGCGAATAGCGCACCTCCGCGGGATCCATCCAGATGGCGACCAGCGAAGCCAGGGCGAGGGAAACCCTAGCCGTGGCCAGCCAGCGTTCGGTTCGGCGTACTTCGCCGGGACCCATGGGGGCGCGAAGCCTCCACAGAAATCGATCACGTAGGGTTTGGAATGGCAATTGAATCCACAAATTATGTTTACGCCGGATGTTATTGGTAATGGGGCCGGAGAGCAAGTGAAAACTTCCTTGAGTAGTAGCTAAAACCAACAATCTAAATAGGGTAAACTTAAAATCGGCTTCGGAGATTCTGGCCAGGCTCCGTACTGGTTACTTGAGTAACTTTCCCTCTAGTGTATTGTGCCTAAGAATCAAGTACGGATGAACATGTCCGGTCAGGCGAAGTTATTGATCTCGGTCGCTGCCGTCCTGGTCTGTGCGCAGGCGGTGGCATCGGTGTTTCTGCACGAAGGCTTTGCCCTGGCTGCGCTGAGCGACGTTACCCAGTTCATTCTCCTTCTTGCCGGCACAATTGCGCTCTTGCTCAATGCTCTCGCGACCCGCGGCCGAATCCGTCTGTTCTGGGCATTGATGACCCTGGGCGTGGCTTTCTGGCTGTCCTACCAGTGGCTATGGATGTATTTCGAGGTGCTGCTGCGCAAGGATTTCCCAAATCCTTTCGGCGGTGACGTGGTGTTGTTCCTTCACCTAGTTCCCATGACGGCGGCTCTGGCGTTACAGCCGCATGCGCAACCCAACCAACGCACCACCCGGCTGGGAACACTTGATTTCGCTTTGTTATTCGTGTGGTGGCTGTATCTTTATTTATTCACGGTAATTCCCTGGCAGTACGTGCACCCGTACGAGCCCAGTTATGATCACAACCTCAACATCCTCTACCTGACGGAGAAAATCGTATTCCTGGTTGGTTTGGTCGTTCTATGGGCTCGCAGCCAGGGTTCCTGGAAAGCGATCTACGCAAATTGGTTCGGCGCGGGGCTCACCTACTCTCTAAGTTCGTACGTGGCAAACTGGGCTATCGCGCGAAAGGTGTACCACTCCGGCAGTCTGTATGACGTGCCCCTGGCCATCTCCATGGCGTGGGTCACGGTTATCGGAATGCTGGCTTTGCGTTTGCCGGGCAAGCCGCAAGCTCCCCGTGCTTCCGGAGGCTATGGAGTATGGGTAGCGCGGCTGGGCATGGTCGCCATTTTTTCGCTTCCGCTGTTTGCCTTGTCGTCTTTGTTTGATGGTGGAATCCCGCAGGGTGTGCGCACATTTCGGCTCGTACTTACGCTGTCGAGCATGCTCATGATGGGCGCGCTGGTCTTCTTCAAACAGCATCTGCTGGATCGCGAGCTCTTGCAACTGCTTGACGCTTCCCAGGAATCGTTCGACAACCTTAAGCGAGTGCAGGCGCAGCTGGTGCAGTCGGAGAAATTGGCCTCGCTGGGGCAGCTCGTGGGCGGCGCTGCCCATGAATTGAACAACCCGCTTGCCGCCATGATGGGCTACTCGGAATTGCTGGGAGCGACCGATCTGAGCGGCGAGCAACGGGCGCTGATGCAAAAAATCGAGCAGCAGGTTCGCCGGACGCGAACCCTGGTTTCCAGCCTGCTGAGTTTCGCGAAGCAGGTTCCTACAGAGAAGACTTTGGTGGACATCAGTGCCCTGCTACAAACCGCGGTGAAACTCTGCCTGCCGCAATCGCGCGGCCCCAATGTTCAAGTGCACACGGATATCGCCTCCGAGCTGCCGCGAGTTCTCGGCGACTCCAATCAACTTCTGCAGGTGTGTCTGCACATCACCAACAATGCATTGCACGCCTTGACGGAAACGGGCGGCACTTTAACTGTCACGGCACGATTACAGGATGCTTTGGTGGTGTTGGAATTCTCCGACGATGGACCGGGTATGGAGGAACCGGACCGCGTATTCGATCCCTTCTACACCACTCGACCCGTCGGTCAGGGACCAGGTTTAGGGCTTAGCGTCTGCTACGGCATCATTCAGGAACATAGCGGGAAAATCACCTGCGGCAATCGCCCGGAGGGCGGGGCGATATTCCGAATCGAACTCCCTGCCGCCATGGATTCAGCACAAATTTCCGGCTCGGTTTTGGACAGATATAGGTCGTCCAAATTGCTTCCCGAAGCCAAGGCAGCCGGCACCCACTAAGACGTTACGACAAACTTCCTTCGTGTACCTTCGTGTCCTTTGTGGTTGACGAAGTAAAAATGCTTGAACCACAAAGGACACGAAGGATTGGCTCGAGTTTCTCTAGCAGGCTGCGGAAAAACGACGGCTCGACTTAAAATGCTGTCCCGGTCTCGCGATTGTTGTGACTAAGGGAGAGTTTTGGTTGCGTCCGTTGCGGCCTGGAGATCCTTTTCCAGCCCACC
>JBAVAQ010000068.1:0-35775 GCA_049585795.1 Terriglobales bacterium | reverse complement strand
GCGGACGCGACCGGCAAGCCCCCAGATCTCTTGCCGGGGAGGATGCGCGGCGTCGATATCTCGGAGTGGTCGGCCGCACCACGGGTTCCCCCATGATGACGCTGCAGAAGTAGGAGAGAGCAGTTGACGTTGCGGCTCAACCAGACTCGGCGGCTTGCCTCATCTTGGCTCGACGATATGAAGTCCCTTGACCATGGCGAAGTGCCGTTGGTTGAACGTGGCCAGGTGGCTTCCACGTTCGAGCGCCGTCGCGGCGACAATCAGATCATAAGCCCCGATCATTTTGCCGGCCGATTGCAAATCCGCCCAGAGGCGCGCGTGTCCATACGCGGTCTGCTCGGTATAAGGAATAATAGGCAGCGCTGTGACAATCGCCTCCAGATATTTTCGACGCTTGGACTTGTGCGGTTCTGTACCACGCTCTACGCCGTGCCACAGCTCCGCTACGGTGATGGCCGCGACTTCAAAGCGATCATTGGGTCGGGTCGCCGCCCAGGTGGCGAGGTCGAAGACCCCCCTCTCCCCGCGAATGATGACGTCGGCATCGAGAATTATTTCCATTTGTCAGCCGGGAGCTTTGCGGTCTTGCGGGCAGTTCGCAGATCACGGCGCCAGGCTCTGGCCTCATCTCGCGATAATTCGGTTTCGGCCAGCGCCTCGGCCAGATCTCGGCCAAAACAGACTTTCTCTTTGTCCGGTACCAAACGAGCAAACGGAGCACCGTTCTTGAGGAGGACAAAGGTGACATCTTGATAGTGGGAGCGGTTGAGACAATCGGCGAAATTGCGGGACGCTTCCGTGACGCTGATGGTGGTCTTCTTCACAAAATCAGATTATCAGATAATCTGTAGATTGTAAAAGCAGAAGAAGCCTCCGGTTCGTTGAACTTTGGGCGTTGTTTCTGCGAGGTGCGGGTTTGGGACAGTTCTGGCGGGTGGACGACGTGAAATCGTTCGATGAATTCCTGGAAAGACGATTTCCGGAGTCGCGAAGGAAGGCATACTACCTTATGTCGATCCACTCCTAAGGAAGTCGGACATAAGCTCAAATCACTTGGCCTGCACACAATCCGTTTGGACGCAGGCGGCCGTGGGCTCAAGCTGACACGCGAAATTTGCGCTCGCATTCACCGCCTAGCAAAAGCATATGGAGCATTGACGCCTGAGACGAGTTTGTCCAGATGTCCTGACTGCAAACAAATGTTCGATCAGTAATTTGATTGTGTACATAGTGCACATCATGCACGTAATGCTTAGAGAGGAGAAAAAGCCAATGAAGCTTAACGCGCATGAGAAAATGATGCTTTCTGCCAGGTTCCGGGCGGCTGGAATCTCGGTCCCAGTCGAAGACCACTCAACGATCAAGCGGGACTTAGTGTTTGAATGCTTGAAAGGAAGCCGAGCCTTCGCTTTGAAAATGGGAAGTGAATTCCTGATCAACGCAATGATTTCTAACAAGTCGTACGCCACTATAAAGCTAAACAAGATATGTGGACATTTGCTCGATGTGGACTGGCGTCTGACTTTCCAGGGGGATGCTAGGGAGTACGCCCCGGAGCGCACAACCTACCGCATGCCGAGCGGCCGAAACGTTCGCTACAACTCGGTACTGAATCACCGCTTAGGCGATGAAATTGCACCGGGAGCAAGCATCGAAGGGAAGCTTTTGGTTCTAAGCTTCGATGGAACATCCCCGAGGAATATGCGCATGGCATGACAGTTCCGTTGGAATTCGTACTTACGGATGACTATGGCAGGCAACACGCCTCGATCTTCGAGGTTTTGGTCGACCGTTCCGCCACGATGGCGAAGCCGCAAGTCTTCAGCCGTGTCGGTCGAGGCTTGTACGACGGTTCTCCGCGACCGCCGGAATTCGAGCACCGGGCTCCGGCGCAGGTTCTGGTAGGAAAAGCAGACGCGGGGGGAACCAACGAGGGACAGTCAGACTTGGCGAAGAAGAAGCGTATCGACCGCATTCCCTTCGTGGCGGCTGCTACATTGTCGCGATCGCATTGTTGAGCATGCGCTTATTCCATGAGGCGCAGGGTCCCTTACCAACTGGCAAGACTAACAGTCTAACGTTTGGGGTTCGCCAATCCGGAAGTTGCGCCTTTGGCGCTTATTGCGTATTTTTCTTCTCATTCCAATGAGGCAAACGTCCCCGAAAAAAAGAGGGTGCGGCGTGAGCCGCACCCCGATTGGAACCTACGATGCCGACAGCTTATCGTTTGGGCTGCCGTTTACTTCTTATTCATTTCTTCTTCGGCGCAGTCTTCATTTCTGAAGTTCGACCACCAATAATGGTAAGAGCATCCTCGGCGTGGAAGGGCAAGTGCCGTACCGACTGCTGCCCGCTACCGTTCAGAGAGATATCCACACGGCGGTTGCTGGCCCAGATGATGGTCTGCATCCGCTTCGAGATTCTGTCTTTCTCTTCCTGAGTGAGGTCGGGAGTGGTATCGACCTGTTCTTTCACCTCAGCCGGTGTCAGGTTGTGCTGATCGCCCAACGCCTGCGTCTGGATGTTGGCCGCGGGAACGCCCTGTTCGACCAGGAAGTTCTTTGCGCGGGCAACACGCCGTTCGGAGAGTGCTTGGTTATACCCCACGCTTCCACGCTGGTCGGCATGGCCTTCCAGAGTAATCTGTGCATCCGGCTTGTACTGCAGATAGGTCTTGAAGTCCGAAGCGAACTCCGTAAGGGTCTTCTGCTGGCTAGGTTCCAGACCGCCATTGGGATCCTGCGGGCTGGGCTTGGCTGTCGGGAAGTAAACGCTGCGACCAATCGTCAACTTCGCTTCCAGCTTGGTCGGCGGCGCAACCATTGATACCTGCGCGCTCGATTGAGCCGTCAACCCACGGGAATCAGTACAGGTCGCCGTGATAGTGGATGTTCCAGCTTCTGCCCCTGCGGTGCTAAGCGTTGCCGTTGAACCGCTGCCGGAAACCGTGCCAGACGTTGCACTCCAGTTGCTGATACTGACGGGAACGTTATCGGGGCTAGTGCAGGTGCAAGTTACGCTCGCATTTTCACCAACCGTCAGACTGGCAGGACTAGCCGAACAGGAGATGGACGGCGGGTTCCTGGCTGGTTCCTTTGCCGTGAAAGTGGCGGTGCAACTCGTTTCGCCACCCTTCTTCATCTTGGCGTCAGTGATGTTTGCCGTTACCTGGTAAGTGCCACCTGCAAGACCGTTGGTGTCAATGGTTGCCGTATTGTCCTGGCCGGAGACTTTCCCGCCAGTGCTGCTCCAGGCGTAGCTCAGCGTATGCTTGGGATTGAAGTTGCTAGCGGTGGCAGTCGCGGTAATAGGCTCGCCCACCATCACTGCGCTGGGCTGCAACGAACAACTCGCGGCCGGCGGCACGGGCGGCTTGCCACCCAAATTGAAGTAAAGGCCAGCCAACGCGCCACTCGTGATTGAGTCGTACACAAACTGGTGGTTGGTTGGACGATAGTGCACATCCAAATAGCGCCAGCCGAGTCCGAGGCCGATCCTGCGGGTGAGATCGAAGGTGAGCAGGCCGAGCAGTTGGTAGTCGAGGTTGGCCCCACCAGCGCCCGCATCACCGGACACGGTAACCGCCGCCTTCTCACTGAGGGGCAGAATAAATCTCGCGCCGCCGAGACCGTCGACCCAGTTCGCCGACTTCCCAAAGCTGGGGCCCGAGGGCTCGAGTGTGAGGTTGTCGCTAAGGTACCAGTAGCGGATTCCGGCCAAGGCGTCAACCTTGAAGTGCTCGCCATCGTACAGCCGGTAGCCGATCTTCGGGGTAAAAATCGATTCTGTCAGATGGATATTGGCCGAGCTGTAGAGTGGATTGGCAAAGGGAATCCCTCTATCGTCGCCCAGTTTCATCCAGAGATAATCAATCGGCATCACGAAGTGGCCTTTTTGGACGTCCACTGCGATGGGGATCACTCCCTTGAGGTAGTGAAAGAGATCGCTGAACGGGGCGCTGAAACCAGCGTCATGGCCGAGCACACCAACTGTTCCGTGGACGCCGGGGAACCAGCCGTAAATTGCGATTTTGGCGCGCCAGCCCTCGTCAGAAGAAGAGGAAGAAGACGAGGATGCGGCTGAGGCTGAGGTTTGAGGGTCCAGGTTCGGCGGTAAAGGATCAGTGGTTGCTGCTGGAGCAGCAGTTGGCAAATCGGCTGATCCTTTCGCGCTGGTGGCCAAGCCCGCATCGGTCGTCGTGGCTGCCGTCGGGTCATCCGCGTCGAGCAGATGCGTGTCGGACAAGGGTACTGTGGCTTGAGCGCGGCATGGCACCGCAGCGCCCAATAAACTGAGGCCCAACGCGAAAAGCACTGCCGAAGTTATCCGCTTATTAGGTGACGCCATAAAACGCTCCTTCGCTGAATTTGTGACGCGACTCTCGCCCAGGCGAGCTGTTAGAACATTTACTTACCGGCGATGGTTCACGATTCGAATAAGTTCGATCTCTCTCGGCCCGGGGGGCGTACGAAGCTTGATGATTTGACCGATTCGGGCCGTGATTACCGTGGACAGTCGCATAATTGGTAACGAATTTACGGGTCATATTCATGTAAACCAGTGGGTTAGCCGCTCCGCCAAGTGCTAACGTCTCTTCTAATGGATGGGAGCGCATTGCGGGACTGTTAGAAGTACCAGTTAAGCTTGAAGTCGACAGCGATGAACGTCTGGACTCCGGCTTTGTCGGAGGAAGGCAAGGCGAGTATGCGAAGCTGCAATAAACAGGGGAGGGTTCTGCTCGTCGCTTGCCGTTGCCGATGGTTTACGAAACCAGCCATTACACTCAAAACCCCCGGCTCAGGGTCAATAAGTGAAATGGCGATTTTATCAACAGTTAGCCGCTATTGCCCTGTGAGTCGGATATTTGCTGGGCTGGGCTGCTAACTAAGATGCTTGACGACGAACTTGTTCCAACGCGCTGGTCGCGGCTCGCTTCGCAGGCATTCGCACGTCGGTCTTAGCATCACTAGGGGTCGCATAACTGAATATAGGGTCCACGTTGATGTGAAGGGTTTTCACAACTCCACCTAGCTCGGCCAAGCGGCTTATCAATTTAGTGCTCTCGTTTAATCCGTTTGCCGGAATTTCGCGTACATCAACGGTAAAGCTTACTTTGTATCTTGGGGCATTCGTCGGTGCTTCCGCTAGCGTGAGTTGCCACATTCGTGAAACCGCGACCACAGAGTGGCTGCCGCAAACACCGCAAGCATCATGGGGACTGTTGGTGACTAAATCGCAGTTTACGCAGTAGACAGCATTCAGCAGGGGAATTGCGCTCAGGAACCCGCTCCCAGCGTCGGTGACCCTAAGCTGTTCGCCATAAGTGCGCAGTCCATGAGTCTTGAATAGCGGTGCTGGTCTTAGCAAAAGCCACCCAACAAACAAAATCGCGCCGACTAACATGCCCCACGGAGCCATTTCGCCCCAAATGACCACAATGACCACGAAACCCAACAGGCGCAGCATAAGCCACCAGGTGTTATTGTACCGCGTTCTCCGATAGCGCTCATTGACCCCATGATGAGTGCTATCGAGATTTTTTCGCCAACAACCCCGCGAGCCGGGTCCAAACGGAGCGGAGGCGTCGCGGTTGGCGCCTCCGCTTTGAAGAAAAAAGAATGTACTTAGTTTTCGCCGCCGCTGCCAACGATGCCCTTATTGACCAGCAGTTTGACCTCGGCCCTGCGATTGTCGGCCCGCCCGGAAGGACTCTCGTTGGAGGCTGCGGGGTTGGTCTCACCCATTGCACCAGGCGCAACAATGCGACCCACTGGAACGCTACACTCCTGCAGCAGATAGGCGACCACTGCCTGCGCGCGCTCCTTGCTCAGCACTTGATTGCTGGAAGCCGTGCCCACCGAGTCGGCAAAGGCCGCTACCTGGATCACGTAGCCTTTTTGGTAGGTGAGGGCCTTCTTTGCTAAATCCGAAAGTGCATTTCGATCCTCACCCGAAATGCTGTAATCCCCGGTGGCAAAGTACACGGTATGTTCGCCCTTCACGATGAAGTCACCCAACTCCGAAAAGCGCTTCTTGGTGTCTTGCGCAACTTCGTCAATGCTCGCTTGGCTGGCTGCGATCTCTTGTTTAGCCGCGGCGATGGCTGCCTGGTTGGCTGCCTGGTTGGCAGCAATTTCGGCATCGGTCGCCTCCTTATTGGCCTTGTAGACCTCCATATTCTTGGTTTGCTGTTGAGCGGTGGGGTTCAAACCGGCCTGAATCACTTTGGCCAGGCTGAGATCGTCTCGATCAAAGGTGATGGTTTCCGCCGTCACATTCGTCTGATCACCCGTTCCCTCATACCTTAGTTTGAGTCCGGGGATTAGGACGTCTTGACTCACTTGCTTTTTCCGGGCACCGAGCCCCACCGGGTGTTGCACTTTTGTATCAGCAGTGACAATAACGTTTACAGCTGTATCATCGTCAGTCTCCACGGTCAGGTTGTTTCCTGAGCGCATGGTAATCACTCCTTGGCCCTTTACCTTATCGCCGGCTTGTGCCGATCCCAAGCTCAAGAGGCACATTGCCAAGAGACTCACCGCAATACCGATTCTTTTGCCGATCATAAGTCCTTCCTCCATTCTCATGCGCTAAGCGCGAGTTGCCAGACGTTCGCTGCTCAGCAGGGATGTTATGGGCCGAGGGCTCATGCATAGAACTGGCAGTTCTGACAGTGGAGTTGGCTGTCGGAGTAGGTATCCTTTCGCGGTAAGTCCTTTCGTGACGGCCCACCTTTGCCGCTTGGTGGCGGGGTGGGCCTGTGTGGGTTGGCCAGTGCCAAGCTCGCGCTTCTCCCCCGCCGCAGCACTACAGTCGGGCAACGGACAGCAAGTGTTTGTTTCTGGCTGAGGTGTCTTTAATTATGTGCGTAGAAATAATGCTCCAAACCAATTTAAGGAGTTGGTAATTTTGAACGCTTATCGTCATCTGCGGGCCAATATGTGATTAACTGGCGTAATCGCATTATAAAAGGGCGCCCTTTTGGAGTAGGTTGTGAGCGTTCAGAACACCACCTACGAAAGGAGCACCCTCGTGAACAGTGAAAAGTATATTGGGCTGGGCGTTCATCAAGCAACCATCGTGGTCGCCGTGATGGATGCAACCGGCAAGTTGGTCATGGAATCCATCCTGGAGATCGGCCGACAACACCGGTTCTGCCGATCACCACTTAGTCGAACGGAGACAAGAAAACCGGCGACGGCATGCTCGCGGATGAAAAGCCGTTCGGTTGAGGGACTTTTTCAACACCCACTCCCGATTACGCTCTTTGACCCCCGGACAGGGTCGGCCCAGTTCTCAAAACGTGTAATGGCCTCCCGTGAAAAGAGCCGTAACTCACTGCAAACGAGGGGTTGGCGTGAAGCCTCTTTTCATGCTTCGTCGTGACCGGAGTCCGGTCATGCTGACCTGTTATAGCCACCCAACGTGATTTGCAAAGCCGGTGAATACGGTAGCCGCGCATTCGACACCCGCCTTGTCATTGCAAATGACGCGATGCATATCGTTCGATGAGATCGGTCACTTTTTGCGGCTGGTCCTCAACAACGTAGTGCACAGCGCCACGGATCAGTCCGGTCTCAACTTCGCAGCATCCGTTCGCACGGAGACCTTCTGCGATCTTTGGAATCAGCTTTGCAAAGGGTGAACCCTCTCCGGCGGCCAAAAACAACGGCACGTCATTTGGACCGCGTTGCGCCGCGTTGAACTGCGCATTGGCGGGAAATGCGCGGTACATTTCAAACGCCGCATGAAGCTGCGCAGGACTGGCGTAGGCCTTCACGAAGTGAGCTTCATCGCTGGGCGTGAACTTACCGAAATGAAAGAAATAGCTGAAATAGTCGGCCTGCCGACCGGCAACCAGTTTCTCAGCCAACCCCGGGACTTGCATAAACCCTACGTGCCACATCGCGGGATGACCCTGAACCTCGTCCCATCCCTCAATCCCCGGAATTGGCGTATCGAGGATCATGACTCCCCGCGTCGCTTGGGGATAACGGCGAACGAATGCATAAGCCACTTGTCCCCCGATGTCGTGGCCCACAATATAGACGCGCTCCAATTTAAGTGCCGCAGCAAGCTGATGCACATCCTCTGCCATATTGGCCGCATCATAGCCGCTTAGCGTGGAGGCCGAGCCGCCTACGCCGCGCAGATCAATCGCGATGACAGTGAACCGTTCCGATAGGCGGGGCATGATTGTGTGGTACTCGAACCAGTCTTGCGGAAACCCATGGATCAGGACGACGGCAGGCCCTTGGCCCCCGCGAACATAGTGAAGTTCGATTCCGTTCACCGTCGCGGTTTCGGACGCGAAATCCTTACCTAACCCTTTCGCCAGTCGATCCATGCTTCCTTGCGTCTGCGCTTGCGAGAGCCCGAGCCCCCACCCTACCAAAAAGGACAGAAGGACGAAAATTAGACGGCAAAACCGGTTTATCACGCAGGTGTGGGGTAGCGGTTGTAAATGGCTCATCAAGCACGAATCCTGGCACGCCAGCGGACGGGAATCCGTAACGCCATGGTTGATTGGCGTAGAATCGCGTCTCTGACAATATCGGCGGTGTCAAGCACTTTTCGAGCAGACCATGGCATGCACTCAGAGAAGAGCGCCATTTCGCTCTCATAGATGGTGTTGCCTTTCCCAAACCTAAAGTCAATACGCTTAAGGGCAGGCATTGCCGCCTGCCCTTTGCTCTAGCTTATTGCTTAACTGTCGGTATCTGAGCTTTCACTATGCGGATCTCTGAATCGGTTCCTCGGTTGGTCTTTAGCGAGGCCTGAATCGCCTTGACTTGCGAATTAAGTCGGGCAATCTGGCGTTGTTGCGCCTTCATTTGCGTCTGCCGAGCGCGGATTTGTCTTTGTAGTTGGCCGATCAGCGCCTGTTGTTCTTTGGCGGCTTCGATCAGCAGCGCGGTGAGGCGGCTATAGTCCATGCTGCGAGCGTCGGTACCGTTGGGTTCGAAAGTTACGAGTTCGGGCACGACCGCGCCGACTTCTTCGGCTATGACTCCGATTTCATGCCGTCCCGAATCTTTCATGTCGTAGGAAACGCCGCGCAGTTGCTCGACCGTTCCGAGCGCGTTTTGCAGCGGTTGGATGTTCGTTTTCCATCGGCGTGAGCTGTAGGTTTCCCAACTGTCGCTGACAGGGTGGCCGGCGCCCTGCCCAACGGTAAGAATGTTGGTCGGCCTCGTGGTGCCGATGCCGACTTTGACCGCCCATTTTCCAGTGCCACCCAAAACCAGAGAGTTGTTCTGGCTGACCACGGCGTGTGCCCCGATGGCAGTAGCGTTGGAGAGTCCGTTTTCACCGGTATTGCAATCGTATCCGACGCAGGTAAGAAAGCTGCCGCTTGTACTCGAGTACAGAGCCTGGAAGCCCACGGCGGTGTTATCGCTGCCGCCCTGGTTGTTCATGAGCGCCTCAGCGCCGTCAGCGGTATTGGCACCGCCAAACTCGTTTGCGTAGTTCGCATTGTAGCCCGTAGCCGTGTTGTCGTACCCGGTCATATTGCTATAAGCGGCTTCGTAGCCGATGGCGGTATTGTTTCCACCCGTGCTGTTCCCATAGAGGGCGTAGCTGCCGATCCCTGTGTTCTGGTTTCCCGTTATGTTTTCCAAAAGGGCCGAATCGCCAGTTGCGGTGTTGTCATACCCTGTGGTGTTTGAGTAGAGCGTCTGTATGCCACTGGCCGTGTTGGTATAGCCCGTGGTGTTGGAGTAGAGAGCTTGCCACCCGGTGGCGGTGTTGAGGTTCCCTGTGGTGTCGAAATTAAGGGCGAGGCCGCCGATAGCCGTATTGTAGGAGCTTGTGGCATTGTAAAGGGCGCCCTGTCCGAAGGCGCTGTTATAGTTGCCTACTTGGTTGTAATAGAGCGCGCCAGTGCCGGTGGCTGTATTGGCACCGCCGGTCCTGTTACCGTAAAGCGCTCGATACCCGTTGGCGGTGTTACTGATTCCAGTCGTGTTGAGAATCATCGCGTACGCACCGGTAGCTGTGTTGCCCGTACCCGTACTGTTGCCCTGCAGCGCCTGCGCCCCAACCGCCGTATTATCCGAACCAGTCGTATTCAACAGAAGCGCCTCCGTACCATTTGCCACGTTGTCGCCGCCGGTGGTGTTATTAAAGAGCGCCTCCCATCCGCTGCCTGTGTTAAAACCGCCGGTGGTCGTGGTGTTGCCGGCGAATCCCACAAACGCGTTTTGATTGCTATAGGAACCGAAGGCAAAAGGCTTACCATTGAAGTTGTAGCCCAGTGTGGCGTTGATCCTTCCCTTCACGTCAAGCGGAGCATCGGGTTTGGTCGTGTTGATTCCGATCTTGGCGCTCGTCCCGGATCCGGTTTGAAAGATGGACGAGTTGCCCAGGTCGCCATTGTTGTCAGTCCAGAGTGAGACGTAACCTTGGGTTCCGGTACCGCCAACCGGGGGCTTTGTTTTAGTCCCGCTCGCAACCACATTGCTGCGCGCCCCACTAGCGAACGCGGTTGGGTGTTGCGTTAGGAAAGCTGACGCGGGCAATCCGCCAAGAGTCTGCGCGTCGCCCGCCTTCAATGCATAGGGCACGCTCATCAGCATGATCCTGGGCTGCGGTTCTTGGCCCTGCGCCTGCACCTCCAGCCAGCGCGCCTGGCCGTTGGCAAACAGACTTGCCGGTACGCCGCCGCTGGTGGCCGAACCCAGTATCACCGAGTAATGCCCGGTGTGGTCAGGCTGCATATTTTGGGTCTCCAGCCAAAGTGGCGCCCCGCCTTGCTGTTCGGCATAGAGCGCAAATGTGACACCAGTCAGGGTCGTCAAAGGTTTGGCATCGCCGCCTGTCAGCACTCCCCTGAAATTGACCAGCGTCGGGACAATCGTGGCCTGCGGGTTGCCCTGCTGGCCGAAAACAAGTGGACTCAAAACCATCGACACAAAAAACGCTGCAAAGAAACAGACTGACGCGCGTGGGTACGTCATCGGAATGGTCCTCCGGGCTTGGGGCAGGACCCGAGCTCCCGCCTGCCATCCGAAAAAGACGCGCCAAATTATATACCAAATCGGTACGAGTTTCGTGGTCTTGCAGATGGTGGAGAGCCGTTCGACCGCTTGCTCATCGACAAAGCGGGCAACATTTTTGGCACCACCGAATACGGGGGGAGTTCAACTTATCCCTGCAATATCTTCGGCTGCGGGGTCGTCTTTGAGATTAGACCGTAGTAGGTGTTCGACGGATCTTAAAAAGCTACCCGCCGGTTGCGTCTGCCGCAAGATTAGCTGGCGCAAAATCCCGATTACACTCAAAATCCCCGTCGCGGTAGGGCGAACAGACGGCGCAAACTTGTGCTAAGGCGATTTTCAACACCAATCGGGCCGGCGAGTTTAGACTCATAAGAGGGAGTAATGCTGTCGCGCGACAGGACAGAGCGGAGTGAACCATGGCTCTAAACCTGGACGTCTCCAGAACTGAAGATATTGCGGTCGTTCGGTGCCGTGGTCGGATTGTCTTTGGAGAAGAAGCAGACGAGCTAAGACGGGTAATTCTCGGCTTGCTAAACGAAACCCACCGAATCGTCCTGAATCTCGCTTGGATTGAGCACATCGACAGCAGCGGTCTGGGAACCCTAGTCGCATCGTTTATCTCTGCGCGTCACCGTGGAGCTGAAATCAAATTTGCTGCCTTGTCGCCCAGAGTCCGGCGTGCGTTGACGACCACCAACGTCGATCGGTTATTTGAGGTTTACGACTCTACCGAGGAGGCAACTAGATCCTTCCGTCCTCACCCCGAAGCTGCCACTGGGTGACATTTTCAACATCGCGATTGCACTCGGTCGCAACTCGAACTGCAACTCGGCCAGCCATTGCTCGATCGCGACGGCACCGCCGGCGAAGAGCATCGGATAGATCGGGAACACGTAGTAATTCTTGGCGTGCGCGACTTCCATCAACACGAAAAAGACGGCAAACGTCAACCCGAGCACCCGCCAGCGGCGGACGCGGAGAAACCAGACCAGGCCCGAGAGCCAGACCGGTAACAGGACCGGGTGCATGTCGATGATCTGCTCCTTAACGAACGCAAGCGGGCCGAGCACGACGTTCTTGCCTTCGCGGCGGACGTTGGCGAGGTCTTCGATCGTCGGGAAGTGATGGCGGATTTGCCAGATGATGTTGGGCACCCGACGCGTGTCTATCGTGGAGTTCCGCCTCCCCGGCGACGGATAAGGGACACCCCGAGCCTCTCAGCATGCAATGTTTCCGCCAGCTATTTGACAGTAGTTGTCGCCTTGATGGCGTTTGCTTGTCCCCCGAAACATGCCGGGTACCCCATGTCCTGCGGATTGTCCCGGTGGTAAAGTTGGCCTCATGGCCGACACCGTAAATCCCGAAAGCTTTGAGGAGATTGTGGAGTGGGCATACCGAACTCTACCTCAGAAGATCAGGAAGCTGCGAGATTTCCCCGGGATTCAAGTGGTTGACGAGCCTCCTGCGGACATATTGAAGGACATATCGAACAGAAGAAAATGGCGCCATGGAACCGAGTTATTGGGGTTGTACAGCGGCACGATTAGGACAAAACAGTCGTACACGCAGGTGAAGTATGCCCCCGATTTGATATTTGTCTTTCGCGGTCCCATTCTGCGGTGTTCAAAAGGAGACTTGCGGACCGAGGTGAAACGGGTGGTCTGGCATGAGGTCGCGCACTGGCTCGGCTACGAAACCGAGGAGCAAGTAAGGGCGCTGGGCTTATGAGCCTCCACAACGTCGCCCACCTAAAGAACTGCTGCTTCTGTTGGACACCGATACGAATGGCAGGATATCGAAGCAGGAACGGATGAACTTCATGGAAGCTGAGTTCAACAAATTGGATAAAGACGGGAACGGAGGTCGAGCATGCCAGCGTACGCCGGCGGGCCGAGCTTCTCTATCATGTCGTACTCTGTGGCGCTTCAGGCGTTAGAACCAAAATCCTCTCCACGAAGAAGAAGGGTCCTGGATGCAAGCACCGATCGAGGTCTCACGGAGGGGAGTGGAGAAGAGTTTTTGCTTGACATCCTCTCTCATAGGACGAGTGCAATGGCGAGTAGAGTCGAGAACAGGCGCAGTGGCTTTAGCCTCTCGGTGGCTGTTGGGGTGCTTTCGCATGGCACGCCTCAATCCGGTTTGGCTTGGTTCTGTTTCCTGCTGAATATTTCCCTCTTCCGAACTACAAACACAATAAATCTTCCTCGGATCCCTCCATCTTTGGACAGGCCGTAACGTTCTCCGCCACAGTCACCCCCAAAATCTCCGGCACGCCAACTGGCACCGTCAAGTTCCGCGACGGTTTGAAGATTCTCGGCACGTCTCCGCTCAATGCGGGCACAGCGAAATTCTCGACCGCGACGCTGGCGGTCGGCCGCCATTGCATCACCGCGGCTTACTCCGGCGACACAAACTTCGCGGCTAGCGCTTCACCGGCGCTGAACCAAGTGGTGAACCAAGCCACTAACACAACCATGTTGGTTTCGTCGGTGTCAATCGACGGTCCGACTGTTTCCGCGCGCGTCTACTCCTAAATAACTGCGGTCGAGATTTCTGAAAAGAATCGACCTCAATGGCCTTCCCTTGGCGAGACTCATAATACATAGGGCTGCCGGCCTTCGAGATCAAATGAGTCGTGCATCGACCGAGGGTTTGTTCTTGATTTCGTGATGTCCGGCGCTGTTTAGTCCCAACTTACGTGTAGCGTTAGTGCCTCGCCCTTCACGCTCGAAATCATCGTGCGTTTAACCTTGAACTGAGCGCGGGAGTGAATAGCTTCGATGTTCCAAGTTGTGGTTCGGGTCGTGTCCGCGCCTGGCCCTCCACAACACGAACCCTTCCGCATCTGTGCCTCAGTACTTCGGGGACCCTAGCCTGAACTGTACTAAGATCGGAGCGTGGCCATATTAAACGCTGACATTCAGTCCGGCTGGAACTATCACAACGCAACCAAACACTCACGTAGCAGCGTCCGCGCCAATCCGCACTTCCTCGATTGGGCTAATCAACCGCTGCCGTTCAAGATCTATCCCAAACTCGATCTCATTCCCCTTCCGCACGAGCTTCGCGAGATCGGCGTTCGTGCGTTCAGCGCTCTTGCGCAGGTTGCACAGCACGACAACGCCCTTCCCGACCTTCAGACTTTGAGCGAACTGCTCTATTTTTCTGCAGGCGTCACGCGGCGGCGCACCTTTCCTGGTGGAGAGATCCATTTCCGTGCCGCGGCATGCACCGGCGCTCTCTATGAGATCGAACTTTATCTCGCTTGTGGACCTCTTGCGGATCTCGAAGCAGGACTTTATCATTACGCTGCTGGCGAATTTGGACTGCGCAGGCTGCGTGCCGGCGACTATCGGCGCGTGTTGGTGGAGGCGACCGCTGGCGAATCTTCGATCGCACAGGCGCCAGTTATCGTCATCTGCACGGGGAACTATTGGCGGAACGCTTGGAAATATCAGGCTCGGACCTACCGCCACTTTGGTTGGGATAACGGCACAATTCTAGCCAACCTGCTGGCCATGAGCGCGGCGCTCGGACTTCCCACCAAAGTTATCTGCGGCTTTGTAGACGCCGACGTAAATCGGTTGCTCGACGTAGACACGGAACGCGAGGTGGCGTTTTCACTGCTTTCGATTGGGCATGTGGCAGATTCGCCTCCCTCTCCGCCGGCACACATTCCATCCCTTGGGTTGGAAACTGTGCCTCTGTCAAAGAAAGAGGTGGATTATCCGGCCATGCGGACGATGCACGCAGCCTCTTCACTGCTCTCGCCGGAAGACGTCGCAAACTGGCGTGGAAACACTCTTGCCTTGGCGCCAACAGACGCCGCCAGTGAACTTATTCCTCTGAAACCCATTGTGGACGAGGAACTCCCTGATGATTCGATCGAACAAGTAATCATACGTCGCGGCTCCACGCGCCAATTCGCGCGCGAGCCCATCAGTTTCGCCCAGCTCTCGACTATTCTTGATCGCTCTACGCGCGGCGTGGCGGCTGACTTTCTCAATCCCCTCGGCGCACAGCTCAACGATCTATATCTCATCGTCAATGCAGTAGAAGGCTTGCTTCCCGGCGCGTATTTTTTCAATCGGCGACGCCATGGTTTAGAGCTGCTCAAACCAGGCGACTTTCGTAGCCAAGCCGGGTATCTGGGGCTCGAGCAGGAACTTCCAGCTGATTCGAGCGTCGCAGTCTTCTTTCTCGCGGATCTTGCGGCGATCTTTCCGCGCTTCGGCAACCGCGGATACCGAGCCGTACAACTGGAAGCCGGCATCATCGGCGGGAAGGTTTATCTCGCAGCGTATGCACTGCACTTGGGCGCGAGCGGGCTCACCTTCTACGATGATGATGTAGTCACCTTCTTTTCACCACACGCCGAAGGAAAAAATACGGCGTTCCTCGTGGCTTTAGGCAGGCGCGCAAACCGAAGCCGGAGATAGACTAGAGTCTCTTAATGGTCAAGCGTGCACCAGCCCGGAGGCGTCCCCGCAAAGCCAAACCTGGAACGAAGGGCCTGGGCCCAGCAGAATGCCGGCTAGAGCAGCCGACAGGAGCTGCCGCGGAAGCTGCAGAGGCAATAGCCAAAGCGGGGGGCTGCGTTGTTGGATCGTATAAGGAACCGCTCGCCGGTCACCCAGTATTGCTGGCCGTGCTGCCAATCGATGCTGTCGAGCCTACCCCTTTCCAACGAGATCTCTCGGACGCTCACCACAAACGGTTAGCTGACGTTAGGGAATCTGGCACACTGCTTCCACACCAACAATAATCGGGCATCTCCGGGCGTGGTTTCCGGGTCGATACGGTTATTGACATCGGTTCGGTTCGAGTGCATCGCACGGAATCCTTGGACTACTCTAGTCCGGCATAACGATTAAAATTGCAATGTCATGGCCGCTTTGGCGATCCCAGTCCAGTCTGCACCGACGCCTCGCATTCAGTCGGTGGATGCTCTGCGTGGAGCCATCATGATGTTGATGGCGATCGATCACATCCGCGACTACGTGGCCCGAAGTGCCCAGCAGTTCTTGCCTACTGACCTGACGCGCACGACTCCTGCTATTTTTTTTACCCGTTGGATCACGCACTTTTGTGCGCCTGTTTTTATGCTAACCGCCGGCTTGGGCGCATATTTCTGGATGACTCGCGGGCATCACTCGAGGGGCGAGTTGTCGCGGCTGCTGATTAGTCGTGGTATTTGGCTGATTGTGCTGGAAGTGACGGTACTTCGCTTGATCATGTTCTCACAGATAAGTTTCACGTCGAGTCCTGTGCTCCTGATCATCCTTTGGGCAATTGGGCTCTCCATGATCGCGTTGGCCGGGCTGATTTATCTTCCGATGCGCGTGCTCATGGGCATTAGCATCGCAATCATCGCACTGCACAATCTGCTCGATGATGTTCCGGCCGAGCGCTTCGGGCGGGCGGCATGGATTTGGGACATTCTGTATCAGCGAGGCGTTATCGCCTTCGGCGGCATCAAGTTCAGGCCCGCATATCCGGTGCTGCCTTGGATCGGCGTGATGGCTGGCGGCTATTGCCTGGGTGTGGTGTTTGATTGGGATGGCGATCGCCGCCGCCGTTTTCTGGTGCGTTTGGGGCTGGCGCTGACTGCGGCGTTCGTTGTGGTGCGCGCCATCAATCTTTATGGCGATCCCCTACGCTGGAGTCATCAAGCAGCGCCAGTTTTCACGGTGCTCTCTTTTCTTAATGTCACAAAATATCCTCCTTCGCTCGACTTTTTGTTGATGACGCTCGGCCCGGCACTGGTCGTCATGGCATGGCTGGAGAAGTTCCACTTTGGTTTCACCAATCCGCTGATCGTCTTCGGGCGCGTACCGTTCTTCTATTACGGAGCGCATTTGCTTCTGGCTCATCTGATTGAGATTGGCATGAACTTGGTGCGCTACGGCACAAAGTCATTTCTGTTGATTGCGCCGCCCTCGATGGGAGGCCCGAGCGAACTTTTTCCGGTTGACTACGGCTTCCCGCTTTGGGTCGTCTATGCAGTCTGGGTCGTAGTACTGCTGCTTCTTTATCCCGCGTGCCTTTGGTTCGCGCGACTCAAACGGCGTCGGCGTGATTGGTGGCTCACCTACTTGTGATTTGCGGCGAAGTGGTGCTAAAGCGCTGCCGTTGTCCACTTTCTGAGTCTCAAGCGAGTAGTCGGATGACGGCAAACCAGCTTTATCAATGGTCGACTGATGGGCGGTTAGTCGGATTTCCTGAGTCTGCGAATAGTCGTGACCATCCGGCACACTATTCGCAGCCAAACCGTTTCCCTTTGGTTGCGGAACTCGGCGTTAGACCGTCGAATCCGGACGACAGATCACGGTAAATGATTGGCAGGGTCTTTATCGCGAACGTGAGTGTCCCTTGGCCAATGCCTTTGGTCTGTGGGGGGCATACGCTTTGGGTATGAAACATCAGCGGGAAGTTTGAAGCGAGTACTCAATTTCCGCACTTGTTCCAAGGTTAGGTTGCGCTGTCCTGTCATGAACATCGAAACAGCACTCTCCGAACCGAATTGGGGAATGAGGCCACGCTGCGTGAGCTTCTGTTGTTCAATGATAAATCGCACACCCGAAACCGGATCACCCTCGGGGATGGAGTAGTGCTCCTGCTCGTAACGTTCCACGAGCAAGGTTAAGAGGTCGATCGCGTCAACTTCAGAACCAGAAGGACTCTCCAGCGCGGTGAGCCGTCCATTAGTCCCGCTCCTGGCAAGCTTCAACGCACTTACCTAAACTTTTTCCGCCCTTGTACGTCCCTCATTTCATTTTCCACCTTGATGCGACGAAATAACAGCCTCCGTCCCAACGACCCCCGCCACCGCCGCTTCCCGTACGTGGGCGTAGGTGGAATGCAGATCGCTGCAGAAATTTGGAGGGAGCTTGGGACTCTACCTCATGCCCCTGGGTTGGTCATCGATAGCACCGGCTATCCACCTGCCGAGTGCCTCGTTTTCGCGCCGGCGCCGGCCGGTGGAATCGCTGGCTTGTTTAGTAGCAGCCGGTATGCGGTGTAAAGCTTTGCCGGTAGCTCAAGTTGTCGATGTCGCGGAACAGCGGTGTTCCTGGAGGCAGGTTCTGTGGCTGGGTGAAGAGCGGATCGAAGGTGTAGCCTCGGATCGGAGGTTCGTAGGTGGTGCCACCGCCGTTTTTGTCCGTACCCGTGGAGTAGGTGGAATAGTAGAGGCTGGCCATCGATCCCTTGTAATTAAGGGTCTGCTGGACGCCCGCGGCGTTGGTCCAGGTCTCCAGTTGACGCAGGAAGTTGTGCAGACCGCCATCGGTTCCCCAGTCGCCTACCGCCCAAGCTGCGCAGCATGTGTTAACCAGGAAGTTAACGTTCTTTCCGCCAGAGACGGCTACTCGATAGTAGGACGTGATTGCAAGTCGTCCCGCGTCGTTGCTGGGAGAGCCCAGGCTGGCGAGGTCTGACCAGTTGTTGGAGAGCATCGTAACCGCATCCGCAATTATGCCAGCCGCCGCGTGAGGCGGCTCCACGTAGGGCGGAGGATTCCAGGTTACGTCGTAATTGGGGTTGCCTGGGGTACAGCCAGTGCCGCCAGCTGCTGTACAGTTCGAGTTGTAGTTGCCCACAACGTAAACTGGATTTTCCGCGGCGACGGTGAACCCACCCTGGCCATTGTCCGAGCGGACGGGCACATATCCCAGCGAGCCGTCCACCAGTTTTAGGACGTGGCGGGCGCCGCTGATCCAGCCCTTCTGGCCTACGCTGCAACTCGGGATGCGTCCGGCAGTTAAGTATGGATCGGGAGCGCCAGCAGCGTTACGGATCAAGTTGTTTACGCTGTTGGCCGCGGAGTAGGTAGTGGCAGGGATGTAGCCCAGTCCCAGACCGAGGTTTCCTGCGCCCCAATTGTCCAGAACGCCGTTGTTGTTCACGTCTTCTGGAGACTGTCTCGGGGGCGCACCGGGCGGCGGAACGGGCAGTGGCTCGAGCGCGCCATTTGGTTTACCGCTTTGGTTGGGAGTGTTGATGGAGTCCTCCAGTCCCGAGTCACCGGATTTGGTGCCTGCGGCATCCACTTGCGTGCCGTTGGGATTGGGGAGCATGCCTCTGCGGTCAGAGAAGTACAAAACGTAGCCGTTTTGAAACACGGGGTCGACCAGGAGCCCGCTTGCGCCAATCTTGCCAGCCAGCCATTGACTCAGGTTGCCCACATCGATTTCGACCGCGTTCATTACGCCAGCGGGTGCACAACTAGCTGCAACGGCATTTTGCACATCGCGGACTTCGCCTTCGCGCGCGTCGTAAAAGTTGACGGGATACCAGTTGTACTGGGTTGGGCTTGCCCCAGCGGGAGCTGTGCTGTTGCCATAACGACCGAATAGGTCGCCCGGAGTCGCGGGGTCCTTCGTGACCTCGGGAGGCTCGCCGCTGGTGCAGTTGTATACGGCACCAACTTTCACGCAGGCGGGCGCAACGCCATTGGGATCAATGACGCCGTTGCCGTTGCGATCTGCCTGTTCCTGCAGAATCAAGATGGCATTCGGATTGACGGGATTGGTACCGGGCGCTGTGGGAGGAGTCGTACCTCGGGCAAATCCCAGTTGCAACCACTCCTGGGTAACGGGGTGGTAGGCGCCGTTGGCGTCGCGATATTCGACGCGCAGGTAGCCATCGATCAGGTTCCAAGTGCTCATCTGATTCGTCGGCGCGGGATAAGCGAGCGGGGCATAGTACGGATACGGCGCAGCAGCCGCGCAGCTACCCGTCGCGGAGTTACAAGTCGACAAAGCGATCGCCGGCGGTGCGTTGTTTAAGCCGTCCTTGCCTTGGGTCGTGATCGGGGCGTTAGCGTCGAACAGGGTCACATCGCCGGCAGGCGGTGCGACCGGTGAAAACAGCTCGTCGGCTGGAAGGGTATTGACGGTGCCCACCCAACTAGCCGGATTGGGAACTCCAGTCGAGGCAGTGGCGAAATACGTGTTGTAGGTGCCGCCGGTCGCCAACGCCGGCAGCCCCGCTACCGGCGTGGCTGGCACTCCGAACTGGTAGTTCACTCCGTTCAAGGCATCGTTGAAATTCGCCAAGCGAATGTTGTTGGGGTCAGCCGAGCCGAGGGCAGAAAGTTCCGCTGGATTATCGGAGAGCATCACGCGAATTTCCGCTTCATTGTAAAGTCGGGATGCGCCGATAGCCGAACTGGCTACTTCTCCCGGAGGAGGCCGCCGGATGATTTCAAAGGGTTGCGGTTGTCCCGCCGCTCCGAGTGCGTTGTTGATAAAGGGCAGCGATAATTGCGATGCCCCGGTGCCTCCCGGGTTCCCATAGTTTCCATCGATTATCCAGGTGTTGTAATCTCCGATCGAAATTGTGGGATTCCAATTTGGGTTCTGCGCCGAGGCCGGTCCTCCTACAACGCTGCCCTCGGTTTGGGCAAACGCCCGGCAGGCGGGCTGCGGAGGATTGCAGCCTTGAGCCGCGGTCAGGATGTCTACGGTGCCGAGGTGAGCAGTGGCAGCGGAGGTGTTCCCGTTGGCCAGTACAGTGCGAATGACATTTCCCCAAGCCGTGATTTTATCCTCAAATGTAGTCGTGGCACCGGTACCAGCATCCAGATACAGGTCCCCGTTGGTGTGAGTCCGGCCGACGAAAGTGAGAGGAACGCCAGCAAAGAAGCTAAGATCGCTCTCGGAGAACACACCGAACTGGAACACGGGAATCAGTGCCACTTCAACGGTCCGCGACATATTAACTTCATCACCCACCGTTCCTGCCCCAAACAGCGAGGTAGTCGCGGTTACTTGCAGGTTAACCGGAAGCAGCTGCGCGTACAGGCCCTGGTAAGTTCCGCTGGCGATTTGGCCCCAATTGGTGGCGAGGGTTCCGTCAGGATTTGTGGCCGGCGTCAAGCTGTAGATTGGATAGCTCATGGTGGCGGTGCTGGCAGGGCCGTCCGCACTCAGAGCCTCGATCTCGGATGCTGTGGGTGATTCGATGTTCTGAAACATGCTGGCCAAGTCCGAGGTCATGTGTTCGATGCCACCTTCGGCCGCGTGGAACGCCAAGTTGTTTTGTGAATCCTGGCCACCCACTTTGCCTTCGGTGTTAACCAGCATGAGCAGACCAATTGCGATCCCCGACATGATCAACAACAGCATAAGCGTTGCGATCAGAGTGAATCCTCGAGTTTTCCGAATAGGAAGCATGAGTCTTATTCCTCCTTCGAGGGCTCCACTTTCGCCAACGGACTTTTCACATTCGTTCCCAGTGCCATTTTGGGATCGTGCCGCATCGACAGTGCCGCATATTACTGAGAACACAGGCTATTTCGCTGTCGGAGCTGCACCCTCCCAAACCCCTCTTACGAAGTCAGGGTATGGAGGCAGGGGGAGCGCGTCAAAGCACGAAAGGGTTGGGAGTTCGGTGGACTTACGTAAGGTAATCTGACAATGTAACTTCAGTAATTTTGGCACTCCGGCGAGCCTGGGGCGCAGAGAGGAAGTGGCGAACTTTGCAATGGCTCACGGGACCGGGTGTCGCATTGATCGCAGGCGCCCTAGCTTGCGGCGGCTGACGGCTCTCTTGATGAGGGTCTGACCTCCATTGTCGCCGGAGCGTCCGAGCCTTCCTCGTCAGGCGTCGAGTAGATCGCATTGTGGATGGGATCTCTACAGACGATACGTCATTCCGACCAAGGCGAATCGGCGAGTCACCAGCAGCTGACAAATCAGCCGATGGCGCGGCTAAGAGACAGTCAACCTGCTTGCCGTGGTCACATGACTTTAGGAGCTGACTACGAATGGCTCAAACTCTTGATTACGATGACAGCGAAATAACAAGCGCGTGGGGCCAAGCCGTGCGCCAAAATTGAATGGCTAAGCAGGCGCCCCGGCTTCCCGCGTGGAAAGCCGGGGCAATCCAAAGCGAGGAGCGACCCACGCCTTAGATCAACAAGATTGTGGCCGCTTTGTCGGGTCAAGGCAAGCGGAAAAATCAAATGACCTCCCAACATACCTCCGCCTTTTGCGTGAAACTTGAGGACGGCGAGCTCGGAGTAATCCCGCCCAGAGTCGTGAGGGGAAGCCCCCGCGATACTCAAAAGTAGGCTTCGTCCCCGCCAATGTTTCGACAAAAATACGTGCAAGTGCTCGAGGCAAGCACTTTCGCGGCTTCGACCGCTTCCCTTTCGCGCTCTGGTGGTCCGCTACACCTGCCGTTGCCTTCACTTCAACTCTGGTCGAGGTCCGTTCCCCAAGCATGGAACGGAGATCAGCCCTCGCCAGGAGATCGAAAAACTGTTTCATCATCTTCTGCTGCCTTTCCGCTCTTTCGCCGATGTCTCCGTTTCCGACTGCTCCCGCGTCTTTGTCACCGGATACCTTTTGCTGCTGCCGACGTTTTTCCTGGGCGAGCAATTCACGATATCGGCTGCCCTGCGTCTTCCGCGATGGAAAGAGAGCGCGGCTTACCAGTCGCGTCTCGGCCATACAGCCCCGAACCTCGCCGCACAACTGTGTTCCCCCGCTGCGCTTTCCGCAACACGAAGAGTGTCCCCTCCGCCCCGATTTCGTTGCCGAACTGATCCTAGAAACTCAGCCGGACCGGCACCTGGCAAAAACCGGAACCGAGACCTTCATTCAGGTTCGGGCACGGTTCGTCCATCAGCGATGGTGTCCTCCTCGAGCAAGGCATCAACACCACCATTTGACTTGCAACTTGGTTCATAGACTAGAACGTTTAGGCTACCCGGTGACACTGACACTCCAGCAAGAAGTGGCATAGTTCTAGGAATTTTCATGACAGTGTAACCGCGATTTCGCAATAGTTACCTATTCGTTGAACTCTCCAAGGCCGCAAGCTGCCAGGATTACCCTGAGTCGCCGACCACACCCAGCGATTAGCCCGCAACTCACATTGCACCGTGCCCTCAATCTGCTTTCGCGGCTTCGATGGCTTTTGCGTACTGCTGATGAACTTCCTTCTGGTCGTCGCGATCAATCACGTTATAGAGCATGCCGGACTTGAAGTTCGCCGGAAAGGCGACCTTTTCAGAGCCTGCGTCCACCCCCCGCAAGCGGGATCACCAGTAAACCCACAGAGTTCGATGGCTTTGCAGCGCAGTACGTTCGTCAGATCCTCCTACGGAAAAGATGCACACAAACGACCATGCGAGTGAAACAAACCTGATCTGCCGGTTATGGCATGTGGTCACCGAGTGGCGGCGGAATCTTTTTTACTATTTCCGTCAGCGACCCAGCTCGGGGTTGTCATATGGAAATCGACCTGTTTGCATCAACCATGCAAGTTGATGTGAGACAAGGCTTGGCCACGTACTTTGTTTGATTAATGGTTGAAGCGGGGCGCAGATTGAGTTACAGTTCCCAGCCGCGAGGGAAACTATGACGCGGCCGGAGCCTGCATTGCGGCACACGATGGGCTTGCGCCCTCGCAGCGAGCAACTGCTCCAGCGGGCCAAAGAGTCTGTTGCGGGTGGCGACAGCAGTACCATGCGCGTACTGCCCTACCATCCGCCCCTCGTCATCGATCGCGGGGCCGGTTGTCGCATCTGGGATGTCGACGACAATGAATACATCGACCTGAACATGGCTTACGGCCCTCTCTTGTTCGGGCATCGCCCACCGTTTCTAATGGAGGGCGTCGTACGGCAATTACAAGAAAAAGGATCCCAACTCGGATTCCCTCAGGAACTCAACTTCCTGGTTGCCGAGAAGATCAAGGAGCTCTTTCCCAGTATCCAGCTTCTGCGATTTGCAAACTCCGGCAGCGAGGCCATCACTTCTGCAGTTCGCCTAGCCCGCGCTTACACGGGACGGCCAAGCATCATCCTCTTCGAAGGCCACTATCACGGCTGGAGCGATGCGGTTTTTCACAGTTATCATGCTCCATTGGAACAGCTCGGTGACGGCCCTATCCAGCCCGCACTGCCCGGGACCAACGGAATGAATGAAGCGCCTCTCAATGCCTACGTGGTGCGCTGGAACGACGCCAATGCGCTGTTCGAGGCGCTGGAGAGAATGTCGAATTCGGTGGCTGCAGTCGTGATGGAGCCGATCATGGGAAACGCAATTGTGATTCCTCCCGCGCCCGCCTACCTCGCAGCCGTGCGCGACCTCACTCGGCGACATGGGGCGTTACTGATTTTTGATGAGGTAATTACCGGAATGCGGGTCGCCGCGGGAGGCGCCCAGCAACTTTATGGAATAACCCCGGACATCACCGTACTCTCTAAAGCGCTGGGTGGCGGATTTCCAGTAGCCGCATTTGGCGCGTCTGCGGAAATCATGGAACTCATCGTCAGCGGCAATGTGTTTCACGGCGGGGTCTATTCCGGCAACGCGTTGGTATTGGCGGCTGCCGATGCGGTTCTTACCCGCATCCTTGCGGAAAAGGATCGTCTCTACTTCGAGTTGTACGAGAGAGCAAACCAGCTTGCAGAAGGTCTCCGCGAGATCATGACACGGCGAAGCGTTCCGCATTGCGTCCAGAATGTCGGCCCCATGCTTTCTGTTGTGCTAACAAAGGCTCCGGTGCAAAGTCTGACGGATTATCGCGAGGTGCGGCGCTATGCCCACCTGGACGCCTATATTCAGTTCCAACATGCGCTGTTGGATCGAGGCGTCTATGTACACCCCAACCAATTCGAGCCCTTGTACATCTCCACGGCTCATCGGAAGGAGGACATCGATGACGCCCTCGAGCGATTCAATGACGCCATCCGACACGTTATCGATGGATGAAGTGGAATGCAAGTTAACCAGAATTTGGGAAACTGCGCTCGGAAGGCAAGGGATCGGAATCCGGGATAGCTTTTGGGATCTTGGTGGTCACTCCTTCATCGCCTTACGGATAATAGGTCGCATCGAGAAGTCGCTGGGAAAAACCATTCCCCTTGCGACCCTGCTTCAAGTTTCAACCATAGAAGGACTAGCCAAAGTAATTCGGAGTTCGGGGTGTTCGCCGCCGTCGTCGTCACTGGCGGCCATACAGCCGGGTGGCTCCAAGCCACCGTTTTTCTTCGTTCACGGGATCGGGGGAATGATTCTCGGATTCCGTGACTTGGCGCGGCACTTCTGCCCAGAGCAGCCAGTCTATGGATTGCAGGCTCAAGGGGTCGATGGAAATCGTCCGCCGCTCACTTCCGTCGAGCAGATGGCGGATCATTATCTCGAAGAAATTCAAATGATCCAACCCCACGGGCCCTATTATCTGGGAGGCCTTTCGTTTGGCGGTTGGGTGGCTTACGAGATGGCCCAGCGGTTACGCGCACAGGGTGAGGAAGTCGGCTTTCTTGGGCTCTTGGATACCTACACACATAATTGGTCAAAACCCGCATTGTTTCTCAGATTACTTCGGCTGCCACCTCGCCGGAGCTGCGCTCTCGCTTATAGTCGCGCAGTTCGGTACGTGAAAGAGGCGAGGTCAAATGTCGAGGCTCTTTTTCTGTCGCGTCACTTGAAACAGGTTCGCAGGACGCTTCACCACGCCTCAGATGCTTACGTTCCTAAGCCCTATTTCGGGAAAATAACCTTCTTTCGTCCAACGGAGAAATCAATTCGCGATTCCGACGATCCCAGGAGTGGCTGGGGAGAATTAGCCCGCGGAGAGCTGGAGATTTATGATGTACCGGGCGGCCACAATAATATTCTGGCAGAACCGCAGGTAAGCAGTTTGGCTCAGCAACTCAAGAGTAGTTTGAACAAAGCTCAGGAAGCGTTTCACAGAGACGTCTCCGCCAGTGAATGAACAGTCAGTGGTGCGCCACGAACGCAACCATCGATGATGACGCCTTTCAGCCCTTTTGCCGATGTCGCTGGTGCGGATTTTTCGCCGACTCCGCTTTTGGATGCTTTCGAAAATTTTGATGGCTCATTCTACGATCTGGACCGTAATGCCAGAATCTCCGCCAGTGCATTGAAGAAACTCAAAACAGATTTGGGTCGACAAATCGTCGAGGCGGGCGTTGGCCCCGGAGATCTGATCGTCTCCGCATTGCCAAACGGTCCACTGTTCGCTGCGGTTTGGGCTGCAAGCCTGGAAGCGGGAGCGTCTCCGATACTCGTGCATTGTGAAACACCCGGATTGGAACTGGACCGTATCGGACAACGGTGGGAAGCACAATTTCTGGTGAAGGAAGCAGGAATCAATGATGGCGATGAACTGAACTCTGCCAAACTGCTCATGGCGGGTGAATACGGAACACTCATTTGGCGGCGTCTCCGAAGCGGATCCACAAATCGCGGCCAGCCCAGATTGGCGTCCGTTCCGCTGCACCCTACATCCGGGACATCTGGTGAGGCGAAAATTGCCATCCGGCCCGGGCGATGTGCGGTCGCGGAACCTCAGCACTATATCAGGACTCTCGGCCTGGAGAGGTCTGACTTGATCCTTTGCGCCATCCCTATGAGTCATGCTTACGCTTATGGGATGTGCTTCATGGTCGCCCTTCTGACCTCAGCTCACCTTTTATTTATGCACCGATTCAACCCGGAATTGGTGCGTAAGGCAGTCAATGAATTGCACATCTCCGTGCTTCCCGCTGTTCCCGTGATGCTGAATTCCCTACTTTCCACTGATGCACCGCGCTTGACCGGCCGCCCTCGTATCTTGCTCTCCGCAGGCGCACCGCTGGCAAAAAAGACTTTCGAAGCGTTCCGCGATTGTTACAACCTCTGTGTGCGTCCCCTATACGGCACCACCGAGGCCGGTGGCATATCCATCGGTTCCGCCCTGGACGAATTCGATGGCAGTGTCGGGACTGCAATGAAAGGTGTGGAGGTTGATTTACGCAGGCAGAGCGAAATCGGCTTAGAAACGGTAGCCGGCATTCTGCGAGTCCGCTCCTCTTCGATGATGGCCGGCTATTTGGAGCAGGATGAAGTCAGTGACTCCACTCTCGCTGACGGCTGGTTCGAGACCGGCGACCTGGCGCAAATCGACGCACAAGGCAAAATTCACCTTCAGGGCCGACTATCGGATGTCATCAATGCTTTTGGGTTCAAAGTGATTCCACGGGAAGTGGAAGAGGTAATCGCACTGCTCCCGGAAATCGTCGACGTCAAAGTTTACGGCGTCCGGCAGGGGGATGCGCATGCCGTGGAAGCCGCCGTCGTTTGCCATGGCCACCTCGATGAAGATCAAGTCCTTAAGCATTGCGAAAAACATCTGGTCAACTACAAATGTCCGACGGCAATTCGATTTGTAGATTCATTGCCGCGGACAGCCTCTGGAAAAGTGATGATCGATCGGCTCGTGAGGTGATGTTTTGGGGAAGTCGAGCATTAGCGCGGCCCGAAAGAGCAAGATGCGAGGCTCCATGTTTAAGTGAACCAACTCGCAATGTGCTGGTTTGCGAGCAAGAACGTGATTGACGATGGCGTATCCCTTGTGATAGTTGTTGCCGAAGGCTGCGGTGCCAACTCCCGGGCATAACTCGTCGCACTTGGTGTGAGACTTTGATCCTTGATCTCGAGTTTTACCCATATCTGCATCCGAGAAGACGCCTTGGTGCAGCAGCTTTCTTTGATTGGTTTCCCGCACAATTTAGGCGGGCCTTCCCTTGGAGGGAGGATAATGTCGCGCGCCAGACGAGTCCCGGCCCTTGCAATATTTCTGGCGGCATTAGTGACGCTGTTAATTTTTATCCCCAAGACTACGGCCGATGGGCCGTCGCGACCTTTTGCCAATCTCGAGCCAGCACAGACCAATCCGATCCGCCTTTCAGCAGATGGAACGCGACTGTTCGCCGTCAATACGGCGAACAATTCACTCTCGGTATTCGATTTGGGCCACGCCAGACACCCAAAGCTGATCGTCGAAGTACCGGTCGGAGTCGGGCCGGTCTCGGCGAATCCGCGCACAGATGACGAGGCCTGGGTCGTGAATCAAATCTCAAATAGCGTAAGCGTCGTGTCTGTATCGAAGGGCATCGTTACCGACACGATCTATACCGGAAGCGGAACCGAACCGATGGATGTCGTGTTCGCCGGCGTCAACCAGGCTTATGTCAGCTACTCCCGCGTGAATACAATCGGAGTCTTCGATACCAGTTCGCATGCTCTGATCACGGCCCTTCCGGTTTTCGGGGGCAGCCCGCGCGCATTGGCGGTGAGCGTGGACGGAAGCACTGTCTATGCCGCTTTTGCTATATCCGGAAACTCAACCACAATTATTCCGGCACCGCTTGCCCCTCCGCCACCGCCCCCGTTGAACAAGAAGTTGCCGCCACCACCTCAGGTGGCGCTGATCGTCAAAGCCAGTGACCCGAAATGGAAGAACTACATCACTTTCAAAATGCCGGACAATGACGTCGTAGCCATTGCCACAGGCGCATCTCCTTCCGTGGCCGGCTATTATTCAGGCGTCGGGACAATCAATCTTGGTCTTGCGGTAAACCCGGTGACAGGCGATCTCTTCGTCGCCAACACGGATGCCCGCAATCTTATATTTTTCGAACCGAAACTGCGTGGGCACTGGGTCGACAACCGAATTACGCGTATTCAATCCGCGAATGGCCAGATCACGCCCTTTGATTTGAATCCCCACATCAACTATAAGATCCTTCCCAATCCAGCTGCGCTGAGAACAGCACTCGCACAACCCAGTAGCGTGGTCTTCGATCCCGGTGGAACGTTCATGTACGTGGCCGCTTTCGGAACCGACCGTGTGGCACAAGTTGATACGAGCGGAAACGTATTGTCATTCGTAGAAGTCTCGGGCTCGGGCGGATCGGGTGCGAAGGCGGATCCGCGGCATAAGCGCGGCCCGAGAGGACTGGCGCTCAACGCAGCCGCGCAGACGTTGTATTCGCTCAACAGGATTTCCAACACGATCTCGATCATCGATACGTCCAAAATGGTGAAGCGCGGCGAGATAATGGTGGGCAACGATCCGACGCCGGCGGCGATCAAGGAAGGCCGAGGGTTTCTGTATGACGCCAAGCTCTCCGGAAACGGCACAGGTGCATGTGCATCGTGTCATGTAGACGCGGACATGGACCATCTGGCGTGGAACCTGGGCGACCGGAATGGCAACATGACTTTCATCTACCAGCACGGTACGAAAATCATGTTCCATCCCATGAAGGGACCGATGATGACCCTCACGTTGCGAGGGTTGCTCAATTTGTCTCCCTATCACTGGCGCGGGGACTTCGAGGACCTGCCAACTTTCAACGTCACTTTCGACAAGTTGATGGGAAACTCCGGACTCTCGAATCAAGATATGGCGACGTACAGCCATTTCCTGAACAGCATCCTGTTCCTGCCGAATCCGTACGAGAATCTGGATCGCACACTGCCGACGTCTCTCGCCGGTGGGAATCCGGTCCAGGGACTAATGGACTATTTGACGATTCCGGGTTCGGGCAAACCCAGGAAAACCTGCCAGCATTGCCACACTGCCGATCCTGGACCGGGGTCGAATCGGCTGGTGATCACGTTGCCCCAACAAGCGATCAAAGTTTCACAACTCAGAAACATTTATCAAAAACTGCTGTATACGCGGCACAACGCGGAGAGCATCGATGGTTTCGGCATGGAACACGACGGCAACATTTCCTTGCCTTCGGACCTGCTTGATGAGCCAATCTTCCGGTACACCTCCCAGCAAAAAACCGACATGACTGCCTACCTGCTTTGTTTCGACACCGGAACCGCCCCGGCGGTGGGATACACGGTCACGCTGACCGTTGCCAACGTTGGCAGCAAGCAACTGCAGGGAGACTGGGCAACTCTTCAGTCACAGGCGGCTGCCGGCAACGCCGATCTTATCGCGAGGGGTACGATTCACGGGCAGGTGCACGGATTGTTGTATCAGCCCCGCAGTAACGACTACGTGAGCGATACCCACACGTTCTACACCCAGGTGCAGTTGCAAGCGTTTATTGAGAACGGGGATACCCTGAGCTTCATGGGTGTGTACCCAGGGACTGGTTCGACGCATTGAACAGAGAATTTTGCTTGCGGCAGGAATGTTCGCGGCGCTCGATATGCTGCTTTGGGCACAGTGGTCTTCCTCGACACACTTGTTAAGCGATTTCATCAGAGCGGTCGTCTCTGGTGTTATCTTTGCGCTGTTGTTCGTGCTGCTGTACGTTAAGCGCAAATCTTACATACGAAGTGATTGTCGCCGACGATCGCATTACCGCTGCGCACCAATGGTTTGAGCGGTCTATCCGAAAAGACGAGCTGAAATCAGTTTGGGAAACTCACGGTAATGTCTTTGTCGCTCCCGCGCTCCGCATCTCAAAATATGGACGATTTGGAACTTGGTTTTGGGGCGGAATCTGGGTTCCCAAAGCACTTCCGGGATACGAAGCCATCAGGGATTTGGCGCTAAGCTGGAAACTTCGTCGAGCGCGAGTAGTTTAGATTCGACCCAATTCTCTTATCTCAACAGGCCGAAGGAAATGAATGGTTGGTTGTAACATCTCTATTACGCTCAAGACCCCCGTTCTGGATCAAAACGTGTAATCGCCTTCCATGAGAAGGCCGGTCGGTGTCAAGTAGATTTTGATTTGCCTTTCCTAAAGTCTCCCTTTCCTTCATGGCGGAGGGTGTGCAGAGCGGCCCGGAGCGGTCAAGGGCGCGTTCTTTGCGGCGTGGCGAACCCTTGACGGCGAGGACCGCTTTGTCACCATTCCGCCAGGAAGGAAAGGGGGCGATCGCACGGATTTTTGGTCTTGCTTCTGTTTCTCGGTTCTTGCATTTTGCGCCTCCGCTCACCCACAAGAGATGCAGCAACACCGCCAGCTTTCGCGCTGTCGCGATCACCGCTCGCTTCTTCCCGTTCTTCCCTCCACGCTCCGCCAGCTTCAGACCCCAGCGCCGCAAATCGCTGTCCGCTCCAAACGGTCCCAGAATGTGGTGCGCTCCCTGCACCAGCAGCGTTCGCCGTTTTCATTCATCGTTGTGGCGCTGTGCGCCATGTAGAACTCATCCCATCTGCTTACATCAACTGACCCACTCAGCTTGTCTCAAAGACCCTTGTCATTATTGACAGTGTTCGACGAATCATCCATCGCCTAGCATCTACTTCAAAATATCGAGCCTTGCGGCAATCACACGAAAAGCGAGGAAAGGACTATGGCGTTGGCCAACGTAACTCCGATCCACGGACAGGAACAATCCATCGGCTCCGGGGCAGTCGAGACGCCCATCGGCAAGCTCGACTTCGAGCACGGCGTGCCGACGCAGGCGACCGTCAAATACCTCTATGACCAGATGGATTTCCAACGTGCCTGCCAGCTTTATCTCTGGGCATTGCCCATCGTTGGCTTCGAGCAGTTGCGGGTCGTGTCGGAAGCCACCACAGGTGCTCTCCCCAACCGTGACGTAGGCGTCTACCAAGGCTACCGGAATCTCCTTGTCTACTTCACACCGAATGCCACCACTCCTTACAGCATTGGCGTTCTGGACCTAAGCAACGGCCCCGTCGTTGTGGAATTGCCTACTGGTGCGATTGCTGGAGCGGCCAACGATTTCTGGCAGCGGATTATCACCGACATTGGTCTCACTGGTCCAGATCAAGGCAAGGGCGGCAAATATGTGTTTGTCGGGCCGGGACAGCAAGCACCGACGGCGAAGGGAGTCTTCGTCATGCGGGTTCGCACGGTTGGCGTCGTCTACTTTTTCCGAGCGCTCGACCCCAACCCGGAGAAAGCCGCAGCGTCGTCGAGGGGCGTGCGCATCTATCCGTGGGCCGAGCGCGATAATCCGCCCGCTACACGCTATCTGACGCCTGACCCGGACAAGATTGCCAAGTTCATAGACCCGCCTCGCGGGATGGAATATTGGGAGCGGCTTGCGGCAGCGATCCAGCGAGAGCCAGTAGAGGATCGCGACCGATTCTTGATGGCGATGCTAATGCCGCTGGGCATCGAGAAGGGCAAGCTGTTCGAGCCCGATGCACGGCTGAAGAAAATCCTCACCGAAGGTGCCTTTGTCGGTGAGGCAATGGCCAAGGCCGAAAGTTTCGACACACGGTTACCGGGCTTACGGTACGGCAACACGCTCTGGATCAAACCTCTCATGGCTATGGACCCCATTCAGGACTTGGCGAACTATAGCGAACTCGATCAGCGCGGTGCCTATACATACTATGCCGTGATGGTTACCGCAGGCATGCGCAGCGATACCCCCGGAACTGGGCAAGCGTACCTCGCTAGCTTCCGCGACCCGGAAGGGCATGCCTTCGATGGTGCGCAGAGTTACCGCCTGCGCGTGCCGACGAATCCCCCAGCGAAACAGTTCTGGTCGGTCACACTTTACGAGACCGCCACACGCTCATTCGTCCAGAACAAAGAGCAACGCGCCGACCGCTCCTCTCGACATGACCTTGTCAAAAACCCGGACGGCTCGGTGGACCTTTACTTCGCCCCGACCGCGCCGAAGGGTTTTGAGAACAATTGGATTCCCACCGTGCCCGGCCACTCGTGGTTCGCAGCTTTCCGACTCTACGCGCCACTAGAACCCTACTTCGACCAAAGCTGGCCGCTGCCGGACATCGAGAAGGTGAATTAACTTCGCTCGTGAAACACGCGAGGCGTGCTCCCACGCTAACGCGGAATTATGCGTTCGTTGGCGTAAAATCGCGATTTCACTTATTGACCAGAGGTCATGGCCGCACTCGTGTTAGCAAACTGCACTTTTCTAACGTCTCTGGCATCGATGCTCCAAACCAATGTTTATGCAGGTCCGAAGCGTCCGTTTTGGAGAGGGTTTTCTAACAACGTGGAAAATCACGTCGTTCCCTGGGGCAAGGACTAAACCGGAGGTTCATGTTGAGAGGATCGGTCTAGGCTCGTCGAGATGTGGTCTCAACGCGGGGGCGAGGAAAATTCCCACACCCCTTTCGTCAGAGTTGCGCTCATTGGTCTGGGCAGTCAAGTCCTTATGTAGCGGGCGGCGGGGTTGCGCAAAAAAGCCGCCGGGTTTGAAACCGACGGCTCAAGTTTTCGGCAGGGTTATCGAGTGTTAGAAGGTCTCGCGCAGACCGAATTCCATCACTCGCGGTGAACCCAGACCGAATACACCGGTCCTGAGGCTAGTACGGTAGATCAGCACTCGGGACCAAGCCCGCTGGGTTGGGTGGCCCATGCACATACTCGGGGACGAATCCTGTTATCACCAGAAGTGGACGAGTCCGAATCTCTGCAAACTCTGTTTGCCAACATTCGCGGGCAAACTGGATTGCGGGTGTGTAGTGCGATGCCTGCAACCGACTTGCCTATGGGTCCGTATATCCCCCCCACCGAACATCCAGGTTTCCCGCTTCCCGGTGCCGCAGAATTAACCGTCAACTGGTGATACCTGTTTACCCCAGAGCGGGCCTACGGCCTCCGCAGGAAGCCGTGAAACACACCGTTCGCGTCCTGGTAGAATCCGGCGATCTCCCCAAACAGGTTGGGAGTTGTTGGAATGGTGCCTTCCTGAGCGGAGCTTTTTGACGCCCCCGGAGCGTCGAAGGTGGTGATGACGCCGGAAGGACTCCGCACGAAGCCGTGATTCACACCGCTCGAGTCGATGTAATTTCCCGTAATCTCCCCGAACAAGTTGTTGCCCTCAGGCTCGGTGCCTTGGCCGGAGCCTGTTCCCGCCCCCTGAACGTCGAAGGTGGTGACGGCGCCGTTCGCAGCGCGCACGTAGCCGTGAAGCACGCCGTTCGAATCAATGTAAACTCCCGTGATCACCCCCAGGTCGTTGATGCCTGAGGTCTCGGTGCCCTGGCCGGAGGCCGTGCCTGCGCCCCTCACGTTGAATTCGGTGAAGGTGCCATTTGCAGCGCGCACGTAGCCGTGGGCCACGCCGCTCGCGTCAAAGTACTCTCCAGTGAGCGCCCCCTCCACGTTGATGCCGAGCACCTCTGTGGTAAGGGTGAATACGGAGCCCGGAGGATCGAATGAGGTGAAGGTGGTATAAGGCGGAGCGGTCACGAAGCCGTGAGATACACCGCTCGCGTCGGTATAGTTTCCGGCGATCTCCCCTTCCAGGTTGATGCTCGTCGCGAAAGTGCCCTGGTTGGCGCTTGTGCCCGCGTCCGGTTCGTTCAAGGTGGTGAAGGTCCTGTAAGGCGGAGCGGTCACGTAGCCGTGAATCACGTTGCTGGAGTCACGGTAGAAACCCACAATCACCCCGAAGGCGTTGTTGCTGAAAGCGTAAGTGCCCTGGCAAGTCTGGGGGACAAAACAGTTGGCACCGATGTCGGCTGTGCCTGCGCCCGGAGCCTCGAAGGTGGTGAAGGTGCGGGTCGATGTGCAGCCCGAAACGCACACGAAGGTGTGAACCAGGTTGTTTGAGTCAGCGTAGAATCCCAAGGCCGCCCCCGCCAGGTTGATACTTAAGGCGGAGCCACCCTGCCCGGCGCTTGTGCCTGCGCCCGGAACCTCGAAGGTGGTGATGGTTTGAGCGCTTGCTAAACCACATACAAGAAGTACGACGCTTACTACTTTCCATAGCTGCAGTCGATTCATAACTCCTCCTGAGTTGATTTGAAATGAATGGTCATGCTGGAACTCCTTGGAAGCAGTGGCTAGTGATTTACGAAGGCATTTGAGCTGCCATCAACTTCCGCTATAGGCCGACCTCAGCTTTAGTTACGGCATGAATGGAATCAGAGATTTACACGAAAGCATTATTTGAAATCACGTTCGTTCGCGGATTTGATTGTGGAAAGCCGACGCACATCTACAGGAAATGGGACTTTAGCAAGGACAATTCTATGGGAAAAAGAAGGAACGCTCGGGAGGATACATTGTCGTTAGCGTTATGCAACTGGTTGTTTATAGCAACTAGTTGCGTTACTACTAACTACTGGTTCTCATAATGCAACCAGTTGTACAATCATTCAGGCAAGCCGCCAAACCAGAATAGAGGCAAGAGTGCGCAGGGATCACAGGTCAGAGTGCGTTATGAACCGAATGGTCGAAACGTTTGGCGATCAGTGGACTCTGCTCGTCATCCGCGACATCATGTTCATGAACCGAAGGCATTTTCGCGAGCTCCTGACCAAGTCTTTGGAAGGGATTGCGTCGAATATTTTGGCCGATCGTCTTCAAAGGCTTGTCAGGCAAGGGATCATCGTCAAGTCTCATGACGCCAGCCATAAACAGAAAGCCATTTACAGTCTTACAGAAAGGGGCATCGAATTGATGCCTCTTCTGATGGAGATGAATGCATGGGGGCACAAATATTTGCCGGCCTCCAGGCTGAGGTTTCTAGCTCAGGTCGTGGAAAAAGGGGGACCGAAGCTGAGGGCAGAATTTATGGCTGAACTTCGCGAAACGCATCTTCCGAAGTCAAGCGCCAAAAAAAAGACCCGGGGCCCGAGGAAACCTGCGCATATTTTTGCAATGCAGAAGAAGCTTCAGGCGGCATACGAAGCGGAGCTGGCTAAAAGAAAACAGTAGCGAATTACCAGCAGCAGATCGAGATCGCAGGAAGCGCCCAAGAGCCAGGGGCAGACATGGGCCGCTATGATTGCAGAATCATAGTTCGGAAAGTGTGCAGAGCGGTGAGGTTTGCGCCTCGGCGACGCGAACATGAGAAATAACTCAGCGGGCCGGCCCGACGAGGACGGCGTCGAGGTTACGACCGGTAATTTGCCCTGGTAACCGACTAGTTGATAGACTAGTTTACATGGCTCATCAAATTACCGTCGGAGTCTTCGACGCGAAGACCCATCTCAATAGCCTTTTGAAAAGAGTCGCCAGAGGCGAGACGATCCGGATCACGAGGCGGGGGATTCCGATTGCCAAACTGGTGCCCGCCGACACTGGCGAAAA
>JBAVAQ010000067.1:0-186825 GCA_049585795.1 Terriglobales bacterium | reverse complement strand
CGAAAACGCCTTCCGGTTCGTCAAGCTGCGCGCTCGTAGCCGGCCCGCCGTCTCCCGCGAAACCGCAAGGGGAGGTCTGCGCCGCGGGGTTGCCCGCGACCGTAGAAATGTTGCCACCGCTCACCTTCCGGATCAGGCAGTTGTCGGTATCCGCGATGAAAATGTTCCCGGAGCTGTCCACGAAGACACCAAAAGGATCGTAAAGTTGCGCGCTGGTCGCTGGGCCTCCATCACCGGAGTATCCGGCCGATCCATTTCCCGCCACGGTTTGGATATTGCCGCTCGTGGCCACGACTTCTCGAATCACCGAATTATCCGTGTCCGCGATGAAGATGTTTCCCGAGCCATCCACAGCTAAGCCTTCGGGCCCGAAAATTCCCAAGGCCGCACGGGTGGCGGGTCCTCCATCACCGGAGTAGCCGTGGGTGCCGTTCCCCGCGACCACGGTGAGCGTGCCGGTCGTATCCACTTTGAAGATATGACTTGAGTAGGAGTCCGCAATGTAGATGTCACCTGCAGCGTCCAACACGATGCTGCCGGGATACCCGATGCTGGCTTTAAGCGCCGTCAGATTATTTGGTCCGCCGCCGGCAACCGTACTGATGGCGTACTGAGCGAGCAAAACCTGCGGCGTGAACAAAAGAAGAGCGACAGCAATAAGGATCACGATAAGCAAAGTGTGGCGGCGCATACTCACTTTGCCTCCCGACCAGAAATCCGGTCCAGTCGAACCACCGTGGTGCTCTTGACGCGGCCCGGAGCCGCTATTTCCAGAACAAATCTTGGCCGCATTCCTTTGCGCCATGATTCATATTCCGAACGCAGGATGGTGAATTCCTGGATGGTCTCTGCGGATGCGTGCATGCGGAGTGTGAGCGGGCAGACGCGGGTTCCTCCCTTATCGGGATGGGAAAAATCCCAAAGAGTCATTCGCTGAATGGAGAGGCTATTCGGCCCATGATTCACCAGATGGATTCGCATTCGAATCTGCGCCTGCGAACCGAGGTTCTTGTTTTGCACGATCTCGTAGGAGCCGGAAACAACCGGAGCATTGCTGGCTGTCGCAATCTGGCTAACGGCAAACAGCACCGCAGTTACGAGCTCCCACTTGCCTATGCCTAGAATTTTGTAGCTCATGTGAACCTACCATTCTTACTGGGCGCCATTGGAGACCGACCTGGTGTACGAGGCGGCTACTGCAACGGCTTTGCCGGTGTGCCCGGTTTTACGCCTGCGTGCTTCTTCGCCTGCGCCATTAGCTCCAGAACTTTGTCTTTGCCTTCATAATTCGGGTTCGTGTCCAGCAACTTCTGCCATGTAGCCAGGGCTTTAGCGATATCCATCTTGCCCTGCCACTCGACGACTCCCAGGTTGAACAGCGTGTTCGCTTTGTTGGGTTCGTACGAGAGTGATTTCTGAAATTCTGCGATAGCCGTGTCCGCGTCTCCCGTGTACCAATAGGCGGTCGCCATGTCGGTACGAACACCGGTGTTGGCGGGCTCTAACTTCAGCGCACGCTGGTAGTAGTCAATCGCAGGGGGAAACTGCTGGGCATCGTAATAGACATTGCCAATGTTTTCTAGAAGCGCGGGATTATTTGGGTCTGCGTTGAGTTTCTCGATCAACGGCGCAGCTTGGGTGTCAGCCATTTTCTGCATCTGAGCCGGAGTCGGAGTTTGATTACCCGTTTCCATACTCCCGGCAGCGGGAGCGGAGGCGCTCGCGGCCACCGTCGCAGCCGGACTCGCGGAACCGCGGATGAACCAGCCGCCGGCGATTCCTACCAGCATACAGATGACGGCTAATACGTAGGCCTGCACGCTTGTCCATTGCTCCGTCGAATTTGTTCGATTTGCATTCGTCATTTCTCAGTGCTCCTTCAAGATGTGTTTATGCGCTAGCTCGTACTCTTCGTCTGCACCTCAGCCATCAGTTTTTGTACCGTGGTTTTGCGCTCGGGACTCAATTGTGGATTCGATTTCAGCAACTCCTGCCATGCCGCCAGTGCCCCTTTGCTGTCCTGTTTTCCCTGCCACTTGATCATGCCGAGGTTGAACAGCGAGTTGGCGTCCTTGGGGTCATATTGCAACGCCTCTTGAAGCTGGCTAATCGCTCCATCCACATCACCGCTGTAGTAAAGGCTCGACGCCAGCTGGGTGCGAATGGCAACGTTTTTCGGGTTCACTTGCAACGCCTTGTTGTAGTAGCCAACCGCTTCCCCGAACTGGTGAGTGGATTCATAGATGTTCCCAACCTTCATGAGCAGGTCACTGTTGTTGGGATCGCTCTTCAATTTCTCCAGCAGCGGGGCTGCCTTCGTGTCGGCCATCTTTTTCATCTGGTCAAGGGTTGGCATGTTCCCGCCCATCGCACCAGCCGTAGCAGAAGGGGGCATGCCGCCCGCAACCGGCGCGGGTGACGCGGGAGACTGGGAGCCACGGAAGAGGTAGCCGATTCCCAAACCCAACAGCAGGCAAACCGCCGCCATTGCGTATACCTGTTTCGCTTGCCAAACGGATCCGTCCGTTGCATGCTCCACCGCTTCATTCGGCATTGGTTGTTTTCTCCTTCGATCTGCGCATTCCCCACTAGCGCGGCAAAATACTTCAGGCACGCTAAGTGCCACTTTGGAACCTCCCAAAAAGGCCTTTATCGCCATACTTTTCGCACTTTCCGGGGTGCACTTCTTCCCACTGCGAGGATTGGAACCGGAGATGCGTGTCTTTGTTCTCAGTTACGGCGCGATTTGCCCCGCCATGATTTCGAGCCACATACATCCTCACTGTGTTTAACTTACCGGCGCTCGAGTGGCAGGACAGCATGCGGGATCACAGGCAGTTGTGATGTGGATCACATGGCGGGAAACTGGCCGAATGTGGCGGGTTAGAGCCTAGACAAGGTTGGAGCGCCAGGGTGTATCCATCACGACCTCAGTCAAACTTGCGCCAGTTGCACAGGACTGGAGCGTTATCGTAGGGCAAGGCTTGGCGCAATTCCTGGTCGGCGGCGGCAGGGTCGTAGCGATGGAGGAGAAATCCATAATTAAGATGTAACAGCCGGTCCTGTGGGTTTTGCAGGATGGCCCACTGGTATTCGGCAACGATCTCCCCATAATTGGGTGATCCTTCGGCCTGGCTTTTCATCCTCAGGACCTCTTCTGAGTGGTTCAGTTGGTTGGTAAACGGAGGCCGCTGCAGCTTCGCGAGCACCAGCCCAGCGACCCGCAAGCGATCATACGGCGTAAATGCAAGCAGGCGCTCGCATTCTTCTTCGGAGACGACATCCTCGGTCACTGCACCGCGCCGCAATTCGGCCGGCAACATGCTGTCGATCTGGCGGAAGAGGGCACGCGCAAGCAAGTACGTCCCGCGCGGATTCATGTGCACGTGTTCGTAGAAGAGTTCGTTGCCCGGGACCTCATGCGGACTCTCGCCAGCAAAAACCGCGGCCGCATCAACTACGCCGACGCCCGGGCCAGCTTGAGCACGAATGATTTCATTTAATTTGCTATCGGCGCGAAAGCGAAGCGTGTCGAGATCCTGAGCCCGCACGAAGCGCCCCTTGACCCCGGCAAAATCGCCGAGAGCCCACAGGCAACGCGCAATCCGAAACTGGAGTTCGGCATACTGAGGATCGATCTCCGCCGCCGAGAGGTACAGCTTTAGGGCATCAGCGTACGATCCCGCGCTCTCGAGGTCGGCACCGCGCTGGACCAATCCCTCCCACGAATGCAGCTCATCCTCTCGGATGCCTTCGCGATGCAGGGAAGCGAACGGAGCACAATCCTTTAAATTCGTGGCTACTGTGCTGATCAGGACTTGAGCGCCCGCGCGGCGGGCGACGGCGACGATATCGCGCAAATTGGCTGCGAAATTTTCGTACACTGGCTTCATCTGTGGAGAGTCGGCGCGGACCTGCCGGTCCAGAAACATTTCCATGCCGCGCCATTCATTCTTCTGGTTCGCGCGACTCACCTTCGCGAAAAGCTGACCCAGCCGGGTGGAATTGAGAAAAATTCTGGCGCGGATGGCCGGCAGACTCATATCCCACGGCGTTAACACCGTTCCTGGCCCAAAAGGCCCTACCACTTCGGTGTTGCCCGCGTACATAATAAAGAGGTCGGGCTGGTACTGCGCCAGCTCCTTGACCATGGGCAGGAATGCATGCGAGTTGAGAGCAGTGATGCTGGTATTGATCACCTCGAACTTTGTCTGGGGGAAGCGTTCTCGGAGCATTACTTCGAGGTATCGGCCGAATCCGTAGGTGGGATCAGGATCGCCCCAGGCAACCGACTCGCCGAGAACGAAGATCCTGTAAGTTCCTGGTGGCTTGGCTGCGGGAATCGCGTAAGGCCGCGGTGTACGAAACATTCCCGGCGGGAAAAAGGCTGCGGCGAAAGATGGGTTGTCGCAATAAGCAGGCTGGCCTTGATCGGTGCAACGGAGCGTGACGCCGGTTGGCGTTCCTACTCCGCAGAGGCGCAGCGCCACCTCCGCGAGCGCAAGCAGTAACACCGGGGCCAGAATGGTCGTCGCCGAAATGGCCAACCAACGGCGCCAGCGAGATCTACGAAGCGCCGGTACTGCCTCCGTGATTTGCGGGCCTGCAGGTACAGTCGTCACTGTCGATTGCTTCTTCTCGACTAGATTTCTAGGCATTTACTATGAGCCCGATGCCAGCTCACCGAGAAGTAGAAAGGCAATTGCCATGCCAAGGCAGAAGTTCAGTAAGTGCTTGAAGGAGAAGCATTCAGCGAGATTTGGGCCGGGCTGATACGACTGACAAAGAGCTAAAACACGCGCTGAGTGAGGGGAAATGCTCGATTTGAGAGTGACACCGCTACAATCGCCCTTCCAGGATCCAGCGAAATTCTTCGAGAGGTCGGGTTGTTGCGATCTGGCCGACTCTCTCGGGTCAATGAGCACCATGACGATTTATCAACATTTATAGAGTGCTAACCCGGAATGCCCCCAAACTAATGAACGTCGCTACTTGCGCAACACCGGCGATTGCGAGCACCGTCCAAGTGCCTCCTGACGTGTCCTCGCGATGCTTCGATGCAATTGCCACCCCGACAATCAGGACAGGAAATGCAAGGAACATGAGTGGGGCCAAGAATATTCCGAGAACATTTGGATGCACAAGCGTGGATGCACAAACGATTTCTGCGAACGACGGGGCGGTTAGCATCAATGCTGTCGAACGACGCATGTTGCGAGTATGGCTGTGGTCATTGGGCGATTACACGACTTGAGAACTACTGGTGCCCATGTTACACCCGCGCGAGGCGCTCACAAAAGCTGAGATTCAGAAATTGCTGTACATCATCTGCGCGGTACTGGTTCCACGTGACAGGGTGACGATCAAGACGAAAAGCAGGGCCAGCGCATAGAGCGGCGGGAGCCAGAACCAGCGCCAACGAGCCAGTAGCGCCATCGGTCCGGCGCGCGAGCCTGCTGGTTGGGTTTGAGCGTCGGCCCGGTCGGTCGAATAGCGACTGAGCTTGTCAATGGTCATCAGCACAATCGTATAGCCCACGCCCAGCGCGAGAACCAGCCAGTAGAGACTTCCCGTCAGAGAGTGGATTCGATAGGCCGCGGGCGACAGAATCGCCGCCAGCATTTGACGTGCCTGGTGCAGAGAGTTGGCGCGGAAGAAAATCCATCCTAGATTCACCAGACTGATCGTGGAAACCCATGAGAGCGCAATCCATGGGATTCTGGGAGGCGTCCAGTCGAACCTGCGCTCCAACCCTTCAACCTGCCGGTGCAAGATGAGAAGCAATCCATGATAGGCGCCCCACAGAAGAAAGAGGATGCTGGCTTTGTGCCACAATCCGAACAGAACCATGGCGATCAGCAGACTGAGATTTCGCCACCACGCTTCACGGCGCAAGCGCATCAACGGGAAGAAAACGTAGTCACGAATCCAGAACGATAGCGACATGTGCCAGCGGGTCCAGAAGATCGACGGGCTAGTCGATTCAAACGGCCGCGCGAAATTTTCGGGGATGGTGAAGCCAAGCACCTGGGCAGCGCCAATGGCGATGTGCGAGTAGCCGGCAAAATCAAAGAAGAGCTGCAGGCCGTAACCGAACGCGAGGCACCAGACGTCCGGCCCGCTCCAGTTAACCACGCGATCGAAGCCGGAAGCGATGCCGTCGCCCCCAAGAATTCCCTGCCCCAGCAATTTGGCCAGTTGCATCATGAGCACGCCGGTGGCGATGCGCTGGCACCCGCGGGCGATGTCGTCGGAACGCGTGACGCTCTCCGAGCGGAATTGCGGAAGCATCTCGGACATGCGGCAGATGGGCCCGGCGATGGTCACGGGGAAGAAAACCATATAGAGAGCAAATTCGAAAAACGACGGCTCGACATCGTCGCCCTGGTAAATATCAAGCAGGTAGCTCATCGCCTGGAAGGTCCAGAACGAAATGCCTAAGGGCAAGGCGAGGTGCGCGAGGTGCTGCAACGAGGAGAAAGGAAGACGGACCGCGGCTTCCGGCAGGTACTTGAACGTAGCCAGCAGAGCAAGGTTCAGAAAAATTCCGATGGACAGAGTCACGCCGGAAGGCTTGCGGCGAATCCATTCTCCTACGAGATAGTTCATCGCGATGGAAGCGAGCAGAACGGTGGCGAACCGTGCTCCCCACGTCAAATACAGAGCAAAGCTTGCGATCAGGAGGGTGGCCTGGCGGATCGGTCGCGAGCGGACGGTTGCCAAAATCACCGCGCACAGCAGGAACGCCACAGCGTACGAGATGATTCGAAGCAAATTTCCTCCGCGCGAAGCAAGAATAATGGTGTGTGCCCGCCATTACAACAATGGTGTGGCGCAATTCGACAAGGAAGCGAGCCAAACCCGCGATTATTGCCTCGCAAAGAACGCGATGCTTCGCGAGGCTCGCCCAGATTCCTCACGGCGCAAAGAACGCTTGTTCGGAATGACACCTACCCAAACCTATGTGATCCGCTCCAAGCCTCATCCGCTAAACTACTGTGTGCTCCCATACCGCAATCTCATCGAAGCGCTTGACGCGGCTCCCGGCGGGCGTCCTTTCGTTACGTTCTGGGTCGACGAAGACGAACAAGAAACCGTCACATTTGCCGAGTTTCGTCGTCGCGCCCGTGTACACGCCGGGATGCTCCGCGCCCGTGGCGTGGCCGCTGGAGATCGGGTGATCCTCATCTTGCCGCAAGGCATCCTGGCGATGACCGTCTTCGTGGGAACGATGATGCTTGGCGCAGTGCCGGCTTTTATCGCCTACCCCAATGACAAGGTCGAGCCATCCAAGTACCGTTATGGGGTGGAGGGGGTGACGGCAAATCTCGACGCCAAGGCTGTGGTCATTGACGAGGAGTTTCCAGATGAAATGCTCGGGCACGTTTCGCTAGGCGCGGGGACGAGGCTACTTCGAGTGGGCAACCACAGCGACTTCGGGCAAGAAGAAGAACTGCCGCCCTCGCCAGTTCAACCCGATCGCGTCGCGTTCATCCAACATTCAGCGGGCACAACTGGACTGCAAAAAGGTGTAGCGCTGACCCATACTGCCGTATTGCGTCAACTGGCACATCTTTCGCAAGCACTGAAGATTGACAGCGCCACCGACCGGATTTACAGCTGGCTGCCTCTTTATCATGACATGGGCTTGATCGCCTGCTTCATGCTTCCCATGGCCTGCCACATGCCGCTGGTGATGCAGTCGCCGCTCGACTGGGTGATGCATCCTGAAACCATGCTGCAGGTCATCTGCGAGCATAAGTGCACGCTCGCGTGGCTTCCGAACTTCGCTTTTCAGTTTGTCCCCCGCCGCACCCGGCCAGACCGGCGCGCACAGTACGATCTGTCTTCGGTTCGTGCACTGATCAATTGTTCCGAGCCGGTCCGGACCAGCAGCATGGAGGAATTCCAGAACGCATTCGCGGCAAATGGACTGAAGTCCGGTGCCTTGCAAAGCTCCTACGCCATGGCCGAGAACGTCTTTGCTGTAACTCAGTCGGATATCGACCGCTCTTCCGGCCCCACGCGCATCTGGACCGACAGCAGAGAGTTTCGGAAGTCGCATCGCGTCGTACAGGTTGCCGAAGGGAGCACGAGTTCGGCTTGTTTCACTTCATCCGGGCGTTTGTTGCCGAATCATGAGATTCGTATCGCGGCAGATTTGGGCGTTCCCCTCGGGGGAAGCTACGCGGGCGAAATTCTTATCAAAAGCGATTGCTTGTTTGACGGTTATTACAACCGTCCCGACCTCACGGCCAAAGCTATCATCGATGGCTGGTACTGCACAGGCGATCTCGGGTTCTGTTTGGACGGGGAACTTTATGTGGTCGGGCGGAAGAAAGACCTCATCATCGTGGGCGGCGAAAATATCTACCCGCAGGACATCGAAGAAATCGCTGCCGGCCACCGTGCCGTCCACGATGGCCGGGTAGTCGCGATGGGTGTGTACAATCCAGACCTGGGAACGGAAGAAATCGTCCTTGTGGCCGAAGTAGAAAGCGAACGTCAGCTCGCCGATAGTGTCGCCATTGAGCGGGAGATTCGTGGCTTGGTTACTGCCGGCCTGGGAGTAACGGTTGGAACAGTGTTTCTGAAGCCACCAAAATGGATTGTGAAGAGCACTGCAGGAAAGCCAGCGCGATCCGCGACATTCGAGAAGTTACAGAAAGAACATCTGGAACTTAACGTCGAATAACGCGTCTGAGACTAAGCGGATGACTCCGGGGAAGAGAGTTGAAATGACGGAAGAAGCCAAGCAGATGATTGAATACATCCTTCGGCGAATTCGAAAGCCATCCCTGGTGATCGATGAGAACACGCCCTTGGTCTCCTCCGGATTGGTCGACTCCATGGCTCTTGGCGAGGTGATGCTGACGCTCGAAGACCTGACCTATACGCGCATTCCTCCGGGCAAGGTGAAGCCCAAAGATCTGGACACGGTCGCCATGATGATTGCGACCGCACAGCGAGTCGGCAAACCTCGAAAATAGATTGGATTCATAGTTCACAACGTCGACTGCAAACTGGAAGGAGTCGTCGTGAGACCCATGGCGATTGCCTCTGAGCTAGCCGGTTTACATCACAACTACGTGTCACGCGCGTCACAGTAAGACCGCATAGGCGGGCCTACACTGGCTTTGCAGGAGTTCCGGCAATGTCGACTACCTGGATCGCTCGTTACACGCTGCGCACCAAGGACATTACCAGTTCTGCCATTCGCGAGTTGTTAAAGATCACCCAAAGACCCGAGAAGGAATCCGCCATCTGTCCGTGTCTCTGGCCAGTAATCTTAGCGGGATCGAGGACACAGTTTGTTCCGGTTCTAAATTCACTTAAGGAGATTGAAATGTCGCTCTCAGAAACCGAAAGGATAATCGCCAACCAGAAGAGGATTCTTCAAGACCAAGCCTTGATCCTGAGAGGCCAGGAGGAGATCAAGCGTAATCAAGAACTTTTCGCCGTCATCGTGCGAAACCAAGAGGAGATTCTGGCTGGCCAGCGGCACTGTATGTATCGGGAAGCTTTGGAGGAGCACTTGAGGTCAGAGGAGATCAGAGCGACCACCAAAGTAGAGTCACCGACGCATCATTAGCCGCACGGGGCTTATCGCAGAGAAGATGAATCCTATGTCTTCGTCCGCCATCAGTTCGACGGTCTCAGGAGATGGTTTGCGCCCGCTCGCTCCGGAGCGGTTGCGCACCGCTCTGGCCAGCTTTCTGCCGAAAGGAGCGACGGCGGCGGAGCAGACGCGGGCGATTGAAGCTGGGCTGCGAAGCCCGGCTGGGCAGGCCATGCGGGAGACAATGGCGCGATGGATTGTCGACGAGATCGTTCCGGTCGAAAGATTGGTTCCGCAGCCTTACCTGAAGTGGCGTCCTCCGGTGCGGGACGCGATGACATTTGTCGTGGCCCGACTTTCGCCCTCGCGGCTTGCTCCCAAATTACTCGAGCAACTTGAGCTTCCGCCCGAAACTTCGGCGGAAGTGCGCTTGCTGCGGTTGATTGCAAAAGTGCCTGGGCTGCAGAAACTGGGACAAGTCATTGCGCGCAACCAGCATCTTCGTCCGGCGCTGCGCAATGCGTTGGAGCGGCTGGAAAATGGAATTCGCGATGTCCGGCCGCAGGATGTAGTCGCGATCATTCGCCGAGAGTTGGGAACGCGAGTCGAGAAATATAGTGTAAAGATCGCGACAACCATTCTCTCCGAGGCCAGCGTCAGTGCGGTGGTGCGCTTTACATGGCGCAATCCGATGAGCGGAAACCGCGAGCGCGGAGTTTTCAAAGTTCTGAAGCCGCATATTCCCGAATATTTTGCCGAGGACATGGACTATTTGCAGGGGCTGGCGCAATACTTCAGCGACCGGCAACATAATTACGGATTTCCCGCGAAGCTGCTGCCCGATACTTTCAAGAAAGTCCGGCGTTTGCTGCGGCACGAAGTCAATTTTGTGCGGGAGCAGAAGACGCTGGTCGAAGCATGGAACCTGTATCGATCGATGCGCGGGGTTAGCGTACCGCGGTTGATTCAGCCGCTGTGTACACCCCGAATTACGGCACTGACCGAGGAGCGTGGAATCAAAGTGACGAGCGCGGCGGCGCGGCTACCAGCTTCAAAGCGCAGAAAAGTTGCCGAGCAACTCATCGAAGCGCTGATCGCGGTGCCGCTTTTGTCATCGGACGAAAACGCGATTTTTCACGGCGATCCCCATGCCGGCAATCTGCTTTATGACAACCGGACCGGTGAGCTGGCGATCATCGACTGGGCGCTGCGCGAGCGTTTGAGCCGCGATCAACGGCGGCATCTCGCGCTGCTGTTTCTAATGGTGACCTTGCGCGACCCAGTGGGGACATGCAATGAAGTTCTGGCGCTCAGCCAGCAGCACATTCGAAACAATTCCCCAAGGGGCCGGATGGTTGCGCAATTTGTTGCAACTTTCCTTAGCGAGTTGCCGATGATGCGTTTGTCCAGCGGGGTGGATGCCATGCTGCTCCTGGAACGGCTTGCCATGAAGGGAGTAAAGTTTCCCGGCCCGCTGATCATGCTATCGAAAGTGATGTTTACGCTGGATGGAATTCTGAGTGACATAGGAGGATCGGACAGCGGCTTGGGCTTCGGCGTTACGATTGCGCGTCGGGTCGCCCAGCATTGGATCGCGAATCGCAAAGAATTCCGTTCGCCTTTGAAGACTCGCGATTGGGTTACGCTCCAGTGCAGCGCTTTGCTATACACCGGGCGTTTGTGGCTGGACTGCGAGCAGGCGCTATTGGACCGGTTGCTGCCAGCCAGTGCGATGTCCTCACGGGCGTCCGCATAAGCCAGAATCAGGCGTCATCGTTCCAATCGTTCTCTGCGGTCGGAGGGATAAAGCTCATAGCCCGCTCGGCCAGTGCGGTAATCGTCAAGCTGGGATTGACGCCGAGGTTAGCCGACACCACCGATCCATCACAGATGTACATATTCTTGTAGTGGAAGACGCGGTGGCGAGAATCGACCACACCGTGGGTGGAATTGTCTGCGATCACGCAGCCTCCGATGCAGTGTGCCGTGCCCGGAACATTGAATAGGATCTCGGGAAGCATGCTCATGGGAAAACCGCCGGTGAGTTGCGCCAGCGTCTTCGCAAACTCATTGGCTTTCGGAATGTAGGTCGGCACCTTCTCGCCGTGGCTTACGAGAAATTTACGGAACGGCCAGAACCATGTACGTTGCCAGCGCATTTCGATCTCTCCTTCGAGCGCTTGCATACACAAGAGAATTACAAATTCCCGAGCCCAGCCTAATGGCTGCAAGACTCGAATAGTCTTGAATGGATGGCGGAGCATAGAGGCTGCGACGTTCTTCATCCAGAGTGCAATGCGTCGCGGACCGGGACGGCCATCGGTCAGGATTGTCGTGAGAAATCCCATAGCGTCGGAGCCCCTGGGATAGCGGACCGCTTCAATGTGGGTGTGCTCATCAATATAAACGCCAGAGCCGATCGCGATACCCTCTGACACGTCCTGAGAATAGCCGGGTGTGCGCGCCCCGATCAGCGATTCGGAATTGGTGCGCACATGTTGCCCTAGCTGACTGCTGATCGCAGGCAACGAGCCTTGTTCTTTGAGCTTAAAAAGAAGTTCCATTGTGCCTAACGACGATGCAGAGAAGACCACCCCGCGGCAGGTAAGTCGGCGGGGATGGCGGCGAACCCACGCCGTGGACTTGACGGTGGTCACTTCGTAACCGGCGCTGCCGTCGCTGGAACCGTCCAGCGGTTTCACGTTAACCACTCGGGCTTCGGGAAAAACTTGCGCTCCGTGCCTCTCGGCCAAATACAAGTAGCTCACGTCCAGCGTATTCTTGGCGCCGTACCGGCAGCCCATCATGCAGCCACCGCAAGCGATGCAAGTGGTTCGTGCCGGGCCCTCGCCACCGAAGTATGGATCCGGGAATGTCTCCCCGCCGGGCGCTCCCTCCGCTGGCTCGAAAATGCCTACCTTGGTGCGGTAAAACGTATGGCCGGTGCCTGAGACCTCCGCAGCTTTCTTCAACAGAACGTCAGCCGGTCCGAGAATCTTATTTTCCGTCACACCCAACATACGCGCCGCGGTTTCGTAGTACTGGGGCATTTCCGACTTCCAGTTGGACAATCCCGTCCACGATCCTGCTTCCCATACTTTTTCGGGCGGTTCCAGCAAGGTACAGGCGTAAGTGACGGATCCGCCGCCAACAGCGCTGCCGTGGAAGATGGTTGCGTGACGGAAGAATTGAATATTGAAGAACCCCCGCAAGCCCAGATTCGGACGCCAAAGCCAACGATGGATCGACCAACTGGTGCGCGGCAGATTGTCAGGCGTCCAGCGCCGGCCCATTTCCATAACCGCGACTCTGTAGCCTTTCTCCACCAAGCGATGGGCCGAAACGCTGCCACCGAAACCGGAACCGATGACGATGAAGTCGAAATCGAATTGTTGGCTGTGCATACCAGTTCCTACCACCGACCGTCTGTCCGCTACGCGCAATTGGAGTCGCAATCGAAGAAGTGGGCCGGGACGGTCAGGGGAATGGGCGAATCTGGCCGCGGCGAGGCAACTACAGTTCGCACTAAAGTGTTGGCGAGTTGCCACCAACCGTGGAAAACGGCGCCGCCAGCATAACGAACCCGGAGTGCGCTCCAGCCGTTGACGTCGAAGAATGCGTCGAATGGCTCAACGACCACGCATCGGGTGTCGAGCCGAAGCCCCGTACCCAGCGCCTTCAGCGCGCTCTCTTTCCCGCTCCATAGCAGGGCCAAAAGTCGAGGACGATCCGCGGCCGGCGCGCGCGCAACCAGAGCTTGTTCCTCACCTGTGAAATAGTCGGCGACAAACGCATCGCTACGCGGCTCGACCATTTCCAAATCGCAACCTATTTCCACATCAGACGTCGCCACGACACACGCGGCAACACCCCCACGGTGGCTCAGAGAAATCGCGACGCCGGCCGGCTGGTTGATGAAAAAGGCCTGCGGTGCTCCGGACCTCGCAGGGCGTATGTCCATCTTCCTGAAGATCTCGGGATGAGCCGGGAGATCCAGGCAAACCGACAACGCGTGTTTCGCCGTCCAGCGTCCCAGACGCCAGTCCGTGCGTCGCTTGGGGAAGCGCATTTCTTTCAGGATGGCTACCTCGTTCGCGCTTAGCCAATCATTTTCGCTGGGCACATCAGCTTCAGTTTGTTCCAACCAATAAACGTTCATCGAATTCCGCTTCGCCGAAATCAGGCTGCCTCCGTAATGGTGGTTTCCAGTATCGTTTCTGAAATGCCGGTTTCCTGTTTTGCTGATTCCAAGCTCTGTTCTCTGGCGATACCGCGTTCTACAGCATGAATGAGATAAGGACGCAAGTCCGCAGGCGGAATAATGTAGTTGAGGGCGCCCACGTCGAGTGCCCGCTGCACGCTATGTACGCGGTCAAACTCCGCGGCTGTCTCGCCCAGCTTTTCGGAGTGGATGACCTTGAAAAGTTCGTCCCACTGGGCACGCAACCGGACTTTCTCCGCGCCCTCAGCCTGAGCCATCGCCTGATTCAACGCCTGCAGGCGTGCATCCTTTTTAGCTTTGGCCTCGACTTCACCGGCGAAAACGACGGCTGCCGCGGGAGCGCCGCCGATCACCGATGCGTACGTTCCCTCCAAGGCCGCTACCTCCACGCTTTCATTCAGCGCTCGCGAGAAGACCACGTACGCGCCACCGTGATAGCGGGAGATCACGCAGAAGACGATGGGTCCCTTGAAATTGACCACCGCTCGTCCGATCTCAGCGCCGTATTCAAGTTGCAGCCGGCGCATCGACTCCGGCGAGCCATCAAACCCCGAAAGGTTTGCCAGGACGACTACCGGTCGGTTGTTGCTGGCTGCATTGATCGCGCGTGCGATCTTCTTGGAGGACTGCGGGAAGAGCGTGCCCGAAGTCCATTGATCGGGACCGTCCGCCGGAACAAAGCCTAAACGGGGCATGGGACGGGACTCGATCCCGATAAGACAAACCGGATATCCACCCAGATGAGCATCCCAAACTACCGCCGTTTCCGCTGCGCGCATGCCAGCCCAACGCTCCAGCGGAGGATGATCCTGGTCTATTGCCGCCGTCATCACTTTGCGAATCTCAAACGATCTCTTGCGCCCGGGGTTGGTCTCGTCGGATAGGATTTCGCCGACTAGTTCGAAACCGTCGTCACCATTTCTGCCGTGTGGAGAGAAGCGCACGTCCCGATCAATAGGATCGCTGGTCGCGTCCCGCCGGGGGAAGCGCTCGCCCAGAGCCACGTAAGTGTGTTCATAATGGCGCAACAGAATATGACAGGCTTCGTCGATGTCGCGCGCCCAATATTGCGCTTGGCCGTTGATGCCCATGATGCGGTCGTAGCCGCCGATGCCCTGGTTATCTTCAGCCGAGACGCTGCCGGAATAGTCGAGAGCGCGCTTGCCGGTCAGCACCATTGCCGCTTTCGGAGTCATGATCAGAATGCCGCGGGTGTGCATCAGCATGGTAGCCTCGGCGTTCCAGTAGGGCTGTGCGCCGACGTTGATTCCGTTTATGACCAGGTTCACTTCACCCCCCGCTTGCGTGAAGTTAATCAGGCCGCGCAGGACGCGGGCGATCCAATCCATGTTTTCCACGCCGCTTTCCATCGAGATTTTGGCCCCAGCGGAGATGGGAAACCATTCCAGAGGAACGCGTTTCGCTTGCGCTAGATCCAAAGCCGCAAGGATGCGCCGGCATTCCGCTTCAGCGAGTGCTCCCAGATCCTTGCTCGGATCTCCCATTACGAGAACGCGAGTCATGCCCTCGGGATATTTGCTCGTAAAGTTGCGGATGAGGCCGACGATGATGTTGGTTTTGTTTTGTCCGTAAGGACGATCGACTGGGACCAGTTGGCCGGTCGAGTCAAAATCGAGCTCGACAAAATCGCCGGCGGGGAATTCCGCCCGGGTGTTTTCCGGAACGGGCGTAAGCATTCGGATGATTTCGTAAGGGTAGATCAGTCCCCGCTGGCGCATGCGAACAACTTTTTGGTCATACTCGGTCAGCGGTTTTACGGGCTGCAGTTCGTCCGCAGCGCGGAAGGAAATCATCATCCCCCTGCAGCCCGGGGTGGAGATGCGCACCACCATTTCACGCAACTCGCCGGTCGCGGGATTAGGAATACGCGCGCGCACGATCACTTGTTCCAAACCCAAGCCTTCGGTCGCGGGCGTGAGTTTCCGCACCAGATCTCGCAATTCGTCGCGCCCGAGATTAAGCGGGGGCCACACGTTCAGCAGAATGCGATTCCAGTAGAGGCGTTGATGGGCCGGCCGTCGCGATTGAAACAGGCGAATGCCCGCCAAGGCTTCCGTCAACATGCGCTCCAGATGCGGCAATTGTACGATTCGGCCGGCCTCATCCCGCACCGGGGTTACATCGCGTACTTCCGCGCACGCAAACAGCCTCTCGTCTTTCGGATTATCGCGGGCAACTGCATGCAGAAGGTACACGTCTTCGGCCGACGGTAACCGGTCAATCTTGAAATTGCTCAGCCGCCACAGATGCAGCCGTTTTCCCAACATCGGGTGAATTCCACGGTAGAACTTCTCTTCCTCGTACGCATTCCTGATAGGTCGATAGGTGAAATGCTGGGTCGCGGCCACACCCTGTCCGTGGCCGGGGCCGGCAACGGTCGTCACGATACGACGTATCAAGCGGGGGAAGCCGGACTGGTTGAGCACCGAGCGCACTGCCTGCTGCGTTACCTCTGGGTCACTTGGCCGTCCGGCGTGGAACACATAGAAATCAATCACGATGTCGTGATCCGCCGGCACTTCCGCAATCATTGAAAACATGCCCCGCGCTGCCTCGGAGAACTGGGAAAACTCGGCGTGCGTGGTGAAAACGTGGATTCTCTTTCCTTCATGATCGTACTCGGCCGAGGCATAACAACGTCCGTCGAGTTCCACGCAGCGAAAGTTTGTGAGATTTCGGATGCGATAGTAACGCCAGGTCAGCGCTTCCAACATCAGCTTACGCGTGTCCGTGTCAGCCCCCGCGAACCGGCTGCAGAGCAAGCTCGCTAACGGTTGCGGGCATTCGACCAGGGCGTTGATTCTTTCGCGGCGGTCCGCAGCATCCGGATTGGCGGCCATGTAGGCGAGGTGGGCCTTCACTTGCTCGTACACTTGCTTGCGCGCACGCTTGAAAAGAGGTTGGTCGAAATAGCGATAGCGTACTTCCCGGGCCAGATCTGTGAGCGCGGGAAAGATCCCGTTGGTCAGGGATGTCATGCGGTCGAGCAGAGTCCGAAACGATTCCTCAGCCTGCGGTGACAACTTTTGAATGTGACGCAGACGTCGTTCGAGAATGCCGACAACCGGAGCGATTTGCTGTTCCACGCGTTGATGCGATTTGTAGATCCACAGCAAGCTCTGTTCCAGTTCAGGCGAGCGATCCAGCGTCCGCACACCGTAGTGAGCCAGGGCCCGTTGGAGCGCGCTGACAAAGGCGGGGGGGAGTCCTTGACCTCGCGTCTCCAGCATGCGCAAATAAGAAAAAAGATAAGCTTCGGCGCTCGGTTCTTCAGCGCTCGCCCGGTGGTTGACTTCCGGATCGCGCTGGAACAGGAAACATATATCCACAAAAATATTGAGGATCTCATCCTCGCCTTGTCTGATCTTGTCACTGTCCACTGGGCAGGTCTGGCTCCATTCGGCGAACAGCCTCGCTGCGTGCTTCGGATCAACATCAAAGCCCAACAGGAGCTGGCGGAGTTCATCCAGGCTTTGGTGGCAGGTGGATTGAACATTGTCTCCGTTACCGTTGGCAACTGACGACGCGCCAAAGATCACTCGCTCCGAACCAACAACGCTATTGTCATCCGCAACGGGATCGATCTGGAGTAGCGGCGCGCCGGTGTCAACCTGAACATTCGGGATAGTCATGACCTGCCGAACTTTTCCGGAAAATGGGGCTACGACTTGCATTTCCATCTTCATAGCCTCGAGCACGGCGAGCCGATCGCCGACCGCAACCTTGTCACCCGGCTTGACTGCAATGGAAACCACCACCGCTGGCGCAGGGGCATGTACCACGCCTCCGTCATCACGATCAATGCGGTGCGAAACACCGTCCACCTCGATGAGGTAACTTAGACCCTGGACGACGGAGACAACCCGGAAACGCCGCCCAAAGACCATGAGCCGGCTTTCGAACTGATCCAGACGATCGATCTCAGCATCGATACGGGAGCCATTCACCTCAACGCGGTAGCGATGCGGACCGAGGCGATAAATCCTGGGGGAATAACATTGGCCTCGATAACGTAACTCGGCCGTCCGGCCTGCTTCGCTCCGAACCTGTGGGCGACCGCGCACGGCTGAGGCATAAAACTGCGTCTGCTCCACCGCCAACTGGGCATCGTAGACCTCGATCGCCGCTTGAACCAGGGCAGCATCGGCATAGCTTCTGGAGAGATGCTTACCGGTAGAAGCCAAATGATCGAGCCAACCATTATGAAACTCTCCGCTCTGCACCTCGGGACGACCCAGCAATTCCAGGAGGAACGATTTGTTACTGGCGCCGCCCTTGATGACGACTACACTCTCGCGCAACGCTCGCTGCAGGCGGGAAAGTGCTTCTTTTCGATTCTGGCCATAGGCAATGATCTTGACGATCATCGAGTCGAATTCCGACGGGATGGCATCGCCTTCGGCAACGCCTGTGTCGATGCGCACACCCGGCCCAGGCAGGATTCTGAATCGCACAATCGCGCCCGGGGCCGGAGCGAAGCCGTTGTCCGGATCTTCTGCATTCAGCCGGACCTCAATCGCATGACCGGTCGTACGGGGTGGTTCACCCTCCAGGTGGCCGCCGCGCGCAACATGGATCTGAAGCTTTACCAGGTCAAGCCCGGTGGTGCATTCAGTCACCGGATGTTCGACCTGCAACCGCGTGTTCATTTCCATGAATGAGAAACGCCGAATCTCGGGTTCGTAGAGGAATTCGACCGTGCCGGCATTGTGATAACCCGAGACTCGACTCAAACGAATCGCCGCCTCACGCAGCGCCTGATCTTGTTCCGGAGAAAGTGCCGGCGAGGGCGCTTCTTCGAGGATTTTCTGATGCCGGCGTTGGACGGTGCAGTCGCGCACGCCGACGGCCCAAGTCGTCCCGTGGTGATCGGCAATGATTTGCACCTCGACGTGGCGTGCCCCCTGCACTAATTTTTCCATGAAAATAGTTGGATCTCCGAAGGCCTTGAAGGCCTCGGCGCGGGCGCTGCAGAAGGCTTGGGCAAGTTCGTTCGGCGAACGGACCAGGCGAATCCCATGACCGCCTCCTCCGGCCGTAGCCTTAATAAGGAAGGGATAACCCATGCGTTCGGCGTGGATGCGGGCGTCATCGAGCGTTTCCACCGGGCCATGGCTCCATGGCGCAACCGGAACTTGAGCCTCTTCCGCTAATCGTTTGGAGGCGATCTTGTCGCCCACGCGCCGCATCACATCGCCTTCGGGGCCGATGAACACGATACCCAGTTCTTGGCACAGGTCGGCGAATGCAGCGTGCTCAGCAACAAAACCCCAGCCCACCCAGACCGCGTCCGCGCGCGCCAGGGCAAGCGCCCGCTTTAGCTGCCCATAATCAACGTAACTGCTTTTCAACTGCCTGGTGTTTGGATCGAGAATCTGGGCGGGGCCAAGGTGCACAGCTTCATCCGCCTCCCGCACAAACATGCTACGGCGGTCGGGATCGGTGAAAAGCGCGATCGCGCGCAACGCTGTGCCGTATTCCTGGTTGAAATCGCGGAGAGCGTGGATGAAGCGCATAGCAGCTTCGCCGCGATTCACAATCGCTACGCGTTGAAATTCGTGTTCCATAAGTCTCCCGATCGACGATCGTTAGGACAATCTCATGCGGCGACGGCGGCCAGGGACATCGCAGCTTGCAGTGCCTTTAATCGCTCGGAATCCACAGCATTGGGAAACGCTACCGTGCGATAGCTCTTGAGTCGCAGGTAGCAATTTCCTTTGGCGTCCACGACCTCGGCGTCAAAACTTCCTTGACTTGGGTTGGGAGTGACCACGGCGTACAGCCGGGTGTCGGACGATTCCGCGGCGCGCTTGAAAAACGAAACCTGATCAATATGCTGGGGCAGACCCATCCGGCCTTCGACTCCCATTTCCCACAAGCCTGCACTTTGAAAGCAAAGCTCGATTAGCCTGGGCGCGACCATCGTCGGCAGCTCTGCTGGATGATGATTATTGGGCAAGCCCGCGGCAAGCAACCCGACGATGCGCTTCCCATCCCACCACGCCCGCTCCACAACCTGGTAAGCCGGCCCGTGGAAGTAGAGGCCATAGATATCCGCAGCATCAATGATGTTTCCGGCTGGCGTGCCCAGCGCCGGCACCGTCATCGCCGTGGGCGGCTGTTTCATCAGCCGCACCTGGGCAGTGAAGTGAGTTGTGATTTGCAGTTCCTTTTGATTGGGGAGCGAGCGGCGTCCAATCAAACGGCAATCTTCGACCAGGCGGTCCCCCTTCGGATGAATCAGCGCCTCGACCGTTACCGTCCGCGGTTCGGTCCGGTAGAACTTAAACGGCGCCAGGAAGTTTACGTCTTCGATGGCTTCGATATGCCAGCCCGGAAGCAGGCTCAGGGCAGCTTCGGCGAACGACTCGATGCCCATGACTCCGGGCAGGACCGGCGTGCCATCGATTTGATGGTCATGCAAGAACGGCTGAATCTTCGGATCGAGAGTAGTCTCGATGGTCAAAGGCCCAAAAAAGCTGGCGCTCGCGATTTTTCCAATCATCGGTCCCTGCCCGGGTGAGCGTTTTTCGCCGCTGACGTTTCCAGCAGAAATATCCAACCCGCCGGTTTCGTCCCATTCCTTCAGCAGAACACCGAGCCTCTGGCCAATCACGATTTCGCCGCGAGTTCCACCAAGGGTCAACTCTCGCCGAATCAGAGGAACGCCAGCCTCCGGCGGCAACATATCGATGCCCGCCACTTCCATCATCTTGGGAATGTATCCGCGCGTGGCCATGCCAATGCCGCCCCACGCCGTCCAATCGATCACGATGCCACGAGTGGTCGGTCGGGTGGTGCGGAAGCTCGAGGTAATCTTGCACAACAGGTCGTTGGCCGAACTGTAATCGGTTTGCCCAGCGTTGCCGAAACGGCCTGCAATTGAGCTGAAAGCCACCGTCGCCCCGAGGGGCAAATCGCCGATGGCATGCAGAAGATTGAACCATCCGTCGCTCTTCACGTCGAAGACCAGATCGAATTCACGCGCATCTTTGTCAGGCAAGAAATGACTGCGCTCGATGCCGGCGGCGTGCAGCAGGACATCGATTCGTCCACTGCGTTCGCGCACTTGCTGGATGATTTTGCTGACTGCGGCTGCGTCTGTTAGATTGACGCTGAAGTAATAGGCCGTACCCCCAGCGGCTTGTACCGCGTCGATAGCGCTACGCGCCGCCAGCGCTCGCTCCAGGGCTGCCAGCTCTTTTTCAACCAGCGCTGGTGTGGCGCGCTCGCCCCGTGCCTGAATGCGTGCGAATAGTTCACGCTTGAGCCCGTCCTTGTCGGTGACAAAGCGCTTGAGGTCGGGATTCCCCGGATCAGGCTCGGGCACCAGATCGAGCAAGTAGAACGTGCCTCCGGATGCCATCGCTAAGTCAGACGTAATGGCCGATACAATACTTCCAGCTGCACCGGTGACGAGAAAAACCGTTTTGCTGTCGAGCGTCAGGCCATCCTTCCCATCGGCTGCGGACTGTTCTTCCAGCCCAATCGTCCAGCGCAGGCCGTCTTTGTAACCGATTTCGACTGCGCCGGGATCGCGCAGAGTTTCCTGAATCAGAATCTCGGCGATCTCGGATGGTTTTCGTTCCGCATCAAAGTCGACCGCCTTGACCAAAGCGTCCATCCGCTCGCGCTTGTAGGTCTTGGTGAAACCCGTGACCGCGCCCCCTAAAGGCGCTGCCGCGCCGGCTTCGTCATAGCCGTGCTGTCCTCCAAGCCGCGTCGCAGAGACCAGGAACGTTCCTGGCGCCGCTACCTGCTCGTACAGAATGCGCATGGCGGCATACAGCGATTTCACTCGCACCCGCAAGGCTTCATGCCAGCTGGCAAGGTCCATTGCGCTGAGCGCTCCCTCATGGTCGAGCGCCGACAGCCAGTACACACCGTGCACCGGACCCGCTGCCAGCCAGGTCTTGAGGGTGTTCGCCAGTGCGTCTGCTGTTTGTGCGGAATCGATGCGCAGAACCTCCACGCCCATCCCCTGCAGCCGTTGCCTCAGTGCATCTCCAACCCCGGATTTGTCTGGCATCACGACCACGCGACGTCCGGAACTGAGCGTCACTCCCGTAGGCTTGCAAAGATCGAGCGGCGGACGCAGATTGGCAACCGGCACGCGCCGCGGAATGCGATTGGCGGCATCGAAACTGGCGGGAAGTGGACGCGCCGTGATCGGCTTCGACCCCGCGGTCGCAGACACCGGCGGTTTCTTCTGGGTCGGTTCTTGTTTCTCTCGGACCGCGGGAGAGCCAGCAGGGAGCTCTTTAGCCACGCCCGGCTGCCGGTCACGAGCGAATCTGATCACGTGAGCCAGGGTGGGGAACTCTCGCAGCTTAAGATTCTCGTCGCGCGGAATGTTATACGCTGCCCGCACCGCCGCGAACATCTCTGCTTGTTTCACGGTGTCGATGCCGAGATCCGCTTCGAGATCAAGATCCAAATCCAGCATGTCTTTGGGGTAGCCTGACTTTTCAGCCACGATCTCCAGAACCTTCTCCCTGATCGCATCGTCCGTCGACGCTGCGGAGAAGACAGGCTCCGGCGAGGGCGCCGCTGGCTCAGCGATCGGAGTAGACGCAATCGCCGGCGCTCCGGCCAGATCGGGGCGCTTCTCAAATACAAAGCGGATCACGTGCGCGAGCGTTGGATAGTCGCGCAGCTTGCGGTTTTCATCGCGCGGGATGTTGTAGATCTCGCGGATGGCTGCGAACATTTCTGCCTGTTTCACGGTGTCGACGCCAAGATCGGCCTCGAGATCCAGATCCAGGTCCAGCATATCTTTCGGGTAGCCCGTCTTTTCCACCACTAGCGCGAGCACGCGATCTTTTACGGAATCACCCGCGCCGGCTTTTGCAGCGAAGGCCGAGGGCGTCGGTTCAGTGGCGAGCTTGATTTCTTCGCCTGCTGCTGAGACGGCAAGAACCTCAGCCGACGTCGCCGGCTTTGCCAAGTCAGGGCGCTTCTCAAATACGAAGCGGATGACGTGCGCGAGTGTGGGATAGTCACGCAGCTTTCGGTTTTCATCACGTGGAATGTTGTAGATCTCGCGGATGGCCGCGAACATTTCTGCCTGCTTCACCGTATCGACGCCGAGGTCAGCTTCCAGGTCGAGATCCAGGTCCAGCATGTCTCTTGGATAGCCGGTTTTCTCTACCACTAGGGCGAGAACACGTTCTTTAACAGATTCGTCAACGGTCGCTTGTGCCGATGTCGCAGCGAGCGCCGGTTCCTCCGCCACGACAGCGGTTCCTGCCGTTGCGGATTTCGCCTCTTCCTTTGTTTCCGTCGAGGTTACGGCCAAATCTGGCCGCTTCTCGTACACGAAGCGGATCACATGTGCCAAGGTTGGGTAATCGCGCAACTTGCGGTTCTCGTCGCGGGGAATGTTGTAAGTTTCGCGGATTGAGGCAAAGACCTCGGCCTGCTTAACCGTGTCGACGCCGAGATCCGCCTCGAGATCGAGATCCAGGTCGAGCATGTCGACTGGGTATCCAGTTTTCTCGGCAACCAGGGCCAATACTGTCTCCTTCACCGTATCGGCTTTCGCGGCTGGTATTGGCGGCGTCGCAGGAGTCACGATCGCAACCGGAACCTCGGCTTTGGGCGTGGTCTCCTTGGTCAATACCAGCTTTGGCTCTGGCTTCAGGTTTACGGCTGGAGGGACCGGAGGCGCTTGAACGCTGGGCGTTGGCGCGGGAATCGGGCGGGACGCCTCAGCAACTTCGGGCGCCCTCGCTGTGGACGCGTGATCCCGCACGCGAAGCGTCCTGTGAACCGTTTCCAAGCCGGCAGCGGGATGGCCCGCGATCCGAGTGAGCCAAGCGCTCCAGGCACTCTCATCGGCGATACGGTAGGCATAACCCAGAGCGTTCGGGCCGCGACGAATTCCGTCTTTTGTTTTTACCCAGTGCAGCAGCATCATGCTGATTTGCGAACCAAAACCTGCGCCTAGGTGAATGGCGTACTCGACGGGATAAGAACCACCCTTCGATAGGTTCAACTGTCCGAGCTCGGGATCAACTTCCTTGAAGTTGGCGACTGGCGGCACGCAGCCTGTTTCCAGCGCTTTGACCGCTACGACATCTTCAATGCCCGTGCCCATTGCGTGACCGGTGAAACCTTTGGTGTTGGCAATCACAATGCGATCCGCGTCCTCGCCGAAAACGCGACGGAGCGCGTTGATTTCGGCGGAGGCGCTGCCGCCACGCGCCGGTGTGTAAGTTTCATGAGAGACGAAAACTGTCTGCGGTGCGATCTGCTCGCGCGAAACCCCGCTCTCCACTTCGGCTTTGGTTACCAGGGCCTCCATGACTTGGCCGATGTGCTGGACATCAAGCCGAGTGCCGTGGAATGCGCTGTTGCCGGTGACGGTGGACAACACCTCGCAGATGGGTTGAATCCCCCGTTCCCGCGCCGCGCTGGCGCTCTCGACCACTAAAGCCGCGGCGCCCATGCCGATAATCAAACCGTGCCGCCGGCGGTCGAAGGGAATGGCTGCATCCGCGACTACTTCGTCCGTCGCTGCTGCTCCACTAGCCAGGAAGCCAGCGCCCATCCAATCAATCAAATGATCGGAGGTGACGTCGTCGGCCGAGATAACGATCACTCGATTGCATCGGCCGGCGTGAATCCAGTCCTGAGCCAGGGACACGCCCTGCGTGGTGCTCGCGCAGGCGGAGTTAATTTGGGTATTCGGACCGCGGGCGCCGATGAACTCCGCGAACTGCGAATGTCCCATGGATAACACTCGGAGCAAGAAGCGCCGGTTAAAGACGTAAGGTTCTTTGTCGATGGCGGCGCGCACTTCGTCGGCACGCCGCTTGAGTTCTTGGATCAGCGTGGAATGGCCGTTCCCTTCAGCCGCGTGTGCGAGCAGGCTCTCGAGCGTAGCTAATTTCTCTCGGCGCTCGTGGTCTCCGTAGTAGCGCTCCATCTCATCGGTGAGTGCGTCGTATCCTGGGAAGGCCGAAGCGAAGATCACACCGGTATCGTCACGTAATGCGTCGGGCAATCCCCAACGCTCCGGTAACTTCGTGCCTTTCGTCGTGGTTTTATAGCGCATAACCAGCGGAATACCGGCATCGCGCAATGCGTCGATTCCCGCCGCGATGGCTAATTGCGTAACGATGTCGAAGGCTCCGACGCGTTCGGAAGAAATTCCGAATTCTTTTTCCAAATCGAAAGCGCCTGCTCGTCCTGCCAGCTTGATCACATCGGCAACGTCGCTGATGGTCTCAAACCTGGGTTCTCCACCTTCGCTCTTGACCAGCCGCGTGATGTGTTTGTCGAGCATGGCTTGCCGAAAAGGCGCGGGGATCAGATTGATGAACTGCTCGCCTTGCAGGATACGGCCGATGTTGGCCTCGTCGAAAACTCGTTCGGTGCCGGGCAGGCCCAGAGCGGCGCCGGTGATAACAACCGGATTAGAGTTGGAGCGCCCGTTCTTGCCGCGATAGATTTTGTAGCCGCGATCGAGAACATCGGCGAAGAAGCGGCCGAGTTCGTTGTAGCCATCGCCGTTCGAGGGGGCGGCGGCCGCGGAAGAGCCTAGCCCGCTCGAGGCCACTGGCGAGGGCGTTGGCACAACGAACGATTTGGAAACTTCTGCCAGCGATGGAACAGTTATCGCGGACTCGCTTGCTGCTTCCGCGACTCCGTGGCCCAGGCCCGCTGCATAAAGCCCGCACAGCGCCTGGTTGAAGGCGACGATATCGCCGACTTTTGGATGATTGGTAAACAGCGAAATCACATCGCTGTTACCACCAAGGACATCCTCGGCAAATCCCTGCAACGCCTTCTTTGGTCCAACTTCAACAAACACGCGAGCGCCGGCGTCGTAGAGCGTGCGCAAGCCTTTGATAAATTGCACGGGAGAAGCGACCTGCTGGGTAAGAATGTCGAGCATCTTCGGCACGGCGTCAGGCCCTGTGGGATAAAACTCGCCGTTAGTGTTGGCGACGATCGGCAAATGGGGCGATTGCAAGTGCAACCGCTCCAGAACTCGCCGCAAGGGCTCGCTGGCTCCGGCGACAATCTTTGTGTGGAAGGCATGGCTGACAGGTAACGCGGCCACGTCATAACCAGCTTTCTGGAAGGCTTCCATTGCCTGTTCGACCGCCTTGCTCGCGCCGCCGATCACTCCCTGGCGGCTGCTATTGACGTTGGCGATCACGACATAGCCGTCAATTGTCTTTAAGATGCGTTCGATTTCTTCCAGCGGAGCAAACACTGCAGCCATCCGTCCGTTGTCATCCATCGCGACCTGGGTCATTCCGCGCCCGCGGGCGCTGACTGCTTCAAGCGAGTCCGTAAAGGGTAGGCCACCCGCTGCGACCAGCGCTCCGTATTCGCCCAGGCTGTGTCCCATGGTGAAGTCAGGCTCGATGCCGTAAGCAGCCAGGAGCCGGGTCAGCGCGAGGTCGATGGCGAGCACAGCAGGCTGAGTGATCTCGGTTTGGCGTAAATCCCCTTCTGCCTTGGCAATCGCGTCGGCATCCGCGTGGTCAACGAAGATGTATTCGGTCAGCGGCTTGCCGAGCAAGGGCGCCATGATGCGATCGGCTTCGGCAAAAGTTCCTGCCACAATTGGCTCTGTGTCGTGGAGCAACTTGAGCATGTTCGCGTATTGCGAGCCTTGGCCGGTGTACAGGAAGGCCGCTTTTGGCGCGGGGCCGCGACCACGGAAGATGCCCTGGGCGCGCAGGGCCTTCCATATTGCAGGTTGATTGGCCGCCAGCGCTTTGAGTGCACTGCCCGCTTTATTCGCCAGTTCGGCGGCATCAAAGTAGTCGATGGCCACGCGTTCGGGCGCGCGCAGATCGGATTCAGCAGGGGCGGATGGCGAGGGTGCCTTGCCAGCTTTAGCGTCTTTCTCTACGACCCGCAAACGCTCGATGAGCGCTGCCTCCGAAGCGGCGCCGATTAGCAGCGCTCCGCGTAATGGAGCCTTATAAGAAGAACCACCGGTGTGCGAAACATCTTGGGCATTCATAACTGACTCTTTCCCGTTCGACGGTATTTCACTCTCTGCCACCGTGCGCTTGCTATTCCCATTCAGCCGGTGGGGAATATATTCTTCGAGCACGGCGTGGAAATTCGTACCGCCAAAACCAAAAGCGCTCAATCCTGCCCGGCGCACGCCGTCGGCTGGCAGGGCCCATGCTTTCAGCTCGGTGTTGACGTAAAGCGGAGAATGGGCAAAATCAATATTCGGATTGCGATGTTCACAGTGCACGCTCGGCGGCAGGACCTTGTCGCGAAGCGCCAGCGCGGCTTTCAGCAGTCCAGCGGCGCCGGCTGCTCCTTTGAGGTGACCTATGTTTGATTTGACCGAACCCAGCGCGACGGAATCGGGAGGAAGATTGGAACTCCCGAGCACATCGATCATGCTTTGCACTTCGACGACGTCGCCCACGCTAGTGGATGTGCCATGGCCTTCGATCATGGTCACGCTAGCCGGCGATAGTCCGGCATTTCGCCAAGCGCGCTCGATAGCCAGTTTTTGGCCAATCGGGTTCGGCGCGGTGATGCCTTTTCCCTTGCCGTCGCTCGATCCAGCTATGCCACGCAGCACGGCATAGATCTTGTCTCCGTCTCGCTCCGCATCAGCCAAACGCTTGAGCAAAAAGATTGCGGTGCCCTCGCCCATGACGAAGCCGTCAGCTCCCTCCGCATAGGGACGCGTGCCGGTCGCCGAGAGCGCACCGATTTTGCAGAACTTGATGTAGCTCGAGACCCCCATGTTGCGGTCAATGCCGCCGGTGACTGCGAGGTCGAAATCGTTCGCCACCAAACCCTCGGCCGCCGCACTGATCGCCGCCATCGCCGAGGCGCACGCCGCGTCCACAACGTAGTTGGGTCCGTGGAAGTTGAAAATGTTCGCGATGCGGCCGGCAATGCAGTTGGCCAATTCGCCGGGCATAGTATCTTCCGTGACGTCCTGGATGCGGTTGGCCATCCGGTCGTGCAGTTCCCGAGTGATGTCGCGCCGTAGCGTCTCCGGCAGACCAGCGAAGCTGGCACTCTCCGCCAGTTCATGAGCGTATTCCGGAAAGTACAGACGCAACGCGGTGAAATAATGCTTTTCTCCCGCCATGGCATTGCCGAGGATTACCGCGGTGCGATCGAGGTTCAGCGGCCGGTTGGGAAACCCGTAGTCCTCCAACGCTTCACGGGTGCAGGCGATCGCCCATTTTTGCGCTTCATCCATGGCAGCGATGACGCGTGGCGGGACACCCAGACGCCACTTCATTGGATCCCACACATAGTCGCGAACCCAACCGCCGATGGTCGAATAAGTCTTGTCTGGTGCGGCATGGTCGGAATCGAAGTAGAGCGCGGGATCCCAGCGGTCACGGTCAACTTCGGTGATGCTGTAGCGACCGTTTTTCACGTTTTCCCAGAACGCTGGAACGTTCGCGGCGTCAGGCATAATGGCTCCTGCTCCCACGATTGCTATGGCCCGGTATGAAGTATCTTCCATGACGAGACTCCTATGAATGTCGACCTATAAAAGCTACGCGGCCGCTTCCAGGCGCTTGGCTGCGCGGCCGTACAGTACGTCTGCTACGTGGTCCATGTCCGAAATCAGTCCCGCCTGCGCGCGGTGAATAGCAAGCAATCCCAGACTTGCTTCAAAAACTGGGATTTCGGCGTCGCTTACGCCTCCGGCTCCGATGACCCAGCGCAAACCTTCTTCAGCCACTTTGAGCGCGGCTTCGCGGGCAAACACTCGGCTGATCGCCGCCAGCGCTGCAGCGTCAAAGCGGCGGTTCCCCTTTTCGTTCAGCTTGTTTTCCGCCATCAACGAAGCACGACGAGCCAGACTGCCCGCGCACTCGGCATAAGCGATCAACTCGCCCAGCCGTAGAAGAATGTGTTGATACCGGGTCAGGCGTGCAACCCGTGCCTTCTCCATCACCTCAGCCAATGCATGCAAAGTCAGCGCCGCAATATCAGCACCTACGTCGGTATGGCGGTCATGCAACGCTTCGAACTTCTTGGCCTGCTCGTGATAGTGCTGCCCGCGGGTTTTGAGGTGAGACTGCCAGCGATCGCGGCTGATGGTCATCTCCATAATCTCGGAGGTGCCTTCATAAATGGTGGTGATGCGCACGTCGCGCTTGATTTTCTCCACCATGTACTCGTGCGTGTAACCGTATCCGCCGAGGGCCTGAATGCTGGCATCAGCAGCCAGATTGCCGGCCTCGGTCGCCATGTATTTCGCGATCGCGCCTTCGGTGTTCAAGCTGCCTTCGCCGGCATCGATGCGCTCCGCGGTTTCTTCGATATACGAGCGCGCCGCTTCCAGCCGAGCCACATTGGGCACAATCAGTTTGTGGGTATATCCCTGCTTCTCTGACAGCGGCGCTCCGGCTTGAATGCGTTTTGTGGAATAGGGAATTGCGCGATCGAGCGCGGACCAGCCAGCTCCAAGGCCAAACGCGGCCACCATCAAGCGCGTATAACCAAAGACGGCCTGGGCCTGATTCAATCCCTGGCCTTCGACGCCGCCGATCAGACGGTCAACATCGACGAAGACGTTGTCGAAAGCGAGCGCTGCAGTGTTGCTGAGGCGAATGCCATGCTTGTCTTCGGGCTTGTCGTGAGTGAAGCCCTTTGCGCCTTGTTCCACGATGAACCAGGTTGGCCCTCCAGTCGTATTGGCCAACACCGTATACGCACCCGCGATTCCGCCGTTGCTGATCCATTGTTTGTTGCCGGTAATTTTGTAACCAATAACATTGCCGTTCTCCGTGACCCGCTCCGCCGTCGTGCGAAGCGCGCCGAGATCGCTGCCAGCCTCCGGCTCGGTCGCGCCATAAGCGAACAGCAATCCTTCTTCCGCGATGCGCGTCAGCCAAATTTTCTTCTGCTCTGGAGTTGCGCCGACCGTAATCGGATCACTGCCTAAGAATGTTGCCAGCACGGCCGTGGCGACGCCCAGATCAATGCGGGCCATCTCTTCGCACACGCAATACACGTCGAAGGTGCCGCCGCCCATGCCGCCGAATTCTTCCGGGATGAACAGGAGTTGAATGCCCAACTTGTCGGGGCTGCACATGTGCCGCACGATTTCCAGTGGGCACTCGTCACGGGCGTCCAGATCGATCAGTTCCTGGTCAGGCAGGCGTTTCTTGGCGAACTCCCGCAGGGATTTCAAACTCAGCTTCAGTGTTTTACTCGTAATCATTGTCCTTACCTCACTTTGCGGAAACGCTATGCATTTCGCGGACTTTGGTCGTTAATTCCGGCAAGAACTCCAGGATGTCCTCGACAATTCCGACATCCGCCACTTGGAAAATTGGAGCTTTGGGGTTTTTGTTAATTGCGACGATGAACGGGTTGCCTTTAATGCCGGCGAGGTGCTGGAATGCCCCGCTGATGCCGCACGCCAGATAAACCTTGGGCTTAACCGTCTTGCCCGACGAGCCTACCTGGCGCGACTTCTCCAGCCATTTGGCATCGACGACCGGTCTTGAGCAGCTCACCGCTGCGCCCAGAGCGTCGGCCAAATCCTGAGCGATCGAGACATTGTCTTTTTCCTGGATGCCGCGCCCGATGGACACCAAAACATTGTGCTTGGTTATGTCGACGTCGCCAGCCTCCGCGACCACCGTTTGCAAATAGCGTCGGCCTGCGGTCAGGGCGCCGACCTCGGATGATTTGTCGACTATCGTTCCAGTGCGCGTAGCGCTTTCCAGCGGCTTGAATGCGCCCGGACGTATAGTGATCACCGCGCCGGATGAAACGTCACAATGGACGTGAGCGCTGACTTGCCCACCAAATTCCTGACGAACTACTTTCAGGCAGCTGCCTTCAACGCCGTCGATCCCCAACACATCAGAGACGAACGCTGCGTTCAACTTGATCGAAAGTCCTGGCGCGAGATCAATTCCGAAATGCTCATGGGCAACCAACACGATGCTGCCCGGCGGCAGAATTTTGACCAGGGCCTTCCGAATCAGTTCCGCATTGGGATAGGCAAGAGCTTCACTTGCGACTTTCCAAACCTCACCGTATGAAGCCTGAAGGGTAGAGCAGACGGCATCCAGGCCGGGGCCCGAACCTGTGGCGATAGCTGTAGGCGATGCGCCGCCATCAATCTTTGCCGCCGCAGCCAGCAGTTCGGCGGCAGAATCATCGGCAACTCCATTTCTATGTGCGATGTAAGCGAAGATTCGCGGCATTATTTCAGCCCTCCTTTGGCTGCCAGTAACTCAAGCAGTTTTTCGATGTTTTCTTCCCGGCTGCCTTCGAGCATTTCGGCGCCCTTACCCAGCGCGGGTACGAAATAGTCCACGCGTTTCACTTTCGCGGCGGCTGGGCCGACCGTGCTTGCATCGAGGCTCAACTCGGGCACGGCGAACGCCGGGATGGGGACGGACGCCACTTGGCGAATCCCTTTCATCCCGACATAGCGCGGCTCATTGATTCCCGTTTGAATCGAGAGCACACAGGGAAGATCAATCTCGCTGATCTCCTTATTCCCGCCTTCGATTTCCCGGCTGATCTTCAGCTTCTTGCTGTCGACGACTTCGATGGAATTGACCAAAGAAGCAAACGGGTAGTCGAGCAGCGCCGCCAGCATTCCGCCAACCTGCGCGCCACCGTCTTCGGCTTGGACCCCGGTCAGGATCAGGTCGTAGTTGCCCTTCTGCGCGAACGCTTTCAGGATCGTCGCAATACCGCGACCATCCGATCCTGTGAAGGCTTCGTCGGTGATCAACACGCCGTGGTTCGCGCCCATAGCCATTTCCCGGCGCAGGATCTCCTCGTCATCTTCGCTGCCCACTGTGGCGACCGTGACGTTTCCTCCCAGCCGTGCGACGATCTGCAGCGCTTCTTCGACTGCGTAGTTGTCGGGCTCGTTGATCGAATAGACCAACTCGTCGCGCTCGATGTCGTTTCCAGCGCTGTTGAGAGCGATCTCGTTCTCCGATGTATCAGGCACCCTTCTTACGCAAACTAGAATCTCCATACTTACCTCCAGAACCTTTCACGCAACTTCTTGAGTTTCGCGCGCAATTTGCTGATCCACCAGTTCCGCCAAATCGATGGCAGTCATCTTTCCTTCCAGCCCGGCAACCTTGATCGCATCTTCGATATTTACCATGCAGAATGGGCACGCCGTCACCATCACATTGGCTCCGGCCTCGGCAGCCATCCTGACCCTCTTTACTCCGATTCGCTCTTCCTCTTTCGGCTCGTAGAACAGCATCAGTCCACCACCGCCGCAGCAAAACGAGCGATCACGCGAACGGCTCATCTCGACTCGCTTCAAGCCAGGAATCGCATCGAGCACGTTTCGCGGGTCGTCGTAAATCTGGTTGTGCCGTCCCAGATAGCAAGGATCGTGGTAGGTGTAGACGTTTTTCCCGTTTTCCACGGGATTGAATTTGATCCTGCCAGATTTCACTTCGCGAGCGATCACTTGGCTGATGTGCTCGACCGGCGGCACATCCTTGTAATCATGTTTCAGCGCGTTGTAAGCGTGCGGGTCGGCAGTGACAATGCGCTTTACACCGCTGGCCTTGATCGCATCCACATTGTGGTCGCGCAGCGTGATAAACAGAGTCTCTTCGCCGAAACGCCGGACTTCGTGGCCACTATCTCTTTCCGCTGCGCCCAGGATGCCGAACGTCTCTCCGAGGTGATCGAGAATCTTGGCCGTAGCTCGCCCAATCGACTGCATCCGGTCGTCATAAGAAGTAATGCTGTCCGCGAAGTAGAGAGTATCCGCACCATTTTGTTGGTTCAGCGTTTTAACCCGGCAGATTTGCTGGAAGTCTTTGGTGTTGGCCCAGTCGGCTCTTTTCTTCTCCATTTTTCCGTAAGGATTGCCGCGACTCTCGAGCGCTCGCAGCGGCTTTTGCAGCGACTGCGGCACATTGCCGTCATCGATCATGCCGCGCCGCAGATCGACGATCTTGTCGATGTACTCGACCAGCAATGGGCACTCCTCTTCGCAAGCGCCGCAGGTGGTACACGACCAGATTTCATCCTCCGAATAAATGCCGCCGGACTCTTTGCTGCCGACCAGTGCCTTGCCATTTCCCGACCGGCCGAACATCGGATAATGCTGAAAGGCGTAGTCTCTCGCCTTCGTGGTGATGAACCGCGGCGACAGCGGCCTGCCCACCGCATTGGCTGGACAGTTGTCCGAGCAGCGCCCGCAGTCGGCGCAGGAGTAGAAATCAAGCATGTGCTTCCAGGTAAAATCTTCGAACGTCTTTACGCCGAAGGATTTCACCTGATCCACATGTTCATCGCTTACGCCCCAGCGCACCGGCTTCAGCGTGCCTTTGTTTAATTTCGCGAAATACACATTGAAAAGCGACGTTTCCACGTGGAACTGGATTCCGAAAGGCCGGTAGCAGAGCAGGAAGTAAAAAGCGACTTCATGCAGAAGATAACCGCTGAAGTAGAGCTTTCCGAGGACAACCAGGGACGTTGAGGCGAAGGCAGTCTTGACAAGCCACGGCAACGACAGCACAGTTTCCAATTCGACCAGCAATCCTTGCTGAGCCTGCGCGGACGCTTTCACGCCCTCGAAGAGGCTGTCCGCGATCATCAGAATTGCAATCAATACCAACAGGAAAACTGCGTCCGCCTTATGGGCTTTGCCGTATCGCGTAGGTACCTCGTACCGCGCAGGTTTGAAGACCAACCGGCGGACGATTGCGAACGCCATGCAGAGGAAGACGACGGTGGCAGCATAGTCTGTAATTGCCTCGTAGATCTGGCCGACGTTGCCTGACAAGCCGGGCATCACAAAATTCTGCGACACACCGGCGATCAGGACGGTGAACGCCCGCATTGCAAGCAGAATGAATCCGCTAAAGATCAGAATGTGAAGAGTTCCGGCAAGGCGATAGCGGGGATGCTTCCATTGCCCCAGCCAATACTTGAACACCTTGCCCAGTCGGGCCAAAGGCTGATCGAAGCGGAGATCGCGTTCCGCCCGAATCAGCGGCGCGAATCGTTTCGCCACAATGTAGGCAAAACATGCGACGCCCAGAAGGTGAATGAACAGAAACAGCACCTGTCCGTGGGCCAAGGCCGATGTCAGTTGCGAGTTTGCTTGTAAACCTACCACGTCCTTGTGTCCTTCCGCCCTGTGATCACTACGCGATCAGCCGCGTCCCAAGTGGCTCCTGCTTAAGTCGGGCCACTGCTGCTGCAGGTTCGACCGACGCCACGGGTCGAACCGGAATTGATGGTTGAACTGGCGTTGGCGCGGAAGCCGGTTTCGCTACAACCTTCGCCTTTGCGCGAACCTTGCCCTGTTTCCTCTGCTGCTTTCGTGTGAAATCGACCACGGCCGCTTCCCGCAACTCTGTGAAACTCAATTTCAAAAACGCTTCCAGCCGCCTCAGGTCGGGAACCGCGTGTACATCTCCGCTGAACCCAAAATAGGCCGTGCCGTCGTAGGTCAGGATGGCGCAGTTGAGCGCCATCTCGCCGCCCACTGGAACGTAGGGATAGCAGTGCAGCATCTTGTGGCCAAGCAGGTAGAGCGGATATTGCGGTCCCGGCACATTGGTGCAGACCATGTTGAAAGGCGTGAACGGCAACCGGCTAATGATGTGGCCCGCTAACGCCTGAGTTGAATTCGGAAACATGCCGATCAAGCCACCGGCCAAGCTCACCAGTTCGGCGGTATGTGCCCGTTTTACAAGTTCCGTTCTCTTGTGGACGGCAGCCAGCAACTTCCGAGGATTGCGAATGTCGAGCGGTACAGTAACCGGGACTAGAGAGATGCGATTGCCCAATTCGCCTGGGCGCTCAGTCCCGCGCAGATTGACCGGAACCATCATGCGGAACTGCCGGCCTTTCACCCGGTCGCCGTGCAGTTGGAGATAACGCCGAATTGCCGCAGTGACCAGTGAAAGAATGACATCGTTTACGCTGGTTCCACAGGCGTGCCGGATATCTTTGATTTCTGCCAGCGGAATCTCAGCGCAGGCGAATTTCTGAGGTCCTTTATAGAGAACGTTGAACCGCAGGCGCTGCGTCGACAGCGAGAATTCCGGAAGCAAATGCGTGAACTCATTCGAGGCCACGCTTCCGCCGCTCGTGGCCGCGCGCTCTGCCATGCTTGATATATCTGCCATCGCGGCCAGAACTCGTTTCACCAACTCGGAATAAGAATCCACGCATCCGTTAGTTAGCGAAGCCAGAACGCCAGGAGGCGTGGGGACTCGGAGCCGCAGTTTTCGCTTCGGCAGGCGGGGCGCAATGGGGCTCGCATCCATGACCACATTCATGATTCCTACGCCGGCGATACCATCCGCGAGGCAGTGGTGCAGGCGGAAGATGAGCCCGCTGCGATCGCCTTTCAGCCCATGGACCAGAGTCATGTCCCAGAGCGGGCGTTGCCGGTTCATCACCGTGCTCAAAATCTTTCCCGCAAGCGTCTTCAACTCCGCGTCGGAACCATGCTTGAGCGTGGCTTCGCGCACATGGTTGCGGATGTCGAAAGTCGGGTCGTACTCCCAGCTGGGCAGACCAATATTAAGGAGCGGAGGCACCACACGCTTGAGATAACGCGGAATCAGCGGCAGCTTCGATTCCACAAACTGGACGCAAGCTTCGAAAGGGATTTCGCCATCAAAAACACACACACAAGCCACGTTGAGAGGCATGCCTTCGCGTTCCAGATGGAGGAAAACAGTATCTCCCCAGGAAAGGCGGTCACCCTGTTGTTGCTTCTGCACGGCTGCTCTCCTATTCAGTTGTCAATCGTCTGTTGCTACACCAAGTTCGAAACCGTGGCGCCGCTCAGTCCACGAAAGCAAATCGCGGGGCCAGTTTCATCAGCTTGAGCACTTTGTAAACGCTCACATTGACGCCCTGTAACGCCACCTTGACGCTTTTGTCGTCCGCTTTGTTCGCGAACTGCTCCAGCGCCATAAGACCGCTAGCATCGATCCGATTCACCGAAGAAAAGTCCAAAACCACTTCGCTGTCGGCACCGTCCAGTTTTCCTCCAGTGTCTTGTAGGGCTTGAACCACACTAGCTTCGTCAATCTTTTGCCATACCGTAATCATTGCCATATGCACGTCCCCTAGGCGGATTTTTGCTGCGATGCACTCACTGCCTTCGCCTGCCCTCGCCCCTCGTAAGCCTTCCAATAGAGCTCGGCCAGTTCGCTCATCAATGGCATGCGAGGGTTCGACCGCCAGGACGGATCGTCAAAGGCAAGCTTGGTCAGTTCAGGCATGGCCCGTTCGAACTCTTCCCGCGAGATTCCCAAGTTGGCGATCGACCGCGGGAAGCCCAGTTGGTCGAGTAACTGTTCCGTCGCCGCGATCAGTTTCTTCACCTTTTCTTCAATGGTGTGACCGCCCAGACCGAGCAAATCGGCGATCGTCGCGTATTTCTTGTGGGCGAGATATCCCTTCTGATAAGGCGACGGCAGGAACTTCGTGGGCACGGCGGCGTTATACGCAATGACATGCGGCAGCATCAGCGCATTGGCTCGGCCGTGCGCCACGTGGAAACGCGCTCCGAAAGCATGCGCCAGCGCGTGATTCACGCCTACTGATGCGTTGGAAAATGCCATGGCTGCAATGCAGGCCGCGTTGTGCATCATGCAACGCGCCTCTTCATCGTTCGGATGCTCAAAGGCGATGGGCAGGTACTTGAACGCCATCCGAATTGCCTGCATGGCGTTGCAGTCGGTATAGGCTGAGGCGTAGCTTGAAACCGCAGCCTCCAGCGCGTGAGTCAAACAATCAATACCCGTATCGGCGGTAAGGCCTTTCGGCATCGACATCACAAACTGCGGATCGACGATGGCCACATCCGGAGTCAGCGAGTAGTCGGCCAAAGTGACTTTGCGCCCACGCTCTTTGTCGGTCAGTACGGCAAAAGGGGTAACTTCGCTACCGGTGCCGCTGGTCGTGGAGATGGCAATCAGGCGCGCTCCGCTGATCTTCTCGGTCGGGTACTGGATCACGCGCTTACGCAGATCCAGAAAAGGCGCAGCTAGTTCTTCCAGGTCAGCGTCGGGCGATTCGTACTTAAGTTTCATGATCTTCGCCGCGTCGATCACTGACCCGCCGCCGAGCGCGATGATTTGGTCGGCCTTGTAGAAATTGAGTGCTTCGACTCCTTGCGTGATCACATTGACTTCGGGCTCTGCGTCGGGAATGACCAGGACGTGGACGTGAGTTCTCTCCGGAATGTGGCGGCGGACAAGATCCACGTGGCCGATCTGCTCCAAAGCCGGATTGGTAACGATGATGGTCGAATGCGACGAGAATTGCCGCACATTCTCTACCGCGTTCAGGTTGAAATAGATTTGATTGGGAACCCGGAACCACATGTGAGCCTGAGTCCTGCGAGCCATGCGCTTGATATTGAGGTAGTGATAAATGTTTACGTTGTCGGTGGTGCTGTTGCCGCCGCCGGTCCCACATCCGAAGGAGAACGTGGGTACCAGATCGTTGTAGATTGCGCCCACCGCTCCGACCGAGCCGGGCGAATTCACAAGGATTCTTCCCGCATTAATTACTTCCCCAAACTTGCGAATGATTTCGTCGTTGCGCGAGAAGATGACCGCTGTATGACCGAGCCCACCGGCGTGATTCACGTCGACGCAAACCTTCAGGGCTTCATCGACGGATTTTGCTCGATAGACCGAGAGCACCGGGAACAGCTTCTCGACCGACAGGGGATATTCGCGGCCTACGCCTCGAATGGGTGCAATCAGGAGTTTAGTGTTCGGCTTCACCGAAAGACCGGCCTGGCGGGCGATGAGAGTCGCCTGCTGGCCAACCGCCGCCGGCTGCATAAATCCAGTCTTAGGATCGATCACCGTGCTCGCCAGCAGTTCGGTCTCTTTCTCATTGCAGATGTGTGTGCGTAGTTCGGTGAATTTCTTTAGCGCAAGTTCATAAATCTCATCGTCGATCACCACGGTTTGCTCTGAGGCGCAGATGGTTCCGTTGTCAAACGTCTTCGAGAGAATGATGTCCACCACCGCCGTATTCAGGTCCGCGGTTTTTTCCAAATAAACCGGCGTATTGCCCGGCCCAACCCCAAGGGCGGGTTTGCCGGAGCTGTAAGCGGCTTTGACTGCGCCCGGCCCGCCGGTGGCATCAATCAGACCTACGGCTTTGTGCCGCATAAGGTAGGCATTGTCCTGCAGCGTGTGGGTCTTCAGGCAGCTGAAAACGCCTTCAGGCGCTCCGTGTTTCCGCGCGGCCTCATACATGATCTTCACAGCCTCGGAGCAACACCGCCAGGCATTCGGATGGGGGCTGAAAATGACCGCGTTCCGCGTCTTGATGGCCATGATGCATTTGAAGAGCACGGTGGATGTCGGGTTTGTGATCGGCGTTAGGGAGAAGATCACCCCGATCGGCTCAGCGATCTCGACAAGATTGCGCTCCGGAAACTCGCGAATAACGCCGACTGTGCTTTTATCCTTGATGTAGTTGTAGGCGAATTCCGTCGCCACCATATTCTTGATGACTTTGTCTTCCATCACTCCGAGCTTGGTTTCTTCAACCGCAAGCCGCGCCAGATGTTGAGCGTTTTGCAGGCCGGCCAGAACCATCGGCTTGACGATGCGATCGACATCTTCCTGGGTAAATTGGGTAAAGACGGCAGCGGCGGTTCTGGCTTGACTGACTAATTGCTCCAGGTAGGCAATGCGCTCTTCACTGAGACTGTCCGTGGCTAGCGGGATTTGAACTCTCTCCGGCGTTGTTTCGCACGTGTTCATCACTGCCCCCTGTACAAACTCGTGGTAGTCCACTCCCGACGAAGAGTGCGCCCGTTCTTGACTCCCGACCTTCACAATCATGAGGACAGTCAGTCGACGTGCCTGGTTTCTATGCGTAGTCGATCGGATGCTTGGCCAGCCAGTGCTCATCGCGTATTTTGCCAATGCTCTTCAGAGCACCACTGGCAGCGCTCGCGGTTAAGCTGCGGCTTTCCCAAGCGATGCCTGCCGCAAGACCAATTGCACCACCCAGTAAACCAAACGCCAGCGCTCTTACGATCGATTTGCTCCGATACGCTGGATAACTGCTTACCATACCTACGCACGCTCCGATGGCAGCCGGTCTCAGGGCACTTCGAACTGATTCGCCGAGAAACGGAGTAATTGACTCTCCGTGAAGAAATGCTTTTTCCCCCGTACGAGCTCCCTCGATTCCGGAATGCAAAAGCTCTCGACCGTAATCAGCACTCGACTTTGACCATTGGCGTAAACCCATCGGATTTCCTCTCAGTCCTCGATCTGGGATGACAACTTCACTACATCACTCATGGTTGCACCGAGTCCGTAGCCTTGGTCACATGTCGTTGTGACAAGTTACACTTGAAAATGTCTGCGGGATGGCTCTTCTCAGGCCGGAGTTGTGTAGCAGCAGGTGAAAAATAGCCCCGCCACAAGGGTTGATGTTGTGGAAGTAGATCACTCCCACACGCGAGGCCAGGATGACCTCGCGACATCGACCAAGGCGCCAGCGCTACGAGATGTCAAAAGCAACGAGCGAAGTTTTTTCTACTGATGCTATGCCACGATATATTTGCCCGTTTCAATCACTCTCTGCGCAATCGTCTGCCGGAGCGCGACAGTATTAAACGGTTCGTACTTGCACAAGCGGCGCAGGATCGCCATCTGCGAACGCAGCATGTCGCCTTCGGCCGCGGTGGCGATAACCATTTTCGCAGCGCTCTCGATTCGGTCCAGCGCACCCGCGATATAAACGCGAGTCATGGCAATCGCATGGGCGGCACCAGCTTCGCCGTTGCGCACAGCCAGTTTTTGGGCGCGCAGCACGGCGGATTCCATGGCGTAGGTTTCAATGGTCATGTTGGCGATCGCTCCCATGATCTCCTGCTGATCCTGGATGGCTTGCATGTATTTCTGAGTGGCAACTCCAGCGGCAAAGAGCGCGATCTTCTTCCCTGCCGTTACCAGTTTCCGCTCTTCCGCCAGCGGACCTTCAGTGCCGTCATCTCTGGAGCCAGAGAGCACTTCGTCCATCAGCTTCTTGATTGCTCCCATTAACGGAAGTTGGCCAGACATCGCCCGCTTCATCAGAAACCCGGTAATAACGAGCCGATTGATTTCGTTTGTGCCTTCGAAAATCCGATTGATACGGGAATCGCGATAGGCGCGCTCGGCCGGATACTCCTCCACAAAACCGTATCCACCATAAATTTGCACCGTCTCATCCACAACGTAGTCGATCAACTCCGATCCCCACACTTTCAGGATGGAACACTCGACCGCATACTCGTCGAATATCTTGCGAGCCTGGGCCATGTCGTTGTGGGCCTCGCCCAGTTGTTCGGTGGCCGCATCAATCATGCCGACGGTGCGATAGGCCATGGCTTCGCCAACGAAAATGCCGGCAGCCATATTAGCCAATTTCTCGCGCACCAGTCCGAAGTCAGCAATCACCTTTCCGAATGCCTTCCGCTGCTTGGCATAGGCAATGGCGTTCTCCAGGGAATTTCGCGCCGCGCCGATCGCGCCTGCACCCAGCTTGAAGCGTCCCACATTCAAAACGTTGAATGCGATGTGGTGTCCTTTCCCGATCTCTCCCAGAACGTTCTCCACCGGCACCTTGCAGTCGCTGAGAATAAGTGGACAAGTGGAAGAACCGCGGATGCCCATCTTGTGTTCTTCCGCACCCACTGCAAACCCAGGGAAGTTTCTCTCGACAATGAACGCCGTGAACTTTTCTCCATCGACTTTAGCGAACACGATGAACAGGTCAGCAAAGCCGGCGTTGGTGATCCACATTTTTTCGCCGTTCAGCAGATAGTGTTTCCCATCAGCGGAGAGCGTGGCCCGGGTGCGGCAGTTGAGCGCGTCGGAACCCGAAGACGATTCCGAAAGTGCGTAGGCGCCGACCGTAGTGCCATTGGCCAGCCCCGGCAGATATTTCTTCTTTTGCTCTTCCGTACCGAAGTAAACGATGGGCAGTGTTCCAATGCAGGCGTGAGCGCCCCAAGTCGTGCTGAAGCCGGCGTATTTGGCCAGACGGTCGGCAACGATGGCCGACGTGACTTTGTCCAGTTGCATGCCGCCGTACTGTTCGGGAACGTCAACCCCGCTCAGCCCGAGTTCACCGGCCTTCTTCACCAATTCGCGGCTGATGGCAAAATCCTTGTGTTCCATCTTTTCAGCATTGGGAACGATTTCTTTGATGGCAAACTCTTCCGCAGTTTGCGCAATCAGCAAATGCTGCTCGGTGAAATCTTCCGGAGTGAATACCTCGTCGGGTGTGCGATCTTCAATCAGAAAACTGCCGCCCGCGATCTTATTAGCGCTTGGCGCGGTAAATGTAGCCATAATTCACCTCTATGATCAAATGCCGTTCAGCGTTAGGTAACGGTGCTTTTCAGAGCTACTCCATACTTTTGCCGCAGCTCTCGTTTCAAAACTTTGCCCGATCCGGTCTTGGGCAAACTCTCCAGGAACTCAACCGAGCGTGGACACTTGTAATGCGACAGCCGCAAACGGCAAAACTCCAACAGATCATGTTCCGTAGCCTGTGACCCCGGCTTCAAGCTTACGATAGCCTTCGGTATCTCGCCCCACTTCTCGTGAGGAACAGGAATCACGACTGCCTCGTACACGTCGGGGTGGCCGAGAAGCACTTTTTCCACCTCCAGTGAGGATATATTCTCGCCCCCGCTCACGATGATTTCTTTCTTGCGATCCACAATTTGAAGATAGTTGTGCCGATCCACCGTGGCTACATCGCCGCTGTGGAACCAACCGCCCTCCATTGCGGCCGTCGGAGCCTCTGGCTGGCGCCAGTAGCCTTGCATGACCACGTCGCCCCTGGCGACAATTTCGCCCATCACGGTGCCATCGTGCGGTACGTCCTCGCCGTTGGGTCCGACCACGCGAAGCTCAACTCCGGGAATTGCAAACCCAGTCATCGCCTGCCGGACGTAGCGTGGTTCTCCTGCGTCTGACAGACCCGATTTTACGGGCGACTTGGCAAGCGTGGGACAGGTCTCGGTCAGGCCGTATCCCGAGAGGCAGGTGCAACCCAGCTTTTCCTCAACTTCCTTGACCAGCGTGGGAGATGAAGCGGCTCCGCCAATATTAATGATCTGCAGGCTGCTCAAATCATATTTGTCTCTTGCAGGAGAATTCACCAGCGCTGTCGCCATGGTCGGCACCAGAGCGCAGCTGCTCACGTGCTCCTGCTCAATGAGCCGGAAAACTTCCACCGGATTGAAATGATGAAGCATCACGTGCGTCCCACCGACCACCGTGATGATGTGAGCGATGCCCCAGCCATTCGCGTGAAAAAGTGGAATGGTGTGCAGCAACACGGCGTTGCAAGACATTTCCCCGAGCGTGCTGGCGGAGGTCTGCCCTGCCGCGATCACCGACAAGGCATGCAGATGTACGTTACGATGCGTAAGCATGACGCCTTTCGGGCGGTCGCTGCTGCCGCTGGTGTAGAAAATTTCGGCAACCGAGTCCTCATCGATTTCTGTGAAGTCGCATTGGAATGGAGGGGAAACGGACAGACTATCCTCGTAGTTCCTCGGCGCCAGCCAATTCGCTGGTCGCGGGCCATCTAACAGAACGAAAGACTCAATCGAGCTGACGCTCGGCCGAAACGACTCAACCAGCGGCAGGAACGCGGATTCGACAAAGAGAAATCTTGCCTGCGCGTCGTTTAAAACGAACGCCAGTTCCTGCGGACCCAGTCGGATGTTTAACGGCACCAGGACGCAGCCAGCTTCCAGAACCCCGTAATAAGCCTCCAACAGCCGATGGCAGTTCGTGCTCAAAAATGCGATGCGGTCGCCAGGGTTTGCCCCTGCGCCGATCAGGGCGCCTGCCAACCGCGCCGCGCGCTCGGCGAATTGGGCATAGGTGAATCGCTCGTCGCCGCACACGACCCCGATCTTGTCTGGAAATTGCTCACGCGCATAGCGCAGGAAACGAATGGGAGTGAGTGGAATGTTCACGTACGCCTCCTCACGGATAACGATGACAAGTATCCGCCAGCAGGGAGTCGTCAGCCTGATGCTCAGAGTGGGTTGTTTGATTGAGTTAACCTATCATCCCGAGCGTGGCCGAAGGACCCCCGTGCGCCCTACCGCTGCCGGCCTCGCAGGTTTCTCCCGTGCTGTTTGACACGAGCGAAGCAGGCTGTTCCCCCGAGAACGCGGTTCAGGACGCCCGGCCGTGCGGAGTCCTTCGACTTGGCATGGCCCGTATTTCGTGTGGGCCATGCTCTCCGCTCAGGATGAAGCTTGATGCGTCTTACGCGGCCGCTGCCGCAGCCGCGTGCTTCTTGGGCGACCGCTTGGCACGCGGTTCGTTCTTGTGCGCGCGTTTGTGTTCACCGTTCGCCTTTACCATCACGTCCATCAGCTCTTTTTGGGCGTCGACATAGCTTTTCACGCCTTCCCGGGTCAACTCCGCCAACGGCAGGAAGGGGAATGGCCGCAACAGATCCAGAGTCTTGCCTGCGGTTTTGACGCTGGCATTCATCTGTCGCCCGGCGACATCAACCAGTTTGCGTTGCGCCTCGATGAACGACTCGGTGGCTTCGCGCGCCAACTGAGACAACTCGGTCTTCTTGATTTTCTTGATCCCGTTCGTGTGCTTGCCGCCGGTTGCCTTGGCTGTCTCTTCGGCGATCACGTCCATGAAATGCTTTTGGGCCTTCACGAAGTTCTCCATGGCCTCGCGGGCCAATTCGACTACTTGCTCGCTTTGGTATGGTTTCCCGGCCTTTGCCGCCTCGACCCAGTTGTGAGTTTGCTTACCGGCAATTTTCAGGAACTCCTGTTGCATGTCGATGAAAGTTTCAACGCTGCGCCGTAGCAGGTCGGTAACCGCATGCGCCGCAGGCCATTCTCCAACCCGTTCCTTCACGCCGGACATCAGAATTTCGTTCTGTTTGTGTCCCAGTTCGAGCAGGACTTTTTGGCCTTCAATGAAATTGGATATGCCCTCGGCAGTCACCTCGCCCAGAATGGCGGTCGGGGAATGCTGAGGATCGGATAGTTGTTGGCGTAGGGAGTGCATCAAGCTTGCATTCTGCCGCATGGCGAGATCCAAAAGGATTCGTTGCGTAGCAAAGAAGCTTTGAACTCCCTGTTGCGCCCAACCTGACAGAAGAGATACAAAAGAAGACTCCCCATGATGAGTTCGGGGCGATTCGGACTTTACAGTTGTTGGCATTTAGCACCTCCATTATTTGCTGCACTGCAGCATCAACTAAACTATACGGCTGATCGGATTTTGTGTCAAGATATATTTTTATTATGTGCAGGGCAGCATAGCCGGATAAAGAAAATGCAATCTCCCGTCGTCATCAAGAAATATGGGAATCGCCGCCTGTATGATTCTACGAACAGCAAATACGTGAATCTCGACGACATCGCGGGGTTCATTCGAAAAGGCAGAGAGGTCCAGGTCATCGACGCGAAAACCGGCCAGGATCTGACTCGCGTTACGCTCACGCAAATCATTACCGAGGACGCCAAAGAAAAGCCGACAGGCCTACCGCTCGAACTGTTGCGCCAACTGATCGTGGCATCCGACGAGGTGCGGCAGGAGTTCGTGATGTGGTATCTGAAATCTGCTTTTGATACTTATCAGAAGGTGCAGGATGCGGTGCAGAGCCGGCTGGGCGAAGTCCAGTCGGCCATTCTTTCGCCGGTGGACATGATGAAGAAGTTCCTGGGGGCGCCGGCACCGTCCTCTCCGCATGCCGAGCCCGAACTCGACGCGCTGCGCAAGCGAGTAGCGGAGCTGGAGGCTCGGCTCGAAAGACCCGCTCCCAAAAAACGAAACTCAACTCAGAAAAGCAAGCGAAGGGTATAATGCGTGGGGTAAGTTCCCCCCGGCTACGCGCGCCAGCGTAATTTGCAAATGCTCGATAGGCCTAGGACGAAATTGCGGCACAAACGGAAAAAGGCTACAGGTTCAACCAAGGCGGGGGCGCGGATGCACACTCACAGGGCCGATTTGCAGGCCGATATCTCCCCGTGGACGGAAGCGCTGTTTGCAGCCGAGATTCTCTTGCTGCACGCAACTCCCGTTTACTACGGCTTCGGCGTACCCCGAGGCGACGACTCCGCCGTGGTCATTATTCCTGGTTTTCTCGGCACCGATTTATATCTGATGGAACTCCACGCTTGGCTGGGGCGCATCGGATACCGGCCATATTTTTCCGGCATCGGGATCAATGCCGAATGCCCCAATCTCCTGGTTCAGCGCCATCTCAACGAGACAATCGAAAGAGCTCTGACCGAGACGGGCCGCAGAATTCATCTGATCGGCCACAGCCTCGGAGGCGTGATCGCACGCTCCGTGGCGGGTCAGAGGCCGGGAGATATCGCTTCCGTGATCACCCTGGCCGCACCCATTCGTGGCACTGCAACCAGTCGAACCATTCTTCACGCCGCCGAAGCCATTCGCCAACGAATCCTGCAGGAGCATGGCCGGGGTGTGCTACCCGACTGTTACACCGGCCGTTGCACCTGCAATTTTGTCGACTCATTGAGGCGCAAGGTTCCGGCTTCGATGGTCGAGACCGCGATTTACACCCGTGACGACGGCATCGTGGACTGGCGGTATTGCATGACCAGGAATCCAGAAGTGGACTTCGAAGTCCCCGGCACCCACATTGGAATGGCGTTTAATCCCTCGGCGTACGCAATCGTCGCCGAGCGCCTCGCAATGGCGCAATCTTCTGAACCGCTTTAGCGGCCAACCATCTCCAGAACGGCTCCAGATGTCGTTTCTAATGTTTCGATCGTCCTGCCCTGCCGTTCTAAGCGGAGGACTGCTCTTGCCAGGCTGTTGTTAGCGACTTCAAAGCTGCCCGTACAATCGGTCTTCACATAGGGTAGACGATAGATGCCTGGCCCGGTTCCATCGATGGCCCCTTCCAGCTGAAGTCCATCTTTGATGGAACACCGAAAGTTCCAAGTCAATTCGTTTGGATCTCTTCTGATGTCTTCCACGCTTCGGAATTCGTGCTGTTCCCCGTCGTGCCAAAGCACTGCTTCGCGAAAGGCCAGCCCGAACGGCATTTCGTAGATGAGCGCTTCCAATGTGCTCGGGGCTGTGCCTGGGCGGGGGAAATGTGCATGAGTCCATGTCCAGAAGTTGCGATGCCGGTATCCGCAATTGTGCCCTTGAACTCCGATCCCCAAAGGGCTTCCTTCAAGACTCCTCCCATCCAGCGTGATCTTGCCGGAAAAGATTGCGTCGGAATGCGGAGTTCGCGAGAATCCAATCCAACCTTTGTTGCTGAGCGTGACGCGAAACCTCGAACGATAATGCAGATCCCATGAAATCGTGTGCCCCTCAACCTTCAATCCGCCGCGGCAGAAGTCCTCACCGATTTCATTTTCGCCGATTCGCAAGTGAAATGGACTTTGCCTTCTGGCACTGAGATCGAGACCTTCCAAGGTAAATCCTTGAATGAAGCTTTGCGGTTTCCCGTCCCGAGGAAACCAGGTCGCCCAAACCTGTACGGGCAGGCCGTGCGCGTCATCAACACAACCGCCGCGGCCTGGATTCATCAGCAGATATCGGAACCACCATGCTCCCGAACCGTCGGCGAGTCCCAGTCGAAGAAACCAGACTTCATAACGGCGCCTGCTAGAGAGCGATGAATATAGTTCGTTTAGTGTTTTCACAGACTCGTCATCTTGGACGCGGAACCTTTCATCTTGTGCGTCAGTTCAAATAAGTTGCTGCGCGGCGGATTATCCGATCACTCACTCGTTATTACACTATTACACTGCTGTTCCAGCATGCCCGCCGTGGCGTCTCTCACCGCTGGAGGTGAGGCGCATCACTGGTTTGCGGTCCCTGCGTAGGCGTCGTTATCGAACTGCTGGAAGACACCGTACAACTTACTCGCAGTTGTTTTGGAATACGTCACCATGGGCAAGCTGCCCCAACTGGACGACCTCAACCGTCCGAAGTTCGCCTACGACCGGGTGATCCACGAAAACTGCCCGCGGCGCGCGCACTTTGACGCTGGCCGTTTCGCGGGTGCTTTCGGCGACGAAGGGCACCGCAAGGGCTGGTGCCTCTACAAGCTCGGCTGCAAGGGGCCGATAACACATGCCGCCTGCTCGGTGCGTCATTTCAACGAGGTTCCAGGTGTGTGGCCCATCGGAATCGGAGCGCCCTGCCTGGGCTGCACGGAAAAAGGCGTCGTCTGGCGAATGGGAACATTCGAAACCGTCGCTATTCATCAGGCAACTCCCCCGGACACATATCCACCGATTTACAGTCCCGCCGGGCAAATCAAAGTGGGCGCAGCGGTGTTGGTGGGCGCTGTAGCAGGCGCAGTTGGCGGCGCGACCTGGGTCGCAACCCAGCGTTTCCAGAGCAGCCAGGAGGCGGGCGTGGCGCGAATTACAGCTGACCGCGCGCTCGCGACCAAGGCATCCGGCGAAAAGCAAGTCGATAAGAAAGAGGACTGATGTGGCCATCACTCGGCGAGAACTATTTACCAGCGTCGCCAAGGCCGGAGTACCGGCGGCCGTAGCCATCACCGTCGGCGTCGAAACCCTGCACGCAGAGAGCATCCCGGTTCCCAACGCTGCGGTCGGATTGCTCTATGATGCCAGCATCTGCATCGGCTGCAAGGCCTGCGTGGCTGCGTGTGCGGAGGCTAACGAAACCGCACCCGATACCCGCCGCGACGAGCTGCACCAGGCTCCGTCCGACCTTAACGATCTGACCCGCAATATCATCAAGCTTTACAAGCCCGAAGACGGCTCCACTTTTTCTTATGTGAAACGTCAGTGCATGCATTGCCACGATCCGGCGTGTGCCGCCGGCTGTCCATTCCAGGCTCTGCACAAAGATCCGGAGAGTGGCGTCGTGACCTGGACCGCCGATAAATGTATCGGCTGCCGTTATTGCACAATTACCTGCCCTTATCACGTGCCGCGCTTTCAGTGGCAGGGGTACAATCCGCGCGTCACGAAGTGCGAGTTGTGCCATCATCGGCTGGAGAAAGGCCAGAAACCAGGATGCACCAGCGTATGTCCAACCGGCGCGGTAATTTTTGGTCCGCGCACCGTCCTGCTGTCAGAGGCCAAGAAACGTATCAAGAATAATCCCGGCCGCTACTACCAAAGCCGCGTCTACGGAGAAAACGACAACGGCGGCACGCAATGCCTGTATCTCTCTCGGGTTCCCTTCGAAAAACTCGGCTTGCCTGAACTTGGACCGGAGTCCGTGCCGGCCCGAACTCTGCGCTGGCAGCGACGTCTTTATCAGTACTTCGCGTTGCCTGCAGTTTTATATGTGAGCTTGGTGCAGGTAATTCGCAAGAATCTGAAAGGTCATGAGCAGGAGGCCCATGAACGAGAAAAAGAAACCGGCCTGAGGGCGCAATTATGAGCACGGCAACTATAAATAACACTCCGAGTAACACGACTCGCTGGGAGCGAGCGGTGCCCGTGTACGGTTTCCCGGTCGTGAACCGGTTCTTTCTCGTGCTGTGCGGCATGACGTTACTCGCGTTTGTCTTAACTGCTTACCGCGAACTCGCCGGCCTAGGTCCGGTGAGCGGCATGAACGATGCATATGGGTGGGGCATCTGGAAGACCTTCAACGTGATGGTGCTAACGGCGCTAGGCTCGGGCGCGTTTGCGGTGGGGATTGCCGCCTGGGTGTTTCGTCGCAAGAAGCTGCATGCACTGATGCGGATGGCTCTGCTAACCAGCTTCCTGGCTTACGCGTGTGGCCTGCTTTTGCTTGGAATTGATGCCGGTCGACCCGCCGATGTGCTTCTCGTCGGGATCAAAGCTGGCTCCTACGAAGTAGGGTGCAGCTTGAGCGAGTCCGTGAGAGCGTCTCTAGATCAGGCGATCGCAGAAGTCTTGTGCGAGCTGGATCGCTTGGATGTGGGTTATGTATCCCGGAAACATCCCGTCGAACTACACCTGTGGTGGGCACGCGAAGAAAAGATGGAAGCTCCATCGCTAGCAACCTAGTATCGCGTCTCTACAAGGGCCGCTCGGTTTTATCGCTATCAGGTCGCCAAGTCCAGGGAAGTTACTGCGGCGTACTTCGCCGACAGCGCTCGTAAATGCACTTACGAACATTAACCATGAATCAGCCTTGAAGGCCCGTCTCGGAACCCTTTTTCTCAACCGTCTTCTCGGACCCTTCGGACGGCGGTTCTTTCATGGCCGCCCTGAACCCGCGAATACCCTCCCCGATTCCTTTGCCCAATTCCGGAAGCTTCTTCGGACCGAACAAAAGCAGAGCGATGGCAAAGATAAACAGCAGATGCATCGGTTGAAACAGATCTTCAAGCATAAGTGCTCCTTGAGTTGACCCACGGATCGATTCCTCGACCCATTTCTAATGACACTACAGTTCCAGCGCCACCGCTGTGGCGTCTCTCACAGGCGAACGTGACCAGCATCACAGAACTCGCAGTTCCATAGCCACCAGATATGTGCCGACGACAATGGGATCTTCCACTCATGCAAAATGCTCCGGCCGCCTGCAAAGTGCAGTGGTTTTGCCGGCCCTCCACTGGACCGTTTCACGCAAGTCCATGCCCTGCAACCAATCCCTCCAACAGTCGAATTTGCCCCTCACGTGCACTCAGTAAAGACGAAATCCGGCGCGATAAAACGCCGGACAACCAAAGTCACGGGAACGAACCCGAGAGGAGGGTCTATGTCAATCCTGTTTGTTCTGCTGATGTTCCTGCTGATCATCAGTGTCAGGTATTTCATCGAGCCGAAGGCCGAGCCTGGGCTGCAGCCGGAAATCGTCGTCAAACCTCAACCGCCAGTGGTAAAGCGCGAGTACGGTTTCGAGATCCCGCAGGACTATTGCTTCCATCTCGGACACATGTGGGCCATGAAACAAAGCACCGATGACGCGCGGGTTGGAGTGGATAAATTCGTTACCAATCTGATGGGAAAGATCGACCACATTGATGTGCGCGGGGCCGACCGCTGGGTTCGCCAGGGACAGAAGCTCGTCACGCTGACCAGCAATGGCACTAGCATCGACCTGCTCTCTCCCGTTGAAGGGGTGGTTACAGCCATCAACGACGATGCATTGCGCGATCCAAGCCTGGTTACAAGCGATCCCTACGCCAACGGCTGGATCGCGATCGTGAAATCTCCCGACCTCAAAATCAATCAAAAGAATCTGATCCAGGGCTCGATGGTGGCTCCGTGGATGCAAAACAATCTCGGCCGGCTGAACGCGATGGTATCGCCCACGCCCGCATTAGCCCAGGACGGCGGAGCACCGATCAGTGGTTTGCTTCCGCAACTCACGCCGGAGGTGCGGCAGAAAGTGGTGCACGAGTTCTTTTTGACGTAACCGAACTCAGCCACGGAAAGGAGAAAAGTCATGGCAACCACTCAAGCAATCCTGGTCGACATTACGAAGTGCATCGGATGCCGTAGCTGCGAGCAAGCTTGCAAACAGATCCACGGATTCCCAGCTAAAACCGAGACCAGGCTTTCACCGACTGCGCTCACCATCGTAGAAGAGCGCGGCGACCGCTTCGTGCGGCGGATGTGCATGCATTGTCAGGATCCGGCCTGCGCGTCGGCCTGCCTGGTGGGTGCGCTGAAGAAGACTGCTGCCGGCCCGGTCACTTACGACGCCTCGAAATGCATCGGCTGCCGCTACTGCCTCGTGGCGTGCCCATTCAGCGTGCCTCGGTATCAATGGAGCAAGCTCGTGCCCTACGTGACGAAATGCGACCTCTGTGCTGCGCGTCTGGCGAAAGGTCAGCCACCCGCCTGCGTGGAAGCTTGCCCAGTGCAGGCTTCGATCGCAGGGACCCGCGAAGAAATCCTGGAAGAGGCGCAACGTCGCATCCTCGGTGATGCGAAATATGTGAAGCATATTTACGGCAGCGACGAAGCCGGTGGGACGTCGGTGTTCTTCATCTCGGATGTACCTTTTGAGAAGCTGGGCTTTGTCGCCGCACCCAAACAGCCGCTGCCAGTACTGACGGCGAGTGCGCTGGGCGACGGACCTACCGTGATCCTGGTCGGCGGCGCTCTGCTTTCTGGCCTTTACTGGATCACGCAACGCCGGGCCGAAGTCGCTTTGGCTGAAGCCCGCGAGAAGTCAGCAAAGGAAAGGAGCTGAGCCATGACTACCCTAGCCAAGACTCGCACAGCAAAGACTGCTCTAGGATTTCCAAGAATCAGTTTCTGGCGCACCGTGGTAGCGTTGATTTTCGCCGCTGGTCTCTATTCAATGTATGCGAGGTTCGCGCTGGGTTTCAGCGCCGCGACCAACCTTACCGATCCTCAACCTTGGGGCTTGTGGGTTGGCTTAGGGACACTGTGCGGCGTGGGCTTATCGGCCGGCGGCTTCGCCATCGCGGCTTCCGTATACCTTTTGGGCTTTGAGCGCTACCGCCCGATCCTGCGCACCTCCGTGCTCATCTCGTTCCTGGGATATTGCACCGTGTGCGTGGGCATGTTGTACGAACTTGGCATTCCCTGGAGAATCTGGCATCCCATCGTCATGTGGAACCGGCACTCGGTGTTGTTCGAAGTGTCATGGTGCGTGATGCTTTACACCACGGTGCTGGCGCTTGAGTTCTCGCCGGCGCTGGTGGAGAAGATTCCCTGGGTCCGAGTGCGCGAGCTTTACTTGCGCTGGCACCACAGCATCCTGATCGCTCTGGTACTGGCTGGAACGCTGCTCTCGTCGATGCATCAATCGTTCCTCGGCGGACTTTATTTGATCACCAAGGGCCGACTGGATCCGCTTTGGTACTCTCCGTATCTCACCACGATGTTTTATCTTTCCGCGATCCCGGCCGGATTGGCCGTAACCATTATGGCAATTTATCTGTGCGTGCGTTCGCTCAACGCTCGCGTGGATATGAACATTCTGAGCGACGTGAGCCGCGTGATCGCGCCGCTGCTGGCAATTTACGGCGTATTCCGCGCAGTCGATCTGATCAACCGCGACGCGCTTCAATATCTCTGGATGTGGCGCGAGGAAACCGGTTTGTTCTGGCTTGAGATCGCGTTGCTGGTGATCGCGCCGCTCATCCTGCTGAATCTGGAGAAAGTGCGCAACAATCCGCAAAATCTCTATTGGACCTGCGCCATAATCGTGATGGGATTCATGACCAACCGCTTGAATGTCTCCATCACCGGCCTGCAAGCCAGCGCTGGAATTTACTACGTCCCGAAGTGGACAGAGTTCGCGGCCACGCTGGCCACGATCGCAGCTGCCGTCGTGGCTTTCCGTTACGCCGTAATCTATCTGGACATTCTTCCCAAGAACCCGCCCCCGCAACGATTGATGGTTCTAGGCGCTCCCGGCAAAGCATAGCTGCTCTGCTGCAACAGAGACCCCAGTCGAACAGCCTGGGGTCTTCCATTTATCCGCGGAAGATCTCTATTCGCAATTACGAGTTGCCGTCGTCAATCCGTCAGAACCGGGGAGCCGGCATGAACGATCGGCGGTCTCATTCGTAACGAGCCGTGAGCGTAATCGTGGTTTCATCAGTTAGCCTTCCCTCGGCTTTCCCGATGCCATCACCGCGAACGGTGATGCCGGTCACGGCAGGGGTAGCCGAGCCGTCGTAGCTTGGATTCGAGGCTCTGAGCTGCCTAACTCCGCAAGTTGGCCCCGCAACACCCAGATCAAGGCGACTCGGAGGATATAGGATTTCCCCCGACCTGAGTCCTCCTGTCTATCAGCGCTCCGGGCCGCCGCGAAACCCAAACAGTAACCAATCCTAGCCAGCCACGAGAGTGGCGGAAGGACAACGTTAACAAGTGCGAGGAGCGTGCTTCGCAGCCCATCGAGAGAGTTCATTCCTCGACCCGAATTTCATTCGATCAAGAGCAGGAGAAAAAATCATGAACTATAAGAAATTCTCGGGAGCCGCGAGCGCGGCTCTCATGATTGTCATCACAGTATCTCTGCTGTTCGCACCCAGTGCATGGGCGCAAGCCAAATACAAAACTCTCTACAAGTTCAAGGGCGGTACAGACGGAACTCCCCAGGTTGGCCTGATTTTCGATCGAGCCGGCAACTTATACGGCACCGAGACCTGGGGCGGCACCGGTGGTTGCGGCGCCGTCTTCGAGCTGACCCTTGGTATGGGCGGAAGCTGGACCAAGAGTGTGCTGCACAACTTCACTTGCAGCGACGGAGATTACCCTGTCGCTGACCTGATCTTCGATGTAGCAGGCAATCTATATGGCACTGCAATAATCGGCGGCGCCTACAACGGCGGCGTTGTCTTCGAGCTTACTCCGAACGCGGACGGAAGCTGGACTGAGAGCATACCCCACGGTTTCACGGGCGGCCAGGACGGATTCGAGCCCTTTTTTGCCCCCTTGATTTTCGACGGAGCAGGAAATCTCTACGGCACGACGTACCGTGGCGGCATGTACCAGCAATGGAGTGGTTATGGCGTGGCGTTCAGGCTGAGCCCCAATCAAGACGGAAGTTGGACCGAGACTGTGCTTCACACCTTTACCGGCAAGGACGGAAACGAGTCTCGCGCTGGCCTGATCTTTGACGGGGCAGGAAACATGTACGGAACGACGCAACTCGGTGGCGCCGCCGGACAGGGCGTTGTGTTCAAGCTGACTCCCAACTCGGGCGGAAGCTGGACGGAGAAGGCACTCCATCAATTCACCGGCGAAAAGGATGGAGGCCAGCCCTGGGGCGGCCTGATCTTCGACGCGGCAGGAAACCTCTACGGAATGACATATCAGGGCGGCGCTTACGGGGCTGGTGTGGTGTTCAAGCTGACACCCAACTCGAACGGGGGCTGGACCGAGAAGGTGCTCCACCACTTCAACGGTGGCAAGGGCGGAGGGTACCCGCAGGACAAGCTGATCTTCGACGCGGCCGGAAACCTCTATGGCATGACATGCTACGGCGGCAACCTCAGCTACTGCAATGGTGCTGGCTGTGGCGTCGTCTTCAAGCTAGCGCCGAACTCGAACGGAGGATGGAACGAGACTGTGCTACACACGTTCTTAGACCATCCAGGAGCGGAGCCCGCTGCTGGTCTGACCTTCGACGCGGTAGGGAATCTCTATGGGACAACCGGGGGAGACGGCACCACAACTTTCGGTTCGGTTTTTGAGATCACGCCATAGCTGGCTTCTCCGGCTGCTCGGGGTTGAAGCACCGAGTGGCCGGAGACCAAATTAGGGGGAGTACGGAATAGTAAAGTAAAGCGCCGTCCCAACTTGGGAATGCGATGAGGGGCCCTACCGGCATCGTCGCCAACTTGGGCCGCGCCAAAGCTGCCGCTTACTCCGGAGTCATGGCTTTAAGCCGTCGCAGCAGTGAAGTTGGATGAATGCCGAGGATTCGCGCTGCCTGTGTTTTGTTGCTCCCGGTCGCAGCCAGCACCTGTTCGATGTAGTGATCTTCCAGTTCGCGCAGGCTCAGGAATTGGTCCCCCGTAGGAGAAATGTCAGACGCCGAGAACGCCTCACCGTTCTTTTTCTCAAGATGCTGGTCGCGAATTTCTTCCGGCAGATCGCAAGTGTCAATCTCGCCCTGCGCGCTCAGAATCATGGTGCGCTCAATCACGTTTCTCAATTCGCGGATGTTCCCCGGCCACGGATACTGCTCCAGAAGGTCCGCGGCGGTCGGAGTGAATCCGGTAAAACTCTTTTTCAATTCCCGGTTGAGTTGCTGCAGAATTTCGAGCGCCAGAGGCACGATATCTTCTTTGCGCTCGCGCAGCGGAGGAATGTAGAGCTGGACTACATTAAGACGGTAGTAAAGGTCTTCGCGAAATCGTCCCTGGCTTACGGTATTTTTGAGCTGTTCGTTGGTGGCCGCGATCAACCGGATATTGACTTTGATCGTGCTCGTCCCACCGAGCCGCATGAACGTCCCTTCCTCGAGCACGCGCAACATCTTGGCTTGCACGCTGGCGGACATGTTGGCAATCTCATCCAGAAAAACTGTGCCCCCGCTGGCGCGCTCCAGCAGGCCCTCTTTGCGACGGCGAGCATCGGTGAAGGCGCCGGGTTCGTAGCCGAAGAGCTCGCTCTCCAGCAGAGCATCGGGAAGCGATGCGCAATTAATCTCCAGCAACGGCATGGAAGTGCGAGGGCTGGCATAGTGAATCGCCCGCGCGAGCACGCCCTTGCCAGTCCCGCTTTCACCCAGAATCAGAATCGTGGTGTGATCGGTTTCCGCAGCCTTGCGCGCAACTTCCAACATTTTGATGGTCGCTGGATTGTGAGTTATGACGCAGCCAAAGTTGTAGCGCCCCTTTTCTGATTCCACCGAATCCCGCACCCGCACTCGTAGAGTCAGGACCTCAGACGCGCGGTGCAGGATGGCCGTCATGTCGTCGAGGGGAAATGGTTTGACCAGATAATCAAAGGCGCCCAGCTTCATGGCTTCGACCGCCCGCTCCACCAGATGATAGGCGCTCATCATGATGACGATCGCAGTTGGGTTCGCCTGTTTGATCTGGCGCAGCACTTCGACGCCGTCGATGCCAGGCAAGACAATGTCCAGCAGTATGAGGTCTGGTTCCTCATCGTGAAAGAGCTTTAGACCCTCCTCGCCGGACAGAGCCGTGAACACTTCAAATCCATCCTGGCGCAAGCCGCGCGAAATGGTGTGGAGCGTCAGCTCTTCGTCATCGATGATTAGGGCGGAATACGGCATGGTCCTCTCAAACTACGACTTCAACTTCTTCTTTGGCGTTGCGTGATTCCCCCTGCCGGATCGGCAGCGTGATGGTGACCGTTGTTCCCCGTTTCAACTCGCTATCGATTCGAATGGCACCCTTGTTTCTGCGCACGTAGGTGTGACTAATGCTGAGTCCAAGACCTGTGCCTTTGCCCCCCTTGGTGGTGAAGAAAGGCTCAAAGACGTGCGGCAGAATATCGGGGGGAATGCCACAGCCGGTGTCGCTAACGCGGATTTCAATACCGTCTCCGGAGCTAACTCGTTCAGCGGAAATCGTGATACGTCCTCGGTCAGGTGTCGCTTCCGCCGCGTTGATCAGCAGATTCATCAGCACCTGCGAAAGCTGATTGGAATCAGCCAGAATGTGGGGTAAGTCCTCGGGCACCTGGTTCTCGGTTCGTTTGCCGCGCAGCGCGGGCTGGCCTTCAAGAAAGCTGAGCGTGTCGGCCACTAAACGATGCAAGCTCAGATTGCTCAACACCAGTGGGCCCGGACGAGCGTAGTTCACCAGCCCCCTTAAGGTGGCAGAAATGCGCTTGGTGCCGGCAATGCATTGCTCAATTTCCCAGCGCTGCTCGGGATCAGTCGCGCTCTTGAGCTCGAGTTCCAGGTGCGATAGGATGCCGAGCAGCGGGTTGTTAATCCCATGCGCCGCACCCAGCGCCAGTTGAGCCAGCGTAGAGTACTTCTCGTATTCGGCGAGCTGGGCTTGGAACTGGAACTTCTCCTTGTTCAACTCACGATCTTCGTAAAGCCGGCGAAAAAGTTCTTCCTGTGCCTGATCGCGCTCATGCTCCAAATGCTGCTGCGCCGCAATCGCTTGTTTGAGAGCGGCGGAAACTCGTTCCCATTCGCGGCGTTGAAGCCTCCACACCACGAACATCACCAGCAGGAGGCCGAAGGTCAGGGGGAAACAGTAGTTTGCCGTCCGCAATTCGAGGTTGCTTTTCAATGTCTCCAAGACGCGCAAAATGCTCCTTAGCACATCCAACATGGTCGCGCCTCTGTCCAATGCGGATGCATCCTCATACAACATGGAACGGATCGGACGCGGAGGCAGTGACGCGGATCACCCCGATAGGTGCGGCGCGGGCCACAGGAGTCGCTGGTTTCGGCGGTCCTGACCTTCAGAAAGGCGCTTAGGTCACAACGCCCCAGGAGGCCACACGCCCGACGTCACCGAGCATTGAATTGTGGCCAATTCGATTCCTTTGGTAGGCTGGCACTTACGGATCGTCGACTTCAGGAGGGCCCGCATGCTGTTTGACTTCGCCACGATCTCGGCTAAAGAGCGGTACAAACTCTTGGTGTCGACGGTCGTTCCACGCCCGATTGCCTGGGTTGTGAGCCAGGATTTGAAGGGCGAGCTAAATGCTGCGCCATTCTCCTTCTTTAACGCTTTTGCGGGCGATCCTCCGGTTGTCGGTATCGGCGTCGGCAGCCACGAGCATGTTCGGCCGAAGGACACGCGACGCAATATTCGCGACACAAGGCAGTTCGTGGTCAACCTCGTCTCCGAAGAAACCGCCGCAGCCATGAATATCACCGCTATCGAGTTTGAGCATGGTATCAATGAACTCGCTCACGCTGGACTCACTGCAGTGCCGTCTTTATATATAAAACCACCGCGCATCGCAGAAAGCCCAGTATCGATGGAATGCGAACTGCTGCAAATTGTCGAATTGGGTCCGGAAAGTGGCCTGGTGCTTGGGCGGGTGCTGGCAATGCATGTGCGAGAAGAATTCGTTATCGACCCTGCCAAGCATTATATCGACACGCCTAAATTAAAGCTGATTGGGCGCATGCATGGCTCGGGATGGTATGTCCGTACTTCAGATCTTTTTTCTATGGATCGTATCTCGCGTGAGGCTTGGGAGGAACGCAAGCACGCGGGACCTCGTCCATGAGCATCTTGGGAATCTTCATCGCTCCGGGTCACGAGCATCCGCAGACCGCGTTTTTTCTTCGATGTGCCGCTGCACGCGTTCCCAGTCTGGGCGAAGCATCATTTCCTTGATGGTGAACTTTACTTCGTGGTTGGCGTCATCCACGCGAACCGCAAGCTCGTTGTTGGATAAATGGAATGCGATGGTTTCCGCTAGCGGAATCAGCTGCTTCGACATCTTTCCGACGATAACGAACACGACGTTGTCGGATACCAGGGTGTATTCCGGGCAGGGCTCCTGATCCGGTGGCATGGTCGGGCCGCCAAACGCCAGCATAAATCCGTGGTGCGCCAGAATGCAGTCGCCCATGTGCATTCTGACCACGGTGCCGTGTCGATAGGGTCCGGCTTGCCCCTGGAGCAGCGGCGAAATACAAGACAAAGCAATCAGCAAACAGATTTGTTTCACGGGCCATCCTCCAGACGGTCGCCACCCGAGCGGCTGTAATAACCGCGGCGGCAGCGGAATTGCAATTTCAGATTGCGAGTAGGAAAAATGCGAACTGAGTGAAAGTCCGAGTTTGACTGCGGTCGCACGTAGGTAACTACGCGGGCGGAATGCAGGTCGCTAATGACATCGTTAAAGATTCTCGCCGCGCCTTCGGTGATGGGTACCCAGCGGCCGCCTGATTCATCGGCAATCCTTTGCAGCGTCGCACTCCCGCTTGACACTTGACCGGGAGGGTTAAGGTCGATGGTATAAACCTGCGCCTCGCTGGCCCGTATTTTTTCCAACGCCTCGCGGAATGAAGTTTTGCTGATGGTGTCGTCGCCATCGGAGAACAGAATGATGACCGGCCAAACATCTGGTTGCCTTCGTTGTATAAGGAAGTTGGCCGCAATTTCGATTGCGTCAAATAATGGCGTTGCTCCTCCTCTGGGCAAAAAGACAATTCGATCGGCGGCAAACGAACTGCGACAATTTCCTACGCAGACGAAATGCGCTTCTATGCCGCTGAATGCCAGAACGGATAGGTTGTCTTCGGGACTCCACGGCGAGTCTGAAATCAATTGTTCAACACCTCCGATCTCTTCTTCGAAATGGGGCAGGACGGACTCGCTGGAATCCATCAACACGATGACATCGAGTTGGGTCAAGCCCAGGCGGGCGAAGCTGCGAAAGTCGCGAATCACCATCTCACTGTCAACGACGGCAAAATCGTCCTTCTGAAGTCCTTCGATCGCTTGATTGTGTTCGTCTGTCGCGAAAAACACCAGACGTACTTCGGAAACGTTGCTGCGATAGGTCGGAGTCGAGGACTCTTCTGAAGGGCTCTGAGTGGTTTGCCCGGGGACGAGGTTGCTGGCGTAGACAGTCGCGGTCAGAAATAAGGTCAACAGCGGACGCGTGAACCGATTTTGCATGACGGAAAGCCTGCTCTGGAAAGTGCAATAGGGTTATCGGCAAGATTCACCGATAGCTTGAAAACATGGTGATTTCCCGTTGCTGACCAGCTTTGCCCGGCAATCCTGCAAGGATTACAAAAGAAAACCCCGAAGCGCTGCCCCGGGGTTTTCGACTGTGGTGCGTCGGCTCACGCCACCATGGTCTCGACAAAGCGCTCGCAGAGCGCAGTCTCGAGGTTGTACTGGTTCACGACCACGGGCGTGGCCAGGAATGGCTTCAGGATGTCAAAAATCCTGCCATAGGACTCCCTCTCGTAGCGCTCGGCATCCTGCTTAGTCGTCCACAGGCTGATCGTCAACGCTTTGTGCTCTGTCGCCTTGTCCGGGAAAAATGGCAGAATCTCCAAAAAGCCCGTCTGCTTTTTGAGGATGGGAAGGACTTGGTTCTTCATCACTTTCACGAATTCTTCTTTCTTTTCCGGTTTCACTTCGAAATCAAGAATACGTGCAAACATCGGAGTGCTCCTTTTCTGTTTGAGATTAAGAACAGGTGCGAAGCGGGGGCTCTCGGCTCAAAGAACTTCGGTTTTGCGAAAGTCGGGAGCTCAGGCCGAAGCAAACCTACCACGATCGGTCGAACCAATGCAGTGATGAACGACTGCCGTCGCGGTGCAGTTGCTCACCTGCCGAGGTGACAGCACGTTTAGGTGGGTCCGCATTCCTCGAGCTAACGCACGAAGGTGAAACTGACGCTTAGGAGTAAACCAAAGACCAGCGCATGGGCGAGTTCCGTCCAGCCTAATTGACGGACAACAAGTGGTTGAGGCCCTTTGGCGAACCAAACGAAGCCACGAAAGAGAAGCGGGGCGAATGCGATCAATGCCAATTCTGGTAACCAGCCGAGATCATACGCGAGTGCCAATATCGCAGCCAGGATCATCTGTCCCGCCAGAAAGCTCCAGCCGATCTTGAACTTTTCGCCGAGTTCCTTGGTTCGCGCCCCACGGATTCTGAGCCAGACGAAGTGGATCTGATCGACGGCGAACAGCCAGTTGACCAGCCACAACATCCAGGCTCTCGCATCCAGGCGTCCCGTGGCCACATAGTACGCGGCGGCCGCGGTTGAGGTTAGGGCCACGGCACCGACAAATTCGGCGGCCATCCTCGTTGTTCGCCCCAGCTTCTTGAGAATTATTTGTGCCGCAAAGGCGACGCCAGCAATCATTCCGATCCGCATTAGCTCGCGGTCCTTTCCTTGCCAGAAAAGAGCGCTTAGACTGAGCGCAGCTAACGCGGCCAGCGGGCAACGCGACGCTGCGGACCCAGTGAAGCTCGTGTTCTGTCTGAACGCGGACCGTACCGCTGCAGAGCAAACTTTCGACCGGCGTTCTCAGCCAAAACAGGGCCAGCACTGTCGTCGTCAGGAGTACGACCGAAGCAACCCGTCCGCCGGCCAGCAACCCTGCCGCCGCACCAGTCGCGAGGGGAATCAGCAACATTCCCCAGGCCCCGTGCTCACGGGGGAAAACAAGAGCGCGCCGGCGTTCTTTCCGAGGGACACTGAGTTTGGCGGTGCTTTCGCTAGTTGTTACAGCCGGGGGGTGTAGTGTCCAGCTCTTGTGAATTCATTGAGAGCAACTCCAGGGCTAGGCTCGCAAACACGCCGCAGGGCCGCTGTGAGCAACGTCACCTTGGTATGTGAGGAAGCTCACTCGCTGCATGAAAGTATTTCATTCTTAAGATGATTCTCCCCTCTCTGCCTTTACAGATATGAGGCTTCCGACATAGATTTAAGACCGACAGTTCGAATCGGAGTTGTATGCCGCGATCTTCCTCTAAACGCAAGTCGCCCAGGCGCATCCGCGCAGCTGCACCTGTGGCTGAGGTTTTCCTTTCTAAGGATCTGCTGGAGACGCTTCCAGACGCCATCGTTGCTGTCAATCGCGACGGAATCATTATTCAAGTCAATTCGCAGGCACAGGAGCTGTTTGGCTACAGCCGCGATGAGTTGATTGGCCAGAAGATCGAGATACTGGTGCCTGAAAGTTATCGCCGCCAGCACCACCAGCATCGCGCGAACTTTGCCCAAGCGCCCAAGACGCGACGCATGGGTGCGGATTTGGATCTTTACGGGAGACGGCGGAATGGCTCGGAATTTCCGGTCGAGATCAGCCTCAGCCCGGTTTCCACAGAAGATGGGATGATCGTGCTGAGCGCGATTCGCGACATCAGCGATCGCAAGCGAATTGCGGAAGAACTGCGCCGCGCCAACGAAGAACTGCATCGGAGAACGGCCGAGCAACTTGGGGAATACCGGGCCAGGTTGGCTTCAATTATTGATTCCTCTGAAGATGCCATCCTTAGCAAGGACATGAACGGCACCATTACCAGCTGGAATAAAGGAGCCGAGCACATCTACGGATACGACTCGGAAGAGGTTATCGGCAAACACATCTCAGTTCTCGCTCCCGGTGATCGTGCGGACGAAATCCCAAAGATTCTTCAGAGAATTGCCGGAGGCGAAAGCATCGACCACTTTGAATCGGTGCGCATAACCAAAGACGGACGTCACCTGGACGTTTCCATTTCGGTGTCTCCTTTGCGCGACACGGCCGACGCAATCGTGGGAGCGTCTGTGATTGCGCGCGACATCACAGCGCAGAAACGGTCGGAGAGCCAGCTTCGTCAAGCCCAGAAAATGGAGGCGGTCGGCCGGCTGGCAGGTGGAGTGGCGCACGACTTCAACAATATTCTCGGCATCATCAACGCCTGCACCGAATTTCTTCGCGACCGGATTGATCCTGCTGCAGAACCATCCGTATACGTCGAGAACATTAAGAAGGCAAGCGAGCGCGGACGTTCATTGACCAAGCAACTGCTTGCTTTCAGCCGAACTTCTGCGATCCAGCCCAGGGTTCTTGACCTGAACGAGCGTTTGAGAGATATCAGCAAGCTGCTGCGTCCGTTGCTGGGTGACGATGTCGAGGTTCTCATTGTGCCCCGATCAGCCTCGGCGGTGGTCGAGGCCGACCCGGGCCAGCTCGACCAGATCGTGGTCAACCTCGCGGTCAACGCCCGGGACGCTATGCCGCACGGCGGCAAGTTTATTCTCGAAACCGGCGCGGTGAGATTTGACGACGTATTTGCTGAGCAGAATCAAGCCATGCGACCGGGAAAATACATCCTGCTGGCGGTGAGCGACACTGGCAATGGCATGGATGAAGCGACTATGTCGCGCATCTTCGAGCCCTTCTTCACTACCAAGGACATAGGCAAAGGAACTGGCCTAGGCCTCGCCACTGTGTATGGAATTGTGAAGCAAAGCTCGGGGCACATTTTGGTCTACAGCGAACTGGGACACGGAACGACATTTAAGATCTATCTGCCCTGCGCCGAACACAAGATCGGAGTCGGATCTAAGTCTGAAGTCGAGACGGTGGGCCCGAAACGGCAAGGGACCACGATCCTGCTCGTGGAAGACGACGAAATCATGCGCAGCTTGACTCGCCAACTGCTTCAAGAACACGGTTATACGGTGGTCGAGGCGGACGATGGAAAGTCCGCGCTCGAATGGGCGGAGTCTCATCCCCAGCCAGTGGATCTCTTGCTCACCGATGTGGTCATGCGTCGCATGAGTGGCCCTGAATTGGTTGAGCGCCTGCACGCCTCTCGCCCCACCCTCAAGATCGTATACATGTCGGGCTACACGGGGGAACTGATCGCCGAACGAGAGATGTTGCAACGCGGCATAACTCTCCTGGAAAAGCCGTTCAGCCGAACCGCTTTGCTGAACACGATTCAGGCGACGTTGGGGTAAGGTCTCAATCTTCAGTGGAAAAGCAAGCCCCGGGATCACGTTACTCTGGACACATAACCAAGCGATCGGTGATGGGGATCACACATTGCTGTGTGAAAGTACGCAGTTCGGACCGGGACATTAATAGACCACCGGCGGCCTTCGGTCCGATAGTTAACGAGCAAAACAGATTTATTTTATTACACTTACGGATGTCTGGGTCGTACCCCGTGCTCAGCGTGAAACGTGGCCAGATACGTGCCAAAGTCAGCTGTGAGCGGAGGCACCACATGGCCACACATATCGTAAATAACGTCCAGAAACTTGGGCCAGCGGTAAAAACCATTGGAGATTTTCCTTCATCCCTAGCCGATGCCTTGGAGCAACAGGCAATCACCACCACCTACCCTACCGGAGCGGTTTTGTTCGCCGAAGGACAGGCGCCGCGAGGGGTGTTCATTGTGCGTCGCGGGCGGGTGAAGCTTTCCATTTGCGGCAGTGATGGCAGAACGCTGATTCTGCGCATTGTCGAGGCCGGGTGCCCATTGGGCGTTGCCGCCGTGGTTTCCACACGCCCGTATGAAGCTACGGCCGAGACGCAGGAACCCTGCGAGGTCAGCTTTCTACGTCAGTGCGACTTGCTACGCCTCATGCGTCTGCACGGCGAGCTCGCTCTCTGGGTGACGCAACACATCAGCCAGGATTACGCCGGGACCTGCCGCGAAATCCGTGACCTGATCCTTTCCGACTCCGCCAGCGAAAAGTTAGCTCGATTGCTGGTGGGATGGCTCGATCAGAACACTGAGTCCAAGAACCCGAGCCAAGTCAAGATGGCTTTGACTCATGAAGAGATCGGACAGATGATTGGCACCTCGCGCGAGACGGTCAGTCGCCTTTTCGCGGGCTTCAAGAAGCAGCATCTCATTCAGCAGAACGGCTGCACACTAGTGATCCCCAACCGGGTTGCCTTGGAATCTCTCATTACTGCGTAGAAGAAATCTCTGATGCGCCGGCTCGCCTCCGCCGGCCCTTTCTGTTTGAAAAGCTTGTTTCCCGTCAAGGCGATTCGGTCCGCGAAAGGGTGCCTCTATGAGACCGAAACCCAATTGCGGCGATCGATCATCGTAGGAGGTTCGTAAGTGCCTCCTGCGGCCAAGCGGTTTTCCTCTCGCCGTGCCGACCACAACAAAATCGGCCCCAGCGACGCGGCGCTAAGGCGGGCGATGACCGGGAATTCCTTTTCGACTTCGCGGCGCAGTTTGTGAATCTGCTCACTCACGCTTCGATTGACTTTCTTGAATTCTCGCTCCATCACCCAGAGCGCCGCATTGTAAGCACTGCTGAGCTTTTTCATTTCACGCGCAAACCGCTGACGCACGCGCGGATCGGGATAATCTTTGTAGCGTCGCCAGCCCTGGAGCAGGGTTTCACACATGCGATAAAGGCTCGGCCCATTGCGCTCGAAATCACGCCAGAACGCCCAATCCAGAAAGCGCTTCGAATCCTCGCGGGAGATCGCGACATGCTGGAAATTGAATTTGTATTGCCCGTGGATATCGGCGAAATCAACCTCGGTCAGCAGACGGCCCTGCTCGGCCATTTCCCGGTAAAGCGGGGTGCCTGGAACTGGGGTATAGAGCATGAACTGGTGGAAATCAGTCTGGTAGTCGATTGCCGATTCTATTTCTTGCACGATATTGTCGCGCGTGTGGTGCTCGAGTCCGATAATCGTCGATCCCTGCACCCGGATACCATGTTCGCGAAGTTCATGCGTGAGCTGCGCGACGTCCGTGCCTTGCAGCTTGTTATAACTGGACTGGGGAGATTCCAGACCCATCCAAACCCAGGAAATGCCAAGCTCGACCAACTCCAGCATGGTGTATTTGCGAATGGCATTAGCGGAAGCGAAGACTGAAAGCTCCCAGCTCTTGCCTGCCTCCTTCATGCGCTCCAGCAAGCGCATGGCGCGCGCACGATGCAGCAGGAAGTTCTCGTCCATCACAAAGAAGGATTGCACTTTAAGTTCGGATTCGATCCGGCACATCACTTCAAAAAGTTCGTCACCGCTTTCAAAGAAGTTGACAAACTTTCCTTTGCCGCCGAAGAAAGCGGACGTGGTACAGAAGTTGCATCCCATGGGGCACCCCACCGACGGAATAATGGTCGCTGCCGTTCCGCCTTTTCGCTGGGGGAGACGGACTCCCAGGATGCGTGCCTCCAAGCCGGATACGATGGCGGGATGGCGGATGGGTGCGTTCACGTCTTCTCCCAGGTAGCGGCGCATCCAGGAAATCCCTTCTCCGCGCACGATGTGGTCCGCGTCGATCATCGCCTCCAGACCGGGAATTGCGGCGACGTGTCCGCCGACCACGATCACCGAGTTCGGCGACACTTCTCGCACCATGCGGCACATCTCCCGAACCTTCAAAACATTCACGATGATCGAGGAGATGCCCACAATGTCGTAGTGGTTCGTCGTTAGCTCGCGAGCAAAGGCTTCCCGCGTGGGAAAATCCAGCACGCTGCAGGGCGCCGAAATGTTTTCCTGGATCATCATGATGCCCCAGGAGCGATGGAACATGCGCAATGAGAAGCTGCCTTGAGCGCGGGTGACCTGGTTGTGATAAAGCTCCATGGGATTGATGGAGCGGCTGCCAAATTCGTCGTCTTGGGCATAAGGCCCGAATACCGAACTCAACAGGATGCGAGCTTGACTTCCCTTGGGATGAGTTTTCATATGATGTTTTGAGGCTATCCGTTGGCTTGAGTTCTTCGCGGTGATCCCGGACACAATTACAAAACTATTACACGCGGCCGGGAGCAGTTGCGACTTTCAAATTTTGCAAGTGTCTCGATCTGTTCTTTGTCGTTCTCCGCGTTGATCGACCCCATGCCACCTTCAAGTTCTGCTGAAATTGAAACGCTGACCATTTTTTCGTGTAGCTGGCGTTTAGGGCTTCACAGGTGGGTTGTCGCTTGGAACCTCCGCCGTTTTGACCTCTTCCAGTTCTATGAAGTCGGCTGGGTCCTCGGGCAGTTCGACCAGATGGGCTCGTTCCAGAGCGCGCAGGTATTCCGGGCGAGTATGCCGATAGTGGTCGGCTGGGACTTTGCCGTTGAGCCAGGCGGTATCCATCGGGTAGACAAGCGGGTCAAAGATCACCATATAGAAATGCCAGAGCAGAATGGAGAAGGTCGCGAGCAGCGCCTCGTAATAATGGATGGCGGTGGCCGCGTCCGACACCCACTTGGGGAAGTAACGCAAAGTGAAATTGTTAAACCACAATAAAAAGCCGGAGACCGTCATCACTACCGTGCCCCACATGAACGCCCAGTATTCCATCTTCTCTGCGTAATTGAATTTCGCGAACTTTGGCTCGACTTTCGTCAGTCCCAGGTTATATGAGAAGACCTTTAGCAGATCGGTCACGTCTCTCACATCGGGGAACATGGCTTTCAGGAACAAAGCGCCGTCTCGCCGATTGACGAAACTGAGGTGAATTACGTGATAGATGGTGGATGCGAGCAGGACAATCGCCGCGCAGCGATGCACCAAACCGCGAAATGCAAGGTGGCCTTCCCAGAGCAATAGCGGACGTGCCCACCAGGCCTCTGGATACTTCAGCGCGAAACCTGTGAACACCAGAGTCGGGAAGCTGAGAATCACGCCCCAGTGGGCAATGCGGAAGTTCCGATTCATGCGCGTCACTTGCGCGCCAGTTTCGTGCCGTGGCTGCCGCCGGACGAGTTTCGACAGAAAGTCAAGCAGGTTGTGCGCAACCATGAAGCCGAGGGTCATCGGGATCAGTAGCCAATATGTCCAACGGATCCACTTTACGACCGGATGCGCGGGGCCTACACCGGTTCGCACGTGCACCGGCCCGATGACGAAATGGTCGCCCGCACCAGCGTGACAGTTTCCGCACGTCGTGGGAAGGTTGGCAGCATTCACCGTGGAGCGCGGGTCGGACGAGGGAAAGATATTGTGTACGCCATGGCAGGAAGCACAGTTGGCAACGCTCTGAGACCCCCCTCGCTGGGCAAGACCGTGATAGCTATCGGCGTAGGAAGGAACGCGGTCGGCAGGCAGATTGTAACGCAATGCCAGGCGTTCATCGCTGTGGCATCGCCCGCAAGTCACCATCGAAACCCGGCCTGCGTTCACCAGCGATCCTGCCTCTTTCGGAGCCAGAATCAAATGCTCGCCGTGGCAGTCGCTGCACACGGGTGCAGCGGCCACGCCAGCCTTCATGGCCTGTCCGTGCACGCTTGCAAGATAGGTCTTGGCAATCTCAGCGTGGCACTGTCCACACGTGGCCGCAATGTTCCAATGATTGATTTTGGAACGCGCATCTTGCGGAGGAAGAATTCCGTGGCTCCCATGACAGTCCGAGCAGGTTGCGGCCGCTCCGTCTCCATCGGCCACAGCGCGTCCATGCACGCTTTGCCGGTAGAGTTCCACCGGATGCGCAAATGGAATTTTGTGCCGCGAGAGGAACTGCTGGTTGCTGTGACAAGAAGCGCAAGTGTCTGGCAGATTTTTCTTGGCTACCGGTGAGGCCGCGTCGCTCAAGACTTGAATCTGGTGCACGGAACCGTGGCAGGAAGCACAGTTCGGGGCATCGGGATCGCCCGCTGCAGCCGCTTGCCCGTGAATACTTGTCCGGAATTCCTTGACTTCATCGGCGTGGCACTGGGCGCACTTTGTTGGCGCAGTCTGCGCCGCGGCGGCTACTTCGTGCGGATTGCCATGGCAAGATTGGCACGCTTCTGCGCCGAGCGTTCCATGAATACTCCCGGCCACATGGGAGGCTTCTTCTGTATGGCAAGTCGAGCATTGCACCTGGATGACTTTATCCGGATGTGGAAAATCCTTGATGGTCGTGTGGCAATCGGTGCAACCCAAAGTGCCGTGAACGCTGGCCGCGTGCCTGGCAGGATCGATCGAGATGCTCTTGCCGGTGGCCGAAGTCATTCCCGCCTGACCGTGGCAGGCGAGGCAGCTTTCGTCCTGCTTGAGCGGTTGGGCAGGTTTCGGTTGCCCATAAGCCCGACCAGGAATCAGAGCGCAGACCGAAACGAGAAGAAGCAGGATGAAAAAGCTTGGATTTAATCGCCTGCTGGTACCGGCCGCGCCTTGAACTCCTCCTAACAATCTTAACTCCCTCAGCTCACTACTTCATTCCTAAGTCGGTCAGGACCTTGGGATGTTCTTCACCCGCCGCTAAGACTTCGTGACATGCGGAACAGTCGTTGGTGATCGTCTGCCCATCCGCGCTCGTATGACTACCGTCATGGCAGCGGAAGCAGCCTGGAAAATCGTTGTGCCCAAGATTATTCGGGTGGGTACCCCAGGTCACACGCATATCCGGGAAAATGTTGCGTAGGTAGATATTCGCCACTTCCTCGCCTGCCTGCTGCACCAGAGCTCGCCGCGTTTGATAGATCTCCGGGTAACTCGTCCGATAGAAATTGTTGAGTTCGTCCATGATGCGTTGCTTGGCCACATCGCGGGCGGGGTAATCTACCTTAAGCACTTCGACCGCCTTCTTCTTGATATAGGGAAGCTCTGGGCTGATGCGCCCCAGTGACATCTGCTTGTCCACTGCATTGTCGGGCAGTTCGAAGACGTGGGTAGGCCGGTTGTGGCAGTCGACGCAATCCATCACCCGATGTTCGCCCTTATCCAATTGCTGCTGCGTGGGTTTCGCATCCGTGGAAATGAATTCTGTAGTCTTTCCCTGATCGTCGGTGTAATACACGGCCGGAATCGTCTGCCGCTCAGGGTCCGTCGAGATGTAGCGGATGCGAGCGTTGTCAGCGAGGTGATGCCCATGGATTCCAACCGAACCCTGCCAAGTGCGTCCGCCCACTTTCAGCAGCAGCACGTCGGTCTGGGGCGTGTTCTTTTCGTCGTCCTTATAACTGGTATTCACCAGGAACTTGTCACCGGTAAAGCGCTGCGGCCAGTGGCACTGCTCGCAAGTTTCACGCGCCGGGCGGAGATACTTCACCGGCGAAGGGATGGGCCGCGAGTAGGTGTGGAAGGTGACGGCAACGACCTGACGAAGACCGGAAAGCTTGGAGCGCACAAACCATCCCGCTCCGGGACCGATGTGACATTCGACGCACTCCACCCGCGAGTGCGGCGAATTTTGATAGGTCGTATATTCGGGAGCCATTACCGTGTGACAAGTCGTTCCGCAGAAACTCACGGAATCCATGTATTCGACTCCGCGGTACGATGCGGTCCCGATGATGAGAAGGTTGAGTATGGTTGCGAAGGATACCCACTCCAAGGTTCTCCGAACCACGGGTAGACTCAGATCGATGGCTGGGTAAAGACTGGGCAATGTCCCACTCGCGCGCAGACTTCGCCGCCTGAACCAGATGCCAACCGGAATCAGCAGCAGGCCGAGTACGAAAATGCCCGGGAGAATCAGAAAGACCAGAAGACCGATGTAGGGATGCGGCGGCCCTGGCAAGAAAAAGTCATAGAACCAGAACGCGATGGTGGTAAGCGCGGTGCTCGTCGTGATGACCGTGCCGGTAAGCGTGGTGGGATTCTGCCCCAGGAAATAAATTGGCTGTGCCCAGTCTCGGATGCGTTCTCGCAGATTCATTGGGACCGACGCTCTCCTTTTCTTTCCAACCCTTGCTCTGTAAACACACTCTAAGGGTTGCCGCGGATCCGTCCGCTGCCGTGGGCAATCTCCCTATCTTGACCGCTAGAACCCGAAACTACTTTTTTAGAGTGCGGATGTAAGCCACCAATCCCTTGACTTCCTCCGGCGATAGAGACGCGTACTTGGGCATCTTGTTTTTGCCGTTCGTGATGATTTCCGTGAGGTCCGCGTCCGACATTTTCTGCACCTCGGCACTGGTGAAGTCGTGGGCGCCCATTTTCTTGCCCATCGATGAACCAGTTCCGTCCGCGCCATGGCAGGCCGCGCATTTCGATTTGAAAAGGGCAGATGCGTCTTGCGCATGCGCTGATAGAGGCACGCTGAGAACAACAGCGAACGCTGTTGCGATTGTCAACAATCTAACGTCAATTCTCTTCATCTTGAGCTCCATTTGAGTTTGTATTGGCCAAACCTCAACCGTAAACATCGTTGCAAAATGCAATATTGGACTCTCCCGCACAGAAGAGTCCGTGACTCCCGTCACATATGCGTGTGATTGTAAGCCCTTTACATTCAATACGCGAAGAGTGATGGTCCTCACGACAACCTGTGATATCGGTCACCGCGTCCGTTTGAGTCCGGGTTCAAACTAATGACCAAGGTGAGCTTATGGCAAAGGATAATCGCGACCTGCTTGAAGTGCTGAAGTTCGAACTGGAATTTCTGGAGCAAGGTGGTTACGGGCGATTGCCACGCGAAGCCTGGCGGCCACGCTTTATCTTCGAGGATTCCCCCACTTGCATGAACTTTAACTCGAAAGACTGCGAACCCTGCGAAGAGTGCCTGTTGATGCAGTTCGTCCCGCAAGAAGCGCGCACCGAGCAAACTCCTTGCATTCACATTCCCTTGTCTCCGGCGGGAGAGACGATCGCATCTTTATACCGCACCGGAACCCAGCAGGAACTGGAAGAAGCGCTCGGCGACTGGCTCCGGTCGACCATCCGTCGGCTGGAAGCTGAGAGAGCTAAGAAAACAGCGACGGCTGATTCCGCACACTAGAGTTTTCGTGCTCGGATCATCGGATTTTGAGCCGACGCAAAAGCGAGACAATTTATCCGTCGTTTAACCTAAGCGACGTCAGGTGAACTCCACTCTCGTCCGCGGGCTCGACCACAAAACCGAGCTTCTCGATGAGACCACGCATTTCAACGTTCTCGCGAAGCATATAGGCCTGCACCGAGTCCAAGTGCTCGTCGCGCGCTACCTGGATCAGCCGCCGAAGCAGCTCGATTCCTAAACCTCGATGCTGATACTCATCCCGCACCAGAAGAGCGACCTCGCCGGCGCGTCTTCCGTGAAGCTTGCTCAGTCGCCCGATGGCGAGGATTACGTGCTCGCCGGTTTGCGGCACTGTGTGGTCGGCGACGATCGCAATTTCGCGGTCGTAGTCGAGAAAACAGATTCGTCTCAGCCGGTCGTGCGCCACACGCTGGCTGAGCTTGGACAACTGAAAGTAGCGGAGAAAGACGCTGCGTTCGGAAAGGGCTTCATGAAATTTCACCATGAGGGGCTCATCTTCCGGGCGAATTGGCCGCAGAGTCACCGTAGTCCCATCTTTCATCGTCCAAGGCGAAACATATTGTACGGGGTAGGCCCGAATGGCTGACTTGGGGAGCTCACTCGCGCCGATACTCTTGTCGTGCAGAACAAAGCGGGCATCGAGCGCGACGATCTGATCAGAGGAAGCGACGAGAGGATTGATATCGGCTTCCTTGATCGCCGGATTTTCTACGATGAGGCGGCTGAACCGGACTAACAGAGCTTCTAGAGCCCCAATGTCGATGGCTTTGCGACCGCGAACACCGGATAAGGCTTTGAAAATCCGCGTCTGCTCAAGCAGTCGATGTGCCAAGGTAGTGTTAAGCGGCGGTAACGCGAGGGCTCGGTCGCGATAGACCTCCACCAGTTCCCCACCCGAGCCAAACACGACGACGGGGCCGAATTGCGCGTCGGTTGTGCTGCCGACGATTAGCTCATAGCCGCCGGCTTTCAGCATCGGTTGCACCGTTACACCCTGAAAGCTTTCGCGGCCCACGCGCTTTGTGACGGACGATTCGATCGCGTTATAGGCCTGGCGCACCGCTTCGGCATCGGCCAGATTCAGCTTCACACCGCCAACCTCGCTCTTGTGTGTAATGGTCTCGGAATGTAATTTCACGACGACAGGAAACCCGATTTTTGCCGCTACAGCCGCAGCTTCTTCCTGGCTGCGCGCGATCCGCGTTTCGACGGCTGGAATTCCACAGAGCGCAAGCAGTTGCTTGGATTCGTATTCCGTGAGCAGGGTTCGCCCATGGCTGCGCGCTTCCTCGATGAGTGTGCGCACCTTCCGACGCGCTTCAGTCTCATCCGCGGGTCCATCCGCCAGGACCGGGGTCTCGTAGATGCCGCGAAGGTTGTAGGTATAGCGCCACATCAGGGTAAAAATTCGAGCGGCAGTGTCTGGATAAGCAAAGGTCGGAATTCCCGCGGTATTCAGAATGACGTCGCCGCCGGCCACCGTATCTCCACCCATCCAACTGGCAAGCAGAGGCTTGCTGTGCGCGTGGGCGTGTGGCTTTAATCGCTCGGCAACATCAGCTGGATTCGTCATTCCCTGCGGAGCGAGAATGACAAGCAAGCCGTCGCTATTGGGGTCGGCGAGTGCGATTTCGGCTGCACGCTGATAGCGCTCTGGGTCGGCGTCGCCGAGTATGTCAATTGGGTTGCCGTGGCTCCAGTGCTTGGGCAGAAAGTGGTTGAGCGCATCGAGCGATTCGGTCGAAAGCGTGGCAACTTCGCCGCCTGTGGCAATCAGCGTATCCGTGGCCAGCACGCCAGGCCCGCCGGCATTGGTCAGGACGGTCAACTTCGGACCCCGCGGCCGGGGCTGTTTGCTCAGTACCTCCGCCATATAAAAAAGGTCGGCAATGCTGTTCACCCGCAGTACGCCGGCGCGCCGAAAAGCCGCTTCGAGAACGTCATCGCTGCCGGTCAGGGCGCCGGTGTGCGAGGCCGCCGCTTTCGACGCGGCTTCCGATCGCCCAGCTTTTAAGACGATGATCGGCTTGGTCAGGGTAACTTCCCGCGCAGCCGACAAAAAAGCCCGCGCATCGCCGATGGACTCCATATAAATCAGAATGCTTTGGGTGCCAGGATCGTCACCGAAATAGTCAATCAAGTCGCCCCAGCCGATATCGAGCATCGATCCGGTGGAAACAAATGCACTAAAGCCAACTTGTTCGCGCAGACTCCAGTCGAGGATTGCTGTCTGCAGTGCGCCGCTCTGGCTCAAGAACGCGACGTTGCCGGGACGCGCGATGGTTTGTGCAAAAGTCGCATTCAATCCGAACCGAGGGTTCATCACGCCCAGGCAGTTCGGGCCTAGCAATCGCATTTTCCCGTCACTCAACTCTTCGGCGACACGCTTTTCGAGGGCCTGGCCATCAGCCCCGCGTTCGCGAAATCCCGCCGAGATAACGATCGCTGACTTCACCCCCGCTTTCACGCACTCCCTGACAATCTCAGGAACTGTGGCCGCCGGGGTTACGATCACAGCCAGGTCGACTGCCTCGGGCACATCACCGATCGACGGACAAGCCGTGATCCCAAGAACACTTGAATGTTGCGGGTTGACCGGATAGATCTGGCTGCGAAATGCGGGGATCTGGAGATTGGATACGATTGCTCGGCCGACGCTGCCCTCGCGTTCGGTGGCGCCGATGACAGCGACGCTATCCGGCTTGAAAAGCGAATCGAGTGGTCGCGCTTCTGAATGCAGAACGTCGTGTGATGGATCCTGTACCTGCGGTGCGAGCCCAGCCACGTTCTCCTTCACAAGACTTCCCCCATGCGGCAGAGGCTCCGCGCGCCCTGCCACACTTCGATTGTACGAATGTGCCTGCGCGCAGTCCACGCCCAGCGTTGTCGGCACGCGCCGAAACACTCGGATCCTTGTTAATTGCCAATGTTAAATGCCAATCAGGAGGCCGAAGCCTTGCAAAAATGGCTCCTCACATTTCAATGAGAAGCCATCTCGAAGCGAGTCTTACGATCGCGGTAACGCGAAAATCAATCGGGAGTCCAGCCAAGAAAATCTTCGTGTCCCTCAAATATTTCGCTCACAATACCTCGCGCCGGTTGCTTAGGAGGTACCGGCTTCGGCTCACCAGCCTGTAAGGTTTTTTCCTCGACCGGTGGTTCCAGTTGTGGAACAATGCATGGGGCAGCCATAAGATCTCTCCTTTCGATCAGCCTTATTAATTCGCTATGCGATGCTTCCGTCGGGCAGTTCGCCTGGGAAAGAATCACAGCCTATAAATAACCTCTTTAGCTCCGCCCTCCAGTGACAGGCATCACATTTTTGTGTGATGCCTGGAAAGAGCCGGTTCATCAAGCGGAGTTGCGAACCCGCCACTACGCTAACTGTGCGCCGACCTCAGAAACAGTCAGTCTATGCGACTCCAACCAGATGTTTCTCTTCCTGCTTCTCTTCGTTTAGCTTTGGCGCCAATGCTGCTGGCTTCGCCGCCGGTAATGGCGCTTCTTTCGCAATTCTGTTCCTCACCAGTGGCCTAAGGACGAAGAGAGAGAAGATGGCCGCAATCCCACACAGGACACTCGAAATGTAGAACGGCACAGAGAAGGAACCGCCAAAGTACGCAGCCAGCGCCGCCGCCCCAAACCCGGCAAAAACGGAAGCTGCTCCTTTGCTCGTGTACACCATGCCATAGTTGGCAGAGGCGTTCTTGGGGCCGAACACATCTCCCGTTGTCGCCGAGAACAGGGAAAATATCTCACCCCAGAAAAGGAAGACGAAGGAGAACAGCACCACAAACGCGATCGGCCTTCCGGCGATTTTTGTCACCAGGAATACCAGCACCGCTTCGACGCCAAAGGTTATGAACATGGTCCATTCGCGTCCGAGCCGATCCGAAACCGTGCCCCACAAGATTCGGGACAAAGCGTTACAGGCGGACGTCAGAGTTACAGCCAACGGAACAATCGCGAACCCCAAAACTCTCGCATCGCTCACGTGGAGCGACTTGGCAATTTGCGAAAGGTTCGCGGTGGCGATCAGCCCGCCGGCACAAGCAAAGAAAAACATTGCGTAGAGGAAATAAAACTCGGGTCTGCCCAGAGTTTGAATCCAGGTAAAATTCACCTTCGACTGTGCGACAGCTTTGTGTACTTGTTTTGCGCGCTGGTCCCATCCGGCAGGGGCCCATCCTGCAGGCGGATGATGAAGGATCATTGCAGCAGTCAGCGCGATAATGCCTTGGGCAATCCCCCACACAGCCATCGCCCTGGCCCAACCCATGTTGTGGATTGTGGCGGCAATCGGGATGACCGAAAGAGCGGCACCGCCTCCGAAGCCTGCGGCAGTCAGCCCAACTGCCAATCCCCTGCGATCCGGAAACCATTTCACCGCATTGGCAATGCAGGAAATGTAGATGATTCCCGCGCCGGTTCCGGAAATGACGCCGTAATAGATGTACAGGTCAAACGGAGATTTGGCGATGGTCCCACCCAGCACCCATCCCAACGCGATACAGGTCGCACCGAACGTCATGAGCTTGCGGATACCAAATTTATCGACAAAGTACCCTGCCACAGGCATGGGCCATGTTTCGAACAGAATAAACGCCGAGAACACCGCCGCTATTTTCGCGTAAGGCACTCCCGTAAAGGTCTGTTTCATGCCTGGCGTGAAGAGCGTAAAGGCGTACTGATAGTTGGATATGACGATCATCGCGACGATACCGCACACCAGCTGGATCCAACGGTTTCCAGCAAACTTGCCGAGCGTGGGTTCGGGATGGACAAAGGAGGTCACGTTTGTGGCCATGGGGTACCCTCCTGGAAATTGATATTCGTTTACAAGTCGTCTCTCATGCACTCCGCCGGAGTTCAATCCGGGCAATGGAAAAACCCGCCCCCTGGTCGAGAGGGCGGGCGGGTTTATTCGGTTTCGAGATCCTTCTGGAGCGGAATGATTCCCGGCACCAGCCACTTGTTCCACATTTCGTCAATCTTGCTCTGGAAGTAATCGATGTCTTCCTCGATAAAGTGCGCGAACCTTCCCTGCTTGAGCAAGTAATCACGAACCGGCAGGCGCTTGAATTTCCCTTTGGCGATCTGTTCGGTTTTGCCATACAGCTTCAGCTTGCCGTTTTCGATTTCATACAGAGGCCAAATGCCGGTATTCACCGCCAGTTCGCCCAGCTCGAAGGAAAGCACGGGATCGAAATCCCAGCCCTTCGGACAAGGGTTGAGGCAGTGAATGAACGTTGGACCGCCGATGGACAGCGCCTTGCGAACGTGGTTCATCGCCTGCAGCGGATAGGACGTAGAAATGGTTCCTACATACTTCACTGTGGGATGGCCAGCCGCAATGAGGGGCGCCATGTTTTTCTTCCAGCGGTGATTCATGATCCGCTTTACTTTTCCCGGCGTGCTGAACGAAGTGTTGACGCCATAGGGCGATGACCCGGAAATCTGGATATCGGTATTGGCATAAGACTCGTTGTCGTACATCAGGATCAGCAGGTTGTAGTCGGGATGGCACATGGTGGCTGAGATCGCTCCCAGACCCATGTCCGCGCCGCCGCCATCGCCGCAGAAGGCAATGACGTTAAGCGGCTCATCCTTGATGTAGCCCTTGCGCATCTGGACGCGGAATGCCGCCGCCGCTCCCAGCGCGCCCGAGCCTGAGCTTCCGAGTTGCGTATGCATCCAGGGAACTCCCCAGGGGGTAGCGTAGTAAGAGGTATTAGCCACGTACATACAGCCGGTGCTGCCCAGAACGACGGTTCTGGGACCTGCAGCCTTCGCCATCAGTTTCATGATTTGCGCAGACTCGCAGCCCTGGCAGGTGCGGTGGCCGGATGTGTAATATTCCTCGTGTGGAACCTTCTTGACTCCTTTGAAGGGCTCCAGGTTTTGCGTCGGTTTTTCATCTACGAATGTGCTCATTTGTTTTTGTCCTTTCCGGCTATGAATAACGCCACGCGTCGAGCTGGCGTTATCCCCGCAGCCCAATCCATTGCGTCAGCGGTTCCGCTTTGCCTTTTGCCGCGTTGAAGACGACGTCCGTCGTCTGTTCCACGTCTGGCACTGTGATTTCGCGGCCACCCAGCCCACCGATGAAACCAATGACCGGCGGCCTGGTGCTGCTGCCGGTGTACATCGCGGACCGAACTTCCGTCGCCACCACGCCACTCAGGTTCGGGGAACCGAACGAGAAGTCGCGATCGATTACGCCAATGGCCTTGAAACGTTCCAGGCACTTGGCGATCTCTGGACCAGCAAACGGCCGGAACCAGCGCAGGCGCACGAAGCCAACTTTCTTGCCTTCCTCGCGCATCTTCCTGATTGCGACCCGGACCGGCGTCGAAATCGTTCCCATGCCCAGCAGCACGACGTCCGCATCTTCCGTCATGTACTCTTCGAAGAACGGATTGCCGTATTTGCGTCCGAAAGTTTTCTCGAAGTCAGCATAGACTTCGCGAATCACATCGCAGGCAATTTCGGTGACGCCGTAGTTCTGCCGCCGAACCTCCATTACCCAATCCTCGTTGGCCTGCGGGGCCACCGAAATGACGTTGTCGGGATGAAGCAGCAGATCGCCGCGGTTGTAGCGAGGCAGGAATTTGTTTACCTGCTCCTGTGACGGGATCTGCACCAAGGCTTGCGAGTGGGTGAGGAACGCGCCATCACAACTGATCGCCAGAGGAACGAACATGCGGCGATCTTCCGCCACACGATAGGCAATCAGAGCAGTGTCTAACGCTTCCTGGGCGGTATCGACCCAGGTCAGCATCCAACCCAGGTCGCGGACGGCGAGCGCATCGTTGTGTTCGACGCCGAAGGCGCCGGGATCATCGAGCGCCCGGTTGCCCACCATTGCGATCATCGGAATGCGCAGTGCCGGGGTTACGGTCAGCGCTTCCATGGCGTACATCCAGCCCACGCCGCTCGAACCGCAGAACACGCGCGCTCCGCAAGCCGACGCGTGCTTTACGATTTCAAATTGTGAATGTTCACCTTCCGCCACGATATATTCGCAGTCCATTTCGCCGTCTGCTACCAACTGGCTGATGTACTGCATGACCGTGTCATAAGGTCGGATCGGGTAAGCCGTGACTACGTCGACGTTGGCCAATTTGCAGGCAATCGCAATGGCCTCGGCGCCGGTAATCAGGGCTTCCTGTTCCAAGGGTTTCTTCGTTTCCTCAACCGGTATTGTTAATGTCGCCATTTCAATCTCCTTAGTATTCAGGTTGCTCCCCTTCGGGGCATTAGCCTTTCTTTGCGACTTCCAGGGCCTCGGGGACCTGTTCTTTGTATTGGCCGCGATAACGGAAACCATGCGATCGCTTTTCGATCGGCTCGGCTTTCTCAATCGTGGCTTCCAGCCATTTCAGGTATGCGTCCTTGTCTTTCTCGAACGCCGCCCATTGGCTGTCGTTGCCGTGGAATTCGGACTCGTTCACCATGGTGACGCAATCCTTCACCGGGCAAACTTCCTCGCAGATGCCGCAACCGCAGCAGGCTTCGAGGTTGACGTCGTAAGTACCTTCGGTGGTAACGTCGAATGCGGCATCCGGACAGTTCAGCCAGCACAGCGTGCACTTGGTGCAGGTGGAGAAGTTCACCACCGGCCGTTGGGTGCGCGTCGAGTATTTTTTGAACAGTTCGTTGCGGGCTGGCCGGAAACCGCCAACCTTTCCAGTGACTGGATCGGCGAACACGCCGCCTTGCGGCTGACCTTTGATGGATACGCCGCAACGCATGTCTTCCCAGCGCGGCAGATCGAACTTGAACAGCTCTTCGGGATTGCCTACGCCCGCTTTCACCTCAATACTCGAAAAGCGATCATAAGCGTTGCGAGCCGACGTGACCTTCAGTGAGCTCTTCAGCTTATCGTTGATGAATTTCTCCACCGCCTCGATGGTCAACACCTGAGGCAGGACCTTGGCGATGGCGCCGAGGACACGTACGTCCGTGTGATCATCTTTGTAGACCCACATGCCGGAGAAACTGGTAACGCCCTTGATGATTCCCAGCTTGTAAGGCTCTTCCCGTCGGTGAATGTTCTTCAGCAGTTCTGGTGCGTCGTCGCGGGAAATCACGATGAGAGTGTGTCCCGGTTTGAGCGCATGATGCACTGGCTGCAACCCGTACCATGCCCACGACTCGGCGCCCTTGCAGAGCGTGTCATCGAGAACCACAGTCAGATCGAGTTGTTTCGGTTCGTATTGCGCCATTCCGGCTTCGAGGGTCTGTTCATCGTCAGCGACGATGGCAAAACTCTTGGCGGGAATGCCGTTCCGTTCCGGAGCATCTCCATAACGACCGAAGGAAACGCCCAGTTTGCCTTGGTTGTGCGCGGCGAGAACGATGTCGCGCGTGATGTTTTTCGCGAGGGTTTTCTGAAAAACCCCCCGGTAAATTACCTCAACCGCGAATAACTGTCCCATTTGGCAACCTCCATTCTTTTACAGCTTTTGCATTACGATCTTTTCTATTTCCTGCAAGTGCTGGCGCATGGCCGCCTCAGAGGCCGCCGCGTCCCCTTGCTTCAAGGCGCCAAGGATGCAGTAGTGTCCGGCAAGCGATTTCTCCTGCCGTCCCTCCATCTGCAAAGAGCGTTCCCTGGTTTCACGCAACAAATCCATCAGACTGTCTACCACCTTCAGAATCACGGTGTTGTCGGATGCCAAAGCAATGGCGTAATGAAACTCCGAGTCTTCGTCGATAGCGAGTTCGCCGCGGCGTACTTTCTCTTCCTGTCGAATCAGGATTTGCTCCATCTCAGCGAGTTCAGCCGCAGAAACGTGCAGTGCGGCGCGGCCGGCCAGTGGCGGCTCGATCATTTTGCGGACTTCGAGCAGTTCGCGAATCGTTTTCTGCTGCTGCAACAGCGCCGCAGTCAGGAGATTGGCGGGCGCAGCGGCTGGGTCGCGAACTACCGTCCCGATGCCTTGTCGCGGTTCGAGCAAGCCCATCAATTCCAAGCTGCGGATGGCATCGCGCACCGAGCCCCGGCTGACCCCAAGCATTTGCACCAGCTCGCGTTCCGGAGGCAGCAGGTCACCGGGTTTCAACTCTTCGGTAATACGCCGTTCGAGCTGCCTGGCAACTTCCTGGTAGACCTTGCTGCGGGGGATCGCTTCAAACTCAACTTTCGTCGCTGAATGCGTGCTCATGGCCGTAATGGTCTGATGACCGTTGACTAACCCATTTCAGTCCTCGCCCAAGAAAGCCGCAATGACTCACATCACCCATTACTGTGACGTCATGAACATGGGCTCGCTCTGGGATCCGGAAGATCGAAGCGGAAGAACTCTTTGGAGGGAGGGTGGCGAGGTCCGCGGAAAGCTGGCCCGTGATAAGATTTAACTTCGATTCTCAGCGTGCGGAAGTGGTGGAATTGGCAGACACACCATCTTGAGGGGGTGGCGCCGAAAGGCGTGGGGGTTCAAATCCCCCCTTCCGCACCAGGTTTTCAAGCTGCGCCCATTTAGTTCAATCTGAATTCGGTCCCGCAATTTCTTGCCTCGGCCCACACAGACGTTCAATTACATCCTCCATACGTCGCCGAGCTGATTGAAGTCTGCGCTTTCCTGCGGCCTGGCTAATGCCGAGAATCGCGGCCGCATCCGCAAGGCTGTGGCGTTGAATATCGCAGAGCAGAAAGACTTCCCGGCAACCTCGCCGTAACTGCAAGGCATGCATCAATATCGCCTGCAATACTCCCGACGAAATAGGTCTCTGCTCATCCCATAGGTGCCGCTGAAAGTCCGTTAACCCGAGCGGTTGGTTCAGATTTGAGTTCAAGCTTGAGATCGAACTTGAGATTGACATCTGATTTTTTCCTGCGTATCTGGGCGTAAGTCCCGAATCGCGCCGAAGCCGTTGCAACACGGCTCCGGCGAAGGCTGAGGAACGATGCCATCCCCCCGGCGGCAAAGTCCTTCTTCGGGATGCTGGTACATGCGAAACGGTTTGCTCCGCAAGTGGACCCGCCAACAAGAACCGGGGCATCTCCCGGTACGCAGGCCCGGTTCCATGTTCATCGGAATGGTGCAGCAGAAGCGAATTTCGTTTCACCCCCAATAACTGAAGGAGAGTTCCCGGACATCCAGCCAGCACAACTGCTGGCATCGTTCCCTGAGGAGGCGGGTGTAGAATAGCTGCCACTTACGAGCAGCCAGGGGCTGGTGTCTTGCAATTCCACAAGTTCGACGAGGCTTACTTAGAACGGCTATGTTCGGGCGACTTCCGAACAGAAAGCCATTTTGTTGCCTATTTCAGCGAGTTGATTCAATTGAAATTGCGTTCGCGGGTAAATTCTCCCCAGGCCATCGAAGACTTGCGGCAAGAAACCTTTGCCCGCGTGTTCGTCGCTCTGCGCAGTGAGGGGAGATTGAGACAACCGGAACGGTTAGGAGCATTTGTGAATTCTGTGTGCAACAACGTGTTACTGGAGCACTATCGTTCCTCTTCGCGGGAAAACCCGATGGAAGACGAAGCGACCCGGGACCTTCCCGATCCCTCCCTGGACGTCGTGGCAATTCTTACCCATAGAGAGATGGAGCAAAAAATTCGCCAGGTTCTCGACGAATTGTCGGAGCGGGACCGGCGGCTGCTGCGGGAGATCTTTCTCGAGGAGCGCGATAAAGACGCGGTGTGTCAAGATTTCGGCGTCGACCGGGACTATCTTAGAGTCCTGCTTCATCGCGCCAAGCAGGCCTTCAAGGCCGTCTATTTGAAGAACATGCCTACCCCGGCTTAAAGGAGTATCAGACGAACACCATGAAACGATTTGTCCTGTTTTTTCACTATCCATACGAAGGAAATCTGCGGACATGGACCACACCGAATCGATCCGCTTAATGGCTGCGGAGAAGTACCTGCTCGGTGAACTCACCCCCGAGCAGCGGGAACAATTCGAAGAGCACTTCTTTGACTGCCAGGAGTGCGCGCTCGACGTTCGGGCGGGCGCAGCTTTGGTAGAACACAGTAAAGTCGTGCTGTCGGAACCGGTCGCCGTTTCCCCGGTAAGGACGCTGGTTCCCGCGAAAGCGGGCCGATGGGCATGGTTGCGTCCTGCTTTCGCCGTGCCGGTTCTCGCCGTCTTGCTGGTCGTGCTTGGGTATCAGAATCTCGTGACCTACCCGCAACTGAAGCAGGCCGCAAGCACTCCGCAGATTCTGCCGTGGGCTTCGATCAACGTCAGTACGCGTGGCGCGACTACAACCCAGATCTCGCCACACGCCGGAGAAGGCTTCCATTTGCTGGTGAACATTCCCCCGGACAGCCATTACGCCTCTTACACTTTCGGCTTGTCGAGCCCGTCAGGAAGACTAGAATGGTCGCGCACGGTTCCCGCGACCTCGTCCGACGAGGCCCGGTCGATTTACGTTCCAGGAGCGAATCAGGAACAAGGCGTCTACACGCTGGCGGTGCGCGGCAACACGGCCGCCAACCAGAGTTCAGACCTCGGCCATTATTCGATTGAAGTACAAATTCAAAAGTAGCTCCATGGAGCGGAGGGAACAACATGGCGACACTGATTAAGTCACTGCTACCGACAAAAGAGCCGTCCCACAATTACTACGCCGCAGCCGATGTTCTGAGCGCGGATTTCGAAGAACCCTTGCGTGAGACCATCAAGCCACGCGCCTACGTAAAGTTGCCGGAGGATGGCCACTACCAATTCAAGCACGCAGACCCGTTTCGTCTGGACGGGCTCATTTCCTACCGGTCTGGCTACACCCAGGTCGCGGGCCACAAGAGTCCGAAACAAGGCCACGGTTTTACCACGCTGGCAACTTCGGTCGTCGAAGATCTTAACGTTCTTGACGTGGTCACGGCCGATCGCGTGGTGGCTCAGATTTCCACGGAGCACCCTGTGTACGATCCCGAGAATGGACTCACCGACGGAGTACCGTCGGTCACGTTCCTGGGCACACGCTTCGACAACCTGAGAATTGGTGGACACAAAGTCGAACTGGAACGGCACGTGGATATTCTCGGGCCGAAGCCAGCCAACGCGATGTCTTATTTCGACGACGCCAGCGTCCTCGGCCGGGTAGCCAAGCAATATACCGACATCACCAGCACCAAGGATTTCCCCGAGTGGGCGAGCGACCGATATCAATGGGACCCCGCTGCGACCCAACGCCAAGGCAAAATGGATTGTTCGCTGGTCAATCGCGTGACCGGCGCCCCGGGGATATCGTTTGGCCATGTGATCGACGTGCCGCATTTCGGGAAAATTTTCCTGGCCGAGCTGACCATGAAGCGCGAGAAAAACGGCGCCCCCGATCTTGATAAGTACAGATTCAGATTGACCATGATCCGGCTGGAGCTGGGGTGCCTGGCGCAGGCCAGCCTCGCCGTCTCAAACGCCGACTCCAATGGCAGCGGCGGTAAGGGCGGCGGACACTAGAGCGTCGGTGACAGGTAAGTCGTCTCTCTTTATCATTTCCGTTGATGGCTTTCCGCGCTAAACTCTAGCGGACCACGGAATCCGCCATGCCTCGGGCTCGGAAAAGGCAACGTCGCTCTGACAAGAGGAAATTCTTCGCGGGAGCCCGGGCCTTGGGAGTGGCCCTTCTTGCGCTTGTCGTCAGTACCTTGGCAGGTTGCTCTCGCCGCGATCCGCAAGCTGCTTTCGATCACGCGATAGCGACTCTGCGCAAGGGCGATACGGCAGATGCGGCCTCAGAGGCGGAGAGAGGCTACAAAGATTTCCACGCAGCCAGCCCCGAGTGGGCCTGGCAATTTGCAATCCTCAAAGCGAGAGTGCTGCACTTGCGTGGCTTGGATAATGAAGGGCTAACGCTTCTTACCACCGAGCCAGCAAAGCCTCCCACCGGCGAATTAGCCGTTCAAAGACTGAGGTGGGAGGGTCTTGCCTATGCGTCCCTGCACCGGTTCACCGAGGCAGATCAAACATTTCGGGAGGCCGAGCGGCTATGTGCGTTGAATGACTATCCTGTCTGCGCGGATGTCGTCGGCGCGCAGGGAGTTCTTGAAATGGATCGTGGCCGCTACGCGCAGGCACAAACGTTCTTTGAACGGGTCCTGGTTGCGGCTCAATCGAGCGGCGATCTGTTCTGGGAAGCTAACGCCTTATTGGATTTAAGCTGGTCTGCGGACGAGCAGACTCATTTTGATCAGGCGCTCGATTGGGCCGACGCGGCGCGCCGGATTTCGGTGGCTCAAGGTTACGATGACATTTCGCAGACTGCCTTGGGCAACATCGGCTGGGCTCAGTACAAACTCGGCGACTCCGACAGAGCTCGAGAGGTGCTTACGGAGGCCACGAAACAGGCTAAAAAACTTGGCGATCTAACCGATCAGATCAGATGGCTTACAGACAACGGGTACGTTTACATGGATACCCATGATTTCAATTTGGCCGGGGAATCCTTCCAACAGTCACTGAAGCTCGCGAGCCAAATCAATAGTCGGGAAGACATCATAAATTCGCTGATCGCGCTGGCGTTCGTCTCTCAGCAAACCGGAAAATTGGAGGATGCGAAGCACTATGCGGATGAAGCGCTCTCCATGGCACGCGCCGATGGCAACAAGCGCGACGAGGTTTATCCCCGGCTTGTGCAAGGGCAAGTGGCTGCTCAAGAGCACGACACGACCGCTGCGGAGAGAGCGTTCGGTGAGGTCGCGCAATCTGCGGATAGTCCGGTGTTTCTGAAGTGGGAAGCCGAGCGTTCACTCGCCCGGCTTTATGAAAACGAAAATCAGCCAGACTCCGCCGAGCGGGAATACCGTACTGCCCTCACTACCTTTGAGACTGCCCGCTCCGGCCTTCAGCACGAAGATTCCCGGCTGCCGTTTCTCAGCAATGCTACGCGAATTTACGACGACTACATTCGTCTCTTGATCTCTCGGGGAAAAACCAGCCAAGCCTTGGAGGTTGCCGACTACAGCCGCGCTCGGACGCTCAGCGAGGGACTAGGATATTTGCCGAAAGGAACCGCATTTGCCCCTGATCCATTAAATACGCAACAAGCGGCGAAACGAGCCGGCGGCACAATCCTTTTTTATTGGCTGGGAGAGAAACAATCGTATCTCTGGGCGATCACGCCGAAGAAAACCAATCTGTTCGTTCTTCCTCCCGCGTCCGAGATCGATGCAGCCGTGCAGCGCTATCGGAAGGCTCTGGTCGGGCCGCAGGATGTCCTCGAAACCGCGAACGCCGATGGAACTGCGCTCTATACGATGCTGGTCTCGCCCGCCCAATCCCTGCTGGCGAAAGACGCGCAGGTTTTCATTATTCCCGATGGAAGCCTGAATAGCCTCAATTTCGAAACCTTATTAGTGCCCGGTCCCAAGCCTCATTATTGGATTGAAGACGCGACCATTGCCGACGCCAACTCACTTCGCCTGCTGGCAGCGGCGCACAGCTCAACCCATGACCGAACGAAGACGACTGGCGCGGGAAAACTCCTGCTCATCGGCGACGCCATCTCTCCCGATGCGGCTTATGCCGAACTGCCGCAAGCTGGAGTGGAAATCGAAGACATCGAAAAACACTTTGTCCCAGCCAGGCGCGAGGTCTTTACCAAGGCTCAAGCCACTCCGCCCGCCTATCTTAAGAGCGATCCAGAACAATTCGCTTATATTCATTTCGTCGCGCACGGCACCGCCAGTCGCCTGAGCCCGCTGGACTCCGCCGTCATATTGTCGAAAGCCTCCTCACAGGAAGATTCTTTCAAACTCTATGCACGCGATATCATCCACCACCCGCTGCACGCACAGCTGGTGACTATTTCGACCTGCTACGGTGCCGGAGCTCGTGCCTATACGGGTGAAGGATTAGTAGGCCTCTCGTGGGCTTTTCTGCGCGCGGGTGCGCACGACGTGATTGGCGCGCTTTGGGAAGTCAGCGATGCGTCGACGCCCCGCCTCATGGACGAACTCTACGACCAAATCGAGAAAGGCCGAAGTCCGCAAGCAGCACTTCGTTCCGCGAAACTTTCGTTGCTTCACTCCGACGCCTTCCGCAAGCCGTTCTACTGGGCCCCGTTTCAGCTCTACACGGGCAGTTAGAGCGAGTTCCTACGGCAAGACTTCGTAGCTGACGAAAGCGAACCTCTTCGAGTCAGGAGACCACGAGTTCACATTGATGGTTCCCTGTCCACCAAAAATCTGCGCCAGGCTTTGAATTGACCCAGTCGCGCCATGCCCTGCACCGGCCGGCGGCATTGCTATCATGCGAAGCTGCACGTTAGTTTTGACATTGTGCCCGGGCGTACCTTTGGGAAAAGACAAAAAGACCATCCATTTGCCGTCAGGTGAAGGATGCGGGAACCAATCCTCGAGTTCATCGCTCGTGATTCGCTCAGCTTTGCTATCTCCGGGTCCGGCCCCGTCAGGCGGAAATCGCCAGATATCCCAAGTGCCAGATCGGTTGGAATTGATGTAGATCCACTTGCCATCCGGCGAGTAGTCGGGACCGTCGTCGGAGACGGCGCTCGACGTAAGCCGCAGCTCGCTCCCGCCACCCACGGGAACACGAAAAATATTGAAGTACTCCCCACGTTTACCAACGAAGGCCAGCCACTTCTCGTCCGGCGACCAACCGTGAAAATAACTTGGACTGTTCGGAGTCAGCAATCGAGGATTCGACCCGTCCGAAGAAGCCACAAACACCTGCGACTCTGAAGCCGAGCCAAACTTCGCCGAGAAGGCAAGCAGCTTGCCATCCCGCATAATCCCATGGTCGTTGTTGCACTGATAAGCAGCCTCGAGAGCCAGTTTCTCCGGCTGCGCTTTTCCGTTCGCGTCCAGCACGAATCGATAAAGCGCTCCGCCCGAATTCGCCAACAGGTACTTGCCATCGGGAGACCAATTCGGTGCCTCCCAAAGTTTGTCTGCCGTATAGACGACGCGAATGCTCTTGCTTCCCAGATCATAGATCGATATCTTGCTGCGGACGTTGCTAGGATTCGGGTCCGGAGTCGCACCTTTCTGGGGCGTGGGGACTTGCGGAGCCTTGGTTGCTTGCGAAAGCGTCTTGGAATGGAAAACTAGGATCGCCAACACGATCGTGAAACAAAACAGCGCAGTGGATCTGAATTTCATAGATGTCCGGCATCCTGCCGCAGATGATTTGCGTAGCATACTCGCAACCAGCAACGGCAGTCCACACTCGCGTCCAGGCAATCAGACTAACTAATTCTCGATGAGGTAATCGATTACCTTCTCTCAAAAGAAAAACGGTGCACTCCGAACTCTCGATGTTATATGCTGAAGCGCGAACCAGGGAATCCAATGCCACTTGCAAACCTGAATAAGCCCGCCACGGCGGTTGCGCCCAGTACTTCCTACAAGGGCGCACTGATCGTGTTGACCACTCTGTTCTTCATGTGGGGCTCGCTCACCTCACTGAACGATGTCCTCATTCCCTATGTGCAGCACGCGTTCAACATCAGGCTGGGCGCAAGCATGCTGATTCAAACCGCATTCTTCTCGGCCTATTTTATCTTCTCGATTCCCTCGGCGAAGATCATCGATTGGATCGGCTACAAAAAAGCCATCGTCGTCGGATTGCTGACCATGGTTGTGGCCTGCCTCGCTTTCTATCCTGCGGCGAAACTCCCTTCGTTCCCGTTCTTTCTCGCAGCGCTCATCATTTTGGCAACTGGAATCACGATTCTTCAAGTCGCGGCCAATCCCTACGTCGCGGTTTTAGGACCGCCAGAAACCGCTTCCAGCCGTTTGAATTTGTCTCAGGCCTTCAATTCTTTCGGGACGGCAATCTTTCCCTGGATCGGCGCCCGCCTGATTCTCGGAACCTCAACGTCAGCCATAGCGCCGGGCCAGGATGCGGACGCGGTGGTCAAGCTCTACGTATATTTTTTCGCAGTTGCTTTGCTGCTGTTGGCTGTTGCGATCGGATTATTCAAACTCCCCCGAATGGAGGCGGCAGAACGCCACGGCGGGCAAGCCGTCAACGATTCTCTCTGGAAGCATCCGAATCTCATCTTCGGAGCAATCGGCATTTTCGTGTACGTCGGCGCCGAAGTCGCGATTGGCAGCTCCATCGCCAACTACCTTGCGCTGGATAACATTGGCCACTTCGTATCCCCGTCCGGCATTCCAGACGCAGCCGCGCGCTATCACGCAGCCTTGGCAGCGGCTGCTCGCTACATTTCCTTCTATTGGCTGGGTGCAATGATCGGCCGATTCATCGGCTCGGCGCTCTTGCAGAAAATCAAAGCCGGAACGTTGCTGGCAATCTGCGCGGTCGCGGCAGGCTTGCTCGTCACCGTTTCGGTCTTCGCTGACGGGCACGTAGCCATGTGGTCCATTCTCACAGTTGGACTGTTTAATTCGATCATGTTCCCCTGCATCTTTACTTTGGGCATCGCAGAATTGGGACCGCTGACCGGGGACGGCTCGGGAATCCTCAATATGGCGATCGTGGGCGGAGCGATCATTCCCTACCTGGTCGGCCAAGCCGCCGATCTGATCAACCGCAGCTACTATCCGGCGATGACGCAGGGGGAAACCAGCTGGGGCCAGGGAATTCACTACGCCTTGGCCATCGCCACCATCTGTTATCTCTACGTTCTGTTCTTCGCTGCAAGCGGATCGAAACCAAACAGCGAGCGCCACGCCTAGACTTGGCATCTAATGACTGCCGAGGAACCCTCGAAGTGAGACCTGGACTACTGCTCGTTTTAGCTGTCACCTCGTTGAGCCTGACCTCAGCGCTGGCGCAAAACGCAACTCTCGCGCCTACCCCGCCGATGGGATGGAACAGTTGGAACAAGTTTGGCTGCAACGTCAGCGAAGACTTGATTCGCCAAACTGCCGACGCCATGGTGAAATCCGGCATGAAAGATGCCGGCTACCAGTACGTCGTGATCGACGATTGCTGGCAGGTCTCGCGCGACAAAGACGGCACCATTCTTGCCGACCCGCAGCGTTTCCCTTCCGGTATCAAAGCTCTGGCCGACTACGTTCATTCTCTGGGACTGAAGTTCGGAATTTATTCGGACACAGGGAGCAAGACGTGCGCCGGCCGCCCGGGCAGTCGCGGATACGAATATCAGGATGCGCGGCAATACGCGGCCTGGACCGTCGACTACTTGAAATACGATTGGTGCAACGCAACCACGCAAGATGCACCGGCGAGTTATGCGGTTATGCGACAGGCTCTTGACGCCTCGGGGCGGCCAATGGTCTTCAGCATCTGCGAGTGGGGCAAGCATAAGCCATGGCTCTGGGGAAAAGAAGTTGGGGGCAACTTGTGGCGCACCACTGACGACATCCAGGACCGCTGGCAAGGCCGGGTCAAATGGCCGAACGGCGATTGTTGTTCGAATGGCGTCGTCGATATCGTTGATTTGCAGGTCGGCCTGGAAAGCTACGCCGGGCGCGGCCACTGGAACGATCCAGACATGCTTGAGGTCGGCAATGGCGGCATGACCGACACGGAATATCGCTCCCACTTCAGCCTGTGGGCCATCCTTGCCGCTCCATTGATCGCGGGCAATGACCTGCGCGACATGCGCCCCGAGATTCGCGACATTCTCACCAACAAAGAAGTCATCGCCGTCGATCAGGACCCTCTCGGCAGCGAAGGCAAGCGCGTGAAAAAGAATGGCGACCTGGAAGTATGGGCCAAACAAATGAAAGATGGCAGCCGCGCCGTCATTTTGTTTAATCGCGCGAGCGCGGGTCATGAAATCGCTGTGACCTGGGAGGATCTGGGTTATCCCAATCACCTGGAAGCATCAGTCCGCGATTTGTGGCAGAAGAAAGATCTGGGCCGCTTTACCGGCAGGTTTTCGTCGTCGGTTGCGTCGCATGGCGTAGTAATGGTGATGGTCCGGCCGTAGTACGGTTCGTCTCCTTATGGAGGACGGGCGTCTCGCCCGTCAGCAAGGCTCTTCTGTGAACCTTTGTGTCCTTTGTGGTTGACGAAGTTAAAATGCTTAAACCACAAAGGACACAAAGGTACACAAAAGAAGCACTCTCACAATTTCTCGGTGAAACGAATCGACAGACCGACGAGCGAAACCCCTGGCAAACTCAGAACTCTGTTCGTCGAGTTGTACCGCGGACATCCCACAATTTACCGGGCCCCGGGGCGAGTCAATCTCATCGGCGAACACACCGACTACAACGATGGGTTCGTCATGCCTGCCGCTCTCGACTTGTATACGTACGTGGCCGTCGCTCCACGGGCGGACCGGCGACTGCGCGTCTATTCCGAGAACCTGGGTGAAATGTGCGATTTCGAACTCGACTCGATCCGTCCCGGAAGATCCGGTCACTGGAGCGATTATGTTCGCGGCGTAGCCGGAGTGCTTGAATCCTCCGGATACCGGCTGCGGGGTGCCGATCTCGCGATCCTGAGCGAAGTGCCGCTGGGATCGGGCCTAAGCTCATCCGCCGCGCTCGAGGTTTCAACTGCTTGGGCGCTGCTGGGCAACTCGCAGATCGACGTCGATCGCCATGTAATTCCGCAATTGTGTCAGCAAGCTGAGCATCTTTATCCAGAGACAAAATGCGGAATCATGGACCAGTTCATCTCCTGCCACGGTCGCGCCCGCCACGCCCTGATGCTGGATTGCCGCTCCCTCGATTTTCAACTCCTTCCCATGCCGCGCCACCTGCAGTTCATGGTATGCAACACTATGGTCAGGCACGAGCACGCGAGCGGCGGATACAACACCCGGCGGCGCGAGTGCGAAGAAGGTTTGCAAGCGCTGAAGCATGTTCTACCGGCAATCCGCGCCCTCCGCGATGTGACGTTGAATGAACTGGAACAACACCAAAACCGATTAAGTCCAATCATCTATAAGCGTCTCCGTCATGTGGTGACCGAAAACGAGCGCGTAAAGATGGCAGCCAGCGCATTGCAGTCGGGGGATATGGCACAGTTCGGCTGTTTGATGGCGGACTCGCATCGCAGCCTTCGCGATGACTACGAAGTCAGCGCGCCCGAGCTGGATTTGATGGTTGAACTGGCGAGCGGACAGGACGGCGTATACGGCGCGCGGATGACGGGCGGTGGTTTCGGAGGATGCACGATTAACCTCGTAGGTTCCGCGCACGCAGAAGCGGTCCAGCAAAAACTCGAACAGAACTACCAGGCAAGAACAGGCTTAAAGCCGACAATCTTAATCTGCGAAGCTTCCGACGGCGCCGGAGTTGTCGCAGAAACCTGACGTAGGGCAGCGTAGTATTTAAATGTAATCGCAAGCACAGCACCGATGAGCCGACCGCTGACTTTTTTCACTTCTATTGTTTCTGCAATTCTGGTTATGGGCGCATGCACCAAGGCGCGAAAGGAGACGAGCGTGAATAGTACACCCGAGACGGCGCAGGCCATCGTTGCCCTTCGGGGCGCGTATGCGGCTTTCAACCGAGGCGACATGGACGCGGCCGTAGAATCGCTCGATCCGCAGATCGAGTGGTCCGAACCTGTAGAATTTCCCGGCGGTGGTGCCTACCACGGCCGTGATGAAGTGAAAAAATACCTGGCGCAATCGCGCGCCCCCTGGGCCGAAGGCAGCAGCGAACCCGAACAGTTCATCCCATCCGGCAACCGGATCGTAGTGTTTGTTCACGCAAGGTTTCGTCCGAAAGGCAGCAATGAATGGACGGATGTGAGGCTCGCCGACGTCTACACAGTTCGCAACGGCAAAATCGTGGAGATGCGGGCCTTCGCCGACCGGCAGGAAGCGCTGCGCTGGGCTGGCGCCCAGAACCGATGAAGCACCTGAAAATCTGAATGAAGTATCCGCCACCATCCGATGCAGCCGCCGCGATAATGCAGAGTTCCCCGCATCGACGATTCAATCCACTCACCCGGGAGTGGGTGCTGGTTTCGCCCCACCGAACCGAGCGGCCATGGCAAGGCCAGACTGAGCGACCCGAGCAAGAAGCGACCCAACCCTACGATCCTAACTGCTATCTCTGCCCCGGAAATGCCCGTGCGGGTGGCGCACGAAATCCTGCCTATTTGCAGACGTTCGTTTTCGACAATGATTTCGCGGCGCTGCAACCCGATACAGCGGCATCGCAGCTCGACATTGGAGGTAGGGGCATTCTGCTTGCGCAAACTGAAACCGGCATTTGCCGGGTCGTGTGTTTCTCTCCCCGGCACGACGTGAGTCTTTCCCAAATGTCACAGCCGCAAATTCACGCCTTAGTCGAAACCTGGGCAGACGAGTTTCAAAGTTTAGGTCGGAATCCCGGCATTCGGTATGTACAGATTTTCGAGAATCGCGGGCTAATGATGGGCTGCAGCAATCCTCATCCGCACGGCCAAATCTGGGCGACCGCAACGATTCCTAATGAGCCGCGCAAGGAGCAAGAAGCACTGGCCGAATACAAAAAGCAGCGCGGCACTTGCCTTTTGTGCGACTACATCCGGATCGAGCAATCGGTTAAGGAACGCATCGTGTGCGGCAACCAGTATTTTCTTGCGATCGTGCCTTTCTGGGCTGTCTGGCCTTACGAAATCCTCGTGGTTTCCAAGCAGCATGTGGGCAACATGAGCGTTCTCGATGAAGCCGAGCGATCCGCCCTTGCCGATATTTTGAAGTCCGTCACCGGCCGGTACGACGGCCTGTTCGAGACGGCTTGCCCATACTCCATGGGATTCCACCAGCAACCGACCGATCAACTGCCACATGAGGAGTGGCATTTCCATGCACACTTCTACCCGCCGCTTCTCAGGTCTGCCAGCATCCGGAAGTTTATGGTCGGATTCGAAATGCTGGGGTCTCCGCAACGCGACATCACACCGGAATATGCGGCTGAGAAACTGCGAGAAGCCACGGCCACGCACTATTGAGTGGCCGGGACAGCTTCCGACGCCGACGCTGTCGCCGTTCCAGCGGTGAATCGATTGGGTTGCGGACGATACCCGTTCCGGGTCCGGATATGGTATTTCTTCAGCCGCTCTCCCACCAATTTCACCGTGATGCCGCGCCAGCCTCGGTTGGGATTCGCCTGCGGATAGTAGCTCAACGAGTAGAGATGGGCGAGATCATCGCGGATCGAAGCAAAGGCTCGTTGTTCATCTTTCCAGTTCTTGGCAAAATATGCTTTGCCTCCGGTTGCGGCGGTCATGCGTTCGAATACCGCTGTGGAGACGGGCTCCAATTTAGCCAGCTGAGTACTGATCATATAAATCGCGGTCCCTGTAGATTGGGCCAGTTCGGCCACGTCCTCGGGAGGGACCATGCTGGAATTGTCCGGGCCGTTCGAGAAGACGACCACCACTTTTCTCCCGGTATAGTGCGCGGCATCTTTAATCGTGAGCAACAAGCAGTTGTAGAGCGCGGCATCGTCTCCAGCTACAGTCGCGCGCACCCCGCGCAAGACCGTCTCACGGTCGGGGGTAAGCGGGGCGGATCGAGAAAGATCGCGGCTGTAGGAATAAAAAGCAACCTTGTCCGCGCTCTCCAGCGAACGCACAAAATCGGCGATGGCATCTTGCGCGAACACAAACCCGCGGTACATATAATTACTGGTGTCGAAGAGCAAAAAGACGTTGGCGCCGGCCACCATCGAACCCAGGCTCTGATTAAAGTCGTCTCCCGGCTTTTGATCGATTGGCTGCCGCTGACCGGCGGCTTGGACCGGCGTTTTGCCATCCGCCGGAGCAACGTCCACCACTCGGTACGCGGGTTCGTCGCCTTCTCCAAAAGTGGCCAGCTTTTGCGAAATGCCGTCCTCGACAATGGCAAAGTCCGAGGGATGAAGACCGGTGACGTAGTTCCCCTTGTTGTCTGTCACCGCGACATTCAACTGCACCATGTCTACAACCACGCGGATGTTCGGTTCGCTTTCCTGAGCGACCATCCGGGGTCCGGGGCCGGAGAAAAGGATTAGCACGATCACGGGAAGCAGAAAGTAGTTCTTAGTCATATATTCCCTGTCTGTCTGCGGCACTTATGTTGACCTGTAGAGACGTAGCCAGCCACGCCCCTACCAGACGCCGGATCAAAACTGGATCTTAGCGCCGATGTTCGACGAAGCGATCTTTCCCTGCCGAAATTCTTCGCCGGTTTCTCGCATGGCCCGCAGCATCGCTGGCCAGTCCTCAAAGTCGCTGGCGAAGATCTTTGCGATCATGCGATGAGTCAGTTCCGGAACCAAAACGTTTAGCATGACCGGCGAGTAACCCTTTTCGTCGGCCAAGCGGGCCCAGTACAAATTACTGGAATCCCAACTCTCGGCCAGCAGCCGGCTGGAATAGCCCTCGAAAGCGGGAAAAGGTTCCAGATTCAGAAGTTCGCGGGCGTAGCTCTGTGCCAAGATCGGGTGAGGCACGCCGAAATCTCGTGACAGCCGCCCCCAACTGAGTTCTGCCGGATACTCGCGGCACAGGCTGTCCAATTCCTGATTGGCAGGTCCTAAAGCGTCGCTCTCTCCGGAAAACCTGCGGCGAAACTCCGCCGCCAGGTAAAACGTATCCGCCGGAGTGATTTCGGGATTTGCATCCGTCGGCCGTGCTTCGACCAAAGCATGCCGCACTCGATCTGAGGTTTCTGGATCCATGCGGTCCGACAGGATCTTCATCACTTTCACTCGCAGTTCCGGATCTCGCGCAGAAGCGGTCAAAAGCTCCTCTCCCGATCTCTGATAAAGCGTGATGGCGTGAAGCTCAGTCTGGCTCACGCCCCACCAGCGCGGCAAAGTCGCGTTGATCAAGAGTCCGGGAACCAACTCCCTCCAGATCAGGGCCTGAACATTTTCCGGAGCAATGAAATCCTGTTCCACCTGCGCCAGCACATACGGCAAGTCAGCGAGTGAGCCCACTAAATGAGCGCCACCGCCCGCCGGCGAGCCCTCGCCAAACAACTGCGGAGCCTGCCAGACGTGTTCGACCCCTGCCACCGTATCGCCCGAGAAATCATGGGAGCGAACGAAAAGAGGATTAATGTGCAGAATCTGTGCTCCCGGCGGCTCATAATAGGCGTAGTTCAAACCGACCAGTGTATCTCTCAAAAACGGGCACAGTTGCCCGCGAGCCTCCTCCAATTGCTCTCGCGAGCCCGTCCTGATCACCCGAATCAAATCGGTGCGCATCTGCAATTCGGTATGACGGTTGTTGTAGACTCCGGTCGCCCATTGCGTTCTCTCACCGCTGCTAAAGATCGGACGCGGCATTTCGAATTCGCGAAGCGCGCCCGCTAGCGGGATCAGATCGTCGGCCTTCGCCGTTCCGTGCGCCATCGCGTCCAAACCGTCGCCCAAGCCCAGGATCGTATCAAGAGAAACCAGGCGCTGGCCGTCCAACACCGATCGCATTTCGTTGGCGATGTCCTCGTGCATCCGTTGGCCATCCGCGCTCGCTTGCCGGGGGCCGGCCAGCAAATCGATGATTTCATCCTGGGAACCGTTCCGTTTGCCAGTGGCTGCCAAAAGGAGTTCCGCCAGCGAATCGCGGCCGGCGTTGAACAGTTGGGGGGGAGATGCAACCTTGTCAAAGGGGCGGATCACTTTCTGCCACGAATCATTAAGCGCGCTGCTCTTGATCTCACCCTGGCGCGCCAGTATCTGCCACATCCCAACGTTGGCCTGAAAGATCCCCATCGCATTGCCGCGCAAGGTATGGTTGGGAATCTTGCCCAGGGTCTCGGCCACATTCAGAAACTCTGTAATGGAGGCATCGGTCAATTCCGGAAATTCCGAGAAGATCAAATATTGATTGCTGAAATCGACGAACTTGTTCGCCAGCAAGAGTGCGGTTTGCGGACTGACCCGATTCTCCGGCGAGCGTCTGCTGTCCAGTTCACTCAACATCAGATAGATTTGCAGCGGACCAGTTTCGGTCTCCACCCGGCAAAGCCCAAACATCGCTTCCGCAAGACGCTCGGGACTGTTCAAGTGGCTGGCTCGCTTGCCCCATTCACGAACAATCTTGGAGTCGCTTTTTTGGGCAAGGATTTCTTTCCATATCGCCAAGTTCCCAGGGACATACGGTTCGCCGTCAGCTTCCCACTGCATCCGAGTCACCAAAAGCAAGAGCGCCGGAGCTGGCCGAAACGCTGGCCTCGCAGCGTCTGGAGAAATTGACTGACCACGAAAAGCTTCATAGAAATGCCGCAGCCGAGCTTCGGTAAAGTGCGCCTGTTGAGCTTGGCCGACCCGCGACAAAGCATCAAAATAAGCCACCAGCCAGCCGTTATCTTTGGCCAGCAAGCGGGGTACAAACTCGCTGGGCGTTTCCGAGCTCGCGCCCACCAAATCTTTCCATGCGGATTCCGAACCGGTTCCGCCGGGCACCATGACGCGCCCGGAATGAATACAGATGCGGCTTCCATAAAAATCAAGGTCGGCGGCAAGCGGAACCAGTTTCCCCAACCCTACGGACTGGCGCAAGGCCGCTCTGGTTTCAGCATCGTTTCGAGACAATGCCCAGTAAAGCCGGGCCACGCGGGGATCGCGCAACAGCGTTTCCACCAAGTCACTGGAATCTTTTCTGCTCTCGGTGCTCAGTACCGTCCAATCTCTTTCCGTGAACAGCACGGGGACCCGAGAGCCTGGGAATGCATACACGAAGGGCTTGCCGCCTTCAAGCGTCTGTTCGAGCTCAGGCAAGGGGAAGCCCGAATCAATGGTCAGAAACGCTCTCTCCGGATCGGCAGTGACCAGTTCAGTTCTCTTTTTTCCGCAATCTTGTCGGACCCGGTAGCCAAGAACATGCAACAGAGGCTTCGCATCTTCGCAATTCGAAACACGAATGCTGCCATCCGGACCAATTAGCAGAGATAATTCCCTTGCCTGATGAACGTACCGGCTGAGCAGGATCAGAAATTCGGTTGGTCGGCCCCCATCTCGAGAACCCTCATATCCCTGCGCGAAAACGTTATGAGCCAGCAGGGGAACGACTTCGTCCGGAGAGATCTTTTGGCTAATTCCGGCCATACGCAAGAAAGAACGTAGCGGGCCAGGAATGACGACGCTTGATTGGGAAGCCTCGGTGTTCGGTTCGTCTGTGTCGGCTGCGCTCCACGCATTCGCGCACAAGCAACCGCCAAACAGGCACATCGCTAAGAGAACCACAGAAGAACAGGTAGGCAGACAACGAGGGCATTTCATGGCTGGACCTCTCCGACCTTGGAGACATCTTGCTAACTTAACTTTGAACTTTCACCACGCCCGCACCGGAATGAAGGTTGCCTTTCGGGAGTCGTTCGGCGCACCCATTCCGTTCTTTACTTTCGTGTCGGCCACGATAAACCATCTCCGGCCGTAATCCAAGGCCTTTTCGTGAAATCAGCAGGAAGAAAATCAGCAAGCTGATAATTCGGGAAGACGGGGCTGGTCTTCTCCTTACTAGCGCCCCTAGGCAATTAAAATTCCATCAGGTGGTGGCATTTGCACACCCAAGTCCAGGCTTACCAGCTCTTTAGTCCGTTCGCGTTAAACCGTCAGCTTCAACAGCGAATGGCCTTGGTCGACGTTGCGTCGGATAGGATGGCACGTTGCGAAACGACGTAACAAGGGGCGTGACAGGTTGCAGAATCGCAGGATGACAAGTGTGCAGCTACTGGGAGGCGATAATCGAGTTGGAAGCTTGAAGCGGATGCTCTAATTCTAATAAAGACGCGAGAGATTATTGGCCACAAAGCCGCCCTCTACGGCAAGCATGGACCGTGTCGCAATGCGTTCAGCTTTGTAGTGATGCGTTCGATGCAACAAATACGCCGTTCCCACCGCAAACCCAAAACCGAGTCCGGAAGCCGCCGCCTCACCCGCTACGCCACGCGTGACCAGGGGACGCAGGATCGGGTTGGACTCCCGCAGGCCCTCGCTCAATCCGTGCTGGGTGGTGATAGCGTCGACCGTGATCTGTCCGGCCAGGATCGAGAAATCAACCTTGTCCTCCAGGCTCCAGAATTTTCGCGTGCTGGGAGCGCTCGGTAAAGGATTGCTGGCCAGAAAGTTCTGTTGTGCTTGTGCCGCGCCTACCAGCAGTAAGACGGTGAGGAATGCCGACTTCATGATGCCTCCAAAGCGATTGGGAAACCTTGCGCTGAAAACTCGATCCAGCAGCGCGATTAGTAGATCAAGACTAGCCTGCGCAGTCCCAGGAGTACATGGCCTAAAAGTACCTTTTAACCGGTATTTAGTAATGGGGACGGTAACCTCCGAAGCTGATTACCCGAGCCCATAGAATGACGAAACAGCGTTGCGAGGCAGCGCATTGATGCGGAACCAGGTTTTTCGCCGACCAGGATTAGGAGCATCAGTTTCAGATGGATGCATTTGGGAAACCAAGCCGGGTGACGGTTTAGCTGCGTCCGGGTTCGCAAAGTTAACCAGATTGCCGACTTCAAGCTGGAACTGCAATCAGAGCCAGCGTTGCGACGGCGGATAGCGTTGACAACTCGCCAAGCTCGCGTTACCTAAGTGTCGTGTAGAATTCGCCCTAGGTCAGGGCTTACAGGCCTCTAGACGGACCGAAAGGTTCATTCGGATAATCGTTCCGTGCAGAATAGATCCATCGCATCTCGGTTGCGTCCCATGGGCTCGCTTCTGGCGGCGCTCGCAATCCTCGCCCTTGCCGGCTGTCAAGGCGTCACTTCCGCCTCGAAACAATCTACGGGTGGCACTACCGGCGGAGGCGGCGGCACCGGGCCAGGTCAGCTCGCAGTGGCACCAGCCACGATGAGTTTCGGGAATGTGGCCGTGGACAGCAACCTGGCAAAGCAGGGGACGTTGACCGCCGGTAGCTCCGATATTAAAGTCTCCTCTGCGGCTTGGACCGGCCAGGGATATTCAGTCAGTGGCATCACCTTCCCGGTTACAGTACCGGCCGGGCAGAGCATTCCGTTCACCGTCACCTTCGCTCCGCAAGCCGCCGGAACTACACCCGGCACTATCACATTTGACAGCGATGCCACTAACTCTCCAACCAGCGAAACCCTTAACGGAGACGGTACGCAGCAATCTCAATCCGGGCATAGCGTTGCTCTTTCCTGGGATGCGAGCAGTTCGCAGGTGGTCGGCTACAACGTCTATCGCGGCACCGCCTCGGGCGGCCCCTATACCAAGCTCAACGCCTCAGCCACCACGGCAACGGCGTATACGGATAGTTCTGTGCAGAGCGGGCAAACTTATTACTACGTGACCACGGCCGTCGATTCCAAGGACGTAGAGAGCGCCTACTCCAACCAGGCAGCTGCGGCAATCCCCTAACTGATCCCTCTTGGACTTATTGCGGTCAAAAAACTTTTTCTTTCAGCAGCTGCAGCAAATACGTCCCATACCGATTGTTTTTCATCGAAGACGCGGTCGCCTCGAGTTGCTCGGCGCCGATGTATCCCAAGCGGTAAGCAATTTCCTCTGGACACGCAACCATCAATCCCTGCCGCGTCTCGATCGTCTGGATAAATAAAGACGCCTCCAGCATGGACTCGTGTGTGCCCGTATCCAGCCATGCCATGCCTCGGCCCATCACGACAACATCCAATTGCTTCTGTTTCATGTATTGCTTGTTAACGTCGGTGATTTCCAGTTCGCCGCGGCCTGAGGGCTTCAGCGCCTTGGCAATGTCGACCACCTGGTTATCGTAAAAATAAAGTCCAGTAACCGCATAGCGTGACTTCGGCGCTTTCGGCTTCTCCTCCAGGCTAAGAGCTTTGCCCTCGGAGTCAAACTCAACCACTCCATAGCGCTCGGGATCCTGCACCGGATACGCGAATACCCTCGCGCCTATCGTCTTCGCGCTCGCTTCCTGCACGCACTTCACCAGATCATGTCCGTAAAAAATATTGTCGCCAAGCACCAGCGCACAACACGAAGAACCGATAAACTCCTTCCCCACCAGAAAAGCCTGCGCGATCCCTTCCGGCCGCGGCTGCACCACATATTCAAAATTCAAACCAAAGCGCGAGCCGTCGCCCAGAAACTGCTCGAAGCGCGGCACATCCTCCGGCGTCGAGATCAGCAAAATGTCCCGTATCCCCGACAACATTAGCGTGGACAGCGGGTAGTAAATCATGGGCTTGTCATAAATCGGCAGCAGGCTCTTGCACACCGCGTGGGTCACGGGATAAAGCCGCGTACCCGATCCCCCCGCCAAAATGACGCCCTTGTAATGAGAACTTCGCGTGGAGTCGTAAGTTGACATTCGTCGTCGCTAAGCGTTCTTCAGCAGCCGCGCAAAACTTGGTTTTGGGTGGCGCAGCGCTTCAGCGCTGCGGTAAACCCTTCCGGAAAACAAAAGGCTTTAGCTGCTGAGAAACAAATCAAGTTTTCTTATCAGCCGGTGTTTAAGACGGAAAACGCTACACCGAATACTGCGTCGCAATCCACTCCCGGTAATGCCCGCTGGTGACTTCTCGAATCCAGGTTTCGTTGGCCAGATACCAATCGACGGTCTTGCGGATCCCGCTTTCGAACGTCTCCCGCGGTTTCCAGCCCAGTTCCCGCTCGATCTTGCGCGTGTCCATCGCATAGCGCCGGTCGTGTCCAGGCCGATCCACCACGTAGGTAATCAGCTTGCTATGTGGAACAACCGGATCACCCGGCCGGAGTTCATCGAGAATCGAGCAGATGGCATGAACGATGTCAAGGTTCGGCTTCTCGTTTCGTCCGCCCACATTGTAAGTCTCGCCGACCTTGCCACCAGCAAGGACGGTGCGGATGGCATCGCAATGATCCGCCACGTACAACCAATCGCGCACGTTCTGTCCGTCGCCATAAACCGGAATCGCCTTGCCATTCATGGCATTGAGAATGGTAAGAGGAATCAGCTTCTCGGGAAACTGATAGGGCCCATAATTGTTCGAGCAGTTGGTAGTGAGTACGGGCATGCCGTAAGTGTGATGGTAGGCGCGAACTAAATGGTCGGAAGCCGCCTTGGTCGCCGAATACGGGCTATTGGGAGAATAAGGAGTCGTCTCCGAAAACGCGGGGTCTTTCGGACCCAGCGAGCCGTAAACCTCGTCGGTCGAAACATGCAAGAAACGAAACTTTTCTTTTTCGCCTTCGCCCAACTGCGCGCAGTAAGCTCGCGTTTCTTCCAGCAAGCTGAACGTGCCATTCACGTTGGTGCGCACAAAATCGTCCGGCCCGTGGATCGAGCGGTCGACATGACTCTCCGCCGCAAAGTGGACGATAGCGCGCGGGCGGCTACGCCCTAAGAGATCGCTCACCAGGTTCCGGTCGGCAATATCACCATGTACGAAGCTATAACGCGAATCCCCAGAAATCTTTTCCAGATTTCCAAGATTCCCTGCATAGGTAAGCTTGTCCAGATTCACCACCGGAGAGCCTTCGCTCGCGAGCCATCGTAAAACGAAGTTGGAGCCAATAAAACCGGCTCCTCCGGTAATCAGAATGGGTTGGGTTGTCTGCAGAATTGAAAGCCTCAGCCAGCTACTTCTTCCAGCAACTTCTGATCGATGTCGAAGTTCGAGTGCACGTTCTGCACGTCGTCATGTTCTTCAAGCGCTTCCATCAGGCGAATCATGGTGCTGGCCGCCGGCCCTTCCAGCTTGATATAGTTCTGCGGGATCATCGTGACTGACGAACTGGCGGGTTCGATTCCGGCCTTTTTCACCGCCTCCAGAACCGCCTCGTAAGCGGAGGTTTCCGACAGCACTTCCCAGTTTTCGCCGTCGTCGCGCAAGTCCTCAGCACCGGCATCGAGAACCAAAGCCATCAGGTCGTCCTCTTTGATCGATGACTTTGGAATTACGATATCGCCCTTCTTATGGAACATATACGAGACCGCGCCCGCGTCTGCCATATTGCCGCCGTTCTTGCCAAAGACGTGGCGGATCTCACTGACCGTACGATTGCGGTTGTCGGTATTGATGTCAAGCAGAATGGCGACTCCGCCGGGGCCATAGCCTTCGAGCGAAAACTCCTCGTAAGTTGCGCCCGGCAACTCACCCGTACCCCTCTGGATCGCCCGCTTGATATTATCCTGCGGCATGTTTTCGGCCTTGGCCGCAAGAATGGCCCCGCGCAAACGCGGATTGCTGTCAGGATCTCCGCCGCCATTCTTGGCGGCAATCGAAATTTCCTTAATCAGACGGGTAAAAATCTTGCCGCGCTTGGCATCGAGCGCGCCCTTCTTATGCTTGATTGTGGCCCATTTTGAGTGGCCGGACATAGCTGTACCTCGTGTTCAATAAACTTTAATTGTGCCGATCCTTATTATGAAGACCTTGATTACGGATTCTACCAACAAAGGACGCGCCCGTAGAGGAGATCACAGCGTTACCCTCGGGATTGCCTCGAACCAAACCGCAGGCGACGTCAAAAGTATAGCATGGGCACGCGCCGGAAACTCCGTTTCGATGCAGCATTCAGCACTTGACCCCTCAAGAGTTCGGCCGTTTACCTGCAAGGAGGAAGTCTATGGAAGTCATCGTGGATGTTTCCCAATTTCCCATGAGGAAAGACGAAAAACGCCCCGTCCGCCCCATTTCTGCCCCCAATTTCTATCAGGCCCAAAGCATAGTTCTAAAGCACGGAAGAAGAAAATTTCTTGGACGGTTTGTCGAATTCCGGGACGGCCGTTCGACTATCCAGTGAAAGCGGGGCAACCGGCCCGCCCCAGACCTGCAGGAAGAACGCCGTCACAGGAAAAACACCGTTACGGGAGAAGGAGAAATTTATGCCGATGCGGAAAAAGAAACTTTGCGCAGTCGCGATCAGAAGCTTCGCACTGCTTGTCGTGCTCGGAACGGTGTGCTTTCCTACAGCGCATCAGGCGATGGCACAGGATGCCACGACGTCTTATCCGAACATTGTCCCGGCAAAGATGGCCCCGATCGAGCAATACCTCATGACGGATCAGGCTGCGGAAATAGCCCTGGCGCGCAGTGCGGCGCCGGAGTCCATTTCACGCAATGCAGAGATTCTGGTTCTGGGACGGCATGGTTTCGAAACAGCGGTCAAAGGCAAGAACGGTTTCGTGTGTATCGTGGGACGTTCGTGGACGTCCGCGGCTGATGCTGACTTCTGGGATCCGAGAGTGCGCGTGCCAATGTGTGTGAACGCGGCAGCCGCGCGTTCCTACCTTCTGCGCATCACTAGGATCGCCGAGCTGGCTTTGACGGGACACACGCTAGCTCAGGTGAACCAGGCCATCGCCGCCGCCATCGCCAAGAAAGAGCTGCCGCCGATGGAACCAGGGGCGATGTGCTACATGATGGGGAAGCAGGGATACGGCGGCAACAGCGCACCACACTGGCCTTCCCATCTCATGTTCTTCTATTCGGACACCGACCCCGCAATTTGGGGAGCGAATCTGCCGGGTTCGCCTGTCGTTGCAGTGAGCGACCCCGTGGAACACCTGACGCAGTTCGTCGTTGCCGTGCAACGGTGGTCAGACGGAACGGAAATCGCTAAGCCGTAAACTAACCTAAATCAGATAGGACCCGAGGACAATCAAATGAGAAATGTAATCTACGCAATCAACGTTACCCTGGATGGCTGTGTCGACCATACCAAATTCAATCCCGCTGAAGATTTACTTGAACATTACACGCGCCTCTTGCGAGATGATGCTGGCGTGCTCGTCTATGGGCGTAAAACCTATCAATTGATGGTTCCTTATTGGCCTGATATCGCAAAAAGTCAGTCCGAGACAAAAGCGGATATCGAATTTGCTCAAGCATTTGACTCCAAGAAGCTTGTTGTCTTCTCGCGATCATTGGATAGCGTCGAAGGGAAAAATACGAGAATTGTTCGTACGAACCTTCACGATGAAATACTCAAATTGAAGCAAGAACCAGGCAAAGATATTCTGGTCGGTGGTGTAGATATTCCTTCGCAGCTTATAAAGCTTGGCCTGGTTGATGAGTATCGTTTTGTCGTTATGCCAATCATTGCCGGAGAAGGGAGACGGTTGATGGAAGGCGTCAGCCTGCCGGAGAAATGCCAATTAAAACTTGTTGAGTCAAAGACTTTTAAATCAGGATGTGTTGCGCTTCGTTACTTGAAACAGTGACAGAACGATCTGCAAGGGGTTTTAGATGAAAATCGCTTCGTTGATTGCGCGTTTGCTTATGGGGTTGATTTTTGTCGTTTTCGGCTTGAACGGATTTCTTCAATTCATTCCAGCGCCGCCTCCGACGGGCCTTGCCGGTCAGTTTGCTGGCATACTCTTCACCTCCCATCTCTATGTCGTCATTTTCGCGGTTCAGACCATCGGAGGGTTGCTGCTGTTGGTCAACCGTTTTGTGCCGCTGGCGCTGATCATTCTCGGGCCGGTGATCGTGAATATCTTCTTCTTTCACCTCTTCATGGCGCCGCGAGCCGGTGTTGCGAGCTCGCATCGGAGAAAGAAATCCGCCTTACCTCGCCGGCTCGAGCAGATATCCCGGGTTGCTGCCCAGTGCTCCGCCGAAAGCCTGTTTGTCGGCCTCGCGCAGGTCCCATGCGAAAACGCCCGTAGGTGAGAGTTGAATGGTTACGTTGTCCCAGGCCGCGAAGACTGGCCCGACCCGCTGGTCGGCGATGGCCCGCTCGCTCAGGTATTTGGCATGGACTCGGGGGTTGTATTGCCGCGAGGCGTCGCCGGTCACGAGCTTGGCCGTGCCGGTAATCGTGACTCCGCGTGAGGTCTGCGCCTCGCGCGAATCTACCATGAGCGACGCGTGAGGATTTAGTTGCAGATTGCGCGCCTTACGGGTGTTCGAAGCAGTAGCGATGTACAGATTGGCGTCGTCGAACCAGAACCACACGGCTACCATGTGTATTGAGCCATCGGCGTTGTGGGTGGCGAGCGTGGCGATATAACGGCCTTGCAAAAGTTCTTTGACCAGCGAATCAGAGAGCGACGCCATCGGATTTTCCTCGCCGCGATTATACCGACAGGGGCTCGCGAAGTCTTAACCCTTCTGGCCCCACGACGAACCCCGGGGACCGTTCGCAGTTTTTTCCCGATATTTATGCGGCGCGGCTTAGCGCGGGCGGCACGACGACCTCAACCAGTCCGGTTGCCACGTCATAGACCAGGCCTGATATAAGCCACTCGCTCGGCAATGCGGGAATCGCCCGGAGCAAAGCAACGTCGGCGGCAACCGCCGCCTGGGGATCGGTGACCGCTTTCGCCTTGAGTTCCGCTTGCTGTATTTGAAAATAGCGCGTCAGCATGGCAGGATCTCCCACCAGGCGAGTGATGCCGCAATCGGTGTGCTGAAGCACAATGACGTGAAACTCCCCGCCGCCGCCGGGAATCGCTCCAGCAACTTCACCGATTCGCCCGAGTAGGCCCAACTGCTCCAACAACCCCGGCGTGATTCGACCGCCAATGTTGCGGATCACGACAGCCTCCCCAGGTTTAATTCCAAGCACGTGAGCCGGGTCCACACGCATATCGGCGCAACCGATGATGATTGCCTTAAGTTTCGGCAGCGCCCGCGGAAGCGAGGGCATCAGCGCGCCCCCAGCAGACTGCTGAGCGGCAAAGTCTTTGTTACGTCGTAACATAGAGTCAAGATTGTTCATGTTGATTCTCCTTGAGAGATTTTGCGTGACCCTTTGCCGAAACCGCTTTGTCAAGCCGACGGCCGCGAGCAAGCCGGAAGTTATCCGGCGGGTCAGACCGAGAAACGTCAATGTCTTTATCTACTGGCAACTGTTTTGATGGCGCGCCTGATCGTTTCGAACCACATGACGAAAGAAAAAAAGTTCGCCTCTCCCGTCGATGTTTTTCGCGCCTGACGACTATAGGATGAACGATCCAGCGGGCAAGGCTGTGCTGCTGCTCCCACTAGGAGGAGAACAATGAAATACATCTGTTTGGGATACATCGAGCCCGGAGAATTCGAAGGGATGACCGAGGACGAGAGACACGCAGTACTCGACGAATGCTTTGAGCACAATGACCATCTGCGCACCAACGGACATCTGGTTGCCGAAGTACCTCTTCAACCTCCGGAGACCGCCGTGACCCTGTACTGGAAAAACGGCAAAGTCGCGACGACCGACGGCCCCTACGCGGAAACCAAGGAACAGGTCGGCGGCATTCAGATCCTTGAGGCGCGAGACCTCAATCACGCCATTCAGCTTGTCTCACAGCTTCCAGGCTTTAAGTATGGACTTGGACCGATTGAGATACGGCCGGTTGCGGATTTGAACGCGATGATGAGGGAGAGCGAGCAGCGGCGACGGCGAAAGGAAGCCTCGCGATGAGGGCGGCCACGAGGGAAGAACGATCAGTATCATGGCCTTGGCGCTGGTAATCAGCATCGGCTTCCTTGTGCCGAAGGCAGCCTCTTCCCTCGCGCCGTCGCCATGGAAGCTAAGCGATAACCGGCTGATTGCAATTGAGGACAGGGCCAAATTGCAGACTGTGACCTAAGTCAAAGTCAATGGTTCATCGTTGTCCTATTCTCGTTGAAAGGGTGGAGTTGTGCCGACTTTGCAGCGAGACAGATCTGAATCACGAACGCCGGCCCGCAATAAGCTCATCCGACGCGACGATTCTGATTATTCACAGCACTTGCGATTCGCTGTACACTTTTTTTCGCGTTTCTGAATCTCTGGATCGCGGCTCAGTTTTATCTCTGGGTCCGCTGGGCGGAAAGCGGCGGTCAAGCTTTCGAAGTCTCGTGTCCCGCCGGAGTCGAAGGCTGGCTACCCATTGAAGGGCTGATGCAGTTGAAGTATTTTTTGTCCACTGGACAAGTGCCCAACATGCACCCGGCTGGTTTCTTTCTCTTCACGTCGTTCCTAGTTATCTCATTTGTTTTTCGCAAGTCATTTTGCAGCTGGATATGTCCGGCGGGAACGGCCTCTGAACACCTGTGGAAGCTGGGTCGTTCCGTTCTTCGTCGAACCCTCCAATTGCCTCGGTGGGCCGACATCCCGCTACGCTCGCTGAAGTACGTCTTGCTTAGCTTTTTCGCCTACGCGGTGCTCGGCATGTCCGCTGCCTCCATTGCGGAGTTTCTCCATAGCCCCTATGCGCTTATCGTTGACGTGCGCATGCTCAACTTCTTCCGTTACCTCAGCGGCACAGCAGCGTGGGTCGTTTTCGGGCTCGTGATCGCCTCAATTTTCATACAGAACTTTTGGTGCCGTTATCTTTGTCCCTACGGAGGGTTCCTCGGACTGGTCTCCCTGTTCAGTCCAACGCGAATTTCGTATCGTTCACTTGCATCGATTGCGCCAAGTGCGCAAGGCGTGTCCCTCAGCATTGCCGGTCGACAAGTTGGTACAGATCCGGTCCGCAGAGCGCACAAGCTGTCTGGAGTGTGTGGCAGTTTGTCCAGCTAAAGATACGCTGACCATGAGCGTACCGTTGGGCATGCGAAAGCGCGGCGCACTTCCGGTCTGGAGCATGGCCGCGGGAATCGCAATTTTGTTTCTTGGCGTGGCTGGATACGCCAAGGTTACTGGTCGATGGAACACGAATCTGCCGAAACAGGTCTATCTGCAACTGGTGCCGAATGCGAGCGAGCTAGAGCACCCAATGCCCCAGTAGTGCACCTCTCTGAGTTATGCTCGCGTAGTGCCTCTGGCTAGCCGGTGGATGACGTCGGGATCTCCAGAATCTCGGAGTTTCCGGATCTCGCCTTCCGTTTGGTATGTCTCGACTAATTCTCGGGTCGACCCGCGCCGACAAGCGCCGCCACGCGACCGAGATGCGTTCTGAGCGAGGTCGGACTGACATCCGCAATCTCATAAGCGCCGATCGAATGATTGCTGTAACTGCATGAGGAATTGATGACGGCTCGTTGGCGTTCGCATTGCAATCTTCCAGTTCGCGCGAAACCGGCTTCCCAAGCGGGCTCCGCAACTCAGAGGAGGATCAATGTACCGCCAACGAATCTCAACTTTTCTTCTTGTTCTGACTGCAGCTTGCTGTCTTCTTGCGAGTCAGCTTCTGCTAGCCCAGTCGTCGACTACGGGTGAAATCAGCGGCACCGTTAGCGATCCGTCCGGTGCCGTAGTACCTAATGTTCCAGTTACCTTAAAGAGCATCGATAAGGGATTCACCCAGAGTGCGGCCTCGAACTCGCAGGGTGCCTATCGGTTCTCACTTCTGGCACCCGGCAACTACGCGATTACCGCGGCAGCGCCAGGATTCAAGACGACCACGGTGACACAACCTGTAGCAGTGGGTGCGGTCGCCATCGCCAATATCACGATGGAACTTGGCACCACCGGTGTCACCGTCGAGGTAAGCGGAGCTGCCCCGCTGCTGCAAGCAGACAGCTCTGAAATCTCCACCACGATGAATGAGCGCGCGGTTCAGAGCTTGCCGAACCCCGGCAACGACCTGAGCTTCATTGCCCAGACCGCGCCCGGTTCCGTGATGAATACCGAGAGCGGTTTCGGAAACTTCTCCAGCTTCGGCATTTCTGCAACCTCGAATCTATTCACCATGAACGGCATGTATGACAACGATCCGTTCCTGAACGTGAACAACTCAGGCGCCACCAACCTGCTGCTCGGCAACAACGAAATTCAGGAGGCCTCGGTCACCAGCAACGGTTACTCCGGCCAGTACGGCGGTTTCGCTGGCGCGACCGTGAACTACGTGACCAAGTCAGGCTCGAACCAGTTTCACGGCAACGCAGCCTACTGGTGGAACGGTTCGGCTATGAACGCTAATGACTGGTTCCACAACAACACTACCCCGGTAACGCCAAAGACGTTCGACAATGCCAATCAGTGGGCGGCGTCGTTTGGCGGGCCGATCAAGAAGGACAAGGCTTTCTTCTTCGGCAATTATGAAGGCCTGCGTGTGCTGGTTCCAGTGACCCAGACGGTCACCTACCCCAGCCCGCAATTCCAAACTTCGACGCTGGCTAACTTGACGGCGATCGGACAGGGTGCGCAGATCCCTTATTTCCAGAACATGTTTAATCTGTGGAACAATGCGCCCGGCGCGAGCCGTTCAACCCCTATTCCGCTGGGGGGAACTTCTCTCGGCGGTTGCTCCACTCCTGCTGCCGGAGGACTTAACGGAATTGCTTCACTACTCCCCGGCGCCCCGTTGTTTGGCAGCGCGGTTCCCTGCGCCAACAGCTTCCAGGCGGCGGACAGTGCCCTAACCCATGAGTTCCTATTGGCGGGCAGAGTTGATGTCAACCTTACCAACAGCGACAAACTCTTTATCCGAGCCCAGGAAGACAAGGGCTTGCAAGCTACCTACACGGATCCCATTACCCCGCTGTTTAACACCACCAGCGATCAGCCTGAGTATCAGTCCCAGGCGAGCTGGAACCACAGCTTTGGCACCAAGGCGGTGAACAACCTGGTCGCGGCATTCACGTACTACAGCGCGATCTTCAACACTACCGACCGGCCGGCATCACTCGCCGCGTATCCAACAACCTTGCTTTTGGGAGACGGAACATTTGCCAACAGCTTCGAAGGAACCGCTCTGGGCGGTATAAACTTCGATTTCCCGCAGGGTCGCAATGTCACCCAATATCAGTTCGTGGACGACTTCTCTTACACTCTCGGCACCAAGCACACCCTGAAGTTGGGTGAAAATTTTCACCGCTACGACATTGGAGACCACGACCTCAACAACCGTACCATCGGGCTGCTGATTCCGTTCGATATCGGCTCCTTCTACGCTGGAGGTACGGGAGGTACCCAGCTCCAGCAGAATTTCTCGACGGTTTCGGATGTTCCCATCGCAATTTATGGGTTGGGGTGGTATGTACAGGATGAATGGCGCGCAACTCCTGGGCTAAAAGTGACCTTGGCTCTGCGCATGGACCACAACTCCAATCCAGTCTGCCAAATCGACTGCTTTGCCCACTTAGCGTCCGACTTTTCCACGCTGGACCACAACCCCTTGATCCCCTACAACCAGGCGTTGGTGACAGGTCAGCACGCGGCCGCAACCTCGTATCCCGCAATCATGTGGCAGCCACGCCTAGGTATTGCCTGGACACCGTTCGGATTGAAGAATACGGTGATCCGCGGCGGCATCGGGTTGTTCGCCGATACCTTCCCCGGGCAAGTTGCCGACAACGCCGCTTTAAATCCCCCGACCTACAACAGTTTCTCGATCAATTCCGCTGGAGCTCTGGCGGCAAATGTACCCGGCAGTGTTTTCACGCAGGCTGCCCAGACCAACGCGGCGTTTACCAGCGTATTCGCGAACGGAGGAACGGTCTCTCAACTTCCTGCGGGTACGCTGCCAAATATCAACACCGTCAACACTGTTAAAGACCCGATGTACGCGGAGTGGAACCTTCAGTTACAGCAAGCCATCGGCGCCAACACGTCGATCACCCTCAACTACGTGGGCAACCACGGCTACCATGAAACCGTGAACAACCAAGCTGTTAACGGTTTCTGCCCGGTCTCAGCCTGCCCGAACGGCTTCGCTGGACTTCCGTCTGTAGCGCCAGATCTCCGGTTCAATTCCGTGGATCAGATTCAGTCCATCGCGGTTTCCAATTACAACGGGTTGACCGCAACGGTGCAGCACCGCTTCAGCTACGGTCTGCAGTTGCAGGGCAACTTCACCTGGAGCCACGCCCTGGACGAAATCTCCAACGGCGGCTTCCTTCCCTTCACCGATGACACCAACGCCAGCGTAACTTTTCCGATCGAACCCAATAACATCCGGCGGATGTATGGCAACGCTGACTACGATACCCGGAAGTACTTCAGCCTGAGCTATGTGTACGAAGTGCCTTTCCGCTTCGGGCCAAGACCGCTCATGCAAGGCTGGCAACTCTCCGGCACCGTGTTTACACGGAGCGGCTTGCCCTACACGGTGACTGACAGCGCGGCGATCAACAACGTTTTGGCCGGATCCGGCTACGGAAACGCCCAGACTATGTTCGCCGGCTACAACGGTGCGGCTCAAGGAAGCTGCGGTGTTGGAGCCGCCTCTGCCACCAATGGTGGGGCGAGAGCTCCATGTTTGAACGCAGCCGACTTTTCGCCGGTTATCCTGTCGTCTGGCGCCACCAGCAACGCTCCCATCTTTGGTTTCGGCAACCAGGCCCGCAACCAGTTCTTTGGCCCGGGATACTTCGACACCGACTTCACCGTGATGAAGTACACTGGCGTTCCACACTGGGAAGGCGCAAAGATCGGTATCGGCGCCCAGTTCTTTAACATCCTCAACCATCCCAATTTCGACCAACCAGTCCGCGACATTTCCAACGGATCAGGCCAGTTCGGCCAGATCCTGCGGATGGTCAACACCCCAACCAGCATTCTGGGATCATTCCTCGGCGGCGACGCCGCCCCGCGCTTAATCCAGTTGAGCGCAAAGTTGAACTTCTAGGTTGCTTTTCCCTTGCAGGCGGTCTCGAAGGAGACCGCCTCTTTTTTTACGTTCTTGATGTCACTTCTCGCTTGTCGTTTGAATTCGGACCTCGATTTTAACTGGAGCGTTGTAGGCGTCCGAGGGAATGGCCACCACGCCTGGTTGTCGGGGTCGGATGCTGGAGATCGCAATCTGATTGCGAATAGTGCAGAAACTTTAGTTTCTCAAACCTCACTGAATTGACTGTAGATGCACCCGTATTTTTGTGGCATCGAGGCTACGTCCAGGAACAGGCTATTCCGCTAGGAAAGCACACTACCGATCTGGAATTCTGTGAGGGATTTGAGATTCTTCTTGTAACCGCGGGCAACTTGGTATTCCTTCCCACCTTCGAGGCGGAGACCATACTTTCCCGTCGAGTATTGCTTGATCTCTACCACGAACGAGGTATTCACGAGCGCAGATCGATGGATCCGAATGAATCCGTACGGCTTGAGCTTTTCTGCCACCACCGAGATTGACTCGCGCAGCAGATAGGAGTCCGATTCCCGCCGCAGCAACACGTAATTGCCCTCGGCTTGAACTGCGACCACATCTACAGGATTGATGAACAGAATCCGTCCTTTAATTTTGATTGCGATCCTCGGATACTGCGGACGAGATAGCTTCTGCAACTGCGGCAAGGCTTCGATCAATTTCGCGGCTCGCTCGCCCTTCGCTCTCCGAGAGGCACGGTCCAAGGCCTTGCTGATGCTTTCGTTTGAGAAAGGCTTTAGCACGTAGTCCACGGTGTGCTTCTCGAAGGCTGCGATCGCGTGTTCCACGTGCGCCGTTACAAACACGATGGACGGCAACAAAAAGGGCCGTTTCCTAAGCTGATCTACCAGTTCGGCGCCCGACAGGTCCAGCCTATTGATGTCGAGAAGCAAAACATCGTAATAGTCCGTGGCCAATTTCTCGAGCGCTTCCATCGCATCGTTGGCCGAATCGAAGTGCTCCACGTCACTCCTTGCCGACAGGACATTTGCCAAAGCCATTTGAGACAGGGGCTCATCATCCACGATCAACACACGCATGGTTTCCACTCATCCATCATCTTTGTTCCATCAGGAGCAAACGCATTCTCTCGCCTTGCGGTGTGCCCCTAACTGGCCCTGACTGGGTCCGGCGTTCCATCCGACCACCAGCCCGTGGGAACCATGAAATTGTCAATCGGTTCCGGGGCGCCCCTGAACTGTGGACTCAGCATAATGGGAGAGTTGGGCAGATCTGCACCCCAAACGGCACCGTCCATGAGTGGCGTGTAGATCATTAGGTGAGCGATCCAGTTGGGGTGGTCGCCATCGTTAAGATACTGTTCTTTCGACATCATGTAGGCCATGGCTCCAGGCTCCAGGGGCGGCAGTTCTTGCTTTACGAATTTCTTGATGCCGTCGATGATCTGAGCTTTGGATTGACCGGCCAATATCATCTCCGTTCTGTTATACGTCATCGGCAGGATGGATCGGACAGCCGGCGGGTTGTAGCAGACTGGACCTCGAACTTTAGGGTTCCAAAAGTTAGCACCGTCGAATGGGCCCATCCACCCTCGCTCCACGAGGCATACGAAACCGTTCTTGCCTTTGACCGCGGTTTCGTAGCCGTTGCGCCCGAGGACCAAAACCTCGGCATCGCTTGATATCGCCACAGGCGCCGCACTCCGCGCCAGCGCAATCTCGGCATTTCGATCCGTTATTAAGTACTGGTCAAGCGGGGCCATGTTCGGATACGGCGCTTTGGCGTCCTGCGCTAGCGCTTGCCAAGCGCCGAGCACGAAGGCACCCAATGCGATTGTCTTAATTACCGTCGGTTTCATCGATTTTCCCCGGGACGCGGATTTCAACACACTGCGGCACCTTTGAATCTGTGATGCGGCATGGATCGTTGATAGTTGCCTTATAATACCGACCGGTATGTATGCTTACATTCAAAACAAAGTGCACGTTCGGTGGAACAAACCATCTGTCGCTCGCGCCAAGCCCGGTGATCGCATCCTGCTGGTCCCTGGGAGGCGGTTGCTCAGCAACCTACGACCCTGAAAGAGACGGCGGCCTAGTCTCGGCCTGTCTCTCGCGTCCGACCGCGGACCGAGCGTAGCGACTCGAGGTGGCCGCTCACTCTTCTTTGGCCGGATTGCATCGTCCGGGGATCCTGCGAATTCTTCGTTAGAACGACGTAACCCTCGTACGCCGCGATCAGAAACGTAGCCGTTTCATTCGCGTTTATATCATTCCGCACTACTCCGCGTTTCTGTCCTTCACGCAGTGCCTTCGCGATGGCGTCGTGCCAGTCCCCAAAAAGTTTGGCTGTCCTGCTGCGGAATCCCTCATCAAGACCTGACATCTCTTGAGACAAGTTAAGCAACGGGCAGCCACGCCGAACGTCTTCTCTTTTCAGCGATTCGGACTGAACAATACGGATCAGAGCGTCGATGGGGTCCTTGGCATTCCGTAAAGGTTCCACCCACTTCTGGTGAAGGTCACTCGTCATGACCTCGTCCAGCACCGCATAGCCGAGGGCCTCCTTGTTATCGAAGTGGTAATACAACGCGCCCTTGGTGACGCCCGCTGCCGCCAGGATCGCATCCAAGTCAGCGCTCCGATAGCCAGAGCGATACATCTCCTGGAAGGCAGCCTGCAACAAACGTACTCGGGTGCGCTCTGGATCGCGAGGCACCTTCCGTCTCGGCTTCTTTCTAACTGCTAACATACCAACTAGTATGCAGGTTACGGTTGCGGCTGTCGAGACAAAACCTTCAACGGAAAAGCATACGGTTTCAGAACCCTTGGATCCATTGATCGGTCTGACCCGGTACCGGATGCAGTCTGGGAGGATGCTAGCCGACACGACGACGAACGAGGGTTCGCTGCTTTGATTACCTCGATCGCTCTGATCAACAACTGGAATCGCCCTAACGTCGCCACCCGGCAGATCGCGGGCGAGTGGGCGAGAGCAGAGGCAGAAAAGGTACGAACGATCGGCCGGTGACCACAAGACGGGCAAAAACTGTAGCGGGCCTGAGGTCCCCGACACATCATGATTCCCCTTCCTCCATCGAAGATTCTCCGGAACACCGACCAGCGAGGGAGAAGGAGGCATCGACCGCCTGATTTAGAAGGACGAGGAATGTCTAGAGACTTACAAGCGCGGCACTAGCTTTTGAGGAATCTTTGGCGGACCCGAACCAAAGGATCGTATTTTCAGCTGGACTGGGCAGAATCTCCGCTGGGGCGTTTTTTTCGGGCGATCAGAATCCCAGCAAGCATGGTCAGCCCGCTCAACATCCCGTAGGACAGCCGACTCCCACCTTCGGCAACCATCATGGTGTTGAAATCTCCCTGGTGTTTCGAATTCTCAATCCAACCACTGGCCTGAAACTGATTTGTAGCTGGATTGAACAGGACGGAGTACCAGATGGTGTCTTTGCCTTTCTGGGTGGACCAAACGAAGCGCCAATCGTTCCCCACGCGAGTTCCCTTCACCGAGTTTGGATCAGTCGCCTTTAACGTCTCTTTGCGACATCGCCGCGATATCTACTAAAGCAATACTATAAGGATGCGCCGTCAAAAGATGCCCACCGCGCCGCTTGGTACTGTGCAGATCTACTTGGCACGCCGGGCTGGTCCGAAAGGACCCGGTGTATCGTCGCGAGGGTTGCGCTTGCCACCTCACGCCATCGACTCCGTGCGATGCCTGACGCTTGAGTGCGTAAAAGCTATCGCGGAGTGGTCCGGCGCTTAAGTGGTGGAGCAAAGCGGTGAATCGTTCCTGTTTCCTTTCTCTTGCTGCTTGCGGGCGTGGCGAGTGGCGCGCCGGAGATGGACTACAGGGAGCTACAGAAACCGCACTGTTTTACGGATATAGCGTCAACTCCCGAGTAGTTGGGTGCTCTTCCAACCCAACTATTTCGGAAGGGGGAAACCCTTCATACAGACCACCGTTCGGTCTGCTTGCTCGCGATTGGCGTGGGTGAAGCCGAGGTTGGCTGTGCAAAGAACATCTCCTTTCCAAACCAGGCTAGTGTTGTTGTCCAGCGGAGCGTTCTGCTTAGTGGCTATCAGTACGCGCTGCGAACCGTCAGGCGAAAGGACCCAGATCTGGTTTAGCAAGATCTCCGATACGTAAATGTTGCCTTTTGCGTCCAACTCGATCCCATCGAGTGCTGAGAAGCCGTAAGGCAACGGCACGGGTTCACCGGCCGTTCCATCATCCTTGATCGGGATCCTGAGCACCAGGGGATCGCCGTCAGTAACGGCATAGATGTTCTTCTCTTGCTTATCGAGCACGAGATCATTTACGCCTAGGGGGAATCCCGAATAGGGTTTGGAAGACCAATTAAGCAGAGGATGCGCCGACCACAGGTCCACCTTTCTCCCATCGGGAGAAATTTTCCAAATTCCGGAGTACGTGAGATCCGTCATGCACACGTTGCCGCTCGAGTCGATCGAAACGTCGTCGGGATAGCAAAATGGCCAACCCTCCGCTTTTGTCGCGAGGGCCGTTACCTTTCGGGTTTTAGCGTCGATTTTATAAACGCCAGATTGAGTCACCGTCGCGTCCCGGCAAGCGGGGTGAAACGGATTTGCCAGGTCCTTCCTAAAGTCATGTCTCGAATGGCCCGTGTATGCGACGTAAATGTTGCCAGCTTGGTCAAGATCGAGTCCGATCAGGTCTCCCTTTCCGCTTTCTTCCTTCGACGGCACCCACGCGATGTGATCGTAGCTGCCCTTATCGTTGAGCCTGACAACTTCCCCGATATGCATTAGGGTCGCGTAGAGGTTGCCATGCGAATCGACTCCGAGACCCTCAGGTGTATCGGGGAGTTTGGCCATGACCCAGGCCTTGAACTGTGCCGCCGCAGGCGAAGGAGCAGCGGTGAACAACAAAGCGCAGGGGATTAGCCAGAACAGAATCCTCAGGCATTCTTTCTTCACATTGGCCCACGGAACTTGGTGTGCGCGGAACGTGCCCTCGATCGGAATGCCCTCCACTTCCTTCGGACCTGTCCACCCTTTCGGAGCGCGCAGAATAATCATCGGCCAAACGGGTCGTTGCGTCACTCCCTCCTGTCGCGCTCTCCGCTGGTTTTCCAGGATCTCGGCGTAGCATTCGTCCAAAGTCTGGGCAAATGAACCACAGTGGCCTTTGTGATAGGCCACTGTGGTAAGTGTGGAGAGTGAATTGCACCGACTCCCTGAATGACCCCAGCTGGCTCACGCCACGCGCGCCTCTTCGGTCGAAGGTTGGTAGCTGTCAATTTGCTCCGCGCCCGAAGTCTTCAACATGTCGCGGGCTTTCGCTACTTCGTCGGCGGTTCCATGTGCGACCAGAACGAACTTGCCGGCTTTGATCGACGTCTCGTATTTTACGACACTGTTTTTGGGAATGCCGAGGCTGTAGAGACCTGCGCCCAGGGCACTGAGCCCTCCCACAACGACGGCCCCCTCCAGCGCCGCGACGATCCAGGAGACAATGGAGCCAGCGGCAACCACGGGCCCGATGCCTGGAATGATTAAGAACGCGGCACCGAAGAGCAGACCCCAGAGCCCGCCCCAAAATGCGCCCCACTTGCCCCAGTATTTCATCCTGTCGCCTGTGTTATAGAAACCGACGACGTCCGCTTCCGTTTGGTAGTCGCGGCCGACGACGGCCAGTTTCTTGATGTCAAACCCGCCACCCTTCAATTCCTTGATGGCATTTTCTGCTGCGGAGTGTTGGCTGAAAACTGCAACGACCGAGTTTTGGTCCTGTCTTGGCATGTTATTCATGATTTTTCTCCTCTTCTTCTTCAGAATTTATCTGTGCATCGAGATTCGGTTCGGATTGGTTAAGTTCTGTTTTTCGAGTTCCTCAAAAGAGGTTTGGTGGAAATTGTCCGTTGGATGATTTAGCCAGAAAGAAGTGAATTGAGTCTATTGGACAAAAGTATTGGTTATACCAAGGTCCCGGCTGCGGGCTACACTCCGCGCCTCGTTCCGCAGCACGCGGAGGCGTCGGTGCCAATGGGCTAGCAATAAGCGGGCATCCGTAAGCGCTTAAATCCGCGTCCCATCCCGGCCGAGCGTCAACCTTACGTGAGGTCAGTGCTCTGTCCGACCTCGATAATGTAACCGTCAGGATCGCGGATGTAGCAGCGAATCTCGCCGTACTTTTCCTTCGGCTGCGTGATGAACTCGGCTCCACGACTTTTCGATAATTCATAGCACGCTTGAATATCCGCAACGCGGATGTTCACGGTGGACCCGTCGCGCGGGGGCATCCTCATAGCTCTTTTGCTCGATTTGTACGCTGCTCCTTGACGCCTCCAGTCCGACGAGCAGTGCTCATCTGGGCTGGTGACCCACACTAGCCCAGATTTTCAGGCGGCATCAGCGAAAAACCGTCGAGCGTAGTTTTCATCGATATTTACGCCCTCCAAGACTGTCGTCCCTTTTTAATTAGCTCTTTCTGGGCGTCTCCGATTCTCATGCCGCTGAAACCACCTTCTTCTTCTCACTGAGTGCCGGTACAAGAAGCTTCAGAAGCGCGTAATCAGAGAACGGGTTCTGACCTGAGATCAGCTCGCGATCTTGAAGAACGTAGCTCTGCCATGGAGGGGCCACACTTACGTCACCGCCCGCCGTACGCAAGGCGAAATCCGGGTAGAAGAGAACCTTGCCACCAATCTCAAGCGGCTCCCGCTGCTGCTCTTCCGCCGTCGAAAAGATAGTCATCTTATATCCAGAATAGATCCAACCTTGAGCCTTTGCGTGCGCTCCAGCGGCATCGCCCGCCGACAGCGCGGCGACCACCTCCTTCGAATTCGGAAGAGCCGAGAGCAGTGAAATCGGGCCATGGCAGAGCACTGCCGTAGGCTTGGATGTTTTATGAAAGTGTCTCATCACGGTGCCCGCGTCGGGATCATCGAGAAGATCCATCATCGGGCCGTGGCCGCCGGGGACGAAAACAGCGTCATATTGATCCAGGCCCGATGCGATGACATCCGAGATACGAGTTGGATTTTTCAGCCCAGTCAGGGTGTCGCGGAATTTTAGATAGTCCTGAAGCTTAGCCTCGTCCCCACCGAAGAACTGGGCTATAGCTGAATTGACATCCATTTGCGGCGTGTTGCCTTTGGGGTTGGCGAAAGTGATTTCGTAGCCCTCGTTCATCAGGGCACGAACCGGAACCGTAAGCTCGTTGAGATAGTAGCCAGCGCCCTTATATACCTTGCCGTCTTTCAAGGGCAAGCCGTGACCGCTCGAGACTAGTACCAGGACTTTTCCTTTTGTCGTCATTTTGTTCTCCTTTTTGAAATCGAATGTGCGCTGCTCATTGTCGGCTCCAATTCCGATAAGCAGGGCTCATCCGCTGATTCTGGCTCTTTCGAATTCACACCTGCTGATTAAGCCTGACGAGGAAAGGAAAAACAATTGGACCAAGGTATCGCTCGATGCGTTGGCATCGTTTGCAGGCGGTTGTCCAATGTATCGCAGGCTCGGCAGGACAGCTGAGGCTCGGGCGTCTTATGAGAAGGCGCTGGCCCTGACCCAACGGGACCAAGCGGCAATTCCTGCAAGAGCCGATTCGGCAGTGGAAACAAGGGTAGTCTCGACCCGTAACATGCAGATGGAAAAGAGCTTAAGCGCTGCATGCCGTACCTGCGGAAATCTTGAGGACGTGGGCGCACACCGCCGTGGGAAAAACTTTCTGGTCAGGTTCGGCCTATGTCCTATAATCAGGATGTGCTAACCGAAGAAGACAAACAGTGGATTGGCCAAAGGTTAGAGAAGGTGGAGACCACTCTTCTCACCGAGTTTCACAAGTGGGCATCCCCGGTGGAATTGCGTCAGAAGAGCCACGCCGCAGCAATTCGCGCACTGGATACCGAGGTTGAGGCTCTGTCGGACCGGTTGAAGAATCTGGAAGGCCGCTAATCACATCAGGCTCGCTTCTCTATTCTCTTTCGTACGTGAACCCTGAATCAAGGTTCGCTGCCCACCCCCTTACATCGGCCGCCTGTCCAAAATGTGATCGAGGGCGCTCTATTGCTTCATTATCGGGGTGAACGTCCGGTCCAGTCCCCATTTTTCCCCAGTTTTTTCTCCTTTAGAGGTACATGATTCCCTGCCGAGGATCCGTACCCCTGACAATGCAAGAGAGCTTGGTAGTGTAGGGCGTCCATGACGATGGCAATCGTGTCGCCGGCAGAGCCTTCGGGTTCAAGTAGACAATGAACTCATATTCCATGCCACGGGATGGCGCCTTCGAATGGCAATTAAACACGCCCAAACCGCCGATGTTTTCGTATCGATTCGTGGTGAAATATCCATCCTTTTCATAAAAGCTCTTCTCCCCGAACAAAGCAGCTTCCACCTGGAAAAGAGTGTCGTGCAGTGAAACGCGAAGATCATCAGCTATGACCAGAAGGTTCGGCTGTGTAGGCAGGAACTTGGGATATGTTTTGTCTGAGGAGATGCATTCGTGTACTGCCTTCCAATTCCCAACGGCTCGGGCGCCTTTACATACTTCGAATTTAGGTAGTCTGGCCAGGCCAGCTTCGAGCTGAGGCCCGACAGTTCGCTTTCCCACCCGCGGCTCTTTACCTCGACGAAGACGGGAGGTTCACCCGGCACAGCCAAGCTGAACTCACCCTTCTTCCTGCTGGCACCCGGCGGGTCCCATTCGGTAACGTCGAAGCCGAGGCTCTTAAAGAAATAGGCAAGACGGAGCTCATTCAGGGATTTATCGCGCTGTCGATCTTGCGCTTCGAGGGTCGGAACAAAACCCCGCAAATATCCGTTCTGATTAGCAAAATGAAGAAGAGCATCCAGCTCCCTCACATACGCAGGAGGACCTGGGTAACCATCTTTCCATGCGCATGGATCGATGAGCTTTCTCGCGACTGGGCCGAGGCGCATCGCGCCATCGCTGTATCCCATGGCGGAACCTTTAGTTCGCCTTCGACACATCGCGTTCTTTCCCGACGATCATCACGCCACATCCATTGGCTCTCGCCATCTCGCCGGTGATGACATCGGTGATGTCGAAGTGCTTCCCATTCCTGGGTCCGCCAGGATAAACATCCCCGACCTCAAACATCGGATCAGGCGGCCCATTGTCTCGGCCGCTGGATACGAGCTGGCCATTTACGTTGACAAAGTAGTGGTAGCGCACATCGCGATACTCATGATCAACGAAGCGACGGCATGAGAAGAGAAAGCCTTCAGCGACTCCCGCCTTCACGAACACGAGAGCATCAGCGTTGTTGGCAAACTCTTGCGGCTCAGGAGTTCGCTTTTTGGCAGGATCCGATTTCGCAGTGATAGTTCTCTTCGCGCCCGTTGTGGTGATCTCATAATCCCATTTCTTCATCGAGATACCCTGCTGAAATGATAGCAAACGGAAAGCGAACACGCAGCGGATTCGGCAGTTGAAATAAAAAAACGTCCGATGGCGCATAGTTAGGGAAAACCGGGGCACCTTCCATCATGCGCGAGAAAACATTCGCATCAGCGGTTGATGTGGCTTATGGCTGGGGGAATCCGAACATCAACCATGACTGGTTGGCTACCCAATGCGGGTACAGCTCCGTCATCTGATCGAACAGCTCCTGGTCGGACTTTGCGGTTTTCTGCAACCGATCGAAGTCCTCGAGGTAACGCTTGGTGTCCTGGATCGCCGAGGGAGAGTCGGGCGCGCCCGTCTTTTTGTGACCCGCGACGACCATCGTCGGATTGAGCGCCGCTAACCGGTCTAACGCCGCGATCCAATTCTTTCGGCTCTCGGGGGTGGTGTCGCCAACGTACATGCGGCATTGGTTGTACACGACGTCGCCAGCCACGATCAGGCCGATCGATGGAACGTATAGAGACGTCGAATCGGGACTGTCGGTGCGGCCCTGCTCGATGATGCGCAATTCGTGGCCCTCGAGAGTGAACGTGTCCTGCTCATAGGGCTCAGGTGGAACCAACTTGGTGGGCACTTGCCCCGGAAACATCCGGCGGGCTAGCCGCTCCACTGTGGGAGTGAAAGACGTCTGCATGGCATTCACTGTCCTGGGCGTTGCTATCGCCCGAGCGCCGGGGAAACGGTCGAGCAGAATGCTAAGGCCATAGAAGTGGTCGAAGTGGGCGTGCGTTATATAGACGGTCTCGAGGTTGCGGTCGTGCAGAGCGACCCAATCCGCGAGAGCCTCGGCCTCAGCCACTGTCCCCATTGCGTCCACCAGCACCGCGTCGTACTCGCCGAAGATTAAAGTCGACGTGATCGGGTCAAAGCCGAGTGCTTCGCCGAAGGGCTTTGGCCGCTCGCCGACCATAGTCTTTCCCGGAGCCGTAAAAACGTTCACGCTTAGTATGTTCGACTCAGGCGTGTTCGACGCGACAGGCGCGGTCACGCGCGTGCCTCTTTCAGCCCATTTGTGCCGTCCATTTGGTACTCCTTTTGATGTCAGGCTCGACACTGCAGCCCGAAGACCTCAAGAGAACATCCGCAACCGTTCAAATCCGAATGCCATCCGGGCCGAGCGTTAACCGTAGACCAATCAAATCCGAATGCCATCCGGGCCGAGCGTTAACCGTAGACCAAGTCCGTGCTCTGTCCGACCTCAATGATGTAACCGTCGGGATCGCGGATATAGCAGCGAATCTCGCCGTACTTGGGGATCGGTTCTGTGATGAACTCGGCCCCTCGGCTTTTCCAAAGCTTGTAGCAGGCTTGAATATCCGCAACGCGGAAATTCATAAAGCTGTTGATGTGATTCGGGTCGGGGACGCTGAGCGTTACCGTCGGCTTATCCGGGGTCGGCCCGCCCCCAACGTTCAGAATCATCCAGATATTCGCCAGCTGAAGGTACGGAGGCGCGTTGCCGTCACCCATGGTCAGAATGCGAGCGCCGAAGACCTTTTCGTAGTAGCGAGCCGATCGCTCGACGTCGGCGACGGTAAGAAAATGCGCGATGCTGATCCCCTCCCGCGGGGGCATCTCATAGCTCTTCTGTTCAATTTGTACAGCGTTCATTGGTGACTCCAATTTCGATACAGTGTCCGCTGGACGTGAGGTGCGGTGGTTGCAGTGCTCACAATTGCTCCTACCAGCGCGACCTTGATTAAGCCAGAAGCGGGACGACGAGTCCATTGGACGAAGGTATTGGCAATACCAAAGTCCAATGGTGCTCTTCTTTGAACCATTGCATGCTTGTGGGCATCCAGGGCGGGCGAACAGGAAGCGGGATTATCACATTGCGCGTAGGAGTTCGATGGCTGAACTGGCTATGAAACAGGATGAATCCGACACTCTAGAGGCACCCTTTGAGGAGGGTGAAGTTCGGGCGGGAAATCCAATTCCGTGGGGTGCACATTTAGTCCGAGACGGCGTCAATTTCGTTTTGTTCAGCCGTAACGCCACCCAGGTTCGTCTAGAGTTCTATCAAAATCCTGACGACCGTTCTCCGACGAGGATCATTGATCTGGATCCCGTGCGCCACAGGACCGGTGACGTCTGGCACGTGTGGGTGCGAGGCGTTCACGAAGGCCAACTCTACGGCTATCGCATCGAAGGACCGTATCAACCAGAACAAGGCCATCGCTTCAACCCGCACAAGTTGCTTCTGGATCCGTTTGCAAGAGCAATTGCGGGCATCGAAGATTGGGATTTTTAGCCGCTCGTGGATACGATTCCTCTAGCACCCTTGCTGACTTGAGCTTTTCGACCGTCGATAACGCGGGCACCACCCCGAAATGCATCTTTACCGGCGACCATTTCGACTGGGAGATGGATGCCCCTCCGAAGCATTCTGCTTCCGACACAGTGATCTATGAGACGCATGTACGCGGATTCACAATCCATCCCAGCTCGGGGGTCGCGCATCCAGGAACCTTCATAGGCTTGACCGAAAAAATCCCTTACTTCCAAGACCTGGGGGTGACTGCAATTGAATTAATGCCTGTGCTCGAATTTAACGAAAATGAATCGAACCGGCTCAATCCAATAACTAAGGAGAAACTCAGGAACTACTGGGGCTACAATCCGGTCGCCTTCTTTGCTCCGAAGCAATCCTACAGCATTGCAGGACCGCATCGGCGGCAGACCTTGGAATTCCGGGAAATGGTCAAGGCCTTTCACCGCGCCGGCATCGAAGTCATCCTGGATATCGTGTTGAACCACACGGCCGAGGGAAATGAAACCGGACCCACGATCTGCCTGCGCGGCATTGAGAACTCGATTTTCTACATGTTGCAAGAGAACGACCGCCGGTACTACAAGGACTTTACTGGCGTAGGCAATACGCTTAACGCGAACCATCCGTCGTAAGGCAGTTCGTCATGAGTGTGCTCCGCTACTGGGTCATGCACATGCACGTTGACGGTTTCCGCTTCGACCTGGCTTCCGTCTTGGGCCGAGATGAACATGGAAACGTTCTCCGCCACGCGCCGCTTCTCGAAGACATTGGCGAAGATCCCATCCTGCGCGACGTGAAAATTATCGCCGAAGCGTGGGACGCAGGTGGCGCCTATCAAGTCGGGAGTTTTTCCACGCGGCGCTGGATGGAATGGAATGGCCGTTTTCGCGACGAGGTACGCCGCTTTTGGATTGGCGACGCGGGGATGATGGGATTGTTTGCCAGTCGGATCTGTGGAAGCTCGGATTTGTACCAGGGATCCGGCAAGGGACCCGGAAGCAGCTTAAACTTCGTAACTTCTCATGACGGGTTCACACTGAACGATTTGGTCAGCTACAAGCAGAAGCACAATGACGACAATGGCGATCACAACCGCGACGGAAGCGATGCCAACTACAGTGACAATTGCGGGGTGGAAGGGCCAAGCGACGATCCCGCGGTCGAGGGAATGCGGAACCGCTTGATCAAGACGTTCCTGTTGACCCTCTTCATCTCTCGAGGGGTTCCTATGCTGCGCGGCGGAGACGAGTTTCGGCGAACCCAGCGCGGCAACAATAACGCCTACTGTCAGGATAACGAGGTGAGCTGGTTTGACTGGAGTTTGGCGGAAAAGCACAAAGAGATCCGTCGCTTTACTCGAGGAATGATCGGCTTTCGCCGAGCCCATTCTGCACTGCGAAAAGAAGTGTTTTACACAGGCGCGGACATAAAATGGTTCGCGCCAAATGGCGGCATTCCCCACTGGACGGACGGGCGGCAGAAATCCTTTGCGTGTCTCATTCTGGGGCAGACAGAAGCCGACTTGTTCCTGATGTTCAACGCCGATACTAGACCAGTTGATTTTTCAATCCCTGCTTTGCCAGGGAGAAAGATCTGGCGTTTGGCGGTAGACACTTCCCGAACCGCCCCTGACGATCTCTACGAACCTGGTAAAGAGCTCTCCCTGCAAAGTCAAATCAGTTTTCGAGTTGAACCTCGATCGAGCGCAATTCTTTTGACCGATGACCGGGAGGTGCCAAGTGAAAATTAGCGGCTCTGGACGTCTACACCGAACCTGTACCGCCTAATTCACTTGGGCACGGCGAGAGTGCCGTTGGTGATAAGTTTCGAATCCACTATGCCGATCTCGACCCGGCGGTTGGCAGCGCGCGCCTGTTCGCTGTCGCCCGGAACGCGCGGGTCGGATTTGCCAAAACCCTTGGTGCTCATGATGGTCGCGGAAATTCCGGTCTGCACCAGGAAGTCGCGGACAGCTTCGGCGCGACGCTGTGAGAGTTGCAAGTTGTAGGTCTGCGTGCCGACGTCGTCCGTATATCCGTAGACAGCAATCGTGTATCCCTTGAGCGTCATCAGGATCCCGGCGATGCGATTGAGGATGTCGCGATATTCCGGTTTAATGTTTGCCTTATCAAAATCGAAGCGAATTGACTTGCTGTCCAGCGTCATCACCAGGCCCATGGCGGTACGACGCGTTTCGGCGATTTGCCCGAGAGCCTGTTGCAGCTGTGTAAGTTCCGCCTCTCGCTCTTGCCGATATTCCTCGGCCTGCTGTACGGCTTGATCTGCCTTTTGCTGCTCGGCGGCGGCCTGCTGCCGCGCAAGTTGCGCCTGCGCCTCCGAGTTCGATTGATCCTGCTTCGCCAAGTCGCGCTGTTGAGCGGCGGCCTGCGCGTTCGCAGCCGCTTGCGAAGCCTGCTGCGCCAACGTCTGCGATTGCTCCTGTGCGCGCACGACTTGCCGGCTTAGACCTTCCGTCTGCTGGCTGAGCCGTGCCACCTCGCGCTCCAGGCGACGGACCGAGAGTAGATAAACCAACCCAACAATCAAGCTGAGCGCGATTGCGATCACTCCCAGAGCCAGCGCTAGCTTTCCCTGAGACTTGGCAGGTGCATCCCCAGGTCCCTGCTCGTCCGGCCGCATCGCTTCGTGCGAAGAATCCACCATTCGGCAATCTTAGCGTGGAGTTCTGGATTGAGGCAAAACGAGATCGCTCTCGGATGGTCGATAAACAGGAGGTTATTCAACAGCAGATGGTACGGTGGCGACGGGTGGTATACTGCCGGCTTCCTTCGACAACTGTACAAGGGGAACCCAATATGGCGTCTGTACTCATCACCGGAACCAGCAAGGGGATTGGCCTGGCAACCGCGCTAGACCTCGGCCGCGCAAACCACAAGGTATATGCCACCATGCGCAACCCTTCCCGTGCGCCGGAGCTCGCGGACAAAACCGCGCAGGAGAAACTTCCTATCAAGATTTCGGTGATGGATGTTGACTCGGACAGTTCGGTGAAGACAGCGATCGCAGACATATATAAAGACGCAGGCCACATCGACGTGCTGGTGAATAACGCCGGCATCGAACGGAGCGGATCGATCGAAGAACTGCATGTTGACGATTTCCGAGCAGTGATGGAGACCAACTATTTTGGACCGTTGCGTTGCATTCAAGTGGTGGTGCCGCAAATGCGTCAACGCAAGAACGGATGCATCATCAACGTGACTTCGGTCGCCGGGCGGCTCGCGAGTTCGCCCTTGGCACCCTACACCGCGTCCAAGTTTGCCCTAGAGGCGCTGAGCGATACATTGGCCCAGGAAATGAAGACGTTTAACGTCCGGGTCGCCGTCGTCGAACCCGGCATCATTGATACTCCGATGGCCCGAGGGTTGGAGGAACCGGCGCAACCCTCACCGTATTCTCAGAAACGGCGGTTCGCCCATCTGTTTGCCGCGTCGCTGAAGACCCCCGCGTCACCGTCTCTGGTAGCCGAGAAGATACGCGAGATAATCGAGAGTGGTACTTGGCAACTACGGCACCCGGTCGGACCCGATGCGCTTCCGTTGCTTGGCTGGCGTAACTCCATGACCGACGAACAATGGGTGGATCTGCATGCTGCCGACGACGAAACTTGGTACCGACGCATGGAGCGGGACTTCGGCATGCCCATTCGCCCCAAGAACTGAGGCTTAGGCTTTCGCAAGGGGCTGAAAACTTGACTACTCACTTCGTTGTGGTCGGCTAACCTTTAACCCTGGGATTGCTTCCCGCTCGCCCGTGATCCTCCCCGAACCATGTGTTACTCACTTCCTCAACCCCGCTGTAAAGTTCGTAACCACGGTCACCGACTGGCTGACCTGTTGTGCAACTCGGTCGAGAAGAAATTTCTTGCCGTCGGGCGAGACGTCGTAGAAGACCTGCGGAGCGGACCAGTTGCTGATGAGTTTCTGAGCGGCGCCGAATTGCAATGCGCCGCCCGCACTCGTTACCGGGACGGCAAGAAGATTGAAAAGTCAGGTCCATGTAGTAGAGTTCTTTGCCATCTTTGCTCCACTCGGGCTGGATTCCTCCGTTAGCGGAGACCTGCCACTTTCCTTGGCCGCCGCCGAATGGCACCACATACACTTGAGGCGTGCCGGATTCGGCCGACATGTAGGCGAGCCAGCGGCCATCTTGAGAAAGTTTTCCTGTTGTACCCCGCTCCAGGACCAGCGATGGTTTGCGCTCTCCCTCCAGCGGCAAGGACCAGAGCTGCCCGATTGGGCCACCCGGCGCGGCCCTCGAATAGAGCAGGTACTTGCCGTCGCGCGACCAATCGTCGAGTGCGGGCTGATCGGCAAGTGTGAGCAAAGTCTCTTCCGCGCCACTGCCGTCGGAGGGTTTGCGGCAGAGAGCGAAGCCACCGTTGCGAGCGGAGGAGTATGCGATCCACTTGCCGTCGGGCGACCAGATGGGGGAAACATTCCCGATTGGTCCAAAGGTGAGCCTCGTGCGGACTCCGCGCGCCAGGTCGAGCACCCAGATGTCGGTCTCCCCGGCGTTAAGCTGAAGAGCGACGCGGTCTCCTTGCGGGGAAAGGACCACGTCTTGCAAGTCGGGAAGCTTCCCGGCTATGGGGCTGACCTCTTTCCCGCTGCGATCCACCCAGACCAACTGCAAATCCCCGGAGGCGCCACTGCCGAAAACCAGCAGGCCATCGTCGGAAGCCGAGGCGTCCACGTGCCAGGTGCTGGAGTCGTTCATCACACCCTTGGCCACGTTCTGGGGCTCTCCACTCAGCGTTCCAGTGGAAGGGTTGAAAGGTTGCGCGATCAATTGGTCTCCACGCCCGAACAAAAGAAAACCGTTGGCGTAAACCGCATTGGATTGAGCGTGGAACAGGGGACGATTTTCCCGACCGTCGAGCGATGCGTAGTAAATCGCGTTGTTCGCCGACTTGGACGGATCGTGTTGAAGCGCGATATAGAGGAAATGCTTGCCGTCGGGAAGGAAAAACGGCCAGCGATGCGAGGTGTGCAAAGCCGGGTCGACCTTCGTAATCGCAACTGGAGCTCCGCCGCTGGCGCTTACGCGCATGAGAGCCGCTGAGGGAGCCGGAGAGAACAGGATCACTCCACCCGGTCCCCAGGCACCACCGCGACCGAGCGGTACATCACAAACTACCTGCGCCGAGCCGACGTCGAGGTCGATAGTCTTGAGCTTGCTCTCAGCGAAGAACCCGAGAGAACGGCTGTCGGGCGACCAGAACGGAAAGAACGCACCGTCGGTGCCGGGCAGTGCATGTGCTTCCAGCCCGTTCGTAGGACGTACCCAGAGGGCTGTCTTGCCGTCTGCGCCTGTGGCCGCAAATACGATGGATGCACCATCGGGCGAAACCACTGGCGGACCGGCAGAATCGCCGGTCAAATTAAATGTGGCCTTCTCCGGAGGATCAATGACGGCGCGGATAGAGTGCGCAGACTGAGCCGGATGGTAAAAGAACATGACGGCAGCTGTGGTGAGAACAACCGCAGCTACCAGGGCCGCAGCCCAACCAAGACGCTCCCGGCTGCGAGACGGCGCGGGCGTTGGCGGCGCAGCGACCGGAGCCGATTTGTCCGCCGCAATCCATTGCAACTCCAGTTTGATATCGTGCGCCGTCTGATAGCGTTCTTCAGGATTTTTCTGCAGGCACGTGGTCACAACATGCTCGAAGCCCGGAGGAGTTTGTGGCTTGACCGTGCTGATCGGCACCGGATCACTCTCCAGAATGGATGAGGCCAGCGAGATCTGACTTTTCCCCGAGAACGGCCGCTTTCCCGCGACCATTTCGTACAGCACCGCGCCGAAAGCGAAGATGTCACTGCGAGCGTCGGCTTCTTTTCCCTCGATCTGCTCCGGCGACATGTATTGAATCGTGCCGACGATGCTTCCCGCGGTGGTGAGCGGGGTTAACGGACTCGGCCCACTCAGCGTGGCAGCTGCGGTAAACGAAGGTGGCGCAGTGCCTGACCCCGGAGCCGCAGCCTGCAAACCCAGCGGTTTCGCCAGCCCGAAGTCCATCAACTTCGCGCCCCCTTGGGTCAGCATGACGTTCGCCGGTTTCAAATCGCGATGCACAATGCCGCTGCGGTGCGCGACCGCCAAAGCTTCGGCCACGGCGACTCCGATTTTCAAGACCTCAAGCAGCGGCAGCGCGCCCTTGCGCAGGCGCTCCGCCAGAGTTTCACCTTCCAGAAACTCCATCACCAGGTAATCGGTGCCGTTCTGCGATCCGACGTCATAAAGGTGACAGATGTTGGGATGGCTCAGCGAAGAAATGGCTCTCGCCTCGCGCTCCATGCGCTGCTTCAATTCCGGAGTGGAAGAAAGATGAGAAGCCAAAACTTTCACCGCCACGATGCGGTCAAGACGGGCATCCCGGGCGCGGTAAACTTCTCCCATGCCGCCTGCGCCCAGTTGCGACTGGATTTCGTAGGGGCCGAGTTTTGTTCCAGAGGTTAGCGTCATCCGTGGGCGCAATTATAGTCTGCCGTAAGCCCCTCGCAGCAGATGCAAACGATTTCGGGCGGGTGGTCGGCCACTCGGAACCTACCCGAAAAGGGCCGCCGGTGCATTAGCAATCCGCTAGTTCCGTCCGGAATGTAGGTCAGCGGCGCGAGGCCGTTTGCACCAGCGGTAGAAGAACGGAATACCGAGACCAATCACCGCGAGCCCCAGTGAAGAACGTACGGGCCGGACCATCCACAAGTTAATCGTTAAAGCCATCGCGGCAGCCAAAAAGATGAGCGGTGTCCAGGGATATCCCCAGGCGCGGTAGGGCCGAACCAGGTTCGGCTCTTTTTGGCGTAAACGCATCAGGGCAATCGCCACTAATCCGAAAAAGATCCATACCGCAAAGACGAACAGTGAATAGAGTTCCTCGAATGTCCCAGTGAGCGCCAGCAGCGCGGCGATCGAGCCCAGGAAAACCAACGCGCCGGTGGGTGTACGAAGGGAAGGATGAAGGCGCTCCGCGAAATGGAAGAACAAACCGTCGCGGGCCATGGCGTACGGGATGCGTGCACCGGTCAAGACCACGACGTGCAGAGCCCCAAGAGCCGACACGGCCATGGCCACCGTGAGCCAGGCTGCGCCGCGCGAACCACTCAACGATTGCACTACGTCCGACGCGACATGCTGGGACTCCGCCACCTGTGCGAATGGCAACACATGAAAGTACACAACATTCGCCATCAAATACAGCCCACCCACAGTGAGCAGCCCCACAATGATGGCTCTGGGGATATTCTTCTGCGGCTGGACAATCTCTTCCCCCAGATCGCCCAGATCGTTAAAGCCGTTGTATGCCCACATCGCAGGAACGAGCGCTGTCAGCAAGGCGCCAATCGTTCCCAAGCTGAACGATGTTATCGCTGGCGTAGTTGAACCAGCGTGTTTTGTTCCGAACGCTACTCCTCCGGCAACAATCACCAGGATCGTGCCTATCTTGAGCGACGTCAGCAGCACCTGGATAGCGCCGCCCATCCGCACACTGAAATAATTGACCGCCGTCACGATCACTACGATCAACGCCGCAATCGGCTGCGCCGTCGTGAATGTGAATTCGTAGCGCCCGATGTGACTGCTGAACAAAGGCGTCGCCACAATGGGAAACAAAAATCCCAGGAACCGCACGAAACCGGCCGCCAGCGTGGCCATAGCGACTGGCCGTTCGAGAAACGAACTCATCCAGCCAAAGAGAAATCCCCAGAGAGGGCCAAGCCCGCGGCCAAGGTAGACGTAGGGGCCGCCGGCCTTCGGAAAAGCCGCACCGAGCTCGGCGTAGCAGAAGGCGCCCAAAAGCACGATGAGCAAGCCGAGGATCCAGGCGATCAACACCAGTGTGGCAGAGCCCACGGCGCGCGCCATGTCGCTCGCGACAAGAAAAATCCCCGTCCCGATCGTGTCGCCAATAACGATGGCGATCGCCGACCCAAGACCCAGGCCACGAACCAAATCACTTCGCTCGGAATGGTCAGATGGATTAGCCAACATCGCGGAAGTCAGAGCCTACTAGCAGCAATGAAGATGGTCAACGACCCGCCAAGTTCGGGAGTGGTGCGGGGGAAATGCACGCGCCCATAGCGCTGTTTCAGGTTTGCGCGATATGATCAAAGCCGCGATGGCAGCGCATAAATCCATGGTGAGCGAGTTTCCCTGGGACGAACGTCACCGCGTGGCCGACATTGAAGACGTTCTTACTCCTGCGCTTGTGGTCTATCCGGAAATCGTCGCGTCAAATATTGCGCGGACCATACATCTGCTTGGAGGCGAACCGGATCGCTGGCGTGCGCACATCAAGACCGCAAAGCTGGCCTACACGCTTCGCATGATGGTCGAGCGGCGTGTCCGGAATTTCAAGTGCGCAACCACGCTCGAACTGCTGGTGGCCTGCAACAGCGGAGCAGCCGACGTCCTTCTTGCCTACCCGGTGGTGGGCGCAAATGCACGCCGTGTGCTCGAAATAGCGAATCAGTTCCCGCACGTCCCGATTTCTGTCCTGGTCGAGAACGAAGAACAGATGCGGCAATGGGGAGGCGGCTCAGTCGACGTGTTTGTCGACATAAATCCTGGCATGAATCGAACCGGAGTCGAACAGGACCAGACCGACAAAGTGGTTCGGCTTGTGCGTGCTATTGAAGAAGCGGAGCTGAAATTCAGAGGCCTGCACTACTATGACGGCCAGCACGGGGGGCTCGACGAGCCCGAACGGACCGCAGCGGCGCACTCCGGTTACGATCGTTTGCTGAGACTTGTAATGGCGATCGAGGACAGTGGGACGAGCGTGCCCGAAGTCATCACCGCAGGGACGCCGACGTTCCCCTGCTCTCTTGCGTACAAAGGTTTTCACGGCGCAGGGTTCATCCACCGTGTCTCGCCTGGAACAATTGTCTATTGCGATGCCACAAGTCTGGCGCAACTGCCCGCTGAATACGGCTACGCGCCAGCGGCCCTGGTATTAACCCGTGTGGTCAGCCGGCCACACGACGGAATCATCACCTGCGATGCGGGCCACAAAGCTGTCTCGGCCGATGCTGGCGTGCCCACGTGCGTGGTCGCCGGACATCCGGAACTGACGCCTCTCGCGCCCAGTGAAGAGCATCTTCCAATGGCATTGAACCGCGAAACCGCAGGTCCGCAGGTAGGCGAAGCTCTTTATCTCCTGCCGCGCCACATCTGCCCCACGGTGAACAACTTTGATTCCGCGCTCCTAGTGCGGGACGGCCGGATCCCATCAGTAGAGGAAGTTACCGCCCGCGGACGCGAAGCGCCGTTGCTCCCAACGTCAGCGTTGGCCGAGTCCTCAGTGGATCACGCGGCTACCGAGCCAGTTTAGGCGAGACAGTCTCGGAAAGAAATTCCGCACCGCGACCTGCTCAGTGTGGCCCATCCTTGCGGCGTGTTTTGCGGCAGGCCGGGAATTCTATTTGTTCCGGCGGCTCACCTTCTTCTTTTTCTTTGCCCTCGGGCCCGTTTTCTTCACACTGTACGCAACGCAGTCGATTTCGATCAGCATGCCTGGAGTGTGACCAAGATCGCTGCCTACCGTCGTGCGCGCCGGATACGGCGGCGAAAAACGTCGCGCGTAAACCGCGTTGTAGCGCGCGAACAAACTGGTATCACTAAGATGCACGTGGACCTTCACCACATCGCGAAGAGAAGCTCGGTCTGCCTCGAGAATGGCAACGATGTTATCAATGGTCTGCTCCGCCTGCTGCTCAATGCTGTCGCCGACCAGCCCGCCACGGACCGGGTCGATTGGACCCGTTCCGCTAACGAAGACGAAATCCCCGGCCCGCCATCCCTGGGAATAAGCTCCTCCCGGCGGTGCACCACCCTTAGCTTGAATCACGTATTTGGCCATCTTCTCGTGTTTCCGTAGCTCCTTCTTTCGCATTATCCCACCGAGTTAAGCGGCTTATCTGCGGAGCTGAAATTATCCCGGATCACCTCACGGGTTCCCAACCTTCTGGAAGCATATCGAATGCCAGTGTGTCACGGTAGGCGTACTGATTGCCTTGCAGCACCGTCACTGGTGTCAACATATGCCAGATGCGATCATCGTCGAAGACGTAACATTCACCCGATTCGCGCATCGTGAAGCGATCCAGTTCGTGTTTGTCATTGTCGGTGATGATGACTTCGCCACCGTCAGCGCCGCAGCGGCCCAGTAGATGCGTAGCGATGTACTTTTCTCCGTCCTTATGTAAACCCGGTGGGCTCGTATCGCACGGGCGACCCGGCGTGGCCGTGAACCTTATTAGATGGAGGTTAACCAAATACTTCGTACCCACGGTCGAGAGCGGCAGGTGATGAAGGTGGTGAGCAATCATCTTGCGGACGCCTATGGAACCAGCGATCTCGGCGGGCAGCGGAGCGTACTCTCGCGGCAGGCCGCCGATTGTCGTATTGTATTTTTTCAGCTGCACATATGGCGTGCTCTCCTCATTCAACCAAACCTTTACACCACCTTCAACAATCTCGGCCCGGAGACGATTCAAGGAACGATACCTGTCGCCCCCATCGTAATATTTGTCCCTTGGAATGAACCAGGCGGCGTGGGAGAACGCTTCCAGCGTGCGCGCTATGTCTAGATCAACTCGGAGCGGCTGACGACTGAAACCACGCTCGAGGAGATCGTTTCGCGAAAGAGCATCGGTTGCAACCGGAATAAAGCTATCTCCGCCCATGTTTGCTCCTGACAAATCCTCTCAGCCTAGACCTGCTGACGGAGGTTGGGACGCAGGGTGAGCGAGCCGTCATCGTTCAGCTTCTGGTGACAAGCCCACTGCACGGGATAGCGCATTCCCTTTACCTCAATCTCAGCTCTAAGTTTCAATCCTTTCCAATCGGTGACGTTTGGAAGCACGAACTGTGCCTGCCGAATCTTCCCCGGTAACGGATAACCGGCATCCAGACAACCGTCCTTGAGCACCTTTCCGTCATGGCTCTCGACGGTCACCCGCAATACGCCCGGCACGCCCGCGATTCCGTCATTGGCGAAGCCTACAATGAGCCCCGTGGAACCATCGTCTTTATAGCTCCAGATGAAGGATGGCCTCACCCGATAGCCAATTCGGCGATTGATTTGGTCGAAAGCCGCCGGATAAGCCTGGTAATAGCTCATCAGATTCTTTGCGCTGATGCGGTGGAAGTTCCAGAGCGACCAGTAATTCGCCCCGACATCAATCACATGAGCAATCATGTTCTCTGCCGGGGATATCTCTTCATAAGCAACGCTCGGATCGGGAGGTTTACCCGGGAGCCCCTGCTCGAGCAATGCCGCAGTCCAGGGTGGGCGATTGCTGAGCGCCTCAATCTGCTCGTTCTCAATAAAGATGGTGTCGCTGCGAATCCAATTGTTGCTGCGGACCGTGCGGTCCAGTAGTTCCGAATTGCCAACTCGGCTATAGTCCGGTTGAGTATTAGTCAGTAGAGGAGTCTTCGAAAAGTGCTCGAGCTGGACTTCGAGCATATTGATCCAGGTGCGCTCTGCTGTCTGGTAATCAGGGAAAGGATTATTGCCGAACGGCCAAGTGTGCCCTTCACCCCAAAAGCCATACATAAAGGTATCGATATACTCGATGAGCGGGTTGCCATCGAACTCCGCTGCCAAAAGGCCAATCAGTTCTTTGAATGCCTGCTGAAAAAAAGGATGGTCGTAGCGGGGCTGATAACGCGAATGCGGGTTCTGCAAGTATCTTTGCGCCTCAGCACTGCTCTCCTGATCGCTCAGGACCAAATCAACTTTCGGCACCTTGTCGAGGACAAAATCTGGCAAGGCCGCTTCATGTGTATAGTCTGGAGCACACATCTGAACTCGCAATCCGACCCGCTTTTTGTTCTTCTTCGCCAATTCAAAAACCAGCTTCAGGTAATCGGGCATTTCCAGGCGGCCGGGGCGCGGCTGCACTTCCCTCCAGGTCGGGCGGATATAAAGCTGCTGGCCTAGGGGAAATCGAACCAGGTCCTCGATCGCCTGGGGAATATTGTCTGACTTGATTTCCTCCGTGCCACTGTCTGCGGTGATATGGGTGACCAGTCCCTTGCCATAGCTCGGCACGACGTCTTCCGAAGAAGTCGTTGTCATCACCACGTCGTCGTTGGGAATGACGGCATCAGGTGGGTATTGAGGGAACGGACCCTGATTGAGGCGATCTGCTACCCGGGGACCGCAGCCGAAGTCGTACTTTCCCCAGTTGTGGGCGGGAACTTTCGCCTTCGCTTTACCCATTCCAAGTTCTGCAGCTACGGCAACAGCGACAGTATTTTTTAGAAAATCTCTACGCTGCATCAGAATTATCTCTCCCTGCCCATTGAAATCAGCAGTCCTCCGTTTCTTCTCACCGATTGTAGTACCTGTCGATAAAGCTGGTGCCTGAATCGCCGGCAAAGGGAAGTAGCCGGCTAAGAGAACGGATTGATATCGTGAAAAAGGCTTGGAGAACATCAATTTTGTTGGGGGGCAAACAGACTTTGGTGGATGGCGGAAAGCAAAGGCAGTTGAGATTTATGAAACGGGGTTCGTTTTGAGCCGGGATCAAAAGATGAAGCCACGTTATACCATGGGGTGTGGACCTTCCAGTAAATCCCCCGATCCTGCCGATGCTTGCGAAACGGGTAGACAAATTGCCCGCCGAGGGCGATTGGATTTTCGAGCCCAAGTGGGATGGTTTTCGCGCGCTGGTGTTTCGCGATGGGGATGAGATTTTTATCCAAAGCCGCGACGAAAAACCACTCAATCGTTACTTTCCTGAGTTGCTGGAACCCCTGCGCGCTGCGCTGCCCGCACGTTGTGTGCTCGATGGAGAAATGGTAATCGTCAAGAATGATGGGCTCGATTTTGATGCACTGCAATTACGTCTGCATCCCGCTGCATCGCGCGTAAAGCTGTTATCAGGGCAGATTCCCGCATCATTTGTATTCTTCGATCTGCTTTGCCTTGGAGATCGCGATCTCTGCGGCGAGGCGTTTCAAAATCGGCGGCGCGAACTGGAGTCGCTGCTTGATTTAGCCGCGCCGCCGATTCATCTCACACCTGCAACCAGCGATCGGAGCATTGCTGCCGATTGGTTTAGTCGCTTTGAAGGCGCAGGCTTGGATGGTGTGATGGCCAAAGATCCTGCTGGAACTTACCAGCCGAATAAGCGAGTGATGCTTAAAGTGAAACACGAACGCGACTGCGATTGCGTTGTTGCTGGATTCCGCTGGCATAAGAAAGGCGAGCACACAATGGTTGGTTCGCTGCTACTCGGTTTGTTCGACGATGCTGGCGCTTTACAACACGTCGGAGTCAGTGCGAGTTTCAGCACAGCAAAACGAATAGAACTGGTGGAACTTCTCAAGCCATATCGAAAAGATGCACTGATGAACCATCCGTGGAAGGCTTGGGCTGAGTACGCGACCGAGAATGATGAGGGTGTCAAGCGAATGCCCGGCGGACAGAGTCGTTGGAGCCAAGGCAAAGATTTGTCTTGGGAGCCTGTGCGGCCTGAATTAGTTGTAGAAGTTGCTTACGACCACATGCAGGGAGATCGCTTCCGCCATACGGCGCAATTCCGCAGATGGCGAACGGACAAAAAGCCCAGCGATTGTACCTACGCCCAGCTTGAAGTTGTTCCTCCCCAGGAACTGGCAGCAATTTTTCCACAGGGACGATGAGTCTTACTCGTTTGTCTTTTTCTTCTTCCAACGCTCCCGCCACTCCCTCGTGGGATCATCGTCTGGGTCCGGAGTTTCCTGTGGCGGCCGTTGTTCTTCGGGGACATGACGCAGGTTGATGCGGATGCGTGTCCACGTGGATGAGCGGCCTCGCATGGAATCGACCAGCACATCGTCCACGGCAAGCAGACCTGAAATATCCGCATGTTTGGCCTTCCATCGCTCAAGACCCGCCAGCGCGGCCGCTTTATCAGGCGAATTCGCGACCGTAGTCAACGGCATCTTCACGCGCGGCTTCTTTGCTATCCCCTTCGTGGCAGATTTTGCGCGGGAAGGCATCACGCGCGCAGCCTCGCCTTCCATCTTGCGGAAATGCGGAGGCCAAGGTGCGTCGGCGATACCGGCGGCTTCATCTTTATCGGCCAGTTCCAGCAATTGTTCCAGCGAGCCAGGGGATGCGTCCATCTCGGCGTGCGGATCACCGATGTTCGCGAAGCGCTCAGGAACTGTGAAGATGGTAAAGTCCGCCGGATTGCAATCGGGCACTTCTTCCCAATAAAGAGGAGTCGAAACCCGAGCATCCGGCAGCGGTCGCACCGAATAGGCAGAGCAGGTCGTGCGATCCTTCGCGTTCTGGTTGTAGTCAAGGAAGACGCCATGGCGCTCTTCCTTCCACCATTTCGAACTGGCCAGTGTCGGGGCGCGGCGCTCGACCGCTCGCGATAAGGCGACAGCCGCACGGCGAACTTCCGTAAACGTCCAACGCGGTTGAAGAAGTACATTAACGTGCATGCCGCGCGAGCCGCTGGTTTTCGGCCAGCCACGAAGGCCGACTTCATCGAGAAAGCCTTGGACTTCAAGGGCAACACGGCGAACATCATCCCAACTGACGCCGGGAATCGGATCCAGATCGATGCGTAATTCATCGGGATGATCGAGATCGCCGGAGCGCACCGGATGCGGGTGCAGTTCGATGCAGCCCAGGTTCACAATCCAGGCAAGTCCGGACGTGTCATCGACCACGATTTCTTCGGCAGTTCGGCCGGAGGGGAACGACAAAGTGACCGTCCGCAACCAGGCTGGTCGCTTCTCTGGCGCACGCTTTTGATAAAATGCCTCCGCCTCGGCGCCGTTGACAAAACGTTTTAGAACGATTGGTCGATCTTGAATCCCCGCCAGCGCACCCGGAGCGACGGAGAGATAGTACTGAACAAGTTCGAGCTTGGTGACGTTTATTTGCGAAGAAAAATATAATTTCTCAGGGTTCGTGATCTGGACTTCCTGCCCGCCAATCGACAGAACTTTGCTGGCCGATTCTTTCGCCACAATAGAAGGCTACCACCGATAATCATTATTTCAGACAACCTCGTCCTCGAAGACATCTGAAGACTTGATCACTCCAGGGAATGATAAAGGAAAAGCGGCACTCGCATGGTCAGCTAGCGGTCAGTGCCTTTTTTCAGCTCCATCCCTTCTGCGTGTGAAAGTCATCACCCAGTTCGTTTGCCAAGTCTTGCCGTAGTCATCGGAGAACGCCTGCTCGAAGCGCGAGGAGTCGGGTGTAATGTCGGAAAAGCTGTTCCGAGCAAAGATGGCTCTGCCATTCAGCGATTCCTGATCGTAGAAATCACCGCGCCCATTATTGAACTCGCCGATCATGGCTGGTTGCATGTTGCCGTCTCTGCTGTTCGCCCAATTGAGGCTCCACTGATGAGATTGGGGATTGTAAAGACGCAGGCCGACGCCTTCGATGTGACCTGCTGAGCCGCCGACTTCGAGTTCGAAAAGGCTGGCGCGACCACCCCACACCTTACGCACGACAGAAGTGCCGTCGTACTCAATCCAGGTCGTGGAACCCGTCAAAGGATGATCGAGGCGGGACACGCGCGTCTTCCAGGTGCCAACGTTGAAGTCAAAATCGTGCTGCCCGTCGCGTTCGGCATCAATCTCCGGTTTACGCGTGGCCGTCTCGTTTGTACGATCGGTTTCATCTTTGATTCGGGTATCAATCGCGCTCCAGTTCACTTCCCAGGTTTTGCCGCGGTCCACGGAGAACGCCTGTTCAAAATGGCATGAATCCGAGGTGATATCAGACCAGACCTGGCGAACCAGCACGCTTTTGCCGTTGATGGCCTCGGTATCGAAGAACTCGCCGCGGCCATTTTTGAATTCTCCGCTTGACGGAACGCTCAATACTCCTACCGGACCGCTCGCATAGGTCAAGTTCCATTGATGAGCCTGGGGATTGTATAGACGCAGCGATAGAGCCTCGATATGACCGGCTGGACCATCGGCTTCCGTCTCGCCAATCCCACCCCGGCCATTCCAAACCTTCCCGACGATGGAGGTCCCTTTGTATTCGACCCACTCCGTAGATCCGCTCAATGGATGCTTCAGTCTCTTGATGTGCGTCTTCCACGCGCCAAAGGAGAAATCGAAATCGTGCTGTCCATCGTGCTGTGTGACGGATCGTGCCTCAGAACCAGCCTGGGTCTTTGGTGAAGATGCAGAACCAGCGTGGACGGAATAACCAAATGTGCACAACAGGAAAAGAATCGTTGTACCGTGAAACCCGTTCACTTACCCTCCCTAATTACGTCGTCTGTCCGTGACAAGTATCAAGGCAACCACCGCAACCGTGAGCGAGGCGTTGGATCGAGAACAATCAACTCAGGCGGGCTCCTCAACAGGCCGCTGGCTGTAAACATCTTCTCTGATTCCTTCATTGCCAGGTTGAAAGCGGAGTTGAGCATTTCGTTGTCTCGTAGAATTCCAAGCCAAATTAAGAACGGCCCATCGGTGCGATATGGAAGCTGGGGAAAGTTATTTTTCACATCCAGTGTCACCAGGACACCGGCTTCGCGAGCACCCGCAGATCGATAGCTGGCGAAGGCAGTTTTCGCTTGTCTGGCAAAATCCTCGACGCTATTCGGCTTCACCGCAAATATCTCGGCAACCACAATACCTTGAGCCCCGTTTGGTTCCGCAACTGGATCCACGGCCGGCAGAATCGGAATCTCTCGTTCTGGGCTGAGCGGGCGGAGTAGCATCACGTTGTCGGAGTTATCGATAAGATCGTTCATGGTCTTGCGATGCTCATCCCACACCGATCCGTAATAGAAAATCCCGTTCAACACCGCACGATCGTCGATAGTGTGAAAGCCGCGGATCCAGACGAAGCCCGACGGGTTCTGCCGCTCCGAGAGCGAGCCGGCGATGATGGTTCCGAGCTGCTGAAATGCTTCTGGAAAGTAAGTATCGAAGTACTGGATGAACGCTGGGCGCTTGCCATCTTTAATCACATATCGGCGAAACTCGATGACCTGAAAATCGCTGAGCCGAGGATTGTGGTCGATCAGCGATTTTGACGCGAATGGATCAGTCTGAGCGGGGGCGATGCCGCCAATCGCAATCAGAGCCACCATTCCCACCAGGAGTCGCGAAGTTCCGGGCACAGTTAACGATGGCAGATGCACCGTGCAGCCGTATTGTACGAATTCTTCGCTTTTGTACGCGGACCGGTTCAGCCTTCCATCGCTACTTCATCATTGGGGCAATCGGGCCATGAAATCAGCGATGCGGCTGGCAGATGGGACCTCCTTTTGGCCAATACGGCAATCACAAAACAGGGTACGCAGTTGCTGGCCGGTCTATTTGAATCTTGATCGTAGGCGCCCCGGTGTAACTCCGAATAGAGAAGCAAAAACTTTTGTGAAGTGAGCTTGATCGTAAAATCCAGACCGTTGAGCGATGTCTGCCAATGAATGATCTGTGCTTAGAACCCGATCGAGTGCACGAAGGGCGCGGCGTCTTAGCACATACTCATTCATGGAACAACCCTCGATTTGGCGGAAAAGTCGCCGCACCGACTGCCTCTCGCGCGCAGTCAAATATTTTCGGGTGAGGTCCTCGACGGCTGCTCCAGCGTCCAACATGGCTCGGATCTCTTCTACTTGAGTGTGCTTTTTTGAATTCCTTTTCCCTATCCGGAGTGCCGATACGACGCTGCGCAACGCGATGCCTTCAACCATGACCGACGACAGCGCATCGGCGGCCTGCATCTCTTCCTGCAGTTCCAGCCCGAGCCGGGCTAAGTGATGCGTGTACACCGCACTACTCAGTTGCTCCAAGTCAGTTGAGTGTGAGAGAAACTCGTCAGAGATTTCCAAGAACAGGCACACCGCGCCTTGTCGGCCGAATCGGTTCAGATGCCGCACATCGGCTGTCTTGACCACGACGTCACCTGGCCTGCACGTGAACGTTCGATCACGCGTGGTTTCCTCGTAGTCGCCCTTCATCACAAAACAGAAACTCAGGTTGTGGTGTTCGTGCCAATCCAGTACTTCCAGCGAGGGACGGTCGTACCAACTCGCTCGCACATGGCTTGATGCAATTCTTCGCGTCAGCATTTGGTTTCACATGGCATACAAAAATGGACTGTCGATACAATACATTTTCTACACTTTCTTGCCATCGTCACTTTCTGATCCGAATCGTTGCTGCTGGAAGCATTCGTTTGCCGGTGAAGTCCGCCCTCCCTCCGGAAGAACCCACCCGACAGATGTTGTGACGCACGATTTCACTTGCTGCGTTGTATCACTCGGCGCAGTCGGTCTGAAGGTCGGACGGAATCGACATACCGGAGAGCGGAACTGCTTTCCTTCCGGCCTGCGCCGCATGAAGCGGCAATCCAAGAGGTTATCCAGAAACGGGCTCGGCGGAGATCAGTGGACGATCTCCTCGAAGCCGACTTCCTGGCGGCCCGGCCCTCCTGCTCAACTTTCGGCCTGCTCTTTATCCACTTATTTTACGTGTAAATCAGTTGGGATTGAATCCGCGTATGTGAGGATTCTTAGAAAACTGGGTTCTTCGAAGCGCTGGTTACGCCAATTAGCTTCCGCCAACCATTCCGATTCAGGCGAACGCGGGCTCCCGTGGATAGCAGAACCCAGCCTTCCGCTTGTCCGTCCCGGTGAATCTCGCGCACACGGTTGAGGTTTACGATCGTCGACCTGTGCAGACGAATGAACATCTTTGGATCCAATTTCGTCTCAAGCGCCCGAACACTCTTCCGCAACAGGTGCCGCTTGCCGCAAGCGTGCAGACACACGTAATAATCGGCGGCCTCGATCCACTCGATGTCACTTACCGACACGGCTGAAACCATGAATTCGCGCTTGGCTATCTACCATCAAGGCAGAGTCTGTGAAAAAGGGACGCCCCAACTTGGCTGTGCTAGGCAACGCAAGCTCTTGCACAATTATGGGAGGGCCAGAAACGCGCAGGTTTGCGACCTCGGCGATACTGCGCTTACGACAGGTATCCTGACATAGCCAATGGATTGCCCAACATCGCAGTCCGAGCTACAGTAAAACGGTGTGGGGGCTGCTTCAAGTGTGAGGGCAAGAATCACGGCGCTACGAGGTGCTCAACCCGTTTCACAAGCCATTGGCACCTCTGGAGCGTAAGAAGCTCTCTCGGACTCTGACGAACTAAGCGTCTGGTCATAGAGCAAACAATACAACAGTGGACATCCGATTCACGGACCGCGGCAAAACGGAGGAAATGTTCTTGGCGCCGATGACGGGTAGTGCTATGTTTGAAGCCTTTTGCAGAGCGTTCTTCCTCCTGTATTGTCCTCTTACCGTTGCCGGGCGGAATCAACTTCCGGCTTCCCCGTTCATCATCTGTAGCAATCATACGAGCCATGCCGATAGCGCAATTCTGATGACAGCTTCGGGGCTTCCGTTTTCTGCATTCGCACTGCTCGGTGCCAGTGATTATTTTTTTAATTCTTGGAGGGCGAGGTTCTTAGTCTCGCGATTCATGAATGTCATACCGATCGATCGCCAAGCACAGCACAAGTCGGTCCGGCGCAGTTTAGCAATGTGCGAGGAGTTTCTACAGCGGACGCACGGAAATCTGATTCTCTATCCGGAAGGTACTCGGTCGCTGGATGGCGAGATGCGGAAATTCAAAAGTGGCTCCGGGCTGTTTGTGGTCGACCTTGGAGTACCCGTAGTGCCCGCGCATATCGACGGTGGTCATAACATTCTGGCAAAGGGAAAATTCGTGCCGCGATCCGGGCCTGTCACCGTGCGCTTCGGAGAGCCCATTGTGTTCGAATCGAATCAGTTTGATTTTCGGCGTGGGCGCGGGTGTCGGAGAGCGGCTGTCGAATTGCTCGAACAGCGCATCCGTGGGCTGAGATGGAAGCCTCCCGGCGCAGATGTGATCAAGGCCGCCTGAAGAGGAAGATCAGGCGACAATTTCACGAAGTCCAAACCTGTAGAGCCTAGAGGGGCTATGTACACAGCCAAACATATGAAATGGTGGGGATGGGGAGACGAAGGGGTCAGCTTCGACTCTAGTGCCCATCCTGGTTTGTGGCCCTATGCTAAAGCGGTACTCGGTGTAGAAGAAGAGAATTTAGACACGTCGCCCGTACCGATCGAGGCCGCGCAGTTGCGTGAAGCAATTTGTCATGACGGCTTTTTGGCTGAGCTGCGCTTATCGATGCGCGTCGATCAGATCTGCGATGGTCGTCATGAGCGCTTGGTCCACGCATACGGCAAGGGCTTCCGCGACCTGTTTCGTATGCGCCGGGGGATGGCCGAGGGTGCTCCTGACTTGGTGATTTATCCCGAAAATGAGCAGGATGTGCTCGTGACCATACGGGCCGCGGCGCATCACGATGTCGCGGTCATCCCATTTGGGGGCGGTTCGAATATCGCTGGCTGCCTGGAGCGAAGCGAAACCCGCCGCATGGTGGTGTCGCTTGATATGCGACGCATGCGACGCGTGCTGGCGGTTGATGCGGAGTCATGTACGGCGCGCATCGAGGCGGGCGTCTTTGGTCCCGATCTTGAAGAGCAACTGCAGGGCTACGGACTAACCCTCGGCCACTTTCCAGACTCCTTCTTGCACTCTACGCTCGGCGGGTGGATCGCCACACGGTCTGCTGGAATGCAGAGCGATAAGTACGGCAAGATCGAAGATATGGTAGTAGCGCTGCGGATGGTCACGCCAGTGGGCGTTCTGGCGACCCGAGTTGTGCCCAAGTCCTCGAACGGTATCGATGTCAATCATCTGTGCATCGGCAGTGAGGGAACTCTGGGAGTCATTACTGAAGCGACGATGCGAGTTCATCCCCGGTCGGAGTTGCGCCGCACTCACGGCTACCTGTTTCTCGATTTCGAAAGCGGCATCGAGGCCATGCATGAGTGTGTGCGGAAAGAGTGCGTGCCCTCAATGTTCCGCCTTAACGACCCCGACAAGACGGCATTGTCGCTGGCATTCAAGCCACCGTCATCGCGGCTGTCGCGGGCGGTGACCGGAGTGATGAAGACTTACCTCGGAATGAAGGGTTTTGACTTTATGCAGGCTTGCCTTATGCTCACGACTTTCGAAGGGAGCAAAGCCACCGTCGCCCGCCAACATAATCAGGTTAGCGCCATATACCGCCGCTTCGGCGCAGTGGACCTGGGCCCTGGGTCAGGAAGGTCTTTCGAGTCGACCAAGTACGATTTTCCACACATCCGTGATTTCCTCATGGATCGGGGTATCACCTCGGATGTGAGCGAGACTTCGACGGTGTGGAGCAACATCGTGCCTCTTTATCGGGCGACGACCGCAGCCCTACGCGCCGCGATCTTAGACAATGAGGGCGGCGTAAAACCCTGGGTCGGATGTCATATCAGCCACACCTATCAGTGCGGGGCAAGCCTCTATTTGACATTCGCCTTCCGGCAGCAGCATGGACGCGAGATGAATCAGTATCTGCGCGTGAAACGAGCGGTCCAACAATCGTTCATCGATCATCGAGCTACCCTGTCGCACCACCACGCCGTCGGCACCGAACACCTGCCGTGGCTCACCGATGACATTTCGCCCGTCGGTGTGTTGGCGGTAGCTGCAATCAAAGCTGGACTCGACCCAGGCAATGTCATGAACCCGGGACGATTGCGGCCATCCGCAACGCCTTTTGAGGAATGGTCGAGAGTCGCCCGGCTATATCGGCCACATGCATACCCAGCCGATCCTCACCCAGGAGGCCTTGACTCGCTGGCACACCGATAAACTAAAACTCACACTTCTGCTGTTTGATGAAGTTGAAAAGGCGTCGGAGTCCCTGTGGCAGCTTATGCTGGGAATTCTCGACAAGGCCAGTCTGACGCTCGGCGACAACACACACGTGGACCTCTCCCAGTGCCTTATTTTCATGACCTCGAATCTGGGAGCATCAGAAATGAGCCAGCTCGCCGAGGGCGGTCTTGGTTTCGCCATACAGACACCTATCGAGGACGTGCACCTCGACGACAAAATCGAGCGTTCCGCAACCGAAGCGGCGCGGAGAAAGTTCTCGCCTGAGTTCATGAACCGGATGGACAAGGTCGTCGTTTTTAACACGCTTCGCCCAGACCAACTGCAGAGCATTCTTGAGCTGGAACTAGCGAAGGTGCAGCGACGCATTGCAGTCGCCGTGGGACAAAACCATTTCACATTCCTGAGTCCCCCCGAGGTCAAGCAGTGGCTGCTGCGCGAAGGCACGGATCCCAAGTACGGTGCGCGGCATTTCGCAGCAAACGAATCGCCGATTCGTGATAAAGCTCACCGACTAAGAGGTCAGCAATAATTCGGGAGGTACTAAAAAGTGAATAGAGCAAAATTGCGGCCCGGCTACGTCAAGCGTGAGGATACTCCGCTCACCCGCCGCGACGGCGAACGGTTGGGCCGCGCAGTTTCCCGCACCGCGGCTACGATGCTTAAGCAAATTCGGGATAGGATTTAACCCATCCGAGCGTAGGCTTCTTCGACTTTTTCGACGGGACCGCAGCGTTCAGTGATATCGAATCCGCGCCTCTTCGCTTCGCGTACGAAGGCCCTGCCCGGAACTGCCAACTCGAGCGGTATCGCGCCCACGGAGATTTCCTGTTTGGCTATCATTCCAGCAACGATTGCGATATGCCAACCGGTCATCCGTTGCATCGCGGTAAATCCGGTGGTCTTGTCGTAGTAATCGATGACTTCGACCACGGCCTCGCTTGCTTGCCCATTCTTCTTTCCTTTCGCGTGCGCCCGAACAATGCACACGTCCTCTACGTCGTCCACTCGCACTTGCGGCTCGAATAGAGCCTTGAAGAGTTCGCGCGGAACCATTTCTTTTCCGTTCACACGAACTGGCCTGAGGTCGAACAGGCCGAGGTCGGAGAACGCTTTTAATTGCGCGAACGTGCCCGGATAGCGCAACACTTTGAGTTGGTAGGTGCGAAGCTTCCCCTGAAAGCTCCACGGCGCAGTCGAGGCGCCGCCGGCGATCAGAAAAGCTTCCAGCCTGCCGATCGGCGGAACATCGGTCATCTCGAATTCGGTGAAGCAGGGGGCGTGGAACAGTTTGCCATCGCGCAGGATGGTCATGCCTCCATAGTATTCGTTGGTCAAGCCTTCGATGGCGAAGGTCAGCGCGTAATTCCACGGGGGCTGCGGGTTTTGCGGCAGGCCACCGTCGTAGAGGCATACCTCCTCGGGATCGCCCACCAGTTCCATGGCATAGACTGCGAGGTTATTGCCCATACCGGGTCCCATGCCGCAGTCAGGAATTATGCACACTCCGGCGCACTGTGCCTCCCGATCGAGCGCGTGCTGTTGGCGGACGATTTCCGTGTTGCCGCCCAGATCGCAGAACGATACGCCAGTTTCAATCGCTGCCTGGGTGAGAGCAAGGTTGTAGAAGTACGGTACTGCGCTCAGGGCGACGTCATAGCCTTTAAGCGCGCGGCGTACAGCATTTTCGTCACGGACATCGAGCCCGATTGCATCTGCGATGGGGTTGCCCGCAAGACAGTTCACTTTGTCAGCCGCAGCCTGAGCTCCTCCTTGATTGAGGTCGGCGAGCGTAACTCGTGAGGCATCTCCAAAACGTGCCAGATCGTATGCCGCGGCGATACCTTGGCGACCGGCTCCTAGAACCAAGTATGAGTGGGCCATATTTGTTTCCCCTTGTGTCAGAAATTTGCAAGACTACTCGGCGCTGGATTTGCCTCTTGCCTTAAGCCGATGATCAGCAGCGCCAGACCGACTACGCCCAGCGCGAGGATGATGTTGAGGAAGGTCGCTTGTCGCCCCAACTTAATTCCGGAAGGCAGAAAGAAGACCACCAGGGAATCAACGACCCAGATGGCAATCCCAAGGAATATAAGGCTGGCGCCGGTTTCTGGTTTTTCCTCAATGCCTGCCATAGGCGGCCCGCGCGTGGGACTCGAAACTCATAGCGTCCGAGGCTTATCTTTATTGTGACCCTTGGTGTCTGAATCTGCCGTGATCCACATCACCGGAGGCGGTGCTTGGGCGCAATCTCAGCGGTCTGTAATCTGGATGGGAGTGCCGTGATCTACATCACCGTCAGGTCCAGGCAATAGGTCGACGAAGAGGCGATGCGTCCTGAGTCCCTGTTTGGGTTCTACCTCGTTCAAGGCGCCCCAGTCACTCTTGGCGTCTGCTATGATCGCTTCCCGCGCTTCGGCGGTCGCGCTTACCATCCGATTCTCCGGCTGTTGTAGGTCTTTACGGATAAACCGCTGCGTACTGCCTTCAAGGATGACAAGAAACGGGCACGATGGTGCTCGACCTCGAGGAGAGGGTTGCGGCAGCAGTAAGGCAGCTAAAGAAGCGTGGTCTCGTCTAATCCCGCCCCCATTCACAGCTTCCTGGTTGCCCATTATTTGCCTGCAATCGAAGGCAAGCTTGCAGAAGAAGTTCCTCCTGCTATGATCGTCCGTCCAACGGAGCGACCATGCGCAAGGTGATTTTCTTTCTGTTCTTTCTGGCGTTATCAACCACCATTGTGTCCGCACAGCAGTACGATCTGGTGCTCGAAGGCGGACGTGTCATGGATCCCGAAACCGGCCTGGATGCAGTGCGTAACGTTGGCATCCGTGACGGAAAGATTGTCCGCATCTCGTCCGAGGCGCTCAGAGGACGCCGCATCATCCATACCGGTGGACTGGTGGTCGCTCCCGGATTCATTGACCTGCACCAGCACGGCCAAGACATGGAGAGCCAGCGCGTGAAAGCGCTCGACGGCGTAACCACGGCGCTCGAACTGGAAATCGGCGCGCCCGATGTCGCCCAATTCCTGAAAGCGAAGGAGGGACGCTCGCTTATTCACTACGGCAGCTCAGCCAGTCATGTGGCGGCACGAGCTCTGGTATTCGGCACTCCAATTCCAGCGGCTGAGATTCTCCCTAAGAGTGGACCCGCGACCGACCAGCCGGCGACCACAGAACAAATCACGCGAATCGAGGAGCGTCTGCGCACGGAGCTGGACGCGGGCGGACTGGCCATCGGCATGGGCATTCAGTACACGCCTGGGGCCACGCGGCTGGAAATCATTGATATGTTCCGTCTGGCCGCGGAGCGGAGGGTGCCGGTTTACACTCATGTGCGTAGTGCGAGCCGCGTCGATCCCGGGTCCTCGATCGAATCCGTCAGTGAAGTGATCGGAGCGTCCGCCATCACTGGCGCTCCGCTGCACATCGTGCACATCAACAGCTCTTGCCTGCGCGATGCCATGGAGTGCCTCTCGATGGTCGAAGGAGCGCGCGCCCGCGGCCTCGATGTGACCACAGAAGCCTATCCCTACATCGCTGGCATGACCTTTATCAATTCCGCTCTCTTCGACCCAGGCTGGCAGGAAAAGGACGGAGGGATCAGCTACGGCGACCTGGTTCTTCCCAACACCGGCGAGCACCTCACCAAGGAGCGTTTCGAGGAACTCCACAATTCAAGCACTCCCCGCACGGTGCTGGTCTTCTCCAATTCTCAGGAAGTGCTGGACAAAGTGATCCCTGACCCACTGGTGATGATCGCCAGCGATGGCATTCCAGGCCATCCTCGTAATGCGGGAACCTACTCGCGCGTGCTGGCCCAATATGTGCGGGAAAAGGGGACGATCACGCTGATGGATGCGCTGCGAAAGATGAGTCTCATGCCAGCGGAGATGCTCGAGCGCTCGACTCCAGCGGCGCGGCAAAAAGGCAGATTGCAGGAGGGCGCCGACGCTGACGTTGTTGTGTTCGACGCCGCCACCATCAGCGACCGCTCCACTTTCGCGAAGCCGATGGAGCCGAGCGTAGGGGTGCACTATTTGTTGGTCGGAGGAACCGTGGTTGTCGACGACGGCAAGATCGTGCCAGATGTGTTTCCCGGCCGCGCGCTGCTGGGGGTGGGAAGGCGATCAGCATTACATCAGTAGCTGCAATGTCAACCTCAACGCGATGGCAGCGCAGAGGCAAGCTATTCTGGCGTCAGCTCAGAACCTGATCAAACAATTGGCCGACGGCTCGTTGTGCTTCGAGTATGGAATAACGATGATCCATCGCCCCGGCCAGATCGGTATTAGCAAATGCAATACGCCCAAATGGCGCACTGCGGAGGGTCTCCCGAGGGGCAGGTTGGCCATCGCGCCCGAAGAAGAACCCCGGTTGCGGATTCAGATAAGCGTGACCCCATCGATTCAAGATGATTCCGGCGATATCCCGCTGCGCGTCGAACCCAGCACGCGTGAACATCTCGCTAAATTGCTCGCGGACTTGTCGCTCATAATCTCTGAAAGATGTTGCCAGCATCTCGGCACGGCCTCGGTTTCCCTGCTCTTCAGTCGGATCTCCCGGATACGAATACAAAACTTTCAAGCTGAGTACGATCGGCGAGTCTGGACCGATGGTTGGATTTTCAACGCCCGTCAACGCCAGCTTGCAAACCTCCATGTAGTTGCCCAACCCTTCAAACCAGCGACAACCACTCATTCCCATTTTGTACAGGAACCTCCAATTTCTAACCGCAACGTTCACCATCATGCAGGGGGAGCGGTAAAACTGAGCATATGCTTCACGCTGGGCCTGCGGAAGGTCCTTCACAATGTGTTTCGTCGTCCAGCATCCGCCCGCCATCACAACTGAGCGCGCCCTAATCCGGTACAACTTGCCTTTCTTCGAATATGCGATCGAAACGGCGTTGGCTTTTCGCGCTTCCCCGTCATGCTCGACATGGACGACAGTGGACGACAGCCGAATTCTCACGGCAGTCGATGCGATGTCCAGAGCGGCGAAATTCACGCCGTTCCGGCAAACTCCTTCCACGCTATGTGGACCATCAATCGCGGAGGGGATCAGAGTCTTCAAGATGAGTCTCGCAATTGTCGAATTACCGCCGGGAAACATCTGATCAGAACCACCATCTTCTTGTGGTAAAGGGTGAAGCATTTCGAATGCATAGTCTGAGTATGCAGACAAAGCATCCGGCCCCAAGCCCGAGCCACCGCCTTCCACCGGCGAGAGGAACGTGCGAACCGTCTCGCGGCTGAGGCCGAATCGTTCCATATAGTGCTGTTCCAGCGTGATGGAATCGAGATAACGGGAAATCGCATCTCCCTCCACTTTGGGATGTTCGAACTTCGTCGTTCCCGCCGGTTCGCCTTTCAGCCAGCGTAGCCATTCCAGTCGAGTTGCGTTCGAAACGGGAGCGCCATCAAGTTTTTTTCCAAGGGGATCCATCAACCACATTCCCGGTTTCTGATTGAACTTGGCTCCAAACCAAAACCCGTATTGCCCATGCTGCAAACCCGTCGCTTCATAAGGAGTATTGGAGAGAGGAAACTCCGGGTCTGGCCCAGCCCAGCTTTGATATGTCAGTTGTGGCGTCTGCAACCCGATGGACTCGTAGAACCTGGCAAGAAAGCTATGCGGGTATTGAATCTGATAAATGGCTGAGCCCTGGTGCGCGATCAGTCGCTTGCCTTCGACCAAAAACTCATTTTGCTTCGCCTCACCACCGAAGATGGGATGGTTCTCAACGATCAGGCATTTCATTTTCGGGCCGGCGCTGCGCTGAAAGAACAGAGCGGCAGCGAGCCCGCTAATGCCGCCACCAATGATTACGCAGTCATAGATCTCCCCAGTATCGATGATGTCCTTGGGGAGCGGATCGTACACCCGGTCACGAATCGCATGACCGGCTTCGAGAACATCCAGAGTGTTGCCATTCGCGTTGTTGTATTCGCCGACTCCGCCGTAGCCCGTGAAGTCATCAGCCTGAGCCATTAGTTCCGCGGGAGTGAAACCTGCGAGCAACGCGGATCCGGAAGCCAACAGAGCGGAGCCGAGAAAATCGCGCCGCGTAATGCTCGTATCCATACCCAGGGATGCATCCTCCGCAGCAGAGGATTTCGGATGAAGAGTGCGTGAAATGTTGGTTTGACCTCGCTCTTTGCTGCTGAGTGTACACCGGGCGCAAAGTTTTCCGCTCGGCACAACGATCACTAGATCGTCAGGATACGGGACAGCGCCTCTCAGCACCCGAGGGCGGCTCACAATAATCAATGTCAAAAAATGAAAGGGTACATCTGGCGTAACTATTGCGGCAGCCCAACTTTGCGTACGAGTTCGGCGAAGCGAGGGTCGGAGTGCAAAGGATCGAGCCGGAAGTCAGTTCTCATGCCCTCCATTTGGTAGTCGCGCTCCCCGTAAGCGGCGTTGAGCCAACGAAAGACTTCGTCTTTTTCTCCCAACCCGGCGTAGAGAGCGGCAATGTCGTACGCAGACCAATAGCCGGCCTTCCGCTGCGCTTCCCGGACCTCGATGCCTTTAGTTAGAGCGCCCTTCCAACCTCCAGAATGAAAGCCCTCTTCGAGAGCAGAGGCAAACTCAGCATCCTTCGGGTTCCCATCCAACTCACCTAGGATCTTGAATTCTTCCACCACCTTTGGGTACATACCTTTGCCCCAATAGGCCTGCGCTAAACAAATGTGTGCCTGGGCGAATGTCGGGTTCTCACTGGCTAATTTCTGGCAGGTGGCGATTGCCTCGTCGTACTTTCGTGCCGTGATTTGAACGAACCCTAGAGTCTCGGTAATGATCGGGGACAGTGGGTCAAGCTGGTGTGCGCGATTTATCTCGTCCAGCGCTTCGTCGTCCTTGCCGCCAATCCAGCCAATGTCCTGCGCATACCATTGCCGGGCTGTGGCGTCATTGGGATCGAGTTCGAAGGCTCTCTTGTACTCAGCTTCTCCCCCCGAAAAGTCCCAGTCATACTCCATGTAGTTGCCGCCCAGAACAGCATGGGGATGAGCCAGAGTCGGATCCAGTTCCAGAGCTTTGCGCGCTGCGGCATTCGACTTAGGAACCACGTCGCTCGATTTGCCGCCATAGACCGGATACACCGTGTAAACATCGGCCAGACCCGAATACGCCAAAGCGTAGCCGGGATCTTTGGCAAGGGCTTGATTGAAATAAGAAATTGCCGTCTCCAGGTCCGCGGCGGTCCGCTTGTTCCAGGCGTAGCGTCCCTTCAAATAGAGTTCATAGGCTTCAGGATCTTGCGTGCCCTGTTTGGTGACCAGCTGTTTCTCCGAGGTGCTCATGCCGGAGCGCAACTTCGCTGCCAGATCGCCGGCAATCTGCTGCTCCAGCACGATGATCTCCGTGCTCTTGCCGCTGTAGTGCTGTCCCCAAAGCTCCGTGCTGTCCCGGACGTCGGTCAGTTCAGCACTGACTTCCACGTTGTCGCCGTGCGGTGTTACGCGCCCGCTGACCAGGGCCGAGACGCCCAGCTCGCTGCCGACCTTCTGCGCGTCTACATCCTTTCCTTTCCTTTGTACCGGAAGACCGAGTTGCGCGATTTCACCTTGAGGTCGGGAACGTGGGTAAGACTGGCAATCAGCGACTCCGTGATGCCGTCGCTCAGATAGTCAGTACTGGCATCCCCGCTAAGGTTGTTAAAAGGCAGAACGGCAATTGAATCAATTTGCGCTGCCCTACCGGACCGCAGGTACCACGCGAAAGCTCCCGCCAGCACGATGACGGCAATGCTCGTGGCAATCCAAATCCAGGCCTTGCTGGGCTTCGACTCGGGTGCCGCCGGCACGGCGATTCTGCTCGATTCGCTTTGCCGCTTCAGACGCTTGAGGTCGGCCAACAGGTCAGAGGCGTGCTGGTAGCGCGTGTCCCGATCCTTCTCCAACGCCTTGTCAATGATCCGTTCCAGTTCCGGGTGCACCTCCGGGTTGAGGCGTGCCACCTTCGCCGGTTCCCGGTTGAGGATGAACTCGAAGACGACTCCTGAAGTGTCGCCGCGAAACGGCAGGGTGCCCGTGGCCATTTCATAGAGCACCACCCCAAACGAGAATAGATCCGTGCGCTCGTCCAATTCTTTTCCCCGCACCTGTTCGGGTGACATGTATGCGACTGTGCCCAGTGCCGTGCCAGGACTGGTCAGCTGAGCAGGGCCGGCGTCGGCTGTGGCTTCCAGCATCACTGCACTTTCAGGAATTCGCCCGCCGGAGGACGAAACCTTGGCCAGTCCGAAGTCGAGAATCTTGGCATGCTCCTGGGCCGTAACAAAAATGTTGGCCGGCTTGATATCGCGGTGGATCACGCCCTTGGAGTGCGCCGCGTTGAGCGCGTCGGCCATTTCGATGCCCAGCGCGAGCACCGTCTCGCTTTCCATCGGCTTGGCGCCTATGCGATGTTTCAGCGTTTCGCCGTCGAGAAACTCCATGGCGATGAACGACTGCTCACCGCTTTTTCCGATTTCGTAGATGGTGCAGATGTTGGGATGGTTCAGGGCAGACGCCGCACGCGCCTCGCGACGAAATCGCTCCAGAGCCTGCGGGTCCTGCGACATTTCATTCGGCAGGAATTTAAGCGCGACGAAGCGGCCCAGCTCGGTGTCCTCGGCTTTATAAACCACGCCCATTCCGCCGCCACCAAGCTTTTCGATAATGCGATAATGCGAGATGGTCTGGCCAATCACTCGGGAGATGCCTGGGCTTCGGGCTGCTTCATCTTAAAGACACGGCAGCCGCCAGTCAACGAATGATGCTGTGGCCCCGGGGATCACCGTGCGCGACGTCTGTGTGAAAGGTCTGCCAGCCCCGGAGCGGCGCAGTTGGACTCATCTATGGGCACCGTTTTCCTTGCGATTTCGGTAGTCACACCAGGCATCGGCTTGATCAGAACTTCGTCCTCAGTGTAAACATTGTGAGGGATTCTGCCCCTGTCCGTGAAGCGCGTGATCAAAGGCGTCTACGTCGTCCCGATGGGAATGGCAAACGCCTTCCTGATCGAGGGCGACGACGGGTTGACACTGATCGACGGTGGTTATCCAGATAAGGAGGCAGCCGTCTTCGGGGCGATCCGCGAGCTTGGGCGTTCGCCGGATCAGCTCAAGCACCTGATTTTCACTCACGCCCACCCCGATCATATCGGCAGCGCCGCTGCCATCGTGCGGGAAACCGGGGCGAGGACGTACATGCACCCACTCGATATCCCTCCGGCCGAAAGTGGAGGTCCTTTTCGGCCGATGACGCCGGCACCTGGTCTTTTGTGGCGAGTGCTGTGCAAGCTGCTCTACCATCCCGACCGGCGACTGAAACCGGTTGCCATCGACCAGCCTTTGATCCCTGGGGAGATATTGGCCGTTGCTGGTGGCTTCGAGGTGATTCATACTCCCGGGCATTGCGCCGGACAGGTCGCGCTGCTGTGGCGTCCGGGACGAATGCTGTTCGCGGGTGATGTGTGCATGAACATCATGGGCCTCGGTGATCCCATCGGCTTCGAGAGTTTGGAGGAAGGTCGTGCCAGCCAGCGGAAACTTGCCAGTCTTTCTTTCGATGCTGCCGGGTTCGGCCATGGAAAGCCTATCGCCCGCAGTGCGTCGACTCGGTTTCGCAATAAGTGGGGCGAGAAATCGTCCGCCTGCATGGCAACCGCGACAGCGAAGCGAGTTTAGAGCACTCAATGGAGTCGCTCTCGATTTCATGAACAACGGCCCTTGTGAACATTACGTGTAGCGCGGCGTCGTTCTCAATTGACAACTACTGACACCGTCGCAGATACTGCGATCTGCGCATGTAGGATGCAACGGCACGTCGCCGAAGGGCAATGCCCACCTACGATCTCATCGTGGAGGCCCACATGCCCAATCTGGAGAACCTCAAAAAGCAAGCCAAGCTGATATTGCGGTGGCATCGCGAACGCCACTATCCCGTTGCTGCACAAATCCGCGAGCATTTGCCTTGTTTCCGGAATATGCCCGACTCCGAGATTCTCGCGGCGAGCTTTAAGCTCAGAGATGCGCAAGAAGTGGTCGCAAGACAGCACGGCTTCGATAGTTGGCAAGCCCTGAAGACTGGACCTTCGACCACTTCGCTCAAGCTAAAATCGGCGCCATCCAAAGCGACGATTGTCAGTGCAGGACCGCAACTGTTTGTCACCGATATCAAGAGATCATGCGAATTTTTCCGTGAAAAGTTAGGCTTTTCGCTGGTATTCAGTTATGGCAAACCTCCCTACTATGCACAGGTGGCTCGTGACGCAGCGCGTCTCAACCTAAGGTGCGTCGAGCGACCTGTAGTCGAGTCGACGGTCCGCGATCGGGAGGAACTATTGTCGGCATCGATGACCGTCGCTACCGCGGAGGAGATCAAGATGCTATTTCTTGAGTTTCAGTCCGCCGGCGTTGCCTTTCAAGAGACGCTGAAAAAGCAGCCTTGGGGCGCCAGGAATTTCGTCGTCAAGGATCCGGATGGGAATCGGCTGCTGTTTGCTGGACCCGGAAACTAATCGCTGCCCAGGTCGGCCATTCGACTGAGGCTCCACCGCGGGCGACCTGGGACCGTGTCGCCCGGATCGAATTCAATTTCTCGCCACGGGGATAGAGCAGCGACCTGTTCGGTCTGTACCGAACTGCGAGGCGATAGCCCACACGCGGGACAATGAAAATGACTTCCGAGGTTTCGTCCCCGAGGACTTTGCGAAGCTTCGAGACCGCTGTCGCAAGCGAGCCATCGACCACGTTCAGGCCCGGACACACTGAATCAAGCAGAACTTCCTTCGAAACCACCTCTCTGGCGCGGAGCAGGAGTTGCAGAAGAACCTCAAGTGGTTTGAGTTCGAGGTCCGCCGCGCAGCCCTTGACGCCAAGCTGAAGGCTGAGTTCTTCGAATTCGCATCCGGCGAAGCGCGCCACGCGTCCCGAACTCTGCGCCGTCTGGATCTCGAAGCCCTTGGAATTCATAGATCTGGTTATACCCTTGAGTTCTTTACAACTTCGTCGGGCCTCACAGTTCAGAATTGGATGGACCAATGGCACCCTGGTGCGGAAAACATTTTCCCATGACCTAACTTATCAGGCACACAAATATCTCTTCGAGAGTCACAATCCCCCCCGATGCGAGCGACTACGGCTAGTCTTTGCGATGTGAAGCCAAAACAATCGCTGTACACCCCTCCGCACAGCCTTGGCCTTAAGATTTATAATATCGAGATAAACTGGCGGGCTCTTCAATACCTGTTCGTCGGCCCTCGATAGGAGGCCTAGGATGCATCGAAGGATCAGTGCATGAAATCCTCTGAGGCCAAAATCGCTCTCGGCATCACCGACGACGAGGTCCCACTAGGCAGCCACCTCATCCATTTCTGGCGTGTCGATGAGGAATTCCAACGCGGTGTCCGGTTCCTCGAATTGGGAATGGATGACGAATCCCAGCACTGCGTTCTATTCGGGCACGATGAGGCGAATCATCAAGTGCTGGAGGTTTTACGGAAAACAGGGCGTGACCCGGATCGCACCATGGAAGAAGGTCGCTTGGTCGTCCTGCGCCGAGAGTCTTCTGCATTTGAAACGCTGGCCAGAATCGAAACCGCGTTCTCGAATGCTGTAAGCAAGGGAGCAAGGGTGATTAGGTACCTCGGCAATCTTGGCGTGGGCCGAACTCCTCTACCCGGGAAAGGTGCTGACGAGATCATCGAAATTGAAAGTGGTGCGACGAATCTTGCCCATCGCTATCCCTGCGTGATTGTCTGTATGTACGACATCAATACAGTTTCCGGGCGGCTTATTTTGGATGGAGGTTTCGGCGCGCATCCACTCGCCGTTTGCCGGGGTGGGCTGAGACAGAATCCATACTGCACCACAGGTGGAACCGCCGAAGCAGCGTAGGTCTTCGAAGGATGGTCGCTGAAACACAGACCGTAAAGAAGAGTAACGGTGGTCTGGATCTGCGGAATCTGATCGAAACCATTCCGGCGCTGGTTGTATGTGCGCTGCCCGATGGGTCGGTTGAGTTTGCGAACCGCGCATGGCAAGAATATACGGGCTTCGCAACCGGGCAACTGAGTCGGTCGAACTGGCGCGCGGCGATCCACCCCACGGATGCTCCCACGCTCGTCGACGAATGGAACGCGGCCCTTGCGAACGGAAGCACATTCCGCTCTGAAGTGCGTCTCCGACGCTCCGATGGCGAGTATCGTTGGTTTCTCATCACCAAGGCCTTAGCAGTCACTCCAACCCAAAACAACGAATTGTCGTTGCGCACTTTGATTGCTTGCGAGGACATCAATGAACGGGAGCGCCTCAAGGATGAATTGAGACATGAACGCGATCGGGTGCGCCTGCTTCTGGAAATTACCAACGGCATGACATCAAAGCTGGACCTTCGAGGTTTGGTGGAGGTGCTGTCCACAAATCTGCTGAGCGTAACGCGATGTGACTTTTGCGGCTTGGCTCTGCCGGAAGCTGACAGTGGGCAATTGCGCCTAACCATCCTGTACAACCCGGCAGCCCGAGGTGCTATCTGCGACGGCGTGATGGTTCCGATAAAGGGATCGACCTGCGGAAAAGCATTCCTGAACGGCAAGAATCAACACATCAATAGACTCGAAGACTTAAGAGATGACCCTGAAAGCTTCGGAAATAGCGAGGGGCAACGTTTCTTTGAGCGAGTCATGGCGGAAGGATTGAAGTCCGGGTGCGAACTGCCTCTCATCGGTCGAAAGGGCGTCGTCGGCGTGCTGGGAGCGTTCAGTCGCTCGGAGAGGGCTTTTGCCGAGGACGAGTTTGCCTTTCTCAAACAAGTAGCCCTGCAGGTAGCTATCGCGGTTGAGAATGCGTTGGACTTTGAAAAGGCGACGGAAGATAGGGTGAGAGAGACGAAACAGCGACTCTATCTCGAGGAAGAACTTCGTGCCGAGTTCGGAGCAATCGTCGGCGACAGCCCCGCTTTGAAGACTGCATTGGACTTGGTATCTGTAGTGGCATCCACAGATTCGAGCGTGCTGATCCTGGGAGAGACGGGAACTGGTAAGGAGCTTATCGCTCGCGCAATCCACAATCTGAGCGGCCGCCGGGAACGGGCCTTCGTCAAATTGAATTGCGCCGCAATCCCACTGGGACTTCTGGAGAGCGAATTGTTTGGCCATGAAAAAGGCGCTTTCACGGGGGCGGTCGCGCAAAAAACAGGGCGCTTCGAACTTGCCAACAAGGGCACGCTATTTCTGGACGAGGTCGGCGACATTCCTCTGGAACTTCAGGCGAAACTGCTGCGCGTCTTGCAGGAACAGGAATTCGAAAGGCTCGGTAGTAACCGCACGCACAAAGTCGACGTCCGCCTGATCGCAGCCACACATCGCGATTTAGCTGGCATGGTAAAGCAGGGGACATTTCGCGAGGACCTTTATTATCGGCTGAAAGTATTTCCTATCCACGTTCCGGCTTTACGGCAACGCACGGAAGACATTCCGAAACTAGTTTGGCACTTCACCGCGCTCCACGCGCGTAAATTGAACAAGAAGATCGATGATATCCCTGCAGAGACGATGGACGCATTGGTGCGATACCGCTGGCCAGGAAACGTCCGGGAATTGCAAAACTTTATCGAGCGAGCAGTGATTCTTTCTCCCCACTCTGCGCTACGCGCGCCAATTTCCGAACTCGAGCCATTCAACTCTCACAAGGCATCCGTTTTGCCAATCAGTGGGCTTGCGCAGGTAGAACGGGATCATATCCTCCATGCGCTCGAAGCAAGCAATTGGGTAGTCGGCGGTCCAAATGGTGCTGCAGAACGGCTAGGGGTGAAGCGGACATCGCTAGTCTACAGAATACGAAAACTTCACATCAGTCGTCCGCCGGCCGTTCCACAGAAGGACGCCGTCAACAGTCATGGAGGGCCATGACTGACATTTCATCTCGGTCTGCCTTGACCCGCATCCTGTTACATTTCTCGCGACGAGAACCTGTCAGTGGCGGACGTTCGTCAGAGATCCGTCACTGAGCAACCAAAGCTTGCCGACCCTCCCACTCCCGTCTCCCTGCAAAACAAAACTTAGCTGGGCCCTCCCTTCACCTCGCAATGATCCATATCGTGGCAGTTGGTTTGCTTCGGAGAGTCGAGCCTAACCCGTGGCAGGCACAGTCGGATTCGGGGTTGAACGAAGGAAGAAAATTATGGCCGGTAAATTGCGGGGATTCGCATCGTCTCAAACGAACGCGCAGTAACGGGAGGATGCGGCGACCATTGACGTCGAACACGACCGTAAGGACGCCGACGCCAAGAACCAGATCAGACGCCCGATGCTCCATCTGTGGGCTGCCGGCGGACCCCTCGACACGTTCTACTCCAACGCAGGTGGTCCCCTGGGAATCTGGAGACAGTGGGCATCCAATGTCCAGGGCCGTGCGATGAAGGGCGGACACTTCTTCCCCGAAGAAAACCCGATCGACACTGCAGAGGAATTGCGGAATTTCCTTCTCAGCTAAGTAGGGAAAAATATCTTCTCTCGCCTCAAAATACAAATCCGTACGACCGCTGACGCATTCTCTCACCGCCGCTTTGTCCGGTGAAGATCAGGTGCGAGACCTTGTCGTGCGACGATGGTCGCGACCAAAACCCGCCAGTGTTGGCTATCCGTCACAGATTTGTCAGTTGTGCCTCGTGAGTTCTTGCTCTCATGCGACGACATCCTACAAATCCGCAATGATTTATCTCTGCGACCGCTGCCCGGATTAGTCCGACCCTTTTGGCACGTCATTTGCGATAAGAACGCTGTTCCGGCCGCGAGCAGGCAGCTCCGGGCGGTCGAGGCAGCATGACACCAGAGTTGCAAAACGCCGAGCTGGTTGGAAATGTGCATCCTGGGTTCCACGATGCTCAACTCATCGCGCGCATTCTTGCCGGCGAGCGCGAACTCTTTCACGAACTGGTGCGCCCTCACCAAAGGACCGTCTACTACAAGACCCTCCCAATTTTGCGCAGCGAACAGGAGGCTGAAGACGCCGCGCAGGAGACGATGCTGAAGGCGCTCAAGAACCTGCACACTTTTCGTGCCGAGTCGAAGTTCAGCACTTGGCTGATTTCGATCGCAGTGAACGAGGCGCGCGCCCGCCTACGTCATGGCCGCATCCTGAGATTGGAGTCGGTGGACCACCCCGTCAAAGACGATCACGGCAACTTTACGGCAGCAATGATTACCGACCCACGCGAGGTTCCGCTGCAAGCACTGGAGCGAAAGGAACTGCACCAGATGCTCCAGCAGGCGATTGCCAGCTTACCGCGAATCTATCGCGAGGTGCTGCAGCTACGCGATGTGGAAGAGCTGAGCATCGCGGAGACCGCCGCCTTGCTAGGCGTCAGCCAAGGCGCAGTAAAAACCAGGCTGCTCCGTGCGCGGCTCAGAATGCAGAAAATCCTGCACCACAGTTGCAGGACGCCCGATGCGCCGGTTGGAAGTACAAGTGGATCGATCAGTGAACTCAGATTGTCGCCGGATCGAGTGGGTAAGAGATGCTCAAAACGCTTGAGAGCGCACTTGCGTCGAAAAGGATTTAGCAAGTATGTTTAGCACTCTGAATGCGCTTGGTGGCAAATCCCTGGACGGCAATTCGACCCTAAGGAATTGAGGGCTATCCTTTATGAGCAATGCAATTTCATCGCAAGCGACAAAGCACACCACAAACGTAGGGCCAGTCGAGGTACCGTCTCGTGCAGCCAAATCCCAGTACAGCCTGCCTCCTACATCTGTCAACAGGGTCGAAGCCGATGGCCTCCGAGTGTTTTATCGGGCTGCGGGTCCTCTTGGGGCACCGGTAGTTCTCTTGCTGCATGGATTCCCCGCCTCATCGTTCATGTTCCGAGAACTGATCCCACGCCTCGCAAATCGTTACCGAGTGATCGCACCGGATCTGCCTGGTTTCGGATTTACGGAAGTGCCGGTCGAACGGAAATATGTTTACTCGTTTGACGGATTGGCCAAGACAATCGAGGCCTTTACGGAAGTACTCAAGATCAGTCGCTATGCAATGTATGTGTTCGATTATGGCGCGCCGACCGGGTTTCGTTTGGCGATGGCTCATCCCGACCGGGTCACAGCCATCGTTTCACAAAACGGGAATGCATATGAAGACGGGCTTAGCAAGGCGTGGGAGCCAATCCAGAAATACTGGGACGTGCCGACAGCAGAAAATCGAGAGGTAATCAGACAAAATATTTTGACCCTGGAAGGAACGCGGTGGCAGTACACGCACGGCGTAGCCAACCCCGACAGTGTTCCGCCTGAGTCGTATACCTTGGACGCAGCATTGCTGGAACGTCCGGGGAATAAGGAAATTCAGCTGGATTTGTTTCTGGATTACGCGTCGAATGTGCGGATCTATCCGCAATTTCAGAAATATTTTCGTAAATCGAAACCACCTCTGCTTGCGATCTGGGGAAAGAATGATCCTTTTTTCCTCCCCGCGGGAGCAGAGGCGTTTCGCAAAGACTTGCCAAACGCAAAGGTCCAACTTCTCGATAGCGGACATTTTGCGACAGAGACACACGTCGTAGAAATTGCTGACGCCATGCAAGAGTTCCTGCACATTGCAGGTGTTGGTGAAGTCAAACACCAATAGGTTCAGTGCGCGATGAACGAAGTGCTAGAAAGCCGGACACACAAGGAAGAAACCCTGGAGAGCCAGCAAACAACATGTCAGCGCCATGATGCAATGAACGCATTTGACAGTTTACGAAGTCACCGGCCCGAGTACCTGATGGAAGCCTGGGAACTGGCCCTGTACATGTTCTCGGTTTGTGCATTCGCGACATTGCTACAGCATCCGGCTTCGCCGGTCCGACATCTTGTTGCCATTGGCATGGTTCGGCGCACCCTTTTCGGCTTGGCTATCGGTGCGACCGTTATCGCTATTATTTTGACACCGTGGGGTAAGCAGTCCGGAGGTCATTTCAACCCCGCGATGACTTTCACCTTTTATCGGCTGGGGAAATTGGCGCCGTGGGACGCGGTGTTCTACATAGTGGCGCAATTCTTAGGCGCAACCAGCGGTGTGGTGATCGCCACTTTTGTTCTGCGAGGGGCGCCCAACAACGGCGCGATCCGTTACGCCGTGACTGCGCCCGGCGTCTATGGCAGCGTTGGAGCATTCGCTGGAGAACTGACGATTTCTTTCATTCTGATGCTCTCCGTCCTGGTCGCAACCAATCGCAAGAACCTGGAACGATACACACCCTTACTTGTGGGAGCACTGTATGCGACGTACATAATATTCGAAACACCGCTTTCAGGAATGAGTATGAACCCTGCGCGCACATTTGGATCAGCATTTCGCGCCGGTTACTGGCACGCGCTCTGGATCTACTTCATTGCGCCAACCCTGGGAATGCTGGCCGCCGCCGAGGTTTTTCTTCAAGCTCGTGGTGGGATTGGGCCTTACTGCGCAAAACTCCAGCACGACAACAACAAACGCTGCATATTCATCCATGGATATCAACAGCTCAGGCCCGGAATTTACAAGTCGAAGGAGATACAAAAATGAAACACAGACAATTACTAATTGGAATTCCCGTGCTCGCGATCGCATTGTTCGCCGCATGGTACGCATTCCGGCCGGAGCGGCTTTACGTCAACCAGCGCGTCAACGAGGCGTTCCCAACAACCGGAACTGGTTCGTCGGCACAGGCCCTTGAGTCCGGGGCGTTCCATAGCATTTTGCATCCTACCGAAGGGACCGCAACCATCTACCGTCTTGGCGACGGCGATCGTCTGCTTCGCCTTACGCACTTCAGCACGTCAAACGGCCCTGATGTTCACGTCTATATGGTCGCGGCCAACGATGCAAAGGACGCTGCCACCGTTCTGCGCGCCGGTTTCATCGACCTGGGCACCATTAAAGGGAACATTGGCGATCAAAACTATACTCTCGGCCCTGATGTGGACTTGTCGAAATACCGCGCTGTTTCTGTGTGGTGCAAACGGTTCAGTGTCAATTTCGGAACTGCGCCATTGAGTGCTGAGAACATGATGTCGCAGAAGTAGCACGTTCAAAGTGATATTTGGCTAGTCTTCTCCGTTTTGGGTGCATCGTCTAAGACGGAAATGATTACGGGAGTTCGGATCAAGGAACATGGTGAATTATGAGCGGACTGTCTGAGAAAGTGGCAGTGGTGACGGGCGCCTCCAAAGGCATAGGGGCGGGTATTGCAACGGCGTTGGGAGCTGCGGGCGCGCGTGTTGCCGTGAACTATGCCTCCGACCGGGAAGGAGCCGAACGCGTCGCTCAGGCGATCAGGGAAAACGGGGGTGAGGCAATCGCGGTCGGGGCCGACGTGTCCAAGGCCGCAGATGTCGCGCGGTTATTCAAAGAAGTGGATTCTGCCCTCGGAAGACTGGACGTGTTGGTCAACAACGCCGGAATATTCCGATTCGGCGCCTTTGGGGAAATCACCGAAAAGAGCTTTCACGTCCACTACGACATCAATGTTCTGGGAGTGATTCTCACCGTGCAGGAGGCGATCAAGCGGTTCGGCGCCGACGGCGGGAGCATCGTCAATCTCAGCTCCATCGTCGGCTCGCATCCGATCGCGGGAGCCCTGCTGTACGCTTCCACGAAAGGTGCCATCGAAACCTTGACCAAGGGATTGGCAGTCGAACTGGCGCCCCGCAAAATCCGCGTCAACGCCATCGCTCCCGGTCACACAGAAACCGAAGGCAATGAAGCTGCGGGGACTTTCGCGGATGGCGCTGGCGCGGTTCTGGCAGGGAAGACGCCGCTCGGCCGGCTCGGCCGCGTCACCGATATCGCGCCCCTGGCAGTGTTCCTGGCGTCAGACGAATCAGCCTGGATCACAGGCGAGGTCATCCGTGCTGCGGGCGGTCTGGTTGTGGCCACCTGAGCCCCACGTGCTGACCTCGCGATTAACGACGCAGTCAGGGCAACACGGAGGAGAATCCTATGCATTCCTCAAGATTATTTTGCTGACGATCGCAGCCTGAAGCTGACGCGGGATGCTCCTGATGTGCCAGCGGTCATGGGTCTCTTTTCCGATATGAGTTCCAGGCCATTGGGAACTAAATCAAGGAGGAAGGAATGGAACGTCGAAGATTTCTGGGTGCGGTCACAGCTGCATCTCTAGGTGCTGCTCTCGATGGCTCTCTCACGAAATTTGCACGCGCGCAAAACACCGCACGAGCTCCGGTAAATTCGCGGTCTTCCAAGATGAGTGAATTTCCCCGGAACTCTACCATAATTTTGGTGCCTGGGGCGTGGGCCGATGGCTATTGCTGGAGCAACATTATTCTCCCTCTGGAGCGGCGCGGTCTTCAGGTGATATGCTCGCCGATTCCGCTCACCTCCTTAAGCAACGACGCAACTGCTCTGACCTGGGCGCTGGATCGGACCAGTGGCCCAGTGGTTCTGGTCGGACACGCCTACTCTGGCGCCGTGATCGCCGCAGTGCGCGAAGACCGGGTCAAGTCTCTGGTTTATATCGCAGCGCTCGCCCCGGATGAGGGCGAGACCGTGGCCAAGGTTTTCTATCGCGACCCGAAGCCCCCGGAATCGCCCAAGTTAGCTCCCGACGCCCACGGCCTTATATGGATACCGGACGGTGGGTTTCAACGCGCGGTTGCTCACAAGGCTTCTGCCGAGCAAACCAGCATTGCGGCTGCCGTGCAACGCCCCATTGCAGTTCAATGCATTCAACAGCCGGCGCCAGCGCCGCTTTGGAAATCAAAACCGTCCTGGTTTTTGATCGCAGAGGAAGACCGCATGATCAATCCGAAGACTCAGCATTTCATGGCGGATCGCATGCGCGCGAAAGTCCATTCATACCCTGTCGACCACAGCCCGATGTACACGGAGCCAAATCGTGTAATCAACATAATCCTCGAAGCCGCGCGTCAAACCCTTTCGTCCTAGGGCCTTGCGCCGGACGAGCTGCAAATATCTGAGAGGGACCAATGGACGGCCGTGAGGGTCTGAGCTAGGTTCTTTGAGTCAATCGGTTCCGCGAAGAAAAACAGACGAGAGAACCACCTGTCGGCCACAGATCCACGTCGATTTCCGATTCCAGTGTTGAAGCCGTAGATAAGAGCGTTCCCCCACAGCAGGCTGGTGGGTCCGGGTTGTATCGAAGCGTCCCCTCCCCCAAACCACACTCACACATTCACCGCATTTCAGGCATTCTGTGTGTTTTGTCCCAGAAGTACCGGAAAGCGCATTTTTGCCTTGACAGCGGAATACAGGCAAAAGTAAAAGTTATCGAACGAAATGATACGAAAGGATATGAAACTCGCGGTGCCTCCGGCCAATATCCGGACCATGACGAGGTCGGCGGTCGTTCTCCTGTTGCTGCTGGCTGGCTCGCTGAAGGCGACTCCCGATGCGGCGGAACAGAATTGGACGAACTATGTGCGCATCGGGGCGTACGGGCTGCGGAGCGACAATGCGAAACGTATCGTCCGTAGCGCGCAGGAAGATGGCGTGTTTGGGATTGAAGTCGACAACGATATCGAGGGGCGGTATGAGAGTTTCGTCGATCCTGAGGAAAAGTTAAAGGCGATCCGCGACGTGGCTGAGAAAGCGCATGCGGCCGGCAATCGGGCTTTTGTGTACATCGCTGGAACCGAGTGCATCACGGCAAACGGCGACAAAACTCCCCATACGCTAGCCAAGGAACATCCCGATTGGCTTCAGAGAAAGATTACCGGAGAGCCTGCGATTTTTGGGGGCGGTACCGCGTTCTGGATAAGGAAAGGCGATGAGGACGTATGGGTGAGCCCTTACGCGCAAGAGTGGCGGAAGATCTACATGGAACGGGTGCGGCAAATTGCAGCGACGGGGATTGATGGAATTTACGTCGACATTCCTTACTGGATGACGCATTTCGAGGGCTGGGAAGACACTTGGGCGAGCTTCGACGACTATACCGTGGCAGCTTTCAAAAAAGAGACCGGTCTGGATGCTAAGAAAGATCTGAAGCTGGGAGACTTTTCGGACGGCAATTTTCGAAAGTGGATCGAGTTCAGAATTCAAACGTTCACCGACTTCATGCAGGAAATTGACCGAAACGCAAAGAGTGTGAATCCGAAGATCAAGACGATTCCGGAGATTTATCCGGGCATTGAAAAAGAGTCGGTTCGGGTTGGAGCCGATGTTTACAGCTTGTACGGAGTGGTGGACGCCATTGCCCACGAATATGAATTCGGTGAAGGCGACCACATGGCGTCATCGAGGACGCCGCTGGATTGGTTCAACTATCAAGTGGGAATGTATTCATTTCGAGCCTTCGCGCAGGGTAAGGCGACGTGGATACTGAATTACTCGTGGGATGGCGACAAGAAAATCGACAAGCGCGAGGCCATGATGAATCTTGCAGCCTCGGAAATCATGACGGGATCGAATTTTTGGGATGCCCCTGGACATTCGATGGCGGGATCGAACGATCCGGCGACACGACGGCGGATTTTCTCCTGGATGAAGGCGCACGAAGACGTCTTCTATAAGCCTCGAACTGCGATCGCTCCCGTTGGGGTTTATTTTTCTCCGCAGACACGGAATTATTACGCAGACGAATTCATTTCCTCCTACCGAGGGATCCTCATTCTTCTGATGCAAAAACATCTGGAGTTCCAGGTAGTTACTCCGCGAACTCTGGTGAACTTTCGGGGACACACTTTGATTCTTCCTGACGTGCGGGTGCTGAGCGAGAACGAAAGAGCCTGGCTGCACAAATATATCGACGACGGTAAGACGCTGGTGGTCACGGGAGAAGATGCCACGCAGTTGGGCACGGCCGCAGGCGTGGTCCGGTTCTCTAAGTGCCCGGGAAAAGATTACTACGCGGCATTGCAAAAGAGCGTGGCCGAGTCAACTCCCGATCAGGAGCATGAATTTCTGCAAAGTCTCAAGGCGGGCACGCCGGTTCGCGTGCTGGCTTCGCCTATGATTGCGACCTCGATCGCACAGGTGAACGGAGCTCCGCACGTATTTTTTGCGAACTTTGCAGGGCTGGAGGGTGGCGTGAGTCCGATTCAGACGCCGCAGACTGGGGTTCAGATTACCGTGTCTGGAGTGGAGAAGGGTCGCGGGTTCTTTCTTCCGTTTCTGGGAAACGTGGAGCGGTTGACTGGAACCGGCGGAGACGGCGGCATCGTTTACAAGCTGCCCGCGATTGAGAAGGGCGCGGTGTTCTGGTACGAGCCGTGAGTTCCCGAGGCAAATGGAGGATTCTTATGACACCGAACCGACGACTGCTGTTTTGCATTCTGGTGGCCTGCTTTTGCGGAACCTTTTCGGCTTTGGCAGCCGCACAGGGCAGTTACCGCGCCCAACTTCGAGGCGTTGTCTCTGATGCCACGGGAGCGGTCATTACCAATGCGACCGTAACCATTACGGACGCAGGCACGAATATCTCAAGGGCGGCGCGCACCAACGAAAAGGGCGAATACTACTTCACCGGTTTGCGACCCTCGACGTATGCGGTCAAAGTTCAGATTTCAGGTTTTCGCACGGAAGAGCGGACCGGTGTGGTGCTTGCGGTCGACCAGGAAGCTACACTCAATTTCACTTTGAATCCGGCTAGCGTGAGCGAGAAAGTCGAGGTCACGACGACCGCGCCTCTGCTGGAAACGGAGAATGCAACTCTGGGTACGGACATCACTAGCCAGTATGTGAAGGAAATTCCGTTGCTCAACCGGGGCTTCTTCGGCCTGACCTTCCTGGCTGGAGGTGTGACCGAGGCAGCGGGTTCGGGCACGCAAGACAATTATCCCTCGGGCACAAACTTCGTTTCCAACGGACAACGCAACGCGACGGCGGAAGTGCGCATCGATGGCGCGTTGATCAGCGCGCCAGAACAGGGCGAGGGCGGAAACTCCAACGTCTACTACGAGCCGCTGATCGAGAGTGTGCAGGAGTTCAAGGTTGAGAACAACAGCTTCTCGGCGGAGTTCGGCAACAATGGCGGTACGGTCGTGAACATGGTTCTCAAGAGTGGAACCAATGCGTTCCATGGCAGTGCCTGGTATTTCCTGCAGCGTCCTCAGATGGACGCTCGCGATTTCTTTAACCCTGAACCCAATCCCAAACCAGACAGCAAGCGCGACCAGGGAGGCTTTTCGCTGGGCGGGCCGATCCAAAAGAACCGGACATTCTTCTTCGTCGATTTCGAAAAAGTTCGCTCCGACAATGGATTCAACGGTATCGCGACTGTGCCAACCATGGCGGAGCGAACCGGCGATTTCTCGGGGACGGCTAGTACGATTTACGACCCGACCCCGCAAGCTTGCGGGAATCCATGTACGTTTCCGAGGCCGGTCGTCCAGTACAACGGACAAGCCAATGTGATTCCGCCGAACGAAATAAGCCCTATCGGGAAAGGCATCATCAACCTTTATCCGAAGCCCAACCTGGCGGGGGAGTTTAATAATTTTCTGTTCAGCGGCGTCGCGACGGCGCCCGATTATCAATTCGACATCAAATTGGATCATCAGATCAACGACAGGCAACGCATTAGCGGCCGATACAGCCGAGAGTCATCCAATTATTCCACTCCATATTTTCTGGGAGACGGTTTCGATAATAACGGAGGCGGTGACGGAATCGGAGGCACTCCCACGACCGCGCAAAACGGCTCGCTTGAATACGCATGGACGGTCAATCCGCGAATTGTCTGGACCAACCGTTTCGCAGTGGACCGGGTACACGAAGTCGAGACACCGAATATTCCGACGATTTCCAGCTTCAACGCGACACAGCAGGCAAACGGCCTACCGCAGTTGCCGGCGGTGTTCGAGCAGGCCAACGGATTGGACCGAATGCCTGCGATCTACATGTCGGGAGCCGCCCTCGCGTCGAATGCATCGACTACGGCCGATCTGTTCGACCAGTGCTGTCTGAATACTACCTTCGCGCATACTCTGTACAGTTATTCGTCCCAGCTGGTGATTTCCAGGGGTTCGCACCTGATCAAGGTCGGCGGCGAACAGAGGCTTTTCTACAACAACTTCTTTCAGCCGCCGGATCCCACCGGCTCGTTCAACTTTACGGATTACACCACGTCGCCGACACCGAACAGTGAGACCGATTCTAGCGGCAATCTCACGGGGAACCCATTTGCCAGCCTTCTTTTCGGTTATGCCGACAATATCAATCCGTATCCTTCGGAGCCGACCGCGCTGAACGTCTATCCTGCCGTGGCCAACAAATCGAAAGAGACGGGTTTCTACGTCCAGGATGATTGGAAAGTGACCTCGAAGCTTACCGTGAACCTCGGCCTGCGCTATGAGTGGAGTACCCCGTACACGGAGCGCTACAACCGGATCCAATTCAGCGATTTCACCGCCCCCACCGGCGTCAGCATAAACCTAGCCAATGGGGGCGCGACCAGCGCGCAGGCGGCAATGCAGGGAATCGGGTTGAACTTGGCGTCCTCGGAAGCGTTGTACGGCACCACTCTGTTCCCCACCCCCAGCATGAGGAGCGTTCCAACCTATCGCAACGATATTGGACCGAGGGTGGGCTTTGCCTACGCGTTCAATTTGAAAACCGTGGTGCGCGGCGGGGCGGGAATTTATTTTGGAATGAGTCCGGCCACAAATTTCCAGTACCCGGGGACTGCGTTTAGCGAAACCGCGACGATGTTCTTCACGCAGGACAATTTTGCCAGCCAATACGCGAGCCTGGAAAATCCGTTTCCCACTGGCTTTGCCGGTCCGCAGGGCACGCAATATGGCGCGCTGGCTAATTGGGGATACTCCAACAATAACGACCTGGGCACGACCGCGGCGCGGGACGCCGACATTTACCAGTGGAATCTTGGAATCCAGCGGGAACTGCCCAGCCAAATCGTCGTCGGCGTAGACTACGTTGCCAACCGTGCCACGCATCTGCCTTGGTCCGGGACCAACAATCGCGATTTCATCTCGTCAGCTTTGTTGGCGAAGATTTCCGCCGCCGTGACCCCCACCGATCCGACTTGCTCGGCGGACAGTTGCGTGAGCAACTTTCTGCAGACCGTGGTGAATAACCCGTTCCACTCGATGTTCACTACCCCTTGCACTCCCACTCCATCCACCCCATGCTTCAACCAGCCCGATTCGCTCTACACCGCTCCGCAGATCCCGTTGGGATATCTTCTCAATCCCTACCCCCAATTCACTGGAGACTTCGAAGGACTGATGCTGGAGGAAGCTGATTCCTGGTACAACGCGATGCAGATTCGCTTCCAAAAACGCACCACGCACCATATCAGCTTCGAAGGCAACTATACGGTTTCGAAGTCGACCGACGATTCCTCCGCAGGCAGGAACAACTGGGTAGGGTCGCTTGCCGCCGGCCTGCCGCAGCAATTGGATCGTCTGAATTTGGAGCACAGCATCAGCGCGAACGACACGCCGCAGCGGCTCACGGTCGCCGTGGTCGTGGACCTGCCCGTCGGCCGCAACGAGTGGATTGGCGGCAATATGAACCGCGCGCTGGACGCGGTCGTCGGAGGCTGGTCGATTTCCACCTTGATGACGCAACAGTCGGGCCAGCCAATGGCGATCTCCGACGCCTTCGCGCGGCTGGCGAACGGCAGCCAGCGTCCCAATGTCGTCTGTCCCCAGCTGAAGAGTGGCCTGAGCATGAAGGAAGTGGCGTTGAGCTGGGAAAACCCGACACCGCTTTCATTCTTCAACAGCAACTGCTTCGCCGATCCGGGCGACCAGAACCCAGGCAATGCTCCGCGCTACTTTTCCGGTTTGCGGGTCAACGGCATCCACAATTTCGATACCAATCTCTACAAGTCGTTTGTGCCCAAAGAAGGCATGAAGCTGGAGGTGCGAGCCGAGATCTTTAACCTGATGAACCATCCGCGCTTCGCAGCCCCGAACACTGCCTTCGAAGAGACAGGTTTCGGATCGATCACCTCTGATGCGTCGGGGTACCTGCCGCGGTACTTCCAGTTCGGGTTGAGGTTCGAGTTCTGATGCGGAGGACTAGAGGCACATCGTAAAGCACGGGCAAGGACGCCCGCGCCTACATTAGCGGAACCTGGCCTGGTCTTCTTCCTCGCGGTGCATTCCGTCCGCCGACTCCAGGCAGGCCATCCTGGCCAGGTGTTCTCCGGGCGTGCTGCTGAACCAGAAGGCGAAGAGAAACCAGTACAGTCCTGCAAAGATCGCGGCCACGGCAATGGCAAGAGGCAGCGTAACCAGCCAGGTGGGAAGAACGTCGGTCATGACCATGGACATTACAGCAAACAGCAATACGGCGCATAGCAGGATAAGTCCATCGAGCATTTTCCCGAGGGCGTGCAACGAAATTGGAACCGGGCACCAATGCAGCCGCACGCGGGTTGGAAGATCCGGTAGAGTGAGCGAAGCCGATGGCTCAAGCCGAATGGCTGGCCGCGGAGAAGCGGAAAACAGCAATTCAGCGGCGTCCTCAGCACGATTGCCTTCGACCGCGAGCGATTCGCTGGGCGAGAACAAATAGGCGTTGGTAAGAATCTGGGAAAAAATCCATTCCTTCAGCGAGCGCTGCGAAGGCTCAGGCAGATTGATGAACTGTACTCCGGCTTGTCCCCACGCGTCGGTCCAGGCAATGCGGCCGGCGGCCTCGATGCGCACACGTGGAGCCGACAAGTCGAAGCGTAAATGAACCTGTTGCTCAGGAGTCAGCGGAGAGACGGTCTGCATGGCCATCCCGAATTCGCTGAGATCGCGAAGGATGGCTCCGTGCGCGGCGTCCAGATTGACATGCGACAGGGTGCGAATCTTCTGTCGATAAGGTCGTGCCCGGTTCCGCGTGGCCGAGACAACCCCAACCGCCGAAGATTCGATCAGATTCGATCGCGCGTCCATAACTAAATCTTAGCCTTGCAGCCGGAGGCGCCTCAGTAACCCTGCTGGTTCTGCTGTCGCAAACTGGGATTAGGAAGCAGTGCGGTCGATGGCGGGCTGAGTTTCGGGAACCGGTTTGCTGCGAGCCCGGTCCTGCGCGACCAGTCGATTGAGATCGTAACTGTAAGGTCCGTACGCGCGGAATGCCTGCTCATCAAACAAGCGTTTGATGCCACAGCCCAAGCAGACCTGATAGGAATGATCCTGAAAGCGAACCGGCCAACTCATCTTGCTATGCCAGCAACCGCGGAAGATCACCACCCCGGCCGCTCCCAGCCCCGTCGCCACCATGCCAAGAGGCCACAGCCAACCCGACTTCTTTTTCACTTCACCTGCCACAACCTGTAAGTCCTTCCAACGGCTAAGGATATGCTGAATCACCCGGGCGCGCAACGATTTTCGGAAGACCATGAATCAGAACGGTTTGGGCGGCTTACCAAAGAGCATGGCGCAAGTCCTTACCTTCGTGTGTTCTAAAATATTGCGATTCCCTGTAAACCCTTGTAACTTACGAGTAATGCCTCGGCCGAAGGCAAGGGACTCGCATATGCCATCTGCGAGCTAAGAATAAATAAGTTGAAACGCTGTCCTCCCCTAAGATTGACCGTCGGGTTAGCGCCGCAAGCCTGGCTATCCCGAAGCAGATTTTTCCGCCACTTCCATGAGTGCGAGTTTGAACAATGCGGGACTGGAACTATTAAGGGAAGAAACCGCACCTGTTCCCGCATGCGCGACTCCATCCCCGACCGACAGCATGGGCCACGAAGCTCTGCAGGCTCTGCTCGCCTTTGCCGCCTTGCACGATCAAGTACGAAAACGGCGTGCGAAACAGGCGAACGACAGCGACTGCTCCAGCGCCGAGGACGACTGGCAGGTCGAACACTTCCTCCTCGACGAAGTGTTGCAACTGGTCGCGGAGCGTGCCCTGGCAATCACGGGCGCCGATGGCGCAGCCATCGCATGGGCTGAAGGTGATGCCATCGTGTGCCGCGCCTCGGCGGGGACCATCGCGCCGGATGCGGGAATTCGCCTTGATCCCAACTCAGGGTTTTCGGGAGAATGCCTGGTCTCGGGGCGGATCGTTCGCTGCGATGATGCCGATACCGATCCGCGCGTAAACGTGCAGGCCTGCCAGCGTCTGGGCGTCCGCTCCATGCTCGCCGTGCCCATCTCGGCAAAAGAAAATGTGATTGGTTTGTTGGAGGCATTCTCCAACGAGCCCCACGGATTCAATGACAGCGATGTTCGCAGTCTGTGTCTGCTGGCCGAACTGATTCTCTCCGCCATGAAGCCGGAAGAGGAAGATCGCTTGCGGGAGATTTCACGCCGCATCGTTCCGCCAATCGCGGTCGAGCCCGTGCCGATTCCTGTGGCTGCGTCCTCGCTTGAAATTGTGCTGCCCGAGGCCGCCGAACTTCCGGCGGAGGGATCCAGCCACAGCGCCGAGGCCGCAAATTCTGCTGAGAGTGCAGAATTAGTTTCGCCCGAAGACTCGAAATCGAGCGACATCGCCGTTACAGAGCACGTCCTTGTCGAGCCTGAAAGACTCAAGTCCCCGCCGCCCGGCCTTGCGGTTGTGGCAGCGGTCGTATTGGTTGCGGCAGCTCTGGGCGCCGGAGTGTGGTGGAAGCTTGGCCATGGGCGCTCGGCAAACGCCAACGCGTCTCCGACCGCTCCGGCCGCGGCGTCAATCGTAGCACCCACAACCATCGGCAAGCCCGTTGCGTCCGCGCCAGCGGTGGTGGAAACGGTTACACAAACAGATGAGAGCAATAACGACGAGAGCGACGCTTCCCCGGCCGCACCCGAAGCCGCCGGCGTGTTGCCGCAGGTAACGGGCATCCGGCATTGGTCGTCGGCTGACTCCAGCACCGTCGTCATCGACATCCAGGATCAGGTTCAGTACGAAGCTCATCGGCTTTCGCATCCAGAGCGAATTTATTTCGATCTGCACGACACCACGCTCGCGGCTACCCTTACAAATCGGGTTATTCCCGTAAACGATACGCTACTCGAGCGCATTCGCGTCGCTCAGCCGATCGCGGGAGTCACCCGCGTCGTGCTGGAAACTGACAGCGCCTCGGATTTCTCCGTGAGCCTCGAGCCCAATCCCTACCGCCTGGTCGTCGAAGTTCGCAAGCTTGGAACCAAGCCGCGCGCCCGAGCGAAGATCGATCTTTTCGCCCCCGCGCCCTCGGATCAAACTGCCGCCAATCAAGTCGGCGCGAATCAGAAACCGCTCGACGCAATTGCGCTTTCGTCGAAACCCAATCCACCGAGTCCTTCAGCCGGCGCGGGAAATGAAAAGCAACCGGGTGCATCTTTAACCTCGGCCACTGCCCCACCTCACACAGCCGTCTCTCCGCAGAAACTTCGCATCGTGCTCGATGCCGGTCACGGTGGATGGGATTTGGGAACGGTCGGCCGCAAGGGCTTGCTGGAAAAAGATCTAACACTTGATATTGTCGAACGCCTCGGCCAGCTGATCGAGAATCACCTCGGGGCCGAAGTCATCTACACCCGCAAAGACGATAGCTATCTCCCGCTCGAAAAGCGGGCTGAAATCGCCAACCTCGCGCAGGCTAGCTTGTTCGTTTCCGTCCATGCTAATTACAGCGATTACCCTTCGGCTCGCGGCGTAGAAACCTATTACACGAACACCTACTCATCGGTAAAAGCAAGAACCGAGGAAGCGGACGAAGCGGCAGCCGCTGGACTCAAGACCATCGACTGGACTAACGTCGATATTCGAGAAAGAGTTCATGAGTCGCGCCGGGTCGCAATCAGCGTCCAGCGTGCACTGTATGCGACATTGTCGGCGAAGAACCCCGGCCTGCCCAATCGCGGGGTGAAAGAAGCGCATTACGTCGTGCTGACCGGAACTTCCATGCCGGCGATCCTGGCTGAAGTTTCGTTCGTCAGTAGTCCCACCGATGAGAACAATCTGGAAAGCTCAACCTACCGCCAGCAAATCGCCGAAGCCCTCTGCACCGGCATCGCACGATACCAGGCATCCAGTCGCAACGTAAAGATGGCTAGCACGTCAGCCAAACCGACAGGAAGATAAAAACATAATCCGTAGAAACGCTGCTCGGTTTGGGGAACCGGGCTGCGGCGCAGGTTGCCCTAGCGGGCCCCAACCCCGCCATACTTCTCCAGCCACTTCAATTCTTCCCGCACTTTAATCTTCCCGTGCCACGGATTCTTATCAAGCTCATGCCCTTCCCCGGGAAAGATTAGCAGCGTGCTGGGAATGCCGAGCGCATGCAAGGCATGATCGAGCACATACGCTTCCGCCACCGCCACGCGAGTATCATCTGCACCGGCGACGATATGCGTGGGGGTGCGAACTTTATTCATCTCGTAAATGGCGGCTTCATCCTGATAGCGCTGTGGCACGTCCCAGGGAAAGCCTCCAAGGAAATAGACATCATCAAAGCTAGTATCGTCATTACCCCAATTGGCAACGTTTTCCACCGCGCCTGCGCCTGTCACTGCGGCCTTGAAACGAGTTGTCTGGGTGATCAGCCAGTTGGTCATGTAGCCGCCATAGCTGTAGCCGCCGACGGCAAGATGATCGGGATCGGCGATGCCATCCTTCACCAGCGCGTCTACGCCGACAAGAATGTCTTTGCCCGGACGGGAAACAATTTCAGGAACAATCTGCGCCAGAAACTTGTCGCCGTAGCCGGTCGAGCCGCGATAGTTCGGCTCAAATACCAGCCAGCCCTGCGTCGCGGCCAGTCGGTCCCACACATACCAGTCCGCCTCAAAGTGGTTGCCATCGGCATCATCGGGGCCTCCGTGTGCGAAGACGAACGTGGGCAGATGCTTCGCCTCGAACTCTCCCGGCGGATACATCAGCATGCCTTCGATGGTCGTTCCATCATCCGAAATCCAATGGTACGCTTTGGCCTTCGGCAGGTCGCGCTCGGTAAATAATTTGTTGAACGAAGTAATGGCACGCGCCGACTTGAATTCATCAAGACTATCCGCTAGATAAACCTCCGCCGGCTCTCCGATGGCCGAGTGGACAAAGGCGATGCGTCGCGAGTGTTGCGCCGCGGCAACGTCGCTGTAGCTGCCCGCCACGCCATGCAGTCTGGAAAAAGGCGCAGAAACCTTCGACTGGAAATACATCTGGATCTCGGTACCGAGCTGGCCGGCGGCCAGCACGCCTCCGTCTGGGGTGACCACGTATTGTCCAACCGCGCCTTCGAAATCAGCCGCCCATCGCTCGATTTCGCCGGTACCCGCGTCTGCCCAGTAAAGCCGGGTCTGCGTATCTTTGTACTTTCCTTCAACCGAGCCGTACTGCACTTCGAAGAAAATGTGCTTGCTGTCTTTGGCCCAGCGCAGATCCTGTTCCTGCGCTTCATTATGCGTGATCTGTCGCGGTGCACGATCGACGCTCGTGTTCGCCAACTCGACCGTATAAATCTCGAACTCACCAATCTTTTCCTCGCGCTCGGAAACCGATTCGGTCACCAACGCGAGTGTTCGGCCGTCCGGCGAAGCATCCAATTCATGCACGCGCCAGCGCGTGGCCGCGAGGGTATGGGCGCCCGGAGTCGCATCCGATTGCTCCTCCGAATCTTCATCAGGTTTGGTTCCCTCAGCTGCGCGCCGGGTAATCGCATCCGCCACACCGATGCTGAAAATCATGTCGCCCCGTTCCGCCGCACGATACTGCAAAACATCCTTCCACTCTTTTTTGTAAGCATCCTTCTGCGCCTTGGTCCACGGCGTGCGCGTAGCAAAGTAGAGCGTGCGAGAATCCGGAGACCAGGAAAACGAATGTACTTCTTCATCCCCTCGGGTTACGGGAAACGCTTCCCCGCCCCCAAAAGGAATGAGGTACAACTGCGCAATCGCTTCCCCGTCGGATACGTCCTCTGTTTTCGCGACCTTGCGTTCCGAGAGAAACGCGATCCATTTTCCATCGGGAGACCACCGTGGCTGGGTGTTGTCGCCCGCTTGCGTCAACTGGGTCAGCGACCCTCCGCCATGGCCATTATCGCGATAGAGCCACAAGTCCCGGCGAAAGAAGCTCTGATCCCAATCCGCCCGTTCAGTGTTGATGACCACTGAATTGCCATCGGGCGAGATCGTCACAGCGAGGACGTCGACGTAGTTGAAGAAGTCGTCGAGTGTGAGCTTGGGTTTATCCGCGGCGTAAACCAAGGCACAAACAAAGTGGAGAGCAAATACAACTAGAATAGAAACTCGAAAAAACCTTCCGTTTGTCATGGGCCGAAACAGAGGTATATCGCGAGTGAGCAGCCCTTGTAAACCCGAATCGCTCACTGCGAACCGCGAGTCACATGCTCACTGCGCGGGTTCCGCGTTCTTCAGGGCATCGTCAAGACCCTGATTGCTCCTGGGCGCGTTGCCTTCAAGAATTCGCCAGCCGTCGTCGTACCGTCGGAACCCGACCGTAGATTTGTATTGCACACCACCCGCGTAGAGCGCGGCTCCAACTTCATTGAGAGGAATCCACTTCCACAGAAAGTCCACATCTGCGGCGTTGCCCTCCTTGCTGATCCCCGCGATTTCCGTCAATTGTCTTCGCGCAACGGGCACGCTGAAGTATCGCGACTCCGTCTCGCCGTTCGGAATCAGATCGTGAAACGTCTCAACTCCAATCGGAGTCAGCGCAACCTCCCAGCAAGGCGGAGGCGCAAGGTCAGCCGTGCAAGAACTGGACGAACCTGTAATCCAGCCGCGGCGCTGCAATACCAGATATTCCGGAGAGACGTAATCTTTGTTCGAAATCACGCCCGTTCGAAGGAAAAACTGCTGCGTGCTCTTGAAGGTTTCGGAGCTGGCAATCAAATCCGACGCCAGCCGCCGTGTAAGAAAGTCGCGCGGCGAACACGCGGCTGCGATCAACAGCAGTCCGAGGGCGAGAGCGATTCGCAGTGTCCGCATGAAGTTGGATGTTTGGTCTAGTTGAGGATTGTAACCAAACGTGAGCCCCGCTGCGGCAAGAAAGGACGGTCGGTGATCTGACCCTCGAATTTCCGCGACCACCGGCCCGGAATCACGGCCTTGCAGGATGGACAGCGGCCGTCAGGACTCAAACGATATTCTTCGACGAAATAGCTGCGCCGCTGGATTAACCTATCGCCACAGTTGTGGCATTTGGTGTCTTCGTGATCGCCCACCATGCCTGGCAAGTTTCCCGCGTACACATAGCGCAAACCCGCCTGCTTCCCGATTTCGACCGCACGCAACAAATCACGAGGCCGCGTGTCCTCGGGATCTTCCATTTTGTAATCTTTGTGAAACGCGGTTACATGCCACGGAATTTCGGGCGATACGCTGGCCAGAAACTCTGTCAAGCCGCGCAATTCTTTTTCCGAATCGTTGAAGCCGGGGATCAGCAACGTCACAATCTCCAGCCAAACGCCCATCTGGTACAGGCTGCGAATGGTTTCGAGAATTGGCCCAATGCGTCCGCCCAGTTCGTGATAATGGCGGTCGTCGAAACTCTTCAGATCCACCTTATACAGATCGATCCACGGATGCAGATATTCAAGCACCTGCGGCGTTCCGTTGCCATTCGAAACAAATCCCGTAATCAAACCCGCGGCCCGAGCCTCCTTGAACACGGCGACCGCCCACTCGCTCGTGATCAGCGGCTCGTTATAGGTGCTGACCAGGACCTTCGCGCCTTGCCGAAGCGCATCCCGCACCAGCGCATCGGGCGACGCTTCGAGCGGCGGCGAAACCGCATCAGGATCGCGTAGCGCCTGCGACGTCACCCAATTCTGACAGTAGCCGCAGTGCAAATCGCATCCCAGCATGCCAAAGCTGTAAGCCAGCGCGCCGGGGTAGGCGTGAAAGAACGGCTTCTTCTCGATCGGATCGCACTGCACCCCGCCGACATATCCCCAAGGCACATACAAAGTGCCGCCGCGGTTGTAACGTACTTTGCAGACGCCCGGCTGTCCCTCTGGAATCGGACAGCAATGCCCGCACGCATAACAGCGCACCCGATTGCGGTCCAGCTTTTCGTAAAGCTCGCCCTCACGAACCTGCTGATAAACGATATCGTGAAGCGTGGGCACCGAAGAACCTCTAACTCACATTCTAAACCCCAGCATCAACACCGCCGTTGTGTTCAGGCCCAAAGTCGAATCTCCTGGCGTAATCTGGCGATGTCCCTGGTTGGCGCACTCCCGAAGAAACGGCTGTATTCCCGGCTGAATTGCGAGGCGCTTAGATAGCCGACGTGCTGGCTCGCAGTACCGGCATCCATTACTGTCGACAACATGAGACGCCTCGCCTCCTGGAGGCGGAGCACCTTTTGATAGTGCAATGGGCTCATCGCAGTGACGGACTTAAAGTGTTCGTGGAAAGAAGAAGCACTCATGTGCACCAGTTCGGCCAACTCTTCGACTTTCATGGGTTGAGAGAAATTCTCGCCCAGCCAGGAAATCGCTTTCGCAATCCGGTGCACGCTGGATTCTGCAAAGCCCATTTGAGCGACGCGAACCCCAATGGGGCTGCGTAGCAGACGGATCAAAATCTCATCGATTACAAGTGGCGCGAGCAGTTCAGCGTCCCCGGGCAGTGCGAGGCACGCCATTAACCTAGTCGCGGCGTTGATGATGCTTTCGTCCACCGGGGCCACGTAAACGGCGTTCCTCTCTTGAGCCGGGGGCAACCCGTGCGGAAACACTTTCAAGGCCAACTCGGCAATCTTGTGCGGATACAGGTCCAGCTTGAGAGAAAGGTAGGGCGCGGAATAGCTGGCTTGCGTGACCTGAGCAGCAACGGGCAAGGCAACGGAGAACACGATCATGCGCGACGAGTCGTATCCATAGACCTCTTCCCCCACGATGACGGTTTTCGCTCCCTGTGCGGCGATGCACAACGAAGGCAGGCGGAGCGCATGCACACACTCCTTGTTTGTTCGTGAAAAGCGATTCGCGTGCACACCGGGAACTCGTAGCTCAAAACTCCCGTCATGCGGGGCGTAAGCGGCAATCAAGCGCGCGAGCTTGGCCAAGTCCGGTTCGCTCGCGACTCGTCCGTCTGCGGGTCGCTGCATGGACACTACTTTGCCGCTGGTTTTCATGGCTTTGAGAATACCTCTTTTGCAATCATAAGGGTTTTTGGCGATATCCTCTCTGTGTGTGGTAGAATGGTAGAAGTATATGGTAGACGTGTCCCGAAATGAGCCTCAACATCAAAAACAAAGACGCCCACAAGCTCGCCCAACAACTCGCCCGGCTTACCGGAGAGAGCTTGACCGAAGCCGTCACCGAAGCGGTCCGCGAACGCCTTAAACGGGTGCAGCAGAAACGTGCGGCCAAGCTTTCCGACCGACTGCTCGAAATCGGCCGGGACTGCGCCATGCATCTGAAGGAACCATTTCGCTCGGCCGATCATGGCGACCTTCTCTACGATGAGAAAGGGCTGCCGAAATGATTCTGGACACTTCCGCCCTGATCGCCATTCTCCGCTTTGAAGCGGAAGCGCCCGAGTTCGCCAGAATTATTGAGCGTGCCGCGCAGCCTCGTATCTCGGCAGTGAGTTATGTGGAAACCGGGGCGGTGATCGATGGCAGCAAAGATCCGATCGCCAGCCGCCGTTTTGATGAATTGATTGAGGAGGCGCAAATCGCGATTGAGCCGGTCACCGAAGCGCAAGCTCGGATCGCACGACAGGCGTATCGTGACTTCGGGAAAACCAGCGGTCACCCCGCCAAATTGAATTTTGGCGATTGCTTCTCGTACGCACTGGCAAAATTCAAAGGGGAACCGCTGCTGTTTAAAGGTCGAGACTTCTCGCGAACGGATGTGAAGTCGGCGCAGGCGTGAGTCATAAATGGGGATCATGGCATCGTGGCTATAACCGCCACGTCGAGCTTTGAGTAATACTTCTTCACGTCGCCGGCACCGTACTTGGCGCGGAATTTATCGACCACGGACGAGACCTGTTTGGCATCAGTGATGGGAACGGCCTTCAATTCAGCCTCTGCGCTTCCTGCCTTGATGCCAATCATCGGTTTCTTGAGCACGTTCTTGTACCACTGTGTATCCGATCCCTGCACCGGCAGCAGGTAAAGCTTTTCATCGTCCAACACGAACCAGACCGGGATTGAAATAGTGCGTCCCGACTTTCTGCCGGTCACGCTGATGTGAATTTCGCGCGTTCGGGCAAGGCGGTCTCCTAAGGAGTCGTTCTTCTTCGCCATGTGTTACTCCTCGGCTCTCACGTTTTAGAAAATACCTCTTTCGCAACCATGATGGCGCTCATTGCACTGGGCCAGCCGGAATAGAACGCCAGATGCGTGATGACCTCAATCAGTTCTTCCTTCTTGACTCCATTCTGCACCGCATAGCTCAGATGAAACCGTAACTGATCGGGACCATTCATCGCAACCAGCGCCGCCACTGTTGCCACGCTCCGGTCGCGCTTGGAGAGCTCGGGGCGTTCCCAAACATCGCCGAAAAGAACGTGATCTGTCAGCTCAACGAGTTTGGGCGCGAAGTCGCCAATCATTTTCTGGGCTGCTGAAGGCTCTTTACCCATGCCTTGTTCCCTCCTATGTGCTGCTCATCGGTGACTTCTCCACCCAGTTGATGCTTTTACCATCGAGCTTTTCTACCACGGTGTTGTGCGTCGTGACCGCGGTCGGCCCAGCCCCATGCCAATGCTTCTCGCAGGGCGGGGGGCAGACCTTCACGTTCAACGCATGATGAAGCCGCCGTCCACCGAGATAGACTGACCAGTCACGTAGCTTGCAGCTTGACTGCAAAGCCACAGAACAGCATCCGCAATCTCCTCCGCGCGACCGTACCTTCCCATGGGGACGCTCTTCAGCAATGCGTTGAGCGCTCCGCCCTGACCGGAGGCTACCATCTGATCGGGCATCACGATCTTTTCCATTTCGATCCTGGCCGGCGAGCGTCATTGCGCTCATCCCGATAAACAAAAACACAATGCCCGGCGAAAGCAGTTTTTTCATGTTCATGCCAGAAATCGCCTCACTCGCTTTTAAGCGAAGCCATATCGATCGAGAAGCGGTACTTCACATCCGACTTGAGCAGTCTCTCGTAGGCTTCGTTGACCTGTTGGATCGGAATCACTTCGACATCGGCGGTGATGTTGTGCTTCCCGCAGAAATCGAGCATCTCCTGGGTTTCAGCGACGCCGCCGATGTTCGAACCTGAAAAACTGCGACGGCGCGTAATCAAGCCGAAGGCAGAAACACCGAGAGGCTGCGGCGGCGCCCCAACAATCGTAAGGTTGCCATCGCGGCGGAGCAGGTTGATATAGGCGTTGATGTCGTGCTCGGCGGAGACGGTGTCGAGGATGAAGTCGAAGCTCTCGGCGCGCTCTCGCATCTCATCGGCATTACGGGAGGCGACGACCTCGTCCGCGCCGAGACGGAGGGCGTCTTCCTTTTTGTTGGGCGAGGTCGTGAAGACTACGACGTGGGCGCCGAACGCATGCGCGAATTTCACGCCCATGTGGCCCAATCCGCCAAGACCGACCACGCCGACTTTCTTACCCTCAGCAACGCCCCAGCGGCGCATGGGCGAGTAAGTCGTGATTCCGGCGCAGAGAAGCGGAGCGGCTCCGGCGGGCTTGAGATTCGCTGGGACGCGCAGAACGAAACGCTGGTCGACCACGATGCTCTCGGAGTAGCCGCCATAGGTGACGACTCTGGTATGCTTGTCCGGAGAATTAAAGGTTAATACCATGTTCGGGCAGAACTGCTCAAATCCCGCCCGGCACTCGGGACAGGTGCCGTCCGAGTCGACCATGCATCCAACCGCCGCGAGGTCGCCGGGCTTGAACTTGGAGACTGCCGAGCCGACCTTGGTCACGCGGCCGACGATCTCATGGCCCGGAACTATTGGGTAGACGGTGGGCATGAATTCGCTCCATTCATTACGCACCGAGTGCAGATCGGAATGGCAGATGCCACAGAACAGAATCTCGATCTGCACATCGTTTTCGCTTGGATCGCGACGTTGGATTGTGCTGGATGCCATCGGCGATGTGGCGCTCGCAGCGGAATAAGCCTTTGCTTTGTACATTAACTTTCCCTTCAGCGGCCCACCAATTTTTGCAGCTCTTCCGGATAGCGAGCGCCTTGCACTGGGATCTTTGCAGCCGCGGTCCCCAGTTCACGGAGTTCGTCGGGCGAAAGTTGGACGTTGACCGCTCCGATATTTTCTTCGAGCCGATGCAGCTTGGTCGTGCCCGGGATTGGGACGATCCACGGCTTCTGCGCCAGCAGCCAGGCGAGCGCGATCTGTGCCGGTGTGACTTTCTTTTGTTGTGCGAATCTGCCAACCAGATCAACCACCGCCTGATTCGCTTTTCGATTCTCTTCGCTAAAGCGAGGGACGATGTTGCGGAAATCACCTTTGTCGAACTTCGTATCTTCGGTTATTTTTCCGGTGAGGAAGCCTTTACCAAGAGGACTAAACGGAACGAACCCGATCCCGAGTTCCTCGAGCGTCGGGATTACCTCCGCTTCAGGTTCTCTCCACCACAACGAGTATTCGCTCTGTAGCGCAGTGACGGGCTGAACTTTGTGGGCGCGACGGATCGTCTGAACTCCTGCTTCGGAAAGTCCGAAGTGCTTCACCTTGCCCTGCTGAATTAGCTCCTTTACGGCTCCAGCCGTGTCTTCAATCGGCACATCCGAATCGACGCGGTGTTGATAGAACAGATCGATGACATTGGTCTTGAGGCGCTTCAGCGAGGCCTCGGCAACTTCCTTGATGTGCTCCGGCCGGCCGTCCAACCCGGCCTGTTTGCCGGTTTTCGGATCCAACTTGAACCCGAATTTGGTGGCGATCGCCACTTTCCCACGGAACGGAGCCAGCGCTTCGCCGACAAGCTCTTCGTTCGTATACGGGCCGTAGACTTCAGCCGTGTCGAAGAAGGTGATGCCCCGCTCCACAGCCCCGCGGACCACCGCGATCATTTCCTGCTTGTCTCCGGCAGGGCCATAGCCAAAGCTCATTCCCATGCAGCCCAGCCCGATTGCTGAAACTTCCAAGTTGCTTTTTCCAAGTTTGCGTTTTTGCATTGTCTCTCCCGCGCGCGAAATTCCTTCTGCAGCGCAAATCTAAGCATACGTTCCCAAACTCTGGGCCGCTTGCCTATTTCGATGAAGTTCTTGCCGGATTCTCCGACGCCCCCAGGCAAGTCATCCGGTTGTGGACGACCGGACAGCATCCGAAACACGAATCGTTCAAATGGATTTTGCGGGAGCATTTGCATGGACAGTCACGGTTTGGATCGGGATGAGAAGCCCTTCGTTGCAAGCGCAGTCGTCACCATTTGGGTGCGTAAATGTGCATTGGGTTGCATTTGCCAAGCGCGGCGCCGGGCGGGCGACATTGAATAAGTGCTTGTCTATCAGTTGGTTGCGTAAGCTTAAGGCGATGGTGGTTCAGCTGCTTTCTCCTTATTGCCCGCGGCCTTGGGCACGGATCGGGGTCCCAATTGTTAAGCTGGACGCAAGACACCGTGGTCGCAACTCCGCAGGCGTCGCCTGCGCCGTCACCCAAGCGCAAACATTCGTTGCTCCCGATCCTGATCGTGTTGTTCCTGATTTCCTATGGACTGATGTGTCTGCTGGCGGTGGAACAGGATCGGACGATCTCTTCGCAGCGGTGGTTGATCCGCTCGCTGCTCAACGACAGCACCGAACTCAGCAGTCTGAAAGGTAAGTTGATTCAAAAGCAGTATGCCGAAGCCCAGGCCCAGGCGAAGGCAGGCTCTCGCTCCCAGGCGCAAACTCCGTCGACCCAGGTTCCATCGACCCAGGCTCCCATCACCCAGGTTCCCATGACCCAAGACAAACCGGGAGCTGCCGCCCAGAGCAGCCACAATGCAGGCAAACCGCGAAGGATGGTGCCGCCGAAACCGCCCTTAGGCATTTCGGACGTTGTGGACGGACGCAGGATCGTTAAAACGATCTGAATTTCAGGGCCAGGGGAATTCGATGAAAGCCCTGGCGACCTTATTATTGGCTCTGTCTTTGCCCGGTTCAAAGCTGGCACCCCCTCTCCGTCCGCCAATCGATCTTCCCGTGCCACACCAGGCGCGTACGAGCGGAATATGGTACATGGCCGAAAGCGGTCATGCTGTATTTTGCTATGGTCCTGTCATGCTGGTGAAACAGCCGAACGGCGATCTTCAGCACGTAGCAACGTTCTGCCGGGGAGATCGGGCGATCGTGCCGCTGAAGGACTGACGACGTTGAAAGCCTTGCACCAGCCTCTGAAGGTTGTGACCTGACACCTATCCCGCCGAGCTTCGCTCGGCTGTGTCCGGAGGGGGTTGTCCGGGCCTACGTGATCGTCGCGCGGATTCCGTCATATCTTGTACATTGTTTTAATGGCTAAGTTTGAGAAGCATATTTTTATTTGCGGCAACCAACGTCCGCCGGGACATCCGCGAGGATGCTGCGATCCAGAGGCAAAGGCGGAGTTGCAGAAAGCATTCAAACTGAAGCTGGCGGAGCGCGGATTGAAAGGAAGCGTGCGGGCTAACCAGTCGGGGTGTCTGGATCAGTGCGAGCATGGCCCGAATCTGGTGGTTTATCCGGAAGCGGTTTGGTATGGCGGGGTGACGCTGTCAGACGTCGAGGAGATTATCGACTCTCACATTGTGGGAGGGAAGCCGGTGGAGCGGTTGATGATGCGGGAGTCCTGCATTAACACCGCGAGTTGTGAGCATAAACCGCGGCCGGAGTTGAAGAACCAAGAACGGCGCGATTAACTCAGTTCTCCGTTGTCAGTTTTCCGTTTTCAGTTCTCAGTTGCGCGTTAGTTCTGCTTCTTTCTTGCCGGCGATGGTGACGAACCGGATTACGCCTTCGCTATCCTCGAAAATCAGGCCCGTACCCTCAGAGTTCACGACTGCCGTGACCAGACGCCCGTAAGACTTGGGGATTCCGCCGTGGGTCGGGGTTTTGTCGTAGCGTGCCAGCTCGCCTTCTTTCATACCCGTAACGCTGACGAAACGGATCACGCCCTGGCTGTCTTCGAAGATCAGGCCGGTTCCGATCTCGTCGGCGATCGCAGTGACCAGACGACCGTAGGATTTCGGAACGTTGCCATGGGTGACCGCCTGGGCGTGAACCACGGTCGCGCTCCTATTCCCAGCCAGGTATCCGGCCACAAACAAGAGCGCTGTTCCTAGGACAAACAAAATCCTCTTTCGCATCAACGTTCCGCCTCCGTAGTTCATCATTTTGGAAGAACCAGAATCTTGTGCATCATGCCCATGTCTTCATGCAACAGGATATGACAGTGAAATACAAAGGTGCCGGCAATCGTGGGATCGCGGAAATCGAAACGGCCCTTGAAACTGTGGTAAGGATGACCCGGCCCTTCCCAGAAAGGAATCTCGAACGTGTCGCGCAGGTCCTCGTCCTTCACTGGCTTTCCGTCGACTTCCAATACCTTGAAGTGAATCTGGTGGATGTGGAAGGCGTGGGTCTCGAGGGCGCGGTTTTCGATGATCCAGTCTTCGACCGCGCCAACGTGAGTCGTGATGACGGGCTTTTCGTTGGCTTGGAACACCTTTTGCTTTTGCCCGTCTACCGTGATGTAGAACTGGATGGGTCCGTTGGTGCCGCCAAATTCCTCGGAGAAGTAGAGTTTCCTTACTGTGGTCGGCTTTACGTTATCCAAGCCAGAAAACTTAATGTTTTGCATCGTGATGGGGTGTTCAGATGCAGGCGGGGCGGGCTTGGTTTCTGCCGATTGGGTCTCATCTGCGCTGCTCAACTGGACCTCGGCCAATTCCTGTTCGAGGTCGGGGTTGCCAGTCGGGCCGGTCGAATAAGCCAGCGACATGAACTGCGCCTGGGTTCCTTCAGGCGGAGCCTGCACGACAAACTCCGCGCGGCTGGCAGGAGGGACCAAGATGGTGTCCTGGAATCTGGACTTGGCGAGAGGATAACCGTCAAGCGCGATCACTTCCAGCTTCTGCGGCTTGCCATTAAACCATACTTGCAGGGGCGTGAAGTCCTGGATGGTGTCATTGGCGACGCGCCAGAACTGCTTCTCATTGGGCTTCATTTTTATGATCGGAGAAGGAAAGGTGGGGGCAGCGGCAACCTGGAAGTTAATGGTTAATTGGTATGGTCCGGGCACCCACGGAACCAGGTACTGCTGGCGGATGCTGAACACACGCTGAGTCAGTCCCGCGACCTCCGGGTGCAAATTTTCCATGCCCTCGACGATCAGCGCTCCGGCAGCGCCTCCATTCACCTGGAACTCGGTGAATCCGTGGACGTGAGGGTGGTACCAATAGAGCCCGGGCGGTTCATCCTTGGGAATCACCATGTCGAAGCGAAACGCGGGTTTGTTCGGTTGAATCAAAGTCGTAAGAACGTCATCCTGATGGCAGACCGGCGGAACATTCAGGCCGTGGAAATGCACGTTGGTCGACGCCAGCGTCGGGGTTCCGGTGTCGCCGCAAACCGGGGCGCCAGACATATCCATCTGGCTCATCTCGCTCGAGTCATCGTCGCTCTCGATGCGGTCCTTGATGTCGAGAATCAGACGATCACCCTGATGAAGGCGCAAGGTCGGGGCCTCCGCCTCGCCGTTGGCGGTGTCGTAGATGTAACAATAGTGGTTGAACCCAGCGGAATCGACCGAGTGCCGAATGGTGAATTCTGCCTGTAGAACTCCATTCACACTATTAAGGCTCAAAGCATCCTTAACCACAGTGCCGACGTCCGGACGGGCGGGACACTGTGCCCGCAAACTCACATAGGAAAATCCACATAACAGAATCGCAAGCAAATATCTGGACAGAGAGCGCATATTCAACTCCTTATATCTCGATTAGAAGGGCCGGGGTGGAAAAGCTCCAATCGACAACAATCCCGGACTGTTGGGATCGGCGACCGGCGATTTGGGAGATTCGGTCAGCGTGCATTTGCCCGCGGCCGACGTCACCTTAACCTCGCCA